>CAVSYN010000010.1:0-228747 GCA_963732115.1 uncultured Bacteroidales bacterium
AAATATCGTCATCAAGATCACCGGTTCCAGATACGATGTAAATGATGATTACCATCCTGTTGTAAAACTGTCGGATGATCCAGGTAAATACACAGGCGATCCCAGGGAAATAGAATTGTGCAAAGCAATCCTTAATCTTTAGCATCATAGATCAGAAGTACACGGTCGAGGACACCATGTTCACACACAAGGACCTCTGCCGGGGAATTGCCTTCTCCTGATTCCCCTTTGCAACCTGTGACCAGGCTTAAACCTGCAAAGCCTGCAATGGTTCCAAGCAACATACCATTTCTGAGAAAGTCACGCCGATTGTTTCCGTGAGGATCAGGAGTAAAATCATTCATATTTATTGGAGCTGTTGTGAGTCTATGCTTTCAACTTGTAAAGCTTTGAATCAACCGACCATTTCCCCGATCCATAAATCAGGAGCCAGACCAAAAGAAGTGTCATGGCAAAATCTGTCCGGTATTCGTGGGCAAATACCCAGAAACCTTTGGTTATCAATAAGGGCCATTTTGTTGTAATGAAAGCCGTTATCATGATGATTAAGAGAGGAATACAGGCCAGCCGGGTCATACATCCAAGCAACACAAGCGACCCGCAGACAATTTCAAATGTCCCGGTAAAGTAAGCCCAGAATGCCGGATCGGGAAAACCAATCTTCATAAACCGTCCCGTCCCCAGCAGGTCAGGAAATAAAAACTTCTGTATGCCTTCTGTCAGAAATATCATGCCAACTGCCAGCCTTATCAGCATTCCCCTGTTATCGTAAGCCGTTTTCAGGATTAGATTTCCGAATTTACCTGATTTTATCAATGGAGTAGAATTTATTTCTTTTTATCCCAATACCTTTCAAGAATCATTTTGTTCAGACTATATGTATTATTATTTAACAAAGCAGGGAACTTGTTTGTTTACAGAAAGAAAGAAATAAACACAAATAAACAATTAGCATGGAATACAGAATTGAGCATGATTCGATGGGTGATGTCAATGTTCCCGGATCAATGTACTGGGGAGCACAAACTGAACGCTCAAGAAATAATTTCAGGATTGGTCCTGAAGCGAGTATGCCGGAAGAGATCATAAAGGCTTTCGGATACATTAAAAAGGCTGCCGCAATTACGAATTTTGAACTTGGAGTTCTTAGTTCCCCTAAAAAGGACATGATCGTTGATGTATGCGATGAGATCATAAGCGGAAAGCTCAGGGACCATTTTCCACTGGTCATCTGGCAAACCGGTTCCGGGACCCATACAAACATGAATACGAATGAAGTGATTGTAAACAGGGCACATGTTAAACAAGGCGGTGCTCTTACCGATGCGACCAGGGTACTCCACCCTAACGATGATGTCAATAAATCCCAGTCATCAAACGACACCTTCCCCACAGCAATGCATATTGCTTCGTATATGATTGTTAAGGAAATAACACTGCCCGGAATGCAAAATCTCCGGGATTCATTCGCATCCAAAGCTGAAGAATTCAGGGAAATTGTTAAAGTCGGAAGGACGCATCTGATGGATGCTGTTCCTCTTACTCTCGGGCAGGAGTTTTCAGGCTATGTTCAGCAGATCGATAACGGCATGAGAGCGATCAGAAACTCATTAATAATGGTTTGTGAATTAGCCCTCGGGGGATCGGCAGTTGGTACCGGGCTGAACACACCTGACGGATACTCAGAGCAGGTTGCCCAGAACCTTGCTGTTCTTACAGGATATCCTTTTGTTTCGGCCGCAAATAAGTTTGAATCGCTGGCAGCCCACGATGCCATGGTTGAACTCAGTTCCGCATTAAAACGATCGGCAGTATCGCTGATGAAGATCGCCAATGACATCAGGCTGCTGAGTTCAGGCCCGCGATGCGGTATAGGCGAAATAATACTGCCAGCCAACGAACCAGGTTCATCGATCATGCCCGGAAAGGTCAATCCATCACAGGTTGAAGCCCTTGCAATGGTTTGTGCCCAGGTAATGGGAAATGATGTGACAGTTGCCGCCGGCAGCTCCGGAGGATACCTTGAGCTGAATGTTTACAAACCACTCATAGCAGCCAACGTCCTTCAAAGTGCAAGATTGCTGGGAGATGCCTGTCTTTCATTCAGTGACAACTGCGTGTCGGGGATTGTGCCGGATTTTCCGGCAATAAAAGATCATCTCGATAATTCCCTGATGCTGGTCACGGCATTAACCCCTCATATTGGCTATGACAACAGCGCAATGATCGCCAAAAAGGCTTTTAGTGAGAACATTACATTACGCCAGGCCGCTATCGATCTTGGACAGGTTACGGGTGAGCAATTCGACGATTGGGTTATCCCAGGAAAAATGACTGGTCCTTCATAAACAATAGAAGACTTATTCCTCTTCGCTCAATACATAGCCAAATCCCTTCCTGGTATGAATAAGTTTCGTATCGAAATCCCTGTCTATCTTTTTCCTGAGGGAGTTAATATGAACATCAATAATATTGGTTCCTGAATTAAATGAGAAACCCCATATTTTTTCGGCAATCTGGATCCTGTCAAACACTTTATCCTTGTTTTCCATCAGAAGTTCCAGGATCTTATACTCCGTTGCAGTGAGATTTATCGGCTTTCCGTCCCTCCTTACTTTCCTTGCTATTGAATCGACTTCGAGTCCTGCAACTTTAAGTACTGGTTTGACTATTGCCTCCCGGTTTCTCCTGTTTAAGGCCTTGATCCTTGCCAGCAATTCCTGGAAATTAAAAGGCTTAGCAAGGTAATCGTCGGCACCACAATCGAAGCCCTCTACTTTATCCTCCACTGAATCAAGCGATGTCAGCATGATTATCGGGGTCAGAATGCTTTTATTTCTGATGAGTTTGCAAAGTTCAAATCCTGATATTCCGGGAATTACAACGTCCAGAATTATGACGTCATACTTCCTGGAGGTTGAAAGTTTTTGTCCCATCGGACTGTCGTATGCTACATCTACAATAAAATCATAGCTTTCAAGGCCGATCTTTACAAAAGATGAAATTTTCGGATCATCCTCAACTAAAAGTACTTTCATAATTCAGTCACCGTTTATGAATAACAAAATAATCAAAATTAGAGATACTTGCTAATTAATTATCAGAAATATTATTTATATTTCTGAGGATTAAAAGGAGGCCGTGAAAGGAACAATTCATTACTAAATTGCGGGAAGCAAAGTTAACTTAGCATAAACTGCCATGCCGGAAGAATTTAAAACCAATGCTTCAGAAAACGAGGCGAGTTGGGTAGATCTGTCCCGAAAAGGAAAAAAGATTGTCTGGATTTCCATTATTCTGGCTGTGGTAATAAGTATACTGGACCTCATAGGATGGATAACAGGCATTACCCTGCTTAAAAGTTGGGATCCTTACTGGACACCTATGAAGATCATAACCGCGTTAGGTCTTATTTTTACCTCCCTCGCGTTGATTGTTCTATTTACGAAAAAGCCTAAGGCAAATAATAAGATATTTCCTGTTATTATCGGATTTTTCCTTTTTGTTATTGGCTTACTTACAGCATTCGGCTGGCTCTTTGAAGGTGCAACCGGGCATGAATCTTCAATAACTACCTTTCCGGTCTTCCGTTTGTTCCTGTCTCCGGAAAACAGAATGGCTTTGCTTTCTGGATTTGTATTTACACTGACCGGCATAATTGTGATCATGCTGACTCCGGATAACCATGTTTATTCAAATATTGCCCATGTTTTATGTTTTCCTGTGGCAATTGCCGGTTATATGGTTCCCGTGAGTTACATACTCGGGGTTTATTCTTTCCACCAGTTTCTGGGTACGCCCGTAGCATTAAACACAGGAATTGCGTTCTGTGCCATTTGCATTGCAATTTATTTCATACGGCCAAAGACCTGGCTTATGAGGGTACTCACAAGCAGGGATTCCGGAGGGATAATGGCCCGTAAGCTGCTGCCATGGCTTTTGTTACTGCCTGTAGTGATCGGATGGCTTCGCATCAAGGGAGAACGTACAGAATTATATGAATCAGAAGTAGGCGTACTCCTGGTAGCATTAACTTACACTTTTTGTTTTATCCTGCTTATCTGGTTCACTGCAAGGTCAGTAAACCGGATTGACCGGAAACGGCATTTAGCAGACGAGGCTTTAAAAAAATCCTATGAAGGACTTGAGGAAAGAGTTGCTGAAAGAACTTCAGAGCTCCTGAAGCTGAATAAGGCACTTGATGAAGAAATAAAGGAGCGTATAAAGGCTCAAGAACTGCTTGAGTCTGAACGCGTGAGAATGAACGGTCTGCTTGAAATAATGCCTGCATATATTATTCTCCTTACAAAGGATTATCATGTTTCCTATTCAAACCGTTTTTTCAGGGAACGTTTTGGCGAATCTCACGGAAAACGATGCTACGAATTCCTGTTCGACCGTTCTGAAGCATGTGAAATATGCGATACCTATAAAGTTATGAAAGATGGACAACCTCATACATGGGAATGGACAGGACCTGACAAGCATATTTATTCTATTTATGACTTCCCATATACTGATTCTGACGGTTCCCCCTTAATAATGGAGATGGGTATTGATATAACGAGCCTTAAAATAGCAGAGACAAATCTGGTGAATTTGAATGCAGAGCTGGAACAAAGGGTTAAAAACCGCACGTTAGAACTTGAAAACATTAATGAGCGTCTTAATATACTTTCACATACATCGGGCAGACTTCTGGAAAGCGATAATCCCCAGGAGCTCATTAATTCATTATGTACCCGTGTAATGAAATACCTCGATTGCCAGTTATCTTTCAATTTCTTATACGATGAAGTAAGAGGAAAGCTGCATCTTAATTCTTATGCCGGGATCTCCGAGAAGGATGCCCGGAATATAGAATGGATCGATTATGGTGTGGCCGTATGTGGTTGTGTTGCCAGGGACGGCGTCATGATTGTTGCTGAAAACATTCCGGAAACCCAAGACCCGAGAACTGATCTTGTAAGATCATTTGGGGTAAAGGCATATGCCTGCCATCCACTTCTTTCCAAGGATAGGGTGCTGGGGACGCTTTCATTCGGTACAACCACCAGGACACAATTCAGTGAAGATGACCTTTCAATGATGAAGGCTGTTGCCGACCAGGTAGCCCTTGCAATCGGGCGAGTCAGGAATGAGGATGCAATGCGCAGGAGCGAAGAGCGTTACAGGGATCTTATGGAGCTTTCTCCGAGTGCCAGCTTTGTGAACAGGAATAATAAGATAGTATTGCTCAATACCGCTGCCAGAAAATTGCTGGGATTAAATACAGCTGAAGATGTGCTGGGTAAGTCTCCTTTCGAGATGTTCCATCCCGATTTCCATGACTCAATCAGAGCCCGGATTGATAAGATTCTGAAAGGTGAAAATGTGCCCATGGCTGTTGAAAAAATTATTAGAGGCGACGGATCTGTAAGGGATGTTGAAGTTGTATCAGCAGGGATAACCGACTCTGAAGGTACTGCCATTCAGGTTATCATGAGTGACATTACCGAGAGAAAGCTCGCTGAAAAAGAGCTTTTTGACACAAAGAATTATCTTCAGAACCTGATCGACTATGCCAATGCTCCCATAATTGTATGGGATAATGAAAACAAGATCAGGTTGTTTAATCATGCTTTCGAGCACCTTACCGGTTATCTTGCTTCTGAAATTGAAGGGAAGAAGCTTGATTTACTGTTTCCGATAAACACATTGAAGGAATCGATGGCAAAGATCAGACATGCCCTTACCGAGAACTGGGTAACTATTGAGATTCCTATTCTTACTAAAAATTGGGAAATAAGAACTGCGCTCTGGAATTCTGCCAAGATTTATGATGAGAACCAAAAGACCTACTCAATAATTGCGCAGGGCAATGATATAACTGAAAGGATAAATGCTGAACGTGCATTCAAGGAGTCAAAGGATAAACTTGATATTGCCCTTGAAAACGGTAAGATCGGTACATGGGAATGGGAAACAGGACCTGATAAATTCAGTTGGGATGCAAGGATGAGCAGCATGTTCGGCAGGGACTCCCTCAAATTTGAAAACACATATGATGCATTTGAAAAAAGCATTCATGAGGAGGATGTCCCGCACGTCAGGAACGCTTTCAATGAGGCCCTCAGGGACAATGTGCCTCTCGATACAGTATTCAGGATAAAAAACAAAAATGACGGAGTCAACTATATAAGCACCAAAGCTTTGGTAGAGAGGGATATCCAGGGGAATCCCGTAAAAATGTCCGGCGTGTGTTTCGATATCACAGAAATGAAGAAAGGAGCAGAAATGGCTTTATTTGCGCTCACTGAAGATCTGTTGCGTTCGAACAAAGAGCTTGAACAATTTGCATATGTTGCATCCCATGATCTCCAGGAACCTTTGCGTATGGTGTCGAGCTTTACCCAGCTGCTTTCACAACGGTATAAAGATAAGCTTGACAAGGATGCTCAGGATTTTATTCAGTATGCGGTGGATGGCGCTGCAAGAATGCAGGTCCTGATTAACGACCTTCTTGACTATTCCAGAATTGGAACCAGAGGTAAAAAGTTTGTACCGGCTAATATGCATAATGTATTGGGGCAGGCTCTTAATAACCTTAATCTGGTAATTCAGGAGAAAAATGCTAAAATTACCAGCGATGAATTTCCCGAAGTTGTTGCCGATGAGGGACAAATGGTTCAGTTGCTGCAGAACCTGATCATGAACGGATTGAAATTCTGCAAGGCAAAACCACGAATCCATATTTCGGCAAAAGAAGAAAAAGATTGTTTTCTGTTTTCGGTGAAAGACAATGGAATTGGGATTGATCCGCAGTATTTCGACAAAATATTCCAGATATTTCAGCGGCTTCATCCAAGGGAACAATATGGAGGTACAGGTATCGGTCTGGCAATATGCAAACGGATTATCGAACGTCACGGAGGAAAAATCTGGGTCGAATCAAACCAAGGCAAAGGATCGGTGTTCTATTTTACAATTATAAAAAGGTAAAAGCTTCTGATTATGAAAGAATCAAATCCTAAAATCATCGATATACTGATTGTCGAGGATAACTCAGGTGATGCAAGGCTTATCACGGAAATACTGGCAGATTATAAAATATTCAGTTCCCTTTACCATGTCAAGGACGGAGTGGAAGCAATGGAATTTCTTAAAGAATAAGGGAAAGTATAAGAAGATGCCGAAGCCCGACCTCATAATCCTCGACCTGAATCTTCCCAGGAAAGACGGCCGTGAAGTGCTTGCTGAAATAAAGAACGATGAGCACCTGCGACAAATACCCGTTGTAATCATGACTATTTCCCAGGCTGAAGAGGATATTCTGAAATCGTACAATCTTCATGCGAACTGCTATATAACCAAACCAATTGACCTGAATCAGTTTATTAAAGTCGTAAAATCAATTGAGGATTTCTGGTTTTCAATTGTAAAGCTTCCGCCAAAGCTGGAAGCTCAGGATAATCAGTAAATATCTTAAATTCCATGGTAGCAGACCTGAATAAAGAATTACTTTTTGGTGACACTTCCTTGATGGGCAAATCATTAAGCATACTTCTTGTGGAAGATAATCCGGGAGATGCGGTACTGATAAGGGAACTATTGAAAACATCAGGAATAGCTTTTTCAATGAAACAGGTAGCTTCACTTAAGGAAGCGATTATACTCTGTGTCGAATACGAATTTGATATCGTACTTCTGGATCTCGGCCTGCCCGACAGTGTTGGACTTGAGACATTAAAAAAGATACAGGTATTTAAAATGAAATCTCCGGTTGTTGTCCTGACCGGACTGGATGATGAAGATACCGCTCTTGAATCACTGAGGGAAGGGGCACAGGATTACCTGTTAAAAAACAAATTGACTTCCGACAACATCCTTCGCGGTATAAAATACGCTATTGAGCGAAAGAAAGTCCAGGACCTGCTTGAAAAAAAGCGCCAGGCAGTTTTCACTTCTTTCTAATGTTACAGCTGAGATAAATGAGTGTGAGGGGATCGCGGATATCTTTGCCGTAACTTGCAGTAATATAGGCTTACTGCTCGACTCTGCCGGTATAATCACCTTTGAATCTCATGGGCAGGAAAAGATATGCACTTCAGGTTTAGAAAAAGTAAAGCAAAGGTTTGATAAGATAAAGAAAGTAACCGGGCTGCACCTGCATCATCCGGAATTGCATATAACCGACGAGATAAATGAGATAATTAATCTTCTGATTGACGGGAAACTGCACCAGATAACAAAACCGGCAGGTTCAGGAAAGATTAATGACATAAATATCTATGGAATCGGTTTTATAAAAACCGGCTCTGTTTATGGCGGTGCGCTCATACTTACACCGAATACAATTGGAACCGATGATGTTAGCATTATTGAAACAGTAAGCAACCAGGTGTCCCTTTCGTTGAACCGTAAGGTTATCGAACAGGATCTTAAGGTCAGCGAGAACAGGTACCGGAAGTTAAGCACGGAACTGGAGATGAAAGTGAGGGAACGTACCCGCGACCTTGAAAATTCAAATTACCAGTTAAACCGGGAACTGGCTGAGCGGCATCATGCTGAAGAAGCCCTGAAAAAAAGTGAAGCACGGCTTATCGAGCTTAATGCCATGAAGGATAAATTCTTCAGCATAATTGCACATGACCTCAAAAATCCTTTTACCTGCCTGCTTGGATCCACCGAACTGCTCACAGATAAGCTGGATCAGATGGATACAGGAAAAATCAGGGAGCTGGTTCAGGTTCTGAACGATTCGGCAAAAAGCGGCTATGCAATACTTCAGAACCTGCTCGACTGGTCAAGGTCACAAACCGGTCAGATAACATTTAATCCTGAAAACATTGATCTGAAGAACCTTGTGGAAGAAAATATTTCAGACCTCCGGCTGTTTTCAACCAGGAAGGAGATTGATGTCATTTCTGAAATACAGGAAAAGATGCCTATCTACGCCGACAGGAACATTCTGAATGCAGTCTTGCGCAATCTTCTGGGGAATGCTATAAAATTCACTCCAAAATTCGGGACTGTTATGGTAGGTGCAACGATAGACGACAGCGAATTAACAGTCTCGGTGAAAGATACCGGGATCGGAATCCCGGAGGAGAACATAAATGAGCTGTTCAGGATCGATACAAAATTCACAAGGCCGGGAACAAACAAGGAGCAGGGAACGGGGCTTGGCCTGAAACTCTGTAAGGAGTTTATTGAAATGCAGGGAGGTAAGATATGGGTAAAAAGCAATGTTAACAGGGGAAGTGAATTTGCCTTTTCATTGCCTATACAGGAAGCCTGAGAAATAAAAAGGGGCCCACACTTTTGGCCCCTTTTACCTTAAAACCCCAAAACTATCTAACTAACACGCAAGACTAATCCTTGTAGTCTTTTAACATAAGCATCAGTTTCTGACGCGAAAGGAAGATTCTGCTTTTTACAGTGCCGATCTTTAAACCGAGCTCATCAGCAATTTCCTTGTATTTGTAACCATTGACATGCATACGGAAAGGTACCTTGAATTCGTTGCTCAGAAGGTTAATTGTCGATTCCAATTCATTCAATGTGTAATGTGATTCAGGTGAACCCGGACCCGAAACATAAGGTTGGTCCGCGTAATCAAAGTCCTGGATCTTGTCGATAATAATATTCTCCTTTACATTACGCCTGTAATTATTAATGAAAGTATTCTTCATAATTGTGAAAACCCATGCATTGAAATTTGTAAAATCAGCAAACTTGTTTTTATAGTTCAATGCTTTAAGGAAAGTATCCTGAACAAGGTCAGGAGCTTTTTCACGGTCGGCTACAAGGCTCATAGCAAACCTGTGAAGCTTTGGTTTCATTTTAATAAGGCTGGCATTAAATTCTAGGTTTGTCATATCGCTGAATCTTGTTTGTTTAACAAATGTATTTTTTGCTAACAAGACCACGATTAATTGACGGTTAAACCTGGATTAAGATTTGATTAAGATTGCTCCGGCCTTAAAAATAACTATGTTTTTACTGATATAATTTTTGTGTTTTGTCAATCGACCAGCCTGTTTTAAGACCTGCAACGAACAGGGCAAGAGCTACCGATCCAACTGAAAAGACGACATCACCAAAAATCCTCAGCCAACGAAGGGTCTGAATCGTTGGGTCCTGCATGAATTCTACCGAACGCGCGTACCACATCCCGTGATTTATGCTGGCAATTGTCTGCAAAACACCTATTGGAAGCATGCTTATCAGTAGCATTAACATCAATCCCCCGTTCATCGCCCAGAATGCAATTTTTAACAGGTTCGTCTTCCAGACATATTTGATGGTCAGCCCCTTAAGAACAAATAGCATTAATCCGATAGCCAGCATTCCGAAAACACCAAAAAGCGCTGCATGCCCGTGGACCGGAGTTGTATTCAGCCCCTGCATATAATATAATGCTATTGGTGGATTTATCAGGAAACCAAACAATCCGGCTCCGACCAGATTCCAGAAACTGACTGAAATAATGAAATATATGGGCCATCTGTAAGCTGTTACCCAGGGTGTTGCCTTGCTTAGCTGCAGGTTATGATAAGCCTCAAATCCCATAAAGACAAGCGGTACTACTTCAAGGGCGCTGAATGAGGCGCCGAGAGCGATAATTGCTGTAGGAGTCCCTGCGAAATAAAGATGATGGAAGGTTCCGATCACACCACCGCTCAAATAAACTATTGTAGAGAAGAGTACTCCGGTGGTGGCATACTTTACGTTCAGCAACCCCATCCTCACAAACAGGAATGCTGCTATCACGGTGGCAAAAACCTCGAAGAATCCTTCGACCCAGAGATGGACTACCCACCACCGCCAGTATTCTGCAACCGACAAGTGGGTTTGCCTTCCCCACATAAGCCCTGCTCCGTAGAATCCTGCAATGGCAATTGAAGCTACAACAAACATGATCAGTAGCTGGCGGCTATCTGACGGCTTCTTTAACGCCGGCCATAATGCACGCAGCATTAAAAAGAGCCAAATAAAAAACCCGGCAAAAAGAAATATCTGCCAGAACCGGCCAAGATCGACATATTCATAGCCCTGATGACCAAACCAGAAATTTTGAACAAGACCGAGCTTCTGCATAACACCCATCCATTCGCCGGCAATCGACCCGACAACAATTATCAGTAGTGCAGCGAAAAGAATATTCACACCCAGCCTCTGATACTTTGGCTCAATTCCTGATACAGCTGGTGCAATATAAAGGCCTGCAGCAAGCCAGGAAGTGGCTATCCAGAAAAGGGCAAGCTGTACGTGCCATGTTCTCGATACTGAATAGGGCAGGATATTATCAAGCCTCAATCCGTAAAAACCCTTCCCTTCAACTCCGTAATGCGCCGTTATCACCCCAAACAGTATCTGGACGAGTATAAGGACAATAACTACCCAGTAGTACTTCAGTGTTGCCTTCATCGACAAAGTGGGATTCAGCCCTCCCAGGGGGTCATTCTGAGGCAGCAATGATCTGTCGAGAATATCTGACCTGTTCCTTGCATTATAATATGCAAGAAGGCCGATCCCGATAAGAAGCATTATAACACTGAAACCGGTCCATAGAATGATCCCTGCCGAAGGAGTGTTGCCTATCATCCTGTCGGGCGGCCAGTTGCTCGTATAGGTTATTTCAGATCCGGGCCTGTTTGTTGTGCACGCCCAGGCAGCCCAGAAGAAGAATGCGTTCATGTAGTGCATCCTGTCATTATCTTTTATCGAGTTGGCCGGCAATGCATAAGAGGTCCTTTCTTTCTCCAGGTCAGGGTCGTTCATGAACAGGCCCTTGTAATGTTTGCAGTTATTAATGATCGCTTCAGCCCTGTCATCGGATACAGTGAGGATATTAACCGAGCTGTTATATGTATTTTTGCGCAGGGCTGCCTGAAGTCTTGTTTTAAGCATCGCCTGCTGTTCGGCGCCAAGATTGTCAAATGTGGCTCCAAACTCCTTTTGCGACCATTTATCGAGCAAAAATACATACTCTCTGTGCAACCAGTCGGCTGACCAGTCAGGCGCTACGTAAGCTCCATGGCCCCAGACAGTTCCGATTTCCTGTCCGCCAATGGACTGCCATACATTCTGGCCATCTTTTATCTCCTGTGATGTAAACAATACTGTTCCACTTTCAGTAACTACAGTTTCAGGTATCGGTGGTTTTTGATGATAAATCTCGTGTCCGAAAAATCCGAGGACTGAAAAACAAATAAGTGTGATAACAGCGAAAAGGACCCAGAGAGTTCTAGTTTTCATAGGATTCGTTATAAAAGGTTTAACAATGTCAAGTTCAGGCTTTGATTAAAGCTTAAATGTTTTTTAAAATTACTTATCAGGTGTGTAACAAGTTCCCTAAATAAAAGACAACATTAAGCTTAAATTGTTTTCGGTCCCGTTTTTGTTTAAGAACAATGTAAATTTAACAAAACTCCAATTGTCAGGTCTTACAAATGTGATAATTCCTATATTTGAATTATTGGAATAATATTTATCTTTAAAATCGGTTGAGTTATCAATAAATCCCTTGTTGCACACTAAACATTAATGCTAACGCTACAGGAAATAAAATTCTGGCCATTTCTTATTTATGCATTACTCGTTGTGGTGGTCGTTGGAATTATGCTCGGCCTTTCACACATTCTTGGTGAAAGGCATAAGGAAAAACTTACTGACGAGCCTTTCGAATCAGGTATCCCGCCAACCGGAAATGCAAGGCTGCGGTTTTCATCCCATTTTTACCTTATAGCCATCTTTTTTGTGATATTCGACCTCGATGCTGTATTTATAATGGTATGGGCCATATCCTTCCGCGAGCTTGGAATTGCAGGATATATCGGAATTTCAGTCTTCATAGGGATTCTTATAGCAGTATTGATCTATGAAATTGGGATCAAAGCTCTTGATTTCGGTCCAAAAGGGAAACTGATCCTTAAAAACAAAAACAAGCTTTCGGAATGAACCTTAAGTTAAAAAGGTCACCAGAGAATACGGACGGAACAGAATCGATCCTTCTCACACGGCTCGAAGATCTTATCGCCTGGGGAAGAAAGAACTCAATCTGGCCGTTTAATTTTGGTCTTTCCTGTTGCTTTGTTGAGATGGCAACTTCACTTACCAGCCGTTACGATATAGCAAGGTTTGGAGGTGAAGTTATACGTGGCACTCCCCGTGAAGCTGATATGATGGTTATTGCAGGCACGGTCTTCATTAAAATGGTCCCCATAATCAAAAGGCTTTATGAACAGATGATGGAGCCAAGATGGATTATCTCCATGGGATCGTGCGCAAACTCCGGTGGCATGTACGATATCTACAGCGTTGTTCAGGGGGTCGATAAGTTCATGCCGGTTGATGTATATGTTTCCGGATGTCCTCCTCGCCCGGATGCTTTTCTGGAAGGACTTTTGCTTCTTCGTGAATCCATAGGCAAGGAAAAACGTCCTCTCAGCTGGGTTATCGGACCGCAGAGCGTTACACGGCCGGAAAAGATTTCAATAAGGGATATTAAAAACGAGGAGCGGATGAAGGTGGGAAGAATAAGAACAATGGACGAGATTTAGATAATACTTTTTACCAGATAGCTCTAACCAACTGTCTTATGCCAGAAGATTTATCACTTTTTTCGGCGATAAAAGAAAGGTACGACGACAAGGTAGTTCTTGCACGGCAGGATTGCTGTGATAATATATTGACTATATGGGTGGTTGGTGAGCGCCTTGCCGATATTCTGAAATTCTTCAAAAACGAAATAAACAGGCCATTCAGGATGCTTTATGATCTTACGGCAATCGATGAAAGAATGAGATCAAAAAAACCTGTTCAGCCTGAAAGTGATTTTACGATTGTTTACCACCTCACCTCCTTTGAAAGGAATGCAGATATCCGGATTAAAGTTCCCCTTAAAGGCGAATATCCTGCTGTACGCAGCATAACGGATATCTGGCCATCAGCAAACTGGTATGAACGGGAGGTTTTTGATATGTTTGGGATCACCTTTACAGGCCATCCCGATCTTCGCCGGATCCTGATGCCAAAATCATGGAAGGGATATCCTCTGAGAAAGGAATATCCTGCAAGAGCTACTGAAATGGGACCCTTCGTCTTTGAAGAACAGGCAAGGGATCTGGAGGATAGCGACCTGAAATTTAAGCCGGAAGAGTGGGGACTGAAGTCCCATACCGAAGATACGGATTTCATGTTCCTTAATATCGGACCCCAGCACCCGGGTACTCATGGTCTCCTCAGGCTTGTCCTTCAGCTTGACGGAGAAAACATTGTTGAGATCGTGCCCGATATCGGGTTTCACCACCGAGGAGCTGAAAAAATGGGAGAGAGACAATCGTGGCATACATTTATACCATATACCGACCGTATTGATTATCTGGGCGGCGTGATAAACAATCTGGCGTATGTGCTTTCAGTGGAACAGATAGCGGGTATCAGAATACCCGACAGAGTAAATGTGATCCGCGTAATGATGACTGAAATCTTCAGGATTGCCAGCCATCTCGTCTGGTTGGGTACCTATGCACAGGATCTGGGACAGATGTCACCGGTGTTTTTTGCATTCAACGACAGGGAGAGGATATTTGATATAGTACAGGCTATTACAGGAGGGCGCATGCACCCTTCATGGTTCAGGATCGGCGGGGTTGCACACGATCTTCCGCAGGGCTGGAATAAACTGATCCAGAACTTTATTGATTATTTCCCTAAAAGATTAATTGAATTTGAAAAAGTAGTAATCAGGAACAGGATATTTAAAGCGAGGACAATCGGAATCGGTGCTTATACTTCTGAAGAAGCCATAGAATGGGGAATTACAGGAGCAGCACTTCGTTGTACCGGGGTGGAATGGGATTATCGTAAAAAAAGGCCTTATTCCGGGTACGATAACTTTGAATTTGATATTCCCATCGGCAGGAATGGCGATTGTTTCGACAGGTCGTTTGTGCGGATGGAGGAAATGGGTCAGAGCTTGAGGATTATCCAGCAATGCGTAAACAATATGCCGGAAGGCCCATATAAATCAGACCATCCGCTTACAACCCCGCCTTTAAAGGAAAAGACGATGCAGGATATCGAAACACTGATCACCCACTTCCTTGGAGTGACCTGGGGTCCGGTTATACCGGCAGGAGAGGCAATGATTCCGATTGAAGCCTCCAAGGGCAGCAATGGATACTACCTGGTAAGCGACGGAGGTACATCATCTTATCGCTCAAGGATTAGAACCCCGTCGTTTCCACATATCCAGATGGTACCGTTCATAACGAAAGGCTATACGATCCCTGACCTGCTGTCAATCCTGGGAGCGCTTGATTTTGTACTTGCGGACCTGGACAGATAATGAACACATTGTAAACTAAGATAATATCAAAAATACACAAATGCTGAGGGAGGAGGAAAAGAAAGAGATTCATGAGGAGATAAAGCTGTATCCCTATAAGGGAGCTGCCTGCATCGATGCCCTGAAAATAGTTCAGCATCACAGGGGATGGATCTCTGATGAAGCAGTGGAAGACATTGCCTCCGAACTTGGTTTATCGGCCGATGATGTTGATGGTGTTGCAACCTTCTATACAAGGATTTATCGTAAGCCCGTGGGGAGGAATATCATCCTTATATGCGACGGGGTAAGCTGTATGGTTATGGGATATGAAACCTTGTATGAGAATATCTCAAAAAAGCTGGCTGTAAAATTCGGGGAAACTACCGGTGATGGACGCTTCACCCTGCTTCCGGTCTCGTGCCTGGGTGACTGCGATCATGCGCCGGTTATGATGGTAAATGATGATCACTATAATAATTTAACTTCTGAAAGGATTGACGAAATACTGGTTAGATACCGGTAGATGAAGATGGAAACTCCTTTGACACAACATATTAAACAAGACAGGCTTCCACCGGGAATTAAAGAATACATAAAGGCCGGAGGGTATAGTGGTGTTGAAAAAGCCCTTAAAAAGATGGCGCCGGATGAAATTATCGGCCTGGTGAAATCTTCAGGACTAACAGGAAGGGGGGGAGCAGGATTTCCTACAGGACTAAAATGGAGCTTCGTTCCGAAGGATTCTGTTGATAGCGGACTTAAATATCTGGTTTGCAATGCAGATGAAATGGAGCCTGCCACATTTAAGGACAGGTATCTTCTTGAAGGCAATCCGCATCAGCTGATAGCCGGGATGATAATTGCATCGTACGCCATCGGGGCTCAGAAAGCATACATCTTCATCAGGTGGGCATACAAAAAAGCCGAGGTCATTATTCGCAAAGCCATTGCAGAAGCATACGATGCGGGTTACCTGGGCAAGAACATACTCGGAACAGGATTTAACCTGGACCTTCATCTGCACAGCAGCGCCGGAAGGTATATCTGCGGTGAGGAAACGGCCCTTCTTAATTCACTGGAGGGGAAAAGGGGCATTCCCAGAACAAAGCCTCCGTTCCCGGCAGTAAGCGGATTGTTTGGACGGCCGACTGTCGTAAACAATGTTGAAACTCTCAGCTGGGTACCTCATATTGTGGAAAAGGGAGCTGACTGGTTTCTGAAACTCAGCCTTACAAATGAAGGCGGAACAAAACTATTCGGCGTAAGCGGACGTGTAAAGAAACCGGGTCTCTGGGAACTGCCGATGGGAACACCGATGAGGGAGATCATTTATGACTATGCCGGAGGAATGCAGGATGGCTATAAGCTAAGAGGTGTAATTCCAGGTGGAGCATCTACCGACTTTATGATAGAATCACATCTTGATACGAAAATGGATTTTGCATCTGTCAGGGAAACCGGCAGCAGGCTCGGAACAGGAACAATGGTGATACTCGATGATAAAACCTGCCCTGTTGCATTCATTCATAACATGATTAAGTTCTTTGCTGAAGAAAGCTGCGGCTGGTGTACGCCATGCCGTGAAGGGCTGCCATGGGTTCAAAAGATCCTTGATTCCTTCGAAAGAGGAGCTGCAAAAGCTGATGATATTGATATTCTTGAATTTCATACTGGCTATATGGGGCCTGGCAATACATTTTGCGCTCATGCCCCAGGGGCTGTCGAACCCCTGCAAAGCGGACTCAAATATTTCCGTGACGACTTTTTAAGGCATATTACTGAGAAGCGGTGCCCATGGAGGTGATTATGGTAAAGATTATGGTAGACGGAACTGTATATGAAGTAAGTCCGGACAGGAACCTGCTCCAGACCTGCCTTGCCCTGGGCTTCGACATACCATATTTCTGCTTTCATCATGCAATGGGTTCTGTAGGTGCCTGCCGTCAGTGCGCAGTAAAAAAGTTCGCAAATGCCGATGATAAAAAGGGAAAAATCATAATGTCGTGCATGGAACCTGTTGTTGAAGGTCTTATCATTTCAACAAATGACAGGGAAGTAAAAGCCTTCAGGAAGTCAGTCATCGAAAGTCTTATGACCAATCATCCCCATGACTGTCCTGTCTGCGATGAGGGCGGTGAATGCCACCTTCAGGATATGACCGTAATGACCGGACATGACTACAGGAGGTTTGTCTTCAGGAAACGGACTTATAATAATCAATACCTTGGACCTTTCATCAGCCATGAGATGAACCGGTGTATCCAGTGCTACAGATGCGTAAGGTTTTACAGGGACTATGCGGGAGGGAAGGATTTCAGTGTTTCAGGATCAGCCGGCAATGTCTATTTTGGCAGGCATAAAGAGGGTAAACTTGAGAGTGAATTCAGCGGAAACCTCGCTGAAGTGTGCCCCACAGGCGTCTTTACAGATAAGACTCTGTGGAACCATTATGCCCGGAAATGGGATATGACAAACGCACCCTCGGTTTGCGTTCACTGCAGCCTTGGCTGCAACACAATTGTAAGTGAGAGATATGGTACTGTCAGGCGGATATTAAGCCGTTACAACGGTGCTGTAAACGGATACTTTCTCTGTGACAGGGGAAGGTTCGGATATGAGTTTCTTAATAATCCGGCCAGGATAAAGAAAGTAATGACGAGAGCTTCCCGGAATTCGGGTCTGGAGGAATTATCAGAGGAGAACCGGCTTTTCTCCCTTACATCTGCAATTAAAGGTAAGAAACTGATCGGTGTCGGCTCACCGCGAGCATCGCTTGAATCCAATTTTGCACTCGAAGCTCTTGTCGGAAAGGAGAATTTTTATCATGGAATCAGGGATGAAAACTACAATCTTGTACAGGCAGCAATTAAAATATTGAAACACGGTACGGCGCATTCACCCTCCCTGAAGGAGATAGAGAAATCGGATGCCATATTAATCCTTGGGGAAGATCTTACCAACAGTGCACCAATTATGGCTCTGGCAGTGAGACAGGCATCAAGGAACAGGTCGCTGGAACTCGCTGCAAAAACAGGAATACCCTTTATGGAACGATGCTCCCCTAAGGGAACTGGCACAGGAGAACAGAAGCCCTCTTTTTATTGCAGCTCCGGTCAGCACAAAGCTTGATGATCTGGCTCAGGAAAAATTCAATATCGCCCCTGATGATATTGCAAGGCTTGGATTTGCAATTGCATCAGCCATTGATAAATCAGCTCCCAATCCAGGTAAACAGAATAAAACAACAAAGGAAGCAGCCGGCAGAATTGCCGCTGCCTTAGTAAATGCCAATAATCCACTGATTATAACAGGATTACATTGTAACAATGAATCGGTGCTTCATTCAGCTGCAAATATCTCAAAAGCTCTTTCAGTAAAGGGTAAGAACACATTGCTTTCAATAGTCTTTGATGAATGCAACAGCTTAGGACTGGGTCTGATGGATGGGAAACCACTTAATGATCTGATTGGGGAGTCTTTCAAAGAAGTAATTGAGGTTTTAATTGTTCTTGAGAATGATCTTTATTTAAGAGCTTCCAGGGAAAAGATCAATATGCTTTTAACCAGAAGCGAAAAGGTAATTGTACTGGACCATCTCATGAATGAAACTTCCGGAAAGGCTGACATTCTTTTGCCTTCCGGAACGTTTGCAGAATCAACCGGAACAATTATTAATAATGAGGGGCGTGCCCAAAGGTATTACAGGGTTCTGCCATCAAACGGAAACCTGAAGGACAGCTGGAAAATAATATCAGAACTGGTTGAAGCTTCAGGGAAGGATAAAACACAAAAATGGAAAGGTTTTGATGACATAGTTACTTCATTAACTGAAATATATCCTTTCTTGATTAAAGTAAAAGAGGAGATGCCGGATTCAGGCTTCAGATATTTCAACGAGAAGGTTGCAAGACAAACATCTAGGTTCAGCGGACGGACTGCCATGAATTCTGACACAGCTGTCAGCGAACCCAAACCTCCGGAGGACAATGATTCACCTCTTGCCTTCAGCATGGAGGCCTATAAAGAGCTTGGTTCCCCTTACCTGGTCCCGTTTTACTGGTCCCCCGGATGGAACTCCGTACAGGCAATGAATAAATATGTTGCTGAACCTGAGGGAAAAGTCAAAGGTGGAAATCCGGGAGCGATAATCTTTAATGAGAAGGGTGATTCATCACTAGATTATTTTAAAAATATTCCTGGTCCCTTTAAACCGGAAATTGAAAAACTGCTGGTCGTTCCTGTTTATCTGATCTTCGGATCCGAAGAACTTAGCTCCTCAGCAAGGTCGGTCTCTGAACTTGTTCCTGAACCTTTTCTCCTGTTAAATGACAAAGAAATAAAGAGGTTAAATATAGCTTTAGATAATATCATTAATATTACTGTAAATAAGGTAAATATAAATGTCAATATCAAAACAGACAATATGATCCCAGACGGAATTGCAGGCTTGTCAGTAACACATCAGACATTACACCTGAACCTTCCTGACTGGGGGATAATTAAACAGGATGAGTCAGACTAATTAACAGATTTGATTTAGTAACTGCAATGAGATATTTTTTTATAATAGTCGGGGTTTTGTTAATAGCCCTTACCATAGCGGCAGGACTTATCTGGGTTGAGCGCAGACTTCTGGGTCTCTTTCAGGACAGGTACGGACCTAACCGTGTGGGACCTTTCGGGCTCATTCAGGTACTTGCAGATATGATTAAGATATTTTTTAAGGAAGACTGGATACCGCCATTTGCCGATAAAGCTGTATTTGTTATGGCACCGGGGATATTGATCGGCACGATCCTTCTTACTTTCGCAGTAATTCCCTTCACCGGCAGTTTTCTTGTACTTGATTCAAACATAGGAATACTGTTCTTTCTCGGTAATTCGTCGCTTGGCGTTTACAGCATTGTCCTTGGCGGATGGGCTTCAAACAACAAGTATTCTCTTCTCGGATCGATAAGGGCATCAGCCCAGATGCTTACATATGAAGTATTTATGGGACTTTCGCTCGTTGGGGTCGTAATGATGGCCGACAGCTTCAGCCTTCGTGAGATAGTGGAGGCACAACGCGGTATGTGGTTTGTTATTCCCCAGTTTTTTGCATTTGTGATCTTCTTTATCGCAGGGATTGCTGAAACCCACAGAACTCCCTTCGATATACCTGAAGCAGAAGGAGAACTGGTAGCCGGATATCACACCGAGTATTCAGGAATGAAGTTCGGGATGTTCTTCGTTGGGGAGTATCTTGGTGTAACCCTCATATCAGCGCTGATCGTTACTTTGTTCTTTGGAGGCTGGCTTGGTCCGGCATTTCTTCCTCCGGCCTTCTGGTTCTTCTTCAAGACAGTGTGCTTTATTTGCCTTTTCATCCTGGTCAGGGCATCCCTGCCCAGGCCGCGGTATGACCAGCTGATGGAGGTGGGCTGGAAAATTCTGCTGCCGCTTGCCCTTCTTAACATATTAATTACCGGTGCCGTCCTTATTTATTTGACAATGATCAGCATCTTAAGAAGCATATGGTTCACATTTCTGCATGCATTTCATAAGCGTGAAACCCGGGGATATCCTGAGAAGAAACCTTATCTGCCGCCACGTTACCGCGGAAGGATCATTTTATCCCGTGATCCTGACGGTAAGGAAAGATGTGTTGCATGCAACCTGTGCGCCGCTGCCTGCCCTGTCGACTGTATTGCCCTTCAGGCAGCCGAGGACAAGGATGGAAGAAGATATCCTGAGTTTTTCAGGATCAATTTTTCGAGATGCATTTTTTGCGGTTTTTGTGAGGAGGCCTGTCCGACATATGCTATCCAGCTTACACCCTGATTTTGAAATGGGAGAATACGACAGGCAGAATATGGTTTATGAAAAGGAACATCTTCTTATAAGCGGGGAAGGTAAATATCACGGGTACAATTTTTATAAGGTTGCAGGTGTGGATATGGGTGTGAAAGGAACAGGAGATGGGGATAATGAAGAACCACCGGTCGATCTGAAAAGGCTGATACATTAGATTCCGATAAAGTTAATGAATACTATTATTCTTTATAGCAGCAGCAATAGCAATCATCTCCTCGGTTTTGGCCATATCGAACCGTAATGCCATCCATGCGCTGCTTTACCTTATCATTTCGCTGTTATCAATTTCGGTTGTGTTTTATATACTCGGGGCCCCGTTAATTGCAGCTCTCGAGGTAATTGTTTACGCCGGAGCAATAATGGTCCTTTTCATATTCGTGGTAATGATGCTGAATATGGGCATGGAAGAGGAAACTGAAAAGAAGTGGCTCACGCCCAGAATGTGGATACTTCCTTCTGTCCTTGCAGCCGTGCTGCTCATGATATTTCTTTTATCTGCTGCAGGCATTCAGAAATGAAAAAACAGGCGTGGAAGCTATTAATCCCAAACAGGTCGGGATCTCTCTTTTTACAACATATCTTATCGCCGTTGAAATTGCAGGAGTTCTTTTGCTGGCAGGAATCGTCGGGGCGTATCACCTTGGAAAACAAAGGAAGAAGGTTATTCACAGGTTTATGGTAAAGAATCCTTACGGGCAGTAAAAGTATAAGATTATGGTGACAGTATCGATGGAAATCCAGATTTTGTTTGCTGCCATGCTATTTCTGATCGGGCTGGTTGGTTTCCTGGTGCGCCGGAATATAATCTTCATGCTGCTGTCGATTGAAATAATGCTCAACAGTGCTGCCCTGGTCTTTGTTATTGCAGGTTCGCACTGGATGCAGGCTGACGGACAGGTAATGTTCATTTTTATTCTGACTGTTTCGGCTGCTGAAGTGTCGGTCGGACTTGCACTGATACTTCAGATGTACCATCATTTTAAAACACTTGATGCTGATGCCCTTAAGAAACTGCGTGACAAGCAGGAGACTGAAAAAACATAAGAAATGACTGAAGTTATTAGCCTGATACCTGCGCTTCCCCTGCTGAGCTTTCTGATAATCGCTCTTTTCGGCCGGTTGCTCCCAAAGAAGGTAGTTGCCTTATTGGGAGTCGGTTCAGTTTCCCTGTCAGCCATTCTGACAATCATTTCAGGCATAGACTTCCTTTCTTCACCACCTGCCGGAGGTTCTTATACGGCAACCTTGTATACATGGATGAGCTCGGGAAGCTTCACTGCTATCAATTGCCTTCATGCTCGATCCACTGTCGCTTGTATTTTGCTTTGTGATCACATTTGTGGGAGCCCTCATCCATCTTTACTCTGTTGAGTTCATGAGGGAAGATGATGGATTTGCCAGGTTCTTTGCCTATATGAACCTTTTTGTCGGCTCAATGCTGATCCTGGTGCTTGCCGATAATCTACTGCTACTTGTATCTCGGATGGGAAGGAGTTGGTTTTTGCAGTTACCTGTCTGATCGGTTTCTGGTATAAAGAACCTGAAAACGGCTATGCAGCGCGAAAGGCATTCATCGTAACAAGGATTGGCGATACTGCAATGATCATTGGGCTGTTTCTGCTTTTTATCAGTTTTGGCACTCTTGATATCCAGGACCTGATGCAGCAGGCGTCCATGAAATGGGTCATTCAGGTTCTCCGCTGGCAGTAATTTCCTCGCTTTTACTGCTGGGCGGAGCACTCGGCAAATCGGCCCAGCTGCCACTGCAGACATGGCTGCCCGATGCAATGGCAGGCCCTTCGCCTGTAAGCGCACTGATCCATGCCGCTACAATGGTCACTGCCGGGGTATATCTGGTTACGAGAACCCATGTTCTCTTTGCACTTGCCCCAGTTGTCATGGCCATAATTGCGGTTATCGGCGCGCTTACACTGCTGATTGCAGGTTTCAGCGCCCTTGCACAAACTGACCTTAAACGTGTACTTGCCTATTCAACGATAAGCCAGATCGGTTATATGTTCCTTGCAATGGGAATCGGAGCATGGTCAGCCGGAGTATTTCATTTCATGATCCATGCATTCTTTAAGGCACTTCTTTTCCTTGCTGGTGGCGCGGTTATTCATCTTCTTAACGATGAACACGATATATTCAAAATGGGGGGACTCAGGAAAAAAATGCCTGTTGTTTTTATCACATTTTTTATCGGAGCAGCATCACTTTCCGCATTGCCCCTTATAACAGCGGGATTCTACAGCAAGGACCAGATACTCTGGTTTGGTTGGTCCTCAGCCATAAGCAGCCACTGGCTGTGGGTGGCCGGGATCACAGGAGCGTTTCTCACTTCGCTTTACACATTCCGGCTGGTCTTTATCACCTTCTTCGGCGAAATGAAAACCGAACCTCACCATAAATCCGGTAAACCTGATGTCTATTCCATTGGTTGTTCTTGCAGTTCTGTCTCTGACAGGCGGATTTATTGAATTGCCTGAAAACATGGGACCGATACATCTTTTCTCAAGACTCTTCGATCATGTCCTTCCGGTTGTAATAACAGGAGAGGAGGGAAATTCAGAACTGGTGTTTCAGATAATCTCGGCAATTGTCTCACTTGGTGGTGTTTATATTGCTTACCTGCTCTTTTATAAAAAGTCATCTCTGGCAGTTCGTTTCAGGAACAGCAGACATGAACAGCTTCTTCCTGTCGGGATGGAAATTCGACAGGGTTTATGATTTTCTCTTTGTAAAGCCCGCTGTCTGGTTGTCGGAAATTGACAAAAAGGACTTTGTTGATCTTATTTATACATCCATAGCGAAGGTTACAGAGTATTTCAACTTTCTGTTCAGCAAAACACAGAACGGTAAACTCAGGTGGTATGTCCTGTTCCTTACGATCGGAGTGGCTGTAATTACTTACTATTATGATCAGCCTATGATGCTGTTGTATCTGATATTGATCTTGATGGCAGGCGGAGTATTGGCCTGGATTACCGGGAAGAGCAATGCTCTTTTGTGCCGGATTATTTCTCTGTTGACAGTCTTAGCCGACTTTGTCATCGTTATGATGCTTTATTTTCAGTATGGCAGGCAGCGACAGGGAGTGGATGACCGAATTTACATCAGTATGGATTCAGAAGTTCGGGATAGGCATACACCTGGCGCTCGACGGACTAAGCCTGCTGATGCTGATACTTACATTCTTCATCGGGATCCTCGCTGTTCTTATCTCATGGAAGGAGATAAACAAAAATGTCGGTTTCTTTCATTTCAATATCCTCTGGATACTTGCCGGTATTGCCGGAGTGTTCCTTTCGATCGATCTTTTCCTGTTCTACTTCTTCTGGGAAGTGATGCTGATCCCGATGTATTTCCTTATCGGGATCTGGGGTCATGAGAACAGGATCTATGCTTCATTCAAATTCTTCATTTTTACGCAGGCCAGCGGATTGCTGATGTTCCTGGCAATTCTTGGCCTTTACCTGGTTCATGGCAGAAACACAGGATTATATACATTTGATTATCAGCAGCTTCTCGGAACGACAATGGCGCCATCGATGGAATTGCTTCTAATGGCAGGCTTCCTGATCGCATTCCTTGTTAAGCTTGCCAGCTTTTCCCTTCCATAACTGGCTGCCTGATGCCCATACTGAAGCTCCTACAGCAGGAAGCCTTATACTTGCTTCACTTATGCTGAAAACAGGAGCATACGGACTAATACGTTTTGCAATTCCTCTGTTCCCGAATGCATCTCTAACTTTTGCTCCTGCAGGAATGATTCTCGGGGTTATCGGGATCCTGTACGGAGCAAAGCTTGCATTTGCCCAGACTGACCTTAAACGGCTCGTAGCATATACCAGCGTAAGCCATATGGGATTTGTGGTACTCGGGGTTTATGCCTTTAATGAAATAGCCTACCAGGGCGTTGTTATGCAGATGATTGCACACGGGATAAGTACAGGGGCATTATTTATCATTGTCGGGCAATTGTATGAAAGGATGCATACCCGTGATCTTGACAAAATGGGTGGTATTGTGGGAAAAGGTCCCCGCTATGGGTGCAATGGGACTTATATTTTCAATGGCTTCACTCGGGCTTCCGGGATTGGGGAATTTTGTAGCTGAATTCCTAACGCTTCTCGGCACTTTTAAGTCAAGCATCCTTTTGCATCACTTGCAAGCCTGGGATTGATCGCTGCAACTATCTATTCCTTGAGGATTATTCAGAAGGTATTTCTTGGAAAGAAAAACAAGGAATATAAAATGAAAGACCTTACTGTCAGGGAATCTGTTGTTCTCGGCTCTCTGGTCATTGCGATCGTTTTCACCGGATTGTTCCCCCAGCCGGTTATTGACAAGGCAAGACCGTCAATTTTTAAGACAATCAAAGCCCACGACCCGGCGTACTTTATTGCTGAAAAAAAGAATATAACTGATGTAGTAGCTGATGTGGCCCCTGAAGTTACAGAGGTTACGGATAGTGAATAAAACTCTGTTTATGACGAAACTTGATTTTCTGTGTCTGACTCCTTTGCTGATAATTGCCGGTGCGCCGATTATTATCATGCTTGATGATTACAATTTACAGGAATTTCAGGTTGACCTACATTTTTTCACTGGTCATGTTCGTGCTTTCATTTCTTTCTCTCTTCCTGGTAGCGCCTCATGCAACACATTATTTTGATCCGCTGCTTGTAATTGACCGGTATAGCATTCTCTTTTCTAGGAATTATATATCTCTCTGGCATTCTGATCACCATTCTTTCATATGAGTATTTGTTATTTCAGCATGGTGAAAGGGAGGAATATTTCATTATACTCTTTGTTGCTGTCCTGGGAGCATCTATCCTTGTAATGGCAGAACATTTCGTATCCTTTTTTCTGGGTCTGGAAACACTCAGCATATCACTCTACG
The DNA here is from genome assembly GCA_963732115.1 of uncultured Bacteroidales bacterium. Classification (GTDB taxonomy): domain Bacteria; phylum Bacteroidota; class Bacteroidia; order Bacteroidales; family VadinHA17; genus LD21. The sequence continues at coordinate 26,082 of CAVSYN010000010.1, forward strand.
TCCTGATAGCATATCTGAAATGGCGGGACAATTGCATAGAAGCCGGAGTGAAGTTCCTGGTGATTGCTTCACTGACAACTGCGTTTTTACTATTTGGCATGGGACTGATATATGCTGAAACAGGGACGATGAGCTTCCGGGAGATTTTTACAGCTGCAGGAAATCTAAGTGCTATGTCGCCTCTGATGCTTGCAGGTTTCGGGCTGATCCTTGCAGGTATCGGTTTTAAGCTGGCACTGGTTCCGTTTCATATGTGGACACCCGATATTTACCAGGGTGCTCCGGTTCCTGTTACGACTTTTATCGCAACAATTTCAAAGGGAGCAATTCTTGCGCTTGCATTAAGGCTGTTTATTGATATAAGGGGATTTGAGAATCGAACCCTTGTTATAATTATTTCTGCAGTTTCTATCCTTTCAATGTTCACAGGGAACCTCCTTGCACTAAAGCAGACAAGTATGAAGAGGCTTCTAGCTTACTCTTCAATAGCCCACCTGGGTTACCTGCTGATCACCCTCATCGCCGGAACAACTGCCGGCATTGAAGCAGCAATTTTTTATCTGGCAGCATATATAATTACATCACTGGGTGCATTCGGAGTGATCTCAGTTGTTGTCAGTATGTGAGCAGGATGCAGACAATATTGAAGATTTGAAAGGACTTTTCTGGACAAATCCCTGGATTGCAAGTGTACTTACGATTGCCCTGCTCTCACTTGCAGGGATACCAATAACCGCCGGATTCATATCCAAGTTCTATATCGTCCTTGCCGGCGTTAAATCGGGATTATGGCTTCTTGCCTTTAGTCTTGTAATTAACAGTGTTATAAGCTTATACTACTATTTACGGGTAATAAAAACAATGTTTACACCGGCTGATTCAAAGAAAAACTATCAGATATCGGTTAGCGCCCACATTGTTCTGGCAATTATTGTAGCCGGGATCCTGTTCCTTGGGATTTTACCATCATTTCTTACCGAACTGGTGAGCGTCTTTTCTTCTCTGAATTAGGGTCTCGGAAACGCGCAGACTTATTTATTCAGTTTTTTATTACCTTGTATTTTGTTATCAGGGTACCCATCTCATTTACCTTGTTGCAGCTGGTTAACTGAAGTTCAACATCCAGCTTTTCCTCTGCAACAAAATTACCTCCGGTTCCGAATATCTTTGGTTCGATAGTCAGCCAAAGCTCATCCACAAGTTTTTCCCTGAAAAATGAGGCAGCTACGCGGGGTCCTCCGACTAAAAGCATCCGGTTATGTCCCTCTCCTTCAAGGCGTGAACACAGAAGTGATGGAGATTCACTTGTGAATTCCAGCTGCCCGGGAACTTCATATTTTTTATATTCGTCAGGACGCTGGGTCATGACTACGAGATGGTGCTTTGCCGAAGGTTTCAGAGGATCTGCCTTAAAACTGTTGCTCCCCATAACTATCAGAGATGAGTCATCCCAGGTTTTACTGAAATAATCCTGGTCACTCTTTGACGACCATAATCTGACCATAGGATTACCCCATTTTGTAACCTTCCCATCCAGGGTTGATACAAAAATAAGTATGACTTTCATATTATAAATATAGACTAATCAGGCTGCAATCCGAAATATGCCAGCGGGGTCCCCATTCAATGGTGAGCAACACTCCGCCTGTATCATGAAACAAAGTCGTTACAGAAGCCGGTTTTTTCATTTAGCATCATTTCTTGTTTAGCCATCAATTTATTGGTTATCGAATCTTCAGTTTCATGGTGATAAATGTATGTCGGCAGGCTGATCTCCTGCATCATGGCTCCTGTTTCCTTCACCCTGTCGAACAGATCAGCATCTGTTCCCAGGGGTATATTCCGGAATCCATTTAGGGAGAGAAATAATTTCCGTTCGATGAAGAAGGTGCCCCCAATAACACAATCCTTCAGATTTATTTTCTTATTTCATATCAAATCTGTCGGGAACAAATTGATTTCCAATAATTTCGGTCCCACCATAAAGGAACTTCAGATGAAGGTATTTGGTAACAGAATAGATTTTCTTGATTCAAGATGATGCTTATCATACTCATCATCGGAATCGAGAAATGTTACATACCTGCCATTTGCAGACCAAAGGCCCGTATTCTTTGCAGCAGCTTCACCGGCATGAGCCTGCCTTGTAAAAGATATGTTCCTGTAAATGGTGGTAAAAGGAAGTACCTGGAATTCAGTATCATCATCACTTTCATCATCAACAACTATTGGCTTCCCAGTCCGTTCTCAGTTTGCAGGATTAATGATTTTAATGCTCTCTTAATAAGCTGCGCCCTGTTGTATGTCGTAATAACGACAGAAAAAAAGGGCTGTGAATCTGATTCTGCAATGTGGTCTATTCATACTCTCCCTTTTGTAGAAATAAACAAATTACATTATTATTGGTTTATAAATATAACAATTAAAGAATGATAAGGACCAGAAGGTTATATGATCCGGAAGGATCCTCGGAAGGTTACAGAGTGCTGGTCGACAGGCTCTGGCCCAGGGGTATTTCAAAAGAAAAAGCCGGATGGGACAAGTGGATGAAGGAGATAGCCCCCACCGATCATCTGCGAAAATGGTATAATCATGATCCAGCCAGGTGGGAAGAATTTAAACAGTTGTATGAAAAGGAACTGGCTGATAAAGAGGAAGGATTGAAGGAGCTGCTTAAACTGGAAACGGAGCACATAACTTTAACCCTGCTTTATTCATCAAAGGAGAGGGAACTTAACAATGCCAATGCCTTAAAGGAACTTCTTATGAAAAGATCTTCTCCTTTATTTTCAGTTCTGTAATTCTTTAAGCTTTACCCTGAAGAATTTATCAAATTTCTCAAGATTCTCTTTAAACCAGGCAAACTGATTTGGCCAGTCATTTTTTTCCATAAAATCGGCATATGCTTTTAAAGTTATCGCACAACCTACTTTTGCCAGAATTTTATACCACATCAGGTTTTGGCTGACCTCCGTGAGTGAATCCTGATACGCAATTTCATATAGCCGGTCAAAATCATCCTTTGCCTTTTCGCCAATAATATTTAACCAGATGTTTAAGCTGTTGTCGCGTGAATTAACAGTTACCGTCAGAAAGTACCTGCCCTTGTCGCGTGCAACATCAAACCAGCTTTTAGGTGGGGTGCCGAGCAATTTTACGAAACTATTATTTGCTTCCATAAAGTTTTTAAGTCCCTGCCAATATTCAAGTTGCAGAATTTCTAAATCTGTCAGCTCATGCGTGGATCTTGATTTTTTAGCTTGTTTGGTCCAGCCATTTGGTTTAACTACGATATTGAAATTAGGAGCAGGCAGACTATCTCCGATTTTGTAGGCCTCAACTTCAATTCCGAAAAATCTTATTGATTCATCCGTAATATTGTTAAGCCAGTTCAATGCTTCCTGGTGTTCTTTGGTAAATTCCCTGGCAATCCAGATTATTATTACCGCTTCCTGGCCTGCTGAAAAGGTTATTAACTGACCAAGATGAGAGTGATCTGTTCGTTCCAATTGATTTTCTATCAGAACAAAATGGTCTGTCAGGAGATCTTTGCAGAGAATATCTGCCTGAAACATTCCGGCGTTTTGTTCCCGTCCTGTTTCCTGAACTTCAAGTTCCATCCCGATTGCATTTCCAAGTTCAATTAAATTTTCCTGTTCAAATAACCAGGGAGTAAAATCTACGGTTCCCCCAGACCAGAGTTCATGGAGGTCTACTTTTTCGAGCTTTCCAAAATTTGTCATAAATTTTTATGGATTGTATGTCTAGTAAAGGTTACTTTCCGATGCAGAAGTTCTTGAAGATATTCCCCAGTATCTCATCGGTGGTGATTTCTCCCGTGATCTCGCCCAGATAGTGGATAGCCTGACGTATATCGATGGCAATCAGATCGTCAGACAGGCTTTCATCGAGCCCTATAATGACTCTTCCAAGGCTCTCCGATACATGGTTAAGGGCTTCAAAGTGACGTACATTCGTAATGATAACACCTTCTTCGGTAACCCCTCTCTTCTCAAAGATCCTGGCAAGCCTCTTTCTCAGCTTATCAAGCCCGATATGGTTTTCAGCGGATATAAACAGAATGGAATCGTCGATATCAAGATAAACCTTTTTAGTCAGAGAATCGATTGTCTCCTTATCGGCCAGGTCAACCTTGTTCACCAGAATAATCAACCTTACATCCGGATCAGTTATCATTTTCCTGATAATATCAGCTCTCCGGTTTATTTCTTCAACTGCCTCTGTGGCTTCATCAACCAGAAGGATGACTGAAGCCTGTGTCATTTTTTCGTGTGTTTTCCTGATACCCAGGACCTCAATTTCGTCTGAAGTATCGTGCAAGCCAGCCGTATCTATGAACCTGTAAATTAATCCGTTAATATTTATAGTGTCCTCGATAACGTCCCTTGTGGTTCCGGGGATTGACGAGACAATTGCCTTGTCTTCATTGAGAAGAGCGTTGAGCAGGGTTGATTTTCCTGAATTGGGCTTACCAACTATCACAATTGGGAAGCCGTTCTTGATTACATTACCAAGCTTGAATGAAGATGACAGATTGTCGGCCATATCTTTAACCTTTACGGCGATTGACCGGAGATCTTTTCTGTCGGCAAACTCTACTTTTTCTTCCCCAAAATCGAGCTCCAGTTCAATCAGCGAAGCAAATTTTATAAGTTCTGACCTTAATGTGGCAATCTCGGCAGAGAAGCCCCCTCGCATCTGGTTTATTGCAATCCTGTGCGAGGCTTTTGATCCTGACGCAACAAGATCGGCAACTGCTTCGGCCTGTGAAAGATCCATTTTACCGTTAAGGAAAGCCCGCTGAGTGAATTCTCCGGGCTGGGCAGATACGGCTCCGTTCTTGATCAGCAGATCCAAAATCCTCGTTATGACATATGAAGAACCATGACAGGAAATCTCCATTGAATCTTCACCGGTGTAGGAGTGGGGCGCCTTATATATATTCACCAGGACCTCGTCAATTATCTCCCTGTCCTCCCTGATGTCGCCATGTATTACTGAAAATCCGCTTTGCTCTCTGATTTTCACGTTTTTATCAGCAGGGAAAAATATCTTTTCACAGATTCCAAAGCAATCAGGTCCACTGATCCTTATCAGCGATATGGCTCCTCCGGGTGCAGAAGCAAGGGCGCAGATCGTCTCTTCTTTCCTGATCATTTGTCCGTTCCTTAAAAAGCAAATTTAGGAAACTTTGACGGGATGAAGGAGAATACAAAACAAATTTGTAAAAGTAAAGTTCTGACAATTGTATTATTCCCGTATTATATGAGACCGGGCTGGTCGTATTTTTTAAAATAATTGTACTTTTAAAAGATGATGTAAGATTCAAGACTCTAACCAAGACAAAAGGCAATGAACAAATTTGACCGCCGCAGCTTCATCAAAACCTCCTTTATCGGCGGAGCCGCAATGACCTGTATCAATCAGCTATATTCGATTTCGCCGACAAGGGACCAGGAGAAACAACGTACATCAGTTTCCCTTACCTCCGGGGAGGACAGGGCTGATATGGTATTCAGGGCACTTAAACCTTTCTCAAACCAGATTAAAAAAGCGATCGGGAACCGCCGTGTCGTTCTGAAACCAAATAATGTGCTTATCTATGTTCCTTTGGCATGCACCCATGCCGACACTCTGGAAGGCGTCCTGGAATTCCTGAGGTCAATCAACAAGGTAAACAACGTCATAATTGCCGAATCATCGGCAAGCGGCTCAACACTTGAAGGTTTCGACAATTACGGTTATTCAGGACTTTTGTCCAGGTATCCGGTAAAGCTTGTTGATCTCGACAGTGAACCTTTTGAGAATATGTACGTTGTTGATGAAAAGGATTTCAGGCCGCATGCTGTAAAAGTGTCACGCACGATCCTTGATCCTGATTCTTATGTGATTTCAGTTGCCAGAATGAAAACCCATAATGTAGTAGGAGCAACATTGTCACTTAAAAACATTGTTTTCGGATCACCTATCAAGGACCATGGGTTTACGCTTTATAACGAAGATATCAGGTTCTCGTCAAAAGCGAAAGAATCAAAACCCGGATCAGTAAGTTACAAACGATTACTTCACGGAAACGGGTATCATGCAGTAAATTACAACATGGCAATGCTCGCAAGGAAGCTGCATCCTGCCCTTGCTGTGATTGATGGCTTTGAAGGGATGGAAGGGAATGGTCCGACGCTGGGGACGGCAATTAGCCATAAAGTGTGCATTGCAAGTCAGGACTGGCTTGCTGCCGACAGGGTCGGAATTGAACTTATGGGCATAGATTTTTCGAGAATAGGCTATCTCAATCATTGCCGGCAGATGGCCTTGGGTAATGGTGATTTAGCAAGCATTGAGATCGTTGGCGAAAATCTTAAAGATCACATCCTCAGGTATAAGCTTCCGGATAATTTTGAAAAGCAGGGTGCCTGGATGACTCCGAAATCATAAGGTCAGTACTGTTTTTTGAGCCTAAACGCAGGTGGTTTTAGGATTCTGGTATTTAAAAATATAATAAACAAATATATTATGAAATATTAATATTCTCTTTTTTAAATATTTAAATCTCATAATATATAAGATTTTATATATATAATATTCTTAAATATAATAGATCATTAAATATGAAAGAAAACAAACCTGAATCTGAAATCAGCCGCAGGGAAGCGATGAAACTACTTACAACCGGTTCTGCTGCCGGAATACTGGGTCTATTCTCCAGTCCCAAAGTAAGGGCGGAGGTCCATTCTACTCCATCATATGCTACAGGCGTACCACCGGTCAAGATAAAAAGCGTAAAAGCAATTGCAACTGCACCGGAAGGTTCAAACCTTGTAATTGTTAAGGTCGAGACAACAGAACCCGGGTTGTACGGGGTAGGTTGCGCTACCTTCACCCAGCGTGCAATGGCGGTCATTACTGCCATTGATAGTTATCTGAATGACTTCTGCGCCGGTAAGGATGTCGATAATATTGAAGATATGTGGCAGTCGGCTTATGTCAGCTCATACTGGAGGAATGGCCCTGTGCTGAATAATGCCCTGAGCGGCCTTGATGAAGCATTGTGGGACATAAAGGGGAAAAGAGCAGGCATGCCTGTTTACCAGCTTCTTGGCGGCAAATGCAGGATCGCTGTTGATTGTTATGCCCATGCCAGCGGTCCATCGTCTGAAGCAGTTGCTGAAAGGGTACAGCAATTCATGGACCAGGGATTCCGGCATGTCAGGATCCAGCAGGGAGGGTATGGCGGTGTGGGTACAATGGAAATAAAGCCGGACTTTAAGGAAGCAGGGTTTGGAAGGGAAGGGGACTCATTCTCAGATCAGCACACCTATTTGAAAAGGGTACCTGCAATGTTCGCGGAGGTCCGCAAGAGATGCGGGGAAGATGTCGAGCTCCTTCATGATATTCATGAGCTGGTCGATCCGATCGATGCAATAAACATGATCAAACAGCTCGAGCAATATCATCCTTTCTTTATTGAAGATCCGTTCTCACCCGAAAACATGAAATGGTTCAGGCAACTGAGGGCAAATACAACTGTCCCTATAGCAATGGGAGAACTATTTAATAACATCAATGAGTTCAGGGACTATATGGTCGAACAGTTATTCGATTATATACGAATCCATATTTCCCAGATAGGGGGCATCACCCCGGCAATGAAAGTTGCACGGCTGGGAGAGTGGTTCAATGTCAAAACTGCATGGCATGGTCCGGGTGACACATCCCCTGTTGGGCACGCAGCCAACGGACATATCGACCTGACCGCCTGGAACTTCGGGATCCAGGAGTCGCATTTCTGGAGCGAAAAGGCACAGGCTGTTTTTCCGGGATGCCCGACTTACAGGAACGGGTATATGTACATAAACGAAGCACCAGGGCTAGGGATCGACATCAACGAAAAGGAAGCAGCAAGGTACCCTATAGGAACGCGGTCGAACTGGACCGTCAGAAAAAGGGACGGTACCATAATCAGGCCATGAAGATGCTACCGTTCAAGATTCTGAAGGCTGAAATAGGTATCTTCAATCTTTGTGCCTTCATTAATATTGCTGAATAGCAATTCTGATTTCCGGTTTGTAATCACATTGCTTGCAAGCATGTCTTTTATAAAGTACTTTCCGTCAGGAAGTACCAGGATACTTCTTATTTCAATCACCTTAAACAGTTCATTGTCAAAATTATAAAACTCAATTTTCTGCACCTGGTTTTTATCCATGCTGATATAACTTATTCTCCTTGAATAGCCGTACTCATCAGCTTTGTCTTCGTTGACCGGGACGCTTTCAATAATCCACAAATTGTCTTTTCCCGAATTCTCAAAATGCCTGTGAATAAAGTCTGTAACCGGGGGGGAACTTATGTCAGCATTAGAGAACTCGGAACTCATGAAGCTTTTTCCCTTCTCCGTTGAAACAATCCTGCGGACTTTTTTTAATGCGGGGAGGTAAATCCACATCTCGTCAGCTGTTTTTTCATTATCAACAATAAGCATTGCTGTTCCTCTTACATCAGCAGGTTCCATAAACCTGATAAAGCGCTTCTCCAGTCCCTCAGGATAGCTTTTTGTAGCCATTGAGATCGTTCTGTTCCTTGTTGCACCTCCCTTTTCGGTTATTGTCAGACTTACATTGGCACTCAACGATCCTGACATGCTCAGATCGCGGGCTTTTGACATTATTTGTCCTGCATCAGGCTGTTGCGCTGCCACCTGCATAAGCAGCAGTAGTAACACTGATAACAACACTGTTTTTCTCATTTTTCCTGTGTTTTGTTTTGCTTTGTTTCAAATCCTATAAATCCCGGACGGAATTGCATCAGAAATGCCGGAATGATCACAAGCGCTCCGATAAGGCACGATCCAATTGAGATCACCACCAGGTATCCGAAAAACCTTATTGAGGTGAATCCTGAAAAGACCAGAGCCGAGAATCCGGCCATAACGGTTAGCGCATTTATTATTATGCTCCTGCCGATGGTTTCATTGCGGCAACTGTTGCGGCGGGATAAGATAGTCCGTTTTTAATCTGGAGGTTAAAGCACCAGATGTACTGTATTGTAAAGTCTACACCCACACCGATCATAATTGATGAAAGCAGGGCAGTGGCTGCATCAAGAGCGATGCCGGTAAAGCCCATAAAGCCAAAGAGAAAAAGAATTGACGCAAAAAGCGGAATAGCACCAATCAGACCTCCTTTCAGGGATTTAAAGATAATTGTAAGCAAGGATCAGGACAGTTATGATGGCGAATATCAGCGACGAAACCTGTCCCTTTATGATCGACTCAGCAAAATCAGCCATAATAACGGCATATCCTCCGACAGTTACTTTAGCCGGAAAACTATTTGTCAGCTCAGAAATCCTGGCCTCGAATTTCTTTGATAACACTGTTTTCCGGATCGGATAGCCGGATCAGAATATGAGCCTTTGTGTTTTCCAGGTTCATTAGCTGTTTAAAATCATCAGCATTACCGCTCATATTGTAAAGCTCAAACATCTGTGCAACGGCTTCTTTTGTATCCGGAATATTGTTGTATCCATATTCAGTGTTTGTATAGATAGCCTTGCTCATCTCCCTTATAACCTGAGATATAGAGCTGACATTACCTATCCCTTTTTCCTGCTCCATCCGGCTTGTCAGGGTATCAATGGCTTTTAGTATCTCAGGATTCTTTATGTCGCCTTCAACCATGATTGAAATGGTTTGCGATCCGCCGAATTTTGAGTTAATCAGGTTTGATGTCTGCCGTACCGGATGATTCCCTGAAAAGTAGTTTTCCTGGTTCGTGTCGATCCTGAGAAACACCATTCCTGATGAAATGACTATAATAACTATTGTTGAAATCAGCAATATCTTTCCCGGTTTCCTGACAATAAACGCGGATAGTCTTTTAAGAAATGCATACGATATTGCTGATCTGCCACCTTTCCTTAGCCTGAATTTTGAATCTGTCCGGTTTATAAAAATCAAAGCTGGTATCAGCAGAAGACTCATCAATAAGGCCAGGGAAACACCGGCTGCAGCGAGTATGCCAACCTGCCTTGCAGGTATAACGGAGTGGGTGAGCAATCCAAGTATTCCAGCAATTGTTGTCAGGCCGCTGAAAAGGATAGGCATGTTCAGCGATTGAAACAGGATCCTTATCAGGTCACGCTTTGAAGCATCGGGTTGTTGTCTCCTGAGTTCCTGGAACCTCGCTACGAGGTATATTCCGTAATTATTCGCTACAGCAATGAGGATTACGGGCAGCAGAAGAGTTATTATTGATACTTTCCATCCTGCCAGCGGAATCAGGGCAACACTGAATGAGGTGGACAACACAACTACACTAAAGGGAAGCATTACACTGTTCCACGATCCCAGATTAAACCTTAAGATCAAAAGCATTATCAACAGGGCAACAGGGATAAGGATTATTGCATCCCTGGTTACGTCCTTAATAAGGTATTGCCTTAAATATGGCAGCCCCCCCTTAGTAATTTTTGCCTTGCCGGGAATAGAGGTTATAGCCGAATCTATCCTTGCCAGAGTCTCTTTTTCAGATACAGAGCTGTTTATCGTTGCAGTTATCGATGCTGCTGTCAGATCTGATGAAACTACAATACCACTGGCGAATCTGTTTTCCAGGATATTCTTACCCAGCTGTTCCACTTCGTTGGCGCTTGAAGGGATCCTTTTTATCAGCGGATCCGCAATCATTATTCCTTCTTCCCCACGAATGCTTCTGACAGTAAAGGGAGAGATCCTGGAAGATACTCCATTGATTCTTGAGATAGCACGGTCTATATTTTTGATTTGATTTAAGTTACCTTCTTCTATAATGCAACTGTCTTCAAAGAGGATCATAGCCAAATCCTGCATTCCGAATTCACTTTCTATGCTGTCGGTCTCTACTCTCGACTTAATTGAAGATGAGACATAGTTCCTCAGTTCGGGATCAACCTTTGTAGCGGGAATAAGGATCAACGATCCTGCTCCGGTAAGGAGGCTGAAAGCTATAATGAACCATCTGTATTTGAGGATAAAATCTGTCATTTATTTAAAAATCAACCCTGAGTGAAACATAGGCTCCGTTCATAAAATCATCTATCAGGTCAAAAAGGGAGGATTTGCGCCCTGAATATATCTCAGCACCAAGGGCAATCGAAAGCGCATCCGCCGGTTTTATTTTAATTTCAGGAATTACAAGGAGGTCCCTGGTTGTGAAGTTGAACATTCCGAACAATGAAGGAAGAACCTTTCCATAAGCTAATTCAGCCTCGGCTCTGAACCCTGCCGAATGATATGTTTCTTTCATCTGGTAATTGTAAAGTCTGTTAAAAGCGCCCACCTGTTCCCTTACATAATCTTCAAGATCAAATCCCGGGAGAGACAGCATCTCTGAAAGCTTTGCCAGATCAAGTTCAGTTCCTATAAGCGGCTCAGTGGATGAAGGACTAAAATCCAGTACATATTTGCCGCTGTACTCTCCGGTAAAACGCCAGATACCAGTCGACCAGTCAAATCCAGCAGCCCATTTGATTTCGGGCCGTGGAACATATTCATTTGTCTTGAAAGAAAGTTTCGGCAGTGTAACAGCTGCCTCACCCCTGATCCCAACCGGACCAGCTGATGTTTCAAAATCAAAACCGGCCATACGGTTTTTGAATGGTTTAACAGAAAGATCGGTATAGGGAACCGGAAAAGGCTGGGTAAGATCGAGCCGGAATCCTGACAGAGCCACACCCGGCAACGGATCATAACCGTCAAACCATGAAAGGCTCCAGTCAAAGTTTTTAAGCCGGAAATCCGCCTTAAAAGCATAGCTGAACATTGTCTTTTCTGTTATAATTGAGGGAAGCTGGTTAACCGTGACATTTTCAGGCAGCGGCACGGGTTCAATGATCAGGGTAGAAGGCCGGTAAAAAGGTATAACAATGGCTTCAAGTTTTATAGCTGGCAGGGGATAAAATCCTGTAGCAGCAAGCAGGTTACCCATGTCAATGTCCTCTCGGTCGGGAGAGCGTGAGATCAAATTCTGCGGACTCAGTTTTGAAGTTGGATTCGTGAAATCGCAGCGTCCCCATTTAATTATTTTCTGGCCCGCTGAAAGTTCCCATTTCTTCACCTTGACAGCGACAAAACTTTCACGAAGATCAAATTTTGCGACTGGCTTTTGAAATTCGGAACCATATCTGAAACGCAGGTCTCCAAAAGCTCTGAAATTGTTGTCGTTATCGGTTTCAAGCCTCAGTCCGATATCTGAAAAGGCGCTTGAAACGTAAGGTTTATTATCAGCTTTATCCGTCCATGAATAAAAGCCGGCTCTCACATATCCACCCAGAACTTTCTCCTCTCCACCTTCATTGATTTCCTTATAAGAAAGTGTATCCTGGCTGGAAAGAAGTGTCCCGGGCAACAAAAATAAAAAACCATATATAATAATGACCTTCATTATTCCATTTTCAGCAAATGAATAGAAATAATCAAGGCCGGTCGTCTCATCCGCTTAATCCGTACCTGATTGATCGGGAGTATTTGTCCGCGCCGCTAAGACCGAACGTAAGACTAAACAGAGATACCCGTCATCTTTTGACGATATGTACTTGGGGTCATACCCGTCTGGCTCTTGAAAAAAGAATTAAAGGTGGTTTTGGAATTAAAACCCGAATCAAAAGCGATGGCAAGGATTGTATAGTTGTTAAATTTTGGATCGCTGAAACGTTCCATCACTTCCTTTACCCTGTACTCATTGATGAATGTAAAAAAGTTCCTTTTGTATTTTTCGTTGAGAACCTGCGTGATATGATGGCGTGCAATGCCGGTTTTACGGGACAGGTCATGTATTGTCAGGTTGCCATCCAGAAACGGTTTGCCCGTTTCCATATAATTTAGCAATTTCTTAAGGTATTTTTCTGCCTGATTGTCCTTTAGTCCGCTCTTGCTGTACTTTTCGGTTTCCTTCTTCTCATCATTATTATGATGGACAATTTCACCAAAAATTACAGGCTGCTTGATGCTATAAAAGCTGTAAACCATTGAAAATAAAGCGATAAATCCAAATATAACAAAGTAAGGATCAAAGGGAATAAAGTTTCCGATCATATTCAGTCCGCCAAGAATAAACAGGACAAAGAAAACAACATAGAAACTTATTGCCAGGATCTTAAGCCAGTTCAGCGTTATCTTCTGGGATGTAAAGGAGACCAGGTTTTTAAGATTCTGTTGATGACGCCGTATTTCAATAAATCCAAGTACACTGTAAATCGTAATGGAAAAGAAGAAACAAACCGAATATATAATTCTCACCGAAATTAACTTGTCAGGTCTGAAGAAGGTTCTGAGATCTCTAACCAGAGGTTCTGACCTGAATACAACTGAAATTGTAAAAAAGGCAACAAAAGGAATAAAATGAAGTAACGACAGCCAGTTAAACTTCTTATCCGGATCCGTCAGGAATACAATGTAAAGATAAAGGAGCGGGCCGTATGTAAAAGTTACAAAGGGAAAGGAGTACATTTCGATTACAGTGCTGTTAATCAATGCAAAGATCATCTCTATGCAGATCATGAACAGCCATGCTGCCATCAGACGGTTTGCGGTGGTAACCGGTTTCTTTGTCGAGATCAGCAATCCGGCAAAGAATGATTGAGAGATTCCAATATAAAGTACAGGTTCAATGCCTATCATTGAAAATACAGTCGTTTTTATTCGTATCGCTAGTCCGAAGTCGGAAGTCGGAAGTTAAAATACGTTATTGGAACTTCGGTCTTCTGACTTCTGACTTCTGACTTCCGGCTTCTGACACCTTAAAACAAAATTGTTACTAATTATCAAATATAACGAAAATGAACAAATAAATTAGGTATATTTGAATTACAGGTCAGCAGATTTTCAGAAAACCAACCTGTTTCGTATTCATGATATTCAATTAAATATCTGATTTTTATGAGTATATCTGGTTGATAGGGACTCAAAAGTTATTGTCCAGGGATTTACAGGAAGTGAAGGCACTTTCCATGCTGCCCAAATGATAGAGTATGGAACAAATGTGGTTGGCGGTGTAACACCGGGAAAAGGCGGACAGATTCATCTTGGGTTGCCTGTGTTTAATACGGTCCGGGATGCAGTAAAAGCAACCGGTGCGGATGTCTCGGTATTATTCGTGCCGCCGGCTGCAGGTGCTGATGCAATTATGGAAGCTGCAACAGGGGGAATACGGATTATTGTTGCCATTACTGAAGGGATCCCGGTCTCAGATATGGTTACAGTTAAAGAGTATCTTAAATCATTTAATTGCATATTAATTGGCCCCAATTGTCCAGGGATAATAACGCCGGGTGAAGCAAAAGTAGGGATAATGCCGGGTTTCATCCACCAGAGGGGCACTGTGGGAATAATTTCCCGTTCGGGAACACTTACCTATGAAGCCGTTGATCAGGTGACGAAACTTGGTCTCGGACAATCAACATGCATTGGAATAGGAGGGGACCCGGTTATCGGTACAACCACGCTTGATGCTGTCAAACTTATGATGCAGGATAATGAAACTGAAGCAATAGTAATAATAGGTGAGATCGGTGGATCGATGGAAACTGATGCTGCGGAATGGATCAGGGAACATAGTACCAAACCGGTTATCGGGTTTATTGCCGGTCAGACAGCCCCAAAGGGCCGGAGGATGGGCCATGCCGGGGCAATAATAGGAGGCAGGGCCGATACTGCGGCAGCCAAGATTGAGATAATGAAGAATTGCGGCATAAACGTTGTGCAGTCACCTGCGGATATTGGCAATACCGTATTTAAAGTTCTTGAACATAAATAAGCCTGAGTTTTATAATATAAATGGAATAAAGGCACAAGGGCCTGACGGCTTAATGGTTTACCACCTTAAGGACTTTCAGACTTTAAAGACTTTTAGAACTTTAGGACTTTCAGACTTTATTATATATTTGCATAGATTCAAATTCCACAGACATGAAACTTCTTGAAGGGAAAACAGCTCTTATAACCGGTGCATCCAGGGGGATAGGAAAGGCAATCGCACAGAAATTTGCGAACGAAGGTGCAAGCATTGCCATTACGAACATTTTTGAGGATGAGGAATTCATTAATACTGTAGATGAAATTAAAGTCCATAACGCAAAGGTTAAGGGCTACGTTTCAAATGCATCAAATTTTGAGGATTCGCAGAAGGTTGTGAATGAAATAGTTAATGATTTCGGTAAAATAGATATACTTGTGAATAATGCCGGAATTACAAAAGATGCGCTCCTGATGAGAATGAGTGAGGATCAGTGGGATGCTGTTATTCAGGTGAATCTTAAATCGGTATTTAATCTGACAAAGGCTGTGCTTCAGACCATGCTGAAACAGAAAAGCGGTTCAATAATTAACATGAGTTCAGTTGTAGGAGTGTCGGGGAATGCCGGACAAAGCAACTACTCGGCTTCCAAGGCCGGTATACTGGGATTTACCAAGAGTGTTGCCAAGGAACTTGGTTCAAGAAATATAAGATGTAATGCAATTGCCCCAGGGTTTATCCTTACTGATATGACAGAAAATTTACCTCCTGATGTAAAAAGTGAATGGATAAGCAGGATACCCTTAAAACGTGGTGGAACCCCTGAGGATGTGGCAAATACAGCTTTATTTCTTGCTTCAGATCTTTCATCTTACATAAGCGGACAAACAATTCATGTATGCGGAGGTATGTTAACTTAAAAAAATTATTATATTTGCATTACCGCAGGGTGCCTATCCTTATAGCACGAGGAAATGCAGCGAGACATATTTATTCCACACTTATTTTAAACAGGCGCCCTGCTTCTTTTTTTTAAAAGCCCTTGATTTCCAATGCATAACTTCGTTTTTTTTCTGATCCTGTTTATTCCGGTTGTCGGCTTTTTGCTCGAGAGGTACCTCGAACACCTGAATGCAACCATGCGGTCAGAGAAGGTTCCTGAAAAGCTGAAGGGCATCTGTGACGAGGAAGAATACAGGAAAACGCAGTTGTACGAAAAGGACAATAAGTGGCTCTCATTCTGGTCATCCTCGTACAATCTTGCCATTATCCTTATAATGATCATTGCTGGAGGCTTTGCATCAGTCGATAATATTGCCCGGTCGATAAGCAGCCAGTCTGTCGCTATTGCACTTATATTCTTTGGCATTATAGGCTTTGGTTCAGAATTCCTGAACATGCCTTTCGGCTGGTACGACACCTTCGTAATTGAAAAGAAGCACGGATTTAATACAATGACTGTCAGGACATTTATTACTGATCATATAAAGTCATGGTTTATAGCTTTGATAGTTGGTATTCCCGTGCTGGGTCTGATAACCTGGCTTTACTATAAAACCGGAAAGGGATTCTGGCTTTATGCGTGGGGACTCATAACGCTTTTCTCAATTATAGTAAACTTGTTTTATTCGCAGTGGATTGTACCTCTTTTCAATAAGCAGACGCCCCTTGTGGATAGCCCGCTGAGAAAGAAAATTGAAGCCTTTGCACAAAAGACAGGATTCAGGCTGAAGAATATTTATCTGATCGATGGCTCGAAGAGAAGCACCAAAGCAAATGCATATTTTTCTGGTTTCGGCCCGAAAAAAAGGATTGTCCTTTTTGATACTCTTATAAAGGAGTTTTCTGACGAAGAGATAGTTGCTGTTCTGGCGCATGAGATCGGACACTATAAAAAGAAACATGTGCTTCGCGGCCTGATTTTGTCAGTTATCCTGACAGGGCTGATGCTATTCCTTTTTTCATTGATAGTTGACAGCCCTATGCTTTCGAGAGCACTGGGAGCGGAGACTCCCAGTTTCCACCTGGGGCTTATTGTCTTCGGAATACTTTATAGTCCGTTGTCATTGTTGATCGGGCTTGCGACAAATTATTTATCCAGAAAGAATGAGTTCGAAGCTGACAAGTTTGTTCGTGTTAATTATGAACCAAAATATCTTGCTGAAGCTTTGAAAAAACTTTCTGTCAAGAATCTGTCGAATATGATGCCGCATCCGGCTTATGTTTTTTTCCATTATTCACATCCCCCGCTTCTTTCACGGCTGGCAAAATTGGAATGAATTTCTATATTTGCATCGATTTTGCCTCCTTAGCTCAGTTGGTAGAGCAGCTCATTCGTAATGAGCAGGTCGTGGGTTCGAGTCCCATTGGAGGCTCACGCCATTATTTCGGATTGGAGATTGAGAGATTTCGGATTTATTTTTAAATTAGCAACTGTAAATCCGAAATCGAAAATTCGAAATTTAATGCGGGAGTAGCTCAGTGGTAGAGCATCAGCTTCCCAAGCTGAGGGTCGGGGGTTCGAGACCCCTTTCCCGCTCTTACCCGCCATAGCTTAAGCGATGGCGGGTCTTTTTTATTCGAAATTTGTCCTTCAAACTGGCTTAATTTTTGTTGTGAAAATATTAACACCAAAACAATTCCTGCCAATATCTGATGGCAGAACCATATTTTATTACCACACTTGAGCTATGAAACCCTATCTGTTTGCAGTGTTGTTATTAGTTCTCACATTAAGTTGTGATGAAGACAAGGTCATCAGAACCCCTGAAGAAGAACAAATTCTTGAGGTAGCATATGATGCTGACTTTCTATATCCCGAAGGCTTTTATCATGAGGTAATAGATACAGGTTCAATTTACTATGAGAATACTGTGAGCATAAAGCCTCTTACAGAACGGGACCAAGTATGGATTGAACTGAACACCAGCGACAAAAATGAAGCCAGGATTTGGTCCGATAAATCAAATGAATATAGTTCCGATAACAGGGAAGTTATAGCTGAAAGGGAAACAGAAAAATTCTTTGAATTCAAAAGGAAAAATGCTAAGTATGCCCGTGATGTTTTATATTCAAGAGTACATAAAACCGGTTATTTTCAGCCTGTGATAAACAAGTTCAGTATATCCGACACAATTGTAGGGAAATATAATGGAGACTTAAATCCGGGAAATGTAAAAGAACTTGTCGAATACCTGTGGAGTAACGGTTCAACAGGGTTTTGGCATACTAAAGTACTGAGATCCGAAATAAATGAGTTTAATGATTATTATGAACACTATATTAGGTCGATAGTAATTGTCTGGGGTGATTTCCACCTCCACGATGAAATTTATGTTTACGATAATTATTTTACATTAAACAAATCAGACAGATTATTGCTGGTAAAATCGAGGGAAGTAAACAAAATTCAGGGCATTGGCAGATAGTATTTAAGACTTCATCCGTATTTAACACAATATGTTGTTATTTTACTTTTTAACTGAGTATTTACAGATTTAAATCAGGTTGAATTTATGAAAAAGATAATATTTATAGTTTTTATATCCATACTTTACTTTTCCTGCCACAAGGAGGTTGATTGGACCAACTGTACTACTGATGCTCAGGTTGTTGGATTTGTTCTTGAAAAGTGCTACTGCTGCTGGGGATGGGTGATAAGAGTTGGTTCGGATACCATCAAAACAGAAAGAATCCCTTCTTTGGAACTGACTGAAAATACCGTCTTCCCGATTAAGGCCAGAATCACGATAGGGTCAAAAACAATCGATTGTTCCGGGAACAAGGCTGATTACTACGAAATAAAGGAATTCAGCCCGATTAAATAAGCCGCAAAGATCTTTATTAACACGGAGTTCACGGAGTGACACGATTTAGTCGAACGAGATTTTACTCCGTAACTTCTCTGTGTACATCTGTGGTCATCAATGGTTAATTCATTTATTACAGTTTGCCTTAAATCCTTACATTTGATGCTAATCTTCAGGTAAAAAAATGATGAAAGCAGAAATAATAACAATAGGAGATGAGCTTCTTATAGGACAGACCATAGATACAAATTCAGCCTGGATCGGAACTGAACTAAGCCTTGCAGGCTTCGATATCCAGAGAAAAATATCCATTCATGACAACACGATTGATATTCTGAAAGCGCTGACTGATGTACTTGGAAAAACCGATGTGGTTATTATTACCGGAGGACTCGGACCAACCAGCGATGATATTACCAAAGCCGCTCTCTGTGAATTCTTTAATACCCGTCTTGTAATGAATAACGAGGTCCTCACCATGATTGAAAAGATGATGACCAGACGGAATTTTCCGATGAATGAGAACAACAGAAAACAGGCTGATGTTCCTGAAACGTGCACGGTACTAACAAATGCAGCCGGAACTGCACCCGGAATGTGGTTTGAGAAGAATGGAACTATTTTCATTTCAATGCCCGGAGTTCCTTATGAGATGAAATATATCATGGGTGAGCACGTCCTTCCAATGTTAAAGAAACGCTTCACATCACAGGTTATAATTCATAGAAATATAATGACATATGGTACTTCTGAAGCACAGCTTGCTGAACTTCTTGTTGAATTTGAGGCTTTGCTTCCGGCTGATATTAAGCTCGCTTACCTGCCATCTTCCGGGATAAATAAACTGAGACTAACCGGTACCGGAAAGAGCTATGAAAATGTGTCTGTCCTTATAGATAAGCACGTCGGAAAACTATATTCAATTATACCTGAGTTGATCTACGGTGAAAATGAAGAATCGCTCGAAGCAGTCACCGGCAAACTTCTGGTAGCAAATAAGAAGACAGTCTGCACTGCGGAAAGCTGCACCGGAGGGAACATTGCTCATCTGATAACCACCATTCCCGGAAGTTCCTCGTACTTTAAGGGTTCCGTTGTCGCGTATGACAACAGCATCAAGACAGGATTACTGGGAATTCCGACGGTATTAATTGAAAGGGAAGGAGCTGTAAGCGAACCGGTTGTGAGAAGCATGGCAGAGAACTCCAGGGCTCTTTTCAATGCCGATTATTCTGTTGCCACATCCGGAATTGCCGGGCCCGATGGCGGAACTGATGAAAAACCCGTAGGAACTCTCTGGATCGCAGTCTCTTCACATTCAGGCACTGTCGCAGAAAAACACACTTACGGGATGGACAGGATATTAAATATTACACGATTCTCATTTGTGGCGCTTAACCTGCTGAGAAAACAGATAATTAAGGGATAAACTGAGATTTCGTGACCGGTTGAAAAAAATTGATGCGATTATTTGGTTAATCAGATAAAAATCACGTATTTTGCGCTTCGTTTCAAAAAGACATACTCTAATATAGAAGTAATAAGCAAATAAATGTCAAAGATTTGTCAGGTTACAGGGAAGAAAGCGGTAATAGGAAATAATGTATCGCACTCAAAAAGAAGAACTAAAAGGAAATTTTACCCTAACCTTTTTACTAAAAGATATTATCTGCCGGAAGAACAACGATGGATAACGCTTAAAGTTTCAACCTCAGGGATGCGTAATATAAATAAGAAGGGACTCACCGCCGTTCTTAAGGAAGCAAAGGAAAAGGGTTATATTTTGAATTACTAATTATCAGTACGGAAAATGGCAAAGAAGGCAAAAGGGAACAGGCAGCAGGTTATTCTGGAATGCACCGAACATAAGGAAAGCGGTATGCCCGGAACATCACGGTACATCACCACTAAAAACAGGAAAAACACTCCTGACCGGATGGAAAGGATGAAATACAATCCAATTCTTAAGAAGCATACACTTCACAGAGAAATAAAGTAAACAGATCAAACCATGGCAAAGAAAGTAGTTGCAACACTAAAAACAGGAACAGGTAAGTCATTTACCAAGTGCATCAAAATGACGAGATCAAGCAAAACAGGTTCATACCAGTTTAAAGAAGAAGTCGTTCATAATGACCATATTAAGGATTTTTTCAACAAGAAATAATATATATCAAGTAATTAAGATATCAAGGGCTTTCTTCGATGCTGAAGAGAGCTTTTTTTATATTTGTCCTTCAATAATTTAAATCATTCATGGGCTGGCTCGGTTTCGGTAGCAAGGAGAAAAAAGAGATCCTGAACAAAGGACTTGAAAAAACAAAAGAGAGTGTTTTTTCAAAGATCTCGCGCGCAGTTGTCGGAAAGTCAAGAGTTGATGAAGAGGTGCTTGACAACCTGGAGGAAGCACTGGTTTCATCGGACGTTGGCGTTTCTACAACCCTTAAGATCATTGAACGGATTGAAACCAGGGTGGCAAAGGACAAATACCTGAATACCAGCGAGCTAAACAAAATACTCAGGGAGGAAATTGTCTCTCTTCTTGAAAAAAATACTTCGGTTGAAGAACCTAATTTTTCGGTTGTATTTCCTTCAAGCCCATATGTAATAATGGTAGTAGGGGTCAACGGATCAGGCAAGACGACAACAATTGCAAAACTTGCCCATCAATATAAAACAGCAGGGAAGAAAGTGCTCCTTGGGGCCGCAGATACTTTCAGGGCAGCAGCTATCGATCAGCTGCAGATATGGGCCGACAGGGCAGGGGTTCAGGTGATTAAGCAGCAGATGGGCTCAGATCCGGCATCAGTGGCTTTTGACTCAGTGAAATCTGCTGTAGCCGGCAAATATGATGTAGCAATTATCGATACTGCAGGAAGGCTTCATAACAAAGCCAACCTGATGGCGGAACTGTCGAAGATCAAGCGCGTTATCGAAAAGGTCATCCCCGAAGCACCTCATGAGGTTCTCCTGGTGCTTGACGGGTCAACAGGGCAAAATGCATTTGAACAGGCAAAACAGTTTACTGCCGCAACCGATGTCACCGCTATGGCAATCACAAAACTCGACGGGACGGCAAAGGGTGGTGTTGTTATCGGCATTTCTGACCAGTTTAAAATCCCCGTTAAATACATCGGCCTTGGCGAGAAACTGACTGACCTCCAGATATTCAATCCATATGAATTCGTGGATTCTCTGTTTACAACTGAAAAGTCATGAAGATCCAGATACCTGACCCCCTCTATTCACATGCTCCCGGAGGGAGCAAGGGAGAATCTAAAGCCCCTCTCTCCACTGGAGAAGGGTTGGGGAGAGGCCCACAATCAAAAAAAATAAATATAGTAACCCTGGGTTGCTCAAAGAATACTGTCGATTCTGAAAAGCTACTGCGTCAGATCGAGGCAGGAGGCTATTCAGTTGTTTATGATCCATCAGAGATGAATGCAGATACGGTAATAATCAATACCTGCGGATTCATAAATGATGCTAAGGAAGAAAGCATTGACACAATAATGCGTTTCATTAAGGCAAACAAGGCGGGCACAGTCGAAAACCTATACGTAATGGGCTGCCTGGCCGAAAGATACATGTCTGCTTTAAAGAGCGAGATCCCGGAGGTAAAGAAATACTTCGGCATCAGCAATATACATGAGATGCTGGAGGAACTGGGAATCAAACCTTCAAAGGGATTTTCGCCTGAACGGATAATAACAAGTCCCGGTCATTATGCATATTTAAAGATATCGGAGGGCTGTGACCGGACCTGCGCCTTTTGTGCTATTCCTTCCATCAGGGGAAAGTATATTTCCCGTCCGATGGATGAACTTCTTTCTGAAGCTGAATACCTTGCAGGGGCGGGGGTCAAGGAACTGATACTTATTGCACAGGATCTTAGCTATTATGGTATCGATATCGATGGAAAGCAAAAATTATGTGAACTTGTTTCTGAACTGCTTAAAATCAGGGAATTTGAGTGGATAAGGCTCCATTACCTCTACCCGGCTAACTTTCCGATGGATCTGATCCCGCTGATCAGGGAAAATCCAAGAATTTGCCGCTATATCGACATCCCGGTACAGCATATCTCCGATAAAATGCTCCGGTTAATGAGAAGGTCGCACAATGAAAGGGAAACCAGGAATATGCTGGATACATTGAGACTTGAATTGCCAGAAGCTGCAATCAGGACAACACTGATAGCCGGACATCCCGGCGAAACACAAAAGGAGTACTCTGAACTCCGCCAGTTCATTTCAGGGTTCCGGTTTGACAGGCTCGGAGTATTTTCATACTCTCATGAAGAAGGCACCTTTTCATGGGAAAATTATGAAGACAATGTTTCTGAAAGAGTCAAAAAATCAAGGGTCTCAGAGCTGATGGCAATTCAGCAATCAATTTCAGCAGAGCTGAATTCAAAGAGAATCGGGACAATTCTAAAAACAGTCATCGACAGGAGGGAGGGTGAGTTTTTCATAGGAAGAAGCGAATACGACAGTCCTGAAGTCGATCAGGAGATACTCATCAGTACAGTATATGATCTCAAGCCGGGAAACTTCTACAATATCCTGATTACTGAAGCTACGGAATTTGATTTGTCAGGAAAACCTGTTGAATGAAAAAACTCACTCCTAGACAACCCCAGCAGGAGGCGACTCAATCACTTTTTTCTTCTGGATCTTTATTTTAATCTCAGATTTCACATTGTTGAACCCCACGCTAATTGTATCTCCCTCTTTAAGGTTTGCCTTGATAAGAACTTCAGCCATGGGATCTTCCAGATACTTTTGAATAGCACGTTTCAGCGGCCTGGCACCATAATTTGCATCAAAACCTCTTTCAGCAATAAAGTCTCTCGCCGGCGTTGCAATCTTAAGCTGATAGCCAAGCGATTTGACTCTTTCGTACAGGCCTTTCAGCTCAAGGTCAATGATTTTGTTGATTTCTTCTTTGCCAAGCGAATTGAACATTATAACATCGTCGATTCTGTTAAGGAATTCAGGTGCAAATGTCTTTTGAAGCGCCTTCTGAAGGATGCTTTTTGTCTGTTCATCCCTTGTTGCTTTCCTGATGCTGGTATCAAAACCCACGCCATGGCCAAATTCTGCAATCTGTCTTGTTCCAATATTTGAAGTCAGGATAACGATAGTGTTCCTGAAATCTACCCGGCGTCCGAGACTGTCAGTGAGCTGGCCTTCGTCAAGCACCTGAAGGAGTATATGAAACACATCGGGATGTGCCTTTTCGATCTCATCGAGCAGCACAACCGAATATGGTTTTCTTCTTACTTTTTCAGTAAGTTGTCCTCCCTCTTCATACCCAACGTATCCCGGAGGCGCTCCAACGAGTCTTGAAACAGAGAATTTCTCCATATATTCACTCATATCGATCCTCACGAGATTATCGGTAGTGTCGAACAGGAATTTCGCAAGCACTTTTGCCAGTTGGGTTTTGCCGACACCCGTGGGGCCAAGGAATATGAATGTTCCGATGGGCTTATTCGGATCTTTCAGACCAGCCCTGTTCCTCTGGATTGATTTCACAACTTTCTGGATGGCTTCATCCTGCCCGATAACGCTTCCCTTTAGTTCATCGGCCATTTTAAGGAGACGGGTTCCTTCGGTCTGGGCAATTCTCTGCACAGGGACACCTGTCATCATAGCGACAACTTCTGCAACCTTATCAGCATCAACTGTTTCACGGTTTACAGCAAGCTCTTTCTCCCATTTCTTCTTTTCGAGTTCAATCATGTCCATAAGGTCTTTTTCCCTGTCGCGGAAGCTGGCGGCCTTTTCAAAATTCTGGTTCTTAACTGCCGTCATCTTTTCTTTTTTAGTGTCCTCCAGCTGTTTCTCCAGGGAAAGGATCTTTTCAGGAACTACAATATTGGATATATGAACTCGTGAACCGGATTCGTCGAGTGCATCAATAGCCTTGTCAGGAAGATGCCTGTCAGAGATGTACCGGTTTGTAAGCTTCACGCATGCATCGATTGCTTCATCGGTGTAAATTACATTATGATGTTCTTCATATCTCTCCTTGATATTATGGAGTATATGGATCGTTTCGTCTATTGATGTCGGTTCAACGAGCACTTTCTGAAATCTCCTTTCGAGGGCGCCGTCCTTTTCAATATGCTGACGATATTCATCGAGAGTGGTTGCACCTATGCACTGGATCTCACCGCGTGCAAGTGCCGGTTTGAGCATATTGGCTGCATCAAGCGAACCTGTTGCGCCGCCAGCTCCGACGATCGTATGAATTTCATCGATAAAAAGGATGATATTATCATTTTTCGACAACTCATTGAGAATAGCTTTCATTCTCTCCTCAAATTGTCCGCGGTATTTTGTGCCCGCAACAATTGAAGCAACGTCAAGTGCAACAACTCTTTTGTTGAATAAGACCCTTGATACATTCTTCTGGGTAATGCGAAGTGCGAGACCTTCAGCTATTGCGGATTTGCCGACTCCCGGTTCGCCAATAAGCACCGGGTTATTCTTTTTCCTCCTTGACAGTATCTGAGCCAGGCGTTCAATCTCCCTTTCACGGCCTACAACAGGGTCGAGATGTCCCTCTTCAGCAGCCTTTGTAAGATCGATACCGAAGTTATCCAGCACCGGTGTATCCGATGAAGGCTTTGGAAGCTGATGATGACTGACCTTTTCCGGGTCCGCCGAATACCTGCCCTTCGTCATCTTCTTCACGAGGGAAATCAGCCTTGGCATTAGGTGTGCTTGCTTCCACAGCTTTTCTTACCGACTGATAGTCAACATCCAGCTCTGAAAGGAACCGGGTAACGAGGGTATTCTCATCCTTAAGAATTGCCAGCAAAAGGTGTTCAGAATCTATTGTATTGCTTTTCAATGCCTTAGCTTCAAGGTAAACAAGTTTCAGTATCCTCTCGGTACTTCTTAACAATGGTATTACCTCATGATCGGCAACGGAAACCGGACTTTCAACCCTGATGCTCTTTTCAAGCGATCCTTTAAGAACCAGAAGATCAATCCCCTGATTCAGAAGGATCTCAACTGCAACGCCTTCTCCGTCCCTTAGAATCCCAAGAAACAGATGTTCAGGGCTTATATGGCTGTTACCCAGTCTTATAGCTTCTTCCTTACTGTATCCCAGAATATCTTTTACTCTTTGTGAAAATTGTGAATCCATTTTATTAATTCTCCTCTTTTTGGAAGTTTAGTTCCCCCAGCCATTCTGTCAGTTTTTCCAGACAAAAGGGCTTATCGTGCTTATTTCAAAGTTAAATTTTAAAACAAAGTATATATGGCAATTTTCATGCCCAATTATAAACAATTAATGTTAAAAAGTCACCTTTTGAATTAGCAAAAATAACATAATTATAACTAATTTCGTAATCGAATCATTTCACAAAAAAGTAATTCATATCTATTTAATTAATAAATGTTTATGTCAGAGAGAGAGAAGGTCATCCAGGTAAACATAGAGGAAGAGATGAAGTCGGCATACATCGACTATTCAATGTCGGTGATAGTGTCGAGAGCATTGCCTGATGTCAGGGACGGACTAAAACCGGTCCATCGCAGAGTGCTTTTCGGCATGTCGGAGCTGGGAGTTCTATCAAACAGACCATATAAAAAATCGGCAAGGATAGTAGGGGAGGTTCTCGGAAAATATCATCCCCATGGAGATACATCAGTGTATGATGCAATGGTTAGAATGGCCCAGGTATGGTCGCTTAGATATCCGCTTGTTGACGGACAGGGAAACTTTGGCTCTATCGACGGTGATAGCCCGGCCGCAATGAGGTATACCGAAGCCAGGCTGACGAAGATTGCTGAGGAAACGCTTGCGGATATTGATAAGGAAACTGTTGATTTTCAGCCGAATTTTGATGATTCACTTTCGGAACCAGTCGTGTTGCCCACCAGGATACCTATTCTCCTGGTGAACGGCGCTTCGGGAATTGCAGTCGGGATGGCAACAAATATGCCTCCCCACAACCTTACGGAGATCATAGATGCAACTATTGCTTTCATCGATAACAGGAACATTACTACTGATGAGTTACTTGGCTTTATTAAAGGGCCGGATTTCCCGACAGGCGGAATAATTTATGGTGAGCAGGGCATCAGGGATGCAGCTGAAACCGGAAGAGGCAGGATTGTACTCAGGGCAAAAACAGAAATTGAATTAACCCATTCCGGGCGTGAATGCATCATTGTAAACGAAATACCCTATATGGTGAACAAGGCGGAGATGATCCGCAGGATCGCCGATCTGATAAATGAGAAAAAACTTGAGGGTATATCTTATATTAATGATGAATCGGACCGCAATGGAATGCGTGTCGTGATAATCCTGAAGAAAGATGCCAGCGCAAATGTTGTCCTGAATAATCTTTATAAGTTCTCATCACTTCAGACATCCTTCAATGTTAATAATATTGCTCTGGTTAAAGGGCGTCCGAAGACCCTAAGCACAAAGGATCTCATCGATCATTTTGTGAGACACAGGCACCAGGTGATTCTCAGAAGGACCAGGTTTGACCTGAATCAGGCAGAGAAACGTGCCCATATCCTTGAAGGATTGATCATTGCCAGTGACAATAT
Source organism: uncultured Bacteroidales bacterium (assembly GCA_963732115.1). Lineage (GTDB taxonomy): Bacteria > Bacteroidota > Bacteroidia > Bacteroidales > VadinHA17 > LD21. The sequence continues at coordinate 53,268 of CAVSYN010000010.1, forward strand.
TGATGAGGTAATTGCAATAATAAAAGCATCAAAGACTCCCGATGAAGCCAGGGAAAGGCTCATGGAAAGGTTCAAACTTTCGGATGTGCAGGCCAGGGCAATCGTGGAAATGCGACTTAGGCAGCTTACCGGTCTTGAGCAGGAAAAGCTAAGGGATGAGTATAAGGAAGTGATGATATTGATCGAGTACCTGAAGAGTGTTCTGGCTGATGCCAATCTTCAGATGAAAATCATAAAGGATGAGCTTCTTGAGATAAAACAGAAGTATGGCGACAAAAGGCGTACTGAAATTGTTCCAAATGCAGAAGAATTCAATCCCGAGGATTTCTATGCAGATGAGGAGATGGTGATTACCATTTCACATATGGGTTACATTAAAAGGACTCCGCTTACAGAATTCAGGCGCCAGAACAGGGGAGGAACGGGTGCAAAGGGAGGGTCCACGAGGGATGAGGATTTTATTGAACATCTGTACATTGCAACCATGCATAATACCATGCTCTTCTTCACAAGAAAAGGAAAATGCTACTGGCTTAAAGTATATAATATCCCTGAAGGCTCAAGAGTATCCAAGGGCAGGGCGATGCAGAACCTTATAAGTATTGACCCTGATGATAATGTAAGAGCTTTTATCAACGTAAAGAATCTTGGTGATTCCGATTACATAAACAATAATTTCATTGTGCTTTGCACTACTAAGGGCATCATCAAAAAAACTTCCCTTGAAGCATATTCCAGGCCGCGCACAAACGGTGTAAATGCCATTACAGTGAGGGAAGGCGATGAGCTTCTTGAAGCAAGGATGACAAACGGAAAACATCATATTATGCTGGCTGTCAAATCCGGCCGGGCAATCCGTTTTCCTGAAGCAAAGGTAAGACCAATGGGAAGGACTGCATCCGGTGTAAGAGGTATCAGACTTGCAGATGAAGTATCCGATTTTGTTGTTGGCATGATCACCATAGAAAGCAAGGAAAAAGATATTCTGGTAGTTTCTGAAAAAGGCTATGGAAAAAGATCTGATATCGAAGCTTACCGTATTACAAACAGGGGAGGAAAAGGCGTAAAGACTATCAATATAACGGAAAAGACAGGATCATTGATTGCATTAAAGGATGTAACTGATAATCATGATCTTATGATAATAACCCAGTTTGGGAATATCTTAAGGAGTCCGGTTTCGGCTCTAAGGGTAATGGGACGGGCTACACAGGGAGTAAGGCTCATCAATCTTAAAGAGAATGATATCATTGCTTCGGTAGCAAGCGTCTTTGTAAATGAGGATGAGGAAACCCCAGAAATCCCTGATGATGCACAAAATCCTCAAACTGAAAAGGAAATTGGCAAAGAATTTGAAGATTAGGAAGTAATGTTTTAAATTTGAAAAATTATTAATGACATTTTAACCAAATTATAATTATGAAAAAGTTGTTTCTGCTGACTGCAGTGATTATTATTTCTTTAGGTGCTTTTGCCCAGAAGGGCAAGGTTACGAGTGCTCTGAGTTTTATTGAACAGGGGACCCTGGATAAAGCTAAGGACGCAATTGATCAGGCAATGACAGACCCAAAGACAAGTAACTGGTTTAATACATTTTTTGCAAAGGGAAAGCTTTGCCAGGCTGTTTTTAAATCGGATAACCCCAAGTTCAAGGCATTCTATACCGACCCTCTGGGTGACGCATACAATGCGTATGAAAAAGCAATGGAACTCGATACCAAGGGTGACAACGAAAAAGAAGATTATAACAAGCATGATCTATAACAATCTGGCACTTGATCTGTATTCTCAGGGTGGTGCTCAGTTTGAAGCCAAGGATTATGCAGGTGCATTGAAATCATTTGAGACTCAGATTAAGATAACTGAAAGCGATAAATATGTTGGTATTACCGATACCGGAATGTATTATAATGCAGGTCTTGCCGCAATGAACTCAAGCAAATATGACGATGCAATTAAGTACTTTCAAAAATGCGCTGACATGAAATATCTGGGCGTTACACCTTATTACCAGATTTCACAGAGTTATATGGAAATGGGCGACACACTGAAAGCTGAAAGCCTTCTTAAAAGCCTCCCTGATAAATTCCCCGGCGACAAAAACATTAATTTGCAGCTTATCGATCTTTATATCAAATCAGGAAAGAACGATGAAGCACTGAAATACCTCGAAATTGCAAAAGCTGATGACCCGGGAATTACAGCCTTTATTTTGCAGAAGGTATTATTTACCTGAATCAGAATAAATATGATCTTGCAATAGTGGATCTTACAAAATCAGTTGAACTGAAATCGGATCTTTACGACAGCGAGTATGGACTGGGTGCAGCATATATCAACAAGGCTTCTGATATGTTCGTTAAAGCAAACGACATTATGGATGTGAATAAATACAATGCAGCAATAGAAGAAGCAATGGCAATTTTTGCAAAAGCCCTTCCATATATGGAAAAAGCAAACGAACTGAAAGCAAATGATACATTTGCAATGAGAAGTCTGAAGGAACTTTATTACAGACTTAAAATGACTGATAAATACAATGATATCAAGGCTAAGCTCGATAAGCTTGAACAGCAATAAAATATAGTATGAAATTATTGCAGGTAACTTATAACATTATAAAATAATTTACGTTAAAGATAAAGCCTTTCCATCATTTGGGAAGGCTTTTTTCACAATATGAACTTCCCAAACCTGCAGATAAACAGTAAGAACCCATGCGAAGGCTGATTATTTTCTCTCTGCTGATTTTCATTATGGCATCTGCCGGATGTTCCCGGGATGAGGATCAATTGCCTGGTAACGAAGGGAAGATTATCGTTCTTATGTATCACAGGATCGTAAAAGGGGAGGCCGGCAATCTGTATGAACGAAGTGTATGATAATCTTGAAAAGGATTTGAAATACCTTAAAGAAAATAAGATTAAAATACTGACATTCAATGATTTAGAAACTTTGTCAGAGATCAGGCAATATGCCGGAGGGAAATTCAGCAATAATAACATTTGATGATGGCGATCAATCATGGTATACACTGGTAAGGCCATTGCTTCTGAAATACAGGATGAAAGCAACATTCTTTTTATGGACTTCAATGATGGATCATGATTCGTTTATGACATGGGATGAAGTTGAAGATATGGGCAATTATGTTTTGCCCGGAGGAGAACGGCCATTTATATTTGGTTCACACACATGTTCACATCAGTATCTTTTTGATAACAAAGCCGGATTCGCAAATGATTCGGAGTATAATGCTTATCTCGATTATGAGCTTGGAGAATCCAGAAAGCTTATTGAAAAACATACTCACGGAATCGTATCCGTTTTGTCGCTGCCGTTTGGAGACGGCGCAGGTGATCCGGAAATAATCGCTGCAGCGCAGCGAAACGGATATAAATTTGTAAGAACATCAATCTGGGGAGCTATATCTGATCCTGACATTAACCATTATATAATTCCAAGTCTGCCGATGCTCGACAGCACAGAACCCGATCTGATAGGATATTATCTTGGACTATAACCAATCTGCATTTTGATCTTTAACCAGATAGGAGACCAGGTTCCTGAATTCTTAATCCTGTCGGAGTTAAATTAAAAAAGTTCTATTTTACATAATATTAATTATAGGAAAACATTAGAAAATCTCCGCCCAGCTCAGCTGGTTGACATAAAATCAGATATGAGCTGAAAGGATCATATCGGAAATGATTTTATGTCAAAGGAGATTTTCAGTCTTATACTTATTTTGCTTCCTGCTCTTGCTGTTTGATATCTGCCTGGGCCAGGGCTTTAATCATTTACCCACTGCAATGAGATATTTCTGGGTCCTGAAGAATATCATTCCTTCTGTAATAGCCGGCGCTGTGAGGCAGATATCATTCATCGGCTTTAACAGCCAAAATGGGCGAACTTGTCCCATGCGCACTGTTGAAATAGATAAGATCTTTACCGATTATTGGAGTTGGTATCGGAACATCTCCCCCACCCGACATCCTCCAGATTTCTTTCCCGGTCTCAAAGTCATAACCGCCGCGATGTTTATAACCGTTCACCGCAATAATGGTCTTACCCCCATTCCTGTAAATATTCGGAGTGCTCCAGCAGGGATGGTCATCTCTTTTTACTTTCCATAGCTCTTTGCCTGATTTAAGGTCAAAGGCAGCCAGAAATGAGTTTTCCAGAACATCGCACTGGATAACAAGAACACCATTATAGATAATCGGAGAGCTTGCAAACTCCCATTCAGCAGCTGGCAAATCGAAAGCAACAGCCTTTAATATCCCGAAATTCTTTTTCCAGACCAATGTACCTGCAAAGTCATAACAATACAATCCCTCAGAACCAAAAAAAGCAACCACATAATTACCATCTGTTGCTACAGAGGGATTTGCATGAGTGGATTTTGGATGCCGTTTTATTTTGGGCACTCCTGTGTAAGCGGTCCTTTCCCAGATTGTTTTTCCGGTGTATTTATCGATGCAATAGACTTTCCAGTCATGGACTGAACTGTCAGGTACGGGCATACCATCGCCAAAAATCCCGGTTTTAATCCCTTTGTTATCCGCCAGGCTTACAGCGGTAGTAACGAAGAGCTTGTCATCCCAGATTACCGGACTTGAATGACCAAGTCCGGGTAAAGCAATTTTCCATTTTATGTTAATTGATTTCTCAGGATTAAATGTTTCAGGAAGATTTGCATCGTCCAGAACACCTGATGACATATAACCCCTGTATGCTGGCCACTGGCGCTCAGGTTTAACCTGCGCGTTAGCAGGAGCCAATGTAAAAAACATTATACCCGTAGCGATGGAGATCAGTTGGTTAAGTTTCATATCATATTTATAAAGTCAAGAAACCCGTCAGTAAATAAGTATGTGCCCTGATCAAATATATTTATATTTTTGATTAAATAACAACGTATTACAATGGCATTTTAAAATCTGTAAGTGCAAAAAATCCGTAAAACAGTTCTTGTGAAAAACCCTTATATTTATTATTAAAAAACATAAAATGACTTCATCCATAAGTAAGCTCTTCTCCCCTTTCAAACTTGGCCCGATAACTCTCCGGAACAGATCGATCAGGTCAGCAGCTTTTGAAGGAATTTGTCCGGGAAATCTTCCATCGGAAGATCTGTTAAATTATCATCATTCTGTTGCGGCCGGCGGGATCGGAATGACAACGGTAGCATATGCTGCTGTCGACAGGTCAGCACTTTCATTCCCCCACCAGCTGTTATTGGATGAAAAAGCTGTTGCCGGACTAAGGAAGATTACAGATGCAGTACATCACGAAGGTGCGGCATGCTCGATTCAGATCGGTCACTGCGGGAACATGGCTAAAAGGTCGGTTGCAGGATCCCGTCCAATTGCACCTTCGGCACGACTGAATCTCTATGGACCAACTTTCCCCAGACGAATGAATGATACTGATATTCAAGATGTTGTAAAAGACTTTGGCAAAGCTGTTCATCTGGCAAGAGAGGCTGGATTTGATGCTGTTGAGGTTCATGCAGGTCATGGATATCTTATCAGCCAATTCCTTTCCCCATATACCAATAAAAGAAGAGACTCATTCGGGGGCACACTCGGGAACAGAGCAAGGTTAATGCTGATGGTGATGGACGAAGTGAAGAAGGCTGCCGGAAACAACCTGGCTGTCCTGGTAAAGATCAATATGCGGGATGGCTTCCGGGGAGGGATGGAAACCGAAGAATGTATTGAAACGGCTAAAATGCTTGAAGAATCCGGTGCGGATGCATTGGTCCTTAGCGGCGGCTTTGTCAGCAAAGCGCCAATGTACGTGATGCATGGAGCAATGCCACTTAAAGTCTTTGCTCATTACATTAAAAACCCGCTTATGAAGTGCTTTGTCGGCCTCGCCGGTAAGTTCCTTGTGAAAGAGGTTCCGTTTTCCGAAGCTTATTTTCTCGACGATGCAATGCTTTTCAGGAGTAACCTGAAGATCCCGCTTGTTTATGTTGGCGGATTGCTTTCACTTGAAAAAATAAACGAAGCGCTTGATCATGGCTTTGAACTGGTAGCCTTCGCCCGGGCATTAATCAAGGATCCCGATTTCATTAATAAACTCAGGGATAACGAAATAACAAGGTCTGAATGCGATGCAGGCAATTATTGCATTGCTGTTATGTACAGCGGCAGGACAAGCTGTATTTTGAATGAGAAGAATCCTGATCCCAGAATCCTGAAGATGCTTTAAGCCTTTCTCCCGGCTTTTGCTTTCCGGTTGAATAGAATCATTACCAGGTAGATTGCAGCTTACAGCCAGAACAAAGATCGCCCATTGCTTTAAGTTCATCAGCCGGAAGATTTGACAACACCCAGATTATTACCAGCACGGAAACTAACGGTATCAGTATATGCTCCGGGAACCTTGTATAATCCTGGTTCCTTATTCCCGGTCAGCCTGAATTTAATCACAGATAAAACCACTCCCAGGTAAATTAGCAGGTATGAGGCGCTGGAAAGCATGGCCAGCTGTTTAAATTCGCCGATTGATGCAAAGATGAAACCTAATGCTGAATAGATTATAACGGCAATGTAGGGAGTCCTGAATACAGGATGGATTTTTGCCAGCGACTGTGACGGCAATACCCTGTCCCTTGCAGCAGGCATAAAGGATCCTGGGCATGTTCAATACCATCCCGCTTATATTACCGAACATTGAAAATGTCGCACCGATAATGACAATCAGTGCTCCGGCAGGTCCGAACATTATCTTTGCCGTTGCTGCCAGAGGTGCATCGCTGTGTTGTGCTATCGATTCACCCAGAATTGCCTGTACTACAACCTGAACTAAAATGTACAGTACAACAACCAGTAAAACGCTTATTATTATCCCTTTAGGGATAGTTTTTTCAGGGCTTTTTATTTCCCCGCTGACGTTTAGGGCAGTTTCAGCACCGACAAAGGCAAAAAGAAGTATTAGTGATGTCTCGCCAATGTTCTTCACTGAATTTACCGAGGTAATCGTCAGGTCGGATGACCTTAATAAAAAACCAGCCGCAAACAACGATCATCAGAATCGGGACCAATTTGGCAACAGTATTGAATTTTACTATTGCCATGGCTTTGCTGAGTCCTCTGACATTGAAATAACCAAGCCCGCCGAACATAACGGCGAAGAAAATAATTCTGACCCACAACTTTTTAAATGCCGGAATAAAATAAGAGAGTGTGTCGGCAAGTCCGTTTGCCACAGCAGCATTTGCCATCACTGCTGCTCCAAATATGAATATTGTAGTGGTCAGGAATCCGCTATACCTGCCGAAAGCTTTTTCGATATAGGAATATGCTCCTCCGGTTATTGTTATCCTGGTCCCGGCTTCGACAAAACAGAGCATTATCATCAGCATCAAAAGTCCGCAAATGACATATGCCCAAATACTTCCGGTTCCAAGTCGTTCAGCAACCAGGACCGGTAAAATAAAGATACCGGCACCTATGATGATATTGACTGAATTGGCAACAAGACCCCACGTCCCTATCTCACGCTTTAACCCTTCGTTTTCAATCATCAGTTAAGGGGCTATTTCCCGGATTTTTATCCTTTCCGTATTTCTTCCTTGATGCGCTGGATATGTCCTCGTCCCAGTCCCTTCACTTCACAGCCAAGCTGGAAATAACTTCTTATCTTGTCGTCGGTCAGTATCCCAAAACAGTCAATAATTGCTGCAGGATGACCAATTGTTTTAACAACTTTACGCGGATCCAGGTCAATATAGGCTTTGTGAGGAACTGCAAATATTACTGCCTCAGCATCTTTTAGGGCTTTGTTAAGATCCTGTTCAATCCTTATTTCTTTGAGCTTTTCCTGGTTGCGGAAGAACCGTGCCTTGCTTTGTCCTACACCCGGGAAAGTATCCTGCTGTTCAAATTCCCACCAGTGTTCGACATAAGGATCATGAACCCTGATTTCAGCACCCATTTCTGTAAGTTTGCGGATTACAATCTCTGAACCGCTGTAGCGGGTATCGCCGACATCCTCACGATAGGCTGCACCAAGCACCAGAACATCTGCAGCGGCAATCGGCCGGCCCATATTGCGCAGAGCATCCGCGTACCAGCTGTCCGACATGAAGGCCACGGGTGTCGTTTATGTCAATTGCCATTGGTGTGATCTTGAAGATATCATCCTCAAAACCAAGAATATGCTTATAAGCCCAGAGCCCGAGACCGCCGTCCTTCGGAAGGCAATACCCTCCTATTCCAGGTCCGGGGAAAATAATATTGCTGTGGGTTGGCCTCACTTTTATTGCTTTTATGACCTTTATCAGGTCTACTCCATTCCGTTCGGCATACAGGCTCCATTCATCGAGAAAAGCCAGGATTGTAGCACGGTAGCTGTTTTCAACTATTTTGGCTGTTTCAGATTCAATCGGACGGTCCATTACAGTCAATGGATATTTTTCAGTATTAAGAACTTCATTGAGGAATTTCACTACTCTCTTTTTTGCTTCTTCATTGATCCCGCTGCAAACCCTCCAGAAATCACGGATGCTGGCTACATAATTACGTCCGGGCATAACCCTCTCATAGCTGTGAGCCAGCAAAGGATCGGATTCTATCCCACGTTTCATAAATTCCTTTTTCATTATCGGATAGGCAACCTGTTCGGTTGTTCCGGGAGCGACTGTTGTTTCGATAAGAACAAGGGCATTTGCCGGTATGTGTTGAGCAATTACATGAAGTGATGCTTCAAGGGCAGCCATATCAGTCTGACCCGACCTGACATTTCCAAGTTCCTCTTTAAGATAATCGCACTGGACATCAACCACAACAACATCGGCAAGCTTCAGAACATCATATGTATAGGTTGCTATCAGCGTTTTCTTCTCATTGACACAACGTGCAATCATAGGATCCACTTCAGGATCTTCCGCCTTTACAGGAGAAACACCGCGGTTAAGCAATGGGATCTTCCAGAAACTTCGTGCGCTGGGACGCTGCATTCCGATCACAAATTTCGAAGGCTGTCCTTTTTTTGTCAACCGTATCGGCAACTATCGCAGCCATGACAGCACCGACAAAGCCGACTCCCATTACTACGACAATTTCACGTTTCTTTTCCCTTTCTTCTTTTACACGTTTTTGAAATACTTTCGAATTCCTTTTTATAATCTTCGGGTTTTGGCAGCGGGAATTTTTCACCGGCCGGACTGATAGAAAAGTTTTCACTCATATCTTAAGCACTTAAGGTTTTATAAGAAAAAATTAGCTAAAACGGACCTAAATTAGCAAAAAGTCACATTAAACCAACCTGCCTGATTGATAATTACATCAACGCTTGTTTTTTTAGGATGAAAATGCAATTCCTGCTGAAATATTCTCTGGTTTCACTGTTGATAAATGGTGAACATTATTATATCCATTATGTTTCAGGGTTACCAGATTATCCATAAATTGCTATATTGTTTTTCATCTGCAGAGAATTCAATATGATCCTGTCGGGATATAATAAATTCTTATTCAGTATTATTTCAGAAAAAAATGATTATCTGATCCTTACGGTTTATGTTCTGAGATTGGGAAAGAGATATATTTCGTTTTTGCAGATACATTATTCGAAAATCGATTCTTCCGGCAAATACCTTCCATCATTTGTTTACAGAACCAGGCTTAGTGTTATTGACAGTTCCGACCGGGATATTGTGTTTTCAAAGGGAAGGATAATCTTTAAGGAAGACTCTGTTAAGGTTGAGTTTTCTTCTGATCTTGTAATGTTGTACTTAAACTATTCCTGGAATCAGAATGTAACCGGCCCCCTTACGGTACTTGGAAAGGAAGTGACAGGAAAGGATGTCCTGACATGGAACTCATTTGACTTCAGGAGCTTATGTAAAAGGCAGTATGATTACACCCAATAACAGTGTTGATTTTACAGATGTACCCGGAAATATTGACCTTGTCAAAACCTCCCGGTTGCGGTTTAAAATACCTAGTCAGTCGACTTATATGGAGCCGGTTGCATCATCAGGACATTGATCTTTCATATTCTTCTGTTTTCGACAGGTCAAAGAAATCGGATTCAAAATTATTTCTCTCAATTGACAAGAAGGTAATTGAATTCTCAGATGTTGAATTATAGTGGTTGTAACGACAAAGTAAGTTCCAGGTCTTCGGTAAAATATCCCAACAACATCCTTTTAACCGCAAAAAATGACAATTACCAGGTCTCTGTAAGCATTTATGACCATTCAGAGGTAAATGTCAACGAAATGGTGAACAATATAGATCTGACAGGAAAGTTATTAACAGGCCTGTACACCCGTATTTATGGCAATCCCAAAGAATTAAGACTACAGGCAAAAGCAGATATTATACTAAGCAATAATAATACAAGAACTGAAATACATAACATCAGCTCAATAGGCGAATACATAACATTTAGCTGCTGATTTTTTCCTATAAATTATTGATGACTCCGCAAAGTGCCAACTATGTCCTTAAGGAGTCTATCAAAATCTATCACATGGTCAGGTGTTGGCGAATAACCAAGGATCACTACTGCTATCTGTTCCGATGGCAGTATAAAGATTTCCTGACCGTCGTGACCTTCGCACATATACATGTTTTCGGGGGCTGAAGGAAATATGCCCCCCCTGTTAAGATGAAACAGTGAGCCATATTCACCTTTGCTGTCGGAGGCAGGAGTTGTAGTGTAACCGACCCATCCTTCAGGGAGAATACGTTCGTTGTTAAACACCCCGTCGTTCAGATATAACAATGCAAATCGGGCGTAATCTCGGGCTGTTGCATAAAGATAAGATGATCCTACAAAATCGCCCGAAGCATCAACTTCAAAGACTGCGTCAGTTATGCCTATCTTCTTAAAAAACTTATTCTGAATAAATGCATAGCACGAAGTATCGCTGTCAAATTCTTTCCTGATCAGATAGCTGAGGATATTCCCTGAACCTGAAGAATAATACGAATGTGTTCCTGCCGGATACTCCGGTGGTTTCTTAATGGCATAGCCACTCATATCACCCGTACAATGAAGCATGACAGTTACATCAGATCTGTTGCCGTAATCTTCATTCCATTTCAGGCCGCTTTGCATTTGCATCAGATCATTAATAGTGATATTTCTTCTCTCATCATTTTCCCACTCTTTTATGCCTGTCTTTTTATATATATCTATCTTTCCCCCTCTGTTAAGAACGCCAACCAGTCCGTTTACAAAACTTTTAGCTATCGACCAGCTGATGAACCTTGTTTTCCGGCTGAACTGAGGCTTATATGCCTCTGCAACCGGAATACCTTTATGAAGGACAATAAAAGCAAAAGCATTTCCATTATAGGCATTTTCGGTGATAACCCTCTTGGTAATCTCTCCGAGAGCTATCTTATCGATGCCGGTAGTAATTGTTTCCGGGATAACATCTCCCAATGGCCAGGCAGTTGTGTCCTGTTCGTATCCCGGGTTTGTATCGACGGGGTAAACAGCCTTGCGAAGGACTTCTTCAGGAACATCCTTTACCAGTGTAGTCCCAAATCCGTCCCTGTAGATAGCCTTTGATCTGCCCCAGAGGAACCGGCTTACAACACTCTTTTCTACAAAGTTTACATCATTCTTTGTGAATTTAATGAAGGAAAAGTTAAGGTCGACCGACTCCACGTCCTGAGGCTGCCTGCCTGAAACAAATACGTCTGAGCATAGGTTTTTGGCAGCATACCCCGTAATAATGGGAAGCAAAGAATTAAGATAAATGCATCCTCCAACAATTGCCAATCCTAAGAAAATTGCAAAACCGTAAAGAATTTTTTTTATTCTCATTTTGTAAATCAGTTTAATTATTAACCTGGTTTAAAACCGGAAAATTTAATTATCTGTAGCCAATGCTTGCATATCCTACCCAGTGACAGTCAGTTGCGATTGCTGTCCTTCCCATCCTTATGTCGTCTACCGGCATATGATCATGTATCAGGCTTGTTGAATAACCTATAAATTCTCCTTTAAGCGGCTTTGAATCATTCAAATAATAACAGGTATTAAGTGTAAGAGGTACACTATATCTTCCACACCATGTCCACTTATATTCTTTGTAATTATCCGGATTCAGAGTATATGAGCTGAATAACCTGATATTTTCAGGCGTTACGGCTCCAATGAGGCAATTCCTTATTATTTCCTTTTCGTGTTCCGCCGCTTTGGTATTGCCTATGCTGTCGCATCCTAAAAATGCCATGTCTTTCCCTCCCCAGTCCTCATTCCCGTAATGAACTGCATCGGTTGTAACAACTATTGCGAAATCTCTTCCCCACTCCCACCCGTGCCTTCTGGCAACAATACGGATTGCGTCAGCAAGCGCCTTTCCGCAATCCTGCATACGTCCGGGATCCATTGCCGGCACCAGAATTGGTATAATTGAGATATCCCTGTTAAAATACTGAAGAAAAGGGATCATGGCTTCGACGGAATGCTCTACCCTGTAAAGGGTATCGCTTTTTATTGCGTAATTTCCCCGTAGCAGGCTAAAAAGCTCTTCTCTTGCCGGTGAAACAGGTACTTTTTTCCATGGACCCTTCCAAAAAGTAAAATTATCGAACACAAGTGAATCCTCAATCCCAAGGCTGGCAGCTTTATGGGCTACTCCAATGAGAATAAGATTAGGCGCTTTGATGTTTTGAAGTATCTCAGGGTAAAGTTCGCCTACGTAAGTGTAATCGTCATGAGGACAAATAGCTGATTTCCATGGCGCACCTTCGGTTCTTTTCCATCCCTTCCTGTCCAGTCTTGCCATTATCGAGTCCATTTGCCACGAATATTGTGCAAAACCAACCGTATCAACTAGCTGACGTACATTTGAACCTGAAGTTTTTCCATTTTCTCCGACTTCTGCATCCGCCAAGGTATGATGAAATGATTGTAAGACTAATAACCAGGCTTTTAAATCTCATTTTATGGTCAGTTAAGCTTTCTTATTCAAAAGTAATAAAAATAGCTGATTCAGACCTATTTTGAGAAGTTCTACCTGCCAGTAACAATGACATTCTTCTTTCCTATTAGTCTTTCTCCCTGCGTTACCTTAAGGATATAAAAGCCTGACCTGACGGGATAAATATCAAGATCAATATATTGAAATCCTAAACCATTGGAAGAAGCCTCCCTGTCAAATACTTTTTGTCCGAGAAAATCAAATATTTCAATGCGGATTTTCTCGATACCGGCAGAGTAAAAATATAAGTTCATCCGGTCTTTTACGGGATTAGGAAATACCAGTATGTCCTTCTTTGATGCATTGCCTGAGCCATCTGCGAGCATAATGTTCGCATCGATCCAATCAAGCCTTTCAGTCAGCCACCCTTTGAGATAATCCACTTCCTGTTCATATGTATCACCGACAAAATAATTAGGCCAGACATATTCTCCGATTATCGGCCATTTTTCAAAGTTGCGGCCGATAGATTCTCCCAATGATCCGACGGTGTTATCCAGAAATGCCATAACAGAGTCGTTACTGAAAGGTCCTTTTCTGAGTTCCTTCCATCGTGTTATGAATACGCTTCTGTAGCTGTTGTCTTGCATCATTCTTGCCCACCAGTGCATTCTTCCTCCGTATTCATCAGTAAATTTTGAATAAAGCCAGATGTTGGTTTGCAGATTAAAATCTGTGTAGTCTTCATTGCCGTAACACAAGTCGAAATCCCAGAGCGGTCCTGCACGAAGCTTCCCTCCTTTTGAGTCTTTATCTTTATAAAAGAATGCACTGAAGCGGTACCCGTCAACATTGTTTGTGATTTCCTGAATTATCTGAAAGTCAATGAAAGATTTTACATCAATATATTTTCTGAATCCGTTTTGAAGATCTGAAAAAGAATTGCTGTTTATACTGTTCTCAGTGTCAGTGAGGTACTTTATAACATAATTTCTTTGTTCCGGAACAATTTCATCATACTTCGGGTAGACGTATGTGAATTTATAGTTCGTTGATTTCAAATAGTGAATCGACGGAAAGATCTGGAAATACTCATCCTTTGACAGATCAGCGGTTTTATCGGCTTTGATTATATATCCGCCGGTGAGGTCATCTCCTGAAATCTCATCTGCTTTGAGCTTACTGATATTCACCCTGTTACTGTCCCGCTTTATGCTCTCCATAAGCATGTAGACGCCACTATATTCCCCGTTCAGATAAACCTCGCAAAAGCGGTATCGCGGCTGCCATGCTCCCATCTTACTTCCCAGATGAAATGTAAGTGCATTACGCATCATTGATTTGTCTGAATATGGCGCATATAGCACCCAGTCGCTCTCAGCTGGCATCCCGAGCAAGCTTACACTCGAGTCTGCCACATTATCTTTGCGTAGCTCAATTGAATAGCTCATCTTCGGAAACATCTGGGACGACTGCCCGCGAATTTCAATACCTGCATAGCCTTCATAATCCGTTCCTGCCTGGAACTGATTATTCAATAAACCGTGACCATTGTCAATCACTTTCAACCATGAAATGATTTTGGGTTTATCAGGAATTTCCTCTCCCCGTGTGTCGATTACAACCAGAGGAAGGCTGGAATCGTTCTGAGCAAGGGCAGTCCGTGAATTAATCCGAACACAAATTACTAACAGTAAAAGGATTATGAAAGACTTTACAGGGTAAATGTTATTTCTTTGCATCTTAATTCACAGAAAACCAGATTACATGTTTAAACATTATTCCTCAACCATTTATTGTATCCGGATTATCATATTATACCGGGCGTTTCCGGACATAAACAAATAAATAACAGCTCAAGCCGAACAGAATATCTGCAAATATGTTTATTTTGTTTCATACACATTGTTACACTCCATATTAAACATGAAAAAAATAGAACAATCCACATTGGATTTCCTTTCCGATCTGAAACTCCATAATGAAAGGGACTGGTTCATAAAGAACCGTAAAAGATATGACGCTGCAAAGGAGAATTTTGAAAATTTTGTTCAGGCAATAATAGATGAAATTGCAGATTTTGATCCCATTTTAAAGGGTCTGGAAGTGAGAAGCTGCACCTACCGGATCAACCGCGACATAAGATTCTCAAACGATAAAACACTTTACAAAACCCATCTCGGGGCTTATGTAGTTCGCGGAGGGAAGAATAACGGGAACCGGTTTGCCGGGTATTACATACATGCTGAACCGGGAGGAAACAGCATGATTGCAGGGGGTTCATACATGCCTCCTGCCCCATGGCTGGCGGCGATAAGGGAAAAGATTGATGAACAGGGTGCTGAATTTATGAAAATAATCAGTAACAGCCAGTTTACCAGGCATTTCGGACAACTGGAAGGAGAAAAGCTGAAGAGCGCACCGAAGGGATACCCCAAGGATCATCCTTATATAGAGTTTCTTAAGCTTAAGAGTTTTCTGGCAGCAAAAATGCTTTCAGATAAGGAAATAACTGGTAATAACTGTTTTGAACAGATTATCGGGGCATCGAAAGCGTTAAAGCCGCTGAATGATTTTCTGAATGATTATTAAAAACCGGAAAAGCCCGTAATACAATCATCACTAATTTGTGCATTTTGTATAGTAAATTGTTGTTGAGGTCACTGTGCCGCTTATCTCAACCACAGTATCTGCCTTTTCGGCTTCAAATTTCCGGATATCTTCCTCGGTCATATCACACATTTTCTTTGTGTCAGAAACAGACCACGATACAGATTCCACTGAATCCCGGTAGGTGACATCAAATGTAGTTTTGCAGGTATAACAATCACTTCGTTTCTGGCAGGAAAGAAACAGTACGATCATAAAAAACAGAACAGTCATATTTTTCATTCAGCACAATTTTTAATAGTCTGCCAAAATAAGATCAAATGATTTACGGAAGTTTCACCTGACCCGGTATTTTCCTGATCCTGAGGTTCAATGGTGTAACTTCGAGATACTCATCATCCTTTATCTGCTCCATTGATTCTTCAAGAGAGAATTTAACTTTCGGGGCAATCTTATAACTTTCATCCGAACCTGAGGCTCTCATATTGGTCAGCTTCTTGCCTTTTACCACATTGACATCAATATCTTTTGCTCTAGAGCTCTCTCCCACTACCTGCCCTTTGTATACATATTCCCCCGGATCGATAAAAAACCTTCCCCTGTCCTGAAGCCTGTCAATGGCGTAGCCTGTAGCCATGCCCTGCTCAAGTGAAACAAGCGATCCGTTTTGAGCCGGCAGCAGATCATCACCTTTATATTTACCGTAAGCCCTGAACCGGTGATGCATCACTGCTTCTCCGGAGGTTGCTGTCAGCAGGTTGTTCCTCAAACCTATAAGACTGCGGGCAGGAATGTCAAATTCGAGGTGGATAACATCGCCCTTAGGTTCTATAACCGTCATTTCGCCTTTTCTCATTGTGACCAGTTCAATGGCTTTACCTGAAAAATCTGATTGGACATCAATGGAGAGAGTCTCGAACGGCTCGGACCTGACTCCGTTTATATTCTTCAGGACAACTTTTGGCTTGCCTACCTGAAATTCATATCCTTCCCTTCTCATTGTTTCAATCAGAATTGAAAGGTGAAGTATCCCCCTGCCATATACATTGAAGGTATCTTCCGAATTTGTTTCTTCTACCCTCAGCGCCAGGTTTTTTTCAGTTTCACGCAACAATCTGGTTCTTAAATGCCTTGATGTTACAAATTTTCCTTCCTTCCCGAATAATGGTGAATTATTGATGGTGAAGACCATGCTCATGGTAGGTTCATCGACCTCAATCCTCTGCAATGCTTCCGGAGCCAGAAGATCAGCAAGCGTATCGCCGATCTCAAAATCTTCAAGCCCGATTACTGCGCAAAGATCGCCGCATCTCACAATATCGGCGCTTACCCTGCCAAGTCCTTCAAAAACATAGAGCTCTTTAACTTTAACCTTTCTGACCTCTCCGCCTTTCTTGCAGAGAGTATAACTATTACCTGATACAATTTCACCTCTGAATACCCTGCCTATCGCTATTCTTCCCACATAATTTGAATAGTCCAGTGATGCAATCTGCATCTGAGCTGTACCCTCGATGTAGCGAGGTTCCGGGATCTGTTCGAGGATGGTGTCAAGCAGCACTTTAATATCGGATGTTGGTTTCCGCCAGTCCCTGCTCATCCAGCCGTACTTTGACGAACCAAAAACTGTCTCAAAATCAAGCTGTTCGTCGGATGCATCGAGGTTATACATCAGCTCGAAGATATCCTGCTGTACTTCATCAGGCCTGCAGTTCTCCTTATCAACTTTATTTACAACTACAATGGGTTTAAGTCCAAGCCTGATAGCCTTCCCCAGGACAAATCTTGTCTGAGGCATTGGACCTTCAAATGCATCAACGAGAAGCAAAACGCCATCGGCCATCTTCAGGACCCGTTCAACCTCACCTCCGAAATCAGCATGTCCCGGTGTATCTATAATATTGATTTTTACATCTTTATAATTAACTGATACATTCTTCGAAATAATAGTTATTCCCCTCTCCCTCTCAAGGTCATTGCTGTCGAGGATCAGATCCACCGCTTCCTTTCTCTGGTCAAGCACTTTACACTCCTGAATGATCCTGTCAACCAGAGTGGTTTTTCCATGATCGACATGGGCAATGATTGCAATATTTCGGATTGATTGCATAAAATTCTTAAAGAACTGCAAAAGTAATACTGTTGGCCGGATTAACGAAAAAACCCTGAAAATTAATTTGAATCAAAAAATTTATATATTTAGTGAATTTTTAAATTCACTGGTATGAAAAAACTGATCTTCACCCTTTTATTTATTCTGACAATTACGGCTTCACTGTTTGCCCAGACAGGCAGGCTTGAAGTAGGAATGAAGGCTCCTGAATGGATGTTCACCGACGCAAACAGGAAGGCGTTCACGATGAATTCATGGGCTGGCAAAGTAATGCAGGTCAATTATGTCGACCCTGATGAACAGGATATGAATGAACCATATAATGAAGCTGTCGACAAGGCAGTAAAAGTCGATAAGACTATTGACAGCGTTTACTTTAAGGGCATCGGGATTGTTGACTGCAAATCTACATGGAAACCTAACGGGCTAATCCGTATGATTGCCGGCAATAAGGCAAAAAAATATAAGACCACCATCCTGTTTGACTATAAGGGTACCCTTCATGAGCTCTGGGGAATGCCAAAAGATAGTTACAGTGTGGTAATAGTCGACAAGAACAGGATCTGCAGAGCAATTTACAAGGGGAAGATCCAGGAATCGGAAAATGAGAAGATCATCCAGCAAATAATAGAACTGACTAAAGAATAGATTGTATCTCATTCACGTCCGAAATATCCTTACCCAGCTTAGCCTTTATCCTTTCAAGGTCGTTCTTCATAGCTGCAATTGATTGAAAAATCTGTTTTTCAGGCATCACGGGTTCCGGGAGCTCGTTGCTAATATAGTTCACAAACCGCCATATTTCTTTGACTTCATTCACATGCACCTCATATGGTTCATAAAGAGGATTTAGTGAATAGAGCACCAGTTTCCCGTCCCTGGAAATATTATTTTCAAGGACCTTAAAGACTATACCGTCATTCAATGTGAATACCACATAGGCTTTTCCGCTGATAATGTTCATCCAGTCGCTAACAAATTCTCCCGTGACCCAGGAACCATCAGGTATCGGGAGCATTGAATCACCTTTCAACTGGAATGTCCTGTATTTTCTTTTATCTGAGAGAAAAGGCAGTCTGAATACCGGCAGTTCTCCGATATATTCGGGATCGGCATAACCGGTGGTATAACCGGCTTTGGCCTTTTCCGCCACCAGCTCAATGTTTTCTCTGTTACCGATATCGACAGTTGTTGTAAGTACTCTTAGATTACTTCCCTTCACATAGGCATCGTACCCCCTCTCAAGTTCTCCAAGCTGGCTTTCAGAAAGTTTTGTCATATCGATCTTCAGCATCGTATCGATCGACATATTGAAATACCCCGAGAATGATATCAGAATATCAATCCCGGGCTGGGCTACTCCGTTCTCGTACCCACTGAGGGTTGAACGTTTCAGGTTAAGGGCAACAGCAACATCATCCTGTGTTCTGCCCCTTCTTTTTCTTAAAAATTTTATGTTGGAAGCGAAGTGCATATAAAAATATTGATTATATTGTAATCATGAAATTGATTAAATTTTAATCAAAACTAAAACTTATTTGTTATATATGCAAGAAAAAGTTGAAAAAAATGTTTTGTGCCGGTTTTATCGCCCCCCTGCCCCCCAGAAGGGGGGTCAATTGGTATTGTTTATAAGCCCCCTTCAGGGGGTTGGGGGCAAAACTTACACAGAGAATTAATCGTTGAAAAATGTTTTTAGCCGGCAACATAGAAAGAACCGTTTTGCACCTCGACATGGATACATTTTTCGTATCGGTTGAGAGGCTTAAGAACAGCAGGCTCATCGGCAAGCCTGTTATAATCGGCGGCATGTCGGATCGCGGTGTGGTATCGAGCTGCAGCTATGAGGCGAGGAAATATGGCGTAAGCTCGGCCATGCCCATGAAGATGGCAAGGAACATGTGTCCGGATGCCATTGTAATACGGGGCGACATGGAGGCATACAGCAACTATTCAAATATAGTTACTGAAATAATCGCGAAAAAATCGCCTCTGTACGAAAAATCATCCATCGACGAACATTACATCGACCTCACGGGGATGGACCGTTTCTACGGCAGCTACAAATGGTCGCATGAACTTCGTCAGTACATAATAAAAGAGACCGGACTGCCAATATCTATCGGCCTCTCGGTTAACAAAACAGTATCGAAGATTGCAGCCGGGGAGGCAAAACCAAACGGTGAAATAGAGGTGAAAAAAGATATAGTCCTCCCCTTCCTCGATCCACTGTCGATAAGCAAGATCCCGATGATAGGCCAGAAGACTTATCACGTACTCCGTTCTATGGGCATCGTAACCATATACACCCTCAGGAACATCCCGGCCGAGATGCTTGAAAAGCTGATGGGCAGGAATGGCATTGAGATATGGAAACGAGCCAATGGTATTGATCACACGCCGGTCATCAGTTATACCGAGCAGAAATCTATAAGCACCGAGCATACCTTCGAAAAAGATACCACCGACCTGGCACGGCTGAACCAGATCCTGTCGAGCATGGTGGAAAAAATTGCCTATGAGCTCAGGAAACAGGAAAAGCTGACATCGTGCGTCACGGTGAAAATCAGATACTCAAACTTTGATACCCATACACTTCAGAAAAGGATACCATACACCTCTTTTGATCATGTCCTTGCAGATGTGGCAAAAGAGCTGTTTGCCAGGCTCTACCAGCGGCGCATGCTTATCAGGCTTATCGGAGTCCGGTTCAGCCATATGGTCAGGGGAGTACAGCAGCTCGACATGTTTGACGATACCCCCGAAAAGGTCAGCCTTTATATGGCCATGGATAAGCTCAGAAAGCGTTTCGGACGCGATGCAGTGAAACGGGCAGCCGGGGTAATGACAGTACAGGAAAGGGAGGAAAAAGTCCTTAAACAGCTTGAAAATGCGTTAAATGAGCAAAAAATGATGGAGGAAAGGCTGAAGAGAGTTTGGAGTGCCTAAAGTTTGGAGTACTTAGAGTTAATAACAACTCTAGGCACTCCAGGCACTCCAGGCACTCCAGGCACTTGGAACTATGTATTTAAACTGTCACTCATACTACAGTCTCCGCTACGGAATGATGTCCGTGGAACAGCTTGTGCAGAAAGCAATTACTGCAGGAGCGGATTGCATCGCCATGACCGACATTAATAATTCAACAGGAATACCTGAATTTGCCGGGGAATGCGTTAAGAACAACATCAGGCCCGTGGCGGGGATCGAATTCAGAAACGACAACGAGCTGCAATACATCGGCATAGCCCGCAACAATAACGGATTGAGGGAACTGAATGAATTCCTTTCAAAACAGAACTTCGAAAAAACACCGGTCCCATTTCCGGCACCAGGGTTCTCCAACGCATATACAATCTATCATCTGAAAAAACTGCCCGACAGAAAATTATTTGAAAATGAGCGCATCGGCATAAAACCCGCTGAGCTTAACCGCCTGATGACAATGCCGAAGTCAATTGACAGAAATTCAATGGTGCTTCTTCAGCCTGTTACCTTCGCAACAAATGACGATATTTTTATTCACCGGAGCCTGAGAGCCGTCGACAACAACATCCTGCTGAGCCACCTTAAACCGTCACAGTGCGCCGGTGAGGATGAGTTCTTCAAAGAACCCTCCTATGAGAAACAGATATCGGAAGAATATCCATGGATCACAACCAATACAAAAAAGCTGCTGCAAGACTGCACGCTTGATTTTGACCGCGAAACTCTGAAGAATAAGAAGATCTTCTCGGCAAGCAGGTACGACGATAAGCTTCTGCTTGAAAAGCTCGCATGGGACGGTATGGTGTACAGGTACGGCAAACAGAACACTGAAGCAAAAAAAAGAATTCAGCACGAACTCGAAATCATCGACAAGCTCGGCTTCTCAGCCTATTTTCTCATTACATGGGATATCGTCAGGTATTCAATGGCAAGAGGGTTTTATCATGTCGGCCGAGGAAGCGGTGCAAATTCAATTATAGCTTATTGCCTGAAAATCACCAATGTTGATCCGATTGATCTAAACCTTTACTTCGAGAGGTTTATTAATCCGAAACGGAGCAGTCCGCCCGACTTTGATATCGATTATTCCTGGAAAGAGAGGGACGAAGTAATTGACTACATTTTCAAGAGGTACGGGTACAGGCATACGGCTCTTCTGGGAACAATGAGCACTTTCAGGGGCAAATCAATCGTACGCGAGCTCGGAAAAGTGCATGGCCTTCCCAAGGAAGAAATTGATGCGCTGATCGATAACCCTTCTTCGGATACGAACAGGAACCAGATAACCGACACGATCTTCTCGACAGGATTAAAAATTGCCGACTTCCCGAATATGAGAAGCATCCATGCAGGTGGAATCCTCATTTCAGAGGAGCCGATTTCATGCTATACTGCCCTTGATATGCCTCCGAAAGGATTTCCTACCACGCAGTGGGATATGTACACAGCCGAAGAGATCGGCTTTGAGAAACTTGATATACTCAGCCAGCGAGGAATTGGACACATACGCGAAAGTGCTGAAATAATCATGCGTAACCAGTCGGTGGATGTGGATGTTCATGCAATCCATAAATTTAAGAACGATCCGCTAGTAAAGGAATACCTGAAAACAGGTGAAACAAAAGGATGCTTCTATATTGAAAGCCCGTCGATGCGAGGCCTTCTGCAGAAGCTGCAATGTGAGGATTATCCAACACTTGTGGCCGCAAGCTCGATCATCAGACCAGGAGTTGCACGGTCAGGGATGATGCGCGAATATATTTACCGGTTCCATAACCCTGACAAGTTCGAATACATTCATCCCGTAATGAAGGAGCAGCTTGAAGAGACATTCGGTGTCATGGTCTACCAGGAAGATGTGCTGAAAGTCTGTCATCATTTTGCGGGTCTCGATCTTTCTGATGCCGATACCCTCCGGCGTGCCATGAGCGGCAAATACAGGTCAAAGCAGGAGATGCAGAGGATAGTCGATAAGTTCTTTTCAAACTGCCGTGAGAAGGGCTATAGCGAAGAGATCACAAAGGAAGTATGGAGGCAGATCGAATCGTTTGCAGGTTATTCATTTTCAAAAGCTCACTCTGCTTCCTATGCCGTCGAGAGTTTCCAGAGCCTCTATCTAAAAGCGCATTTCCCCCTTGAATTCATGGTGGCGGTCATCAATAACTTCGGAGGGTTTTACAGGACCTGGGTGTACGTGCATGAAGCGAGGAGATACGGGGCAGCCATCCAGCCTCCCTGTGTAAATAAAAGCACATATAAAACTACAATCTACGGGAAGGATATATATCTGGGTTTCATTCATATTCAGGGTATTGAGGAAAAACTTGCAAGATCGATCGAGGAGATCCGGAATATCAACGGCCCGTTCAGTGACCTTAATGATTTTGTCGACAGGGTCTGCCCCGGGCTTGAACAGGTGATTCTTCTCATACGGACCGGAGCATTCAGGTTCACAGGGAAGAAAAAGGCAGTGCTTTTGTGGGAAGCACATATGATGATGAACAAAAGCAAAAATGAGAATATCCGCCCGCTATTTTCACAGCCTGTAAGAAACTTCACTCTGCCCGACCTTGTTCACGGCAATCTTGATGATGCATACGATGAGATTGAGCTGTTCGGCTTTCCGGTAACAATGAGCTGGTTCGATATGCTTGAGACCTCATTCCGCGGAGAGATCACAGCACGTGAAATGCTCAGGCATACAGGACAAAAGGTAAGGATGGTGGGACATCTTGTAACCATCAAATATATAAAAACGATAAAAGGTGACTGGATGAATTTCGGATGCTTCATTGACGCTGAAGGCAGCTTCTTCGATTCTACCCATTTTTCCCAGTCCCTTAAAAACTATCCTTTTAAAGGAGCGGGAACTTACCTGATCCTTGGCAAGGTTGTCGAAGAATTTGGATTCCCGTCGCTTGAAGTTGAAAAACTGGCTAAGCTTCCTGTCAGGCCTGATAAAAGATACTGACCCTGATTACTCAATCAGACCGGAGCCGGAATCAATTCCATCGTCATAAACATCCTTGAATTCAGAAGCATCTGATAATGCCGACATCTTTTTAAACCCGCTGATCCAGAAATAAATGAATACGGGAATGAACACTGTCAGAAGGACCTTGGAATTACTCATCAGAATAAAATCATATAATCCGTGAAACAGGAAAGGTAAAACAAAAGCAAGGATAAGGTAGAACGGCCGAAGCCTTGTGTTGAACCGTGCCAGGCCAAAATAATATCCCATGACAATTCCGAACAATGCATGCGCCGGAACTGCAGTTACAGACCTTATCAGCCCGACCCCGTAGCCGCCTGTAAAAACATAAAGCATGTTTTCGATGCCGGCAAAACCCAGAGCGATGTATACGGCATAAACAATCCCGTCAAATTTCTCATTGAAATTAATATTCTTCCAGAAGAGAAAATAGAAAACGAGGTATTTCATCCCCTCTTCAGTCAGACCAGCAACAATGAATGCATTGTACCCTGCATAGGCCATTCCTTCGGTATCCTGAAAAAGCAGAGTCAGCAGCTTCTCTATCAAGACTACAGGTAATACAATTAAAACGCCTGCTAATAAGGCTTTTAAAAGAACCAAAAATGGCTCCTTTTCATATTTGTCCCTGCTGTAGATATAGAAGGCTATTATAAACACCGGAGCGAGGGAGACGAACAACAGGTTATTTATCATCAGGGTATAAATTGTGATACTCTTTATTATTCGCTGATTTGTCTGGAAGCTTTCAATACGCCTTTGATCGCCTGTATTTTCTTTATAATTACGTACAGAACATCATTGTTCGGAACCATTATATTCAAGGTCCCTTCAAACAACCCGTCCTCCATGCTGTAATTGAAGTTCCTAACGCTCACAGTATAGCCTGCTATAATATCGGCAATTTTATTGGCAATTCCAATATCTTCAATGCCTGAGATTTTTATTGTAGCAAAGAATGAAGGTGCATTTTTTGTTTTTGTCCAGCGGGCAGCAACAATCCTGTAAGGATACCGGGCCATCATATTGTGGGCATTCGGACATCCTGTCCTGTGGATCTTTATACCTTCGGATAT
This sequence comes from uncultured Bacteroidales bacterium, assembly GCA_963732115.1. Classification (GTDB taxonomy): domain Bacteria; phylum Bacteroidota; class Bacteroidia; order Bacteroidales; family VadinHA17; genus LD21. The sequence goes on from CAVSYN010000010.1 coordinate 77,954, forward strand.
TGTTACAAACCCGAAAATGGCATCACCGAAAATCGGATTGCAGCATTTTGACAATTTGTAATCGAGCCCCTCTACCCTGTCTTCAATGACAAGATAATCTGTGAATTGAGACGGAATAACCTCTTTTATTTCTTTTCCAGGCAGTTCAGGTAATCTGGGTTCCTGATTCAACTTTTTCACCTATTCAGAAGAACTTCCTTGATCTGAAGCAGGTCCAGCTTGTCGGATGCAATGAGAAAATATAGATCCTGTGCATTTTTAAGGTTATAATGAATGATCAGTTTTTGAATAACAGCGTCACCATAGGCCATTTTCCAGTTTTTCAAGACGCCGCATCAGGATCTCTTTTCCTTCTGCTGCAGCTTTTGTTTTTTCCTCGTTCAGAACCTGTTTTATCTTGGTTTTTGCCTTACCGGTTATTACAAACGAAAGCCAGTCCTGCTTTGGTTTCTGGTTCTTTGATCTCAGGATTGAAACATGGTCACCGTTCTGAAGCACATACCGTATAGTAACATTCTTTCCGTTCACCTTTGCTCCAACACAGGATGCTCCGACGGCAGTATGTATGTCAAATGCAAAATCCAGTACCGTTGATCCTGCAGGAAGCTGCCTGAGGTCGCCTTTCGGTGTGAATACAAATATTTCGTCGGTATACAATCCCGGCCGCACCTGATCGAGAAATGCATCATCCTCTTTTTCTGAAGATTCCAGTATTTCCCTCATTTTTGACAGCCAGGTGTCGAGACCTCCCTCCCCTTTTATGCCCTTATATTTGAAGTGTGCTGCCAGGCCTTTTTCAGCGACCTCATCCATCCTTTCAGACCTGATCTGAACCTCAACCCATTTACCCCTGGGGCCAACAACAGTAGTGTGAAGGGATTCGTAACCATTAGATTTTGGTACGGAAATCCAGTCGCGGAGACGGCTTGGATTCGGTTGATAAAGGTCGGTAACTATTGAATAAACCCGCCAGCAATCAGACTTTTCATTCTCCTGGTCACTCTCTGATAATAATTCTCACAGCAAACAGATCGTAGATCTCGTCAAATTCCACTCCCTGCTGTTTCATTTTCAGCATTATGGAATGTACAGATTTTGTGCGGCTTTTGATAATGTATTTAAATCCCATCTTATCAAGCTTCTCGCTCAGGGGAGACGAGAAATCGCGGATGAGTTTATTTCTTGATGCTGTCGTCTGCTTTAGCCTGCTATCAACATATTTATATTGCTCAGGTTCAAGGTATTTGACAGCAAGATCTTCCATTTCCGATTTGAGATTGTAGTACCCGAGACGGTGAGCCAGCGGGGCGTACAGGAAATATGTCTCTGATGCAAGAGGAAGCCTGTCCTTTTCAGGGGCATTGTCCAGATTCCTCATGTAATCAAGTCTTTCCACGAGTTTGATGAGAATAACTCTTACATCATCCGCAAGGCTCAGGAGCAGTTTTCTGAAGTTTTCAGCCTGGAAGGAGGACTGCATTGAATCGATGCCGGTTATGCGGGAGAAACCCTGCAGAATATCGACTGTCTTTTTGCCGAACTCCTTTTCGAGAGCCTGCGGGGTAAGACCGAGCCTGTTATACGAATCGTGGAGAAGAGCAGTGATTATTGAAGTCGCTCCAAGTCCCATTTCACCGGCAATAATAGTTGCGACCGACAAAGCATGGAGTATTTCGAGTTCCCCTGTAAGTATAGAACTTCCGGAACAGGCTTTTATGGCAAGGTCAAGAGCCCGTCTTATCTTTTTGTTGTCTCCCGGAGTCAGTGTACCTTTTGCGGTTTTCAGCAGAACCCGGTAAGCTTTGTCTATCTTTTGTGCTTCCAAACTTAGATACTCCTGAGTTCAATATAATTCCTGAAATTAAACAATTAAGATGCCCTTTGGCAATTATTGGAATCATAAATAACAAAGTTAAGTACTTATTTGTTGGAAAGAGGGATTCCACCCCGGAATAACTAAACCTGGGAATCAGGAAAATTAATGAATACAACGAGAGGACCTTATTCTTTTTTGGGATTCTTGTCTACCTTCTCAAGTTCTTTAAGTTCCTCAATACCTGTAGACTTGGAAAGGTTGGAAATCATTTTCAGATCGAGGTCCCCCTTGATCGAAATCAGAGTGTTGTCGCCAGGACCGCCAGTAATGACAAGCAGTTCAGAAATGATATCCCCTTTTTGTTTTATAAGGAACTTGGTAACATCATTGCCTTCCTTCACCACCATCAGTTCTTCATAATCATTAAGATTCAGCTTGCTGCTGAGTTCTTTATAAAAGTTTACGGTTTTATTGAGCAGCGAATCTTCAACCGAGAGTATCCTGATCGACTTAAGCCGCTTCACAATGTCGCTTCCGTCCTCAGCCTTGACATCCTTCGGAGTGAAAAGGCTTAATAGTTTGGCTGAGATATAGACTGTTGTAAATCCTTCCTTTTCAGAATATTTGTCGAACATCTCATCGATAGACATTAACCTGTGCCTGTGCCAAGCGAAGCAAGGCAAAGAGCCATTGTAATAAGAATTATCTTCTTCATATCATTAATTGTTTTTTTGTTTTTCATTATTAATTACCTCCAGCACATCTATTGTCCTCCGGAATTTATGAAGTGTTTTCAGTTTTTCTTCAATTATCCCCTTAGGCATGCTTAATGTTTCAAGGCTTTTTGTCAGTGATATCTTCCATTTTGCCGACAGGTTCGAGAACGCTTGTTCCATCATTCAACCGGACAGAGACATTGTAAAGTATCTTCATAGTTTCTGCATAGGCTAAAGCAGGATCGGAAAAAGTGTCCCGTGGTTCTGATATCCTGTTAAGAAGATAGTATGAACCGATAAGTATTAAGAGTCGCTGCAGCGACCCCTGTTAAAATCCCGTAAATTCTCCTTCTTTTCAATACCGGTGCATTCTTATCTGCAGAATCGAGTGCGGATAATATTTTGCTTTCAAAACCGGTTGATGGTTCAGGAATAACGGCAGCCTGAACATAATATCTGAAGATCTCCTTTTCATCCTCAAGTCCATCCGGAATATCAGGCTGGCTGAAGAATTCTTTCAGCAGGCGTTCTTCATCCCCGGTACTTTCACCGTTGTAGTACCTTTCAAGCAGTTGTTTTATTTCCTCAGAATTCATTAAAGAACTTTTTGTATTCATCTCTTACCATTTTTCTTGCACGCGACAGATTTACTCTCAGAGTATTTATATTTTGTCCGGTTTGATCAGCAATTTCCTCATACGATAATCCATCTATTTCCTTTAGCTGTATAATCTTCCCGTAAGCTTCAGGCAATTCATTAATAATCCTGTCCATAATTGCGGCGGTCTCGCTTTCTCTCAAGCTTCTCATGCGGAGACGGACCGGTATCATGAAACAGGGTAAAAGCATCATTGTCTCCTGGTCTCGATGTGTTTCCGCTTTCTTACCTGATCGATGCAGTAGTTTTTAACCATTGTTACTGCCAGTGCGCTAACGCTCTCATATTCATTAAGTCTGTTATTCATTTTCCACAGTTTCACAAAGACCTCCTGCACGGCGTCTTCTGATCCTTCCTGATCTTTTAATATCCGGTATGCATGACCATAAAGTAATCTGCTTATTGTATGTACAAGATTATTAAAATCAGCTCTGGTCATTAACAGAGAAGCATTAATTCCTTCCCGGCAAAGATAATCACATATCCAATCAGTTAAGATCTGAAACTACTTTAATCGATGATCTTTCTTTACCTGTGATGAGAATTCCTCAGCGTCCCGAACTGTCATTTCCCTTTAACCTGAATAATAACGTTGTCCTCTCCTCCTGCTACCAGTAAAAATTCTTTTATAACTATTTCCATCTGTTCTTACCAGCATTCTCAGATCCTGATCTGATTCTTTGACTCTCATGAATTCTTCATAGTCACTGAGGTTAATGTCCTTCATGACTTTGTCATAAAAGTTATCTACTTTCATATCTTCATCATCCTGTGCAAGTATTCTGATTTCCGTTACTTTTCCGGGCCAGTGATATTCATCTTTGTCTTTATCGCACGATCTCAAGAGGTTTAAAAGATCTCCGTTTACAGTAAGAACTGACAAATCCTTCATTGCCTGAATACTTTTCAAACAGTGCATCTATTGATCTCTGGCCATATACAACTGACATTGAAGCAGATAAGACTAAAATTCCCAAGATTTTTTTCATGACTGATAAATTAAAGTTTAATAATGTTTAATCATCAGCATGACGCACAGGCAGGGAATTCATTACAAAAAATGATAGAAAAATATCAGGTTCCATAACTAAAAATATTCTTTTAGGGATTATTTCTTAATTAAGAAATCACGTGACCAAAAAAGGGGTTTATTTCTTGTAATAAATTAATTTTGTTCTAACTTTGCACCGCGAAATTAAAACGTATTGATTCAGTAGCTCAGTTGGTAGAGCACATCCCTTTTAAGGATGGGGTCCTGGGTTCGAATCCCAGCTGGATCACAAGACAAACGATGCTCCGTAAGGAGCATTTGTTATTTTACGATAGATTTACGCCAGGTTCTGGACAAAAACGCATCGAGTCTTGCCAAAGCAACCAGGATGTCGCAATTAAGTCATTCAAAGTTGTTTTCGAAATTTCCCAATAGTTGTTATTAAATATTTTTTGGTAAAATATTGATAATTAATGCCATAAAGAGTTAAGGAACTGAAAATAATATATTTCATTGACCAACCAATCTTTTATAACTTTACTCCGTTCACTAAAAATACCAGATTATGAACTTCAGAATATTTAAATCCAGGGGGAAAGAAGTGTTGATTGACATTGATAAAATTGTTGCTGTCAATATTGATTCAGATAATGGGCTATCTACAATTAATTGCACCGATCAGGTCATTGTAACAGTCGATGACTCGGTCGAGGAGATAAAAGGGAAAATTGGAATTACCAGAACATCAGGTGGATTTAAGCAATCCAATTAATTATGCTAAAATCAAAGCTTTAGAGAAGTTTCAGAAGAACTTCCCGGGATGCCTTTGAGATTTTTATAGAAGCCCTTTCTATTGTCATTTTGGTTAGAAAAGAACTTTTTCAATGTTTTGTAATAAATTCTCTATTATAAAAGGCTCAGAATTATGCCCTTGGGACTAAATCTTATCTATTTAAACCTTCCGTTTGTCAAAACAACAACTTCCTGATTATCAAATATAATGCTTCTATATCATTCAGATAAATAAGGATATAGGATATTACGTAATTTGAAAATCTATAATTTTCCCTGATTTCTGATAAATATGGATCCGATTTTGACGAATAACATCATTCTGTTTGTCAGTTGTTTTTAACTGTAAATAATCTGCCATATTTCATTGACAAATAGCTTTTATAGTTCTCTCATTTCCTCACTAATTGGACTTTAGCTGCTTGACAGGAATCTTCTTACGCATTACTTTTAAAGAAAATAATAAATAGGGAGATGAAAACAGCAAGGGAAATGCTTGATGAGCGACTGACTATTCAGGATGGTCATCTTAAAGGAGCAAGAATAACGATCTCTGAATCATTAGCAAAGGAATTAATGGAAGATTACCATTCTCAGTTTCATCAGAAGATAAAGCAAACGCGTGAAAAGAAATTTAAAAATATTTGATCCAGGAAATGCAGGTTCATCTAAATAAATATGGATACAGTCTTGCACAAATCAGTTCATGATATCTTCTTGCTTTTATTCTTGATATTCCGTAAATGATTTGACTTTATTACCCCAAACGATTACCTGTATTTTTTAATTTTTTCTGACCCTCTTGACTCGTTCTGAATACGACTAAATATAGTACCTTAACACTGCTGACTACCATTCAGACCTTTTGCGGTCGCTTTTGACCTGGACTCAGCATTTGAGAAATTGTATATATTTGTTTTTTGTTAAATGCTTCATTTGCAACTTTTTTACTTCCTCCCTTGTCTTGAAAAATATGTTTAATTCTATTTCATCTTTAAAAGTTACTTATATTAGTTTAATTTAGGAAATTATAATTTAAATAAAATCAGAGAACTATGCAAGTTACTGTGACCAGAAAGGATAGTAAATTTCTACCTGATCCTAGCAGGGTAATCGCCCGCTTTCTTTATACTACCGATGAAAGAAGTAGAAATATTATCCGTAATGTCTTGGCTATGTCTGATAGTGAGGTAAATACAGCACTAAATAAGGTGCTGAGAGGTTATTCCAGACGTCATAGAAATATTTCACTGATATTTGAAACTCATTTTAATAAACTGTCTAACTTGTTTGATGAGCTGGGAATAAAACCAGGCAAGGTTACTCAATCACGAAAGCTGCTTATAGGTTCATATTTCACAATGGAATATTCCATTGAATCGGCAGCTTTTTTTAATCCGTCCATCGTAGAAGATCCCGATCAGTCGGAATTAGGACCGGATGAGAAAAGAGTGATTCTTAGTTTCAGGGCAACTGGTGAAGGGCATATTTCGTCCATTGTTTTTCGTTCAGGTATTATTGATAAGAACAATAATCTGACTACTGAACCTGTCGGCAAAATGCTGGCAGAAGCAGAGCGAATAAAAAGGCATATTTATAATAAAAAATCATTTATAAAGAAGCTGGATGAAATGCGTGATTTCAATAATAAAATTTCCCCGGTCTTTGTATTGGAAAAATTGGGCGACAGTTTTACTTATGGCGAATTGAAAAAGGCCGTGGAAGAAACAAGAAAAACACCTCATCTTACGGCAAATAAAGAATTAATCATTAATCAAATGATGTGGCTGGCTAAATCTCACTACGAACTTGAGTTTTCACTTGATTCGGCAATTTCCGAGAGAGTTATTTTTCCAACCTCCGAAACTGAAAGAAATGGTATTGAAGATGCACGTTTTGTTAAATTCACAGATGATAATGGTGAAATAACTTACTATGCTACCTATACTGCTTATGATGGCATAACCATATTACCAAAGTTACTTGAGACTAAAAATTTCTATCATTTTAAAGCATTACCCATTCATGGCGAAATTGCACAGAACAAAGGAATGGCATTGTTCCCCAGAAAGATCAAAGGTAAATATGCTATGCTGTGCCGGATAGATGGAGTAAATAATTATATAGCTTATTCAGATAATATAAATATCTGGCGCGAAGCTAAACTTATTCAGAAACCAAAATTTCCCTGGGATCTGGTACAGGTTGGAAATTGCGGCTCACCTATTGAGACGGAAGAAGGTTGGCTGGTAATTACACACGGAGTAGGACCCATGAGGGAATACGTATTAGGAGCATCATTATATGAACTTGATAATCCTGAAAAAGAAATTGGCAGGCTAAAAACACCTTTATTAGCTCCCAATGCTGAAGAAAGGGAAGGTTATGTACCAAATGTCGTTTACTCTTGCGGTTCTATTATCCACAATAGAAATCTGATTATTCCTTATGGCATTTCAGACTACGCATCTTCTTATGCTTCTATTAATTTAAATGAACTCCTGAATGAACTTAAGAACTCAAAATAGCAGAAACAGTGGCAGTCACTGTAACTATTACTGCAATTAAAACCTTCACTTCTTTACTGAGTATGCATTTAAAATCTTTTCCTTTCAGAAGACCAGGGAAATGGATAATAAAAAATCAAAGGCAGTTGCCGTTATAGTAGCTCACCCCGATGATGAAACATTATGGGCCGGCGGAACTATACTGAGCCATCCATCATGGCAATGGTTTATCGTTTGTCTTTGCAGAGGAAGCGATAAAGATCGTGCTCCTAAGTTTTTAAAAACCTTACAAATTTTAGGGTCTGAGGGAATAATGGGCGATTTGGACGATGGTCCGGAACAAAAGCCTCTCGATGAAAATGAGCTGGAGCATGCAATACTGCAGTTATTACCTTCCATGCATTTCGACCTGATTATTTCTCATAATCCTAACGGCGAATATACAAGACATGTCAGGCATGAGGAAACAGGTAAAGCAGTTATTAAACTTTGGCATGCAGGCAAGATATCTGCAAATGAACTTTGGACTTTTGCTTATGAAGATGGTGATAAGAAATATTATCCAAGACCAATAGAAAACGCTACTATTTACCGGGTTCTTACTAAAACGAATCTGGCTGAAAAAATATAGCATAATTACAGAAACGTATGGATTTGAAAAAACCAGTTTTGAAGCAGAAACAACACCACGGGCAGAATCATTCTGGCAATTTACAAATTCATATGCTCAAGCTAATGATTGACAATCAAAAATGAAAATGAGCAATTGGAATCAATTCAAATAACTCAAATTAAATTATTTCAACATGAAAGTATTATTATTATATGACTACCCTGCTTCCCCGGGGGGGCTTGCCACCCAGGGAGATTTGTTATACAGGGGACTTCTTAAAATGGGAATTGATGCCCATGCGGTTAATTTCGAATCACCTCAGGAGAAGGAATGGTATTATCGCTGGTTTGAGCCGGATGTTGTTGTTGGTGTTGGCTATTGGGGACATACGCCACATCTGATTCTTCATCCGCAACGATATGGAGTTCAACCTGTCCCCTGGCTGGTTGCTGATGGTTATATTGCAAACTATCAGGAGGTGCTTAATGCACTTCCACTAATCCTGGTAACATCAAATTGGGTAAAGGAAATGTATGTTCGCGATGGGATAGATGGTGATAATATTGAAGTGTTACCGGTTGGCTGCGATACAGATGCTTTTACCCCTTGTAATAAAGACGACCCGAAAATTTTAACCGTGCGCGAATCGCTGGGTATTTCACCTGATCAGTTAATGATTCTGACTGTTGGTGGCGATGCTGCATCAAAAGGTGCACAGGAGGTAATGCAGGCCCTTGCCATAATTGATACTAAAGCGCCTGATTGGAAATATGTTTGCAAAGTATGGCCCCAACCCCGGACCAAACTTCAGAACCTGGCTGATCTCGAATTGGCGACACACTTAGGCATCGAAAAAAATGTTACCTATGCAACAAATATCATTTCACGTAATTTCATGCCTTACCTGATAGGCGCCTGCGATATATATGCTGCACCTTCGCGACTTGAAGGCTTTGGAATGCCGCAAGTGGAAGCAGGAGCTTGTGGAAAACCGGTTATAGGTATTAATGCCATGGGAATGCTCGATACACTTGTACATGGCAAAACTGCATTCCTGGCAAATGTAGCACAGAAAATTATTGTGAACGAAGTGATTCTTGGTGACGAATCTGGCTTTGAAGACAAACATAAGAGTTGTATTTGAAGATCCACGGACAGTGGACTATCGTGCAAGTGTTCATGATATTGCCAACTATTTGATGGATCTTATGACTGATGCGTGCATTACGCGAAAAAATGGGCAAAGCCGGAAGAAAGCGTGTAGTTAAGTATTTCGACTACCGTGTAGTCGCAAAACGGTTTGTACAGATTATAAACGGATAAATTGGGAATAAACTAATATTAAATTATCAAATACTATGCAAACTGTAAACTGGCAGGAAATAAAAGAGGCAAAAAAGGCAGCTATTGAAGTGCTGCTTCATAATGCTCATGGTCCATACCACGGACTCCCACGTACAGCAGGCTGGGGATACCCGGAACCCTATACAAGAGATTTGATGTTTTCCATATCTGGGAATTGGTGTTTCTGAGAATCAGAAGTTAATGGAGAGTATACGGAAGGTTCTGGAAACTCTGTCAAAAAATCAGACCGAGCCATGGTCATATCCCCTCGCTGGTGCATGACAAGGAAGACCGTGGATCAAGTGATACAACTCCTTTGTTTTTGCTGGGTGTTGGCATATTCAGAAAAGTAACAGGGGAACATGATTTTCTTCAGAATGCTGTCCGTAAAGCCCTGACATGGATGGAGTATCAAAGCCCTTCGGACCGGTACCTGGTTGCTCAGCAGCCGACAAGCGATTGGCGCGATGAACAATGGGTGACCGGTTATGGCTTGTATGTCAATACGATTGTATATAGTTACCTCCGGCTCCTGGGTCAACATGAAAGAGCAGACATGATGCGTAAAGAAATGAGGAAGTTCACGATCACAGGAGGAGTACAGCCCCGTCATGTCCATGAAGGTCTTGCGATAAAACATAAGCCATACTATGCTTTCTGGTCATATAAAATTCATAGCAGCGAACGGTTCGACCTGCTCGGTAACAGCCTTGCCATTCTTTCCGGAATTGCATCACCCTCACGGGCAGAGAAAATGATTTCCTGGATCGAAGAGGAATGTGCATGCATGAGAAAAAAAGGTGAACTTGCCAGTTGATCTGCCGCCTAATTTTTTCCCCTTTATTAAACCTGAAGATCCTGACTGGCGACCGCGATATAAAATATATAACAATCCCGGGGAATACCATAATGGAGGTATATGGCCTTTTATATGCGGGCTTTACGTGGCAGCCCTGGTTGCTGCTAAAAAGTACAAGCTCGCCGGGGAAAAGCTTATGGCACTTACACATATTATAAAAAATTCCAATACCGGAAACGTTGAATTTGGATTTAACGAATGGCTAAAAGCCCAGGACGGCAAAGCCATGGGGCAGGACTGGCAAACCTGGAGCGCCGCACTTTATCTGTATGCTGTAAAATGCGTTGAAGAAAAAAGAACTCCTTTCTTTGATATGGTACGAAATTGTCCAACTGAATCAAAATTATAATAACATGCTGCAATTGCAGGCACTGTTGCTCATGCATGTTCTGATACTGCACTACTGCACTAATTGATTTTTTCAAATTCTTCAAATGCCAGAAGAACTGTTAAGTGAGAGATCAAATAGGCCAGGGAACTTTCGGCACCCTGGTTACGATTTACCCCATAACTTTCAAAACCATCGCAGCAGCCTTTAGTTTCAAAATCGAACAAGTTCATCCTGAGATCATTTTCTCCCAGAAACCACATAAAGCAGGAGAATAATTTAGTAAGATATTCTTTATCTTTTGTCAAATGAAAAGCCTGATGATACATTAATACCATAGCAAGGGCATCCACCGGTTGTTGGGCAAACATGGAACGTTCACCTCCTTTTTTATACCATTTTTCATTACCAATTGCTGAAAAATAACCATCCTTAAGTGTAATTTCTGTCAGGAAGTTCATTGTTTCCAGCGCGATCTCAGTTATTTTACTATCCTTAAGAATATCTGCCGAATGTAAAAGGGCGAGCGGCAACATGCCATTATCATAAGCTAACAATGGTTCAAACCATTTCCAGTCAGAGGTTCTGTTTTCTTCATATTGTTTGATTAATTTATATGAAAGATTTCTTAATCTTTCCGTCATTGAATCATCAGACGGATTACTCCTGAGGTAATAACTGATGCCTACCATTGTATTTGCAATACCTCTGACAGACTGAAGTTTCTCAAAATTGGGTGATGCATTAAAAAAGACAGATCTGCCAGTTTGGTAATAGGCATCATTAGGAGCATTATCAAGCAGGTATCCGAGTGCCCAGATGGTCCTTCCGAAAGAATCTTCTGAACCCACCTCATCGAGAAAGTTCCGGCTGAAACTGAGAAAATTCCTGAATGTCCCATCTTTGTTTTGCATATAGTTGATATAGCTTAAATAGATCGGAGATAAATCAAGGGCAAGAGAATTCTTTTTTTGCCTGTATGCCATCAGTACCATAAGCAATGCCCGTGCATTATCATCCAGACAATAACCTTCTTTTAAATTTGGAATACCAAAATTTGCATGTTGAATGATACCGGTATCATCTGTTAATCGTTTAATATGAGCAAGCGAAAATGGAGGCAGAATAAGCGGATCAAGAATGATTTCTTTTTTTACAAGTACTTTTGGCTTTTCCTTAAGAATTTTTTTTGCAACTGCAATATATTTTTCTCCTGTCTTGGGCCATGTTATTTTTCTGCCATACTCATATGCTTTTTTCCGCAGATTTTTCAACTCATCCGGATTATCCAGTAATTCCATGAGAACAGTCGAGAGACCATCCGAATCATTAAAGTTAAATAGTCTTCCTCTTCCATCTGCCAATAACTCTGCCGCATGCCAGTAAGGTGTTGAAACAACTGCTGACCCCACGCCTATTGCGTAGGAAAGTGTACCACTTGTAATCTGGGCCTCGTTGGTGTAAGGTGTAATGTAAATATCGGCTGCAGATAAATATTTAAACAGTTCTTTCTGATTAATATATTCGTTCAGAAAAAAAACATATTTCTTCAGGTTAAGACTTTTGACTAATTGTTGAAGATAATTTCGGTATTCTTCGCCGGAATATCGAAGAACATTCGGATGAGTTTTCCCTAAGACCATATATAAAATGTCCGGATACTTTTCAATAACTTTTGGCAACGCTTTTATTACCGTTTCAATCCCTTTGTTCCGGCCAATAAAACCAGAAGTAAGTAAGACATTTTTGTTTTCGAGATTAAACTCCTTTTTAGATTGGACCTTGCCAAACTGAATATACGGAACACCGTGGTCAATAAATACAATTTTCTCTTTTCCTACATTATAAATGCCTGTGAGAAACTCAATCGCTTTATGGCTCATTACTATTATTTTATTAGCCATTTTGCATATTTCCACCAATATTGCTTTTTCGTTGTAGGAGGGAGCTTTGATAATTGTATGAAGAGTCACGATCAGGGGAATCTCAAGCCTGTGAAGCAATGGAAGGATATATACACCATTTTGGCCTCCAAATATTCCAAACTCATGTTCAAGTATGCATAAATCAGCTCCACTTACGTTAATAAATTTTACTGCTGATAAATAATCGCGCTGATGCTCCTGCCTTATCGTAAATTTTACTTCTTCGGGATAATCATAAACTTGATCATGATCGTTCATGGCTACAATGAATCCGTCGATTGAACCCTTAATTATTCCATTGTTCATTACCATGGATTTACAAAGGTTCATTGTAAAAGTACCTATGCCGCATTCCCGGGGAGGGTAAGTTCCAATATATGCGAGTTTCATAATTGACGGCTTTTAATTTGGAGTAACCAGAATATTATTAATTAGATTTAAAGATAGTTAAAATCGTAATTTTGTTGCTCCTGTCGATAGAAAAATCGAAAATAACCCGTTATTATAATGGTAACCTTGTACTTAGCGTCACCACTGATACGAAATGGATCAATCAGGGTAATCTTAAAAAAGGGGCTTATGATCCAGGAATAAGCTGTATAGCGAGATAAAAATCCGTAATGGGACCCAATTCACTCTTAGGACACTCGGCTATCCATTTGCTATTTATTACCACTTTTGATCGTACCAACAGAGTTATTCTCTGATACAATATTCATATGGCAACAAATCACCAATTCGCTTCCTAGCGAATTCGCCTTCCCAGCTTATTCCCAATCCATCGAAATATCCAGAATTATTAAAGTAAACACGCTCTTTAAGAAAAACAGTATGACTTACAGGTAATTTTGTACAGTAGCATATATCAATATTTTCAGGATATTTAAGATATTTCCTGTGACAATCTTCCTGAATTACAATATCTTTATCATCGAGATTTGTACCTGACGGGGTCTTTACTTTAAATCCTTCGGATATTAGATCATTTATCCAAAGCGCTCTGAAAAAATGCATTCTTGATCCTAAATATGCATCTTCTCTTCTCCTTTTAAAAACCTGTTTTTGTTTTCGATCCGCAGTTAAATCTTCATTAAATGTTATATTTCCCTGAAGAAAATAGGTTCTGCTCCTTCTGGAATACTCAAATTTATCAAGATAATATGTAATGCTATATCCTAATGCCCTATTGTTAATAAGAATAGGTTTTGATGCAAACGCTTTTAAAGTATCTTTATCAGAGTCATAGTTAAAAGTTATGTCCGACTCGTTAAGAATTTCACATTCGCGTGCATTGTAAGTTGTTCCAAGAAATACATTTTTAAAGGATATTAGATTTGCTTTCCTTTTTTTGGCAAGAGACTTTGCATTAATTGAAACTTCCTTCAACTGATATGTCTTGGGAGTCAAATAAACTATGTGCGGTTTGTCAGCCAGTGCCACTCTCTTTCTCTCGTTCCTAAACTTCCCAAAATCTGGCTTGCAATGTTTACATCATCTGTAATCTGAAAATCGAACATCCCGACAGCAATGAAATCGGCTCCGTTTTCAAATGCATACCGGAATCCGTCCCTGGGTTGTATAGCTCCTGCAGCCAGGACTTTAAACGCTATCCATGGTTTATTCACATTTTTCATATATTCGATGGTGCGGGAAGGGAACAGATCCCACATGTTATCGTGATATTTGTTGTGGTCAGGAGAAAACGTGCGTATGATACTGTATTCTTCACGATTCTCTTCAGGGTGCGCTGACCAATATCTGTCGTGGTGTAAAGTCTTGACATAAAAATCTGCAGGGATTCCTTCCCGTTCACACACTTTGATCGTCTCTAACGAATGTGCACCCATACCTGCAAGAAAACCTTGTTTCTTTATATGGTCAATAGCTTTAAAAACCATATCGAACTTACCCTCACTAATGTATTTGTCTCCTTCTCCTCCCTGTATATATAAAGCAGTCGCTCCACTATTTATCGCCAGGTTGATATCCGAGAAAAAATCTTTCTGAGGCAGCATCGCCTGACATATTGATTGAATCTTACCATTGTAAACTTCCTTATATTTATTAAAGGTCGGATAGAATTGAGTCACCATTAAAGTTGTGTTTATGCCGGCCTGTTCTGCCAAATGTAATGTCTCAATTATTTTGTTTTCATTATGGTAGGCTTTGAAAAGTATATCAGTATAGAGTAGGTCACGGGCGTGTGACCAGCCTCCGATGAGATTGCAGCCCAATATCATCTTACTTACTGTGAGGTTCCCAAGTTTCCCTTCTGGTAATTTCCCTTTAAGATCGATTTTTTGCTTGGTATCTGCTTTTATAGTCCCACCGGTTACAACATTCGGTCCTGTTTCTGCCCGGGTCCCTGCAAATGCTCCTGCAAATACTGTCAGAAAAGGTATTCCTGCGAGTCCTTTAATCAATTCCCTTCGTCGATTACTACCCGTAAATTCAGGTTTCACCTGCAGTACTGGTTTTTTCTTTAAAAGTTTCACGATTCCTTCATTATGGAAATGACCCGCTATCGCTTTCCTGAGTTGTCCGAGAAGGGCTGGTCCCAATTTGTTTTTAGAATTTGTGTAAATCATAATTTTATAAGTAAATCCTTCACAATATCAGGAATCAGCATACTTCCCAGAGCTATTGCTCCGGTGTTTTTTAAAAATTCTCTTCTTGTTGGCATTTTAGTTCAATTAATTAATTCTATGTTTTTACAGTTTTTCTTTCTAAAATGTTGATATCATATTCTCCTCCTCCCCTCTTCTGTGACCCGTCATCTAATGTCCTTCCGAGAGTCAGCGAGGAATCTCTTTCTGGTTAACTTACCCTGCCAACAACTTCCATCCCCTTATTAAAGTAAATTCTTTTATGGCCCGGATTTTATTTATGCCTGATTCTAAAAATGCTTAAACAAAGCTATTAAATGATCAGCCTATTTTACGTAATAAATAAATATCTGATTAACTTGCAACTAAATTAACAAACTATTAATCTCTTTTAACATGAAAACCTACAAATCTTTTGCTACTGTATTTGCAGCACTTTTTTGTGCGTTTACAGCATCAGCCCAGACTGCTGATGAAATAATTAATAAATACGTCCAGGCGATTGGCGGTAAGGACCTGATTAGTAAAGTCACCTCCGTCTATACCGAAGGTTCAATCGATGCAATGGGAACGCAGATTACTTTTAAAACCACCACATTGAATGGAAAGGGTATGAAACAGGAAATGGATGTCATGGGTAGCCCTATGACAACATGCTTTACTGATAAAGGTGGCTGGAGTATCAACCCGATGGCCGGAAGTACCACTCCGGAAGATATGCCTGCAGGTCAGTACAACTCGGGTAAAGAACAGATAGTTGTGGGAGCTCCTTTTGTCAACTTTTCAGAAAAGGGCTACAAAGCTGAATTACTGGGAACAGAAGCAGTTGGCGATGTAAATGCCTTTAAAATCAAAATGACCTCCCCGGATAGTATTTCAGCAACGTACTATTTTGATCCAAATACTTCTTACCTGATAAAATCTATTTCGGAGACTGAAATGCAGGGACAGATGATAGATAATGTTATCACATACTCTGACTACAAGCTGGCTGAAGGATATACAATGCCTTATAAAATGGAAATGGTCATGGCAGGCGGACAATTTAGTATGACAATGGCAGTTACGAAGGTCGAGCTGAACAAACCTGTCGATGAAGCTATCTTTGCAAAACCCCAATAAAATTAAATTTTGTTCACCTTTTTAATAAGGCTTAATTATTTTATGACCCGGAAGAGGATGTATTCAGTTTCCGGGTTTTTTATTTTATTTCTCTTAAGGGTAGATTATAAAAACAATATTCCTAACTTTTGATTCATTTTTTAAAACAGACCAGGATACTTAATATTATGAAAAAACTGCTCTTTATATCATCTTATCTTATGGTTTTGGCAGGTTGTCTTTACGCGGGGATTTATCCCGTCAAACTAACATGCGAGTACCTGCAAAACCCTATGGTTGTGGATGTTATTAATCCACGCCTTTCCTGGATAAATATTACCCCTAGTGATGACCGGGGGCAGATTCAGACAGCCTGGGAAATCAGGGTTGCGGGTACCAGGGAAAAACTGCTGGCAGGATCTGCGGATCTATGGAACAGCGGGAAAACCATATCGGACCAATCAGTAAATATAACTTACGGAGGAAAAACCTTGACATCGCGCCAGGATTGCTGGTGGCAGGTAAGGGTCTGGGATAACAAGGGCAAAGCTTCCAAATGGAGTGAACCTGCTTTCTGGAGTATGGGATTGCTTAAACCGGACGATTGGAGCGCCCTGTGGATTGGCGCCCCGTGGCAGGATGAACTGCCGCTTCCAAAACCATCTGCCCCAAAAAAGATTGGTTCAAAACCGAATAAACTGCCCCCTCCTGCCCCGTTATTGAGGAAATCCTTTACCATAAATAAAGAAGTAGCTTCTGCCCGTGCGTATGTTACGGGACTTGGCTTATTTGAGCTCTATTTTAATGGCGAAAAAGTAAGTGCTGATGTCCTTACCCCAAACATCTCGCTTTATGACACCCGGAAGAATCTGGGGTCTATCGGAGTGATGATCAAAAATAATTTCAGGGAATACCGGGTATTCTACCTTTCTTATGATATTAAAAAATTCCTGAAAACGGGAGAAAATGCCGTCGGGGTCCTGCTTGGAAACGGTTTTTATAATCCCGCAAGTTACTGGTGCGAAGGATACGGATCACCCAGGTTCCTTGGACAGATCCATATTACATTTACAGATGGCACTGAGCAGGTAATAACAACTGACCAGAGCTGGAAGGCATCTAAAAGTCCGATTGTATCTGATTTAGTCTATGATGGCGAGCATTATGATGCCCGTCTTGAACAACCGGGGTGGTGCGTCGCTGGATTTAATGATTCCAAGTGGGAAAATGTTGTGATCAGGAAAGCTCCATCAGGAAAGCTTACAGGCACACATGTCGCCCACCGACCGTGTGATGGAAAGCTTTTCCCCCGCTAGAATTGAACCGCTTGGAGAGGGTCATTATAAAGTCGATTTCGGGCAGGAAATTTCAGGTTGGGTTCATCTCCTTAATGTATCGGGCGAAGCCGGACACAGGATTGATATTAAATATATCTGCGAATCACCTAACGGAGATAATTCTTATACTATGAAGGGAGGTGGTCCCGAATCGTATGCAGCCCGGTTTACATGGTTCGTTTTCAGGGAGGTGGAGATAACCAACTGGCCGGGAGAGCTTAAACCTGAACACTTGAAAGCTGAAGCAGTCTATACCAATGTGGAAACTACAGGGAAGTTTGAATGTTCCAATTCGCTCTTTAACACAATCAATAAGATATGGTGGCGGAGCCAGACTGATAATATGCATGGAGGAATTGCAAGTGATTGCCCTCACCGTGAAAGATCTCCATACACCGGCGACGGGCAGGTTTCCTGTGTTACCGTTATGCATAACTTCGATGCCAGGTCGTTTTACAGCAAATGGATACGGGACATCTATGGTGCCCAGAATCCTGAAACCGGCTATGTCCCAAACGGAGCTCCCTGGCAACCTGGTTGCGGTGGAGGAGTTGCCTGGGGTGCAGCAATAGATATTATGCCGTGGGAATTCTATCTTCATTATGGCGATCTTGATATGCTCAGTAACAATTACGATGGAATGAAGGGTTACATTAAGTATATGCTGACATGGACAGGCGAAGATGGGATCATGTTTTCGCAGGCTCCCGACCGACAAAAGCCAAATCAATGGCTAAATCTGGGCGACTGGTGCTCACCAGGGAAATTGCCGCCGGACAATATGGTCCACACTTTTTTTCTTTGGAGATGTGCAGATCTCACAGCAAAAGCTGCCATGGTCCTTGGCAAAAAAGCCGAAGCAGACGAATACAGCGCACTGGCTGAGAGGACAAAAAAAGCTTTCCGGCAGAAGTTCTTTGACAACGAAAAAGGCTCTTACGGTCCGAACGGGGGTAATATCTTTGCATTGAAGATGGGTGTCCCGGAAGAACAAAAAGCTATGGTCATTTCTGCCCTTAAAGCTGACATTACAGCAAATAAAGGTCATCTGGATACGGGGATTTTTGGCACACAATTCTTTTTCGAAGTACTTTCTGATAATGGCCTTCACGAATTGGCTTATGAATCTATGAATCAGAAGACTCAGCCCAGCTACGGCTGGTGGATTGATCAGGGCGCAACCACAACATGGGAACAGTGGGATGGCGGTGGTTCACGCAACCATCCAATGTTTGGGGGCGGGATTGTATGGTTTTACCGTAAGCTTGCCGGTATGAATACTGACGAAAGGAAGCCTGGCTACCGTCACATAATATTTAAACCTCAGCCTGCAGGTGATGTAACTTTTACTTCTTATTCAAACCAGACTCCTTATGGTACCGCTGCAATAAACTGGAAGCGGGACAACGGGAAATTCACAATGAATGTAACCGTTCCGGTTGGATGTACAGCAACAGTCTATATTCCGGCATCAAATACTGAAAGTGTTACTGAGAACGGTAGAAAAATAAATAAATCCAAAACTGTCACATTTCAGCGAATGGAAGAAGGATATGCTGTTTTTGGCACAGGATCAGGGGAATATAAGTTCGCATCGCTATAAACTTGATTGTTCTTTTCACGGACACATTATGAAAATATTATGGAACTATCTTAAGCCGCAGAAATGGATCATAGTTGTTTCCCTTGCGCTGGCTGGCATCAGCCAGCTCTTAAACCTTATCGATCCCGTAATCTTTGGCAAGATCATAGATGATTATGCTACAAACCCTGGTAACCGCACTGAGGATGAACTTGTTAAGGGTGTGCTTTTTTGGCTGTGTGTAGCAGTTGCCATTGCTTTGCTTGCCCGCATCGCCAGATCGTTCCAGGAATACTTTACAAGGCTTTCAGTACAGAAATTCGGTATGCAGATATTCAATGATGGATTAAAGCAGACGCTCAGGTTGTCCTTCCAGGAATTTGAGGAGCAGCGCAGTGGAGAAACATTATCGATACTGCAAAAAGTGAAGACCGATACACAGCAGTTCATAAACTCCTTCATAAACATCCTGTTTTCTTCAGTAGTCGGGATAGGTTTTCTTATCTGGTATTCCATTACAAAAAACTGGATGTTGATCCCCGTTTTTGTTATTGGTATATTGATCCTTGGATCTCTCACAGGACTGCTCAGCAAAAAGATCAAAACCACCCAGAGGTCTATTAACCGTGAGACCAATAAGATGTCTGGCGTTATTACTGAATCGCTTAGGAACATTGAGCTCGTAAAAAGCCTTGGACTTACCTTCCCTGAAATAAAACGCCTGAAGGAACAGACATTTAAGATTTTTAACCTGGAGATGGAAAAAGTAAGAAAAGTGCGCACACTTAGTTTTCTACAGGGAACAATGTTAAGCATCCTGAGGCAGTCGATCTTATTTATTCTCCTCTGGCTTATCTTCAGGAAAATACTGACAACGGGAGAACTGATAGCCATGCAGTTCATTTCCACTTCAATATTCGGACCTTTGCAGGATCTGGGGAACATTATCCTGAGTTACCGGGAGGTGGAAGCCTCCGTGACCTCATTTGATCATTTAATGCAAAAGCCGGTCGAACGCAGGCCTGAGAATCCCATCGAGATTGGAGAATTAAAGAATATCCGTTTCCGGGATGTTGTATTTCGTCATAAGACTGCAAAATCAAATGCAATCGATGAGATCTCATTCCGGGTGAAGACTGGAGAAACAATAGCGTTTGTGGGACCGTCAGGCTCAGGCAAGTCGACACTTGTGAAACTACTGGTTGGCTTGTATAAGCCGGTAAGAGGTGAGATCTTTTTCAATGAGCTGTCTTCGGTGGATGTCAGGTATAATGAACTGCGAAGGCAGCTGGGATTTGTAACTCAGGATACTCAGTTGTTTGCCGGTACAATAAAGGAGAACCTGCTGTTTGCAAAAGCAGATTCCACTGATGAGGAGATACGAGATTCACTGCATAAGGCCTCCTGCGATCAGATGCTTAATAATTCTCCAAACGGAGTTGAAACAGTCCTGGGAGAAGGCGGGATAAAATTGTCGGGAGGTGAAAAACAACGTATCTCCATCGCAAGGGCTTTATTGCGAGATCCAAGGCTGCTTATCTTTGATGAAGCCACTTCTTCACTCGATTCCCTTACAGAAGAAGATATTACAAATACTATCAGGGATTTTTCAGGAAAAAGGGAGCAGATCACCATTTTAATTGCGCACCGCCTTTCAACTATTATGCACGCAGATGTGATCTATGTTCTTGAGAAAGGGAAGATCGTTGAAACTGGCAAACATGATACCCTTCTTTTGCAAAAAGGCCTGTATTACGCAATGTGGCGCCAGCAGGTGGGTGAAAGAAGGGAGATACTTGTGTGATTTGCATTCTCAACAGATTTAAAATATTTTTGACAATATTAACATTATCGATTGCAAGGAAAAGGACTGAATTGTATCTTTCAAACTAATTTTACTCCTTTTTAATAAGTTTCAATTTTAAATAAAATAACAATGGATATCGAAGAAATTAAAAAACATGTAAAAAAGATAACAGCCAGAGTGCTTAAGATTGATGAATCGGAAATTTCAGATAATGCAAATTTCTCTTTTGATCTGGGAGCATCTTCTATGCAAAGCGTTTTGCTTGTCGCCAGTTTTCAGGAAGAATTCAACGTTGAACTGGATGAGCAAAAATCTCTGGAAGTTCAGACGGTTTCAGAAGCCGCCGATTTTATTAGCACCTATATTAATTGAATCTGAATTACCAAGAGCCCGATGTCTGTCAGAACTGAAATCCATAAGCAGAACCTGGTTAAGATATTTAATCCCAAATCAATAGCTGTAGTTGGGACTAATAACGTAAAGGGCAGTGTCCCCTATGATATCTTATTCAACATACTGAAAACTGAATTTACAGGTATTGTATTTCCTGTAAGTCCGGGTGAAAAATCGATTTGTTCGATAAAAGCATATAAGTATGTACTTGATATCAGTGATCCGGTTGATCTGGCTATAATTGTTTTTCCAAGTGCGGTTTGTCACCTCGCACTGGAACAATGCGGCCAAAAGGGAATAAAAGGTGCAGTCATTATTTCGGCCGGCTTTAAAGAAGTCGGAGAAAAGGGCCTCGAACGGGAAAATAAGTTAAAACAGATTGCTGAAAAGTACGACATTTCCATAATCGGTCCTAATTGCCTCGGTATCATAAACACTGATCCGCTTGTTAATCTAAATGCATCATTTGCCCGTAAGATGCCTGAACAGGGTAATATTGGCTTTCTGTCCCAAAGCGGTGCCCTCTGCACGGCTGTTCTGGATTATGCCCTGGCAAAGCACATAGGTTTTTCCAAGTTTATCAGCTTCGGCAATAAAGCTGATATCAGCGAGATAGATCTGATCTATTACCTGATGGAGGATGAAAAAACCAAAGTCATATTGTTGTATCTGGAAGAAGTTACCGATGGTCGTGCATTGATGCAGGCTGCACGCGATGTCACAAGGCTTAGCGGGAAACCTGTCCTCCTGCTTAAGGCGGGTCGCACAGAAGCCGGAGCATCTGCAGCCGCTTCCCATACCGGATCCCTCGCGGGGGACGATGAAATATTTGACGCTGCATTTAAACAAGCAGGAATTATCCGTTGTGGCAATATTGAAGAAATGTTCAATATTGCAATCGCATTTGCTTATCAGCCGGCGCCAAAATCTAACAGGGTTGCCATAATCACAAACGCTGG
Source organism: uncultured Bacteroidales bacterium (assembly GCA_963732115.1). Lineage (GTDB taxonomy): Bacteria > Bacteroidota > Bacteroidia > Bacteroidales > VadinHA17 > LD21. Next base: position 100,288 of record CAVSYN010000010.1, read on the forward strand.
AGGACCAGGTGTTCTGACAACCGATGCAGCTATACACGATGGACTGCTCCTTGCAAGATTTTCAGAAGAAACTACCAAAGAGTTCAAAAAATATTTGCCCGCTAACGCGAATATTAAGAATCCTGTTGATGTGGTTGGTGATGCGCGTGCCGACAGGTACAATATTGCCATGAATGGAGCCTTTAAAGAAGATGATGTCGACGCAGTATTCGTCATTCTGACGCCTCAGTCAATGACAGATATCGAGACCATTGCAAGAGAGGTTGTGAAGGTTTCAAAACAATATTCCAAGCCAATTTATGCTTCCTTTATGGGGGAAGCGGATGTCGCAGTCGGAGTTGATATTTTACTTAGAAACAAAATACCTCATTACATTCTTCCGGAATCGATGTGCCGGAGCTTTTCAAGGGTATGGCGTTTTTACCGCGATCTTGACAAAGATCTGCATCAGCCTCGTTTCTTTGCCGATATTGAAACAGATACAGTTCGCTCAATATTAAATGAAGCTGTCCTGAATAAGCACCTTTACCTGTCTGAGATTGAGGCCGGGAAAATTCTTAAGATTTATGGTCTGCCAGTTGTTTCAGGCAATCTGGCAACCTCCCCTGATGAGGCATCTGTTGTGGCCGGTAATATCGGATTTCCGGTTGCGATGAAAATAGTTTCCGACGACATCATACATAAATCCGATGTAAAAGGAGTTGTTTTGAATGTGAATTCAACAGAGGAAGTCAGGAATACCTACTTCACTATGATGGAGCAGGTATTGAAGGTTAAGCCTGAGGCAAGAATTAAAGGGATTCAAATCAGCAAAATGATCTTATCCGGTGAAGAGGTTATCCTGGGGATCAAAAGGGACCCGTCCTTCGGACCTGTCATAATGTTTGGGCTTGGGGGGTTGTATGTCGAAGTTTTCAGAGACGTAAGTTTCAGGGTCGCACCTGTCGATGATATTATTGCTGATTCGATGATTAAAGAGATTAAATCGTTTAAAATCCTCGATGGGATCAGGGGAAGAGTGCGATCCGATATTCCTGCAATCAGGGAATGCCTTTTAAGGTTAAGTCAGCTTGCCCTCGATTGCCCGCAAATTAAAGAACTGGATATCAATCCATTAATTGTCTTAGAAGAAACTAAAGGCTGCTATGTTGCCGATGCGCGGATAATGCTCCAAACCTCAGACGCAAAATAACACTAATATCAATAATTGATAAATAACATTTAAAAATTCAGCTATGAGAGTCATCATTAAAAAAGACCAAATCGAGGCCGGAAATTGGACAGCCTCATATATTATCGACAAAATCAAAAAAGCTAATCCTACAAAGGAAAAGCCATTTGTACTTGGCTTACCTACAGGATCTTCTCCTTTGCCAGTATACAAGGAATTCATAAAAGCGAATAAGGCTGGCAAAATTTCTTTCAAGAATGTGATCACATTCAATATGGATGAGTATGTTGGCCTGGATGAAAATCATACTGAAAGCTATCACTATTTCATGTTTGATAATCTCTTTAATCATATTGATGTCCCAAAGAAAAACATTAACATCCTGAATGGAAATGCAAAAGACCTCGAGAAAGAATGTGCTGATTATGAAAAAAAGATCCAGGTAGTTGGGGGCATTGATCTCTTTCTCGGAGGTATTGGACCAGATGGTCATATTGCCTTCAATGAACCCGGATCTTCACTCACGTCAAGGACAAGGGTTAAAACCTTAAGACATGATACTATACTTGCCAATTCTAGGTTTTTTGGCGGTGATCTGACCAAAGTTCCAAAACTGGCCCTCACTGTTGGTGTCGGAACAGTAATGGATGCAAACGAGGTTTTAATCATAATTACTGGACTTAGTAAAGCTCGTGCATTAAGGGAAGTAGTTGAAGGAAGCATAAGTCACATGTGGACAGCTTCAATTCTTCAGATGCATCAGAGAGGTATTATTGTGTGCGACGAACCTGCAACCTCGGAACTTCACGTTGAAACTGTTAAGTACTTTATGGGCATCGAAAACTCAAATTACGACAATCGTCACTGGTAATAATGAGTATTAAGTCCTTTATTAACAATCAAACCTTCCTTCCATAATATGACACACAGGCCTTTAACAAAAGAAGAAGTAAGTATTCTTCTTTCACAAAACTGTTCATCGGATAACTGGAAGGATATAACCGTTAAGGAAGGATTTTGGCCAGTAAATATCAGGAATACCAGGTTTGAAGGCAACATAAAACTGGGTATTTATTCGGGCACAATCGAGGTTGAAAAGAAGATTAACAGGCCATACGGTATTTACAATAGCCTTATAAGCAATTGTGAAATTGGTGATCATGTTTATATCTCGGATGTTAAGGACCTTTCAAACTATATCATTGAAGACAATGTCGCTGTTTCAAATGTTGGTTCAATGGTCGTTAATGGCGAAACGACATTTGGCAATGGAACTGAGATCGAAGTTTTGAATGAAGCTGGAGGGAGAGAGCTTCCGATTTATGACCGGTTATCTGCGCAAATTGGTTATCTGACAGTGCTTTATCGTCACGACAAGGATTTTACAAATGGCATGCTTCAACTTATCAGAGAGTATTGTGAATCAAAGCGTTCAAACCATGGATTGGTTCAGACCGGAGCAAGGATCCTTAATTCGCAGATTATCCGCAATGTTTCTGTGGGGAGTTACGCTACCATTTCAGGAGCCGCATTGCTCGAAGAGGGAACTATCTGCAGCTGCAATGAAGCCCCCTCATTTATTGGCATTGGCGTTGTTGCCAGGAATTTTATTATTCTGTCCGGATCGACAGTAGATGAAGGAACAGTACTTGCCAGGAGCTTTGTAGGTCAGGGAGTAAAAATGGGCAAACAGTTCTCGGCAGAGGGCTCAGTGTTTTTTGCCAATTGCGAGGCGTTCCATGGCGAAGCATGCAGTCTTTTTGCTGGTCCTTACACTGTAACCCACCACAAATCAACCTTAATGATTGCTACCGTTGCTTCTTTTTTTAATGCAGGAAGTGGTACAAATCAGAGCAACCATATGTACAAGCTCGGGCCATTGCATCAGGGTATCCTGGAGCGTGGTTCCAAAACCGGTTCCTTTTCTTACCTGTTGCTTCCATGTCATATTGGTGCTTATTCAGTTGTGATGGGGAAACACTATGCAAATTTCGACACATCCGATTTTCCGTTTTCATACATCACTGAAGAAAAAGGGAAAAGCGAGCTTACACCGGCAATGAATCTCTTTACTGTTGGTACTCGTCGTGACTGCGATAAATGGCCAACACGCGACCGAAGAAAGGGTCGAGATAAACTGGATCTGATTCATTTCAGCTTGTTTAATCCTTATATAGCCGGGAAAGTAATCAATGCGATCAGCATTCTCAATGAACTGTCTGAGAAAACAGATCAGAAGCAGGAATACATTAATTACAAGGGAATAGCCATCAACCGGCTTCTGCTGAAAACCACCCGGAAGTACTATGAAATGGCTATAAAAATCTATCTCGGTAAGGAGGTTGTTCAGCGCATCCGGGGACTGGCAAGGAATTCTTCAATAAGTGATTTAAGGAGCATGCTGGAAGTCCAAGGTACAGAAGGCTCAGGCAAATGGGTGGATATTTCCGGATTATTCTCACCTGCAGGTAAAATTGATGAGTTGGTCGATTCAGTCAAAACCGGCAAATTAAGGTCGCTTGACGGATTACAGGAAAACCTTGAATCGATATACAATAACTACGACAGGTACGCCTGGGACTGGTGTTCCATCCAGATTAGCCGGCAAACCGGTGAAAAGCTGGAAAATATTCCTGTTGGTGATTTAATTCAGATTATTACGGACTGGAAAACAAATGCTGTAAAGCTGAATAATATGATTCTGAAAGATGCTGAAAAGGAATTCGATGCAGGAAGTAAAATCGGATTTGGCATTGACGGGGATACTAATACAAAGGAAAATGATTTCCAGAACGTCCGTGGGAAATATGATAGTAACAAATTTGTGACCAGCCTGCAAAAGGAATCGAAAGATATTGAAGAAGAAGCATCCAGGTTATCTGCCATTCTAGAAAGCTTGAAATGAGTTCATTAAATGATGCTATTAGAACCCAAACACCTCTTTTGGTAACTAAATTATTAGACCCTAATTATATTGACCATGTCAAAACCTCAATTTAAAAAACCTTGCAGTCTCTTTTCTGTCCTCTGTATTGTATTTATTTTCTATTCCTGCAAAAGAGATCAGAAAGTATATATAAATGAAAATGATTTTCGTGATAAGGTATATGCATGCTGGCTTGGGAAAAACATCGGAGGCACGCTTGGAATGCCGTTTGAAGGTGATACAAATGTCCATAATATAACTTTCTATACAAACCTGAAAGAGGGAGAACCTGCTGCCAATGATGATCTCGATCTTCAGATCCTCTGGCTTAAAGCCATGCAGGAGAATCATGCTCACATCGATGCATTTACCCTCGGCAAATACTGGCTTAAATATGTCCCGGTCAACTGGAATGAGTATGGTGTAGGCAAGAGGAACATGCGTACGGGAATCATGCCTCCAGTGTCGGGAGAATTTGACAATGCAAAGTGGAAGACCAGTAACGGAGCATGGATCCGCTCTGAAATCTGGGCATGTCTGTTCCCCGGCAATCCCGTTATGGCAACTGAATTTGGGAGGGAGGATGCCTGCGTGGATCATGGTATGGCCGAAGGTACTTATGCCGAAATATTTACAACAGCAGTGGAGTCGGCTGCATTTATTGAACATGACCGCGACAGTCTAATAAATTTTGGCCTTTCTATGATCCCAGGGAAATGCCGGGTTGCAGAGGCAATCCGGACTGCTCTCCTGACAAAAAATGAAGGAAAGGACTGGAAGGAAGCACGACAGGCAGTTATTGAAAGCACAAAAGACATGGGGTGGTTCCAGGCCCCCAGGAATGTAGCCTTCACAATTATCGGCTGGTTGTATGGCCAAGGTGATTTTGGCAAATCAATTTGCATTGCTATAAATTGCGGAGATGATACAGACTGCACTGGGGCTACACTGGGTTCAATCTTCGGAATTATCGGCGGAACTAATATCATCCCGGAAAAATGGCGTAAACCCATTGGCAATAAAATCGAAACTGTGGCAATAAGCGGTTTTGTCGCTCCCGCAAGCCTGGACGTGCTGACTGACAGCACAGTAGCCATGACAAAAAAGGTTATTGCCAGGTATAACCTGCCTATTCAAATTGGACCCGGTAAAACAAAGCTTCCTGAGCCTGGACAATCAATTAAAGTTGACATGAAAGAAATGGAAAAACTATGGAATCTTTCACCATGGAAGGTCGTACGGCACAATACTGACTGGGTGATTGTCTTTGATTATCAGAAAGAACCATTTATCCTGGAAAAAATTGAACACAAGCTGGCCGTTTCAGTTTCAAATGTTAAAGGGGAAAAGGAAACTTATAAACTCAGTATTAAGGGTCTGCCCGATAACTGGCAGGTTTCCGGGTTGCCGGCTGATACTGTAAGCATCGGGAAAGACGGGAAGAAGACTTTTGATCTGTCAGTTCTGGCAAATGAAATAAAAACCGATACAGTCCGGCTTGGACTCGTTCTTCAAAGAGGCGCTGATTCGGATAGTATTCCTTTTACGCTCTTTAAGATGAAACCATGAAGGATATATTTAACGCAATTATATCCCCTCCACCCCACTAAATGGAGAGCTTTAAACTAATTTTAATTTGCTCTAAACTGGGGGGTTGGGGAGTTGATTCAATAAGCCGGGGTTTATTCGATAAATCTACAAATTAAACCCTGAAACTTCTACAGCCGGCCTCTCCCCTCGTGTATCTGCATCATTCAGCTTCGTAGTGATAACCTTAATTCACAACTTCAACTACATCATAAACAGGGTTCCACGGTATGTGATAAACAGGATTCCACTGCATATGAATTGGTTCTGATGCATTTTTGCAGCCGAAATAAGCTGCCGTGGGATCAAAGTAGTAATCGTATGTTTGCCATACCATCGGCGGCTTGCATTCATAACTTTATAATTGAATTTATTTGGGTTTTTGTACTTCCAGGGTACCATGCATTGCTTTATTGAAGAAAACGCCGCTTTCAGTGAGCTCGTATGTGTCCCACGATTTAAGAAGACGCGGACCCCATTCCGGATCAAATACCCAGCAGAGCCAGCTGATTCCTTTGCTTTCAAGATAACCAATTATTTTATTCCCGTAATGCTGCGCGTCAATAGTCTGGCCCTGCCTCAGACCGAATCCGAATTCAGTAGCTACAACCGGATATTTTTCGGCAGCAAAGCCAAAATCTTCCTCCCATTTGGGTTCCCACGGCTGCCTGCGCTTGTTCTCATAAGGGTGCGTAACATATCCAATTCCGGCCGCATTTATCGGTTCTTCATGAAGAGGAGTAAGATCGTACGCCCAGTCAAATCCGGCTACGAGTGGAATTGTTTCATTATCATATGATCTTATAAGGGATATGATCTTCTCATTTATTTCTTTCCACTCTGTCCAGCTCATTGAGCCAAGCTGCCCTCTGTAAGTTGTGGGTTCGTTAAAAATCTCATAAAATGCTATAGTATTATTGCCGTTGAAATGCTGCGAAATGCTCCTCCAGAACTGGTATGTTTCTTGTTTTGAAGTGTTGTACATGGGATTTTGAAAAAGCTCCATTCCAAGATTGCCAATTGAGTGCCAGTCGATCAGGATATACATACCAAGATCGGTGCACCATTCAACAGCCTGGTCAAGAAGCTCAAGATATTTTTCGGGTGTGCGTTCGCGCCATGCAACAGGGTGAACAGGTATCCGAACAACCATTGCTCCTGTCTCTTTCACTTTCTCAAAATGAGCCTTGTTCCAGTGCCCCTGACGTTCTATTTTGTCCGGATCAGAAATTGAAAGTCCCCTGAATAGGATAGTTTTTCCGTCAGGATTTACAAACTTATTGCCTTCAACCTTAATAAGAGGAAGAACCCTCGCTTTGGGATTGGGTTTTGGGAATATGAATGGTCCGTCCTGGAACCAGGGTCTCGTCTCCTGGGCAGTAATATTCTGGGTTGCAAATACAATTATTATAAGACCGAAAGTTAAAAATACTTTGTTTTTCATAGTTGTTATTAATGATTTGGGGATTAAGCGATGATGATTCAAAATTAATGTGGGGCATAAATTTCAGCAAAAAAATGGAATTGTGTAATTCAATATGAAAAGAGGCTGTCTCAAAAGGCTTTCCTTACTCCCGTTTCCCCTAAGGGGGGAGTTGTAAGCATCAGTAAATCAATAAGTCCCCCCTGGGGGATTTAGGGGTAAGAACTTAATGAAGGGCTTTTGAGACAGCCTTTTACTTTTATTGATAGTTTGTTTAAGCTACTTTGAAAGAACAGGAATCTGACGATTGATTGATTCCTCCAGCGAAATAAGTGTTTCTGTGCGGACCACTCCGGGAATATTCTGGATCTTATCTGTGAGTATATCGCGAAGGTGTTCATTATCACGTGTATAGACCTTAAGAAACAATGAATAATTCCCAGTAGTATAATGGCATTCTATAATTTCAGGTATCTCTTTGAATTTCTTGATGATATCGCGGTAATGACCCGGATGGTCCAGATAAACTCCGATATAGGCGCAGGTCTTAAAGCCAACCAGGACAGGGTCAACTTTGAATTCCGAACCTTTAATAACGCCTGTTTTTATAAGCCTCTGTACACGCTGATGAATAGCAGCTCCAGAAACATTACACCCTCTGGCTACTTCCAGATATGGAATCCGGGCATTCTTTGTAATAATATCGAGAATCTTCCTATCCAAATTATCGATATGAATATTTTCAGTCATTAGTATTGGTTTAGGTTAAAAGGTGATGGTTATTTGTATTTTACAGTTACAAATTTAAAGTAAAAAAGGAGAAATTCGACAGATTGAAATAATTCTTTTATTTGAGGGTTATCTTATGCTTTGTACTAATCCGGGAACTAAGACCTTTATTTAGATGTGATTACCTGTTTATTTTACCTGTCAGCTCCCTGACATCGCTGAATCCATTGTCAGTCAGGTACTTTTCAATGCCATCAATAATTTTGACTGAAACCTGAGGATCAATAAATGAAGCTGTCCCTACCTGAATTGCAGTGGCTCCTGCAAGCAGAAATTCAATCGCATCATTTGCATTCAATATCCCTCCAATTCCGATAACCGGTATTTTTACTGCTTTCGCGACCTGCCAGACCATTCTTAAAGCAACCGGCTTAACTGCGGGTCCGGAAAGTCCGCCGGTAATTGTTGACAGGGAGGGCTTCATCGTCCTGATATCCACTGCCATACCAAGCAGGGTATTGATAAGCGAAATTGAATCGGCTCTCTCCTCTTCAGCTATTTTTGCAAATTCAGCAATATCTGTAACATTAGGTGATAACTTGACTATCAGTACCTTGGAATACACAGCCCTGACAGCTCTGATCACTTCCCTGGCAGAATCGGGATTTGTTCCGAAGATCATTCCTCCCATTTTCACATTAGGGCACGAGATATTAAGTTCCACTGCAGGTATCCTGTCAAGCTTTTGAATTCTCTTTGCAAGCTCAATGTAATCCTCAATAAGCTTCCGTTGATGTTTACTATCACGTTTGTATCATAGGCTGACACTCTGGGATAAATATTCTTCTCGAAATAATCTATGCCCTTGTTCTGCAGGCCCACTGAATTAAGCATCCCTGAAGGAGTTTCAGCCATTCTCGGATAGGGATTACCTTCCCTCGGTTCCATGGTAGTACCCTTAAGCAGAATACCTCCAAGTCTTGAAATATCAATGAAATCATCGAATTCTGAACCATAACCGAAAGTGCCTGAAGCTGTCAGAACCGGATTTCTGAATTTCAGGTTCCCTATTGATATCCCAAGATTTACCATTTCAGTTCCTTTATATTAAATACCGGCCCGTCAGTGCAGGTGCAAAGGTTACCTTTTACAGTATCCACAACACAGCAAAGGCACACTCCGATTCCGCAAGCCATAAGGTTTTCAAGCGAAACTTCACATGTGATATTGTTTTTCCGGCAATAGCGGCCAATTGCTTTCATCATCGCCTGAGGTCCGCAGCAACATATCCTGTCAAAATGAGAGTTCTTTCAGAACCGGATGATCTGTAATAAATCCTTTCTCACCCTGCGATCCATCTTCAGTTGTAAGGTAAACTGGTCCCACTCTGAAGATATTCATCATATTCTATAATGCGGTCACTGTTCCTGAAACCAAGAAGTATTTCAGGTTTATAACCTTTTGATTTTAAATATTTTCCAAGATACAATAATGGGGCAACCCCGCATCCTCCTCCGGCAAGCAAAATCCTTTCATTTTCTCCCGGAAGCGTGAATGAATTTCCAAGCGGATAGATCAGGTTCAGAACTTCCCCTGTTTTGAGCTTTGAAAGCGTTTCAGTACCTTTTCCTGCGACCTGAACAAGAAGTTTTATAGTATTTTTTTCATAATCAACATCATGGACAGACAAAGGACGACGAAGAAATGTTTCAGGACTGCCTTCTACTTTTGCCTGAACAAACTGACCAGGCTTAAGCTCAGGCAGATAATTGTTCGCAGTGAGCTCAAGAACGAATACATCCTTACTTAGTGACCGGTTCTCCTTAATGATTAAATCTTCAATCCGCTTTGCCATCTGCAGCCAGTTTTGTGCAAAGATAATTAATGATCCTATCTTTCAGGAAAAACCGGTCAGACTTTGTGCGGATAAAACTCTTCAAAGCTGCTGTCTTCATAGAACCAGACTATTTTCTTTATATGTGATAGGCTTTTCCCTGTAAGCTCATGACTTGAATCAACTGACAATGAAGGATTTTCAAAAGATTCAGTCTTCGTTCCAAGTGTTTTTCCCTTATTCACAGCCGGTTTTTCGGGTTCATTCTGACCGGCTTCATCAAATAATGTAGCCAAACTGGGTTCATTATACATTGATCCTTTGCCAAACAATAACCAGTCGGTTGAAATGAAAGGATATTTCTCAAGCATTTTGATCACAAAGTCAAGGCTCGGATTATTTCTGCCTGAAAGGATATGAGAGATCCCTGAAGGCTGAACGCCAATTTCTTCAGCAAACTGTGCTGATGATTTGTTTTCTGTTTTAAGAAATGCAAGAATGCGATCTTTCATAAATAGTTATATAACATTACAAATGTACCTTAATAAATAATTACATGTGTAACTTTGTAATGTTACATCTGTAATAAACAGTATTATCACCAGTCTGTTCTATAATCTATTCTGATGATAATAGGCTGATATTCTTTTATATAAAGATTATAGTGATCTGAAGCATTGCATTAGTTTAGGTATTTATATAACTGGTTTACAATATGCTATGTCTATTTTATAAAGAAATATCTGTCCAAATTATAAAAATGATCTTTCCCCCTGTATTCATTGTTGTATATAGCATGTATCAAAACACTGGATTATAGTTATTTAAAAATAATAAAATATTTGTTTAGAATTGTTTACTTGTGTAACCCTTATCCTATTGTTTATTCAATTACATATGTATATTTCGCAGTTCAAACCTGCATTTACAAATGTAAATTACCAGATTTAAACAAATGGGAAGTGAAAAAAAGGTTACGTCTGGAAGTAAATCTTAAATGACAATATGAAATCCTGTGCAGAATTGAATTTTTCACGCACAATCTTTCATTCAGCTCTGAATATTAAATTCTCAGGAAGTTGATCCGGATTCAAATCAATAGCAAACTATGGAGGAATGGACTTCTATTCTGCTTTGAAGTTAATGGCGATATTGTCGTCAAATTCCTTTTCTGACCGGGCGATGACACTTGTTGCAAGACAATTACCTATTACATTCACAGAAGTCCGGCCCATATCCATAAGCACGTCTATTCCAAGGATCATGAATACAGGCTCTGATGGCAACCCAAAGCTGGCAGCAGTCCCCAGCAGGATTACCAAAGCTGCCCTGGAAACTCCTGCAACCCCTTTGCTTGTCAGCATCAGCGTAAAACAGATAATAAGCTGTTTTGAGATAGGCAGATCGATCCCGGCAGTCTGGGCAACGAAAATGGTGGCCAGAGAGAGGTATAATGTCGTTCCATCAAGATTAAAGCTGTAACCAGTTGGAATCACGAAAGCAACTATTTTCCTGGGAATCCCGAATTTCTCCATTGATTCCATTGCAGAAGGTAATGCTGATTCAGAATTTGATGTGGCGAAAGCAATGGTTGCAGGTTCAGATACTGCATTTATAAACGGCCTTACCGGGATCCTGAATAGCAGGGCCACAGGGAAAAGGACAAGGGAGATAAAACAGAACAAGTGCTACATAAAGCGTTGCCAGAAGTTTGAATAGATTATACAAAATATCAAGGCCCATGTGACCTATAGTATAAGCAATGGCTGCAAATACGGCGACCGGGGCATAATACATAACAATATTGGTAAACTTGAACATTATTTCAGCCAGGCTTTCACTAAACCGTACCATTGGAGTCCTGTATTTTTCCTTGACCATAGCTACTGCTATTCCGAAGATTATGCTGAAGATAACAATCTGTAATATCTGACCTTCAAAAATTGCCTTTGCTATATTTTCAGGGAAAATATGCAAGAATAAAATCATGTTGACCGATTGCGTTTTAATCGAAGCAATTGGAGGGATTTCAGGATTTGGCGGCAATACGACTCCCACACCTGCTTTACCGATGTTGATTGCCAGAAGCCCAATAAAGAGCGCCAGTGTGGAAACTATTTCAAAATACAAAAGTGACTTCCATCCCATTCTCCCAATCTGCTTTATATCAGCATGTCCGGCAATTCCAACTACAAGGGTTGAGAAAATTAAAGGTGCTATTATTGTTTTAATGAGTCGAGGAATATGTCGCTGAATACCTGAAGTTTCTTTGCAACTAAAGGTACATCATATCCAAATTCGGCTCCGGCAACCATGCATACCAGGATCCATGTGGTAAGTGATTTTCTTCGTAAAGCTAAAATGAAGAGTAAGGCAACGCTCAGGAGACGAAATGAGAGAAGTATCCACCGATTTACCTCAAGTACGTTATTTGCCTGCAAGACCAATAAAATCAGCGTTACGGTAATAACAGCAATAAGAACATAAGGAAATAGCTTCCAGTACTTTTTCATGCAGGACTTTTATATATCGGATTTCAGATTCTAAGTTTATTTACCATTGACTGCCTCTACAAGAGAGGTTCAGAAAATAAATGATATCCTGATTTCGGGATTGCCATAAATCCCATAATCTGAACTGTTCAGAGCCCACAGGAATGTCAGGTTCATTGAAGATCTCTGGCCAAGCTGCTGCCTGACGCCTCCGCCAACCAGAAATGTATTCAATAAAAATCTTTTTGAACTGTAAGGAGGATTTTGTTTAAAATAGGCTGATTCAAGGCTGAGCAATCTCATCTTCTCCATGAAGGAACAGGCCAAGATGCAGTCCCAGAGGAATGATGTTATCAAAGTCCTGAAGAAAGACCACCTCAGTATACGCTTTGCCACCGAATATTGTGGTTTTGTCGGAGTAGAACTTAAAGTAACGGAAATCCGGACCTGCTGCAATGTTGATGCGGGGTAAGACCCAGAGTCCAATAACCGGAGAGACGTCTATATCAGTATATGTCCCGAATTGAAGTCCAAAGCTTCCGCCGTAAAATAGCCTTTCCCTGAGGGGTGGCACCTCATTGCGTTTTTCCTGACCGCAAACTGTTAAAAAAGAGACAAATAATAAAGCCAGAAATAAGCTGGTCCGCTGTATTATCTTCACCTTTTCACATCTTTTTTCAGAAACGATTATCATGGCGACAATTTCGTAACTTTACACTATGACTTAGCAAATAAACGAAAAAAACGCTTACCAAATTACTCTGTACAGATGAATATAATTGTAAACGGCGGTTCAGGAGGAATTGGAAGGGAAGTTGTTCTAAGGATGGCAGGGGATAAGAACAACCAGATACTTTTCACTGGAAGGGATGAAAAAAGATTAAAGGAAATAACGGCATTATGTACATATGGAAATGCCTCCTTTGTACGGCTTGATCTTTCAGTTCTCGAAAATGAGGCCGAAGCCGTCAAAGAGCAGGTAAATAACCGGTTCAGCAGGCTGGATATACTGATCAATTGTGCCGGATCGCTGGTTGTGAGTGATTTCCTGAAAATAAAGGGACAGGATGCCAGGATGATGATGGAGACCAATTTTCTCGGACCTGCTACATTTATCAAAATGCTGGTGCCCTTAATGACCAGGGGTTCGCATATCGTAAATATATCAAGCATGGGAGGATTTCAGGGAAGCGCAAAATACAGGGGTCTTGCTTTTTACAGTGCATCCAAGTCAGCCCTGGCATGCCTTACAGAATGCCTTGCAGTTGAACTGGCGGAACAGGGAATCGTTGTCAACTGCCTTGCGCTCGGATCTGTACAGACTGAAATGTTCGAAAATGCATTTCCCGGTCTGAAGTCGCCTTTGCAGCCTGCTGATATGGCAGGATTTATTGCGGACTTTGCAATTAATGGAAAGAGGTACTTTAATGGTAAAATATTGCCTGTAGCACTTAGTAATCCTTAAGACTTATGAGTACTTCTTGATTTCAATCTTCCCATCCAGGGCAAGCAGCCCGTTATAAGCAAGGGCTTTGATCTCATCTTCACCCGGGTAAACGATCACCTCTGAGATGAATTTCACCATCGATCTTATTCTTTCTACATGTGCCTTATTGTAAGCCAATCCGCCTGTAAGAATAATCGCGTCAACTTCTCCGTTAAGGACTGCAGCTGCAGCGCCAATCTCTTTCCCTATCTGGTAGGCAAGAGCCTCAATGATAAGAATAGCGTCCGGATCCCCCTTTTCAGCTCTGTTACCTGCATCAATGAAATTATTTGTGCCCAGGTATGCCACCATACCTCCTCTTCCTGTGATCATCAATTTAAGCTCCTCATGACTATATTTGCCACTCACGGAAAGATCAATCAACTGACCTGACGGAAGTCCGCCGGAACGTTCCGGGGAAAACGGCCCATCTCCATCCAATGCATTGTTAACATCGATAACTTTGCCTTTTTTATGAGCTCCGACACTTACCCCGCCTCCCATATGGGCAATAATAAGGTTCATGTCCTCATATTTCCTGCCAACAGAATCAGCATAAATGCGGGCAACGGCTTTCTGGTTCAATGCATGAAAAATTGAAATACGTTCGATGGCAGGATGTCCCGAAATTCTGGCAACCGGCTGCAACTCATCCACAACGACAGGATCAACTATGAAAGCTTTGGCCCCTGGCAAGGAAGAAGCAATATCGTCGGCGATCAATCCGCCTAAATTGCTGGCATGCTGTCCCAAGTATCCCTGTGAAAAGATCCTCCTTCATTTTTTCATTAACCTCATAAATACCTGATTCAATAGGTTTTACCAATCCCCCCCTGCCAACAACCGCTGCAATTCCGGACAGGCTGGGATAATTGTCAGCCAATTCTTTCATTATCAGGTTTTTCCGGAAATGAAACTGGTCGGTTACCCTTGAAAAGCCCGCCAGATCTTCGCACGAGTGTCTCAAAGTCTTTTCAAAGATCAGGTTCGTTTCCTCAAAAAGTGCAAATTTTGTGGATGTGGAGCCGGGGTTTATTGCCAGGATTAGTCGTTTGGCCATGCAGGTAAATTTGAATTAATGCTATATTTCAGATTATCAGACATTAAGCCATCAAACATGAAAGTGCCACACAATAGAATTTTGAATTTTCACTCTCACTCCTCGACATCACGACAACAGGCTTTGAAGTCCCCCGTATTATTCCTGCAAGTTCTCCCTGCCCAAATAGCATTAGTCCCTTATAAAAGGGATTGCATGACTCAAGAGAAGGGAAAAGAAGGATATCTGCATCACCATTGACAGGTGTGCGGACCCCTTTGATATCAACACTTTTCTTATCGCAAGCAAGGAATATATCAAGCGGACCATCCATTATGCAATTTTTAATTCTTCCCGTCCTCAGCCATTCTGCACATTTTTGGATAATCGGTAGAGCTTTTAAAATGACGGCTCAGCTTTTCCGAAGCTCCGATCAGGGCTACTTTTGGCTTGGCTATTCCAAACCTTTCGGCCATTTCTATTGCGTATTCAGCCATTGCAACCTTTTGTTTCAGGGTCGGGAATGGGATCACTGCGGGATCGGTAATGAAAAGGAGCTTATGATATGACGGTATCTCGAGAGCGCACACATAGCTCAGGATTGCGTCAGGAAGCATCAGCCCGTTGTTTTTATCCATTACCGCCTTCAGGAACTTGTCGGTTCCGACAAGTCCCTTCATCACTATATCAGCTTCGCCTGTCCCTGGCGAGTTTAACAGCTACTTTTGCAGAACTTGTTTCATCATCGGAATCAACAATTCTGAATAATTCATGATCAATACCTGCTTTCCTGCAAACATTTTTGATTTCGGCTGAATGACCAATCATAATGGCTTCTGCCAAACCACAATTAACTGCTTTGTGGATTGCGGCTATTGTATGAGAATCCTGGGCCCACACGACGGCAATCCGGTGCTTTTTATGCAGGGAAAGTACCCTTTCAACCATCTGGTCAAGCGATCGGATCATTCCTGTCTAAGGTTATTTACTTGCTGCGGCCGACAGCAGTATACTGTCGTATTTAGCTTGTTCAGAATCAGACCTGGATGTAAGCACAATAGGAACCAGTGCCCCAAGAATTATGGAGGCTACTTTTGCTTTCGCAAAAAAGACAAGGGACTTATAAAGTACATTCCCCACCTCTATATCGGGCATCAGCAAAAGGTCTGTATCTCCTGCAACCTCGCTTCTTATCCCCTTGAGCCTGGCGCTTTCCAGGCTGACGGCATTATCGAATGCAAGCGGTCCGTCAATGATGCAGTCCCTGATCTGATCACGCTGGTTCATTTTTGAAAGTAATGCCGCATCAAGGGTGGCTTCCATATTCTCATTAACCATTTCAACTGCGCCCAGAACCGCGACCTTGGGTTTTACGTATCCAAGTCTTAGAAGAAATGCTACCGAATTATTTACAATGGCAATTTTATCTTTCAGATTTGGGGCAATATTCATTGCAACATCGGTCACAGCTATCAGTTTATGATACGTATCAACCTCAAAAAGAGCTATGTGCGAGAGCAGGTTTCCTGTCCTGAGACCCCATTCCTTATTAAGGACAGCTTTCAGAAGAGTAGAAGTGCCAACCTTTCCCTTCATAAGGATATCGGCCTGTTTGGTACTCAGCATCTTAACTGCCATTTCAACAGCCATGTCCGTTACAGGTTCGTGAATGATCCTTAATCCCGAAATGTCATAGCCATTCTCGATACTTATATTCTGGATCATCTCCTTGTCGCCAATGAGGATAGGCTCTATAATATCATCCTTCCATGCCCTTAAAACAGCGCTCAGTGAAGGATGATCCTGAGCAGCTGCAAGCACAAGCTTTTTTCTGGGTTTGCCTGCCACAATCCCCTTAAGGTCCGACATGCTTTTTAAAACCATGAAGTATTATTTTAGATTTAGTAGTTAAACTGTTTGATGTTCAACGATATATTTAGTATCGGAGGCTATTACGAATTCCTCGTCAGTGTTAATGCACATCACAGTTGCTTTTGATTGAGGCCTGGAAATTATTTTATCCTTGCCTCTTACGCCATTATTGGCATCGAAATCAAGTTCAATCCCCAGGCTTTCCATATCGGAACAGATCATTGCTCTCATCTTAAAGTCATTCTCTCCCACTCCCCCTGTAAAGACAAGAAGATCAAGCCCGTTCAGGACTGCAATATACGATCCGATGAATTTTTTGACCTTATAAGCGTACATATTAAGGGCCAGAATCGCTTTTTCATTCCCTTCTGCAGCTGCTGCCTCAAGATCGCGCATATCAGATGAAAGCTGTGAAATGCCTGCCATACCGCTCTTCTTGTTTATCAGATTATTAACTCCTGTAACATTAAGATGCTCCTTGTCAGCTATATAAATCAGGACTCCAGGGTCAATCTCACCTGTGCGGGTTCCCATTATCAGGCCGTCAACCGGAGTAAAGCCCATTGAGGTATCTATCGACTTGCCCTGCCGAATTGCTGTAATTGATGCTCCATTGCCCAGATGGCAGGTAATTATTTTCAGATCCTTAATATCCTTGCCGAGAATGCCTGCCGCTTTAGAGGCTACGAATTTATGGCTTGTACCATGGTACCCGTATTTTCTTATCTTATACTTTTCATAGTATTCGTAAGGCAATGCGTACATATAGGCATAATCGGGCATTGTCTGGTGAAATGATGTATCGAAAACTGCAACCTGCGGAACTCCCGGGATAAGCTTTTCAACCGACAGTATACCCTTGAGATTAGCGGGATTGTGCAGCGGAGCAAGATCACTGCAGATCTCTATCTGATGTTTGACTTCATTGTCAACCAGCACACTCTCCTTGTACCTTTCACCCCCGTTGACCACACGATGCCCGACAGCTTTGATCTCATTTACATTCTTTATCACGCCATGTTTGGGATCGGTCAGGGCAGCCATTACAAGGTTTATACCTGTTGTATGGTCCGGAATATCGTTAACTACCCTGTACTGCTCTCCCTTTGTCGGCTTATGAGTTAAAATACTGTCATTCAATCCAATACGCTCAAGAAGTCCCTTTGCCATCAAATCACATCCGTTCGACATGTTAAATAACTGGTATTTGATTGAGGAACTTCCGCAGTTTAATACAAGGACAATCATTTAATAATTTGATTTAGTGATGATTATAAATCTATCTTTTCGCTGCCGCCTGATTGGCTGTAATCGCGATCATCGATACAATGTCATTTACCGAGCAGCCTCGTGAAAGATCGTTAATAGGGGCTGCCATTCCCTGAAGTATCGGCCCGATAGCTTCTGCATTTGCTAGCCGCTGTACGAGCTTGTAAGCTATATTACCGCTATCAAGATTCGGGAATATAAGTACATTGGCTTTTCCTGCAATTTTACTTCCGGGGGCTTTTTTCTGCCCGATTGATTCGACGAGCGCTGCGTCTGCCTGAAGTTCACCATCGATCATGAGATCGGGAGCCATTTCCTGGGCTAACTTCGTTGCACTGACAACCTTATCAACCAGTTCATGCCTGGCGCTTCCTTTTGTTGAAAAACTAAGGAAAGCAATTTTGGGTTCGAATCCTGCTAATGCCCTGGCAGTATGTGCAGTTGCAATTGCAATCTCCGCAAGTTCCTTATCGGTGGGATTTGGATGAACGGCACCGTCGGCGAAAATGAGCACACCCTCTTCCCCGAATGTTTTTTCTGGCAATATCATAATGAATGCGCCCGACACAACTGATATACCCGGAGCTGTTTTAACATAGTGAAATGCCGGCCTCAGAACATCTCCAGTTGCGTGGTCGGCACCTGAAACCTCTCCGTCTGCATCACCATTCTTTATCATCAGCACACCGAGGTAAAGCGGATCTTCAATCAGGCTGGCAGCTTCTTTACTGGTCATGCCCTTGTTTTTACGAAGCTCCACCATAAGGTCTATATACTGGTTCTTCCTGTCGTGAGACTTCGGGTCGACTATCTTTGCTTTTGAAATGTTCTCTAATCCAAGTTTGGCTGCATGGGAGGTGATTTCACCGGGGTCACCGATCAGTATTATCTGAGCCAGCCCTTCCGCGATCGCAATATCGGCGGCTTTTATATTTCTTTCTTCATATCCTTCCGGAAGGACAATCCTCTTGTAATGCTTTTTGGCATTCAGTCTGATACGATCCAGCAATTCCATTGTATATCAATTATTTAAAATATTCTACTTTCAGGTTTAAATGTACGAAAAAAAAGTTCGATTATCCAATCATGAAAGTCATGTTTATTTCGACTTTCATTTTTTTGGGAAAAATCTTTCTGCCTTCTGGGAATCTTAAAAGAGAAGATAAAATCATTTTCTAAATTTGCGCATTCAAAATGGAAATAATATGGATTCTTTTACCGAAAAGCTGAATTCTCTGAAAGGAAGGATTGAGGGCGATCTTAAATATGATCTGATCACAAAGACCATCTATTCAACTGATGCATCAGATTACAAGGAGCAGCCGGCAGCAGTTGCCTGGCCAAAAAATGCTGACGATATCAGGAAAATATTGTCATTTGCCAGGTCGGAAAAGATAGGAATTATATTGAGAGCAGGAGGAACATCGCTTGCAGGACAGGTTGTAGGGTCAGGCATTATAATTGACATATCGCGATATATGAACAGGATTCTTGAGGTAAACAAGGAAGCCATGTGGGTAAGGGTTGAACCTGGTGTTGTGCTCGACGAACTTAACATGCACCTTAAACCTTACGGCCTTTTTTTCGGTCCCGAAACCTCCACCTCGAACAGGTGCAATATGGGAGGAATGATAGGTAATAATTCATGCGGCTCGCATTCTTTGATTTACGGTTCAACAAGGGACCACACAATTGAATTGAAAACACTGCTCAGCGATGGCAGTGAAGCAACATTCGGTCCAACTGACAGAGCAACTTTTGATAAAAAGTGCAATCAGGATAACCTGGAAGGTACCTTATACATGAACATTAGGGAGATCCTGGATAAACCAGAAAACAGGAAAAGCATAAGAGAGAATTATCCTGATCCAAGGATTCCAAGGCGCAATACAGGTTATGCACTCGATCTTCTGCTTGATACTCAGATTTTTAATGAAAAATCAGACAAACCATTCAATTTCTGCAAGCTTCTGACAGGATCGGAAGGCACTCTTGCAGTCACCACTGAGATCAAGCTGAATCTTGTCCCCATGCCCCCTGCCTTTAAGACTATCGTTTGCGTTCATCACAAGGACAGGGATGAATCATTTAAAGCCAATCTGATAGCCTTGAAATTCAAACCCTCAGCTGTTGAACTTACGGATGACAGGATACTTGAACTTACGAAAGATAATCTGAGTCAGAAGAACAACCGGTTTTTCCTTGATGGAGATCCCGGAGCAGTTATGATGGTTGAATTTGCCAGGGACACTGAAGAACAGGTCGAAGCTGTAACAAAAGAAATGATTGATGCCCTTAAAACAGCCGGCTACGGTTATTCCTATCCTGTTATAAGAGGCAGTGATATGGCCAAAGTATGGGACCTCCGGAAAGCGGGCCTCGGTGTGCTGGGGAAAATGAAGGGTGACAAAAGAACTGTCTCACTTGTTGAAGATACTGCTGTCAGGGTTGAAGATCTGCCCGCCTATATGGACGATTTCGCGAAATTGCTGGCAGTTCATGGTAAAGATTCAGTATATCATGCTCATATAGGTACAGGGGAGCTTCATATAAGGCCTGTATTGAACCTTAAGGATCCGCAGGATGTTGAGCTCTTCAGGACAATCGGGATTGAAACAGCCAGGCTGGTAAAGAAATACCGCGGATCATTAAGCGGGGAACATGGTGACGGAAGGCTCAGGGGCGAATTTATTCCTCTTATTCTGGGAGAAGAGAACTACACTCTTCTTAAAAAACTTAAAACATGCTGGGATCCAGGAAACATCCTGAATCCCGGAAAGATAGTTAACACTCCAAGGATGAATACTTTCCTGAGGTATATACCGGGAACGGTAACCCCTGATATGGAAACAGTTTTTGACTTTTCATTAACTGAAGGTATAATAAGGGCGGCAGAAAAGTGCAACGGTTCCGGCGATTGCCGCAAGTCGATGAAAATAGGAGGAACAATGTGTCCCAGCTTCATGGCTACGATGGACGAGGAAACCACCACCAGGGCACGTGCCAATATACTGCGCGAGTTCTTAAGCATGGAGAGCCCGAACCGATGGGACCATAAGGAAATATACGACATTCTCGACCGCTGCCTGGGCTGCAAGGGATGCAAATCGGAATGTCCTTCAGGGGTCGATATTGCAAAAATGAAGTCTGAATTCCTCCAGCACTGGTACGACAAGCATGGAGTGCCGCTCCGGACATTCATGATCGCTTATATTTCAACCTTTAACAGGCTGGGTTCACTGATTCCGGCTATCTACAATTTCTTTCTTAAAAACAAAGCGTTTTCAGGATTACTAAAGAAGTCAATAGGATTTGCAGCAGGACGGTCCATTCCCCTGGTTTATAAAACAAGCCTTAAAAAATGGATAAAACGGAATTTGCCGGGCATGAATCCCGGGAAACCCATAGGTTCGGTTTGCCTGTTTATAGATGAATTCACAAATTACAACGATACAGAAGCTGGAATTGCTGCCGTAAAACTACTGACTTCCCTTAACTACAGGGTAATTATTGCAGATCATGACTTAAGCGGCAGAACATTCATTTCAAAGGGACTGCTCAGAAAAGCCAAAAAAATTGCCATAAATAATGTAAGAGCGCTTTCTGACAAAGTCGATGAAAATCAGCCGCTTGTTGGCATTGAACCCTCCGCGATCCTCGGTTTCCGTGACGAGTATCCTGACCTTGTCAGCAGCGAATTGACGGGATAATGCCCGGAAACTGGCTGAGAACAGTTTTATGATCGACGAATTCATTTCAAGGGAATTCAAAGCCGGAAGGATCAGGAGGGAATCGTTCACCGAAAGGGAACTAAATATTATTCTTCATGCCCATTGTCAGCAAAAGGCGGTTGCCTCATCATCCTGTTCTATTGAAATGCTTTCAATTCCTACAAACTTCACGGTAAGAGAAATACCTTCAGGATGCTGTGGAATGGCCGGGTCGTTCGGATATGAAAAGGAACACTTTGAACTGTCAAACCAGATCGGCAATCTGGTATTGTTTCCTGAGATACGTAACAGCAGTAATGATGTGGTAGTGGCAGCCCCGGGAACAAGCTGCAGGCATCATATCAAGGATGGTACGGGAAGAATTGCCAGGCATCCTGTTGAAATACTTTTCGATGCCCTGAAAAAGTAAATGAATCTATGAAATGTATTAATAAAAAAGTTCCCGCTGGCAACGCAGACCTGCCTGCCATCAGGCAGGTTTTCGCTGATCTTTCGGCATGAGAATCAGACGCGATCTGCCGGAGATTACACCATTTCATCTTCAAGGTTCCAGGGTAAATCTGTCAGCATCTTTCAGAACCGGAAACTTCTTGCGGAATTTTGATAGATCTGACAGTTGATATTTCTCCCTGAAACATAACATTCTTCATTTTGACGGCCTGAAGCAATTAATTCACCCCGCGGCCCCAGTATCATTGAATCACCGCAATGTTTATTCCCTTCCCCGTCTGTACCGATCGCGATTGGCACCGGCAACAAAACAGACATTTTCAATTGCCCTTGCTTTAAGCAAAGTCAGCCAGACATCCCTCCTGCTTTCAGGCCAGTTTGCCGAATTAATAAGAAGCTCATAATCATTTCTGATCCTGCTCCAGACAGGGAAACCGAAGATCATAGCAGATATTGGGACAAATACTTAATTCTCTGAATTTAAATAATAATACGTTGATTACCTGGAGTAAAGATTTTATCCTCATTTCCAGGGCTGAAAAGATGCCTTTTGTCGTATTGCCAGTATTCACCAGAGGGAGAAATGAAGATCCACCTGTTATAAAAACGATTATCCTCTTTTACGATATAGCTTCCGCAAATTCCGTAGTTACCTTTTTGTGCCATGCTTCTCATCCAGTCAAAAGTAACTGATCTTGGAGCTTCAGACAGCTTTTCGGCACCCATTGAAAATCCTGTATTGAACGTTTCCGGAAGTACCACAATTTCGCAATCGGACGGAACTGAAGAAACAAGCGATTCGAGCTTTTCAAGGTTCTTTAGTTTGTTCTCCCATACAATATCTGATTGTACTAGTGTAATTTCATCTCTGGTTTTTAAGTTAGAAAGATAGTAAAGTAATTTACTTTATCTGAATGTTGCTTCAGTGCTTCAATAAAAAAGGGGCTTTTGAAAGCCCCGTATATCATTAGTCATCATTGCCAGCTGGCATCTGATTTATTTTGCCGCACCCAGAGATGTATAGTAATCGGTGAATATTTGGTTTATGAGTGGTTTATAATAGAGCCAGAAAAACCTTCTTGTGTCGTCAGGTTTATCGGAATAGAGTATCCCTTTAAGCTTATCGAATCCCTTTAATCCTTGAAGTCCAGAAGCAAACCTTATTAGTTGCAAAATCACCGGAGAAATAGTAAATTCTCTGGTTTGCAGGTTCCTGTATAACTGCCGGAAAATCAGGGCTGAGGGAATTGCTGCTTAACAGGGTATCGCCGATAGCGGTTGTCTCGAGATGGAATCTGGAAATCACGTTGCTCTGCAGCGGATCGATAATGTCGAACCAGTTATTGAACGCCACGGATGAAGGCACCCCGTATTTTTTACAGTTTTCAGCATCTGTCACAATATACGGCATCGCACTTTTCAGTTGCGTTCCTTCCTCAAGTACAATAATATTCTTCTCATTAAGAATTACAATGCCGGGTTTCGTAAATCTCCATTGTTTTTTATATTGTTTCCTGTACATTGAAGTCATCCAGATTGGGAAATTCTTTGTTGTCGAATCAAGTTCTTCGAAATACTTTCCGGTCCATCCTTTAAAAGTATATACCCAGTTTTTCCTGGGTTCTGTATGAATCAAATGCAGGTGTCGGAAAATCAAAAGAATTGTACTCAAGTATTATCAGTTTGTTTCTGTTCTTCATTTCATTTATAAGGAGATAGTCTGTGTTATTCAGGCCTCCGTATATCATTCGGGATCTCCGGCTTTTGTTTACTCCGGCATACCAGTCATTGAAAAATACTCCATAAGTATCTGCAAAATATACTGCATCGACTTTCTGAGGCAGGTCGATCATTTCGGACAGATGGTATTCATTTTTCCTGCTTCCCCTGTCTCTAAGAGGGCGCGTTGGTGAGAATCCGTAGTAGTCTTTTTTGTATGAGTAATTGTTCTTTTTCTCTTTCTTAACGAATCTTTCACTATTGAGAATCCACGTTAACGATTTGTGATTCAGGCGATCAAGAGTAGGGACTGTCTTGTCAAGAATGACAATATCAATTGGCTTTTTATCCTGGAGGGACCAACGGATAAAGTTTATGAATGGCAGGGCAAGAACTAATACCAGGACAATAATTGTTATTAGCAGAGGCTTTTTCATATCTGAAAAAATTCAAATACAGTGTTAATATTGCACTTTTAGACAGTTAAATAACTCCTAAAAGTATTAATTTATTTTCTTAGGGTGAAATAAATTTTGTAACAAGATAGTAAAAATTACCTAAAACGGGGACCGCTAATAGCCACATGCAGAGTTGTCACCTCTCCTGTCTGCACCTCCTTCTTTTCTCCCGTCAGGCAATACAAGGATTGCATTGACCCTACCGATTGCGGTACGATTGTTTAGCTTGTAACCTATTTTCACAAGCATCGCTATGGTACTGCTGTCAAGCGAATTGTTCTCATAGCTTATATAATCAGGAAGCCATTGGTGATGAAATCTTCCGGTATCTACAGCGTGCCGTATGTCCATTCCAAAATCGATCACATTGGTGATTACCTGCAGGACTGATGTCGGGATTGTTGAGCCGCCCGGGGATCCGGCAACCATGAATAACCTGCCATTCTTTTTCAACAATGACCGGGGTCATTGAACTGAGCATTCTTTTTCCCGGGCCGATTGAATTGGCTTCGCCACCGGTTAATCCGTACATATTCGGGGTGCCGGGCTTAAGCGAAAAGTCATCCATCTGGTTATTCATCAGGAAGCCCGCACTGTCAACAACAATGCTGTTACCGAAACCTCCGTTAAGTGTTGTAGTGGCTGCAACGGCATTCCCCATGTTATCCACAACTGAATAATGAGTTGTTTCTTCATTCACCTCAACCATCATTGAACCAGGTGCGATCTGCTGCGATGGAGTAGCGGCATCCTCAGAGTAATCTTTCATCCGACCAAACAAATAATTGGTGTCTAATAATTCTTTAACAGGCACTTCGGTATAATCAGGATCACCAAGATACTGTGAACGGTCGGCGAATGCTCTCTTCTCCGACTCTGCCAGGAGGTGGACTGACCGCCATGTATGGAATCCCATTTGTTTAAGATTGTGTGGCTCGATCATTCCGAGAACCTGGAGCAGAATGATCCCTCCCCCGGAAGGAGGTGAAACTGAAGTAATTTTGTATCCATGGTATAGGCCGGAGACAGGGATCCCTGAATTCTGACCTGTAACCGGCAAGGTCCTGCGCCGTTATGATCCCGTTTCCTCTATTCATTTCCTTCACAATCAGCCTGCCTGTAGTACCGGTAGTAGAATCCTTCCCTTCCAAAATCCCTTATCCTTTCCAGAGTATGTGCGAGCTGGAGCTGTTTCAGGGTATCTCCTTTTTCCCAGGGTGTGCCTTTTACAAAATCAGGCACAGATGCGTTTCTTGAAATGAATTGTTTCCTGTTATTATTCAGATCGGCCGCCTGACCTTCCGTTACCCGGAAACCTTTCCTGGCAAGGTCTATTGCCGGCTGAATTACCTCCTTGAAAGGAAGCAGACCGTATTTTGAATGCACGTTCAGCAAGCCGTCAACTGTGCCGGGAACGCCGGATGCAATATGAGTATCAGTGCTCAGTCCTTCAATAATGTTGCCTGAAGCATCCAGGTACATATCCCTTGAAGCAAGAAGTGGTGCCTTCTCACGGTAATCGACCATATCGGTCTTTCCATCCGCCTCCCTGACCAGCATAAAACCTCCTCCTCCTATGTTTCCTGCTTCGGGATAACACACTGCAAGGGCAAATTCTGTGGCAACAGCTGCGTCAACGGCATTTCCTCCTTTCCTGAGTATAGCTACCCCGATCCGTGAACTTTCAGGATGTGCAGATACAACCATCCCGCTGTCGGTCAGAATATGATGCCCTTCAGTTACTTCTGCCTTTTTACCTTCAGGGGCTCCGCAACCGGTAAATAGGATGGTAATTAATAATTCTGATAAAACAGCTTCTCTTAACATATATCCTTAATTATTGAAATCAGGTTTACAATGATAGCAATAAAAAGGAGATTTATAACGCAGATTCATATGTACCCGTGTAAAAAGCAGGGACATTGCATGCAATGTCCCTGCTAACATATTATCGTGACCTGTATTATTTACTCCCCATGTGTTTCGCCAAGGAACTTTTCCATGGCCCTGTAAAAATCAAACTGATTTTCCTGATTGTAAAATCCATGACCTTCATTATCCTTCACCATGTATTCAACTGTTACTCCCCTCTTCTGCAGCGCTTCCACCATCTGGTTCGATTCAGCAATGTTTACCCTCGGGTCATTTTTGCCCTGTGCAACAAATAATGGACAACGGATACGGTCAGCATGGAACACGGGTGACACTTCAGCAAGCAAAAGGCTGTCCTTAACCGGATCGCCTACCATTTCATAAAACATCTGTCTCAAAGGTTCCCAATATGGTGGTACTGTTTTCATAAAGGTAAACATATTGGCTACACCGACATAATCGACTGCACAGCAATATAATTCAGGTGTAAGCGTTATCCCTGCCAGAGTAGCATAACCGCCGTAACTGCCACCATAAATTGCAATACGTGAAGAATCAGCAATTCCCTGACTGATGAGCCATTTAACACCATCAGTTATATCATTTTGCATTGTGCGCCCCCATTCCTTGAATGAAGATTCCCAGAATTTTCTTCCATACCCTGTCGAACCTCTGAAGTTCATCTGCAAAACACCATAACCCCTGTTTGCAAGAAACTGCACCTCGGGATTAAATCCCCAGCTGTCCCTGGCCCATGGTCCGCCGTGAGGATTGATAACAACCGGCAATTTTTCAGCTTTTACACCTATCGGCAATGTTAAATATCCGTGTATTGTAAGTCCATCGCGCGACTGATAAGAAACTGGTTTCATTTCTGCCATATCTTTTTCCTTCAGCCATGGTTTGAAATCGGCAAGTTTCGACAATTCCCCTGATTTCACGTCAAACAGGTAATAACCTCCAAAATAACGGTCGCTGTTTGTGTAAATAAGTAATTTTGTCTCATCTTTGCTCATATTATTTATCTGGAACAAATAGTCGGGTATCCTGGTTTTTATTTTATTATCAATATTCTCTGCCTCAGCATCAAGAAAATGCTTCTGCAGCTTATCAGTCTCGTAATAGGCTACAGTAAGAACTTTACGCAATTTCGAATATCCAACATCGGCAATATCAACATCCGGATTTTCATAGATGACCTTCATTTCCTTAGCCATGATCGGATCAAATTCGACAAGCGCTGTTTTATCCCTGCCAAGATTAGATAAACAGAAAAGGTTTTTATTATCAAAAGTAAAAAGCAAAGGAGTAAGTGTTTCCTTGAAACTTGTAGTTATGACCGTTTTAAACTTATCTTTCTCATTGTTCCTGATACAGAAGGCTCGTGTTGACACCATCAGAAGTCACTGCAGCCCTGATCTTTCCGTCATGGTCAGTTACCCACCCTGTAATATTGCCAGGATTCTGAGCTACCATTTTCAGTTCATTTGTAGCTGCATTAAGCAGGTAGACATCAAAAACACGGGGATCGCGCAGGTTGTCCTGAATTAGCAGTTCATCAGGCCTATCCTCCAGAATATCAACAACGTCAGCTCTGGCTTTTTCAAAGGGTGTATGGTCAGTAAGCCCTGTTCCATCAGGCTTGACCGATAATACATGCATATTTTCATTTCCGCCGATATCTTTGGTATAAATGATCCGGTCGTTCGACTCCCAGAATGCATTGTATATGCTCCGTTCAGTCTCATGAGTGATCGGGACAGCTACAGTATCTCCCAGCTTCTGAATAAACACATTCATTCGCCCCATATGGGGAGCTCTGAAGATGATCATCTGACCATTTGGCGAGATCCTGAAAGCAGCTTTTTCAGCATCCCTGAAAAAGTCCTCCATTGGTATGAGAGGTGTGCGTTCTTCTTTGGGTTTACAGGAAGGTAAGCTTACAATGATAAGCAGGATTCCAAGGAACAATGAATGCGTTTTCATTTGTCGTATTTTGTATTTCATTATCAAAGTTATACAAAATTAATCATTCAGATGTTCAGGTGCACGCAGATGGGAGTACATACTTTAAAAACCTATAATTGTTTTTATTACTTTTACACAAACATTTTACCATGCTGCCGAATCAACCACTTGCAGACAGAATGCGCCCCAGAAGCCTTGATGAGTTTAGCGGGCAGGAACATCTTGTGGGGAAAAATGCAGTTCTCAGGAAAGTGATTGAGTCAGGGAATATCCCATCCTTTATTCTCTGGGGTCCCCCGGGTGTTGGGAAAACAACCCTGGCTTCGATTATTGCCAATACCTTAAAAAGACCTTTCTTCCATCTTAGCGCTGTCCATTCCGGGGTTAAGGATGTTAGGGAAACTATTGAGAAGGCAAAAAAACAACAATTCTTTGACCACCCAAATCCCATATTATTTATAGATGAGATTCACCGGTTCAATAAATCCCAGCAGGATTCCCTTCTCAGCTCTGTTGAACAGGGAATAATAACGCTGATCGGAGCTACAACAGAAAATCCTTCATTTGAGGTTATTTCTCCACTTCTCTCCCGCTGCCAGGTTTATATTCTGAATCCTCTGAATGAGAAGGAGCTGACCAATCTTCTTGACAAAGCCCTGAAAAAAGATGCCTACCTTGCCAAATACAAAATTGAAATAAAGGAAAATGAAGCGCTTCTGCGTATTTCAGGGGGAGATGCAAGGAAATTATTCAATGCTCTGGAGCTTGTTGTATCCTCTGAATCTGATGAGACCGGGTCAGAAAAAATAATAATTGACAATGACAAGGTTTTAAAGCATGTCCAGAAAAACCTCGCCCTATATGATAAAAATGGAGAACAGCATTACGATATTATTTCAGCATTCATAAAATCGATGCGGGGAAGCGATCCCAATGCAGCTGTTTACTGGCTGGCAAGGATGGTTGAGGGAGGTGAAGATCCCAAATTCATTGCCAGGAGGATGGTTATACTGGCGGCTGAGGACATAGGACTTGCAAATCCCAATGCACTCCTGCTGGCCCAAACCTGCTTTGATGCTGTAAACGTAATAGGCTGGCCTGAATCGAGGATCATCCTGTCAGAGGCGGCTGTTTACCTGGCAACTTCCCCAAAAAGTAATGCCTCGTACATGGCGATCGAAAATGCTATTGGAGCAGTAAATGAGCAGGGCGATCTGCCCGTACCGTTGCATATAAGGAATGCACCTACAAAGCTAATGAAGGACCTCGGGTACCATAAAGGTTATAAATATGCCCACGATTTTGAGGGCAACTTTGTCCAGGATACTTTCCTGCCGGAGGAAATAAAGGGAACAACATTCTACGAACCTGGTAAAAATCCAAAAGAAGAAGAGATAAGGAAGAGACTTAATAACCTCTGGAAAGATATTTACGATTATGATAAATAATTTGGTTCACCCCCAACCACTTGAATGGGGCTAAGCTCCAAGTCCCCTTCAGGGCCTGCCTGCACAGCAGGCAGGGATTCAGGGCAATAAAATTATTTTGCTATCTTTACAACTTCATGATTAAAAACAGAATAAATATACCCGGACTAAAATACTGGGAGTCAGGAAATTTCCTGCTTATCGCCGGTCCATGCGTTGTCGAAAGTGAAGCTATTGTTTTTACTGTAGCCGAACAGGTTATTAAACTCGTTGAGAAATACCAGATACCCTATATCTTTAAAGCGTCCTACAGAAAAGCAAACAGGTCAAAATCTGACTCCTTCACGGGAATCGGTGATTTAAAAGCTCTTGAGATATTGTCAAAAGTCAGAAAGGAATTTTCAGTTCCCGTGATAACCGATATTCACAATCCCGATGAAGCCGGACTGGCAGCAGGATATGTTGATGTTCTCCAGATCCCTGCATTTCTCTGCCGCCAGACAGATCTTCTTGTGGCTGCTGCAAAAACAGGCAAGTGGATTAATATTAAAAAAGGGCAATTCCTTTCCGGTGAATCAATGAAATTCGCTGTTGACAAGGTTAAAGATGCCGGAAATGATAAGATAATGCTTACCGATCGCGGCAATATGTTCGGTTACCAGGACCTCGTGGTTGATTTCAGGAATATACCTCTTATGCAAAAAACGGGAGTGCCGGTAATAATGGATATCACCCACTCCCTCCAGGAACCAAACCAGGAAGCAGGCGTTTCAGGCGGAAAGCCCGAAATGATAGAAACAATCGGAAAAGCAGCAATCAGTGTGGGAGCTGACGGGATATTTCTTGAAACCCATCCTGATCCGTCTGTTGCATTGTCGGATGGTGCAAATATGCTTAAGCTTTCAGAGCTGGAAAAGCTGCTGAGGAAACTGGTTGAATTGAGAAAAACAATTAATACCTTTAATTATTAAGATTAAAAAATCAACTATCATGAAAAAACTTTTACTAACTGTCACATGTCTTTTTGCTGTCATTATAATCAACGCACAGTCGCTTGAAGAAATTATAGGTAGGTATACTACTGCAAATAAGCTCGACAAGATTTCGGAATTCAAAACCATAAAGATCACTGCAAAAACATCCATGATGGGAATGGAAATGCCGATGGAAATATGGATGAAGAACCCGAATAAAATAAAGACCGTCACAAGCTATAACGGGCAGAATATTGTTCAGGCCTTTGACGGAGAAAAAGGATATATGATCAACCCTATGGCCGGTTCCAATGACCCTGTTGAAATGAATGCTGACCAGGTCAAAGACATTGCCAGGAATAATATCTTTCAGAATTACATGGCGACCTATTTTAAAAACGGACAGCTTGTCCTTGAAGGTGAAGATAATGTTAACGGAAAACCGGCCTATAAGGTAAAGGCCGATCTTGACGGTACAAACAAAGCCTACATGTACATCGACAAATCAAGTTACCTCCTCATAAAAACTGTAGCTGACATAAACCAGGGAGGAATGGCTATGACAGTTGAATCATATCCGACGGACTATACTGAAACCAGCGGGATCTTTCTGCCAATGAAAACAACCACAACTGCAAGCGGGATGGAGATAATAACAACCTTCAGCAAGGTAGAGGTTGATATTCCTATTGAGGACAGCATTTTTAGGATCAAATAGCTTTTCTTATACCCCCTTTCCCGTTTCCCCCAGGGAGGAAATGACCAAAAAACCTTCGTCCTCCGTGGGGGAAGGTTGGGAAGAAGGTAATAATAAAAAAAGCAGCGGGCCTGTAAGCCGGATTCTGTGCCGGTTCAGGTATCTGTAAAAGAAATTTGAACCGGTTTCCATCATTTATCTTGTCACACAATTGCTTGCGTGATCATACGACCCACCCCCCGGCATCGGATGAGCAATCCTTATCGCCGGTATACATGGTCTTTCAACCCATCAGGTGTACGGCTTCCGGTGTTGCCACCGGAACCGGTGAGCTCTTGCCTCGCCTTTTCACCCTTTCCCCTGAGCGAAGCCTAAGGGGA
The DNA here is from genome assembly GCA_963732115.1 of uncultured Bacteroidales bacterium. GTDB lineage: Bacteria > Bacteroidota > Bacteroidia > Bacteroidales > VadinHA17 > LD21. Next base: position 131,792 of record CAVSYN010000010.1, read on the forward strand.
GGTTATTTTCTGTTACACTACTATACCCTCGCGGGTATCTTCCCGTTAGGAAGCATGGCGCTCTTTGTTGTCCGGACTTTCCTTCCTCCGACATCCCAATAAATATCGGGAGACAGAGAACGATGGAACAGCCTGCTGCGATGCAAAGATACTAAATCAGGGAGAAACCTTAAAATTGCTACTTTTGAAAGGGGAAAAATAAGACAATGAAGAATATAAATATCGCTGATTATTATTATGATCTCCCTGAGGAAAGAATAGCACAGCACCCGGTAAGGGAGCGGGACAAATCAAAGCTTCTAATATATGACGGAAAAAACGTTTCTTCAGATACCTTTACAAACCTTGATTCACATATTCCGGGTCAATCATTGCTTGTTTTCAATAACACAAGAGTTATCAGAGCCCGGCTGCTGTTTCGGAAAAAATCGGGTGCATTAATAGAAGTGTTCTGCCTTGAGCCCCTCGCTCCTTCCGTTTATGAAGAATCATTTGCATCAAATGGACCTGTTGAATGGAAATGCATCATCGGAAACCTTAAGAAGTGGAAAACCGGGACCCTTAGTATGGAATTTCATATCACGGGAAAAGCTTATGAAATTCTTGCCACGAAAGTCCGGCCCGAGGAAGATGCCTGGAGGATCAGATTCATATGGAACAATCCTGGACTGTGTTTCAGTGACGTAATTGAAGCGGCGGGACATATTCCCCTTCCTCCCTATATTACCAGGGAGGATGAACAAGATGATACTATAAGATACCAGACTGTCTATTCAACTGTGAACGGTTCTGTTGCCGCACCAACTGCAGGACTTCATTTTACTGAAGAATTGATACAAAGGCTGTTAAAAAAGGGGATTCAAAAGACTGGCATCACGTTACACGTGGGCGCCGGGACATTCCAGCCTGTCAGAACCAAATATATATCTGATCATGAGATGCATAGCGAACACTTTTTCGTCACCCTGAAATCTCTTAAGTACCTTAATAAATATACAGGTAAAATAATAGCTGTCGGAACAACCTCGGTCAGAACACTTGAAAGTCTGTATTGGCTGGGCGTACAGACTATTAATAATCCAGAGTTAACATCAGTGACATGAAGGTTGACCAATGGGAACCATATGACTCTGATCCTGAAATTACTTTGCCTGAGTCCATGTCAGCACTTTTGACTCTTATGCAGATAATAAATTGGCGGAAATAAAAGCATCGACGAAAATTATTATTGTCCCGGGTTATAAGTTCCGCGTGATCAATGGCATGATCACAAATTTCCATCAGCCTGGCAGCACCCTGTTGCTCCTGATATCAGCGTGGACCGGGAAGAATTGGTTGAAAATTTATGATTATGCGCTGAAAAATGGATTTCAGATTTTTAAGCTACGGGGACAGTTCATTGCTATTCAGGTGATTTTAAAATCATTAGGTCGATTAAATGGATGCTCTGAAACACAGAAAAATAATTTTTGATTCTACACGGATTATTCGTTTATTTGTTAACTAAAAGATTCGGTATGGATAACAATAAAATAATGAAGCAGGTAACTGCGATTTTTAGCTTGTTTATGGTGATTTTCTACCTCGGCGTAGGGATATTCCTGATTTTCTATTTTAAAAATACATACATGGACAAATCAGTTCTCGTTATAATGGGATCAGTGTTCATTTTTTATGGATTATACAGAGCGTACAGGACTTATGTTAGTATTGTAGAGCTCTTTTTCAGAAGAAACAGGGATGAAGAATAGTGTATTTGACCGTGATAACCTCTTGAGTTGGCATACAGTTTGCAACTATACTATAAGATGAAATTAAATGCAGACATAATATAAAGAATATGAGAATTGCAGAAGTTTACCAAAATTTTACTATTATTGCTTTCCATTATTTTTTTACTAAATCTTTTAGTGCTTTGAGAAGTTCTGCGCGTAAAAACACTATCCCAGGGATTACTTATTTATTTCTTGGCCTGTATCTTGGATTGGTTTCGTGCACCGGTGGAAACAAGGCTGTAAACACAGAAACAGCTACAAGGGGCAATATTAAAATCTCAGTAGATGAGTCATTTCAGCCTCTGATCGATGCAGAGATTTACACTTTCATGTCCCTGTACCAGAATGCAAAGGTCAGACCGGAGTACAAATCCGAATATGATGTTGTAAATGATTTCATGAATGATTCCGTTAAAGTCATGGTGACAAGCAGGAAGCTTTCAGACAGTCAGATACAATATCTGCGCGACACACTTGTTGTTGCACGCACGCTTACTTTTGCCTATGATGCACTGGCACTGATCACCAGCAAGGATAACCTCGACTCGCTCCTTAAATACGAGGTTGTTAAGGATATTTTTACCGGACGTATTAAAAAATGGAAAGAGATCAATCCCAAATCAAAACTTGGCGACATAAGCGTGATTTTCGATAATACCAGGTCGGGAAACATAAGGTATTTTAAGCAGAAGTTTGAAATAAAAGACACACTTGGACGCAATTTCTACGCAGTAAAAAGTAACCCGGAAGTGATTGATTTTGTTTCCCGGAACCCAAATGCCCTGGGAATTGTTAGTGCAAACTGGATAAGCGATAAGGATGATTCCCTTAGTATGAGCTTTATCAGGAAAGTAAAACGCGTTGCCGTTTCACAGGAATTCATAAACGACGGATCATTTTACCGGCCAGATCAGGGTTTCATTTACGACAGATCCTATCCTTTTGTCCGGGATGTTTACTTGATTTCAAGAGAGACATTTACCGGACTTGGCACTGGATTCATCCAATGGGTGACCGGGGAACAGGGACAAAGGATCGTGCTGAAGTCGGGGCTGGTACCGGCCACAATGCCGATAAGACTTGTTCAGATAAAACAATAAGACCGGCGACAGACTTCAGGAAGAGAGAAAAGAGTATAAAATAGAGAATAAGATTATATATTAGGGATAAGTAAAACAAGAGTTAGTTTAAGAAGAAAAGTAATAACAATAAATGAGTTCAAATTTCAAAGCTATGAAACGTTCTATGTCAAAACAAGTTGTATTGCTGGCAGGTGTATTCGCAATCTTAATGGTGAACAATGTCACAGCACAGGATCTGAAAACTGCAGTCCAGCTCACCAGAAGCGAATCTTTTGACAAAGCTGAAGAGATGTACAAGGCATTGATTCAGAAGGAGCCTGGAAACAGCAAAAACTATTTTTACCTGGGTGAAAATTATTTACTTGATTATTTCGCAGATACAATTTCTAATTCTCTTGTGGTGGCAACAAAAAATGCCAGGGAGACATATGAAAAAGGTGTCACTGCCAATGCCAGCGATCCGCTTAACTATGTCGGACTTGCAAAAGTTGCAAATTACCTTGGAGATGAAGCCAAGTCTAATGAAATGAGGGCAAAGGCAAAAAGCTTCCTGCTGCCTTATAAGAATCTTAAAAAGATAAGTCCTCCTGCCAAGGATTATGCATTTGCCCTGGCTAAGATAGCAGAATCGTACTCAAAGGACGGACAGGTTGACACATCAATGGCACTCCCACTGATCAGGCAGGCAGTAACCATCGATTCAAAAAGTGCCGATATTTACTTAATTGCCGGAGACCTTTATATGATGGTAAATGACGGGTCGAATGCAATCAAGAACTACAACCTTGCACAATTTGCAGATCCTCAGTCACCGACAGCTGCAATGAAAATTGGCTATGTTTACGTTAAAGGACGTATTTTGCAACAGGCTATAGGACCTTTTGAAGAGGCGATAAAGCTGAATGCCGACTATGCTCCTGCTTATCGTGAACTTGGACAGCTTTACTGGCGTGCAGGCCGTCTTGAACTATCAAAGACGAACTTTAAAAAATATCTCGACCTCACAACTGGGAACATACCGGCTAAAACGAGGTATGTCAACTCCCTGTTCTATGCCGGAGACTATGATGAAGTTATAAAGAATGTTGAGGAGATACTTGCTGTTGACAAATCGAGGGGTTATATGAACCGTCTTGCAGGTTATTCATGCTTTGAAAAGGAAAATCCTGATTATGAGAAGGCTCTCACCTATATGGAGACTCTTTTCAAAACTGTTTCCCCGGAATATATCCTGCAGAAAGACTATCACTACATGGCCAGGATACTTCTGAAGAAGAATCAGAACTATACGAAAATGGTCGATGAGCTGAACATTCTGAAACCTCAGCTTGAACGAGAAAAATCAAGACTTGCAACTGCCTCCAAAGTCGACCAGCCAAAGTTTAAAGCTTCCGTCGATGGAATTACAGCCAAAATAGCAAATCTTGAAACCAGTGTATCAAATGCGAACAAGGAAATTGACAAGGCATTTGATCAATATAATAAAGCATTCAACTTCAAACGTACCGACCCCAACGCCCCGTTAACATCTCAGGAGAGGTCACTTCTAAGCGAGATTGCAAGCGGTTACTATAACTTCAGAAGGTATTCAAGCGCTGCCAATACATGGCTGAAACTTATTGATCCTTCTAAAGAAAATAACCTGGCTGAATACATGCAGATCGGGAAAGCTTATAACAACGGCGATAAGCTAAAATCAGCTGACTCCGTTTTTAATGTCATTTTGAAAAAGTCTCCTGATTATGTTCCGGCTTATCTCTGGATTGCACGTACTTATTCCAAAATGGATCCTGAAACCAAATTAGGACTCGCAAAACCAAAATTTGAAAAACTTCTTAATGTTTCGGAAAAGGATTCCCTTAAGAACGAACCTGAGATGGTTGAGGCTCTTTCGTATCTTGGCTATTACAATATGGTAAACGGTAATTACACCAAATCTAAAGATTACTATAACAGGATGATCAGCCTTGATCCGGCAAGCAAAGAGAACAAGATAAAGGGATATAACGGGTTAGGCAGTCTGGAGAGAGACGCTGCAGTCCTTGAAAAGACTCTGGAAGGGAAGCTTGGTTTTCTTGCTAAATCCGCCGATGCTTATGAAAGGATCGTTTCGCTCGACCCGTCAAATACATCAGCAAAGAGCAACCTGAAGTGGGTACAGGATTATCAGGCTTCGGTCAAGAAAGGTATCAATCCGAATGAAATAAAGGGATTGGTTACAACAGCTGCGGGTCAGCCTATAGCTTATGCATCGGTAAGGGTTAAAGATACTGCTGCCGAAAACCTTACAAACGCAAAAGGGGAATACAAGTTCGAAATTCCGCAGGAATCGGAAATCCTGGTGTTCAGCGCGAAAGGTTATAAAACACAGGAGGTTGCAATTACCAAATCAAGAGTCTATAACGTGAAACTTGAGCAGTAAGGACAACTAACGGCCGACAATTGTGGACTAGCGATTAAAAGCTGACAGCTGATCGCTGACAGCTTTTTTAAAATAATAGGGTTTTAACATAGGGTTAATGAATCGGTTAAGTGTCATACTTAATGAATGAATTCTAAACTTTTCTAAAGTAAAACAATATTTTTTTGAGCTATTGGAAAAAAACAATTGATAATATATATTTGCAAATCATAAAATCTTAACCTAAACAAAATCGATAAAAATGAGTAAACAAGGAAGTTCATTCAAAGATGTACTGCAAAATGCTTTCGCAGTAAGTGTTATTTTAATAGCATTTGTGGTTTCCTATTTATTGTTTAAAACAGTAATGGGAAATCCGGTTAATTTCGAAGGTGGCAACCCGGCGGGTCGAGCCCTGGAAGGTAACTATCTGGGAATTATTTACAAAGGTGGTCCAATTGTTCCTATCCTTATGACCTGCGTTCTTACACTTATCGTCTTTATTTTTGAAAGGGTAATAACTCTTGCAAGAGCTAAAGGAAAAGGAAGACTGAACACCTTCGTTCACAATCTTCAGACTCTGCTTGCAGAAGACAAAATTGAAGAAGCAATGGAACAGTGCGACAAACAGAGAGGATCGCTTGCCAATGTTATGAGAGCCGGCCTTTTGCGTTACCGTGACCTCCAGAAAGACAAGGAACTTGAAAAGGACCAGAAAATCCTTTCCATTCAGAAATCTTTCGAGGAAGCCACAGCTCTTGAGCTGCCTATGCTTTCTAAAAACATGGTTATTTTCTCAACACTTGCCTCAATTTCAGTGTTGATCGGTCTTATCGGAACAGTTCTTGGAATGATCCGTGCATTCGCTGCTCTCGCACAATCAGGCGCACCTGATGCACTGCAGCTTTCACAGGGAATTTCCGAAGCCCTTGTTAATACTGCATTCGGTATTACAGGTTCTACACTGGCAATTCTTGCGTTCAATTACTTCACAACAAACATTGACGCTTATACATTTAAAATTGATGAAGCAGGGTTCAGTCTGACTCAGAATTTTGCTGCATCTTTGAAAAACCAATAACCGAGAATTTATCTTTTGGTTTAATCATAAAATAAAAAAAAAGCGATGCCAAAGATTAAATTACCGACAAAGTCGCCCCACATCGACATGACGCCAATGGTTGATACATTTTGCGTGGTGCTTACATTCCTTATGCTTACCACGACAATGAGACAACCGGAACCGGCTACAGTTGATACTCCTTTTTCCATATCAGAGAAACCAACTCCTGATTTTAATATGATGACATTCCTCATTTCCGTTGATGGCAAGGTTTATATGAATTTCGATAACGGAGGCGATACTCTTTCAAAATTCAGACCAAAAATCCTGGATGAGATGGGTACTCGTTACGGTATCACCTTCGACGATCAGGAAAGGAGGGAGTTTGAAAAATTTCCATCATCAATAGGTGTTCCAATGGCAAATATGAAAGAATTTCTGGATGCCAAGGATGCTAATACCAGAAAGAATCTTCAAGTAGGAATCCCTATTGACTCAGCCGATAATCAACTGGCCATGTGGATTACGTATGCCCGCAAGGTAAATCCAGTTTATCAGGCATGTTTGAAAGGAGATGCAAATACAGGATTTGAAGTTGTGGAGAAAGTGCTTAATACTCTTAAGGATAAGAATGTATTCAGGTTTAATCTGATCACCAGTCTTGAAGCAGCGAAAATTAACCTAGACGAAATACAGCAGTAATATGGCAGAAGTAATAGTAGAGGAAAAAGGCAAAGGCGGGAAGAAAAAAGCGAAGAAACATCCGCCGCGGATCGACATGACACCGATGGTTGACCTCATGTGTCTGCTGATCACATTCTTCATGTTAACAACTGCTTTCAGCAAGGCTAAGGTAATGGAGATTATTCTCCCTGAGAATATCAAGGATCCTACCAAACAGGAGGCTCCAAGAGTCTCTAAATACCGCACTCTGAACATATTGCTCGGTCCCAATAACAAGGTTTATACCTACCCGGGATCAGTTGATCCGGAAGCTTACAATGCTATTCCACCGGTACTGCCTCCGCTTAATGAGACAGATTTCAGTCCGGAAGGTGTCCGTAAAATTCTGCTCGAAAGGAACAGAACTCTCGCAAGGAAAATTGCAGATTTCCGTAAACAGGTTCTTTCAGGCAAAATCCCAATATCACAGGATTCTGCAAGGAGTACAGAGAGCAGGATGAAAACTGATGACGATACCGGTCCTATTGTACTTATAAAAGCGTACAAGAATGCTAATTACGGCAATTTTGTCGATATTCTCGATGAGATGAATATTTGCGGAATTGCGCGGTACACATTTATGCCAATCGCGTGGTATGAAGAAAGAATGGTGGAAAGAGCTGCAGGCATAACACCCGCCGCAACAGCCACTGCCACCAAATAACCCGTAAACCTTAAGAAAATGGCAAACGAAAAAACTAAAGCACCTGCTTTCGATGACATAGTGTTTGAAAACAGGAACAAGGAGTACGGAGCTTACAAACTACGTAAGAAATACAGCCGCAATGTCATAATTTCGATGTTAATCGGAATTATCATACTTGCTACGGCTGTAATCACACCTTACCTTAATGCGAAGGCTGCAGAAAGCAGGGCTAAGAAAGCAGAAAGGCAAGTTGAGATCAAGATGGAGAATCTGGATCAGCCAGCTGAACAGGTTGCTCCTCCTCCTCCACCACCACCTCCTCCGCAGGATGTGGCTCCCTCCAGATATGTTCCTCCTGTTGTTGTCGACTCTGTAAAACCTGAAGAAAATGTTCAGCTTATGACTGCAGATCAGGCAAACGTTGAAATAAAGAACGAAGAAGTTGTTGAAGAAGTACAGGTGGCAAAGGAAGAAGTACAGGAATCAGAAGCTGAAGCTGAGCCCTTTGTGGTTGTAGAGGAAATGCCCATGTTCCCTGGCGGTGATCCCGCACTTTTGGCTTATATCATGGAACATACCCAGTACCCGGAAGTTGCCAAGGAAAACAATGTCCAGGGAAAGGTCATAGTAAGATTCTGTGTAACCTCAAAAGGTGGCGTCGATAAAGTATCCATACTGAAAAGTGTCGATCCTGAACTCGATAAAGAAGCCATCAGAGTTGTTCAGACACTTCCTCCGTTTAAACCGGGTAAACAGGGCGGAAAACCCGTTCCGGTATGGTACATGGTACCAATAAACTTTACTCTTAAATAAATAAGTTTCACACTTATAATAAAAAAGCCGGATCATAAGAACCGGCTTTTTTTATTTGCTTTCATTAACTCACCCCCTGAATCCCCTCTATCCTGTCGACATGAACTCACCCCCCAGCCCCCTCTCTGCTTCGCAAAGAGGAGGTGTATTACACTGAATATCAAATAAATTCCCCCTCTTTACAAAGTAGAGAGGGGGACCATAGGGGGAGAGTATATGTTTTTCAGGGAAACTTTTACCCCAATTCCTTCTTCAACAGTGCCACAAACCCATCAATATCCTCCTTCGTTGTGTCCCAGCTTGTCATAAGCCTGTATTCCGAGATCATCTCATTCCATGAGTAAAAGAAGTATTCCTTACTGATTTTTTCGGCAACCTCTTTAGGAATTATTACAAACACTCCGTTTGACTGAACCTCCTGTGTAATTCTAATCCCTTCAAAGCTCTGTATCTTATCTGCAAGAAGTCTTGCCATCGAATTTGAATGAACAGCGTTCTTCCTCCAGAGATCATTACTGAGGTAAGCCAGGTACTGTGTTGAAATGAACCTCATTTTGGAAGCAAGCTGCATTCCCTGCTTCCTTATGTATTTAAAATTCTCCGAAAGGCCCGGCTTAAGGAAACAAACAGCTTCCCCATACATCATTCCGTTTTTTGTACCTCCAAATGAAAGGACGTCCACTCCTGCATCGGTTGTAAAGGATTTGAACGGCAGATTAAGCGAAACCGAAGCATTCGCGATTCTTGCACCATCCATGTGAAGAATCATGCCTTTTTCATGTGCAAAATCAGCAAGTTTCCGGATCTCATCTGTCGAATAAACAGTGCCCATCTCAGTGGCCTGAGTTATCGATATTACTTTCGGCTGAGCATGATGTTCAAAATCGAAGCCATGCATATGCTTTGCAAGCATTCCGGCGCTGATCTTCCCGTCATCTGAATCGACGGTCAGAACTTTGCATCCCGTAAATTTCTCAGGTGCACCGCATTCGTCCTGCTCAATATGTGCAGTAAATGCAGTAACTATAGAATTCCAGGAGTGCGTGACCCCGCTTAATCCAAGAACATTTGCTGCAGTGCCTGTAAATACAAAGAAAATCTCAGCATCCTTTCCCAGGTGTTCCCTGAAAAGCTCCCTTGCCCTTTCAGTGTATTGATCAGAGCCATATCCCAGAACATGACCCTCGTTTGCTGCCTGCACCGCTTTTAAAATATCAGGATGAGCACCAGCATTATTATCGCTTGCAAATCCCCTCTTATTTAAACCGCTTATCATTAATTAATTATCCCTTTCAACTGATTATCTTTCCCATATACTCCCTGGCGAGCTTTACCTGCTCGTGCACAAATTCAATACCTCCACGGGTATGATCATCATTGAGCACAGGATGGCAAAGTTCAAATGTGAAATATCCGTTATAACCTATCCCATTCATAAGAGATATATAATGAGCATAATCGGGAATCATTCCACCGGCATAATAATCAAGAACCTTCGGTTTTATAGTACCGCTGGCATCACGGTAATATTCTCCTCCGAAATGGGAATGGACCTGGAGGTTTCCGACAGTGCGCACTGCAACAGCAACATATTCCTTATCAAGGTTTTCAAATATTGGCAGATCAAGACATATTTTGAGCCACTGCGAATCTACCTCTTTTACAAGGTCAAATGTATCTCTCCATCCCCTTATAAGCGGGGAGTGGTTTTGAAGTGCCATTACCACACCATTCTCCTCTCCCATTTTTGCGGCTTCCCTTAGACATTCCTTTACGAAATTATATCGGTCAAGGCGGGTAGCAAATGGGTACTGCCTCTGAAATGTATAGAATTCGTTACCTCTTGTCAGGTCGTATGTCCCAACACCCTCATGAATCGGAACACCCGGCCAGGCTGCAAATAATCTGACGAATTTTGCTCCAAGATTTTTTGCAAGCTTTGCGGTCTCCCGTACCATTAAAAGCTGGCACTCCCTGTGCTCTGGCACCGGGCTGGAGAAGTCATTATTGGCGGCTACACAGGGGATTTCAAGGCCATATTTTGCCAGTGAGTTACGCATTTCATCCCTTTTGCGCTGGTCAAGATCGATCGGACTGCCCATCGGACGCTTGTTATCGAGCTCAACGCCATCAAATCCTGCTTCCTTCGCCCGCCTGCACAGCTCATCAAAGGTTAGGGCGGCACCCTGGTACCAGATACCCCCATAGGTGATTGAATAAAGACCCAGCTTTATTTTGCCGGCAGAAGCGCCTCGCTTTGAGGCGGAAGCCGGAGCTGCACTACTGGCTGATGCAACATTTCCAAGTACGGCTGCACCTGCAGCGGCACCTGAGGTTTCAATAAATTTCCTGCGATTCATAACTAATAGATATTTATCTTATTTTCGAACCTTTTAATGCAAAGAATGTGATATAAGCATAGTAAAGAAACAGGCAGCATATAGCGACAATCAGGCCGATACCTCTCTGAATTCCTCCCATCATAATTGGCAGCAATGCAGCCCCAATTACTGATGTTGCAATCACACCTGAGCCGACCTTGGAATGAGGACCGAGATCCTCAAGCGCAAGGTTGTAAATACATGGCCACATAATAGAATGCATTAAACCTGTTCCAAGGAACAAAACGAGTCCAACCCAGCTCATCCCCATTTCTCCAAATACAAGTGATAACAGAAGCATTATAGCTCCTGCAATAGCATTGAAACTTAGTATTTTGCTTGCTGAGTACTTCCTCAGGATAAAAATACCGGCTACACGGCCTACCATAAGTCCTGCCCAATAATAAGCAAGTAATTTTGTCCGCATTTCACCGTCAAAATTGAATCCAAGTTTACCTGAATAATCTGCAAAAAAACTCGGAATGCCTATTTCAACACCCATATAAAAGAAAATAGCAAGTGAACCGAGCCACATATGGGGGTATTTATAAGCGCTCGACTTAATCTTCTGGACAACTCCTTCTGCTGCCTCACCCTCTTTTATTTCAGGCAGCTTGAGAAAAAACATGATAACCACAATAACCAGAGTGACGATCCCTATACCTGCAAAAGGGCCCTGAACAGTCTTGGGATCAGCGGCACCTCCGGTATTGGCAGAAACGATCAGCATGGAAACGAAGATCGGTGCAATCACTGTTGCAACAGAATTAAGAGCATTTGTAAGGGTAAGACGGCTGGCAGCTGTCTCAGGACTCCCCAATGCGTTTACATAAGGATTTGCAGCCACCTGTAGTATTACAACACCTATTGCAAACACAGATACAGCACTCAGGAATCCATAATATCCCGCTGCAACACCTGGTATGCAAAGAAAGAATCCGAGACTTATCAGACCCAGTCCTGCAAGAACACCGTTCTTATAGCCAATGCGGTTCAGCAGATAACCTACAGGTATCGATAGAATATAGGCACCGTAAAAGAATGTGTTTGGCAGTTGTTTTTCAACCTCGTTTAGATTGAAGGCGTCCTTCAGGTAATTAATAAGCGAGTTATTCATGGTAGTGATAAAGCCAAGCAGAAAAAAGAGTGTGGCCATCACGATCAGAGGAAACAGGAATTTGTTGTTTTTGTCTTGCATGTCTGATTTTTTTATAATTTGAAAATTTGAAAATTCTATTTAACACTGAATTTGTGAACAACTGTATGCTTGTACCCTTCGCCGGGATTAAGGATGGTCGAAGGGAAATGAGGCTTGTTGATTGCATCGGCAAAATACTGTGTTTCAAGGCAGAATGCCTGGCGCCTGTTATAAATTTTGCCGTCTTTGCCTTTTTCGTTGTTTACCCAATTCGCCGAATACAGCTGTACTCCGGGTTGAGTGGTATAGATCTCCATTACCCTCCCCGATGCCGGATCATTGGCAGCAGCAGCGAGACCAAGGGTTCCTGTGCGATGCTTTAGAACAAAATTATGATCGTATCCCGCTCCGAACTTTATTTGTTCAAAATCGCTTTCGATTTCCTCACCTATTCTTTTTGGCCGCGTGAAATCCATCGGGGTTCCCTTTACACTTAGTATCTCTCCCGTTGGAACTGAAGTATCATCGGTCGGCGTATAAAAATCACCGTTTATCATCAGCATCTGATCGTAAACACTTCCTGACCCGGCTCCTGCCAGGTTAAAATAAGAATGGCTTGCCAGGTTGACCACCGTTGTCTTGTCGGTTGTTGCATAGTAATCGAACCTGAGCTCATTTTCATCAGTAAGTGTATAAGTAACCGACACTTTCAGGTTTCCAGGATATCCCTCTTCACCGTCTGTGGAAAAATACTCCATCTTTACGGAATTGGCCGAAGCATTTATTACGGTCCATACGACTTTGCTGAATCCGGTAATACCTCCGTGAAGGTGATTCGGTCCGTTATTAACTGCAAGAGAATATTGTTTTCCGAGAAGATTGAACTTGCCTTTGGCGATGCGGTTTGCACAGCGTCCGCATATTGCTCCCATATAGGGACTATTTCCGTTGATATATTCGGCGGCTGTATCGTAGCCCTGGACAATATCACCCAATTTTCCTTTACGGTCCGGAACATTTATGCTTACAATTATTGCTCCGTAATTTGTAACCTGGGCGACAAGCCCGTTCATGTTTTTCAGGGTATAAAGATTTACAGGTTTCCCTTTGTGCTTACTCCTGAATGATTCTTCATTGACCATTTTCTATTAAGATTAAATGAAAATAAAGTATCAGATAATGTTCTTATTTCAACTTAAAGATCAACCTTCCCTGCGCCCTGATGACGGATGAACAGACTATGACAAGCACTTTTTCCAAAGAAATGCTCAAGGGTTTCGATGTATTTTGACAGGAGATTCTGCGGAACAAAAGCCTGTATTGTGCCTGCAAATCCGCCACCATGGACCCTCCATGCTCCCTGTCCTTTAAGTATAAGGTCGCTCAATGCAAGTGCTATTGAAACCCCCTGCTCTCTTATATTGTTAACAGGGAAAATGTTCTGATTATACATGTAGGAACTGTAACCTGAATCGATAACCATGCCAAGGAAGGCCTTAAAATCATTTCTTTCGAGTGCCGCAACCTGGTCGACTACCCGCTGGTTATCACCCTCGAAATGGATAGCTCGCAGAATCGCACGGTCCCCTACCTTTTCCCGTATCCTGGGAGCAATATCCAGTACCTGCTCCAGGGTTACCTGACGCAAAACCTTGGCGCCCAGCTCCGCTGCAACTGCTTTCATGTCAGTTGGAAGGGAAGCATATTCATCGTTAAGGTCAGCGTGGTTGCCACCCGTGTCGGTAATGACAAGCGAAAACCCTGTGGCTACAAAATCGAAATTCACCCTTTTAACAACCGGTTTAGAGGGATCCTTAAAATCAATTGTAATCAGGCCTCCCATTGCACAGGCTGTCTGGTCCATCAGTCCGCACGGCTTGCCAAAATAGTTGTTTTCAGAGTATTGCCCGATTATCGCATTCTGGATCGGATCAACCTTTCCGTTATTGAAGAGCTGGCTTAAAATAGCGCCTATAAGCACTTCAAAAGAAGCTGATGAACTTAATCCTGAACCCTTTGGTACTCCGCCATCGATGCAGGCATCAAAACCTCCGATAGCAAAACCCTGTTCTTTGAACCGTGAACAGATCCCCCTTACCAGAGCAGCAGACGTAAACTTTTCCGGTTCATCAGGTTTCAGGGACGACAGATCTACCTTAAATTTAGGGTAGCCTTCGGAAAGGATATTTATGACATTGGTATTATTTTTTGCTGCAACAGCCACATTATCAAGATTAACGGCACCAGCAAGAACACGTCCGTAATTGTGGTCAGTATGATTGCCGCCTATCTCCGTCCGGCCAGGTGATGTAAAAAAGTCAGAATCCTTGCTTCCGAATTCAGCATTGAATTCTTTAAGAAGATCGGTGTACCTTTTTGCATTCTTCTTCAGTTCAGCCGGATCCTTGCCGTATAACTCACGGAATACTTTATTGTCACCATTATTGATCTTATGGATCAGATTTTCTGTTGTTGCCATTGATATATGATTTTGTGAATTACGATTGATTGTAAATATAATAATTGTCGGGGAATTATAAATGAGGCCGTCTCCTGAGAAAATTTGAGACGGCCTCCATATTCAGACTCTTTATTTAGATAGAGTTTTATTTATGTTTGCTCCCGACCAGTGCGAAAAATACAATATACAGATAGCAAATGATCGGCAGGATAAATGCAAATCTTACGCCGAATTTGTCAGCTATCGAACCCATCAGAACCGGGATTACAGCTCCACCTACAATAAGAGAATTGATCAGACCTGAAGCCATACTCAATTCTCCCTTATCCAGTCCGTCAACTCCGAGTGCAAATATATTCGGGAACATAATGGAGTTAAAGAAACCGATTGAGAGGCCCAGCCACAGAATAATACTTCCGCTTGCCGACATAACAACAATCAGCAGAAGAGCTGCAAGTATGCCAAATACTGCCAGGGATCTGCTTGCATTTCCTCTTCCAAGCTGCATGGCAAGATAATTTACGACTGCAATCCCTGCAAATATCAAACCATCAGTTATTTCTTTTCTTACAAACCATCCTACAAACAAGGCAAGAGCTACTACCAGTACAGTGTAAAGATACTTCTTCGATTTTTCTACATTCGAAAGCATGAATGATCCGTAGAACCTGCCTACCATGGCACCTCCCCAATAGAGTGCAATCATCTTGGCTGCGTCAGACTGGGCCATCTCAAGAGCTTCCTGAAAATATCGCTGCAACATAGCTGCGGAACCTACCTCTGCACCGACATAGAAGAATATTCCGAGTGCACCAAGTATAACATGCGGATATTTCCAGATGCTTTTCTTTTCTTCACCCTGTGTAGGAATCGTTGGAAGCTTCAGAAGATAAACCGCAACAGCGATCACCAGTACAATTACACCAATGATAATGAAAGGACCCGGAACCTGTTTAGCTGCCTCTTCTGCAGTAAGAGCTGTACTTGCTGCCTTGAAAACAAACCAGCTGGCTATCAGAGGAGCAAGATAAGTTGCAATTGAGTTAAGTGCCTGTGTTAGATTCAGCCTTCCTGAAGCGGTCTCTGAAGGACCAAGGGCAGTAACATATGGATTTGCTGCAACCTGAAGAAAAACAACTCCTGAAGCCATAATAAATATAGCAAAAAGAAAGAATGGAAACGAAATTGCTTTTGCAGCAGGATAAAACAGGAAACTTCCTATTGCAACAAGTATTAGTCCAAGGATAACACCTGATTTATACCCTATTTTCTTTATAAGACTTCCAACAGCGAAGGATAAAACAAAATAGGTAAAGAAAAAAGCACCATTTACAAGCTGGGCCTGAAAGTTGGAGAGTTCGAAAACTGCCTTAAACTTATCAGCCAGCGTAATGTTGAAAGTTGTAACGAAACCAAACAGGAAGAAGATCATTCCCATGAAAGCCATACCGGCTGTTTGCGTATTTTTCTGTTCTGTCATTGTGAAAGGTTTAGGTTAAACAAATGTTCCGACCAGTTTACGGTGGTAGTAAAATTACACCTAAGAATCGATTTTCCTATAACAGACCTCCATTTTTTTAATGACCTCAGAAAATCAGATTATTAGCGTTGAAATTATATCTTTGCAGAAATAAATCCGAGTTGACCCGTTACTTCATATTTATCTCATACAAAGGCACTTCTTATCATGGCTGGCAGGTTCAGCCCAATTCAGTTACGGTGCAGAAAATAATTGATGAATCACTTACACTTATACTTGGCGAGACTGTTAAAACAACAGGTGCCGGAAGAACTGACACAGGAGTTCATGCACTGATCTTTTGCGCTCATTTTGACAGCGTATCTGCAGTTCTTGATCAGGATAAAAACCTTGTTTTCAGGCTTAACAGGTTATTGCCCCGCGACATTTCAGTATCAGAAATAAGGAGAGTGCTTCCGGATGCAAACGCAAGATTCAGCGCTGTTTCACGGACCTATAAATACTTCATTTCCCGCCGGAAGGATCCATTTATGCAAGATTCAAGCTGGAATATTCATGGGAATATCGATATTGCACTGATGAACAAAGCATCGCAGCTGCTGTTGAATCATTCTGATTTTACAAGTTTCAGCAGGCTGCATTCAGGAAATAAAACCAACATGTGCAGGATCTTTTATGCAGGTTGGGAAGAATCGGAAAACAGATTGATATTTACTATCAGGGCCGACCGGTTCCTCCGGAATATGGTCAGGGCAATTGTAGGCACAATGATCATCCTGGGAACAGGGAAAATAAGCCTGAAGGAATTTGAGGATGTGATACTGGCAAGGGATCGCTCGCGTGCCGGAACCTCAGCACCGGCAAAGGGACTTTTTCTGACAGATATTGAATATCCCGAAGCGATCTTTGCGTGAAGCATATGCTGACTGACTTATAACTATAGAGCTTTTGTTAATTAATCTGATAGTCTGCAGGAAATAATTAAAACGATTCGTCGTTTGTTAAAGTGACCAAATAAAGTAAACATAAATTAATAGCATATATGATTCTGACATTTGCACTTATAGAGCCTGAGCTTGCCATTTCAAATGAACCGGCTACGACTCTCCTCGACCTTATGATGAAGGGTGGGGTCATTATGATTCCAATCGTAATATTATCGCTTTTAACTATTTACATTTTTATAGAAAGGATAGCCTATATCAAAAGGTCATCTTCCATTGACAGGGGTCTGATTCCTGCTGTATTGAATGAGCTGAAGAACGGGCAACAGAATAACGCTTTAATACATGTAAGAAATAACCAGGCAGCGGTCGGAAGGATATTGGAAAGTGGCCTTGAAAAGGTTGGCAAGCCGGTAAGTGAAATTGAAAGGAATCTCGAAACCACTACCAACCTTGAAATAACCAAGATGGAACAATACACCGGTTATCTTGGTATTATAGCTGGTATTGCCCCAATGCTCGGATTTATCGGAACTATTTCGGGAGTTATTAAGATCTTCTATAACATTTCACTTGCGGATAACATCAGCATTGGGATAATTTCAGGTGGATTATATCAGAAAATGATCTGCAGCGGGGCCGGCCTGATTGTTGGCGTTCTGGCTTATGCTGCATACCACTACCTTCAGATGAAGATTGACAGGTACACCATAAAGCTTCAGGAATCACTTATTCAATTTCTAAAAGCTTTCTGACATGAATATCAGGAGAAGTAAACATTTTCATCCGGAGGTAAGTACCTCTTCCTTAAATGACATAATGTTTTTTCTGCTTTTGTTTTTTCTGATCGTCTCAACACTGGCCAATCCTAATGTGATCAAAGTGCTTCTGCCCAAATCCAAAACGGCCCAGGAGATCGACAAACAGCAGGTAAACCTGACGGTAACAGCTGACCGGAAGTATTACATCGACCAGAAAGAGGTCCTGTTATCCGAACTGGAACAAAAGCTGAAGGAACATGTGCAGGGTATTGAGAATCCGACGGTTGTGCTGAGATTCGCCAAAAGTCTTAATATTCAGGATCTTGTCGATGTTCTTGAAGTCGGAGTAAGGATCAATATTAAAATGGTGATGGCAACTGAGAAGTCCGGTTCCCAAATCTGAAAAAGAAATAGCTTCCCTAGTACTCGTCAGGTAATTCCTTCAGCTGGGCCAGAGTGAATACGGGCCCGTCCTTGCAAACATACACCTTTGCCGACATTGCATCTGCCGCATTTTCCAAAACCACATTTCATACGATTTTCAAGTGTAGTGTAGACATTTTCGTCGGCAAAACCCAGTTTTGCCAGAACAGGGAACGTGTATTTTATCATTACCGGTGGACCGCAAACTATCGCAATTGTATTATCTGATGATGGCGCTGCCTTTTCAACAATTGTCGGGACAAATCCTATTTCGCCTTTCCAGTCGGGGGATTCGCCTCCCGGATCGACTGTAGTTATCAGCATAACATCTTTACGCCTTTGCCAATTCTCCAGCTCGTATTTGTAGACAAGGTCATTTACACTCCTTGCTCCATAAATAATGGTCACATTTTTGAAATTCTCCCTGAGATCAAGTGCGTTCCAGATCACACATCGCATTGGAGGCAATGCAATACCGCCTGCAATGAATAAAAGGTTTTTGCCCTTCCATTCACCGATCGGAAAGATATTGCCGTAAGGGCCCCGGAATCCTACTATGCTTCCCTCCTCACAGCCTGACAGCGCGTTTGTTACTTTACCGGCCTGACGGAAGGTACATTCAATGTAACCCTTGCGTGTCGGTGACGATGCTATACAAAAGGTCGACTCCCCTGCCCCGTATACCGAATACTCCCCAAATTGTCCGGCTTTAAAATTGAAGTTATCCTGATCGCCCTCGTTGACGAATTTCAGTAAGAAAGTCTTTACACCCGGAGCTTCCCAGGTGATCTTATCGACTTTCATAAGGTATGGCATATAAATATTGTCTGTCATACTGCGGCCTCCTGAATTGAAATTAATTGCTCCAAAATGTTCATATCGGCAGGACAAGCCCTGCTGCAGCGTCCGCAGCCTGTGCACCCATATACCGACAGCCTGTCGGGCATATATGAGAATTTATGCATGATCCTCTGTCTCCACCGCTGTGATTGCACCTCCCTGGGATTATGACCGGAAGTATGAATTGTAAAATGTGAATATCCGCAAGAATCCCAGCATCTGACTCGCGATCCTGATCTCCCGTGAGCTTCATCCTGTATATCAAAGCATGCACATGTAGGGCAAACGTAGGCGCAGGCTCCGCACCCCAGGCATTTGAGAGATTGCTCCACCCATTGATCATTCTCAAACAGCTTATCAAGTTTCAGGCTGATCTGCTCTCTGTCAAATCTGACCGGTACTTCGGCAAGATATTTTGCCTTGTCAATATTCCCGTCCTTTTCAAAAAGTTCAGAAGCCATGGAAACAAGCTTTAATCCCTTTTCTGTAATGATCTCTGCAAGGAAGTCACCATTTTCTCCAGCCCGGGTAATAAGAATATCGCTTCCTTCAGTATTTCCGGGATTCCCTCCAACGCTTGTGCAGAAACAATACTCATCAGCTTTGCTGCAACTGAATGCAAGTACTGTTATATGCGTTAGCCGTGTATTGTAAATCTCATCCTTGAAATCCCAGTTGAATATGGCACTCAGTTCTCCTGCTCCCATTGAATCACATGGCCTGACACCCCACAGTACAATTTCAGGAATTCCATTCAGATCAGTTCCCCTTACCGAAATGCCATCAGCGTTTTTCGAATAATCGAGGATTTTTTCTGTCCTTGGAAATGCCGTATCTTTTGATGACTGGATAGTCTGAATATAATCTGTAGCAATTTCTTTAAAGTTCTCTATTTTCCTGAATGATAGCTTCCCGTTCCTCGCTGAAGGTCCGACAACGGTAATGCTGTTTGCTTTAATTTTTTCATAAAGCGTCTCGAGCGAACCTTTCCGGATATATCGTCTTTCAATGTTCATGGCCTACACTATAAAATTTTCTTTATCCTCAGGCTTATATGTCGACATCAGATGATCAGCCTTAAGTGAAGGCTGATAACCTCCGAAATGTTCTTTTGCGTCCTGAAGCATTCTCTTTGTCAGCAGGTTAATAGGAATAGCCAAAGGACATGCATTGTAGCAGGCATCACAATCGACGCAGCGTCCTGCAAGATGTATCGCTCTCATGATATGCCATTCAAGGTTGCCCAGTTCGTGAGAAGGCACCGGGATCCATTGCGGCTGGTTGAAATCGACAGTACAACGGCTGCAATAACACATCGGGCATGCTGCGCGGCAGGCATAGCATTTGAAGCAGGGGGAAAGCTCCTGTATCCAGAAATCCCACCGTTCTGATGGTGTCATCTTATCCAATTTGTCAAGCATCTCCTTGTTGCGGGAATCAATTTCTATCTGATACTGATGGACAAATGTCTCAACTTCAGTAAGGTCTTTGAATTCCAACAATTTGCTTTCAGGCGTTATTCCCAGCACAAGCACATCAGCATCGGTCACCTGGTATTCCGAGGCAAGCTGAATCACCGCACGCATAACCGGTAATGTTGCAACTAATGCCATCTTGCCTTTGCTCCTTACCTCTTTCTTTGTAATGTAAGAGGCAAGATTCATTACGCAGCGGCTGTCAAAGACGAGCCTGACTGTATCTGCAGGTCTTTCGGCAAACAGGACTCTGGTTTTGCCCTCAGTTCCGTTCTCATAGCCGATAACCACCTTCACGGCTGAAGCTTCAAGAAGCTCTTTTGCCTTCTTTCTCAGTTCATCCATGAATCACCTCCTTTACCGGCTTTGCGGCAACTTTCTTATATTCATTGTATGGACCAAGCTCACGGATTGAAGCAACTGTTGAATTAACAATGTCAGCCCATTTCGCTCCTTCAGCAGCAGAGACCCATGAAAATTTAATCCTTCTTATATCAATTCCTATGAAATCGCAAAGCGACCGGAACATTATCCATCTTCTCCTTGCATGAAAATTCCCGGATGTATAGTGGCAGTCATTAGGGTGGCAGCCCGAAACGATAATGCCATCAGCTCCTTCATCAAATGCCTTGATAAGCAGCATGTAGTCGATGCGTCCTGTACACGGGAACCTTATTATCCTTACGTTTGAGGCATATTTTATCCGGCTTGTACCGGTCAGGTCTGCTCCGGCATACGTGCACCAGTTGCAGACAAATGCCACAATTTTAGGTTCAAATTCTGCCATCAGGAAATAATATTAATAATCATTTAATAAAGCCATCACTTCAGAATATACTTCTTCATGTGTATATCCCTGTATATCAATAGATTTAGTGCGACAAAATGCAACACATGTCCCGCAACCCTGGCACAGGCCCGGATTTACTTTGGCAACGGATTTAATTGTTTCACCACTTCTGTTCTTGATTTCTTCCTTCTCAATTGCCTGGTAAGGACATGCGGAAACGCAGAGGAAGCAACCCACACAGGAGGAATAAACAGGCGGAGCCTGTCGGTTCACAACTGCGATAAGCGGTTCACGGGTAAGCTCATCCTGTGAAAAGAGTCCGGCAACTTTGACAGCAGCTCCTGATGCCATTGCTACTGACTCAGGAATATCCCTCGGTGCCTGACATGCCCCCGCCAGGAAGATCCCAGCCGTATTTGTCTCAACAGGTTTTAGTTTCGGATGAGCTTCAGCGAAGAAATGATAGGGATCATAGGAAACATGCAGCTTCTGTGCAAGTTCCTCGGCTCCTTCATTCGCAACCCCGGCAGTTGCAAGAACAACCATATCTGCTTCAATTTCAACCGGCATTGCGTTCAGCAGGGTATCCACCCCCTTAACGATCAGCTTGCCGTTCTTTTCATAGATCCTCGAAACCCTGCCGCGGATATAATTTACACCATCATCCTCAATGGCTCTTCTGACAAACTCCTCATACATCTTCCCACCTGCCCTGATATCCATATAAAAGACATACGATTTTCCTCCATGTACCTTATGCTGGTAAAGCATGGCATGCTTGGCGATATACATGCAGCAGATCTTTGAGCAGTACGGGATTCCCTTTGCCTCGTCACGCGAACCTGCGCAGGAAAGGAATACAATCTTCTCAGGTATATTCCCGTCGGAAGGCCTTCGTATTTCCCCGAGAGTCGGTCCCGAAGCGGAAGCCAGCCTTTCAAACTGAAGGCCTGTAATAACGTCTGCATACTTGCCAAAGCCATATTCAGGAAAGAAATCAGTTTTCTTCACCGTGAAACCTGTCGAAACAACTATAGCTCCAACCTCAGCTTCAACTATCTGGTCCTCCTGATCGAACCGGATGGCCTGAGTCGGACAAACTTTTTCGCAGATACGACACTTGCCTTTTGTATAATAAGTACAGTTTAACCGGTCGATCACCGGTTTATTAGGAACAGCCTGCGGGAATGGAACATAGATCGCAGTCCTTTTCCCCAGCCCTTCGTTAAATTCACTAGGGATCTTTTTATTCGGGCATTTGATTATGCACGTTCCGCATCCGGTGCACAGCTTCTCATCTATGCTCTTTGACTTCCTACGGATCTTTACCTTGAAGTTGCCGATGAACCCTTCGAGGCTTTCGAGCTCGGCATAAGTGTAAAGTGTAATATTGGGATGCTGGGCCACTTCTACCATCCTTGGGGTTAATATGCATTGTGAACAGTCGAGGGTTGGAAACGTCTCTGAGAGCTGTGACATGTGGCCCCCAATTGAAGGATCTTTCTCGATGAGAATAACTTTGTGTCCGGTATTGGCGATATCCAGGCTGGCCTGTATTCCTGCAATTCCGCCTCCTATCACAAGTGCTGTTTTTGTCACAGGTACCTTAATTTCGTTAAGCGACTGGTTATACTTTACTTTTTCCACGAGCACTCTTACAAGGTCAATTGCTTTTTCAGTTGTTGATTCAGCCTTTTCATGAACCCAGGAGCAATGCTCCCTCAGGTTGGCCATCTCGCACATATAAGGATTCAATCCTGCTTCGGCGCATGCTTTCCTGAAAGTAGGTTCATGCATCCTTGGGGAACAGGAGGCAACGACAACACCTGTAAGTCCCTTTTCCTTAATTGCGTTTTTGATAATAGTTTGTCCCGGATCAGAACACATGTATTTATAGTCAACACTGAACGTCACCCCTTCATACCTTCCTGCAGTTTCAGCTACCTTTGCACAATCGACTGTTGCGCTTATGTTTTCGCCGCAGTGACAAACAAATACTCCTATTTTAGACATATAGTAAAATAAACTTATTAATATTCAAATAGTTACTTTAGCAAAATGCCTCTGCAATGCCAGTGCTTTTCTGTCAATGCCTACTGCAAGTCCAATAGCCTGGGTAACATAGAGCACCGGAATATCGATCTTTTCACCCAGAAAAGAATTTATTGCATCCCGGCGCATATCAAGGTTGGAATGGCACATAGGGCAGACTACCACCATTGCTTCAGCTCCCCTGTCGACAGCATCGCCAATTATTTTTCCCGATAATCTCCCGACCGACTGGGTTCTTGAAACAGACAATCCTGCTCCGCAACATTCCGTCTTGAAAGCCCAGTCAATTGGTGTTGCACCTATTTTCAGCATCAGCTCATCCATCGACTGAGGATCCTCCTCCCTGTCGAATTTAAGGATCTCATGAGGCCTTATCAGGTAACAGCCATAGTAACATGCCACCTTATGATCAAATGGCTTCTTAATGCGGCTTTCAAGCGTTGGGGTTACATATTTATTCAGCATCTGGATAATATTAAGGATCTTCACCGATCCTTTATACTCCATATTGTTGATCTCGCAGATCCTTTCCTTGACCAGTGGATCAGAAGATAATTCATGTTTCGTGACCATTAACCGGCTAAAACAGGCAGCACAAGGAACGAGAATCTCTTCAAAGCCCTGTTTCTCAGCTAGAGAAAGTATTCTTGCCGGAAGAGCCAAAGACAACTCCCTGTTAAGATTATGAGCTGCTGTTGCACCACAACAATTCCAGTCTGAGATTTCCTCCAGGGAAATATCAAACGCTCCTGCCACAGCAAGGACCGACTCCGCGTATTCACGTGAAGATCCTTTAAGTGAGCAGCCCGGGTAAAATCCGAGGGTCATATCTTTAGTTTTTATTTTTTTTGGATGATTTCCTGAAGATGCCGGCCATTCCCGAACGATCGTGTATCAGCTCGGGGAGAATATTGAGCTTGCCGCGTTTCATCATTTTGGGGGCCAGCGACAGATCATCAAAGATCTTCATTGTTCTCAATTTATAACCAGCAAACAAGCCAATCTCATACATCCTGCCAGTATACTTTATAGAATCAAGGAATGACTTATGGAATGCAATTATCTCCTTTGCCTTAGGATTGGATTTCTTCTCCTTTATTGCTTTTACCCTGAGATAATCCATCATTTTCGGAATATCGATGCTCATCGGGCAGCGGGCAAAACACATTTCGCATGTGAGGCATACCCAGATCGAAAAAGAACGAAGGACTTTCTCTTCCAGCTCCGGATTTCCGGTCTGAAGCATCCTCATGACCAGACTGGGAGGATAATCCATTTCTTCAGCCAGAGGACAGCCTGCAGTGCATTTTCCGCACTGGTAGCAATGGGTCACCTTAACATCAGCATGTTCAAGCAGTTCGGTGCCAAGTTTTGAGAGTGATGAATTATGGGAATCTGAGCTCATATAATAAAATTTAGGACCGCTGACCTGTTCTTTTTAAAGGGCCGAAAATTAGCAATTAAATTGTTAATAATAAAATGATATAAATCACTCGGAAAGGTCAAGGGCAAAGCATAGTATGAGAATGAATGCCAGACCAATGTCAGTTATCATGACATTTATCATGTTATTTTACTGTTAATTATTTCACAATAATTAAAAGAAACTTTAATTTTGGGCGGTTTTTTCTGACTTAAGCTTGACAAAAATAATATGAGTAATAGTTGGCTGGTTTTGTTTTTTCTTGTAGGTGCAATATTTGTTGGCCTTGTTCTGGTCCTGTCAGGAATTATTGCTCCGAAATCTATAAACCCGCAGAAATTTGAACCATATGAATGCGGGATCCCCACAACTGGTGTAACGTGGCTTCAGTTTAATGTAGGCTATTACCTGTTTGCTATTCTATTCCTGGTGTTTGATGTGGAAACCGTCCTTGTATTTCCATGGGCAGTTGTGATGAAAGAAACAGGCATTATGGCTTTCGTTGAAATAGTGATTTTCTTCCTTATCCTGGGTCTTGGACTTTTATATGCCTGGAAAAAACATGCACTTGTATGGGAATAAAAGGAATGAAGAAAGAGGAGTTCAGGGACAATGACAGCCTTGAACTAATGAAGGAAGCCGGTTCGAATATACTTCTGACAACTATTGACGATGTAATTAACTGGGGCAGAAAGAATTCATTATGGCCGCTTACTTTCGCCACGAGCTGCTGCGGTATTGAAATGATGGCAACGGGAGCTCCGCGTCACGATTTTGCCAGGTTTGGCATGGAAGTTTACCGGGCAAGTCCGCGTCAGGCTGATGTAATTGTAGTAGCCGGAACAATTGTTAATAAAATGGCGCCTGTTCTGAAGCGTCTTTATGATCAGATGTCCGAGCCTAAATATGTGGTAGCGATGGGTGCATGTGCAATATCTGGCGGACCCTTCTTTCTGAATTCATATTGTGTTGTTAAGGGTGTCGAGCATGTAATCCCGGTTGATGTTTATGTACCGGGCTGTCCTCCGCGCCCTGAGGCATTGTTATATGGTATGCTTCAGCTCCAGCGAAAGATCGAAACTGAATCAATCCTGTCGAGAAGGAAACGAAACGCTTCACATGATTCTAAATAATCCCAGGTACTCCTGAAAACTGAATAAAATGGACAAATCCAGGTTAAGTGAACTGATAAAGTCGTTTGATAAGGAAGCTGAGGTCAGGGAAGGCAGACAATTTGTTGAGGTGATTGTTCCTTCTCCAAATTTTTACAAGCTGGCAAAACGTCTTCGTGAGGATGAGAATACCGATTTTGATTTTTTGTTTTGCCTCACAGGAGTTGACTATGGTAATGATCTTGGAGTGGTTTACCATCTCCGTTCAACAAAATACAATCATTCGGTCGTACTTAAAACCAGGACTTCCGACAGAAATAATCCAACTATTGATTCAGTAGCAGATATTTGGAAAACAGCCGATTTCAATGAACGTGAAGTTTATGATCTTCTTGGAATAAAGTTTACGAATCATCCTGACCTCAGAAGGCTTTTGCTCGACCGTTCCTGGGGTTTCCCTTTGCGTAAAGACTATGTTGACGACGTAAATATTGTTTCGAAGTAGCTTATGGAAGAGACAGTAAAGGAAATTATCGACGAGAACCAGGAGTATGTTATTAACATGGGTCCTCAGCATCCGTCCACGCACGGTGTGCTGAGACTTGTTGTGTCTCTTAAGGGGGAGATGGTAAAGAATGTAGAACCCCATATAGGTTACGTTCACAGGGGAATTGAAAAAATGTGCGAAAGCATTACCTATCCCCAGATAATTCACCTTACCGACAGAATGGATTATCTCTCGGCGCATATAAATAATGAAGCTGTTTGTCTGAATGTGGAGAAAGCTCTTGAAATTGAGATCCCGGAAAGGGTGAAAGTAATACGTACGATCATGTCGGAGCTGACACGTATTCAGTCACATCAGCTTTTCTGGGCAACTTTCGGAATGGATCTTGGCGGCCTTACCTGTTTCTTTTACGGGCTTCGCGACAGGGAGAAAGTGCTTGACATCTGGGAGGAAACCTGTGGCGGCCGCATGCTTGTCAGCTATAACTGCCCCGGAGGTTTGATGTATGATATCCACCCTAATTTCCAGAAACGCGTTAAGGAATTTATAAAGTATTTCAGAAAGACATTACCGGAATATGACCAGCTACTGACAGGCAATGTTATTTTTCATGAACGGACAAAAGGTATTGGTAGGCTTTCTCTCGAAAATGCTGTCTCTTATGGTGTTACAGGACCGAGTGGCAGAGCTTCGGGATTTTCATGTGACGTAAGGAAACACGAACCTTACAGCGCTTATGACAGGGTCAGCTTCAGGGAAATCCTTTTCACCGAGGGTGATACCTTCCACCGGTATCTTGCAAGGATGGAGGAAATGAGGGAGTCGATGAACATAATTGATCAGCTTATAGATAATATCCCTGAGGGTCCCTTTGCAGTAAAAATGAAGCCAGTTATCAAACTGCCTGAAGGTGAGTATTTTCAAAGGGTTGAAACTGCCCGTGGTGAGTTGGGTGTGTATATATTCAGTGATGGAAATAAAAATCCTTACAGGATAAAATTCCGTTCACCGAATTTTGCCAACCTTTCAGCTCTCAACCTTATGGCCAAAGGCTTTAAGATCGCGGATCTTGTGGCCATAGGCGGCTCGCTCGATCTGGTCATTCCCGATATTGATCGGTAGAAAAGGATAAAACATAGAATATGCCATTTGATATATACGACTTTACGTCTCTGACACGCTGGATCGATGCCGGCCTTCACAATGCAATGTCGCCATTCTGGGCAGTGGTTGTGGAGATGCTGATTATTGGCGTGCTGATTCTGCTGTTTTATGCGCTGGTCGGGCTGTTCCTGGTATATGCCGAACGTAAGGTCTGTGCTTTAATGCAAAACAGGCTCGGACCAAACAGGGTCGGACCACTGGGAATTTTCCAGACTATTGCCGACCTTGTCAAGCTGCTTCTTGTTGAGCTGGTGCCAATAAAAAACGCTGATAAGTTTTTATTCAACCTTGCACCTTTCATTGTCATAATTGCCTCCTTCATGGCAATTGCAGCAATTCCCTTTGCCAGAGGACTCCATGCTATCGACATGAATATCGGTGTCTTTTATGTTATTGCTGTTTCTGCAATTGGTGTTGTCGGAGTATTACTGGCCGGCTGGTCGAGCAACAATAAGTACTCCCTTATAGGGGCAATGCGCAGCGGCGCCCAGATTGTCAGCTATGAACTTTCAGTAGGACTTTCGCTCATTACTGTTGTTATCCTGGCCGGTTCAATGCAGCTTTCAGAGATTGTTCAGGCGCAGGCGACAGGTTGGTTCATATTCAGGGGCCATATTCCTGCATTTATTGCATTCATCATCTTCCTTATCGCCAGCACTGCAGAAACCAACCGTGGACCATTCGATCTTGCAGAAGCTGAGTCGGAACTTACGGCTGGCTATCATACCGAATATTCAGGAATCAAGTTTGCCTTTTTCTTCCTTGCTGAGTATATGAATATGTTCATTGTGGCATCAATAGCCGCAACCGTGTTCCTTGGAGGCTGGATGCCGTTCCATGTGGGGAACTGGGAAACTTTCAACCATGTGATGGATTTCATACCTCCGTTTATCTGGTACATCGTTAAAACATTTTTTGTAGTCTTTCTTATGATGTGGTTCAAATGGACATTCCCCCGGCTTAGGATTGACCAGCTGTTGACACTTGAATGGAAATATCTGTTGCCCTTAAATCTTATCAATGTACTGGTTATGTCCTTTATTGTGCTGAAAGGATGGTACTTTAAATAAACACTGATTAACATCTCTTTATGAGAAGTATAATAAAGTATTTTAAAGATATTGCTCTGGGAATCTGGTCTTTGTTAAAGGGTATGAAAGTAACTGGGTCTTATTTCTTCCGTCCTTCAACAATTGTAACCCAGAAATATCCCAATAACAGGAAAAGCCTTGTGATGTTCGATCGTTTCAAAGGGCATGTCATAATGCCGCACAATGAAAAGAACGAACACAGGTGCACCGGATGCGGCATTTGTGAAATTAATTGCCCGAATGGTACAATAGAAGTGATCTCAAAAACGATCGTTACTGAAGACGGAAAGAAAAAAAGGGCTATCGACAAGCATATTTATCGCCTTGGAATGTGCACATTCTGTGCATTATGCGTCAAGACCTGCCCCTCAAATGCACTCGCTTTTTCGCAGGAATTCGAGCATGCTGTCTTTAACAGGGCACTTCTCATAAAAATATCAAACAAACCAGGATCCCAATTAATGAAAGGAGTAGAATGATGACCGGCAATCAGTTAATGTTCATATTGTTTTCCGCGGTGATTGTCGTATTTTCAATCCTGACGGTAACCAGCCGCAAAATACTAAGAGCGGCCATTTATCTTCTATTTGTTCTTGTCTCGACTGCAGGACTGTATTTCATGCTGAATTACCAGTTCCTGGCTGCCGTTCAGCTGACATTGTACGCCGGAGGTATCGTTGTGCTCATAATCTTTTCAATACTGCTTACAAGCCATATAAACCAGAAATTCGACCCGGTCGGGTGGAAAAAGTCCTTTTTTTCTGCTCTTGCTGCAATTGCAGGTGCTATACTTACAATAACCACAATCCTCGATTTTCAATTTTCAGCCACAACTGAAGCCGCTAAGGAAGTAAATATGCATTTTATCGGCAGGAGTCTTTTGTCAGTTGGCAAGGATGGATATGCTTTACCTTTCGAAGTTATTTCAATTCTCCTGATAGCTGCAATGGTTGCTGCCATCATAGTGGCAAAAAAAGGAGCGCCAAAAATATCAGAATCCCAAACCCTAAACCAGTAAACAGATGAATGCAGGAATTCCTTTAGACTACTTTCTTGTCCTCGCAGCTATAATGTTTTTTGTTGGTGTTTACGGATTTCTCACCCGAAGAAATCTGATCACGATATTAATGTCGGTTGAGCTGATCCTGAATTCGGTCAATATCAATTTTCTGGCCTTTAACAGATATCTCTTTCCTCACAAGCTCGAAGGCCACTTTTTCAGCCTGTTTATAATTGCCGTGGCAGCTTCGGAGGCAGCCGTGGCTATCGCCATAATAATCAATATTTACCGGAGGTTTACAACTATAAATGTTGAGGATGTTAACGTGATGAAATTCTGAACCAGCCCTAAAGGACCCAACCCGTATGACAAACTTTGCCTATACCATCTGGATACCACTGTTACCATTCCTGATCTTTATCCTGCTAGGACTTGCCGGCCATAAGCTGAAGCCGCGGCTTTCAGGCCTCATAGGAACATCGGGACTTGCAGTAGTCACTTTTTTGTCTTACCTGACAGCATATTTATATTTCTTTCAGGGAGATAAGATAGACGGGGCGTATCAGAAAATTATAGCTTCAAATTTCACATGGCTTCAGTTCACCGACAAACTTCATATTGATATGGGAGTACTGCTCGATCCCATCTCGGTTATGATGCTTATTGTGATAAGCACTGTTTCGTTCATGGTGCATGTTTACAGTCTCGGATATATGAAGGGAGAAAAGGGTTTTGAACGGTTCTTTGCTTTTCTTTCCCTGTTCACATTTTCAATGGTAGGCCTTGTGCTGGCTACCAATATCTTTCAGATGTATATTTTCTGGGAACTGGTAGGGATCTCATCATATATTCTCATTGGATTTTATTATCAGAAACCATCAGCAGTCAGGGCCTCCAAAAAAGCCTTTATCGTAACCAGGTTTGCTGATCTTGGTTTTCTTATCGGTATCCTGATACTATCATTCAACACAAAGACATTTGATTTCATCACCCTTACTGACCCTTCAGGACCGGCTATAGCTCAGGGAAGCAGTATAACTTTCATGGGTCTGTCGGTAATGACGTGGTCGATGATTTTCGTTTATATGGGCGGTGTGGGCAAATCTGCAATGTTCCCGTTCCATATATGGCTTCCGGATGCAATGGAGGGCCCTACTCCTGTTTCAGCCTTAATTCACGCTGCTACAATGGTGGTGGCAGGGGTATATCTTGTTGCCAGGATGTTTCCGATCTATGTTTTTTCGGCTCCTGTAGCGCTTGAGGTAGTAGCTTATGTGGGTGCATTTTCCTCGCTCTTAGCGGCAATTATTGCCTGTACCCAAACCGATATTAAAAGGGTTCTTGCTTATTCCACAATGTCGCAGATCGGTTATATGATGTTCGCTCTCGGAGTTTCAGGTTACGGAGGACATGAAGGATTGGGATATATGGCCTCAATGTTCCACCTGTTCACTCATGCAATGTTCAAGGCATTACTCTTCCTCGGAGCGGGCGCCATCATCCATGCTGTTCACAGCAACTTCATGACTGAAATGGGCGGGCTCCGTAAATATCTACCGATCACACACATAACATTCCTCATAGCCTGCCTTACAATTGCAGGAATTCCTCCTTTTTCGGGCTTCTTCAGCAAGGATGAAATCCTTGCCGCAGCCCTGCATCACAACAAATTCTTATTTGCCGTTGAGTATGCTGTTGCAGGCATCACAGCATTTTATATGTTCAGGCTTTACTTCAATATTTTCTGGGGAGAAGAAACACAATACCATCACACCCCGCATGAAGCTCCGGCAGTCATGACAATCCCTCTGATTGTGCTTGCAATTGGAGCAGCAGTATCAGGAGTCATTCCTTTCAACCACCTGGTAACATCGGATGGCAAAGCTTTTGAAAGTGAGATAGAATGGGCTGTTGCTATTCCGTCTGTTCTGATCGCCCTCCTTGGAATATCTGTTGCTTTTGTTCTTTACAGCAAGAAAACTTCTATACCCGACCGGCTGGCGACAACTTTTAAATATGCCTATAAATGGTCGTATAATAAATTCTACATTGATGAAATTTATCTTTTTGTAACCAAAAAGATAATATTCAGATATATTTCCGAACCGGTGGCTTGGTTCGACAGACACATTGTTGACGGTGCAATGAACAGCATTGCTTTTATGACCCAGGTAGTATCGTTCAGGATAAGAGAGCTTCCAGTCGGGTCAGCTTCAGAAATACGCATTCGTTTTTCTTTCAGGGGTGGTAATACTTGCAATCTTATTCATTTACCTGTTGAAGTAAAATTAAAAAGAACAGTCTAAGACTATGGATATTCTGACCCTCTTTGTTGTAATACCGGTGCTGACGATGACCGGAATAATCCTTATCAGGGACATCCGGCAGGTAAGGATGGTAGCTGCTGTGGGAATGGGAATACAATTGCTGCTCGCAGCAGTGCTGATTTTCCTGTATGTTTTCGCACGGCGTGCCGGTAATACTGCTGAAATGCTCTTTGTAAGGGACCTGGTCTGGTTTAAAAGCTTTAATATCCACTATGCTGTTGGAGTTGATGGAATTTCGGTTGCTATGATAGGACTTACATCAATTGTTGTATTTGCGGGAATATTTGCGTCGTGGGAGGTGGAGTTTCTTACAAAGGAATTTTTTGTTTCACTGATCCTGCTTGCAACCGGGGTGTTCGGATTTTTTATTTCGATCGATCTTTTCACCATGTTCCTCTTCTATGAACTTGCAGTTATACCAATGTACCTCCTTATCGGTATATGGGGAAGCGGGCCAAAGGAATATTCCGCTATGAAGCTGACTCTGATGCTTATGGGCGCTTCTGCCCTCTTGCTTGTAGGTATACTTGGCATTTACTTCAATTCGGCGCCGGGTGGTGGTCAGCTGACTTTTAATATACTGGAGATATCGAAGATAACCATACCTATGTCGGCCCAGCACCTTTTTTTCCCGCTCACATTCGTAGGATTCGGAGTACTGGGTGCTTTATTCCCATTCCACACTTGGTCGCCCGATGGACATTCATCCGCCCCAACTGCAGTCTCTATGCTCCATGCAGGGGTACTTATGAAGCTCGGTGGTTACGGAGCTTTCAGGGTGGCAATTTTCCTGATGCCTGAAGCTGCAAGGGAATTATCGTGGATATTCATAATTCTAACCACAATCAGTGTCATTTATGGAGCTTTTGGCGCGATTGCTCAGAAGGATCTTAAATATATCAATGCATACTCTTCAGTCAGCCATTGCGGTCTTGTTTTGTTTGCAATACTTATGATGAACAAGACGGCCATGAACGGAGCTATTATCCAGATGATCTCACACGGACTTATGACAGCCCTGTTCTTTGCCCTTATCGGGATGCTTTATGGCCGTACACATACCAGGATGATAAATGAAATGGGCGGATTGATGAAGGTAATTCCCTTCCTTTCAGTTTGCTACGTGATTGCCGGGCTCGCTTCACTTGGGCTTCCCGGACTCAGCGGATTTGTTGCTGAAATGACGATTTTCGTAGGGGCCTTCCAGCATCCTGACATGTTCCACCGAATCGTGACAATTATTGCAGTAACATCGATTGTGATCACAGCAGTTTATATTTTGCGTGTTATCGCAATACTGCTGCTCGGACCGTTAACCAATGAGCACTATGAACATCTGGGCGATGCAAAGTGGTTCGAAAAAATCTCTGCCGTAACTCTGATAAGCTTTGTAGCATTTATTGGCCTTGCACCTTTCTGGCTTTCCTCGATGATTGGGGTAAGCCTCCAGCCTATACTTAATAAAATACTTGCTTTCAGCCCCTTTTAACAAATGAAAATTAATACATTAAAATAAACCTATTACTACCCTGCACCAAACAACTATATGAACCTGGAAAGTTTTTTAATAATGCGCCATGAACTGCTCCTGACTGCTGCGGCTCTTCTGGTACTTGTAGCGGAAATCTTCTGGAATCCAACGAAGAAGAGATCTGTAAGTACGTTTGCAGTAATCATGTTTTCGCTTATAACAGCAATAGGATTCCTGCCCTCCCCGACCGGATCCCTTTTCGGAGGAATGTACGAATCGACCGGTATCAGGCTGATCATGAAGAACATTCTTAATATAGGTGCATTACTTGTTTTAATTCAATCAGTTACATGGCTAAACAAGGAAGAAAACAATGAGAAGGTCAGTGAGTATTTCGTTCTTCTTATTTCGACACTTACCGGAATGAATTTTATGATATCAGCCGGTCATTTCCTGATGTTCTATATTGGTCTGGAACTAGCAACTATTCCCCTCGCAGCTTTGGCCGCTTACGACAGATATAACAACAAATCCGCAGAGGCAGGGATTAAGTTCATCCTGATCTCAGCCCTATCATCAGGAATCCTCTTATATGGATTGTCAATGATTTATGGAACAGCAGGCTCATTATATTTCAATGAAGTGGCAAGTCATATCCGGAATAGCAATTTACAGGTTCTTGGATTAATTTTCTTTTTTGCAGGAATGGCATTTAAGATCTCGATCGTACCATTCCATCTCTGGACCGCTGACGTGTATGAAGGTTCTCCCGTAAACATAACCTCTTATCTGTCAGTAATTTCAAAAGGAGCGGCTATTTTCATTTTCATAATAGTTCTTTTCACTGTTTTTCCTGCTATGATGATAACCTGGCAGAAGACAATTTATGTCACATCGATCCTTACAATGACTGTCGGAAACCTGTTTGCCATTCGTCAGCAAAACCTTAAACGGTTCCTTGCATTTTCATCAATTTCCCAGGCAGGATATATTTTGCTGGGAATTATCGGCGGCAACCAGACTGGCATGGCATCAGTGATTTACTATATCCTGGTATATATCTTCTCCAATCTTGGAGCTTTCGGTGTTGTTGCAGCAATATCTAACGCCACCGGGAAAGAGGCAATTGATGAGTACAATGGATTATACCGGACTAATCCACGCCTGGCTCTCGTGATGACACTTGCATTATTTTCCCTTGCAGGCATACCCCCTGTTGCCGGATTCTTCGGCAAGTTTTTTCTCTTCACGGCAGCGGCAGAGAGAGGTTTCTATCTCCTGGTCCTGATCGCAGTATTGAATACCATCATATCCTTATACTACTATCTACTTGTTGTCAAGGCTATGTTCATAAATAAAAATGAGTCTCCGGTTGAGACCTTCAGGAGCGATTTTCCAACCAGGCTTGCAACAGGCATTTGCGTTGCAGGTATTATTATTACCGGGTTTGCAAGCATTATTTTTGAGGTTATAAGGAATTCCAGTTCAGGAGTCTGAAGTAAAAGGTAAACAGAATGGGAATAAATAATGCCAAACATATTATAGGTGAAATTGAAGGAGTCAGGTGCACGATTGTTGAATCGGGTGCAAATATTGAGCGGGCTGCCTTTCTGCGTCAGCTGCTTGAGTTCAACAATTTTGAAGTCAAGGAATTAATTGTCCCTCCCGCAACCGAAGGGGAAAAACCAACTTACACGATTGGAGTCACGGACATTATATTCAACCCTGTATTTGCTGTTTACGACCGTTCCCTTAAGACCCCTGAAGGAAGCTATGTAACACCCGGATACTGGATCCAGGAGTGCATCGAATGCGAACCAATGTATTGGCGCAGGAAAAAAATCAAAAAATAGAGTCATCATTCCATATCTCCCATGACCGTTCGGCCTGGAAATGAAGCATTTTAAGACCGGTCAGGATCCTGCATCCCCTCTCCTTTCCTGCTTTAAGAAAACTTGTTAATTCAGGATTATACACAAGGTCGAAAAGTAAGTGCTTTTCATTCAACAGGTCATATTTTAAGTCCGGTTTCCCTGCAATGTCAGGATACATGCCCAGCGGGGTTGCGTTGATGATCAGCTGAGTGTCCTTCAGCAATTTGGGACTGATATCGGAATAGGTCAGGCAACCAGGCTTTTCAATACGGGAGATAAGTGTATAGCTTACATTTATTTTTTTAAGAACATGGCAAACAGCCTTTGAACTGCCTCCTGTGCCCAGCACCATGGCATTAATTATATCCCCGGAAAGAAAAGGAATTAATGTTTCCCTTATGCCATAAATGTCACTGTTAAACCCTGAAACCAGAATATTGTCTTTTATTCTTTTAATTTTCACAACATTAACAGCGCCTATTTCTTCAGCTACAGGATCGATCCTGTCCAGGTACTTTATTACTTCGGATTTGTATGGGATAGTTACATTCAGTCCTTCAAGATGCGCATCGGAAGATATCAGCCGGGGCAATTGAACAATATTCTGAATAGGATAATTGTTGTAAACACAATTCTTTAATTTCTCACGGGAAAATTTTTCAGAGAAGTATTTCTTTGAGAAAGAGTGTCCCAAAGGGTATCCAATGAGGCCGAATTTTCTCATTTATGAAGATTAGTGGTAAGTTGCAGATATAAATTATTTCTCTTTTAGATTGTCGGGAAGAAACTGGAAGAAAGTATCTCCCCTGAGTCCGAGGCGAAGTGATTCAAGAGGTATGATTTCATTTGGTGCAATATTGCCAAGGTTTACATTTGCCCCGAAATGTTTTATAAACCATGCTTGTTGTGCCTTGAGTGGAGCCTCCCATATCACATTTTCAAGCTTTACATGCTCTGATATTTCCTTTATGAGAGGCATATTCACTGACCCGTCATCATTATAAATACCGATAGTTCCCGACTCACGCGCCTCGGCAATAACCTTTACGGAACCTGCGTTCAGCTCCGATTTCATCATTTCAACCCACTCGTCAGGAGAATAGACTACATCTTTTTTCTTCGAACCCACCTCTGAAATTACCTTACCTCTTTTTGCGAGCTTGCTTATGTACTCAAGCTTTTCTTTATGAGGAAAATCGTAAGATCCGTCTGAAACTTCAACAAGTTCAATTTCAAGCTCATCAAGAAGCTTCATATAATCCTTGAACATGTTCCTTATAATAAAAGCTTCAAAAAGAGTACCTCCGAAATACGGAATGCAACCGGCTTTTTTATAAATCTTCACTTTCTTCTCAAATCCAGGTGTGATCAGGGATGTTCCGAATCCAAGTTTTACAAAGTCGGTATATTCGCTCCCAACCGACATAAAATCTTCAGATTCCCTGATACTGAGGCCTTTGTCCATTACCATAGTCAATCCTGAATTTCTGGGTTTTGACGGGCGTTCCGGAATGTAAGTAAGTATGTTTTTCATGTAGTTTATGGTTAAAGTTAAGGGCTAAAGTGTGATCCTCCAGTATTTCAGGGCAAGGATAAGTTAAACCCTATGGTTATAAGGGTGGTAAATACAAGTGATCTCAAAGAAGATTATAGTTCTCAAGCAGTTTTTTGATCTTCCGGTTAAGAAGATGCTTCGGATAAATGTCGTGGAAATCCCTGAAAAGTTCCTTATCAACATCCAGTGCGAGCGATAAATGTTTATATGCTTTATCGGAGTATCCGTAATGAAGATAATATGACGCCAGGAGGTAATTTATGCCGGGTATATCCCCGATTACCTTATATGCTTTTTCAAGATAAGGCAAAGCCTTATGGGCAAATCCGTCATAGAGAATAATTCTCCCGAGGTCAGTCCACACCTCATTGTAATAGGCATCAAGCTTTAATGCTTCACGGAAACACCTTAGGGCTGCCTTTCTTTCATTTTTCGCATAATGGGCTTTGCCCAGCATGTACCATATCTCTGGATTTTCATCGTCAAGCCTTACTGCCTTTCTGAGAAAAATCAGACTGTCATCGGGTACACCTGATTCAAGGGCTATAATGCCAAGGCCAAACCAGGGATCAGCGAAATCAGGAGCCAGTTCTATTGATTCATGGTAATATTTCTTCGCAAGTACAAGATCGCCTGTTTTCTCATAGCATTCTGCAAGATATGACATTGCTTCATAGCTTTCCGGCTCATTCTCAAGGTATTCATGATAAACGGGAATCGCATCAGCGTATCTGTCAAGGTTGCACAGTATATTACCTTTATTGAAGATTGCAAAACCGTTCTGGGAGTTAATTGCAAGAGCATAATCGTAAGCCTCAAGAGCTTTATCAAAATCCTCCTTTTTATTGTAGATTATTCCCAGGTTATACCAGGCGCTGTCGGAGAATGGTTCGTTTTCAAGGTATTTCAGGTAAGAAACTATAGCGTTTTCGTAATCCTCAGTTTTCTCATAGGCATATGCAAGGTCATATACATGAGCATAAAACTCAGGTTCCAGTTCAATCAGTTTCAAAAGGTAAGGGATCAGATATTCATAGTAATTTAGATTCTGAAGAACAGAAGTTATTGAAAACAATATGTTGCCCGGATCATCTGAATCGAGAGTAAGTGCAAAGTCAAAGATCTTTTTTGCTCCCTGGATATCGCCCAGGATCCCGAGAGCTGTACCTTTTGCTACATGGATCTCATGGTTTCCCGGCTCAAGATTCTCGAGCTTTTTCAGGATTCTGAGTGCTTCCACTGCCCTGCCCTTGTCGAGAAGCACTCTGGCTTTTCTTAACTGGATCGAGACGGAATTTGGGTGCTGCTGGGTTGCAAGAGTTGCAGCTTCAAATGCTTTTATGGAGTTGTTACATTCAATGTAATAATCGATAATTGTCTCAAATTCAATAACGTCAAAGAAATACTTTTCGTTATTCTTTCTCATCCGTTCGAACTTCTGGACAACACTCTTTATTTCTTCCTCATAAGGAAATCCGAATTTATCCTCTTCCATCCCTCTCTTATTACAGAGTACAAAAATAAAAACATTTTCAACAATGTGTTTTTGGCTGTTGCTATATTATCAACATTTTAACGTTTTTTTAAACACTTGATAAACAATGTTATATGATTAAAAATCAAAGATTTTTGTTTTTTTCTGTTTAACTACGCAACCTCACCTACCTTTTTTTCATCTATACTCTTGGAAACGGGAATTTATACTTAATAAACCTAATATACCCTAGAATTAACCTAAATTCTACCTTCGAAGAACCGGGCTTAAACCCGGTTTTTCATTTTAAGTTAATATATTTGTGCCAGATCATCCCATTTTACCGCAGGAAATGAACAGATTACAAATAAGCCGCACAATTGTTTTTATGTCTGCAGCAATGCTCTTTTCACTGACGTTTTGCAAAAAGACTGAAAATCCAATCAAATTTGAGAAGGGTACATTCCCTGATTCAATAATCGTTCTTTCGGGACTTAATTCTGCCTGGGACGATTATAATCTTAACCTGTATTCTCTGAATGGCTTCCTTCCCTTGATTTTTTCAAGCAACAGGGAAAGCAGTGGTGGTCAGTTTGATCTTGTACAGGGAACTGTTTCGTATATGTTTAATCAGACATCCGGGGATTTCAGTATTAACGGTGAGATTACAACTGATGCTTTTCGTACACGGCTTATCTCAAAATTAATTACCGTACGAAATGATTTTGGTCCCTACAGCCTTTATAGTCCCGTTGATGGTTTTGAATATACATTTGTGTCATCTGTAAATACAAGTGGCAACCTTGACTTTTATTATACGAAGAATCTTCCGGTATTTGGTAATTCCGTTCCGGATGTTACCGGTCCATTTCCTGTTAGCCTGCTTAATTCAGGTTCAGATGAGGCCTATATTTGCTTTGATACAAACCAGGACTCGGCATATTTCTCATCTAATAGTGACGGTAATTTTGATATTTTCCTTCATAAGAAACCGTCAGAAATAAGCATGGAATCATGGTTAAGCGGCGTCTATGCTTCTTCTTCAAAAGTTGACATTCTTAACAGCACTGGCGATGACAAGTGTCCGTTTATTCACCGGAAGGTCATGGTTTTTGCTTCGAATCGCGAAGGAGGGATTGGAGGATTTGATCTTTACTATTCGGTATTCAGCCACGGGCAATGGTCCGCACCTGTCAATTTCGGACCTTCAATAAATACGACGTCGGATGAATACCGCCCGGTTCTAGGCAGTAATGAAGAATTCACAAATACCTTTATGATGTTTTCATCGAACAGACCTGGAGGCAAAGGCGGGTATGATCTTTACTTCACCGGGATCGACTTTGTCAAATAGCTATAAATCAACCAGATAATTACCTATCTATCCTGAACTGCCATAAGTGTGTTCCTGAGCAGGGCAACTCTTGTCATTGGACCAACACCTCCGGGGACCGGAGTTATATAGGAACATTTGGGGGCTACATTGAAAAAGTCAACATCACCAACCAGCTTCCATCCTGATTTGGATTCGGAAGACTGGATCCTTGTCGTACCAACATCAATCACAACGGCTCCAACTTTCACCATATCTGCTTTCAGGAATCCCGGACAGCCCATTGCAGCAACTATTATATCAGCTTCCCTGGTAAATTCCCCGATGCTTTTTGTTTTGCTGTGAACAACTGTAACCGTGGCATCCATGCCCTTCTGTGAAAGAAGAATGCTCAGAGGTCTTCCTACAATGTGACTGCGTCCGATAATAACGCAGTTTTTTCCGGAAGTCATAATATTGTATCGTTTCAGCAATTCAACAATTCCAAAAGGTGTTGCTGGAAGATAGCCGGGAAGGCCTATTACCATTTTACCTATATTGACGGGATGAAAGCCATCTGCATCTTTTTCAGGATCAATCGCTTCGATAATCCTGTTCTCCGATATATGCTGAGGCAGGGGCAGCTGAACGATAAACCCGTCAACATCTATATCGTTGTTAAGACCTTTAACCCTCTCAAGTAGTTCATTTTCAGAGGTTTCCTTATTAAGCCGTATCAATGTTGATTTAAATCCGACCTCAGCACAGTCCTTTACCTTATTATTTACATAGGTTTCACTTGAACCGTTATCACCTACCAGTACTGCGGCAAGATGTGGAATTTTCTTTCCGGCGTTTGACCTTCTGGCGACCTCTCCGGCAATTTCAAGCTTGATCTCGGAGGCAATTTTTTTCCCGTCAATCAGAGTGTACATATATTTGATTATTTCCTGCCCATTATTCTGGCAGCATTTCCTCTCTTGGTCATCATTTTCATCATTCGCCTTGTCTCATCGAACTGCTTCAGGAGCTTATTGACTTCCTGGACAGACGTACCGCTTCCCATGGCAATTCTTTTTCTCCGGCTGCCATTAAGAACGACTGGATTAGTCCTTTCCTCAGGGGTCATGCTTTTTATTATTGCTTCAATCCCCTTGAATGCATCATCATCAATATCAAGATCCTTCACAGCTTTTCCAACACCTGGTATCATCGACATCAGGTCCTTTACATTACCCATTTTCTTTATCTGCTGGATCTGGGAAATGAAATCGTTGAAATCAAACTGGTCCTTCGCGATCTTTTTCTGCAATTTCCTTGCTTCTTCGACATCATACTGTTCCTGAGCCTTCTCAACAAGGGATACAATATCACCCATCCCAAGGATCCTGTCAGCCATACGTGCAGGATAAAAGATGTCGATGGCATCCATCTTCTCTCCCGAGCTAACAAACTTGATCGGCTTGTTGACCACCGACTTAATTGATAATGCTGCCCCGCCACGTGTATCACCATCCAGCTTTGTCAGTATAACACCGTCGAAGTTAAGCCGGTCGTTGAATTCCTTAGCGGTATTTACTGCATCCTGGCCAGTCATTGAATCAACAACAAACAGTATTTCATGAGGATTTACGGCGTCTTTTATCGAAGCGATCTCATTCATCATTTCCTCATCAATTGCCAGCCGGCCGGCTGTATCGATAATGACGACATCGTAGTTTTTCAGTTTGGCCTCCTTGATTGAGTTCTTTGCAATCTGAACCGGGTTCCTGTTCTCAGCTTCGACATAAACAGGCACCTCAATCTGGTCGCCAATGATCTTAAGCTGCTCAATAGCGGCAGGACGGTAGATATCACCGGCTACAAGCATCGGATTTTTTCCTCTTTTGCTTTTAACCCATTTTGCAAGCTTTCCGCTGAAGGTTGTTTTTCCTGATCCCTGAAGCCCTGCTATTAAAATTATTGCAGGATTGATCTTTATATTGATATCCGTCTTATCGCCGCCCATCAGGTCAACCAGTTCATCATGAACTATTTTCACCATCATCTGCGACGGGTTGACCGATTTCAGCACCTCTTGTCCAAGGGCTTTGGTTTTAACAGTGTCGGTGAATTGCTTGGCGATCTTGAAATTCACATCCGCGTCGAGCAGAGCCCGTCTGACTTCCTTCAGTGTTTCGGCAATATTGATTTCGGAAATCCTGCCCTGTCCTTTAAGTAGTTTAAAGGATTTCTCCAGCCGTTCGCTAAGATTCTCAAACATATCTAAGTAAAGTGTGTTTAAAGTGTATTTAAACCAACAGATTTTACATTCTGTCCGGCATTTCAATTCCCAGGAGCCACATCCCCGCCCAGATCACATCGCTGGTTACCTTTGAAAGGTAAAGCCTGAAATTCCTGAGGGCATAATCTTCCTCACCAAGAATTGAAAAATCGTGATAAAATTGATTATACTCTTTTGACAGGTCATAGCAATAGTTGGCAATCAGAGCAGGACTGTATTCGAAAGCTGCCTCTGTAACAGTATCAGAGAATTTCCTGAGGAGCTTAACCAGGTCTATTTCCTTAGGGCCCGGATTTGCTTTTGCAACTGCTTCCTGATCTGGAACAATCCCGGTCTGCTCAGCTTTCCTGAACACAGACTTAATCCTGGCATAGGTATATTGAATAAAAGGTCCCGTATTGCCATTGAAATCAATGGATTCTGCAGGATTGAACGTCATGTTTTTATGAGGGTCAACCTTAAGTATAAAGTATTTCAGTGCTCCCAGGCCGATCTTCCGGAATATTTCCTCTTTTTCTTCCTCCGTGTAATCAGAAAGCTTCCCAAGTTGAAGCGAAACAGTTCTTGCTGTCTCTTTCATCTCTTTTATAAGTTCGTCGGCATCGACTATTGTGCCTTCACGCGATTTCATCCTTCCTTCGGGAAGCTCTACCATACCATATGAAAAATGGATCAGTCCATCGGCCCATTTATATCCCATTTTCTTCATCAGCGCCCTTAGCACCTGGAAATGGTAATTCTGCTCATTGCCAACGACATATAGTGTCTTATCAAACCCAAAATCACTATACCTCGCAACAGCAGTTCCAAGATCCTGGGTCATGTAAACAGCGGTACCGTCCGATCTGAGAAGTAGTTTATGATCAAGACCCTGGGATGTAAGGTCAGCCCAGATCGAGCTGTCACTGTGCTGGTACAGGATATTGGCCTTAAGTCCGGCAAGGACGATTTCTTTTCCCCGGATGTATGTCTCTGATTCATAGTAGATCTTGTCAAAATCTACTCCCAGCATTTTATATGTCTCATCAAATCCGGCATAGACCCATGAATTCATCATTTTCCAAAGTTCAACGGTATCTCTGTCGCCTGCCTCCCATTTAAGGAGCATTTCCCTTGCTTCCTTAATAAGAGGTGCGGAATTTCTTGCATCGGGTTCGCTCATTCCGTTCATGACAAGCTCTTCGGTCTGAGCCTTGTACTCCTGCTCAAACCTTACATAGTATTTGCCAACAAGATGATCCCCTTTTATCATGATGGATTCTGGAGTCTCGCCGTTTCCGTATTTCTGCCAGGCCAGCATTGACTTGCATATATGTATACCCCTGTCGTTGACAATGTTGGTTTTAATCACCCTGTTTCCACAGGCTGAAAGTATCCTGTAAAGGGAAAACCCCAGTAGATTGTTCCTGATATGCCCGAGATGAAGCGGCTTATTTGTATTTGGGGAAGAATATTCAACAAGGATGACCTTTGGGTCTTTTACCAGGCAATCCTGAAAAACATCTTTTCGTGATGAAAGACTGGCAAAAAAATCTATCCACTGCTTGTCTGAGATTTCGATATTCAGAAATCCTTTTATTACATTAAATCCTGAAACAGAAGGAAAGTTTTCAACAAGGTAATTGCCGATGTTTTCGGCTGTTTTTTCAGGAGTGTTTTTTGAGAAACGAAGCAAAGGAAAAACAACAAGGGTGAAATCGCCCCTGAACTCTTTCCTGGTCTCCTGCATCTGGATAAGGTTTTCGGCTACTTCGCAATTATAAAGGACTTTGACAGCTTCTCTGATTTTATCCTTTAAAATAATCTTCATTATGGTTTAAAATTTTCCGCCAGCAAATATAACATTTTAATGACATCGACGTATAAACCAGCAAATGCGCGAAGCCGCCATCAATGTTTTTAATGTCTGACAAATTATTTTTATATCAACAAACCTTTTTATTTGACTACTGATCATTTCTTTTTGATGAAAAATTCAGTTTCGAATAAAAAGATATTATACTTTTGATTATGATAATTAGCGTAAAAAAAAGGAACAAAATAATTGACCCTGTTATGAAGGAGCTGAAGAATATGTTCGTCGAACAAACTGATAAGACACCGCTGGTTGATCTTAATTACCTTAGCGGTGAACTTATTCTATCCGGTAAATCAATTCCAATCAATGCTCCACGGATCTTCGAACCAATTCTTGACTGGGTTAACGAGTATGTCAAAACTCCTAAACAGACAACAAATTTACGGCTAAATCTGGAATATTTCAATACAGCCTCTTCAATATGGCTGGCAAAAATTGTTAAGGCACTTGCGGGTATTAATAAACCCGAATGTGTTTTAATCCTTCACATATATTTCCCAATAGAAGATTTCGATGATATTGATGATATTAAGGACGACCTGAGCCCGATAATTGATGTGATCAGCGGTACAACGGTAAGCATTGGACTGAAGATCTACGGAACAGATGAAAGCGGAAAAATCCTGAAGGAATCGATGATCTTTATTTAGTTTCTTCAGCGGAATTATCCCTTCGTAAAATACCTCTTTCTTGTTTTTTTGACCTAACTTTATTTCGGTAAATCAAATTGCCATTCACCATGCGTAAAGTATGCTCTGTTTTGCTATTAATCTTTATTATCGTTATGGAGATATATTCCCAACCAGGGTCATCTGACAGACAACCGGCGGCCGCAGGACGATTTTATTCAGCGGACAAAGAAACACTAACCAATGACGTAGCACTTCTTTTTGAAGAATGTGTCAAAACCTCCCCCCAGCTTAAAGTAAGGGCACTTATAAGCCCTCATGCAGGATATGTGTTCTCCGGGAAAGTTGCTGCTTCAGCTTTTTCAGCAATTGACAGAAGTACTGCTTACAAGAATATATTTTTAATCGGTTCAAGCCATATAATGGCATTCGACG
This sequence comes from uncultured Bacteroidales bacterium, assembly GCA_963732115.1. Taxonomy (GTDB): domain Bacteria; phylum Bacteroidota; class Bacteroidia; order Bacteroidales; family VadinHA17; genus LD21. The sequence goes on from CAVSYN010000010.1 coordinate 176,557, forward strand.
GCGCTTCAGTCTACAACACAGGCGATTTTTTAACCCCTATGGGAAAGGTACCCATCAACCGTGAAATAACGAATAAGTTGAAAAACCAAAAGCTCTTTAGCTTTACCAATAATGCTCATCTTCAGGAACACAGCCTTGAAGTGCAGCTGCCTTTAATCCAGTACTACTTCAAGGACCCAATTCCAATAGTGCCCATCATTATAGCAACAAACAATATTAACACTATAAAAAAGCTTGCTGAAGCATTAAAGCAATGGTTCACTCCTGAAAATTTGTTTGTAATAAGCAGCGATTTTTCACATTATCCCTCATATCAGACTGCAAATGAGGTAGATAATGCTACTGCAAATGCCATTATCTCAGGAGATCCCCAAAGATTTCAGGATGTCCTGAGAACTAATTCCCTGAAAAATGACCCCGGCCTTTCAACCAGTATGTGCGGATGGACATCAGGCCTTCTGCTAATGTATCTCGCTGGTTCTGACAGTAATCTTGAATTCAGGAAAATCGATTACTGCAATTCGGGCGATACACGTTACGGTAACAAGGACGAGGTTGTCGGTTACAATGCGATTGTTCTTACAGAAAAAAACCATGCGGGTCAGCAGGCAAAAAGCCTGACTGATGAAATAAAATTCACAGAGAAGGAAAAGAACGACCTTATTGAAATGGCAAGGGATAACATAAAATCTCTCCTGTATGACAAGAAGAGAATCACGGTAAACAAAGAATCTCTCTGTGATTTCTTCAAAAAACCCTTCGGCGCATTTGTAACGTTAAAGATCGACGGATCCCTCAGAGGATGCATAGGCAGATTCATATCGGCCGATCCCCTTTATGAGGTTGTACTGCAATCATCGGAATCATCAGCATTTGAGGATCCCCGTTTCAAGCCGCTTACAAAAGCAGAGCTGCCAAAGACCGATATCGAAATCACAGTCCTTGGTCCTTTGAAAAAGATTAACAATATCGATGAGATCGTCCTCGGGAAGCATGGTATATACATAAAAAAAGATTTCAGATCCGGCACTATGCTGCCTCAGGTTGCGATCGAAAATGGCTGGACCGTTGAGGAGTTCCTCGGATACACTTCACTCAATAAGGCAGGGATTGGCTGGGACGGCTGGAAAAATGCAGAAATCTATATCTATGAAGGGATAGTCCTCGAAGAAAACAAAAAGTAACTATGTATCATGTTGTTGCAACAGGAATAACAGCGACCCTGCTTTACCTGCTCAGTTACTTTTTTTACCGTAATGAATTTTACTCTCTGCAATTACACAGGAAACTGTGGAATTTCATTCTTGCCATTGTATTTATTATCACCTTTCTGGCAGGCCTTTTCCTGGCCCTGCAGGTAAATTATAAATGGGATGTCCCGGCAGTAAAAGCAATCCTTAAATGGCATGTTGAATTTGGTATTGGGACTGCTTTTGCAGGATTTTTTCATTTCATGTGGCATTTCTCATACTTCTGGAGAACTTTCAGGACACCTCAACCCGGTTCATCCTCAAACAGGCATGATATCGTTCTCCATAAGGCAATTGCAGCGGGAAATCTCTTTGTTGTCGGTTTTATAAGTTCGTCAGTTCAGCTCCTGCTGCTAAAAGAGGTAATGAACATTACCGGTGGTTATGAAATAATTGCCGGAACATTTCTTTGCTCATGGCTTATCGGATCAGCTCTTGGTTCGCGGGTTGCTCCGGAATCGTCATTGTCTGACATCAGGAAAATCAATATTTTCTTTTCAGCCGGACCGATTATTTCGGTCATACTGATGTTGTTCTTATCCCGGCTTTATCTGAAGCCGGGAGAAACACCGACATTCCTAGCAAGCGTTGTCTTTACATTTCTGGCCCTTCTTCCGTTCTGTTTCATTTCCGGATTTACCTTTATAAAGCTTATAACTGCTGCTCAAAAGTCAGACAATTTTAATCCTGGCAAATCATTTTCAATTGAAACGGCTGGTGGAATTGCAGCAGGAATTATAATATCCCTGTTGAGCTCAGGAATACTTAACACCTATCAATCCTTATTGCTGATAATCACACTGGGGATCTCTTATGCAATCCTCACATATTTTTTAAAGGATACAGGGAAAAAGTATTTATTTAAGGTTATCGTGCTATTGCTGGCCTCATTTATTATAGTCTTTTCACCTGATATTTTATTCCGACAGTTTTTATTAAGGGGTATTAAGGTTATAGAGACTAAGGATACTCCCTACGGAAATATTACCAAGGGTGAATACCATAATGAAATCAGTACTTATTATAATCAGCGGCTACTGGCTTTTAGCAATGATGCAGTTGAAAGTGAAGAGGATATACATTATACCCTGCTTCAGGGTAAAAAGCCGGAAGAGGTGTTGCTGATATCCGGATTGACCGGATCCCGTTTGCAGGAAATTGAAAAATACAATGTCAGGAAAGTGGTTTTCGTCGAACGCGATCCCGCCCTTACAAAAATTGAAACCCCTTCAGTCATTACCGGAACACCCGGATTGATAGTTGAGAATGACGATGCTTTCAGTTATGTAAAGAAAACCGGTGAAAAATTCGACGACGTGATAGTACTTCTTCCTCCTCCTTCTTCATTGCTATTGAACCGTTTCTACACCCTCGATTTTTTTACAGCTGTTAAAAAAATCATGAAGCAGGATGCCATTTTCAGCTGCTCGCCTGGTATTAATCCAAATTACTTTAATAAGGAAGCTTTACTTTTTTATTCTTCTGTATTCAATAGTCTTAAGGCAGTATTCAGGAATGTCGTCCCAATCAGTGGCAATAAGCTTTATTTTATTGCTTCCGACGGGGAACTATCAACCTCTATATGCCATCTGGTCCGGGAGCACAATTTACAAAATAAATATGTCGGTCCGGATTACCTGTCGGATGATCTTATTAATTCAAAAACCAGTGAAGTACTGAACCTTATTGACAGTAATACCAAAATTAACAGGTCAGCTCTGCCAATCGCAAGTTTTTATTTTCAGTCGTATAATCTCAGCAAAAACATAAATGAGAAGATACCTGCAATAGTTCTGCTGATAATTCTCTTCGTGTTATCGCTGACTTCCATCAAAAGGGACAGCGCGATAATGTATTTTGGTGCATCCGCCCTTGCCGGGTATGAAATTATTATTTTACTCATCCTGCAGCTGACCGTAGGGAATATGTATCAGATGACTGGTTTGATAATAGCCGGACTTATGGCAGGCTTAGCAGTCGGGTCAGGGTTAAAAATCACCATCCTTGAAAAGAGCACTTCAGGTGTGAAGGCAGTTCTGCTGATTTTATTCTATATGGCCATAGGGTTTGCTTCAGATGCAATACTGGGTATAAACCTGCGATTTGTCGTTGTCGGGTTCCTCATACTCTCAGGATTCTTCCCTGCCTTAATAACCGGTAATATTTTCAGGGAATTGACGCTTCAAAAGAGGTCGGGTTCCCAGACCTCAATCGTATACGGTTCTGATCTTGCAGGTTCGGCAATGGGATTTATAATATTCTCCGGAATTGCTGTTCCCCTTATGGGTATCAGATCATCTTTATTTCTGCTTCCGGTTTTGATCCTGGCAGGTTTTGTGCTTTGGTCTGTTAACAACAGACGCCGGAATTAGTTAAATTTGGAATCTCAATTCAAGGTTAAATGCAAAACAATTACATCAGGTATAGCAAGAGGCAATTTCTGAAGAGATGTGCTGCTTTGTCGGCAGGAGTTATCTGTCTGCCGGGAACGGAGCTTATTTCAGAACCGGTTAACGAAGACCAGCCAGTTTTCAGAAGAGAGGCGATGTTCCAGGAAGAAACCGCAAGAGGTATTATGTGCAGGATCTGCCCTAACGAATGTGTGCTGAAGGAAGGTGAACTCAGCAAATGCAATAACAGGAAAGTAATTAAATCAAAGCTTTATACACTTGCTTATGGTGATCCATGCTCCGTAAATGTCGATCCGATAGAGAAAAAACCTTTGTACCATTTCCTTCCGGGAACAAGAGCTTATTCGATCGCGACAGCAGGCTGCAATCTCGTATGTCTGAATTGTCAGAACTGGTCTATTTCCCAGATAAGCCCCGACAAGACCCGAAACTATGATCTTATGCCTGAAAAAGTGGTTTCGGAATGCAAATCCAAAGGGTGCGATTCCATTGCATACACATATTCCGAGCCAATTACAGCTTACGAATACGTGTTTGACACTGCAACGCTGGCAAGGAAGTCAGGAATAAAGAATGTCTTCAAATCAAACGGGTATATTTATCCGGAACCGCTGAAAAAGCTATGCACAGTTCTTGATGCCGCGAACATTGACCTTAAGGCATTCACGGAAAGCACATATCTTAAGTTATCAGGTGGCAAGCTTCAGCCGGTGCTCGATTCACTTAAGATATTCAAGGACAATGGAGTATGGCTTGAGATCACCAATCTTGTAGTACCTACATGGACAGATAACCCGGAAGAGATCAGAAAAATGTGCAGATGGCTGAGCGATAACGGATTTAAAAATGTCCCGCTTCATTTCAGCAGGTTCTATCCGATGTACAAGCTTGAACAACTTCCTCCTACCCCTGTTGATGTTCTCAACAAGGCATTTCAGATTGCAACTGAAGAGGGTCTGCTTTATATCTATACAGGTAATGTTCCCGGGAATGAAGTATCAGATACTAAATGCCCATATTGCAGAAATATACTGGTTGTCCGCCAGGGATACAGGATCTCTTCCAACACTATTGCTGGCGGAAAATGCAGTAAGTGCGGCAAATCAATTGATGGAGTGTGGAGTTGATTAATCATTTAATATTCTATGACGGAAGCTGAAGCAAAGGGGCGGATTGATAAACTTCGCAAAGAAATTGAAGAGCATAACAGAAGATATTATGTTCTGAATCAACCTGTCATTTCCGATTTTGAGTTTGATCTTCTGATCAGTGAGCTTAAAACCCTGGAAGAAAAGTTTCCCGAATTAGTTGCAGAATGGTCTCCCACTCAGCATGTTGGAAGTGATATAACGAAGGAGTTCAGGCAATATGATCATATCTACCCGATGCTTTCTCTCGGGAACACTTACAGCTATGAAGAGCTTAATGACTTTGATGCCCGTGTGCGGAAGTCTGCATCAGGGCCTGTAGAGTATGTGTGCGAGCTGAAATTTGACGGGGCTTCAATAAGCATAACCTATATCAATGGCCTGATGGCCAGGGCCGTGACCAGGGGGGACGGTACCAGGGGAGATGATGTTACAGTAAATGTCAAAACGATAAAAAGCATTCCAAGGCAGTTGTCAGATAAAAAATTGCCGGATGAGTTTATTGTCAGAGGAGAGATACTAATGCCTCGGGCTGTATTCGACAATCTGAACAAAGAACGGGCAAAGGATGGCCTCAACCTGTTTGCCAATCCGCGCAATGCGGCATCCGGCACCCTTAAGCTGCTCGACCCTTCTGTTGTGGCATCCAGGACACTGGATTGCATGTTTTATTATCTTCTTGGAGAAGAGCTTCCTTACAAAACCCACTATGACAATTTAATGACGGCAGCCGGCTGGGGTTTTAAAGTTGACGGCAGCATTACTGTATGCAATAATGTTGAAGAGGTGATCCGTTTCATTGAAACATGGGAAACCAAAAGAGAGAATCTCCCATTCGATACCGACGGAGTGGTTATTAAGGTCAATTCCCTTAAACAGCAGGAGGAGCTCGGAGTAACCGCCAAATCGCCCCGGTGGGCAGTAGCATACAAATATAAGGCTGAACAGGCTCTGACAAAGCTGCTGTCAATTTCCTTTCAGGTTGGAAGAACAGGTGCCATAACACCTGTTGCAAATCTTGAACCTGTTCTTCTTGCAGGCACAACCGTCAAACGGGCTTCACTTCATAATGCCGATCAGATATTTCTCCTGGATCTTCATGTCAATGACATGGTTTATGTTGAAAAGGGAGGGGAGATAATTCCCAAGATTGTTGGTGTTGACTATTCATCGAGGGATGAAAAGAGCCAGATGATAAAGTTTATTGATACATGTCCTGAATGCGGAACTGTTCTGATAAAAAATGAAGGAGAAGCAAACCATTTTTGCCCGAACTACCTGCACTGTCCTCCACAGATAAAGGGAAGAATTGAACATTTTATCAGCAGAAAGGCAATGGATATTGAAGGCCTGGGCGAAGAGACCGTTGATCTGCTGTTCAGCAAAGGACTTATTAAGAATATCTCAGACCTTTACGATCTAAAGCTGGAACAATTAATTCCACTTGAACGTATGGGAGAAAAGTCAGCTGCAAATATCCTGCAGAGCATAAAGAAATCAAAAAACATACCTTACCCGAAGGTGCTTTATGCCCTGGGTATCAGACACGTAGGTGAAACGGTTGCCAAGACAATCGCTCTCAGGTTTAAATCACTTGATGATCTGATGAACGCTGACATAGAAACTCTTACCAGTGTCAGAGAAATAGGACCTAAAATTGCATCAAGCATTGTTGCATATTTCAGAGATGCTGAAAATACTGAGATTATCGGTCGTCTGAAATCAGCAGGAATAAAGATTACATCTGAGGATGCCGAAGTGCCTTCAGGAAATGCGCTTGAAGGCAAAGTGATAGTTATTTCTGGTGTATTCAGCCAGCATTCACGCGATGAATACAAAGATATTATAGAAAAGAATGGCGGGAAAAATTCATCATCAATCTCGGGAAATACCTCATTTATTCTGGCAGGCGAAAATATGGGGCCTTCAAAAATGGAGAAGGCAGAAGAGCTTGGAATTCAGATGCTGAGTGAGAAAGAATTTCTTAAGTTAATAGGTGAAGAATAATAGCCTGACATTACTTACATTATAAAAAAACTCTTAGGTTTGCACCATGGAATTGTTCAGAAACTTGCGGATCCGGGCAGGAAAGTCTGTGCTGTCAGGCAAGATCTCAAAATCAACCAGGAAGCCGCACTATATCAATTTCTTCAATATTAAAAACATCGGATTGGTCTGGGATGCATCCCGCCCTGAAGAGTTTGTATTATTGTCGAGATTCTGTCAGAAAATGGCTGAACAAAAGATTGAAGTAAAAGTTCTCGGATTCTATCCGGGGAAAAAACTACCCGACCAGTACACTGCAATAAGGTTTCTGACCTGCCTTAAAAAGAATGAAGTTGATTTTCTGTACCGGCCGGTGACTTCCGAAAGCAATGAGTTTATTAAAAACCGTTTTGATGTATTGATTGATTTGAATTTCAGGAAGCTTTTCCCTCTGGTTTATGTGTCTTCGTTATCGGAGGCTTCGCTGAAGGTGGGCCTTGCAGATTCAAAGCCCGAGTCTTCCCCGTTCGACCTGATGATATCCCTGAAAAACACTGTAACCATTGATGAGTATCTTGAACAGGTTCTCCTGTATCTTGAGATGATAAACTCCGAAACCGTTAAAAAAGCTGTATAATTCTAATAAAATGAAGAAATTCAAAGGAACCGGCATTGCCATAGTCACACCTTTTAAAAATGACTCCAGCATCGATTTTACTGCTTTGGGCCGCGTTATTAATCATATAATTGCAGGTGGGGTCAATTATATCGTAGTCCTGGGAACAACTGGAGAATCGGTTACTCTGACTAAAGATGAAAAGCAGGCAATAATAGCCTATGTCAAGGAGGCTGTTGACGGCAGGATTCCTCTTGTTGCCGGTATCGGCGGTAACAACACCCAGGAGGTAATTAACAATATCAGACATACCGACCTGACAGGTATCGACGGTGTGCTCTCTGTAGCACCATATTATAACAAGCCGACGCAACGAGGGCTGGTCCAGCATTTTAAAGCCATTGCCACATGCAGTCCGCTGCCGGTTATAATTTACAATGTACCCGGAAGGACAGGCTGCAATGTTACTGCTGATACATGTCTCGAACTCGCGCATGAATGCAAAAACATTGCCGGTGTAAAAGAGGCTTCGGGCGACCTGACCCAGATCATGAAAATCATAAAGGGAAAACCTGAGAACTTCAGTGTGATCTCCGGAGATGACATGCTGACAATTCCGGTAATTTCTGCAGGGGGAATAGGCGTTATTTCAGTTCTGGGCAATGCATTTCCAGCAGCATGTGCTGAGCTTGTCAACCATGCCTTGAGGAATAATTTCAAAGCGGCAAGGGAAATTCAGTTCAAATACCTTGAAATGATAGAGTTGCTGTTTGTTGAAGGCAACCCCTGCGGGATAAAAGCTATTATGAGTGTTATGAACCTTTGCCAGAACATTCTGAGGCTTCCGCTTGTGAGTGTAAGCAGAACCACCATGGCACGTATACAAAAAGCAGTAGACGAGGTCTGGAAAGCCTGATCACCTGGCAGCCCTTGGATCAACAGGAGGTGCAGCCTGCTGCATTCCATGACAGTTTTTGTATTTCTTCCCGCTTCCGCACGGGCATGGATCATTTCTGCCGATTTTCTTGTCCACTCTCACGGGTTCTACTTTCTGATTTTTGTCAGCTCCTCCCCCCCCGGTGCTGCTGTACTGGGAAAAGTCACCTTTTGATGTCCGGTATTTGCTCATGTCAACCTGCCGCCTCCGCTGGGCTTCCTTAACCTGCTCGGGATCCTGGGTAGGTATATGACCTTTCATCAGTGTACTTGCCACGTCCTTGTTGACTTTGGTAATCATTGTCTTGAAGAGTTCGAACGATTCGAACTTATAGATAAGCAAAGGATCTTTCTGCTCATAGGTAGCGTTCTGAACCGACTGCTTGAGTTCATCCATCTCGCGGAGGTGCTCTTTCCACGCATCATCAATAGTTGCAAGTACAACAGTTTTCTCATACGACTTTGCAAGCTCTTTTCCCTCCGATTCGGCTGTGGCCTTTAGGTTCGTAACAACCTGAAATACCCTTACGCCATCCGATATAGGAACGACCACATTTTCGTAGACATGCGACATTCTTTCATAAACATCCTTAAGAACAGGGTATGCCTGCTGAGAAATTGTTTCGACTTTCCGCCGGTATGTATCAAGAACCTTTGCGTATATTTTTTCGATGACCTGTTCAGAATTATCTTTCAGAAAATCCTGCTTCTGCACAGGTGAATCCATTGAAAATGTGCGTATAAGGTCAAAATCAAAATCTTCATAGGCACCATCCTTATGATATGAATCAACAAGTGATTCGGTGACATCGTACATCATATTTGCCACATCAACCGACAGCCTTTCACCAAGAAGTGCATGCCTTCTTTTTCTGTAAATCACTTCCCTCTGGGAGTTCATTACATCATCGTATTCAAGAAGTCTTTTTCTGATTCCAAAATTGTTCTCCTCAACTTTTTTCTGGGCGCGCTCAATTGATTTTGTGATCATCGGGTGCTGGATCATTTCTCCCTCCTTAAGACCAAGCTTATCCATTATTCCGGCTATTCTTTCCGACCCGAACAATCTCATAAGCTCATCTTCGAGCGAAACGAAAAACTGTGAGGAACCCGGGTCACCCTGACGTCCCGAACGGCCCCTGAGCTGACGGTCGACCCTCCTTGATTCATGCCGTTCCGTACCGATTATTGCCAACCCGCCTGCTTCGCGAACCTCCTGGGCGAGTTTTATGTCAGTTCCCCTTCCGGCCATGTTGGTTGCAATGGTGATTGTCCCCGTTTTCCCTGCCTCAGCCACAATTTCAGCCTCACGCTGATGCAGCTTTGCATTAAGTACATTATGCCTGAGCCCCTTCATCTTCAGCATCCTGCTGAGGAGCTCGGATATTTCAACTGAGGTTGTTCCTACAAGGACGGGACGTCCCTCTTTGTTCAGCTTAACAATCTCATCTATAACAGCATTGTATTTTTCCCTTTTTGTCTTATATACCAGATCCTCACGGTCACTTCTAATTACCGGACGGTTGGTGGGTATAACAACAACATCGAGCTTATAAATATTCCAGAATTCACCGGCTTCAGTTTCCGCTGTTCCGGTCATACCTGCAAGCTTGTGATACATCCTGAAATAATTTTGAAGCGTAATGGTTGCATAAGTCTGGGTTGCTTCCTCAACCTTTACGTTTTCCTTGGCTTCTATAGCCTGGTGAAGGCCGTCGGAATAACGGCGTCCTTCCAGAATTCGACCCGTCTGTTCATCGACTATCTTTACCTTGTTATCAATAACAACATATTCGTCATCCCTTTCAAACAACGTCCATGCTTTCAGCAGCTGGGTCATCGTATGAACTCTTTCGGATTTTACAGAATAATCCTGCAGAAGTTCATCTTTCAGCTTAAGCTTATCGCGCTCTGGCAATCCACCTTTTTCAAGATCAGCGATTTTTGAACCAACATCCGGCAGAATAAAAAAGCTTGCGTCCTCAACTGAAGTTGAAATAAGATCCAGCCCTTTGTCGGTGAGTTCAATTGTATTTTGCTTTTCATCGATTATGAAGTATAGCTCATCCGTCACTTTAGGCATGTCCTTGCTGTTGTTCTGCATAAAGAAGTTCTCGGTTTTCTGCAGAAGCGTCTTGTTCCCTTCTTCGCTCAGGTATTTGATAAGCGCCTTGTTTTTTGGCAGCCCTTTAAAAGCCCGGAGAAGAAGCTTACCTCCTTCTTCCATTTTATTCTCTGCGACAAGTTTCTTGGCGTCAGCAAGTATTTGTGTAACAAGCTTTTTCTGAGCATTCACCAGCTTATCCACTTTTGGCTTAAGTTCGTCGAACTGTTGTGTATCACTTTTTGCGGTCGGACCGGAAATGATCAGAGGGGTACGCGCATCATCTATCAGAACTGAGTCGACTTCATCGACAATTGCGTAGTGGTGTTTTCTCTGAACAAGGTCCTCAGGGTTGATCGCCATATTATCCCTAAGGTAGTCGAAGCCAAATTCGTTATTTGTACCGAAGGTTATGTCGGCATTGTAGGCTTTCCTCCTTTCAGCAGAATTAGGTTGATGTTTGTCGATGCAGTCTACAGTAAGGCCATGAAATTCGTATATAGGCCCCATCCACTCCGAATCACGTTTCGACAGGTAATCATTGACAGTCACAATATGTACACCCCTGCCTGCAAGGGCATTCAGAAAGACCGGAAGTGTTGCCACAACTGTTTTACCTTCTCCTGTGGCCATTTCAGCGATTTTCCCTTTGTGGAGTGCAACACCTCCAATCAGCTGGACATCGTAATGGACCATGTCCCATTCAATTTCATTGCCTCCGGCTATCCAGCGGTTTTTCCAGATGGCCTTGTCGCCTTTGATGGTGATGCTTTCCCTTGTTGCTGCCAGATCTTTGTCGTATTGCTGTGCTGACACTTCGAGCACACTATTCTCCTTGAATCTCCGTGAAGTCTCCTTAACTATTGCAAAAGCCCTTGGTACTAGCTCGTCGAGTTTCTTTTCAAGCTTTTCATTGATAAGCTTCTCAATCTTATCAATTTCATTGTAGAACTCCTCCTTCTTGTAAACATCCTCTTCAGTTTCGGCTTTCTCCTTTAGTGATCTTATCTCGTTTTCATCAGGCTCGATCTCATCCAGAATCTCTTTCTTAAGGATAGCTGTCTTTTCCCTCAGCTCGTCGTTTGATAAATCCGGCAGTTTGACATATTCCTTAAGGATCTCTTCAACGAAAGGAGATATTTCCTTAATATCCCTCTCATATTTATTTCCAAGAAACAGACCAAGTATCTTGTTTACTATGTCCATTTTAAACTCTTTAAATTTCCCGCAAAATTAGCTTTTTTTCCTGAAGCGGATTAATAATTGATTTAATAACACTGCCCGTTAAACAGTCATTTATACCGGAATGGAAACAAACCGGATAAATATAATAAGGTAACTGGCTTGAAAGTTCTTTAGGATATCATTTTATCAGGCTGTATTTCAGAACTTTAGTACCGGATCCATCATTTACGGTAACTAAGTATAATCCCGGAGGATGTCCGGAGATATCGATTGTCATCCTCTCTTCATTGAGGACCAGATTTTGAATAATACTCTGTCCGGTAAGACTATAAACACTTAGTCTTAAAGGTCCATTGCCTGGATTGTTTGCAAATTCAACGGTAAACAAACCGTAACCGGGATTAGGATAAATTCTTATTCCCTGGATATTGATTTCTTCTGCCTGATCAACCAGGGGATTAATTTTCAGGTCATCGATTGCCCATCCCCAGCCGTGTGCATACGGATCAGAGAACAACCTGAACCTGATAAGGAGGTAATCTCCTTCAGAAATCTTGCCGGCTATCCTGGGATAGAAGTAGTGAGTGACCATCATCGATTCTTTGCCCTGGTAGGTTGAATTCTGCCCGTCTATCGAACTGTTGTAAGCAGTTTCCCATGATGAGATATACCTCGAATCATATCCATCTGCAAGACCGAACCAGTTTTTACCAAAGTCCTTTGAGGCTTCAAGGATCACATAATCATAAAAATCGGAGAATCCAAAAACCGACCCTTCAGCTCCGGGCTCGACAAGCACCAGTTCCCTGAACGAAATCTGCATCCCCGAAGCATCGAATGCTATGGGGTGACGGAGAACAGAACTGAAATCAAGGGTTTTATCATCCTTATCAGGACTCTGATAAGGATGTTCCGAATGGAGTCCTAAGCTGGTGAAATTTGCAGGTTGCGTAATTTCAAATCCGGAATTAAAGAAATCAGCAGAAGCATTTGAAAAATCAGTTGAATAACTATTTAATTCTGGCAGAAGGCTTTCAATCCTGATCTTTTTATACCCGGTTGAGGGGAATATTCTTGTATTTTGTCCTGAAGCCTTGTCAATGGCAATGATTCGATAATTCAGGGAATCTCCTCCTTTAATACTGTTTTTTACTATCAGGCTGTTACTGTACTCAGACGAAGTTCTGGCCGTCAATCCAAAATACTTTGAAGGTTTATTGTTTACTTTGTATTCAACGTAAACAGTATCAACTCCAAGATTATCGGTAACCGTTGCTTCAAACAGGATAGAATCAATCTTTTCAAAGAAATATTCTTTCTGGCTATGAGCGATTATGGGTTTTACAGTATCAGTTCCTATAAAGACAGTATATGGCAATTTTGCAGCCCGCGAAGGGGATTTGAAATTCCGCAGGAAACTATCCTCTGCAAACATATAATAGTCTAATTTGACATTATATGATAAAATTGGCACCTTACATGAATAAATATTATTTGAACCGAATGGGGTCATTATAATCGTATCTGATGTAGTAAAACCATTGGTTGAATATACGAGTCCGACTTTGTTCCTGTTATAAGAAGTATCGGAACGGATTTCAGCGGTAAACTCAATCTCGGAAATATGTTCCTCGGTGTCTTTTACCTTGCCGGAAATGATCCTTGTATTTATCCAGCCAACATCTCCAAGTACTGATAATGTAAGGTTTCCGGGATCATGAATTGCTTCACCGAAATCGAGAAATGGTGTCATCAGTGAGTTGACTTGCGGAGTCCTCAGTTCATCAAGATGGGATACACTCGATCCGGGATCCCAGGTAGAAGGGGCATAGAGCCGTGCCCTGTCCCCATTAAGGTATTTCCTCGTCAGGGGTCCGTCAAAATAGAGTTGTCCTCCCACCAGTTCATTATAAAGATTTGATGAATTCTGCTTATAAATAGTTGTATCAGTTAACTTATTTCCTGCAAGGTTTTCGATATAGGTATCATAAACTACCGGGTAGGTTCCAATTCCGTACGAACCTGTTGTTCCATCTGTGGTCATGCTGTCAAAGAATCCAAGACCATGGCATAGTTCGTGAATCACAACAGTTACCAGGTCATATTTGCTTGTTGGAGTGTTGCCATCGGTACCAAGGTACCATTTAGCAGTACTGTTCAGCACAAGTTCAACATCAGCTTCACTATTGAGATTCAGGCTCTTTCCGGCAATTTTTTCAGCTACTGCTACAGGGTAATAAGCAAACGGATTGAGTGCATCAATTGCCCAGCCTGCAGCAAATGCAGTTATTGCAGAATTACCCAGGACACCTGAATCGGAAATTTTAGTCCATGAGGCTTTAATAGTCATGTGAAGATCGGCCGGAAGCATACCTTCCAGAATTTTCACTGCAAAATCAACAGCAGCTTTGGCTTCCTCAGTAAAACCGGTATAAATTACAGTGATCGATCCGCCTCCCTTTGAATCAGCCCGTCTTAATGCTCCTTTTGGAGGAGGAATATAGATCCTCTTCACCTTTGTTCCTGCATAGCAAACCCCGGTCACCGAATTGTTTGAAATCAGTTTCTGAGCCTGCAATTCAAAACTTGCTATAACGATAAATATAATGGTAAAAAACAGAACAGACTTTTTCATTTAGTTGCCGGTTTTACCGGAAGCTTTTCCACATTTAACAATTAGATTTTCTATTATTAACATCGATGTTATTCTGTTTGTTCAGAACTCAACAATTAAGAAATCCCTCATTAAGTTATATCAAGATTAAATGCTTTTTTGAAATCTTTCAGTTCAGGATATTTAGAAACCAGGTAATTGTATTTCTGTTCATCGGAATAGAGGATTTCATTTGTCTCAGTTTGATCTACAACTGTTTCAATATCAATATCCTTCATTAAGAATCTTTTATTCAAAAAACCAAGAAGCTTCTGCGAGTAATTATGAGTGAACAGGTCTTTCTGTGCGGCATTTGTCAGATGCAGTCTTATAATATGATCATTTTCTAACTCGGTCTTGATGGATTTGAACATGCTGATTACCCTTGTTCCGTCCCCCTTTATATGACCCGCAAATTCTGTCCAGGCTTTCTCGAAGTTTTGTGCACTGAATTCTTCAAAAGGTCTCCCGGAATCTTCGATAATTTCCAATGTTTCAGCAGGCTTTATATCATTTTCAGCAGCTTTCCTTTCCTCCGAAATAATGTCTTTTATAGAAAACGATTTCGTAGGCTTTTCTATTACCGGAGAGTGCTTTCCGGGATCTGTTTCTCCCCTGTGTGGCTTAGCTCCGACCACCTCCCCGGTTTCCCTTATTATTTCAGATTTTGAGGGAAGCGGCAACTCCCTTTCTTCTTTTTCAACTATTTCAGGGTCTGACTTTTTTTTTTCGGATTCTTCAGCAACAGTAACATTCAGACGGCAGAGCCTGATAATGAACAATTCAACATGAAGGCGCTGATTCTTGCTTACCTTATATCCAATGTCACAATTGCTTCCTGCCTCAAGAGCCCTGAATAAAAAATCCTCTGAGCATTGTTTTGTCTGCAGGAGATATCTTTGTTTTACTGAGGGAGTAGCCTCGAGCAGGCGTAATGTGACTTCATCACGACTCACGAGGAGGTCACGGAAATGGCTGTTCAATCCCGAAACAAAGTTATGACCATCAAATCCCTTTTCAAGTATTTCATTGAAAGTCAACAATACGGATGAAACGTCTCCCCGAAGGGCCCCATCCACAGTTTTGAAATAGTATTCATAGTCAAGTACATTGAGATTCTCAATGACATCCTTGTAACCTATGTTTTTCCCGCTTAGACTTGCGATCTGGTCGAAGATTGAAAGGGCATCCCTGAGGGCCCCGTCTGCTTTCTGGGCAATAATATGCAAAGCTTCTTCGTCGGCACTTATACTCTCATTTTTTGCAACAAATGAAAGGCGTCCCACAATATCCTCAATCCTTATCCTGTTGAAGTCAAATATCTGGCATCTTGAGAGTATTGTCGGAATGATCTTGTGTTTTTCGGTGGTTGCAAGAATGAATATTGCATGCGATGGTGGTTCCTCAAGCGTTTTTAAAAATGCATTGAATGCCGATGAAGAAAGCATATGCACCTCATCAATTATATAAACGCTGTATTTCCCCACCTGGGGAGGTATTCTCACCTGATCGGTAAGGCTCCTTATATCATCGACCTTGTTGTTAGAGGCAGCATCAAGTTCATGAATATTGAATGACCTGAGGGTATTGAAGGATATGCACGATTCGCACTTGTCGCATGCTTCCCCGTTCTCCTTGAGATCGCTGCAGTTAATTGTTTTGGCAAATATCCTGGCACACGTGGTTTTACCCACCCCGCGTGGTCCGCAGAACAGGTAAGCCTGTGTAAGATGGTTATTTTTTATGGCACTCTTCAGTGTGTTGGTAATGGAATCCTGGCCTACAACCATATCAAATGTTGCAGGACGGTATTTTCTTGCCGAAACGATGAAGTTTTCCATAAGAAACCGGGCCTGATTCGGATTTTATTGTTGAGGTACAAATATAGTCAAAAAGCAATCGAAGAAAAAACCTGACCCGAATTTTACCCTGATACAGACATAAGGAATAGTGAAGCAAATGCACCAAACCTGTTGTATTTTTGCTTCAAACTCTTTTTCATTAAAAAAAATGTTGTACTTTTGCGAGCCGAAAACATTAAACTAAATACAATTATTAATTATGTTGAATCAGTACGAAACCGTTTTCATTGCAACTCCCGTTTTGTCTGAGAACCAGATGAAGGAAGCGGTACAAAAATTCAAGAAGGTCATAACCGAGAACAGCGGGGAGATCGTTCATGAAGAGAACTGGGGCCTCAAAAAGCTGGCCTACCCTATTCAGAAGAAGTCAACTGGCTTCTACTATCTAATCGAATTTAAAGGAACAGGCGATCTGATCGAAAAACTTGAAGTCCAGTATAGAAGGGACGAAAGGATCATCAGGTTTCTGACATTCAGGATGGAGAAATTCGCCATCGAATATGCTGAGAAAAAAAGGAAACAAAAAGAATCAGGTAAACAAAAGGAGGAATAAGACATGGCACAGAATGAATCAGAAATAAGATATTTGACTCCCCCGACTGTTGAAGTCAAGAAAAAGAAATACTGCAGATTTAAGAAAAACAGAATCAAGTATATCGATTACAAGGATCCTGAATTCCTTAAGAAGTTCCTTAACGACCAGGGTAAGATCTTGCCCCGCAGACTGACTGGAACCTCCCTTAAATACCAGAGGAAAGTGGCAAAAGCTGTTAAAAGGGCGCGTCATATTGCGCTTCTTCCTTATGTTACTGATTTACTTAAATAAGGAGGGCAGAAAATGGAAATTATATTAATACAGGATGTTAACAAGCTGGGACAGAAAGATGACATTATCCATGTCAAAGACGGCTATGGGACCAACTTCCTTATCCCGAAAGGTTATGCTGTCGCTGCAACACCTTCAGCAAAGAAAATGCATGCGGAGAACCTGAAGCAAAGGGCCCATAAGGAAGAGAAGGTAAGGGTTGAAGCACAGGAAATGGCTGCAAAACTGGCTGATGTTAATCTGGTCGTTGGAGCAAAAACAAGCTCTTCCGGCAAGATATTTGGTTCGGTCAATACTATTCAGATTGCCGAAGCCCTCAAAGAAAAAGGATTTGAAATAGACCGCAAAAATATAACGCTTCCTGAAGATCAGATCAAGGAGGTTGGCAAATACAAAGCGGTTATTAAACTGCACAGGGAAGTAAAAGTAGAAGTTGGATTTGAGATAGTTGCAGAGTAATTAATCAGGATCAAAAAATGAAGAGGGTGTGGGGCACGCAATAGCATGCCCCTTTTTCATTTCAGGGATTTGTCTGCTAATAATACAAGTCGTGATAATCTTTCCTCCGCTCATACTTCAGATCGGAAAGGACGGGAGCTTTTACCCTGATGGTAAAGTTCCACATTTTCATCGTACCGTTCGGGATCCAGTTAAAGCTCATTGTCCAGCAATGGAGATCACGGGTTATTCCGATCTGGGTCATGGTTATCTCCTTATGAGTAAAATCATATCCGCTGGTATATGTAACCCACAACTTTTTTGTAAGGGTAACATTTCCATTGACCGACAGAGTTTGTGCTAAATAAGACTTAAATGCAGGCTTGGTGTAGTTAAAACTATAACTTACCCGCATTGACCAGGGTACATCAAATTTTGCGTAACCAAATTCATCAAAAGGCAATCCTCCCTGTGTAGTGTTTGCCTGATTCGAAATCCCTCCAGTCTGATTCCGGGTAGTTGAAGCTGGTCCTCCCCCCTGTTGCGGGGAAGCCTCACTTTTCTTATTCTTGTCCCCGCTGATAAGCTGGCTGAGATCAAAATCGAGGCTTACCATAAAGTTCGTGAGCCTCATTAGTTTTTTGTCCTGTGCATAGGCAAATGTGGAAATTGGCGTGCCTTTGCTGCTTAATCCGTAAAGTGAAAAATTACTGTTCGCAGAAATACCTATATTATTGAAAAGAGTAGTTCTCAAACCCATTGTAACCGGAGACCATCGCATCGAATCGGCAAATATATTGTAAGATGTCGAAATGCCGAAGTTATCAATGATCTTGACTTTTTTTGGCTTGCCCGATGTATCATTTCTCTCAAAGACCTTTGCTTCAAGAATGTTTGTAAGGTTAAATGAAATGCTGCCGCTTCGTTTTGATAATGATGGAGTTCCGAAGATGTTTTTCTCAAATACCGAATATTCGGAATAGTGGCCCAGAGTATCTGACTGGACGGTCTTGTACAGATTGCTGCTCAGCCCGCTAAGCGAGGGAATATAGCTGAATCCCACTGATGGCTTCATCACATGACGTATCGCCTGGATTCTTGAGGTTGATTTGAAAGTGAACGTTCCAAAGACCTGTGGATTAAAGCTTGCGCTTATCGACGGACTAAAAGAATGACCATAGAAAGTACCTCTGAGTGTATCGTTAACCTGTGGTACGATCTTGTTGGTTTCTGGATCAACATGACCGGGTTCCCAATGCTTTTCAATTTTCTGAGTATACAGAACGCCGCTGTAGGTGACCTGTGGTGATATCGAAAAATTCCTGAACGGCCTGAACTGAATGCTTAATGGCGCTTCATGCTTAAATCCGTTCCTCATATTGTTCCAGATTTTCCTCGTAAAAAGGAGGCTGTCGTATGTATCTATCTGGTTATCAAGAGAAGCAGAATACTGGAACTGAAGCTCCTGGTACCATTTTCCACTGGCGGTGCTGTTTTTCCCCTTAAAGGGATATATCCTGCTGACGTTAAAATTGAGCTTGGGAAGGTTCAGGCTCACGGTTTTATTCTTAACGTTCTGGCTGTGGTTCATACTGGTAGACAGATTGAAAGGAGTGCCTTCCCAGGTTTTTGAATAGCTGACGCTGGACTGCCTCGAAGTAGTGACATGCTCAGAAACCACATAACTGTTTGTTTTATCAAAACCGCTTGAACTCATATTTACATTTGCCGAAAATCTGGCTCCGGGGTGGGCTTTGGCGTTTTGATTATAGGTCCAGCCGACTTTGTAATTTGTGGTTTTAGCGTAGTCCTTTAGTCCTTTGTGTCCTGAGATATTATTCGCATAACTGAAAGAGAACTGCCCGTCGAATTTGTATTTCTTTGAATAGCTTGAAGTTGCGGTTGCCATCCAGGTACCGTTGGTATAAATATTCCCTTTAAGCGCGAGATCAAAATAATCGCTTATTGCAAAGTAGTACCCTCCCTCCGTAAGGTTATATCCCCTTTGCTGTTCCTGTCCTATTTTGGGAATCAGTATCCCGGAAGCAGCCTTTTTCGTCTGGATCGGGAAGAAACCGAACGGGAGTGCGACAGGAAGCGGAATTCCTTCGAGCACAAGGTATCCGGGGCCGGAAATTATCTTCTTACCAGGATATATTTTTGCTTTTGGAAGGTTAATGTAGAAATGAGGGGGGTCTGCATCGCACGTTGAATAGGTACTTCTCGAAATATTTGAGGTACCGTCCTCAAGCAGCTTTGTAACTTCACTGTGAAGTAACCCCTCTTCCTGTTTTGTAACAATATTATTAGCGATTGCTTTCCTTGTGACAAAATCATAAAGTAGGGAATCTGATTCTATTTCCTGCGACCCCTGCTTGAAAACAGGCTTTCCTATTACTTTGCCGGTAGTATCTTTTCTTCCTGTGGCAAAAACAGTGTTTTTCGCCATATCAAATACAATTGAATCGGCTGTAATTTCAAGATCGCCATAATTAACTTTTGCCTCCTCAGTCAGAATTGCCCGCCGGTTAACAAGATCATTTCTCTTCAATCCTCTTGAAGTATACTTTACCTGCTTGTCAATTGCATTAGGAGAGATCTTTTTGATTGTTGTGGAAAGGGTATCCTTTACCAGAGTATCCCGCCTGACAATATTTGTATCTGCAACTGATTTTCCTTCCTGAGAGAACAACGAAATGAACTGGACCATCACAAGGAACATCAGAAGTAACCGCTTTTGCTTAAAAAAATACAAGTTAAATACTATTTTTGTACAGTTTTTGTGTGACGTCCGGATGTCAGGCGCAAAACTAAGTAAAAAAATACCAATTAAACATGGGTACCGATATTAAAAACGGCAAACAACGTACCAATTATATTTATGCACTCAGGTTTCTGCTTTTGATAATCCTGTCGTTCTGCGTTTCAGACCTACAGGACCTTTTAGCCTCTGATAAGACGTGGGTTATTGTTATTGATGCGGGGCACGGAGGAAAAGATCCTGGAGCTCTGGGATCTATTAGCAGGGAGAAGGATATCACCCTTGCAATAGCCCTGAAAACAGGTGAGTATCTTGAGAAGAACCTTAAAAATGTAAAAATCCTTTATACACGAAAGTCCGATTCGTTTGTTGAATTAAGGGACAGGGCTGAATTTGCTAACAAAAATAAAGCCGATCTTTTTATTTCTGTTCATGCAAACTGGGCCGGAACCAAAAGTACCAGAGGTACAGAAACATACATAATGGGGTTGGCAAAAGATGAGCAGAACCTTGAGGTGGCAATAAAGGAAAACGAGGTAATCCTTCTGGAGGATGATTTTTCCACAAAATATGAGGGATTTGATCCAAAATCTACGGAGTCTTACATAATGTTCACCTCAATGCAGAATATTTTCCAGGAGCAAAGCACCGGCCTGGCTTCAAATGTGCAAAGCCAGTTCAAAAGCAGAGCCGGAAGAATTGACAGAGGTGTGAAACAGGCAGGCTTCTGGGTCCTTTACATGACCACGATGCCCAGCGTGCTTATTGAAACAGGCTTCATTACAAATTCCGACGAGGAAAAATACCTTGTCTCAAAGGAGGGGCAGGATTTTATTGCTTCGGCTATATTCAGGGCTGCCCGCGACTATATAAATGATGTAGATAAGAAAAGTAATATCTCAACCGCGACGGACCCGGCACCGGAAATAAGAATTGACACCGCTTCAATACCGGCAGTCCCATTGACGGATCAGATAACATTCATGGTGCAGATATCAACCTCATCTGAAAGAAGAGATCTTAAGCCTGAGAATTTCAAGGGAATAAAGGATGTTGTGGAAATTAGTTCATCCAATCGTTACAGGTATGCCGCAGGTTCGTATATGAAATATTCTGATGCCGCTGATTTCAGAAAGAAAATTGAGAACCTTTACCCTGATGCATTTGTTATCGCAGTTAGAAACGGCAAAATATTACCTTTGCTGGAAGCTCTTGAATCAAAACAAAATCAAATAAAACCTGTTTCTAAATGAAAAAGATCTCAAATGAAGTTAAGGTCGGCGCCGCCGCTTTGATAACCATCCTGGTTTTCATCTGGCTATATAATTTCCTTAAAGGGAAGGATATTTTCAGCAGTACTTCTCATTATTACGTAGTCTATGACAAGGTCGGAGGTCTTGCTGAATCAAGTCCAATTGAAGTAAACGGTTATAAAGTAGGTGTTGTCCAGACAATCAGATTTCTCGATCCTGTAAGTGGTAAACTGTTAGTCACAATGTCAGTGGATAAGGATTTCAAGCTGCCCGAGAAAACTATTGCAGAAATAACTACAGCAACTCTGATTGCAGGGATGAAAATACAATTTGTTTATGGTGAAGGCCCTGGGTTTTATTCAAGCGGTGACACAATTCCGGGACGTCTGGCAGTTTCGCTTATTTCCAGGGTTGAAAATGAGCTTGTCCCCCTTAAAGAAAAAATAACAAATCTTATTTCAGCACTTGATTCAGTTATCAGATCCGTCAATGACATCCTCGATCCTCAGTTCAAGAAGAATCTGAGCAGCGGGATTGCAAGCCTCAGCCATACTGCAAAAGATATCGACGAGGCAGAACTTAAAGGCTCGCTGGCAAACATAAAAAGGTTCACCGGCATGCTTGCCGATAACACTGAAAAGATCAATTCAACATTCACCAACCTTGAAGCGGTTACTGATACCCTTGCAGCAGCTGATCTGTTCACTTCCGTGAATAATCTTAAAGCTAGCCTTGAAAAGGCTGCTGTTTTAATTGAAAACCTGAATAACGGCAAAGGAACTGCCGGTCAGCTTATGAAAAATGACTCACTTTATAAGAATCTGTCGAATAGCCTGGCCAGTCTTAGCCAGCTTTTACAGGATATGAAGGAGAATCCAAAAAGGTACGTTCACTTTTCCCTCTTCGGAAAGAAAAATATTCCTGATAAATAGGTTTTTTCTAAAAATCAGAGTATCTTGTTTTTAAAATGTGGGTCCGGATTGATAGCAAAAAAGTCCTCATATTTTAGGCGTGGTGTTTAATTTTGACTAGAAAATTCTAATCAGTTGTGTTCCACCGACTATGTAGATGAATCAAGCGTAAGTAATTGATAGTAAATGAATTAAAAATAAAAAAAATATTTTTTGCTATAAGTTGTTGATGATTAAAAACATATACTTTTTTTGAAATAACCAAGCAAAAAAAATTTTTTTTTTAACCTTTTTTTTTACAAATATTGCTGTCTGAATCAGCTTGACTTGAAACCTTGAACCCGAAAACAACAAACTTCCATGAATAAATCCCATATTGATGTCTGGAATAACTGTCTTCAAATAATAAAGGATATTATTCCATCCGTCAGTTTTAAAACATGGTTTGAACCAATTATTCCCCTGAAACTTGAAAACAACATTCTCACAATCCAGGTTCCGAGCCCTTTTTTTTATGAATACCTCGAAGAACAGTATATTGATATTCTAAGAAAAACCCTCAGGCGGGAAATTGGCACCGATGCCAAGCTTGAATATAATGTTGTACTTGAAAATGCAAATTACTCCGACGGCAAACCATATACTGTAAGATATCCGTCACGAAACAAAACAGATCTTAATAACAAGCCTGTACAGGTTCCATTCGACGTAACCCAGCCTTCAATAAAAAATCCTTTTGTAATCCCGGGTATCAAGAAAGTACATTTTGATCCCAAGCTGAATCCTGATTACAACTTCAGTAATTATGTAGAAGGGGAATGTAACAGGCTTGCACGGTCAGCCGGAATTGCTGTCGGGAACAACCCCGGAGGCACCGCTTTTAATCCGCTGATGATCTACGGAGAATCAGGCCTGGGAAAAACACACCTGGCACAGGCTATCGGTATTCTTGTCAAGGAAAAGCATCCCGATAAGGTTGTGCTGTATGTGAACGCCAATAAGTTCCAGACACAGTTTGTGGAATCGGTACGGAACAATAACAAGAACGATTTCCTGCATTTCTACCAGATGATAGATGTACTCATCCTTGATGATGTTCATGAATTTGCAGGGAAGGAAAAGACCCAGGATACATTCTTTCACATTTTCAACCATATCCATCAGTCGGGAAAACAATTGATCCTTACCTGCGACAGGCCTCCTGTGGAATTACAGGGAATGGAACAAAGACTGCTCTCAAGGTTTAAATGGGGTCTTCAGGCTGATCTGCAGAGGCCCGATTACGAAACAAGACTGGCAATTCTTAAAAAGAAAGCTTACAACGACGGCATAGAGCTTCCAGATGAGATATTCGAATACCTTGCTGCCAACATTTCAAATAATATCAGAGAGCTCGAGGCTGTCCTGATATCGCTTTACGCCCAGTCGACCCTGAACAGGAAGGAGATCACCCTTGACCTGGCACGCCAGATGGTCGAAAAGCTTGTCAGCACCTCGAAACGCGAAATCACAATCGAATACATACAAAAGATAGTTTGCGACTATTATAAAATCCCCATCGACCTGATCCAGGGAAAAACAAGAAAAAGGGAGATCGTCCAGGCAAGGCAGGTATCAATGTATTTTTCAAAGAGCCTTACAAAGGCTTCCCTTGCAAGCATTGGATCCCATATAGGCGGAAAAGATCATGCAACTGTATTGCATGCCTGCAAGACGGTTAACAACCTGATCGACACTGATAAACATTTCAGGAACCAGATCAACGAAATCGAGAAGAAGCTGAAAGTATAATCTTATCGCTTCCCTTTGAAGTTTTTTCTGTCAATATCCTTCACACATCTGAACCCGACCGTCGGACTGCGATCGTATCCTGGTGACACAAGAAGCATTATCTGCGTCCTGTCGAGCGACTGGGGACCTCCCTGGATGTACCACCAGCTGGAATCAGGTTTATAATAGCTTCCTCCCCTTATCACCGCAAAGTAGTACGAACCATTGAAATACATATCGTTCGTCATTTGCCATATATTACCCACCATGTCAATTGTACCATAAGGGCTTGCACCCTTTGAGAAGGCATCAACCGGAGTTGGCTTATCGAAAGCATTGTTGCACAATGTTCCGTGAAATTCATCCCCCCAGGGCCATTTCCGCTTATCAGTGCCCTGGGCTGCCAGCTGCCATTCAGCTTCGGTCGGAAGCCTTTTCCCGGCCCATTTTGCATATGCCCTGATGTCTTCCAGGCTAACATAAACTACAGGATAACGTTCCTGTCCCTGTTTATAGATGCCCATCTCCCATTGCCTGAGATATCTTGCAGTATCTGCAGGTCTGTATCCTGTGCTTTGAAGAAATTCATAATACTGGGCATTTGTTACGGGATATTTATCAATCAGGAAACTGTCGACCCTGATGATCTTATCACTCACATCGGGGTATTGTATGAAATCTTCTCCCGTTGTCACATTGTATGAGAAATTAGTTCCGGGGATCAGAACCATATCAGGTGCGATACCAGTGGCTCTTGCCGTTGGTATAATTTTGCTTAGCAGCCATGGTTTTCCTCCTTTAAGGATATGAATGTTTTCATCCTTCAGCCTTTTGTTTTCGATAAGCTGAACAACTATTTTGCCTTCATAATAGCCAAACAGGTCCTTCACTCTGACAACAGTATCACCGGCCACCTTCAACACTTTGTTTTCTGCATTATACGAAGGATCGCCTTTCCATATCAGTAGACTGCCATTCCCGGTAGCTTCCAGTGAAAGGGAATCGCCTTTAAGCTCCGATCTTATAAGGTCAGGAAATGCAGCAATGCAATCCAGCGACCCCTCTTTGCGGGTTCCTGAGTAAGAAGCTGGCCAGCCTTGTGCACTGGAGGAAACATACAACTGTCCGTTTATGTTAACCGTAACAACATTTTGGTGATTCCAGAGCGAAACATAATGTCTGCTGCTATCAAATTCCGCTTTAAAGAGCTTGCCTTCAACTCCTTCAGGTTTCATATTCAGAACAGTGTAAATCGTCTTTCCCCCCGATTTCCATTTGTTGACAAAAACATTGTCAATTGTTGTTTCCAGCAAGGGAGTCCAGTCCCTGTCAAGAAAAGCATCGTTGTTCTGCCTGAGAATAAAGGTGGTTTTTGCCAGATACTCAAGATCAGCCCTGTGATCATCACCCCTTCCACCAGGATGGTTCATATTCAGTTCTGTTCCATACCCGTTGAAAAACGCAATGGCAATTTCGCGGTGAATCAGGTCCTCTCCCACATCACATACCCTGAAGATTGAAAAATCAGGTTTTATAAGCTTATTGAGGTTTAGTTCAGGACTATAAAAAATTGCATTGTGCACTCGGCCTGAAATTATTCCCGGCATATCCTTTGTTATCGCCATGCCTTCGGAATACATCACTACGCCTTTTCTGACGCTGTCGGCAGCTGCCTGCAATTCGTAGCTTGAACTACCCCTGGTATCAAGCACTACTCCATCAGCATCTATCTCCTTGATCAGTTGGGCCATACCCTTGTAATGATTTTCTGTTCTGGTGCTGTTATCCCAGGGGTTATAGGCAATGAAAAACTTTGTATTATTCTGGTGCGAAAGCCGCGAAAAATTTCGCAATTGAGCAGTTCCACCTGGAAGATCCCTGTACAGATCCCACTGATTGCGCTGGTCAAGGCCAAGACGGGGCCAGGTGGGCCAGATTACATACACATCAATATTTCCGAAAAGGTCGTTACCCTTTCTCAGTACATCGGCGAAAGTATATTTTCCAGTGGTTCTGTCATAAAACTCCCTGTCCCATGCCATCTGCAGGATTATCAGGTAGCTTTCCTTAATCCAGGCAAGGTCGGGTCGTTCATAAAGCGAATTATCGAATGTCTTCAGGTCAAACAGATACTTGTCCCTGAACATCAGCCGCAAGCCATTCTGCCATTCTCCACTGAAGACTTCTGCATACATTGTATAGAAGACTTTGGCTTTGGGAGGCAGAAGGGTCTGGTACCTTTGCTTCTGTCCACCCTCGGTTTGCATGCGCCTGGAAAGGGCGCAAACCGAGAATCCGTTCTGAGTCTCAAAGGAGGTATATCCCAGTTCCCATGCATTGTCAGGAAGAATAACCCTGACCGGTCTGTAACCGGGACGAAACAGCCATGCCCGTGCCAGATCCCATGGACCTTTCCCTGTTATGTTAACTGATTCGTTATCAGAATTAAACGGAACAACATTACTTATTGCAACGGTATCCTTTGAGATATTCTCAAATTCAAACTCACAGCTCCAGCCTTCTGAATTAAACAAAGGTCCCTTGGTTGTCACTTTGACCTTGTTTTCATATGTCAGGAAATATCCGTTTTCCTCTTTAACCGCGCTGACGTCATTGGTTGTCCAGCTTTTTTCGTCAACAAGGAAACTTAAAATCGGTTTCTTCCGTTTAAACTTTAGATCCGTGTTATTTGACATGGTCAGGCTGTCAGCACTTAAGCCTGACTGATCTGAGATGTGGATCCTTTGGAGTGATTGTGATCTTGCTGAAAATGAGGCAAGTATTATAAAGGTTGACAGGATTGTCCTGAATAAACTATTATGGCAAGCCATTTTGAAGAATTTAGAAAAGAGAACTAAAAACAATACATTTTAAGTCTTTCGATACAATCGAAAAACAGTTTTCACGTTAAACTAATGAAACGTTCAATAACATATAATCAAAATAATGCATTTAGTTTGATTTAAAAAACGTTATTTTCAGAAAATATTCAAAAAAATTCCGATTGATGACAATTCTGAATAAAATATCAAAATCACTCTTGCTTCTTCTCTTTCTGTTCCTGATGATTTTTTCTCCGGGGTGTGCGTCGTCAAATAAGAACCCGTATTATGAGAAAAGGATGAAGGCTTCAGAGACAAACACTACACCGCTGGGGAGGAACAGATACTACTATTCCAAAAATTATCAGAAGAAGCTTACAAAAAGCTATAAGAGGAGATAGCTTCACGATTAATCACTCGTCACAATTGAATTTGAGCCCATCGTATGCCACGATGATTTCGGATGGTAAAAGCTTTTGTATATCCTCATAACGGCCCATCTGGTGACTGATATGAGTTATATAGGCTTTCCTCGGGGAGATTTGCCTTATAAAATCGACTGCTTCCCTCAGACTGAAATGGGAAATATGTTTTTCTCTTCTCAGGGCATTAATAACCAGATACTTAACCCCATATATCTTTTCTTTCGTTTCCTCGGGCACATAATTAGCATCTGTGATATACGCGAAATCGCCGATCCTGAACCCATAAACGGGGAGCCGGTAATGAAACACTCTCAGGGGAATCAATGATAATCCATTTATATTGAAACCATATTCGGGAATTAAATTTAGTCTCATTTTAGGAATTCCCGGATACTGGTATTCGGAAAATACATAAGAATACTCCTTTCTGATGGCTTTCTGTACTCTCTCTTCAGCAAAAATATTGATAGCATCCTGACTCTTGTAATTGAATGCCCTTACGTCATCCATACCGGAGATGTGGTCCTTATGCTCGTGAGTCAGAATAATGGCATCGAGCCGTTTGATGTTCTCCCTGAGCATCTGCTGGCGGAAGTCAGGTCCGGCGTCGATGACAAGTATGGTTTCATTTGTTTCAATAAGGACAGAAGTCCTTAGCCTCTTATCACGGCTATCGGCCGACATACATGTTGCGCAGTCGCAGGTAATAACCGGGACACCCTGCGATGTACCTGTGCCAAGAAAAGTAATTTTCACTCCTGAAAAATTTCCAAGCAAACCTAAATCAAAAATCCGTAACACACAACAGGAAGTTTTAAATTACATACGTTGATTCTTAAATGGTATATTTTTTAAATTTACATTAGCTAAAATAAAAGATGTGGCCGGAAAGGTTTTTCTGATCCCCGTAACCCTCGGCAATGAGGATTATAGCAGCGTAATACCCGAAAAAGTGCTTGAGCTTATCAGGTCGCTGAGATTGTTCGTTGTAGAGGATATCAGAAGTGCCAGGAGATTTCTGAGACTTATTGACAAGCAGTTCCCGATTGACGAAACAACTTTCCACGAGTTGAACGAACATACAAGCGAGTCTGAGATCGGGCATTATCTTGATCCTGTTGTAAATGGATCAGATCTCGGCATCATCAGCGAGGCAGGGTTACCGGGCATTGCCGATCCTGGTGCAAAGCTTATCTTCCTTGCACATCGGAAAAAAATAAGGGTGGTCCCTTCTTCCGGACCTTCCTCCATAATACTGGCCCTGATCTCTTCCGGATTAAACGGCCAGAATTTTACCTTCAACGGATACCTGCCTGTAAAACCAGCCGACAGGGCTGAAAGGTTAAGAGAACTTGAAAGAAAGTCTCAGGATGGTTATGCACAGATATTCATGGAAACACCTTACCGGAACCAGCGGATGCTTGAATCGATCCTGGAAACATGCAGCAGGGAAACACAACTCTGCATTGCGATGGATATTACGCTGCCGACCGAAAACATAAGAACCATGGCAATATCAGAATGGAAGAAAAACATTCCTTCCATCAATGATCACCTTGTTGTATTTGTCCTGCAGAAAAACTACCTGGCGAAGGGATAAGGTTTGAGCTTTACTAGGTTAACATCAATAAGAAGAGGTGTGTAACCCGGAATTCCCAGATACCCTGATGCTCCGTAGCCAAGGCTTGAAGGTATCAGGAGCAAGGTTCTTCCTCCTACATGCATATAAGTAAGTCCTTCATCAAAACCCGCAAGCAGGAGCCCTTCATTTATCGGAATTTTTAATGTATCGTCCGTATTCAGATTTGAATATAGTACCATCCCACTCAGATACATAATTGTATGCTTTATAAATGCAGAATCGTGAGTGACAGCCTGGGGACCCGTTCCTACTACAAGGTCAGTGTAATACAGTCCGCTGGTTGTATGCACAAAAGTAATTGTATCATTGAGGGACAGGAATTCATCAATCTTTTCAGCTTCATTATTATCAACTTTACTTGACATGTCACATGACACTAATGCCAGGAGCATTGTTCCTCCAATGAGTAATTTTGATTTCATATATTTCATGCTTGTCATAGATCAGATTTTAAGTTATAACATTTTTGCACAATAATCATTCCAATTTTTTTTCCTTTATAACCCTTACACTATAGACTATAATACTTCTGGGCGGGATCATCTTCCCGTCACCGACCATTCCATAAGCCAGGAACGGGGGCAAAATGAATATTGCTTCTGCTCCAGACTTCAGTAACCGAAGCGCCTCATTCATGCCGGGTTCAATGGTTGTTCTGCCGAGAATGACCTCCCTGGGTCCCAAAGCAGATGATGAATAACATTCAGTTCCGTCGAGAAGAGAACATTCGTAGTTCATGGTGATCCTGTCATTGTCCCTTAGGAAATCGCCTGAGCCTTCGTTTTTTATATAATACCACAGCCCGGTCGGAGATTCGGTCATTTTCAGGTTCTTTCTTTCAATATAGTTCTGAATTATTTCCCTGTCTTTCTGAACAAGGTATCTGTTCAGATCTGTCATTTCCTTTTTACCGGGCTTTTTCACGTTATCCGGGGGAACCTGGCTGTTCTGGCATGAAACCAAAGAAAGTACAATGATTGTGGCGGTTATTATGTCAATACTCATGACTCAAAGTTGGTTGTTCAGTTTCCCTTCGTTTTCTTTTAGAACGGTCAGAAAATATGAAATAGTGTTCTCAAGGGTGTCATAATATTCCCCTCCTGAAGCATTCACATGGCCTCCGCCTGCGAAATAACTTGATGCAAATTCATTTACAGGGAAATTTCCCTTGGAGCGGAAAGACAGTTTTACAAAATTATCCTTTTCAATAAAGAGCGCTGAGAAGTTTATGTCTTTTATCGACAGTGGAAGGTTCACAAATCCTTCAGTATCTCCCTTCATATGGCTGTATTCCGCCAAATCCTTCTTTGTAAGATAAATGTATGCTGTCCTGTATTCCGGAAGGACAGTCATTCTCTTACTTAATGCAAACCCCTGAAGCCTCATCCTTTCGGCTGAGAAATTATTATAAACAACATTCAGTATTTTATCCTTTTCAATTCCCGAATCAATTATATCAGCGATTATCCGCAGTGTATCTCCTGTATATGTGCCATACTCAAAATTGCCGGTATCTGTAATTATCCCGACATAAATAGCCTCAGAATAGGACCTGTTTATAAAGGGCTCCCCGTTCATCTCTGTTACAAGTTCATAAATCAGCTCAGCAGTGGAACACAGGTCGGAATCAGAAATTATAAGGCCGGCAATATTGAAAAGATCCCTGTGATGGTCAATTATTACTTTTTCAGCGCCGGAAGACATTACGTATTTTTCAGCCTCACCAAGTCTGTTCGACTGATTAAAATCAATCATAACAATCAGGTCGGCTTCCTTTATAAGTTTAATGCAGGATTTCCTGTTCTTTATAAAAACATTGATCTCATCCGATCCATTCATCCATTTCAAAAACTCCTGAATATGGTTCGGAGATATCATTCCTGTTTTTTTCCCCTTATGAGTAAGATAATGATAAAGAGCTAACTGAGAACCAATTGCATCACCATCGGGATTAACATGCGAGATTAATAAGATATTGTGGGATGATTCGAAAAGTTTCCACAATTCTTTAGTATATTTGGCTAAATCAAACACTATTTCTGCTTTTAAAACAAGTTGCTAAAGATATAAAATATTCCTTAAGACATGTTTTTAAAGCAGGTTATCAATAAACGGAACCTATGAACGGAAATTATACATTTTCAATTATTAAGCCGAACGCAATAAGAACAGGCAAGACCGGACCGATCCTTGCGATGATAAATGAAGGCGGGTTTGAGATATCCGCTATAAAAATGGTGTATATGACAACGGAACAGGCTGAGTCGTTTTATGAGGTTCATAAAGGAAAAGCCTTCTTTGATGAGCTCATTGAGTTCATGACCAGTGGTCCGGTGGTAGTTATGATTCTCAAGCATCAGAATGCCGTTGATGAGTTCAGAAATCTTATTGGCGCCACGGATCCTGCTAAAGCAGAACCCGGAACAATAAGGAAGACCTTTGCCATTTCAATTAAAATGAATGCGGTCCACGGCTCCGACAGCGACGAAAACGCTTTCCGTGAGGCTAACTTTTTCTTCTCTGAAATTGAAAGGTTTTGATAATTAAATCGGTCTCTCTGAATCTGATATCGATATTTTAAAGCCATTTGCGACTTCTTTTTTTTTGAAAGCCAAATCTTATTAGATTTGCAAAATTTTTTATTATGCCTATAGGATCTTCCATGAATGTTGATTTTTCCGACAGAAAAGTCCTTGAAAAATACTCCTCTGCTTTTACTCTCTCCGATATGGAGGTCTTTATTTTTCCCGAGCTGTTCTACCCGCTCGTTCTTGCGAACATCATGTCCCCTGTCATCTGGAGCTGGCGCGATGATCCCTGGTTCAAAGACATTGATAAAAAGAGCTTTACATTCAGGGTCAACAGGATCAAACAATATATAATCCAGAATTATGTGTTTAACCTTGACCTCTCTACCTGGGGACTGACCACCAAGACCAAAGAGATAGCAAGGTTCAGTGATTTTTTTGATATGGAACTGCTCAGACAGTCAAATGCACTCTTCGGTTATGAGGGCGACAAGTATTATTTCGATATAGACATAAGGAAACATTTCGGGCTCGACAAGTTCGATACTGATGTAATACCTTACTGGAAGACTGAAACCGTCGAGGCAATGACAGCCTTCAGGTATAAGGATAATTTCACGACAGGCGCAGGCGAATGTGTTTCACTGTCAGCTCTGTATGCTGCAGCAATGTTCGTTGTCGGCAGAATTCCGCTTGAAAAGATATTCCTCATTGCAACTCCCCTTCATTCACAGAATTTTATTATTGAGAAGGAAGGCTTAATTACAAATAACCGCAGGATCGTTACAAGAAATATGTGGTACAACGGCACTTCCCTTTCGGAAAAAGCTAGACGCGCTCTTGAAAATGAAAGGGTGACCATCGTCTCGCATATTTCAGGCTTTATCCATATCCTGTATGAAACAGCAACCATTAACCGGGATGCTTATAATAAGTTCTCCGAAAAACTGAGAGAATTCCTGGTTACTGAACTTAATAACCTCATCTTCATAAACTTCCTCCGCTTCAAGTCAAAATACAAGAACCTGTTTCAGTACAGGTGCGATGATTCCGGGAAAAAAAGATACATAATCCTTGAAAAAATGTTCGAGTATGAGCATACAAGCAGGTACAATGTCTCTCAGGAAACACGCGAGCTGCTGATAAATGAAATAGAAGGTGATGAGTTCCATCTCAGCCCTGTCCAGGGGAAAATCATGCTGAATGATATTGAAAAGATCTTCACTGACGGCAAGACAACGAGTATGTCCTCCTTCAGGAATGAATTTGTCAAATCAGCAGGAGATATTTCTGAAAACCTTATAAATGAATTGTTCCACGATCTCGAGGACTTCATCCATACCGATCCTAAAATACCGGATAATAATAAAACATATATTGAAACCGTGATACCTGACATTTCATATGCGGATACCCGTGAAAAAATAACGGAAACAATCAACAATCTTGCAGCAGGGTCAGAGACCGCCATGCTTACTCTCTATGTTTTCAGGCAGATGGACAGGATCAGCTGGCTGCCTTTCGTTAAATCCGCAATTGAACGTAACCCTGTGTGTTTCAATGATCTGAATGGAAAATCAATTAAAGCAGTATTTGGAATACTTAATGATTTGCCCGATGAATCCATTTATGATGGCAAACGGCTTGCGCTGCCCGACGAAGTTTGGAATTTCAGAAGAGGTGATGGTATTGAAAAAGCATTGCTTCTTGCCGACATCATTGTTCAGCATGATCCCCTTTCAAAACTTCAGATAGAAATCGGGAAAAATAAAGTCAGCCTGAGTTATAACGGTGATGACTTTCACTTCAGATCATCAAAATCATTTATGAAAACAATCAGGATCTCGGGAACTGACTATGAAATTTACTAGCCTTTCCGGCCTGGTTCACAGGATAAAGTAAGAGAATTATCTGAGGACTATTTCTTTTATTACTTCACTTCCTGCCCTGCTGTTCAGCTTTTCCCTGAGGGCTTCCCTGAGCATCAGCAATTCGTTCCTGACGACTGAGGAATTAAGGTGAACGTAAAGTATATGGTCCTTTATGTACACTTTAGAAGTTCTCGAGGAAATAGCTTTTCCGACGATCTCCTCCCATGAATTTATCAGGTTTACCTCTATCAGTTTGCCTTCGAGGTTCATCTCCCTGATATAATCCTTAATGGCTTCGGCAAGTGATATGGTTTTGCTGCGTCTCATACTTTGATATCCGCTTTTTCGATGATCTCCTCGATCCCGTTTTCTCCTATCCTGAAAAGCTTGTAATCGGTTTCAAGTGAATGGAGTATGTCGTGGAGCCTTTCCTGATGAGTGTCAGTAATAAAGATCTGTCCAAAGCGATGGTTGCCAACAAGGCGTATTATCTGGGCAACTCTCTCAGCATCAAATTTATCAAAAATATCATCAAGCAGGAGAATCGGTGAGAATCCCGCTTTTCTTTTGATGTAGTCAAACTTTGCCAGCTTGAGCGCAACCAGGTAGGATTTCTGCTGTCCCTGTGAACCAAGCGATTTAACTGAATGACCATTCATCTCAAACATCAGGTCATCCTTATGTAACCCGACTGTTGTGTACTCAAGCAGCCTGTCCTTATTGATGGCATTCTTTAACATTTCATCGAAGTTCCCTTCACTAAAATCCGATCTGTACCTGAGCTTTACTTTTTCTTTTCCATTGGATACCAACGAATAGTACTCCTGGAAGACCGGGATAAGATCCTTTATCAGCATGCTCCTTTCGCCATAGGCAAAGCTTCCATATTTTAAAAGCTGGGAATCCCATACAGAAAGGACTTCCTCATCAAACACGCTTGAAGCGCTGAAATCCCTGAGCAGTTTATTCCTTTGCTGAAGTGCTTTATTGTAATTCAGTACTGAATCGAGGTATTCGGCACTATACTGGCTAATGATCTTGTTCATGAATTTTCTTCTCTCCTCGCTGCCCTCGCTTATTAGCGCATTATCGGCAGGAGAAATCATGACGACAGGATACCGGCCAACATGATCAGATAACCTCTGATACTCCTTTCCGTTCCGTTTGAGCATCTTCTGCTTCTGCCTGTGGAAAGAGCAGAATATATTATCTTCCCCATCGTCCCTTATAAGCAGTCCCTGAATAATAAAAAACTCCTCACCATGCCTGATGCTCACACTGTCGATATTGTTAAAAAAACTTTTTGTAAGTGACAGATAATGAATGGCATCCAGGATATTTGTTTTGCCGACGCCATTATTGCCAACAAAACAATTAATCCTGGGGGTGAATTCAAGTTCAACCTGTTCGTAATTCTTAAAATTCGTGAGTGAAAGTTTTTTCAGGTACATGATAATTGCAAAGGGTACTGGGCTCAAGTATTAATCTGTTTTGCAGATGGTAAAATAATGATGATTTAGTTTCGCTGACTGGGACTTCTTAAATTTTATATTAAACCGGTCACAAAGTTAAAAAAAGAATTTATCAATCGGTTATTACAATAAATATCTGAATTTCAATACTATAACTTTTAAGATCCTAATTTCCATTTTTTTAACTATTTGTTTCAAAATTATTTTAAAAGAACTACTTTTGCGAAGTTAATTTTTTAAGTGTTTTAAGCATAAATTGTTATGGCAAAAGGTAAGAAAGATCAAGATCAGCAGGGTTTAAAGAATGTCGAGGAAACTCTGACAAAAACGGAACAATTTCTTGAGGAGAACTATAAACCTTTGCTGACAGGGCTGGCAGTTGTCGTTGTACTGGTCGGTTTGTTCTGGCTGGGAAGGCTCTATCTCGGTAAGAGAAACGATGAAGCACAGGCCCAGATTTACCAGGCTCAGAAATATCTTGAAGTTGATTCGATAAATCTTGCTTTGAACGGAGATGGTAATTACCTTGGGTTTCTTGACATTGCCAAAGATTATAAATTTACGAATACAGGTAATCTGGCACGTTACGGTGCCGGCATCTGCTACCTCCACCTCGGAAACTATGAAGAAGCCATCGATTTTCTCAATAAATACACCAAAAAGGACAAAGTCATCGGATCTATAGCCATCGGAGCAACAGGCGATGCGTATGTAGAACTTGGGAATGTTGAAAAAGGAATTTCCAAGTATCTTGAGGCTGCTGATTATGCCACCAATTCCTTCAATACACCCTTGTTCCTTATGAAAGCTGGAGAACTCTATGAGATGACAGGCAAATATTCAGATGCGCTGAAGGTGTATCAGCGGATCAAGGACGAATATCCTGAAAGCACAGAAGGATCGACAATTGAGAAATATATTGCCAGGGTAAAACTCCTCACAAAATAAATGAGCACAACTGATCTGTCGCATTATGATCCCGGATCGGTACCCGATGCCGGTAAAATGAGGTTTGGCATTGTGGTATCAGACTGGAACCACGAGGTTACATCTTACCTGCTTGAGGGTGCATGGGAAACCCTTAAGAAGCACGGCGCCACTGATAACAACATAATCATCAAGCATGTCCCTGGAAGCTTTGAACTTACTTTGGGAGCTCAGTTTCTTGCTGAATATGATGACCTTGATGCCATCATTTGTCTCGGGTGCGTTATCCAGGGAGAAACACCGCATTTTACCTATATCTGCCAGAGCGTGACGCAGGGAATAACCCAGCTGAATCTGGAATACAATATCCCATTTATTTTTGGAGTCCTTACAACCCATAACCTGGCACAGGCTCTGGCCAGAGCCGGGGGCGAACATGGCAACAAGGGAGATGAAGCAGCAGTTACGGCCATCAGAATGGCAGCCCTCCAGCGTGAAATGGAATAACTTCCTGTCCGGGAACTACCTCTGGCATAAAGCCTTATAAGGACAATACCCGCATTTTGAGGTTTTAGCAGTCATCCTGAAAGGTTCTGCGGGACTGAATATGGTTGCGATCAACGCTTTTAATCCCTCGAGGAACTCTCCCCTGACAATTTGATAATCTTCAACCTGCAATTCCGGGGCCCTGTCTTTTTTGATTTTTAAAGTATCAGAAAACTGCTCATCGTAATACTCTTTAACTTTATAAATCGACGGCTTCAAAACTGCTTTAGGATCTTCTGAAAGATACGCTTCGCAGTATAATAATGTCTGCAGCCACCCGTCAGTGTCCTTGTCACGGTCGTCGATAAACAGATCCCTGATTGAGCTTATTTTCCCGGCAATTCCACCCGTCTTGTAATCAACAATTCTTGTCTTTCCCCAAACGGTATCCACCCGGTCGATGTTCCCGCCCGTCCTTATTTGCCTGCTGACGCTATTCAGTTCAAACGGAAAATCAAAATGATATGGTTTCTCAAGGTCAATTATTTTAAACGGGGCTGTTATCTTGTCGGCACTAAGTATCCTCTGCAGATAAACTAACAGAATATCCTTGATTATAAGATCATTCCCGCTTTGAGGCCTTGAGTTATAACCACAGTAGTTTTCGTTGATTGCATGATCAATAACGTTCTGAAGATGGCTTTCATTTTTTAAAAGGCCATCCAGTTGACTGACAGAAATATCCTTCCCTGTTTGAGCCTCATAAATGTTCTTCATTGCCCTGTGCAGGATTTGCCCAAATACCGCATGATCAATTTCAGGGGAAATAATTTCAGGTTCCTTTAATCTGCATACATACCGGTAATAAAACCTCATCCTGCAGTTAAGCCAGGTATTGATCGCCGTAGGCGACAAAATCGCTTTGCTGCTCTTATCCAGATACAGGGAAAACAGCCTGTCGCTGAGTTCATTGGTTCTCCTGATTTCGGGATTAATGGAAACCGGTGCCCTGATAACAAATCCCGGAGTCTGAATTTCGGGATTCAGGATATGTTCGTACTTCATCTGCAGAAGGAACCGGCTCATTTCACCGGTATTCAACCCGTCTGAGTCAGAGTTGTATATGAAAGTCACATTTTCAGCCCTATGCATCAGCCTGTAGAAATGATAAGCATATATCGATTCCTGGTGGTTTATCGAAGGAAGCCCGAATGCTTCCCTTATGCTGAAGGGGATGATCGATGATCCGGCGCTGACCGCAGGAAGAATACCTTCATTTACTGAAAGCATTACAATATTCTTAAAATCGAGAGCTCTGGTTTCCAGAATCCCCATGATCTGTATCCCCGATAATGGTTCACCTGAAAATGGCACCGACTGACTTCTCAGGATCTTATCAAGAATTCTTGTATAAGTGCCTGTCTTAAGGCTTATTCCCGGTGACCTGATTATTGTATCAAGCCGGTTAACCGACAGCAATACTCTGTAAATAAACTCATTCCTCAAGCTTCTCTGCATTCCCTGATCATTTTCAGATCCGTCTCCTTTTTCGTTCCCTGCCGATACAATCGAAAGGACATCTTTGATATGATCCGATAACTGGGCCGGATCTGCCGCTGTTTTGAAGATAGCTTTGAGGTTCCCAGTCCGGCAAAGGAGCTCATAAGGTACCTTGGCAAGGTTTTTAGCGACGATCTCGCCGGTTATCTTCTTATCATCTTCATTAAGTATGTTTACAATAAGCTGATGCTTCAGGATATTGAGAACAGCACGATAATCAGTATATACTGTACCGTTTTCACTGATAATGCTCCTCTGAAAATCAAGCAGATACCTGACAAGGCTGTACACAGCCGTCATCTTAAGCGGAAAACCCATTGTGATATTTACGTCGCCGGTATTTTGCGGTAGGCTTGACATTAAAGGCACAATAAGATCTTCATTTGCGAGGATAATTGCCGTATGGTGGGCATTATCAGGTGAAATTCCAGGTATATGGTCAATAAGGTATGGCACGAGCTTTACCTGGGCAATATCAGAGGTGGTTTCAATTACATTCCTCAGTATATCCTTATTATCTGTCGAAAGTAATGTATCATAATTCCAGTCTGAAGGCATATCGTTGCTGAAATTCTTGAAATTATTTGAAAGGAATAATCCTGCAGAATTCAGCTTTCCCCCTTTTATATATGAATTGTCGTAATCCCAGTAGAACTTTGCCAGTCCGTCTTTCTGAAGCTGCAGCATCAATGTCTTTTCGCATCTGTTTAAAGCGTTAAAGCCAATGAAATGGACCTGTTCCCATTTTATTTGGGGCCTGTCACCGAGCAGACATTTTTCTGCAACGTCTCTGGAAATCATGCCCTCATAGGCAAGGTTATCTGAACGAAGTGATGTCCTGAATCCGGAGTATAGATCCTTCAATATCGTCCAAAGGAGTTTGAAATCTGCTTTTTCGGGAGATGGCTTATCAGGTTCAAAATTCTTCCAGAATCTCTTTACTATTTCTGCCTGATCAGGGTCAAGGTCACCGAACTGTGCATCTATGTTTTTAAAATCCTTGATGTTACGGAACAAAACAGGTGCGTCAGCCATATATTTATCAACATCATCAAAATCGCTGATAAGCATATCGCCCCAAAAATAAAACTCATCGAAACTTTCAGCCGACGGATTCAGTTCCCTGTATACTTTATAGAGCCTGAAAAGAAGGATTTCATTTTCTGCCACCTGAAGAGGAGAAAATTCTGCAAATAACTCATTTATTGTCATTATCGTAGGGGCCCAGACAGGCTTATCGATCTTTGATGAAAGGTATTTCAGGAAATAGAGCCCTGCACGACGGCTGGGAAATACAATGCAATGATTCCTCAGGTTCCCTTTGGTTTCGTCATACAAGTGCTTTGCAATTCTCTCAAGAAAATAAAACATTTCGTTTTTATTAATTTGCCTTTGCACCCTTGCGCCCTTACGCCTTTGCGGCGTTATAGCATTTCCCCTGCCATGTATCGAGCTCTTCAAGCCTCTTTTCGATCAGTCCGGCAATCTGGTCAGTTCTCTTTTTACCCCATATTGCCCGTTCAAGAAATCGTGGCGGTGCTTCACCGGTGAATCTCTCAATGACAATTGCCGGATTGAGCCTTTCAATGAACCTGATTATGAAATCGAGATATCCTTCCCATGTAAAAATTTCAAAATCAGCAGGATTTCTCTGAAATTCCTCACCAATAGCTGTTCCCCTGATGATCTGCAGCTGATGGAACTTAATGGTTGTGAGCGGGAGCTCAGAGATTATTTCAGCCTCATTCAGCATTTCTTCCTGCGTCTCGCCCGGAAGTCCAAAGATAAAATGAGCTCCGGCATTCAGTCCTCTTTTTACAGTTGCTTCCAGTGCCTCAACCGCCTCCCCGAAATTGTGTCCGCGGTTTATCCGTAAGAGAGTTTTATCATAGCACGATTCAATACCATATTCTATTGCCAGGAAACAACGTTTTGATATACCACTCAGGAAATCCAGGATTTCACTATTTACACAGTCCGGCCTTGTTCCAATGATCAACCCTATTACATCCTTATGTTTTAAAGCTTCACTGTAAAGTTTATCCAGAATGTCAACCGAGGCATAAGTATTTGAATATGCCTGGAAATATGCAAGATATAAGCTTGTACCTTTATATCGTTTCTGGTGAAATTCAATTCCTTCATCAATCTGCTGAGTTACCGATTTTGTGAAAAGACAATAAGAAGGATTGAATGCTTTATTATTGCAGAACGAACATCCACCGGTCCCCTTAGATCCATCTCTGTTCGGACATGTAAATCCGGCATCAATTGACACTTTCTGCACCCTTGATCCAAACATCTTACGGAAATAATTCGGATATGCATTAAATCTGCGTTCATGACCCCACGGGTAGCTTTCAACCGGGTTATTTTTACTATTCATCAGCCTGTTACTATTTTGTCAGCATCAACATACCAGAGGAATGCTTCCACTCCGGTGTAACCCATTTCGGAAAGTATTTTTCTGTAATTCCTGATCTGGTTCAGATACTGAGGACTTTCATCCCCGAACTTGAAATCTATAATAATGGTTTTACCATCCCTGATGATAATCCTGTCAGGCCGTCTTGTCCCTGATCTCGGTATCAGTACTGATGCTTCATTCAAAACCTCATTTCCCTTTTCAAACCATACTTTTACATCAGGCCTGCTGATCAGGGTATTAATTTTATTCCTCATCACCTCTTCATCATTCTCAGGTATCTTTCCTTCGAGAACTTTTCTCCTGACTGCAGCATCAACATCATCATATGTTATTATCTCTTCGAAAATCTCATGCATCAGTTTCCCGTAATTGATCTTCGCACGCTTATCGGAACTATCTGTGATAAAATAGTTTTCCCAGTGCAGCTTCAGCTTCAGTGAGGAAGGATTTTCATTAACCCTGTA
Source organism: uncultured Bacteroidales bacterium (assembly GCA_963732115.1). Classification (GTDB taxonomy): domain Bacteria; phylum Bacteroidota; class Bacteroidia; order Bacteroidales; family VadinHA17; genus LD21. Next base: position 217,292 of record CAVSYN010000010.1, read on the forward strand.
ATCATCAATTCTGAGTGGGGGATTGCGTCCTTTTCCTTTCCTGCCCTCGGGCATGTCACCAAATTCAAACAATTTATTCTCTTGTTTATAGTAATTGTGCAGGAATGAACCACTCCCTCCCGGGGTTTCCTCTTTAAGGCTTATTGCTTCCTTCAATATAGATGCAATCCGTTCATCATTACCTGGTTTATCAGGGGCAAAACCAAAGATGGCATATTTTGCTCTGGTAAATGCGACATAAAGCAGGTTGATATTATCTACATATGCTGAATATTTTTCTTCATAATACTGGCCGGCAAATATTGTTTCAGTAAGCTCTTTTTTATAACGAATGGGAACAATTCCCAGCTTATTGAAGGGAGCCTCGCCAGGTCTGGACCACAGAATATTGGAATGAAGTGATTTGTGATCCAGGTTCCAGGAAAGGAAAGGTAAGATTACAATACTGAATTCAAGGCCTTTCGATTTATGAATTGTCAAAACCCTTATCGAATCCTGTTGTCCGGGAAGCAGCACTGACTTCTTATTCCCTTCCGATTCCCACCATTCAAGGAATGAAGGGATACCAGGAGTCATAGTTCCAGTAAAATGAATTATAATATCCTGAAAGCTATTCAGATATGCAACATGATGTGAATAGATTCCTAGCTTAAAAAAATCTATTGCTTTTTCAGTTATATTCCAAAGAGGCAGATATTTTACGCTTAATATAAAATCCTGGTAGCCGGGCGGGTAAAATCCGGCAGAATACTCAGCCAGACTTTCGCTGAACATCGGAATATTTTCAGAATCATCATGACCGGTCGCAAACAGGTAAAACCTTAGCATAAGGGCTCTCGCGATCATGTCATCAGGATTGTCAAGGACTTTTAGAACCGCAATTAGGAAGTTTATTGCGGGAGAATTGACCAGAAGAAGAGACTCGTTTGAAACAACATTATAATTGTACCTGTTCTTTTTTTCTTCAGGACATTCAATACTATACTCAATTATTTCCTTCAGCACCAGTGCTCCCTCCCTGTTATTCCTTACCAGTATCCCTATATCAGATACGTTATATCCTTTATCCTGAACCGATTCAATGATTCCCGGAAGCCTTTTCAATGCCAGGTCTTCCCACGCTGCTTCGTCAGTATTTTCAAGAAACTCAATCCTTACATACCCATTATCCCTGTCTTTGCTATTATCCGTTTCCCCTGGCATATCCTGGTAAGCCTCTGAGAAAAGCTCACTGAAACTGGTTTCGTGTGTGGAACCGGGTAACTCCCTGTCAAGTTGTGAAGGGATAATTGAAAACAGCGCATTATTTAATTTTACTATGTTTGTGCAACTCCGCCAATTGATTTTTAGTGGTTTATCAATAAATCGTTTATTATCAATCAGTTTCTTAAGGTCACGAAGGGTTCGCCAGTCACTGTTGCGCCACCTGTAGATCGATTGCTTTATGTCGCCAACAACAAGATTATCAAATCCCTGGGCCATACTGTTTTCGATAAGCTGTTTGAAGTTCTTCCATTGAATGTTGGAAGTATCCTGAAACTCATCTATCATGTAGTTTTCGAATGTATTTCCTACTTTCTCATAAATAAACGGTGTCTGATCCTTTTCACTTATCCGATAAATCAGTTCTCCGGCATCAGACAATAAAAAGATGTTTTCATCCCTCGTGATCTGGCGTACATGATTTAAAACATCGGAAAGGATTCCTAATGTGTAAATATTTGACAGTATGACGTTTGCACTCCTGTATCCTGAGATATTGCTGTCATGGTAATATATGGCTTCCTTCACCGATTTTTCAAATCCCGATCTAATGGCTTCAGCAAGCGATGCATGCATTTTCCCTGTGCACCATTTTGGAGGATCTTTCGCAATTTCCCTGACATAGCTGTTGGGATTACTGATTTTCGCATCAGCAATTGACCTGATGAAAGCCGGAATACCTTTGCCCTTCTGATAAAACATCTCATCCGACAGATTGAACCTGAGAAAGATGTCCATGCATCGTTCACCGAATTCTTTCATCTTCGCGGTAAATGCAGATGAGATCGACCTCATTTCCTTAATGTAACCTGAGAGGAAATCTTTATCCTCAAGCCTGTCCTTTTCTTCAATGGGAAGAAGCCTGAACTTTTCATTGAAAAGCTCACCTGCCAGGGCTATAATATTCTTCCTCAAGTCCCAGCTTTTGCCTTCTTCGATATTTGCCCTGGCATACATCGACAGCCAGTTCTTAAGTGTGTTGTCTGTTGCCGCTGATGTGATCATCTGATCAACAGCCGAACCGAGAATCAATGAATGGTCAATTTCAATGTTAAATCCGGTATGAAGGCCTATCTCCCTTGCAAATGCCTTAATTATTTTCTGAAAAAAACTATCGATTGTGCTTACTGAAAACCTTGAAAAATCATGTAAAACGGAATATAGTATCACCTTTGCTTCCCCGCGGATTTCCTCTTCAGTCTTACTTGAGGATCTCATAAGCCCTTTAAGGTATTCTGAGCGCTTCCCGTCGGCAAGATTGCTAAGTTCCTCAAGAATCCGGTTTTTCATTTCTGCCGTGGCTTTGTTCGTAAAAGTCACTGCAAGGATCCTCCTGTAGCTGAAGCCCGATTTGAACAGCTTTTCAAGATAAGCTCCGGTCAGGGCATAAGTTTTGCCTGATCCTGCCGATGCGCTGTAAATAGTGAGTGTGCCTGCTCCCATAACCTGCTAAAGTTACCAAATTTGACCAGCTGAAATTCCGGCTTGCCATCAAACTTTTCAACACAGTATTAATCCTATATGGGAAACTATTGCGTGCCGCATTTTCAGCCATTTTATATACCTTTGCCGGGTGAAAAAAAAGGTTATAGTCGGATTGTCGGGTGGCGTAGATTCCAGCGTGGCTGCATGGGCGCTTAAAGAGGCCGGTTATAAGGTTGAAGGACTCTTCATGAGAAACTGGCACGATACAACAGGATTGCTTCAGAGCGATTGTCACTGGGAGGATGACCTTATGTTTGCAGAATTGGTTGCCAAAAAGCTGTGCATCCCATTTAATTTTGTTGATCTTAGTGAGTCATACAGGTCCAGGGTCGTGGATTATATGTTTTCGGAATACGAAAAAGGCCGGACTCCTAATCCCGATATCCTTTGCAACAGGGAAATAAAATTCGACTCTTTTGCAGATGAGGCCAGAAAGCTGGGAGGCGATTATGTTGCGACAGGCCATTATTGCAGGAAAAAAGCCATTAAAACTCATGATAAAACAATATACAGGCTTCTGGCCGGAAGGGATTTGAATAAGGACCAGAGTTATTTCCTCTGCCAGGTGAGCCAGGAGCAACTTGGATATGCGCTTTTCCCTATTGGTGAGCTTACCAAGCCTGAAGTGCGCAAAATAGCAGCGGAACAGGGGTTAGCTACAGCTCACAGGAAAGACTCCCAGGGAATTTGTTTCATAGGCAAGGTTCATCTTCCTACATTCCTTCAGCAAAAGCTTGCAGCAAAAAAAGGATCAATAGTTGAGATCCCAAAAGATTTCTATCACAAATCGGTGAATGTCACTTTTACCCATGATAATTTCAGTGAAGGTGATCTTGAATTGGCCTCGGAACCAAACCATTATGATATCAGTTCCGGCAGAATCATCGGGGACCATAATGGAGCTCATTTTTTTACAATCGGCCAGAGAAAAGGAATTAATATCGGAGGCTATAAGGAACCACTTTTCGTACTGGCCACGGATACGATAAATAACCTGCTTTTTGTAGGAGAGGGCCAGTCACATTCAGGATTGTACAGAAAAGGACTTTTTGTCAGAAATGAGGATATTCACTGGATTCGTAAGGACCTTGTATTAAAAGATAATGAGGTAAGATATTACGACTTGAGGATAAGATACAGGCAGCCATTACAGAAAGGTGGTCTTTTCAAAATGGCTAATGGCATTTATATAATATTCAATAAGTTACAAAGAGGCATTGCTCCCGGACAATTTGCCGCCTGGTACGACGGCGATGAGTTGATCGGCTCCGGAGTCATCAACCGGTAGTAATCCCAATGTTCCCCCTTTGAAGGGAGTGGTGCGTTAAGACAGCCTGTTTTTATAATCATTGTATCCAAACTCCCGTATAGGCCTGAACTTTCCGTCAATGGTCCATATCCCTATTGCCGGGAGCTGAACCCCGTTGAATGTGGTAGTTTTGACCATGGTGTAATGGATCATATCCCAGAATACGATTCTGTCACCGGGCTTAAGCTCATTGTCGAATGACCAGTCGCCTACAAAATCACCTGAAAGGCAGGAATTCCCCCCCATCCTGTAGGTTGGTTTGCCAGGAACAGGATCAGTTGCACCAAGGATCCTGGGTTTATAGGGCATCTCAAGGCAGTCGGGCATGTGAGCTGTAAAAGAAACATCGAGGATAGCGGTTTTGATTCCCTGATTTTCAGTAATATCCTCTACTGTTGCAACAAGCTCACCAGTCTCCCAGGCAAATGCGCTTCCCGGTTCGAGAATTAAATGAAGTCCTGTCTTCTGCTTGAACTGTTTCAGTATTTTAATCAGGTGTACAATATCATAATCATTTCTTGTAATAAGGTGTCCGCCCCCCATATTTATCCATTTAAGCTTTGGGAAGAACATCCCGAATTTTGCTTCAACTACCTGCAGTACCTTCTCTAGAGCATATGAGTCCGATTCGAACAACACGTGAAAATGCAGGCCTTCAGTACCTTCAGGCAGACCATTCTTTTTAAGGTCAGCGGCTGTTACTCCAAGCCTTGATCCCGGAGAACATGGATTATAGAGATCGTAACCCGTTTCGGAATACTCAGGGTTAATGCGCAATCCCGGAGATATCTTCTGTGGATAATTCAATAAAGATCCTGAATGTTTGAAGTATTGATTAAGTGAATTAAACGTTACATGTGAACTGTATTTCAGGATTGATTCAAATTCATTTGTTCTGAATACCGGCGAGTAAGTGTGTGCCGGCGACCCTATTTCCTCAAAGCACAACCTGGACTCATGTACTGAGCTTGCCGCTGCTCCGTTTACATATTCTTTAAGGATTGAAAAGACTCCCCACATTGCAAATCCCTTGAAAGCCAGAATGATCTCCGCTCCTGATTCGTCAGAAACATGCTTAATAATTGCGAGGTTTTTTCTGAATCGCTCTTCGTCGATAACAAAGCTTGGGGACGGTACTTTATTGTAATCAACTTGCATAACTTCATCTAATTATCTGGTTGTCTGTCGCTTCGCTCCGTCCTGACAGGCCTTGGACCAGGAGTGACAGACAGCGACTGAATGGAGCAAGACAGTCCAGAGAAAGCAGGACATAAAGACTACTTACACTTCAAGATCAACATCATGCAGCTCTATCCATGGCAAACCCAGCCGGTTTAGCTGTTCCATGAACGGATCCGGATCAAATTCCTCTACATTGAACACTCCCGGCTTTTTCCAGATTCCTTTCAGATACATCATTGCTCCGATAGCAGCCGGTACTCCGGTAGTATAGCTTACTCCCTGCGCCCCTGTCTCCCTGTATGCAGCTTCGTGACTGCAATTATTATAAATATAATATGTCCGTTCCTTCCCGGCTTTTATTCCTTTGATCCTGCAGCCTATGGAGGTTTGTCCTTTATAGTTTTCACCCAGTTCACCAGGATCAGGGAGGACCGCTTTAAGGAATTGTATTGGTATAATCTCCCTGCCGTCAAACATTACTGGCTCAATGCCTGCCATGCCGATATTCTGAATAACACGGAGATGTGTAAGGTACTCCTGACCGAATGTCATCCAGAATCTTGCCCTTTTAATTGCAGGGAAGTTCTTGACAAGTGATTCAAGCTCTTCATGATAAATAAGATATGATTCTTTCGGTCCTATATCAGGATAATTCAGCGCTTTATGAATTTCATGAGGTTTTGTATAGATCCATTTCCCCTTTTCCCAGTATTTCCCTTTCTGGGTTACCTCCCTGATATTAATTTCAGGATTGAAATTAGTTGCAAATGGTTTTCCATGGTCACCCGCATTGCAATCAACAATATCCAAAAAATGTATCTCATCAAAATGATGTCTGGCAGCATAGGCTGTAAATATTGATGTGACTCCGGGATCAAATCCGCAGCCGAGAATTGCTGTTATGCCGGCTTTTTTATATCGGTCGCGATAAGCCCATTGCCAGCTGTACTCATATTTTGCTTCTTCCAGGGGTTCATAGTTTGCGGTATCAAGATATGCCACTCCTTCAGCAAGGCATGCGTCCATTATATGAAGGTCCTGGTAGGGAAGTGCCACATTTACAACAATATCAGGTGTAAAGCTCCTTATCAGTTTCCTGAGTTCAGGAACCTTGTCTGCATCAATCTGAGCGGTTTGTATCCGGTTCTGTCCTATTCTTGATGCAATCGCATCACATTTTGATTTTGTGCGGCTTGCAAGCAGGATTTCGTTGAAAACATCAGGAAGTGAAGCCATCTTGTGAACTACAACTGAGCTTACTCCTCCTGCACCTATGACTAATACTTTCCCCATGTAATTGGTTAATTAAAGTATGATTCAAATATAAGATTTTAAAATGACCAATACACCAAATCTGGTTCCTCAAAAGGGTACCAGATGTTTATGTCCGCGGTGTGAGGATTGACATTATTATTTCTGCGTATATTTGCCGAAATGATTTTCAGGATCAAACCATGAAGTTGATCAACCCTTTAACCATTCTCCGGATTCTTTTCACAATTCTTTTCCTGGAATCAATTACCTTCCTGTCGTGCCTGCCGGTATGCTTTATATACAGGGAACCTACATTTCCATTTTTATGGTCAGCCCTTATCACAGCATCTCTTTCAACCATATTTTACTACGCCTCTAAAAATGCAGTTCTGGAAAAAGTATCAAGCAGGGAAGGATTTGTTTCAGTTTCCCTTGCCTGGCTGGTATTTACTGCTTTCGGTACTCTGCCATATCTTTTCAGCGGTTCAATTCATTCATTTATTGATGCTTTCTTTGAATCAACGTCAGGATTTACCACAACAGGATCAACAATCATACCTGATGTCGAATCTTTGCCATTCTCGATCCTTTACTGGCGAAGCTTTACTCATTGGATAGGAGGCCTGGGTATTATCGTCCTGGTAATAATCATCATGCCGGCATTTGGAATTTCAGGTAACCAGATGCTTTCGCGTGAATCATCATTGAAGGAAAAGATACATCCAAAGGCTAAAGGAGTAGGATTCAGACTTTTGTATGTATATCTTTTACTGACTGTTACACAAATTATTCTTCTGAATCTTGGTGACATGAATCTGTTCGACAGTATTTGTCATACTTACGGTACGGTTGCCACCGGAGGCTTTTCTACCAGGAATACAAGTATTTCAGGATATTCTGCTTATAGCCAATATGTTATCTCCTTGTTTATGTTCCTGTCGGGAGTAAGCTTTATCGTATACTATTATATCGTAAAACTGAATTTCAGGAAGGTGAAGCATAATGAGGAATTGTGGTTTTATATCGGAACAACGGTAATTTGCGGAACCATTGCTACTTGTATACTGCTGGCAAAGACAGTCAAACCGTTTGAACCTGCATTCAGGGAAGGATTCTTTCAGGTTATTTCAATTATAACCACAACAGGTTATGTTACAACCGACTACCTTAATTGGCCGCAGGCTGCTCTTGTGCTCATATTCGTTCTTTTGTTTGCCGGCGGTTGTACCGGTTCAACTGCAGGAGGTATTAAAATGGTAAGACATTTGGTGGTACTTAAGAACATAAGAAATGTCACTCAGAAATTGGTCCATCCAAATATCATATCACAAATTAAGCTTAACAATAAACCACTTTCCGAAGAGGCAAATATCACAACCATTTCCTTTGTTGTAGAATATATTTTCATCTTTCTGATCGGAACTATTCTTGTGGTAATAACAGGGATTGATCCGGTAACTGCAGCAAGTGCCGTCGGAACTTCACTGGGTAATACGGGACCCGGACTTGGAGCTGTTGGCCCAATGTTTAACTATGCAGGAATGCCGGCTGTAACAAAGTTAATCTTCAGTTTTTTAATGATTATCGGGCGGCTTGAGATCTATACTATTTTAATCATCTTCACAAAGTCGTTCTGGAAGCTGTGATTAACTGCTCAATGGCACAAATAGAGAAGTGGTGTGGTGCGGTTTAGATTTTCCTAAAAAACTTTCTTGCATTTTGTAGATTTTCCGGCGTCCCTATATCAAACCAGAAGCCACTATCATTTTTTAAAGTAAAAATCTTGTGTTTAGATGCCAGGTCAAGGTATAATGAGGTCATTGTATAAATCCCCTCCTTCATATATTTAAATATTTCAGGATCGATTATGTGCATCCCCGAAAAAGCAATTTCAGTTAATCCTTTGTCACTTTCAGCAGTCACGATCCTTTCGCCGGTTTCCTTGTTGCACCAGCCTGACAGCAGACCATCAGAATTAACAAGGAAATACCTTTTCCCTTTGCGATTTCTTACTGCCAGGGTTGCAAGCCCCTTTTTCTCCTTATGGAACCGGTACAGATCCGTAAGATCAATATCAGTCAGGATGTCAGCATTATACAAAAGGAACGGGGACTTATTGAAAAAATTTCTTGCCCTGTATAAGCCGCCCCCAGTCTCAAGCAGCATAGTGCGTTCATCGGAGACAGTAATCTTTAAACCTGATTTCCTCAGGCGTTCTGCTTCTTCTTCTATCAAACCGGCAAAATGATGTACATTAATAATGATATCGTCAAATCCTGATGCTGCGCATTTCTCGGCAACAATCTGCAGAATGCTTTTTCCATTAATGTCGATGAGAGCTTTAGGAATGCTGTTTGTAATTTCTCCAAGCCGTGTGCCTCTTCCGGCCGCCATTATCATTGCTTTCATTCCCTGGTTATTATTTTCTGCCGCTTAAAGTTTCATAAAAACCGGTGAACCCGGAATAGCCCTGACAGTTGCAAACAGCTCCGGCAGGTTTATGTGATTTTCTGCCTGGTTTATTATCCTGATCAGAAGATTCACACCCGGAACTATACTTTCTGAAAAAGTCGGTTTCTGCTCGTACAAACCTCTGAATCCGAAAGCTCCAAGAGCCTGCATAATCCTTATCATACTGAATCCGGAATAGTATTCCCTGAATTTTTTCCTGTTCTCTTTCGATTCGGAACAGAAATACTCGATATAGTGATTAAGCAGGTATTCACGGTCATCTTCCAGCATTGGGATCTTGGCGTCATAAAGCATTGATGCAACATCATACTGAGGGGCTCCTTTCCTGCCTCCCTGGTAATCAATAAACCATGGCTCCTCTCCCACTACCATTACATTCGCAGTCTGAAAATCCCTGTAAAGAAAATAGTCCTGGCCTGTCTCGAGCAGGTAATCCGCCAGGGAATTGAAATCCTGTTCCAGACGGCTCTCATTGAACGGGACGGCGAGTAGCTTCAGAAGCATGTACTTGAAATAATTCATATCCCACATCATCGATTGCCTGTCAAAGCTTTTATGGGGATAACACAGATCGAGGTTCAGTCCTTTTATCCCCCTGATTTGAAACCATACAAGCTGGTCGAGGATTTTTTTATAAAGGCTCTTTGAATGATTGTCAAATGGAGTCAATACGGGTCTTTTGTGAAGCCAGGTATAAAGATTATCATCTCCCAGATCCTGAAGATAATAGACATGTTTATCAGGGATATATCCGAATATTTCGGGAACAGGCAGTGATTTGCTCCTGAAATGATTAGTAAAGCCTACGAAGGCCTCATTCTCCTCAGGATTAGCGTTATAAGCGCCAATTATGCTTGTACCGCTGCCGGTTATCCTGAAATACCTCCTGTCAGAACCGGATCTTGGCAACGGAGTAATATCGATACCAGAGCCTTTGAATAGTTCCCTGTATCCTGCCGAAATTATCCTGATGATTTCTGTTTCCTCCATTGTAGCCTGTTAATTTGATCTTTAAATAATTTTCTGAACCTGACCCTGACCCTGATCCATCCAAACGAGGTGATCTTAAAGACAAGGCCTCTTCCGGTTGCCAGTTGCCCGTCGCCTGTTGTCTTTTTCTACAGTCGTATCATCACCTTCCTCCTGTACAAAATAAGTGCTATGCTCCATATCAGCAACATCTGGAAAATAGCGAACGCCAGGCTCCCGTTCATATTCCCGAATACAGAGGTAAATATTTTTTCATAAGCCCATGTATAAAGTGTGATATTATTCTCCCCAGCCGGGATATTGATAAATTGCATTAATCTGCTCCACACGCCTGACAGAAAATATGCAAAGAGAGCATTTGTTCCAAATACAACAAAGAACACGCCCCACTTCTGGAACTTAAGCACATCGGCCAGCCAGTAGATTACCGACAAACCAGCCATCGCTAATCCTGCCGTATAAAGGACATATGAACTGGTCCACAGAGGTTTATTTATCGGAAAGAACCTCCCCCACAGAATGCCAAGCCCTGTCAGTGAAGCACCAATAATAAGCAGCTTCAGAACTGTTTTTCCATTTGCGCCGCCTTTTCCCACCATTCCTCCCGTGAAGTAGCCAATTATAACAGTGCAGATTGCAGGAAGTGTACTCAGCAATCCTTCAGGTTCGAAAGGGATTCCGAAACCTGTATAAAGATGCTTGCTTCCCAGTAATGTCCTGTCAACTTTAAGTACATAATTTCCCTCAAGACTGTAAGGATGCTGTCCCCCAGGAAAATAAATCAGTGCCCAGTAGAGTAGCAGGAAAGCTGCAGTGACTATCCAGAGGTAGTCTCTTCTGACCGACATGCAGATAAGAGCACCGATCCCATAAGCAAGTGAAATACGCTGAAGAACACCCATGATCCTAAGCGCTGAATAATCACGGTCAAAATACGGAAAGATGTTGAGAATGACGCCAAGTGCAAAAATTGACACCACACGTCTGAATATTCTCAGGGATGCTCCTCCATTAAGTTCACGGCCGTATTTTTTGAATGAGAACCACATAGAAACGCCAACAATAAAAAGGAGAAAAGGGAAATACTATGTCAGTCGGAGTACAACCGTTCCATCTGAGTGCCTCAGGGGGCCATAAACGTATTTCCAGCTGCCGGGAGTATTTACAATTATCATAAACGCCACCGTTAGGCCCCTGAAAATGTCGAGGGAAGCTAATCTCCCGCCTTTTGCCATGTTAAATTTGAAAAATAGGTTTGTAAAAATAATAAATATTTCCTGCTGAGTCGGTCGATTTTCGCTGAGATTAACAATATCTGCGTTAATCTGGGTTAGCGCCGGACATTTCATTAAAATTTTAATCTTTACATCTGAATCTTTTGTCATTAATTTTTTAAGGTTCCCCATCCATCGCTTTGATTCTGCATGGGAAAATTTATTATTTTTGATCAGGCCGGCAATTACGCATATCACGTTTTCTTATAAAAATCTCATTATCATGT
>CAVSYN010000011.1:0-265660 GCA_963732115.1 uncultured Bacteroidales bacterium
GTCCTTGTACTAATTCCATTCATACTGCTCTTTATCTTTAGGATATCCGAACCCAATGTCTTTGACTTTATCGTAGGTTCTTCGACCTTGGAATTATAGTATCAACAGTTTTTATAAACTCAGAATAGCCATAATCCTCTCCTTCCTTCTCAACTTTAGATAAAAAAGATATATCATCATCTGGTTTTGCTATATATCCATCCAGACTCATTGCGATGTACGAAACTACATTTCGACGATTAGGCATCTTTTGTCATTTTATTGAAAATATAACTTATCAAGAGGCTCCTCGGTGAACCTTGCCACTAACGGCCCGGCAATATGGGGAGGTTGTGTTACCCGACGCAAGCACCGGGCAGGGTCCTGGTACTTTCGCCAGAAAGTTGGTCATGGTGCAAGGAGGGTATGGCGCACTTTTTGCCGTCCGGGTACCGAGTTTTGTTGCCTTTACGTGTGTCGCGGTACGAGTTGTGATTGGATTCGCAATTATCCCGGTACAGTTAAGTTTGTTGCGGGCAGTGGCGCAGATCGCGGTACGATTTGATCACGGTGCAGGATTTCAATTCGGGCTGATGCGGGTGTCCGGGTGCAACGAACATTACGAATTTGTCTTGGGTGCAGGAGCAAAAGCAAAAACCGTGACAAACAACTTACCCATATTGTCCGTGTTAGCTGTTGCCTTTATTTTAAATCCTTTATTGTCAAGCTAATAATTCGTCTAGTTTGCTTTTCCATTTTTTAAAGCCATCGTCAAGATTGATGGTAATATCTTGGTGTTCAATAGCTTTAAAGGTGAATTCATATCCTATGTTTTTAGTTGAATACGTTTTCTTATACTCGTCTCTACCAATTATTTTTATAACATTTATAATCTCTTCAATCTTGGCATACAGTGAATTTATGTCTTTATTTTCTTTGTCTATGCTCCAGATATAAGTTGCATGCGATTGAAGTAGTTCCCAGATAAAATGATATTTGAGCATGGTTTCGTTTAGAAATATAAATCCGAAAAGAGGATTGAGAGTATAATGAATTTTGCTATTTATGGTTTGTTTAACGTCTGATAAATACTCAAGCTGTTTACGATTCCTTACAAACTCAGTCTGAGTCAAGGATTTTATTATTTCTGGTCCTGATTGGTTGAAAACATTACCATCTCTATTTCAGGGTCAATCAATTGAAAGAGGTCATCAGTATTATAAATCGATTTATCAGGATTGTCCGTTTTTGGTGGTTTTGTTAAAGCAATTGTCCTATCATATTTTATACTTTCAATAATATTTGGAGTAATCATTTCAATTTCAGGAGAAGAGGCTGTCGCATGCGAAAATTTTCTGTCGACTAAAGTGATTTTGGAACTTACATTAAATCTTTTGGTTTTAAGCTTTTTTGAGAACCATAATTTAATATTATCAAATTCTTCTAAGAGGTAACTATTTTCAATTCTAAAATCAATCTCGGTTCCAATTTTCTTAATGTATTTTTTAAATGTGACTGATCCATTAATGAAAGTTGCTTCTTGAAATTTTACTAGAGAAATTAATATTTAAATGTTCAGTAAATGGCCCTTTAGGAATATTATAGCTTTCAATCTCTGGTCTAAATTTGGTAGTGGGAATTTCGTTCAGGAATTTTGTACGAAGATTTATTAAATGGCACCTCTGGTTGTTGTATTTAGTTTCCGTCTTGGAATAGTACTTATGTTATGGTTGTAAATATTATCAATTAACTTAATTGCTTGATATGAGCATAATTGTGGTTCTAATTGTTGCCAATCAAGTTTGTCGAATTCTAGCCTTTCAATTGGTCTTGTTGATTTTTGTTTATTGAATGTATCAATGTTTTTGACCGTGTAGTCTAAGACTTAGCATGCCAGCATTTTGTGTCGTCAGAATAGTGAATCATCTCAATGTTCCAGAATATGTCATTATTGAATCGAAACGTCATATAATCCATGGGTAGATTTGAATTTCTTACTGGGATTGAAAGGGTTTGATTGAAATAGATATGCTTGTTATCAATCCTAATGATTATGTCTTTTATAGGCATTGTTTTTATCGCTATTCTTTTGTTACATAAATTGCTTTCCCTTGTGCGGTAATCTTGTCACTCGTGCTAGCAAAGAAAATTCCATTCGAATAATATCCAACTGTACCGCTTGATTGACTTCCTGTGGCAACTAAAAGCAGACCGTTTGCACCAACTTTGGCTGATTTCGATTTTAGCTTATTTATCACTCTGTCTTGAGCTGCTTGTCTTGATAATTCGACTTCTGAAGAGGCCTCAACTATTCCTACTGTTTCATATTGAGTAGGAGGCTCAAGATAAATCTTCGCCTCTGACGGGTCGATAGCGGTTCTTGTTTTGCCGAGAGATTATTATTGAACCAGTCGCACAACCGACCAAAGCAGTAATTAATAAAAACATTGAGGTTGTTTCCATTATTACAATCCCTTTCTGATTGTTCTTTTGTAAACTACAATCCCATTCATGATATTTTCTATATTAATTAATATTTGTTAGTAGTCTTGTCTTAGAAAAGGGACTTGGGGTTGGGTAACAGCTAACGGCCCGGCAATAAAGTGCGAAAACGTTGGTGAACGAATGAAGGCCGGAGGGCAATATCCCGGTTGTTGAGTAGAATGCCCATGAGGCCGTAATGAGTGAAGCACGGCGCGGTTTTTGCCATCAAGGTACAAAGCTGATTTAGTTTTATGTGTTTCGCGGTACAAAGCTTTTAAAGTATCAGTAACAAGTCAAGGTATACAAATTTTAATAAAAGGCACTTGCGGGAGGCGCCCCTATGTCGCAGCGAAGCGGAGATTGGGGGCGCGGGGTGTTAATCACCATATCAGTCAATAGTCATGGTTGCAGGAAGCAAAATGCAAAAACCGTGACGAGTTTTTGTACTTTATTGTCCGTGTTAGAGGTTAGTTGCGCCATGTAGAGTCGCGGATATTAAAACGAAAAAGTGAGGCTTGAGAAGCGGTCCGGGTAGCTTGCAGATTGTGCTCATCGTCCGGTTTTGTAAATTTCAAAAAAACAAAACCGCTGAATTTCAATATGCAAGCTGCGTGTCGGACAAGCCGGGAATCAGTTGAGAAATTGTCTTTGCCTTATTTCATAATCAAGGGCCATTATATCACAGAATTCTATTTAACCTACAAAGTATAACACGTTACAAGTCAAGGTTTTATTAGCGCAATTACCACTAACGGCCCGGCAATATGGGGAGGTTGTGTTACCCGACGCAAGCACCGGGCACGGTCCTGGTACTTTAGCCAGAAAGCTGTCACGGTGCAAGGAGGGTATGGCGCACGTTTTTGCCGTCCAGGTACAAATTTTATTGAGCATTACGCGTGTCGCGGTACAAGTTTGATCGGAGCCGGGAATTTATCCCAGGGTACAAAGTTTGTTGCGGGCACTGGCGCAGTGTCGCGGTACAATTTGTCTCGGAGCCAGAAATTTGTCAAGGTGCAGGATTTTAATTGCGGGCAGATGCGCGTGTCCGGGTGCAAGAACCATTACAAATTTGTCTTGGGAGCAGGAGCAAAAGCAAAAAGTGTGACAAACAACTTACCCATATTGTCCGTGTTATGTTTAGGCCTTATTTTAAGTCTTAGGTGTAGAAGAATTTCTTATGGAATTGTAATCTTTTCTTAGTAGAAATTCTCACCTAACCAGATTCTGCTATTCCCTTGATAAAGTTGATCTTTGGATATTTGACCTCCTACTCCTAATCCGGGGAATTCAAATTTCGTTTCATATTCTCCGGAGGCTAAAGGATTATCAATGGTATAAACTATTGTGAATTCAGTTGATTCGCCAGATTTTAGTTCTGATAACCATTCTATTTTCCAACTGTTCCAAGGATCCGGTGACTGATGCTGAATACTGCTTGTGAATACTTCATTGTTAGATGAATCATATATGTATAATCCATTTGTAAAATAGTGAAAAAGATTAAGACCAGTTTTATTAGGATCAATGATCATAAGGTCAGTTTGATCTTTATTTGTAACTGTAAATTTAAACGTGAGTTGTGAACCTTGAATATTTATGGAACTCGCCGAAATCTGAAGACCTGAATGAAGGAGATTATTCTGATTCAAAATATTAATTAAGGTAGGATCTTTTCTTACATCTGGATTTTTTGGAATTGGTCCAGTTATCAATCTTTAAAGCATATGTTCCATATACAGGTGGGGACCAAATAAACGGGCCAATTGGCATGGAACTTGAGTATCCTGGATGAAAACTACCTTGGTAAATTATTTCTCCATTGTTCATAAAGGCAAATGAATTCTCATACATTTTTTCTAAGATAATCCTGATCTTTCTTGAAATAAAGGATATTTGTTGATGTATCATAGAGCTCTATGTCGCTAAATGTGAATTCCTGTCCACTTCCAAGTTTGAAGAAAACATCATTATCTGTTTTTTCACATGCAGTTGAAAATAAAAGGCAAAATGCTAAAAGGACTAGTAAGTTTTTCATGGTGAGTTCGTCATTAGTCAGTTACTTTGAATGTTCCACAAATATTGTGCCGTAACTATTCATAATCAAGATATTATAATTTGAATTGAGAGTAGGATGATTGTTCTTATAATGTTGTCTTGTGATGTTTGACTAGTATGAGCAGGAATCGGCTTAAACATAACGGCCCGGCAATATGGGGAGGTTGTGTTACCCGACGCAAGCACCGGGGTATAGTCCTGGTACCCCGCCTCAGGCGGGGCCAGAAAACTGTCACGGCGCAAGGAGGGTATGGCGCGTGTTTTTGCAGTCATGGAACAAATTTTATTGAGTGCTGGCGCGATCGCGTTACAAGTTTGATCGGAGCCGTGAATTTATCCCCGGTTACAAATTTGGTGGTGGGCACTGGCGCAGTGTCGCGGTACAATTTATCTCGGAGCCAGAAAATTATCACGGTGCAGGATTTCAATTGCGTGCTGATGCGCGCTTTGCCCAACGTAGCGCAGCGAAGTTGGGTGTCCGGGTGCAAGAGCCATTACAAATTTGTCTTGGGAGCAGGAGCAAAGGCAAAAACCGTGACAAGCAACTTACCCATATTGTCCGTGTTAGGCAATCGTGCTATATTTCAATCAATCTATTTTTATACAAATTTTTATTTTGAAAGGTTATTCCGATTCCTAATCCCTGCCAATAATCATCGATTAGGCTGTTAATGAGTTGCATATGAATATGAGGTCTTTCAGAAAATCCCGAATTACCAGATTCTGCAATAGGATCATCTTGGTGAACTATATCTCCAACTTTTAATGAGATACTTCCCTTTTTTAAATGTCCAATTAATAGGTAGTTGTTCTCATTTTTAATAACTATTGTATTGCCGGTGTTATAGGGATAGTTCCCTGAAAACGGGGAATTGTCATTTATATCATTGATAACCTTAACAACAGTTCCGTTAATGGGGCAGAAAACCTTCTCTCCAAAAATTGGATATTCCTCATTCCTTAGAGGTAGATATGAACTTCTCCTGGATACCTATTTTTACTATATCAGTGGCAAATTTCATTGAATTATTTGTCTTTTTCCTTTTATGTATTGGTGAATAATAATGGTAATTCATTAGTCTACTTATTTTTGAATTTCCTCCATCTGTAATGAGATAGGTCCCGTTTTTGAGTGGAAATGTTATCTCAACTGAGTTTTTTTCGTGTCTTAAAATGACTACAATTATTTTTATTAACTCGAAAAAGAGGTAACCCAGAATTATTATCAATACGATACCAAATACTGGATTGCTTTGAGCAACTTCAGGTCTCATGATTTTTGTTATGAGCAATATCAAAATCAGTGATTCAATCCCTATCGCATAAATAACACGTGATTTTTGACCGAAGAACTCCCAATACCCGGATGTAAACGTAATTATAAGAATTAGCTGGGTTATCGCCAGAATAAGAAATGTGTCGTACTTGATTAGGTACCCAATCATGAGTATTATTGGTAGTAACAATAAATGTGATGTAATCAGCTTAGTAGATAATGATGTTCTTTCTTTCATGTTAGTAGTTGTTTCTGCATGTTGCCTAACGGCCCGGCAATATGGGGAGGTTGTGTTACCCGACGACAGCACCGCCACAAATATGTCCCGGTAGGCTATAAAGCTGTCACGGTGCAAGAAGGGTATGGCACGTGTTTTTGCTGTCATGGTACAAATTTTATTTCGTGCTGGCGCGGTCGCGGTACAAGGTTATAAGTGGACGATAATTTGTCTCGGTACCTTAAAATTGATAAATGGGCACCTGCGCAGCGTCGCGGTACTCCCGATAGCTATCGGGACTGTCTCGGAGCCAGAAATTTGTCAAGGTGCAGAATTTTAAATGAGGGCAGCTGTGCGTGTCCGGGTACAACGGCCAATACAAAATTGTCTCGGGTGCAGGAGCAAAAGCAAAAACCGTGACGAACGACTTACCCATATTGTCCGTGTTAGCATTTCGTGCAAATTATTTTAATCACTTTTAATGTTCTTTTTAATTGATCCAACCAGCAGTATTGGATTATCCATGATATTTAATCCTTCCTGAATTTTTTGAAGTTGATCGGATACGCTAGAGGGCAAAGAAGTATGCTCTCCCAGATTTACTGTTCATCAATTCATTTGGATTATACAGTACATAGATTTTGTTATCTGGAAGTATGATAGGAAAATTAAGCATCTCCCCGTTACATTCCTGAATTTTACCTGAAATATCATCAGTATATGATCTGATCTTGGAAAATGATTTATCAGTTATATTAAAGAAAAAGTAATTTTTATTATAATTGAATTTGGTCATGCTACCTTCTTGACTTTCTCCAATATAAATACTTTCATTGAGTAAAATAAAACTGGAATTATAAGATGTTGGAAAACCCACTCTACTTTCTCCAATCTTAAAGCCCATTGTCCGCATATAATTCCTCGGTGAATTTAGGAGACGATTAGATATGGAATTAATCGTTCAGGACTATATTTGAAAAGTGTATCATCATATACATAAAAGTGAATATGTCCTTATATCCCTGATAAAATTGTAGTCTTTGTATAGTCTCTTTATTTAGTCGTGCGTCAAGTACTTTTCGCGAATTTGTAATACTTGATATTACTTTGCCTTGTGAATCTTGGATGAACATTGCATATCTGTTGGTATCAACAATAACTTGAACCACAGACCCCATTATAAGAGAATCATTATAAACTAAAAAACCACCCCAGCGGCCTGGGGAATGTTTCTTTATTGGATCCAAGAATATCTCATTTTCAATATCATATATCTGAAGTATGTCTTTGTTTCTTATGTTATCCTCTATTAGTAACTGGTTTCTTTTTTCATAATAAGAATAATTAATTACTGAGCTAATCTCGTCTGGCCCTCTGCCAAGCCTTATTATTTTACTTATAAACTTTCCATCTGCTGAGAACTTAAAAATACCATTCATATCAATGATAAGAATTTTATCCTTGGCGAGAATAACTCTTGGATTAATCCCAATTAGGGACTCTGGTGTTGTTTCAAGTTTGACAAACTTATAATCATCAATTAGATCGCTAAGTTTTAAATCAATAGTCGAGTTATAATTATCAAAACTTACATTAAATACCGCATCATCTTGATTTCTGCCTTTGTGATTATTACATGATACTAGGATAATTGAAAGGATTAGAATAGAAAGTTTTGGTTTCATAAGCAGAAGCATTTATTTATTAAAATTCAATTGACATTCGGAATTTTTCAATAAGGATGTGTCCTTATGCACGATTGGCATGAATGCTAACTCGTTTTTAGCATTTCGTGCCAATTTTATTTTAATTAACTTTTGTCTTGTCATTGAAATATTTTGCATTGATTTTCTTTAGCCTATCTATCTCAATGAGACTAATAATAATGTAAGTTCCAACTCCGATTAAAGAGAGTAATTTCCCATAAGGATAATGTTGAATTTGAAAAATTGCTCCAATGAATATTACTATTAGCGAGCCAAATAGAATAGTCGACATTACTTTACTTGATGATTTGTTTTCCATAATTTGTAATTTTTATAATTGTTATTTTAAGAATTCTAATAATCAATATATTGTATCTAATCACTTCTTTAAGCTGTTAGCATTTGGGCAAATTTCGTCTGAACGTATTTATCTTGTTATAAGCAAATTGTCCCCCAGAGATGGCCTCTGCATGAATGCTAACGGCCCGGCAATATGGGGAGGTTGTGTTACCCGACGCAAGTACCGGGTAGAGTCCCGGTTCTTTAGCCGAGGAACTGTCACGGTGCCAGGAGGGTATGGCACGGTTTTTGCAGTCAAGGTACAAATTTTATTGCGTGCTGGCGCGATCGCGGTACAAGCTTGCAAGTGGACGATAATTTGTCTCGGTACCTTTAAATTAGTAAATGGGTACCGGCGCAGTGTCGCGGTACAATTTGTCTCGGAGCCAGCAATTTGTCATGATGCAGGAATTTGATTGCGAGCAGATGCGGGTGTCCGGGTGCAGGAACCGTTAAGAATTTTTATGGCCAGCCGAGTCTGAAAAGAGGATAAAAGATTAAAAAGAAGAAAAGAGTTCGGGCCCATACTCAACCTCCGGTTTTTGCTTGGCTGGCGTTTACGTCACCAGGCAAAAAGCGTGACAAACAACTTACCCATATTGTCCGTGTTAGCTGTTGTAATTTTTTATACATTATGAAATGACAAATCCTTGACATTGATAACCTTGTTCATATTTGGATCATTGCTATGAGCATTCTTAAAGTTTATGAAATGCTGATCATTTGTAATGTATAGATCACTATACGTTATATAACTTGAATGCAAAGAATCAAAATATAATCCGCGACCTGATTTAGGTATTTGAATAATTATCATTTTCGCAATATTTGTTATCGGACCACGATGAAAAATGTCGGGAAAATATTGAATGGTATAATCAAGCCTTTCAAGTGGTTTCAGTTTACCTATTGAACCCCAGAAAGATTCTATCGTTGGATGATCCAATCCTATTCCGTAACATAGAAGCAATAATGTGACTTTAAGAACCACTGTAATGAATTTGAATAAATCCTCGTTGATAGTTTTTTCGAACCGATTGCATATTTGTAAAAAGGCTCCTTTTAAAAAAGCATTGGTCAATTTAGTGTTTGTATCGTTTAGGTCATAAAGGGATTTGGACACAAATAATGGAGATTCATATGTTTCGGTAATTATCCGTATATATTTTGTCCTTTCTTCAAGTTGTTGTTTGTCAGGTTGGAAGGCATAGCTTAGATCTTTGCATGCTTTTCTCCATTCTCTTGAAAATATAGATTTTGATTTTAGATCATACCTCTCCTCAATTTCAGGACATCCACTTCTTATATAGTTTACAATTACTTCTTCAGGTGTTGGAATTAAATTATCATAAAATAGGCATCGTGAAAAATCAAATAATTTATATCGTCGTAATTCATTTTTTGTCAAAAAGATCTCCCATAGTGTTAGTGCTGAAATAAACCATTTCCTTTCTTTACTAATTTGAAGCTCTTTCGTTTTTATTGAACTGTACTCAGGAAACTGAAAACTTTGTCCAGAAGATAGTTTACAGCTGAAGTCTCAAAGTAAAAGTTGGTCATATAAAAAGTTTTGGCAGGTTACTGTATTTTATAACAGCTAACGGCCCGGCAATAAAGTGAGTAAACGATGCTGAGCGAACGGAGGCGGTGAGCAGTGTCCATGAATATTTGGAATTGGCTTATAGAGCCGTAGTGAGCGAAGCATGGCGCATTTTTTGCCGTCCAGGTACTAGGTTTGTAGAACATTACGAGTGTCGCGGCACAAAACTGTCAAAGCAATTGTTAACTATCCAGGTTTACAGAGCTGATTGCGGGTTGTGGCGCGGTCAGGGTATTAAAGCAGTGGGAATTTATCAAGGTGCAGGAGCAAACGCAAAAAATGTGACAAGTTTATTTACTTTATTGTCCGTGTTATGTGTAGGGTTATTTAGATTACCTACTTCTATATCTTATTATTACAAGGACCTGATTGTTTCGGGAGCTAAATCATCTAATGCTCTATCAAGTCCGGATTTTAATCTTCCAGAATCTTTATCAAAAAATGAAATTGCAGTAGTGTATGACACCTGTGTGTTATTATCAATTGGATAACTATAGATAAAACTTGAAAGATCAGGTCCTTTAGTAAGATCATTAGTGAATAAAGTGGCGACATTATCTAAAATTTTGAAATTACAGCAAAAAGTTTCCTTTTGAACCTTGTCATAAACGAAAAGCCCCATGTTTGATACTAAAAAAATAAATCTATTTGTTTCTGAAATATTGACTATATCAATTATCAATGCATCACCAGAATTATCGACACCTGTAAAAATTGCTTTGTCGTCGCTTTCTCTGTATTTAAATTTTCCAGTTTGAACAACCGCATGGGCTTTCAAAGTATAAGGATCTATGACCTGGTAAATTGTATCACTCCAATAATCTTTAATAAAACTTTGGCGGTTAAAACTATACATTATTGGGTTGCAAATGGAAAATGGAATTTTATCCTTTTTTTCGCATTGTACTTTGGAAATCACTTGGATCCTGTCTAATGAGAAGAATTTAAAACTGAACCTATCGCCAGGCTTTTTGAACAAATAGTCGAGATCGTTTAAAAGAATTGTTTTATTGCCAAATTGCATCATATTTCCTGAACTAAAACCCAGCGATATTTTTTTTATAAAACTACCGTCAAAATCATAGATTACTAGCTTGTTTTCATCAAGGATAATTACGCGATGATTAGCTGAATCTAATTCCATATCTTTTGGTTTTAGACATTCTTCTGGACCTCTGCCTATTTTACCAATCTTATTTAAGAATTTCCCATTTTTTGTAAAACGATAAACACACTCGCCAAAAACGAAAACGAATATTTCTGATTTTGTAGTTGTGAATCTTCTTTAAATAGTCGTTTAAAGATGTAGTTATTACTTGTTTCGAGAGGAATATATTTAACGGATTCAGCAACTTTGCTTAAAGGAAAACTGCTGCGTTTTTGATAGGCGGGAACAAGATCTATATTTAAGATATTATTGGACTCAATCTTTTTGCTTTCAGAAATCTTCTGACCTAAACATGGATAAAAGAATACTAATGATAAAATAAAAAGAAATACTTTTTGAATTCTATACACTATATAATTCATACTTATGTATTTCATATTAATTGTTAAGGGTCAGTTATTCATCTGATTGGCAATCACCTTACACATAACGGCCCGGCGGTATAATTTAGTGGGCGTTACCCGACGCAAGCACCGGGCAGAGTCCAGATACCCCGCCTCAGGCGGGGCCAGAAAGCTGTCACGGTGCAAGGAGGGTGTGGCGCACTTTTTGCCGTCATGGTACAAATTTTTATGAGCATTACACGTGTCGCGGTACAAATATGATCGAAGCTGTGAATTTATCCCCGGTTACAAAGTTGATGGTGAGCACTTGCGCAGTGTCGCGGTACAAATTGTCTCGGAGCCAGAAAGCTATCACGGTGCAGAATTAAGATTGCTTGCAGATGCGCGTGTCCGGGTGCAACAACCATTACGAATCTGTCTTGAGTGCAGGAGCAAAAGCAAAAAGTGTGACAAGCCCATTAATTATACCGTCCGTGTTATAAGGCGTTTTGTTTATTTTATAATTTGAATAAGAGGTGACGATAAACTTGTTTCTATATCCCAAACAGAGTGTGCCATTAAGCCAAGTCTTTGTTAGATAGATCGAATTCGATGTTATGTTAAATTGGCATTGAATTGTGTCCATTTGATGATCACCTAGCTTAATATGAGTTGTAGAGATGTCCTCATCATCATAGTAATCGCTGGGAAAGACTTTGACACATAATTCATCAGAACCGTTAGGGGCTGTATTTCGCTGGCTCGTAATTGTAAACCCATTTGGATAGTCAAGATTTGACCGTTCAACTTTTTGGGCAATTCCATTTTTCTCGTAATATACCTCAATTGGAGAGTCATTTTGCAGAATGTTTGTTCCATCAACACTAACATATTGGATGGAAAATATTCTATTCATATAGAATCCCGATATAGCTTGTTCCTTATCATTACATGAACTCATGATTAGTCCTAGTAATAATGGTAACTTAATAAACAAAAAGAAGGATTTTTTCATTTTTGTTAAATTTTAAGGTATAAGGTTTTGTCCTGAAATTATCTTATTTGTAGGGATCTCAAATAATGTTACTTACGACACAAAAATTATACCAAATGTTAAAAACTTGTCAATCATTTTGGAATACATTATCTGTACTGTTAGCATACGAACTTAACTGAGCATCTCGGTGTGGGGTATGCCTTATAACTTGTTTTTAGAAGTAGTAAAATTACTGAAAGTGTACGAATTCGGGTAGATAGTGGTATGTTGTTTATTTTACAACAGCCGACCGACAGTTGAATAAATTCCCACAATAGTCATCTTTACTGATCCTGATAATCCGGCCGTTGAAATCGCCTGTTGCACCTGGCAGACGAGAATCCCTTCAACCTTTTAAACCTTTTCAACTATCGACCTTTACCTGCCAATCCAACCCCTCAATTCACGTCCAGATCCTCTATCGGACTCCTTACCGCCACCAGATTCCTCCGGCTGACATGTGTGTAAATCTCAGTCGTCCGGGTGCTCCTGTGACCCAGCAACTCCTGGATATACCTGATGTCCAGTCCGCTCTCGTGAAGATGTGTCGCATAACTGTGACGTAGACTGTGAACACCTAAATCCTTCTTTATGCCTGCCTTCCGCATTGCATCCTTGAACACCCTGTAAACACTTTCCGATGAATACCGCCCTCCGGACTGCCCTTCAAAGAGGATATTCCCTGGGCCGGTACCCGGGAATATATTCATCAATCTTTTCCCATACTTTCTCCGAAACGGGAACTATGCGGTCAACACCTCCCTTACCTTCCTTAATATGCAACAGACTCCTGTCACGGTCAAGATCATCAAGCCTGATATTCGTTGCCTCCGACCTCCTTAAACCACATGAGTAAATCATCCATAACAACAATTTGTGCTTCGTGTTACGAACTGAATTCAGGATCTTGCTCACCTCATCCTTCGAAAGGACCTTCGGAAGCGACCTTCTCCTCCTCGGCCTCTCAAAGATCTCAGGATCTGCCTTTCCCTTGCCCGAGATAGTGTAAAATATCTTGATCGCCGATACCATCTGGTTCTGATAAGCCGGAGAATATCCTAACCTGATTATAAAATTATATATGAAGCGCGATATCTCCTCCCCGGTGATTTCAAGAGGCTCCTTGTGGCTGAAATACCTGAAAAAGAATTCAAGCAACGAAAGATATGATTCCCTGGTCCTTGGACTGTAACGATTCCCATCAAGATACATTGCCATTGAATCCAGTCCGTCCAGCGCCTTTTTGGCCCAAAACCTGTCCCCTTATCTCATCACCGGCTCTTTTCCTTTCATTAATCAGCTCCTGGCTGACAACCTGCTTTCTGACATTCACAGTTATCCCGCGACCGCTAAAATAATCGGCAAGCGAATCACATGTCAGTTTCGACCATCCGAGAAGCCATTCCTTGCGCTTCCTGTCATAGTAACACCTGCCATACGTCCTCATCTCATCAACCCAGACGGGATCATACCTTCCCAGGAACTTTATGACAAGCAAACCTTCTTTTTCACTTATCCTGAATTCAACCGCACCAAAATTTCTGTTGTCATGTAAATATTCCTGTGAACTCTCTTCCTTTTCCGTTCCTGCCACAGTCAATATCGTTTCCGGCTGAGGCATATCACCATTATCCGCCTCATTCCTGCTTTTGTCTTCCCCCTTCATAACAAGAGCTGAAATATCAATATCAGCATGATCTTTAAAAGCCTTTAATACCCGCTTAAGGTTTTCCTCCGAATCATCAACGTAAAAACATCTCAGTGTACTTGAATAGGCACAATTTATTACTGTCCTTACAATCGCCCTTAGCTTGTCATCATAATCAAAAAATATGGCAATACGCAAATTGTCACGGTGAAATATCCTTTTCAGGATTACCTTCTTTTTCATCTGATAAAAAATTACTTAGCACGAGAAAACAGACAATAAATATATTAAAAACCAGCGACATTTTCAATAAAAGTCAGCTTTTCGTAAAAACATCCTGCTGTCCCCGCTCCACTGACGCTAACTGACGCTCCTTCGTTGGTCAGTACCTTCGGCCTTCGCCGCTATAGCAAAAGCCTCGTCAGTCACATAAGCTTTATTCAATTAATTGGTTGAAATATAAACTGGTACGATGCTTAAGCCTGGCTTCAGCTTTCACAATTCATATTAAAGTTAAAAATTAAAAATGAAATGATCTTAATAAAACGTATCCTTTCAATTACCCTGGACTATAGGATGCCTTCATAACGGATACTATATTTTATACTATTTTGGTATTATAGCAGGGGCGACAATTTAAAAGTCGTGAGAGGAATTTATTAAATCATCGAAGATACTGCCAAGGGGATAGGTTTGGGTGACCCGGGAACGACCAGCATACTTCTTTTGAGAACCCGAAGTTTTTATTGAGAATCCAAATAAAATTGCAGCTCGTGAAAATATTTCATTCTAAAGCTTCCGAAATATTTATTTCCGGGGGCAGGAAATAATTTGTTGTTATCAAAGGTTTATTACCTTGATAAAGATATAGAAAGCCCGAAAGAACAAGGCTAACCAGGAAATGTGAATTTTTAGAATGCCCTTACTCAGATCGCCGGGGTAATCCTGGTGACATTAAATAGTTTATAAAGTCCTTCCTGGCAATAAATATATGATCAGCTGTTTTCTGTGTCTTGATTATCTTTCTCCCTTTCAATTCTCCGTGCTATTGCTTCATTGTCTTCCGTCGCCTGTAAATCCCTGAGACGTGAATATTCCTCTCTGCGTTTTGCTGCAGCCTTTAAATCCTCAGCTCTCCTCAATTCTTCCTTCTTCATATCAGGAAGATTAACCGGTGTGTTTATTTCGTTTTCCATACTGCAAAGATACAAAAAAACACAGCACGATTCACATTTTAAAAACGGCTGTGCCTGACACTACGTTAATCCTGAATTCTTTCAGGGTTCTGATTTCCCTGATTCACCTGTGTAGTGTCAGGTTGGGATAGGATCATAACTACTGTTTTCGACTGAATATTTTAATGCTGCCCTTGCCAATACCCTTGTGGAATCCAATACCGGCAATGGAGATTCTTCCGGAAGAACGATTAATGGTATCTCGGTACATCCAAGAACAACTGAATCACATCCCAGTGATTTTAGTTCATTAATGACAATCAGGAAATATTTCTTCGACACTTCCTTGATAATGCCATAAACCAGTTCATTAAAAATAATACTATTGATTTTCATTCTCTGCTCTTCTCCGGGAATACAATAATCTATTTTACTTTCCTCAAGGATCTCAGGGTAAACCGGCCCTTCCATCAAAAACTTTGTGCCTAGAATTCCAAGCTTTTTATAATTATTAGTCTCAGCAATCCTGGCTACCTCTTTTCCGATATTTAGCCAGGGAAGTGGTGATCTTTTAATAACATAAGAATATGACTGATGGATGGTATTATCGGGACTTATTAAAAATTCAGCACCGCATCTGAATAATTTCTCAGAGGATGACAACATCAGCTTTCCTACTCCTTCCCAATCGCCCCGCTTTATGAATTTCATGTATTCATTAAGCGGATAATTGTGAAGACTGATCTCCGGATGAGCATGTTCCCCCAGGAACCTTGGCCCTTCATTGCAGATAGTCTGATAGCAAAGAGCTGCTCCTTCGTAACTGCATGCGACTATTCCTATATGTTTTGGCATTGGTTAAAACTCTATTTATGACTGTTACATTTTATGCATTTTGCATTATTAATGTGACAATTATATATCCGTCAAAATTAAGCATTTGATGAAATATCTTCCCGGGATCAGGAATAAAAGGTTTACTGGATTGGCATTCGATTTTGCCAGGTTCGGAAGATTATATTTAAACCTGGAATACTGGAATGGAAAGAATATTATTCCGGCAGTATAGGTCAGGGCCACAACTAATCCGGGAACCTACTTTCTCAATGTCCTTGACAACTCCTTGGAATTATAGACGGCCTGGCTTGTATAAGCGGGACAGAGTGAACTCATGCAGGAAACCAGGAATAGCATAAAGACTATCAGTATCAAAAACAGTTTGTATTTTCTATGGATTTTATTTATCGGCATTTTAAAACTTTTCCTATTTATAGTAACAGGAAAAGTTGTGATTTGTTCAACGATCTGGTATTTTGTATAAATATCCTCACTTGTGCCAAAAGCCGGTCCTGGACCAGGATTACCTGTTAGGAACTAGTTTAATCAGCAGTCCAATGATCTTTGGCACAAAAATTATCAGACCTATTATTGTTGCTGTAATTGAACCTATTAAAACTCCTGCTGCAGAAATATCTTTGACTTTCTTTATTGCTTCATGATTTTCGGGAGAAACAAAATCCGAAAGCTTCTCAACCGAAGTATTAATTACTTCAAGAGACAAAACCAATCCTGAGGCAAAAACTACGGCAATCCACTCGGCAGTTGTTATTTTAAAAACAACTCCTGCTACTATGACGCACAAGCCCACTGCAAGCTGGATCCATGCATTATGTTCATCCCGGATTACGGTCTTTAAGCCGTTGAATGCATATCTGAAACTTGAAATCCTGACTCTCAACGAAAACTTACTTTGCTCCATTCTAATATCTCTGATTCGCCTTGTTAAAAGTGTAATTTAGGAATAAAAGCTGATACTTACCGGCAAATAGTAGTTTTTACTATTGTACCTATGAAATCCAGCAATTAAAAGGCAGCGCTTACAGAGCACCCTTATAGATCTTTCCTGCCGGAAGGAGCAAAGCCTCCACTTAATCTGAATAAGGAGGTAATGGATAAGTACAAGGATGCAGTGATGAAGCAGGCTTGCAGCAAATGATGACATGATCAGGCAATATAAAAATAATTTGACCCTGGCCACAACAAATCAGGTATGAAGTTGTTATTCATATTCAGTACATGTGGAAATGAAGAAAAAGAACAGAAAGTTGATTTACGTGGTTGTGCTGGTGGGATTATTATTGAAATTCATAATAACCGGTATAATAGTAATTATTGCGAGGAATAATAAAGAGGAAAGGCAGGATAAGTTATCTGACCCTGCAATTAATCAACAAAATACAATTATTGTTCAGACTATTGTTTCAACAAAACTATATCCTTTGGTCACCCTTGCTCAATTAAAGGAGGGAAGAATTATTATTTAGGCTGGTTGCGGGTAAAGCCAGTCAGATTCTGTTGCAAACTAAATCAAGACTGTTTTTTCAGGCCATGGCGTTCGTTTCGAATCTCCCCACAGTCTGCCGATAAAATCAATTGAGAACCAGTCTTCAAATGCATGAAGCCAATAGGATCCCTTGTCAGTAAGCACTATCTGCCGGCTGTCGTCTTTCAGAAATCCGGCAAATGACAAGAATCTCATGATCTTTCCGAATTTGTTGTCAAAATCCACTCCAAATCTTCTGAGGAAATCATACTTAAGGAACCTGGTTTCATAGATCCTCCAATAAAGCCAGCCAGCCATTTGCATTTCCTCACTTAAATTTACAGAAAGCGCAATGGGCATTTTTTCCCGGCTTGTGGACTTAATGTACTCAGCAACATTAAAGGTATTAAGGAAAAAAATATCATTAAGGTAACTTCCTCCGCTTGCTCCAAGTCCAAGATAAAGCGGAACCGTAACTGAACAGTATTTCGTGGTTCCCTTTTTTGTGAAAGCCCAAACAGAGGACCTTTCAAAACCTGAATCGTAAAAAATATTCTCCAGGATCTTCAGCATTTTCCGCCTCTTCAACAGCAGGAGTGCTTTCGATTTATGATTATCAGCATCCTGTCCCATTTTTGTATATGGAAACTGAAATAACGGGTAAGTGGCAGCCTGCTGAACGCCCATCTCAGCAAGAGTGTTCCCGGCCTGTTCAATTTCATTGTATGTCTGGTTTGGCAATGAAAAAATAAAATCAACATTTACACAATCAAAACCCGCATTTACGGCTCTCTCAACTGATTGTTTAACTTCAGTTACAGTATATGGACGGTTCAAAGTTCGTAAATGTCTGTCCTGCAATGCTTCAACTCCTATACTCAGGTATTTAACCCCTAACGATTTCAGGTTATTCAGGTTCTCTTTGCTCAGATCATTCGGATGACTTTCAATATGCACGCCGCAAGCCATATTAAATGACTTATATACATGGTTTATGATGGTTTCAATACCGTTATTAAGCATTGTTGTCGGAGTACCGCCGCCAATATAAAAAGAGGTGACAGGTCTCTTTCCTGCTATCGAAGCATAATAATCAATTTCGGTGATTACAGAAGACGTATATTTTTTAACTAAATCATCCCGGTAAAGTTCTTTATTATAAGGGCAATAAGGACAAATATAACGGCAAAACGGAATATGAATATAAAGTCCCAGTTCATTAATATCCTGAAATTCAGAACACAAATACTCCATCGTGGGTGGTGTATTTCTCAGGATGAACTGGCTTTCTCCCGTGAGGTTCCGGTATATTCTTTTCTGCAAATATGTCTTAAGCATTTAATTGCTTTAAAAATATTTAATTGCATTTTTGATTGCAGAAGGTTTGAATTTTAAAACCTGGTCTATTTCTGCATAACTCAGATACCCGCAATTCCTGCAAAGCTCTTTATTGCCCGGATACCGGCAGCAGGAGAATATTCTGCCTCCTTCATATATCCGGCAGATTTCCAAAGGACGGTTCCAGTTGTTCTTCAGAGAAGATTTCAACCCTGCTTTGGAATTCAAAATTTTGTATTTGTTTTTGTTTTGAATTAAGCTGGTTAAAATCTCCTTTTTCGCGTCATTCGAAATAAACAGATCATCATATCCGTAGTAGGGTGAATGGAAATAAAAGAAAATCCCTTTGATTTTTTTCACTCCATTTACAAAATCGCAGAAATTCAGAATCTCATTCCTGTTGTAGTTATTAATAGTAAAGTTGACATAAAGCGAAGGGTGCTTTGATGTGTATATATTTTGCATTATCCTGTCAAATACTTTTCCCCGCAATCTATCATTGGTTTCTTTCAGTCCATCAAGGCTGATAAAAACAGTATCCGCTGAAGTTTCGATCGGGAAAGTACCGTTCGTATAGATAATTGTTGACAGGAATCCCTTATTATGTGCGTATTTGACTACATCGTCAAGCTGGTATTCCTTATCATGCCAGAGAAACGGCTCTCCCCCTTCAAAATAAATGGTCCTCCCTCCTTCACTGTAAAAAGAGTCGATTATACTTTTCGATTCTTCAAATCCAAGGATGTAAGATGGACGCTCCGGTATTCTGCAATGAAGGCATTTCAGGTTGCATTTATTATGCATCACCAGACCGCAAATGAGCGGAGTTTTTTCTTTTCGAAACCTGTACGCAAGTACATATTTCAAACCGTAAAAGAAGTGCATTATTCCCGGAGCTTTATAGAAACCCATAGTAAGAATGAGATTTTCCTATCTGATCAGTCTCGAGTGTGAGAGCCACCAACCTTTTACAGAGTGAAAGTTCTCACTTTTTGATAATAACAAAAGTAAATGATTTTAAAAAGAATTGCTTATGCCGGGATATATAATCAGTTTTAAAGTTCAGAATATTCCCTGGTGGGTTGCTTTGAAAAGGTTCTTGGTGATCTGCCATAAAATTCCCTGAAGCGTTTTGAAAAATATGACGGGTTGGTAAAACCAACACTGAGTGAAATTTCAGCAAGATTGCCTGCTTTTCCGTGGATAAGCTTTGCAGCGCGCTGCATACGATGGTTGTTAATCATTACACTTGGAGAAACGCCGGAAAGAGCTTTAACTTTCCGGTACAACTGCACACGGCTCATTCCCATTTCTCTCTGCAGCATGCCAACATCGAATTCAAGACTTTTTATATTATCGTTAATTATACGATCGATCTTTGTCATAAAGATCTCATCCATAGGACACGGCAATGTTTCCTGATAGCAGGTTCCTGCTGTTGATCCGTATTGGGGCATAAATTTCTCCCGTTCAATGAGCAGGTTTGTGATCCTGAGCTTCAATTCATTGATATCAGGAGGCTTGTTCAGGGCCCCTCCGTCAAATGTCACAAGCCCTTCAATCCTGGTTTCAATCGTGGTTCTGGTTTTCAATCTTACCCCTGGAGTTTGACCAGTTCTTTGATCGTGTTCCGCCCTTTGTTCGGGTCCGGTTCTTTGAGCCTCAGGCATTGTTATGTCAGTAATGGCAAGATCGAGGATCCTCGCATAAACGATATTGATTATGTTGTCACCGTTTCCGGCTTTAAATACGTTATAGCCATCAGAATGGTTCTCTTTGACAAAATTTCCCATGTATAGAATTTCCCCAGGTTTGACCAGCAATTCTTCAAAACGAATTTCCCGTCGTCATATTTAAAATAAAGTTCTGCCTAATTCTGGACAGGAGATTGCAATTTTGCGTCAATGGATTACAATTTTTTACTAAAACCTTACATTTTTTAGAACAGGCTTTAAATTTTTGAAAGAGAGTACTATGGATCCATATTTTCCATTAAAGTCTTCCTTATTGAGAACAATTGATTTTATTCTGTTGTTATAGAATTCTTATAGATCAGGTTACGTATGACAATTTTATAATAAGTAAGTCATGGAAGAAAATCCAGCTTTGACAAGATTTCAGGTTATATTAATGGCAGTTGCTGCAGGAGCTTCAGCTGCTAATGTCAGTTTCTACCAGCCAATCCTGAAGGAAATTGCCCTCTCCCTGAAGATAACTGAAAGCCAGGCTGGTCTTATATCGATGCTCTCACAGATAGGCTTTGGGCTGGGACTCTTTTTCATCACCCCGCTTGGGGATAAAGTAAACAGGAAAAAGTTAATACTTACGCTGCTATCGCTGCTTTTTATTGCCCTTCTCTTTATGGCAACAGCGGTCAGCGTTCTTGAAGTATGGCTGTTAAGCATCCTGATAGGTCTTCTTTCGGTATCGCCCCAGGTAATCATGCCCATGGCGGCAAGTCTCGATCATGTTACACGGGGAAAAACCGTAGGAATAATCTTCTCAGGGATACTTACCGGAATACTGGTTTCCAGGGTAATAAGCGGTTTCATTGGAGAATGGTTGGGCTGGCGATATGTTTACGGTCTCTCTGCCTTACTTACACTTTCGATTATCCTGCTGCTCAGGGTAAATCTGCCCGATGTAAAAAGTGAATTCAGGGGTCATTATTTTCAATTGTTGAAATCATCATTGTCGCAATTAAAAAGGTTTTCACTGCTCAGACAGACTGCACTTGCCGGAGGCTTACTTTTTGGGGTTTTCTGTTCCTTCTGGACGACCCTTACTTTCTATCTGAGCGGGGCTCCTTTCAACTTTCATTCTGATGCCATCGGACTTTTTGGGTTTGTTGCCATTGCGGGACCATTGCTTACTCCAACCTTTGGCAAGCTGGCCGACAGGGGTAATACAACAAGCCTGTTATTTATGTCCATCTCACTTGTCATATTAAGCCTGATTCAGATGAAACTTTTTCCGGGGTCAGTGGCAATGCTGGCAATAGCCGTTTTACTGCTTAACATAGGTATCCCGGCGAACCAGGTAACCAATGTGTCACTGATTTATACCCTTGATGAAACCTCAAACAGCCGTATAAACACTGTTTATATGACGTCCTATTTTATTGGCGGGTCGGTAGGGACCTTTGTGGGTCTGCTGTGCTGGAAATATGGCGGTTGGGACTGGGTTTCGTGGCAGATGATGATCTTTGCACTTGCAGGCATGGGTGTGATATTCAGGATAATAAGAGACCTTGGGAGGTACAGGGTTACTGCAAACTATTTATTTGTACGTAGAAGGCATGCACAACAATAAAATCTTAATAGCCAGCTTTCTATGGATTTTTTGTGAATGTAAGGCCAAATTTCCCAAAGCTGCCCTCATCAACAGTGAAATCAAAACTCATTTAAATTTTGAAAGAAGGTCCTTTACCGCATCCCTGTGTACCATGAAGTCCATCATTTTCAACTTCACATAATCTTCGGAAAAGAAGTAATATCCAAATTCTTTTGCATTGGCATCATTGTTTCGTGACCCGGAACCCGAGTCCTTAATCAGATACCAGTCTTTACCATCCTTTTCAAGATAACCGACCAGGTGCAACCCATGATCATCGGTTGTAGTCTGGTTGGCGAACCTGAACTCCCGGGCATCATCATTTATGTTGGCTGAAGGGATATCAAAATCGGGAATAACTGCACATTGTGTCATCCTGTCAAAACCTGGTTCCGACACATCTCCGCCTATGCTCACTGTAAAGCCTTTTCTGATCGCATTCTTCAACGCTGACATATAGACTTCAAGGGGAACATTGAAATATTCAGCATTGTGCCACCAGTTATCGGGTACCTGGTATTCAACCTGCTTAAAAAAGGGTTGCTGGGTATAGGAAAGAATATCAACGTAATCATCCGGATTGATTTTGACTACTTCTTTCAGATACTGTACCGGAGTGAGCTTTTTCCCGTTAACCATGACCTCCGCCGGGGGTACACCCATATAATGATCCATTATCGATCTGATCGTGGTTATTGCAGTCTCCTCATCCCACGAAGCGCTTTCTTTTATTGACCGGAGATAGCTTTTCATCTCATCTGCCATTGCTTCATGATTATGATATTTACGGCCGTTCAGCAATCCTGTGTATGCTTCTTCAGGAACTGCCCCGTATTTTTCCCAGATCCTTGTTACCGCATTGGCCTCTGAACCTTCGTCGAAAAGCGAATTTCCCCTCTCCTGAATAAATCGCCTGGCTTTTTCAACATATTCCCAGTATACGGTGAACATTTCTGATAGTTTTACCTGTATTTTATTAATTCTGTAAGCTTCGGTTTCGAGGAATGAAGTTGTGCTGAAACACCAGCAAGTGCTTGTATTACCCTGCGAAATGGGTGGATTATGCCATTGCTGGTTCTTATAAAGGTCTATCTTGTTGGGTAACACAACGGTTGTCAGGTCAACAGAAAAGCTCTTATTGGGTCTTGCCGGTTCGGCTTTCTCCTTCACTTCCCTGTCATCCCTGAGAATGGAATTCTGGTAAAAACCAGGCCGTGACTCCCTGAAAACTGCCTTATCCTTATTCTGGGCATTAATTGGTATTACAGAAGAACAACATAAAATCACTGCGATTATAAAATTCTTCCTTTTCATATTTTGATTTTTAAGGGTTTTATCGGGTGAAGTTAGTACAATTTATCAGATCATCTTTTCAAAAAAGCAGTGGCATTAAAAAATAAGAAGGGGTACTGGCCGCAGTACCCCTCCTGTAACTTTGACCAATCAATGACTGGCCAATCGCTACGAAATTGCAATAATTAACTTAATTACTCAACTTCTTTAAAGTCATGAACCATGAAACATTGTAAATGTTATCTGTATTTGATGTGGCTTTCTTATCGTCACCGGCTTTCGGCAGGTAAGGAATAAAAGCATCGTTCCCGGCTTTCCAGTCGGCAGGCGTCATAACCTGTTCCTTTGCAACTGTCTGAAGAGCTGTAATTGTCCTCAGAAGTTCCTCGGTGCTCCTTCCAACTTTGGAAGGGTAGAAGTAGATTACCTGAATTGTGTTTTCGGGATCAATAATAAATACACCCCTGACATCTCTTGTGGTATTGGATGGTGCATGAATCATCCCGTACATTTTTGATACAACAAGGCTCTGATCATCAACTATCGGGAACTTGATTTTTACCGGAGTCCTCCCCTTGTAATTAAGCGATTCCAAAGCTTTCTTCCAGTCATTGTGAGTGCTAAGCGGATCGGCTGAAAGAACAACTATCTTTACTCCCATCTTTTCAAATTCAGACTGAAGATTTGCAAGCTCCAGAATTTCTGAAGAACAAACGGGCGTAAAATCCTGTGGATGACTGAACAAAATTTTCCAGTTACGGCCATAATCAGAAGGAAAGTTAACAACCCCTGTTGTGGCCTGAGCGGTGAATGACGGAGCTTTTTCACCTATTAAAGGTATTCTGAAGTTCCTGTCTTCTTTCTTTTCCTGTGCCCACAATTGGGTCACTGTAAAAACAACCAACAAAAATAAAAATAATTTTCTCATAGCGATTTTGATTTTAATTTATAACCTTAAGAACAACGGAACAACAGAAGTTGTTCAGCAAAAGTGAAAAATAAATCGAGAAAAAAATTAAAGGAACTGCCGGGCACTGGAAATAAACGCTCAGAACCCGGAAGAAAACAATCCGGTTTATGGATATTATATCCGGTAGTATTCCAGAACATTCATTGCAATAGAGATCCCGGTTGCGATAAGCTCTTTATGCTTTTTCTTCAGCGCCCCGTCAGCATAGGTATTCTTCTCCATCTCCAGAAAGGATCTGTAGACTTTCGACCTCCTGGTATAAAAGGAATTAGCTTTCTTCCGGAGCTTATTTATTTGTTCGATTTTGTCCTTATCATTTGATTCCATAATCAGGTGTATTTTCTAAGGAACTTTAATTAATTTTATACTAATTTACTTTATTCCCTGATAATTGAGTTTCTATCAATAATTTAAAATTAAGTTTAACATGGTGCGATTATTTAAAAAGACATGCAGCCTTTTGGCAGTATTAGTTTTCTTCGGTCAACTGACTACAGGACAATCCGATTCAGCGTTTAAACCCGCAGCATCAAATATCCAGGGTGCTGAGTTCCCAAAAATTTCAGCTGATAACAGCGTGTATGTCCGCCTTAAAGCCCCTGAAGCAACAAAGGTCCAGGTTCAGGGCGGCGACGGATTGTATCCCAAACCTGTTGATCTGGTAAAGGATTCCATGGGGAACTGGAATGCCGTCATTAATAAAGCCGGACCCGGATTCCATTATTACTGGTTCATTGTCGACGGGGTGAGGGTCAATGATCCGGGAAGCGACACCTATTTTGGTTACAGCAGACCAACCGGCGGGATTGAAATACCTGTGCCAGGAGAGAATTTTTTCGATGCAAGGAATGTCCCGCACGGAGATGTAAGGGAGCACTGGTATTTTTCGGTTATTACTGGCAAATGGAGAAGGGCATTTATTTATACTCCTCCCGACTATGAAAAGAATACGGGCAAGCGTTACCCTGTATTGTACCTCCTTCACGGAGCAGGAGAGAATGAAAGAGGATGGTCGCTGCAGGGTCATGTGAGCTTCATAACGGATAATTTGATCGCGGAGAAGAAGGCGGTCCCTATGATTATCGTAATGGATAACGGCTACGCCACAGTTAAGGATGCGCCAGCCACTCAACAGGGTTTTTCTGCAAGGGACATGACGAAGATGGCGGAAACCCTTGAGCAGGTTTATATTAAAGAAATCATTCCTGGAATTGATTCCTTTTACCGCACAATACCTGCCAGGGAAAGCCGGGCAATGGCAGGCTTGTCTATGGGAGGGCTTCAGACAATGCTGATTGGGCTTAATCACCTCGAGCTGTTCTCACATTATGGATTATTCAGCGCTGCAATTATAGGTAATATTATGGATGACCCGAAGACAGCATTTAAAGGTGCTTTTGCAGATGCTGCCTCTTTTAACAGGAAAGTAAAGGTTCTCTGGTTCGGAGCAGGATCAGGAGAGACTCAGTTTATCAATATGATGAATGAGTCGAGGAAAAAGCTTGAAGATCTTGGAATCAAATCGACAGGCTATGTTTCGCAGGGTACATATCATGAGTGGCATACCTGGCGCAGGGATCTGAACGAGTTTGCACCACTGTTATTTAAATAACAATAAAACAAGATCGGGCTAAAGCCCATACGAATTCTTGATCGTTAATCCTTGGCTGAAGCCAGCTGCAATTCAAACTACTGAGACCATTTGGTTGGCTTGCGGTCCCAGCGGTGTTTCTCAAGTTCTTTCATAAGGGCCGGACTTAGCAGGCCGGCATCGCTGGCTCCCAGGTTTGTCTTTACATGACCGGGTTTCCGCATGCCCGGTATAATGGTGCTTACAGCTGGCTCTCCAAGGATAAACCTGAGGGACATCTCCGACATGGTCGTTCCCTTCGGGACAAGCGGCTTGAGAGCATCGGCATGCTCAACGCTGGATATGAGGTTCTCGGGAACAAAGTAGGTATTTCTCCAGTCTCCGAACGGCCATTTACTGCTTTTTGTCAGAGTTCCGGTAAGTGAACCTTCGTCAAATGGGACCCTGGCGATGACAGCAACATTCATTTCTCGACATGCCGGAAAAAGCGCGTCTTTGGGATTCTGGTCGAAGATGTTATAAATTACCTGGACAGCATCAATCAGTCCGCTTCTTACTGCCCTGACGCCGTTCCATGGTTCCCACCTGTTAAGGCTGATGCCTATTGCATGGAACAAACCTTGTTTTTTCAGTTCAAGCATTTTGTTGATGCCTCGTTCGTCGTTGAGCCAGTGGTCTTCCCAGGTATGGAACTGCATAAGATCGAATGAATCGAGACCTGCATTCTTAAGGCTTTTTTCAACATATTCCTCGATATGGTCAGGAGGGAAACAATCGTCAAGCGTAAATTCCTCTCTTGCCGGCCATCTGAAGTTTTTAGGCGGAATTTTGGTAGCAGTATAAAGCTTTTTATCCTTGTTTTCCTTAATAAGCCTTCCAAGTAAGCTTTCGCTTTTCCCGCTGCCATAACCCCAGGCTGTGTCAAAGAAATTACATCCCGTATCAGCTGCGAGCTGAAGGGAATGCAATGATTCCTCATCATCTGAACCTGTCCAGCCACCCATTCCCCACATGCCATAGCCTATTTCACTTATATCCCATCCTGTTTTTCCGAATTTTCTGTATTTCATAGCATTTATGAGTTGATATTATCAAGCTCGTCAATATGTTTCTTTAACTCTCAAAACAACTAAACAAAGCTCTGTTTTGTTTTAACTCCTGATTTCAAAACTCAGATTTGTTCTTCAGGATAAAGTTATAAAAGTGAAATTATCAAAGCAAATATATAGAATAAGTGATCTAATTATGGTGGATGGATCGGAGCAGGCTGTGGTTAGAAAAGATTAATTTTTCGTAATTTTATAAGTGGTTCTTTCAGGTCAAAAAGATTTTTGTTGCCATGGATGAAAAACTGCTTTACAAGATTCAAATAAAAGGACGTGTTCAGGGCGTTGGATTCAGGTGGAATGCTGTGAGGGAGGCCAGGAGAAAAGGAATTGCTGGCTTTGTCAGGAACATGCCCGATGGAAGTGTATATATTGAAGCTGAAGGATCGAGCCAACAACTGAATGACTTTTATGAATGGTGCAAAAATGGCCCGGGCTTTGTATTGTCCGTGACTGCAGATCCTTATCCTCCTGTCAATTATAAAGATTTCAGGGTTGAATACTGATTTTTTTAAAAAAGCCGGATCCCCGGCTCCCAAACTGTAATATCGGAATTTCAAAAAATTAAAATACCTGCAAATGAAAAAACTTATACTTCTGTCTTCATTGGTGTGTTTCAGCTTTTCCATATCTGCCCAGAAGTATGGACTAACTTCGCCCGACGGGAAGCTGACAGTCGGAATTGAAATTGACAATGGTATTTATGTGGCCCTTTTAAAAGGGCGCAATGCTGTCTTTAAACTCGCAAACATTTCCCTTGATACCCGCTATGTGGTGCCAGTGGATGACGAATATAAAGTACAAAGAATAACGCAGAATTCAGGTAACGAAACTATCAATCCTGAAATCCGTGATAAGGCAGCAACCCTTACCAGTACTTATAATGAATTGGAAATCAGATTCCGGAACAATCACGGCATTACCTTCAGATTGTTCAATGAGGGGCTTGCTTACCGGTTATCAACATCGTCGAAAGACAGTCTGAGGATTATCAGGGAAAATGTTGATCTGTATTTTGATCCAGGCGATTCTGTGAGGTTTCAATCGTCGGAAACCTTTAATTCAGCGTATGAAACGCCTTATGAGCATACCAAGCTAACCGGAATTGAAAAGGATAAGTTGTGTAATTTACCCCTGCTTGTTGAAAAACAGAACGGACTCTTCGTAATGGTAACAGAGGCCGACCTTTACAATTATCCCGGGTTATGGTTTAAAGGGACCGGCCGGGCTCAACTTTCTACCGCCAACCCGCCCGTTCCAAAGACATTGACTAATACCGGCAGTGCATATGTACAGAGTCAGGTAGCCGGGACATACGACTACATTGCAAGAGTCAGTGGAACAAGAAATTACCCCTGGCGTATTTTTGCAGTTGCCGGTGATGAAAAGGATCTCATTTCAAACAGCATGGTATATCTGCTTGCCTCACCCTGTGCTGTTAAGGATATTTCGTGGATAAAGCCCGGCGTGGTAATGTTCGACTGGTGGGCAAAAGACAATATTTACGGAGTTGATTTCAAGGCAGGAATTAACACCGAAACAGCTAAGTACTTTATCGATTTTTGCGCCGTAAACGGATTCAGATATTTC
Source organism: uncultured Bacteroidales bacterium (assembly GCA_963732115.1). Classification (GTDB taxonomy): domain Bacteria; phylum Bacteroidota; class Bacteroidia; order Bacteroidales; family VadinHA17; genus LD21. The sequence continues at coordinate 28,551 of CAVSYN010000011.1, forward strand.
CTTTTTGACGACGGATGGAGCTCAAGGGATGATCTGCTGAAGGTTGTTCAGGGATTGGATATACCGGACGTTGTTGCTTATGGCAGATCCAAAGGAGTGGATATAATGCTCTGGATGGTCTGGCACACCCTTCAGAAGCAATGGGACCAGGCTTTCGACCAGTTTGAGAAGTGGGGAATAAAGGGGATCAAAGTCGACTTTATGAACCGCGACGATCAGCCAATGGTCATGTTTTATGAGGCGGTTGCCCGGGAAGCTGCCGCGCGAAAACTGGTAGTGGATTTCCACGGTGCTTATAAGCCGTGCGGATTAAGCCGCAAGTACCCCAATGTGCTTACCAGGGAGGCACTTATTGAGTTTGAATATAACGGCGGAACGAATTATGACAATCCTGTACATCATAACCTTCTGCCGTATATCCGGATGTTTGCCGGACCAATGGACTATATCCCTGCAACCATGCGCAATTCAACAAAAGACAATTTCCGTCCGATAGGAGATTATCCAATGGGGCAGGGGACCCGGGCCCATGCCATGGCCTTGTTTGTTATACTGAACAGCCCATTGACAATGCTCCCCGATTCTCCTTCCGATTATTACCGTGAAAAGGAGTGCACTGATTTTTTAAAGAAAATACCTGTGGTATGGGATGAAACAAAATTGCTGCTGGGTAAAATCGCAAAATATACAATATTGGGACGCAGATCAGGAAAAGAATGGTATATAGGCGCAATTACCGACTGGAGCGAACGTAATTTCGATCTGGAGACTGGTTTCCTGGAGCCGGGCAAATACAGGCTTGAGGCAATTATTGACGGTGTAAATGCCGGCAAAAGGGCTGAGGATTATAAGAGGATCGAAATGGATTTTAGCGCAGGAGATGTTTTGAAGCTCAAACTGGCTTCAGGAGGCGGCTGGGTTGCACGTATAGCACCAACAAGATAGGGGCGCTGCTGACTTTACAGTTAAGGGCTATTAACCACTGAATTATACAGAGTAACTCAGTGGTTAATAGATCTTTAGAACAATATAATATTTTCAGGGAATGAGATTATCTTAATTCCTTCTCCGTATGTAATATATTCCACCCGTCAATTGCCACTACAGGTGTTTCACCTTTTAAATCCTCAGCATTAAATTCAACTTTCAGCACCCGTTTTTCCTTTGGAAGGAGTGAGAAGTAATTGTCGCTCCAGAAAACCGGCAACACCAAATCCTTTGAATTAGCCTTCAGGATTTTAGGATTGACCGAGAAAGCCAGTGATGATGAGAGATTCTCGATTTCAATTACTGCAGTCCATTTGCCCATATCCTGGGTGAAGGAGGTTACAAAGAAGTTAAGGCCAACTTTTGGAAGAGAATTCAGGGCAGTAAAATCAGCCTTTTCGTCACCTTTTGAAGATAACCAGTAGAAGTTTGAGGAGATCTCTTTCCCGGTATTATCGTTAAGAACAAGTTTCAGGAAGAAAACGTCGCCAGCATCCTTCGGCCATTCAGGGATGATAACCTTTTTGCTTTCATCTGATTTTATATCAACCGGCGATTCTGCTGAGTATTTTTCTTCCATATTCTGGTTATATAGCTTTGCAGTTGCCTTCAGACCGGCAAAGTCTTTATAATTGCTGTTGACGACCCGTATTGAGTTATCATCATATGAATACTGGATATGCAAAAGCTCGCAGGCTTTTCTGGTCCCGTAGAATGATCCGTTGGGCGCAAAGAAATAATCATAAAACTGCCAGTACATGCTTGGCCATGCAGAGTTGTACATCCAGTAAATTATTCCGCTTGACCGATACTTGTTGGCAGCAAATGCTTCAAACATGGCTCTTGTTGCCTCATACTGGAGAACCTGTGACTTCATGCTGTATTCCTCCAGCCCTGCTGGTTGCCCATAGCGTGAATAAAGTGCTTTTCGTGCTTCAGGATAGAATGCCTTGTGAAGACGGATATCCCACGATGAACTCATCGGCCATAGATCTTCGGCAGGCATCATTTTGCGCATGCTTTCTACCGGAGGGATCTGCTCACCGGATGGACCGGCTTCAGTATTGAATTCAAGTTTACTGTACCAGTAGACGGGCGGGAAATAGGCATACACTTTCGGATACGGACCCATCCAGAGCCCTGTATATCCCGCGATTGAACTTGAATCCTGGGTTGCCGATGACTGATATGGTCTTGTGCCGTCAAGATCGTTGAGCACCTGTATGTACATTTTTTCAACATTCGCCGGGGGGAAGTTATCGCTTCCATAAAGCCAGTTGAATACGGAAGGATGGTTCCTGAGGTGAACAATCTGGTCGCTCCAGCTCTTCTGCGCAATCATCTCCACATTTGGTGTCCAGCGTTTCCATTGTTCCCAGGAACTGCAGCAGCACCATCCTACCATAAGCAGGATCCCTTCCTCATCACATTTTTCAAACAGGTAATCTGATCCCCTGGGTGCTTCCATACGAAGTGCATTCAATCCCATATGTTTTGCGTACTGCAGGTCGGTATCCACCCGTTTATCCGATGGACGAAGCATCATATCTTCAACATAACCGCCTCCCCTGATAACAATATTCTTTCCATTAATCTGGAAAACCCGGGTACGTTTCCCGTCAAAATTGTTCATCCATGAAGTTATTTCGCGGATCCCGAAACGGACTTTTTCCGAATCTGAGACTTTTTTCCTGATCTCAAAACTTATATTCAGATCATAAAGGTTCTGGGGACCAACTGTATAGGGCCACCACAATCTTGGATTTGAAATTTCGAGCTGACTGAATTTGTCAGGGGTAAAACTAACCTGCCGTGTTTCCTTGGGAGCCAGGGTTATATCCTGTGAGAAAACTATATTCTCAATTATACCCTTAAGAACTCCCGTGATCTTTTGGTCGGTGGTATTTGTTAAATCAGCTGAAATTGTGAGACTTGCCTTGTCTGTTGAGGGAAGGTTAAGTTTAGTCTTTATCCTTGGGTTATCAACTGATACAGGACCGGTTGAATTTACCGAAACATCGTACCAGATACCCATTCCCCTGTCGGGCGGGGTCGGATTCCAGTCGACCCATGTAATTGTCAGATCGTTTCCTTTTGGCGGCAGGATCTCGAGTGCAAGGCAGTTCTCCTGTCCGGTAAGGGCAAATTGAGTGATATTAAGATTGTACAAGCGGTATGCACCCTGAATCTCATTTGTATCTGCCACCATGTGTCCATTCAGCCAGATATTGGCTTTATAGTTTATGCTGTGGAATTTAATCCAGGTGTTCTGGCCTTTAAATTCAGCAGGGAGTTTAAAGGTTGTCCGGTACCACCATGAAGCTTTGAAGGGACTGTTTTCCGGCATTTCGGCGCCTCTCCGTGCAGAATAGCCGGGTATTTTCTCAATGTTTGTTCCATAATATGGATCGGGGTATACTTTATTCTCCACAAGTGTCCCAAACACAGTCGAGGGTACAGTGGTTGGATACCATTTTTCAGGCTGAAAAGAGGTGGTGGAAATTGTTTTGCCATCCACGCTGACGTCCTTTGAGGACTGGATAGCCCAATTATCTTTCAGTGCAAGTTTTTGCTGCGGTGCAGTCTGGCTTGTACTTGAACAAGTATACAACGAGATTCCCGCTGCCATAATAATCATGCTCAGATTTTTTGTTTTCATTCTTACCGGAGTTTATTTTAAAATTAATTATAAACCAAAAGAAATACGGATGTTGTTGATCACATAAGCCTTGATTATCCTGCAAATATAACATTTGAAATGCCTTGTTATCTCAGGAAACGGGCGACTACAAATTCTTTCCTGAACCATCTATTTGCGGTTAATTACCACATTACTTGATCCCGATTGGTAGACCGCCGCTTTTTTGCTCCCGGGCTCAGTTACCCTGAGAGAATTGAACGTTGCATTATGAACATCATCAAGTATTACAGCAGTCCTGTAATCTTTTTTTTCGCAGACCAGAACCACGTTTTCGAAAGTGATCCCCTTTGCATGACGAACATAAAATCCCCAGGCAGGAAGCTCTTTGAACATTGAAAACTCGGGGTAGCTTGCAGGCATTTCAGGAACCTTATCCAGTTCATCCAGCCCCACTTTTGCAAATGCAGAATTTCCGCCTCCGGGGTACCTGATCTCGAAGTTCCTGATGGTTACATTTTCTACCGGGGCATCAGGCATTCCAACAATTGATGAAGGTGATATATTCCGCGGCATGTCCTCAACCGGGCCCTCATAATTGTAACCTGCATCCGGTTTTGTTGCAGGAACTTCCGCATAAACGTTGGATATTGTGATGTTATTCATTCTTCCCTTTTTACCTGCATTTCTTTCCCCGATCCTCAGGAAAATTACATTCCCCGTATTGATCGATCTTAAGCTGTCGACAGTTACATTTTCCACAAATCCGCCGTCCACGGCTGCGAACGTGACGGCTGACCTGAATGTATCAAATACAAGATTTTTTATGATCCTGATATTCCGGAAACCGCCATAGGAAGCTGTTCCGAACTTGATTCCATTTGCACTGGTCCTTACCGTGTTGTTATGGATATAAACATTCTGGCATACAAAATCAGGTGAGTGGGATTTCAGACATATTCCGTCGTCGGCTGCATCAAAATATGAATTTGTGACGCTCACACTGTCACAGTCCACAATATCCACCCCGTCGTTATTCCAGTATGATTTGCTGTCAACACTGATCCTGTCGATTATGATATTCCTGCACTGGTCATACTGCTGGTTCCAGCTCCCCGGATCCTTAAGGGTGATGCCTTCAATTCTGACATTTCTGCAACCGCGGAAATAAATATTCTGGGGACGGATCGTCTCACGGGGGCGGTCATATTTCATGGGATCGGAGATAACTCCCTTCTGGATGAGATCGACAAGATTATTTGCCACTTCGAATCCGCGCCCGTCAATCACCCCCTTGCCGGTTATCCCGATGTTCTTCTGGTCAAGTGCAAATATCATTGCTGTCCAGTTGTAATTCAGCTCATAATCCAACGGATTCAGTGAACCTGCAAGTATTGCGCCTTCCTCAAGCTGAATTGTGACATTCGACTTTAGATAAACAGACCCTGTCAGGTATCTTCCAACATAAAAAACCAGCCTTCCCCCGCCATTTTCATGAATAAAATCTATTCCCTTTTGAATTGATGTGGTGTTCAGGGTTGTGCCGTTGGATTTTACTCCGAAAAGAGAAGCGTTGTAGTCCTTAGCTGGTGTCAACTGCGTTATAAAAAGTAAAATTAAGGATACGAGAGATTTAGCAGTTTTCATATGTCTTGGAGTCTTAAAGTCCATAAAGTCTATAAAGTCTTAAAGTTATTCAAATTAGTATATGGTGACAGGGCCGATCATGCCCATCGACTGCAGCGGCTGGATTTTGTTCTTCTCATTCGTCCAGTACTGGGCAATGGGATTATCAGTAAGCGATTTCATATAGTTGCCCATGGTTGTCACAACTTTTATTTCAATTAAATTTTCCCCTGGAACCAGGAGATTTCCAATGTTAAAAATTCTCCGTCCATACCATTTGACCCCGCAATTCTTACCGTTTACTTTCAATTCTGAAATCCCCCATACTTTTCCGAGATTCAGGAATTCCGGGTTGGGGATGATCAATATTGATGAAATTCCGGTAAATAATCACACCCGCGAAATTTACGAAATCCGGTATATCCCTGACATCCTGCAGAGTATCCATCCTTACAGCCTTCACTGATCCATCGTGACAATGCCGGAATTCTACGCTCCACCCGGTCCCGATTGTTTTTGCAGAAGGATTCCCAACCGGCACCGGTTTCCAATCCGGACCCTTCTTTTGCCTGTCAAAAACGAAAAGCAATGATTCTGCCGGCCCGAGATCAAGATTGAGGCTGTTATCCCTGTCTAGTGCCACTCTGTATCTGTTCCCATCCTCCGGATTAAAGATCCAGGCCTGTCTGTTCCTCACTATTTTTTTTGGAAAGCTGACCTTTGTTTTGTGTGAATTGTAAAGGTGAGAATGAATGATATAGAAGATTTCTGAACGGTCGTCGGCCTGGTACCGGTTCTGCATAACAAAAGGATCGGGATCTTCAATTATCAGATGGGGTTCAATGAGGTACTGTTTTTGTACATCCCTGAACCATCCTATGAAATCCTTGACTGGTTTCTTAAGCAGGATAAACCGGTCGGGAAAGGATTTCATTTTTTCAACAAGAACTGCTACCTCCTTGTCATGCTTTTCAAAATCCTTCCAGCCTAATGATTTTGAAGGATACACTTCAATACAGAATATCCTCCCGCCTGAACTGACAAACTCAAATAATTTCTTTGCTGAATCCGGATCCAGGCTGTCAACCTGAACAAGAAAAAGTGTGTGATATTCTTTTGGACCATAATTCATTATCCCGTTTTTCATTTCTGCATCCCTGATCACCCTTTGAGATACATAATCACACCCGTTACCGTTCTTGTTAATTGCCTCCCATACAAGGGTCATGTACTCCACATTGCGTGATGGAAGGAAATGGTTCCATCTGGGAACCAATATTGCCCCACATATCTTCATTAGGGGGAAGAATTGCAATGTCAGTGTACATTGTAACATGCTGAAATATAGCTGAGAGTCTGGCTTTATACTCATTGTACAGGTGAAAATAGGGCCACCAGGTATTGTTCTCATTATAATATCCTCCGTACCGGATCCATCCCGGATAAGGGGCTTCAGGAGGTGAATAGTTAAATCCGTGAAACACCGAATGGGTAACACCCGTTATGGCACTCTGATCCCCGCCGATCTTTAGATTCTCAGGCGTCGTATTAAAAACTGTATAGGTATCAGTCATCTCCTCACAGCTTACAAGCCGTTTCCCTGTAAGATTGGCTGCCGATGAGACATATTTGTTGATCATTGTGTATGCCCTTCCGCGCCGGTAATCATCCTCAGGCATCTCTTCGCCCACCCTGTGCTTCAGCCAGTTTGTAGTCCATGATTCGGATTCGGGGATGTCGTAATAAAAGCTGGTTTCGAGAGGGAAGAAACCGCGTCCGTAAGCCTGTGCACGTGATTTTACTTTCAGCTGCCTGCACCATCCTGCAAATGTTTTTACGAAACGTTCTTCAAGCAGTTCAGCTTTGGTCAGCTCAAAATCATACCTCATCCGGCGGACAATTGCTTCAAGCTCAGGAGACATGGGAACACCGTATTTAAAGTCGGTGACGTTCCCCATTGCTCCGGTTTTAAACAGGATAAACGGCAGATAAGGGTAAAGATCGTACCCGCGTCTTTTCCTGAACTGGTCCATTATATCTGTTGACCAGTTCGATCCTTCAAGCTCCATACTGTCAGTGAATAGTGCACGGATATTGTCAGACAGGTGGCCAATTCTTTTTTCAATAGTATCCGACATACGGTCAAGATATCTTAGAACAGCTTCAACGTTGTAATGATTCAGTACAGGACCCGTAGCGCCTGGCGCTCCGTTGATCACCTGCATAAATCCATTAATTTTCACAAGGGCATACAATGCGTATTTTCCCCTGGGGATTGAGATTTTTATGGTCTCATTCCCAGGACCTGCCGGCAGCGGTCTGATATCATCAAATCCGGTCAGCGGATCAGGGACCAGGTTTAACGAAAGAAGCTCCATAATCCTGCCAGGGAACGGGGAACTGACAGCAGGGTCAGCTTCTCTGAAAATCTCAAACTTTGAAATCTCATAATCCAAAGGCCCGGTAAGCTTTCTGACAGCAATCACAACGATCTGTGACCGTTCCTCTCCTTCAAGATATTCAGCTCCAAATGGCCAGCCCGAACCCACAATAAGGTCGCATGTCATACCTAGCGATTTTGCTTCGTCAAATGCAACCTTCAGCATATCGATCCATTCCCCGCTCAGCCATTTAAGTGAATCTTTACCGAGGTCATCTCCCTCAAAACGGGTCGGAAATTCAATCGGATTTATCTCCACTCCACCAATGCCGGCATCCTTCAATAGCCGTAATTCCCTGACAATTTCCCTGGGTTCAACCTTATCGCCGTTCCACCACCACCTTACGAAAGGGTGATATTCTAATCGGGGGCTTTTGAAGAGTTCATAAAGATCCTGATCTGAAGAAAAGTTATCGGCATGCAATGAAGAATTCAGCATGCCAGAGACTTTGCCTGCAACCAGGCTGCCAGCCGTCACCATTGCGCTCTGTGAAATGAACTTTCTTCTGTCCATTGACTTCCTTCGTTTACCCCGACCCCAGGGGGAGCGAAGAAAATCAATTTACTCCCCCTTGGGGATGGGGTGAATAAATTGATTTTCGAGCATACTGGGTTCAGGGAAATATCATCCTGTAATCATTCAATTTACCAAAATCTGAAATTAAGAATTAAACTTCATAAATGAAAAATTGCCTTCACTTTCCATTATAATCTTTTCATTTTTACTCCTGTTTGTAAATTGGAATTTTTCGGTTTAACTTACATAGCATTTTTAAGTAACCAAAACATTACAAACCAATATAAACCGACAAATCATGAAAGCACGGAAATTTACACGTCGTCAGGTAATTGCTGCAACATCAGCAGGTTTCCTTGGTACAATGATGAACCTGTCATTCAGGCCATTCGGAACTTTTAACAATACCCAGATTAAGAAGCTTGCGATCAATGGAGGGGAGAAAGTTCATCCGGGTCCATGGCCGCAATGGCCATATTGGGATCAGTCGGCCGAACCGGGAATGCTTGAAATGTTCCGTTCGGGTAGGTGGTGGCGCGGAAGTGGGGAGCATGTTACCGAGTTTGAAAAAAAGTATGCCGAGCTGATGGGAGCAAAGCGATGCCTGGCAACAGCCAGCGGAACTACGGCTCTGGTTACTGCGCTGCAGGTTCTGGGAGTAGATGCCGGCGACGAGGTTCTTGTTTCACCCTACACGTTCATTGCAACTTATAATGTAATTTTTTCACACAAAGCGCTTCCGGTTTTTGTCGACAGCGACCCTGAGACATTCCTGATCGACCCGGCGAAGATTGAAGCGAGGATCACTGACAGGACAGTAGCTATTGTTCCTGTTCATATTTATGGATTGCCGGTGGATATGGATAGTGTAAATAAAGTTGCGAAAAGGCATAATCTTAAAGTAATTGAAGATGCCTGTCAGGCATGGCTTGCCGAGTACAGGGGAATGAAAACAGGAACACTTGGCGATCTTGGATGCTTCAGCTTCCAGAACTCAAAGCATCTGGCAGCAGGTGAAGGCGGTGCAATCCTTGGCAATGACGACGATCTGATGGACCGCTGTCATGCATACCATAATTGCGGAAGGCCATATGGAGCAATGAAGCCTGTATCGGGTAACCAGTACAATGGCATGAATTACAGGATGCAGCAGTCGCAGGCACTTATTCTTATGTCACAGATGAAAAGGATTGAGAAGGATAATGACGTAAGGTTGTCGAACGCACTTTACCTCGATAAGAAACTCAAAGAAATACCCGGGATCGTTCCTTATAAGCTTGCTGAAGGGGCAACCCGGGCAGTGTACCATTTGTATCCGTTCAGGTATATTAAGGAGAAATTTAACAACATTCCCAAAGAGAAATTCATAAGCACCCTAAATGCAGAAGGTATTCCGTGCAATGGCGGTTATGGCAAACAGAATAGGGACGGGCTGATTGAGGAAGCTTTTAATTCGAGGGGGTATAAGAGACTGTTTCCGGAATCAAGGTTAAAACAGTGGCGCGAAGAAAATCAGCTTCCCGGAAATGATCAGCTATGCGATCAGGCTGTCACTTTCTATCAGAGCATATTGCTTGGAAGCAAAGCCGATATGGATGATATTGTTAATGCAATAACGAAGATTTACGAGAACAGGAATTCCCTGGTTTGAGAAGTAATTTATGAATCAGGTTGAACTTATTTCATAAATTTGCCGGATTACATTTCAACATGAAAATTCCGGTATCGGTTTTTGCAGGTATTTTGTTCCTGATATTCTCCGGCTGCAGCGAGAAGCCTGTTGACTGTAACGCCATATTGGGCCGGATAGGGACAGAATTTAATGCAGGGAATCTTAAAAGGGTTAAGATTCTTGCTGATTCTATCAAAACTGTTTGTGGAAATGAAAAGCAACTGGTCAATAAAGCCGATTCATTTGCACAGATTGCCGGGCGGATTGAGCTTGATTTTCCTGTAACTGAAAAAGAGATTGACGAACAATTGAAGTCAAAAGCAATCGATTTTACACCTGAGGAAAAGGCGTCATGGGAAAAGGCGAACTGGCTCGAATGCAGGATTATAAACGGCGAAAAAAGGTACTTTAACAGAGCAGCTTCCAACCTGAACCTTTTAAGGCATTTCAAATTTCAGAGGGAGCATTATGACTCACTGGATTCCCGGGAACCCGAAATGATCCATCGAGATGCTCACACCCGGTCAGTAATTAAAGCATCCGAAAAACAATTCAAACCCGTCGTTCCGGTTGAGATAAGGATTGATTATGCAATCATTGTCGATTCTGACGCTGTGCCGGCCGGGGAAATTGTCAGGTGCTGGCTGCCATACCCAAAGGAAAACCATCCCGGACAGCAGAAAATAAGGTTTATTTCTGCGTCAAAGGACCAATGCACTTTTTCAGGAGATTCCTCGGTTCACAGCACAGTTTACATGGAAGCGAAGGCTCAGAAAGGAGTCCCGCTGATATTCAATGTGTCGTACAGCTATGAATCTTATGGACAATATCTTGATCCGGCTTTTCAGAAGGTTCTGCCTTATAATAAAAATTCGGAATTATATAAAGACTTTACATCTGAACAACTACCTCATATATGCTTTACCGAAAACATTATGCATCGGGCCGACAGCATTACAAAAGATGAAGGGAATCCATATTTGATTGTCAGGAAGATATATAACTGGTTCAGCCAAAATATTACGTGGACCGGAGCACTTAAATATTCAATTATGCCAAATATTCCGGAATATGTCCTTAAAAACAGAAGGGGAGATTGCGGGATGCAAACATTCCTGTTTATGTCACTCCTGCGTTACAAAGGTATCCCGGTACGATGGCAGAGCGGTTGGAAGGTGCCGCCATACGGGAAGAATCTTCACGACTGGTGCGAGGTCTATTTTGAAGGTCCGGGATGGGTGCCCGTTGATATTTCCTACGGACTTCAGTATTCGGATGATACGCGGGTAAGGGATTTTTATATTTCCGGCATTGATTCCTACAGACTTATTGTAAATGACGGGATAGCCGGCAAATTATTCCCGCCAAAAAAATTCCTGAGGAGCGAACCATATGATTTCCAACGAGGTGAAGTTGAATGGAGTGGAGGAAACCTCTATTTTAATAAGTGGGATTATGAAATGAAAATCACGTATAAAGAATGAAAATATTCAATGCAAATAACAGCTTCCGATTAGTTCTGCTGATAATGCTATCAGCTTTTCCAGCTGGCTGCCATCAGAATAAAGGAGATCTTACTAAGGAAGAAGAGCTATATAGGAACGAAATTGATTCAATCGGCATCACCCTTGTGCCAGACCTGCGCGAGGGTATATTTGATGTAAGCCTGCGTTCGGTCGGAACTGAGAGGGTGCTAAAAGGAGAGACAGATGTTTCTCAGGCAAAGGAGTCAATAACCGGATTTTTAAAAAGCAGGGGATTAGCATTTACCGACAGCCTTGTTGTATTGCCTGATACAAATGTGATTAAGGAACCATGGGGACTGGTGAATGTAAGTGTTTGTAACATAAGGTTATTTTCATCCTATGATGCTGAGATGGTTTCACAGGCCCTGATGGGTACGCCGGTGAAAATACTTAAGAAGGATGGCGGCTGGTTCCTGATCCAGACGCCCGATATGTACCTTGGATGGGTTGACAATGAAGCCATTGAAACTAATACCGCTGGTGAATATGCTGAGTGGAAATCCTCTCCAAGGATCTTTTATCTGAAAAAAACAGGGGACATCTTTGCCAGCCCGAATTCCAGCAAACCAATATCTGATATTGTAGCAGGTTGCATAGCCGGGCTTGCCGGTGAAACAAAAGAAATGTTTGAACTGGTGCTGCCGGACGGCCGGAAAGGATATATAAGTAAGGAAGATGCAATCCCGCTTGCAAGCCTGACTACCGGCAAATACCTTAATCCTGAAGACCTGGCTTCTGTTGCTGAATCATTTATGGGAATACCTTATCTATGGGGAGGGACCTCTTCAAAGGGTTTTGACTGCAGCGGTTTTGTTAAGATCGTTTATTACCTGAATGGCATTATACTTTCAAGAGATGCATCACAACAATTTCAGCACGGAATAAGGATAAGGCGGACATATTATCCCGATTCGCTTAAGGCAGGCGATCTCCTGTTCTTTGGTTCTTCAAGAAACGGCAGGCCACATGCGACTCATGTGGGGATGTACCTGGGGAACTCGGAGTTCATCCATGCCTCAGGAATGGTAAAAATAAGCAGTCTCGATTCTACCCGGACCAATTTCAGCAGGTTTCGCAGGGATTCGTTCATCGGAATAAGGAGGATCATAGGTGCAAAGAAAGGCGAAGGCTTACAGCCTGTTTCGGAACACAACTGGTATAAATGACAGTTATTTATGAATAAACGGGAATTTATAAAATACAGCGGTTATTTAATCGGCGGGACATTTCTGAATAATAAAGGCCCGGGAACAGTTCCCTATTTTCCCGAGAGACCAAAAAAGCGGAGAAAAAGTGGCAGCCTGATTCTCCGGTTTTCCCCCTATACGCTTCAGTTAAAGCATACGTTTACACTTGCAACCAGTTCAAGAACAACCACTCCCGGGATCCTGACGGAAATTGAGTATGATGGCATAACCGGCTATGGCGAGGCTTCAATGCCCCCGTATCTTGGCGAAAGCCAGGAATCAGTAGGAAAGTTTCTTTCACTGTTAAATCTTTCACAGTTCAAAGATCCGTTTCTTCTGACCGATATCCTGGAATACCTTGAAACTGTTATGCCTGGTAATAGTGCGGCAAAGGCTTCGGTTGATATTGCCCTGCATGATCTTATCGGCAAGCTTGTCGGAGAACCCTTCTACAGGCTGTTCGGCCTTAATCCTGCCAGGACACCTCTTACAAGCTTTACAATCGGCCTTGACAGCCCAGACATCATCCGGCAGAAAGTTGCGGAGGCTGAGCCCTATAAAGTACTGAAAGTAAAGCTCGGCAGGGACAATGACAGGGAGATGGTTGAGGTGATCAGGTTGCTTACAAATAAACCCTTATGCGTGGATGTTAACCAGGGGTGGAAGGACAAAAGTTATGCTCTTGAAATGGCTCACTGGTTAAAGGAAAAGGGAGTATTGTTTCTGGAGCAGCCGATGCCAAAAGAGATGAAAGATGACATTGCCTGGCTTACACGGAACAGTCCGTTGCCGGTTATCGGTGATGAGGCTATTCAGAATGTAAGCGATATCCTGAATAACCGGGATGTTTATTCAGGTATTAATATTAAGCTGATGAAGTGTGGTGGTCTGAATGCTGCCATGAAGATGATAAATGTTGCACAGGCATTCGGAATGAAGGTAATGATAGGGTGTATGACCGAAACATCCTGCGCTGTTACTGCAGCGGCTCAGCTTTCACCTCTGGCTGACTGGTGTGACCTTGATGGCAATCTGCTTATAAGCAATGATCCTTTCGAAGGACTTACAATTATAAACGGTAAAATAACGCTTCCTGAAAGGCCGGGAATCGGAGTGAAAAAGATCTCCTGAATCGTTTTCGGCCCTGACTGACACCTGATTCCAGACGGTCAATAGTTCCTTATCTCAAAAGTAACAGGAACACGGTACCAGACTGGTACTGGTTTCCCGTTCTGCCTGCCCGGTTTCCATTTTGGAAGACCTGAAACAACCCGAAGGGCTTCCTTATCCAGCAAAGGATGCACACCCCTGTAGATTTCGAGTCTCTTAACCGATCCGTCAGCTGATACTGCAAACTGGATGAATACTTTTCCCTGTATTCCATTTTCCAGAGCTTCAGCAGGGTATAAAGTATTATCTGCGATAAATTTCAGCAATGCCTTATCCCCTCCCGGGAACATCGGCGGCTCCTCTACAAATGTAAAAGGCTCCTGTTCTTCAGCCACATCAGTTACAGGTGGCGAATAAACTATTGAATCGACATAGTCAGTAACAGTAGTGTTTGGCACAGAGTCACTTATTAAATCATTTATCATCAGGGTTGTAACATCCGTTGTGTCGTCAACTACTTTCGGCTCTATATACCTGAACTGGGGAGGAGGCGATGCCGGTTTTGGCAGTACCGGCTGGACAATTTTGGCAGGATCGATCAGATTATCAGTCTGAACAACAACAATTATTCCGGAATCAGTTTTTGCTTTTACCGGTTCAGGAGAAAATATGAAAGCCAGAATAACCGGAAGTGAACAGAGGGTGACTCCGCCAAGTAATGAAAGGCTGGCTGCAGATTTGTATCTCTTACGGAGGTCGAATGCTCCGTAGCTCTTATTACGGTTCTCGAATATGATCTCATCAAATGCCGGAACCTTTTGACCATTTCTCTTCATTTTTAATAGTTTTTAGGTCGTTAAAAATTACACAGGCCAACCGGAATTCCAACTATGTCAAAGAAGAGAGACTCTGTTTATATTTTATAAGAGCAAAAAGAGTGCCAATCAATACATTATGCATAATATATTATAGACGATAGGCGATGGATTAGCAGTTTTTTCCCCATCGCCTATAATACATCATAAATAATACATTTATTTTAACCCAAACCTGTAACTGAATTTTATAAGAAATACATTTTTTAAGTCGTAGTTATTGTTATTCCTGAAACAGGCTGCGGTTAAAAAGATCCCCCATGTCATTGAAATAATCCATGTTGCCATTAGAGTCATAACCGCTTCTGTTCTGGCTCCAGACAAGATATACTGAAGATCCCGGGGAATATTCCCACCTTATTACCAGATTTGAAAGAAATGCCTTGAAGTTAAAATCTGATTTCCCGATGGTGTAATCATCGGTTCCATCCATATTTTCATCAACAAGGTAATTATCGGTTCCAACAGTTATCTGATCAGATGAATAGGTATGGAACCTGTCAGAATACCTGGTAGCCATTGGATCAAGAATATACTTATGGTCATAATACCTTCCTGAAGCAACAAAAGGTTGTCCCCAGTACTGAAAAGTAAGATTGGGGCTCAGGTTAAGGTTTATCCTGAGTGATGCACTTATAGTATTTCTGTCAATGCTCGCAAAAATATACCTTTCAGTATTATTATAAGTAAGATTAGTAACATACTGAAGTTCACTGAATGATTTGCTGTAAGCCGGACTCAGCGTCAAGGAAAGATAATTAGTTGGTTTATATGAAATGTCTGTTCCAATGTTAAGGTTTCTGGAGTCCTTTTCCCATCCACTTGATCCATTCCAGGAAACGCTTAAGGTTAGTTTTTTACGATAATCTGTAGAAAATCCGAATCGAACATTTGTGTTTCCAGGCAATTCCATCATTGGCCCACCACGTAGTGTTCCGGTGGAGAGGGATGAACCGCTTAAATTACCTCCTGTAAATATATTCCAGTAGTTCTTTAGCTCAGCAGATGCATTCCATTCAATACCTTTTCCTGCCAGATCACCTCCGAAATTATTCACCATGTATACATCTCCATTGATATTGTAATTTCTGTAGATCCATTTTGGTTCCCATTGACTGTACCCCGCTACAACAACAGAAAGAATCTGATCAGCTTCACGTAAATAGCCTAAATCGTTGGTTTCAAAACCAGGCGTTTTCCAGCTGACCGCACCTAATAAAAAAAGGTGTCCGTTAAGCTTCTGTATTTGCATTCTTCCGCCTGACCCAAAAAGCGAAGTACGGGTTGTATCATACACAGTGTAATCATTGTCAGGTCTTTGATAATACCGGGCTGAAGATCTCTGAGTGTAATCAAGCGCCTTCTTTGATCCGTTAACCTGACTGAAAGCGGTATTCAGGTTAAACATCCAGTTTTTATTTTTAGAGTATTGCGTAAAATCGATTCCACCGGAATAAGCCGATTTATGCATATAATTAGCAAGATTGGCATCGAGATTACGGTTGGTGCTTGTCAAAATCCCGCCAAGGATTGTTTTTCCTTCATTGAAATCTTTTTGAACTCTGCCGACAAAATAATTGGTCAGGGGTTCAACTGTTTCATATGTTCTTTCACCCTCAGTATCTATTTTAGCTTTTTCCTCGGCTGTAACTGCCTCAATAAAACCTAGAGAAAGTCCGTTTTTTGTCTTCCCTGTCAATTTTGCAGCACCAAGAATAGTGGTAGCGGCGGGGATAAAGGCATAAGATCCGTCATTAAGGTTAGGACTTCCTTGAGGGGTTCTTCCTATTCGTCTGGAATAGAAAAGGTTATCGTTTCCAACATCACCATTGCCAAGTCCAATATTAAAGTTTGTAATATTGTCTCCTTCGATGAAAAAGGGCCGCTTCTCGCTGAAAAATGTTTCATATGCAGAGAGATTAACTTCAGAAGGATCTGCCTCAACCTGCCCGAAATCAGGATTAATTGTCAGATCCATTGTCATATTATTTGTTACTCCGATTTTAGCGTCTATTCCCCCATTTATACTAAATTTTTTACCTTTTTCCCTGAATGGATTGCCAGGTTCTGCCTTAAAGGTTTCTGCTTTTGCAACTCCATAAGGGGTTACATCAAATATTTTTCTTGGTTTAATTTGCTCAAGTCCTGATAATTCTCCCATAAGATGGATAAAACCCGGAGCATCTCTTGGAATATGCTGCCAGAAAACCTGCTCATTGTTCCTGTATATAATCCTGGCAATATCGAAACCCCAGACATCTCCTGAGTTTTTTTCAAATCTTACCTGGCTGAAAGGTATCTTCATCTCTGCAATCCACCCCTCTTTATTAACAGAGGTTTTTACCCACCAGTTGGGATCCCATGAGGAATTCTCATTCTGGCCGTCATTAGTAAACATATCATCATACTTTACACCAGATGAACTGACACCGAACAGGAAGCCAGTACGAAGATCATGAAAGCTGTCCAGAATGATACCAGCAAGGTCTCCGTCAGCCTGGTCACGTCTGGTTAAACGGTTTACAATACTGTCAGGACTTGTGTCGAAAGCTTTAATTGCAACGTAGAGGTTATCTTCATCGAACAGGATTTTAAAATCAGTTTTTTGAGTTGCAGGCTTACCGTTATATGGCCGGTTCTGTGTAAAATCATCACTCCACGTTCCTTCCTTCCATGCTTCATCATTCAGAATGCCATCAATTGCCGGAGCAGTTGTAAGCTTTGTCGCCTTATATTGTCTCTTCTCGGTTGCCTGACCTGATACAAAAGGTATTATCAGGCACAGAATAAATACCGAAAACATAATTCTTTTCATGGCTTTTAGAAATTTCGGCAAGACTTTAAGAAAATTACTAAACTATTTCAACCCAAACCTGTAACTGAATTTTATGAGGAAAATATTATTCGGTTTGTTTGTACCGTGATTAAACAGATCTCCCAGGTCATTGAAATAATCCATGGCACCGGAGTCATTAAATCCGCTTCTTGTCTGGTTCCAGACGAAGTACACTGTCGAGCCCGGAGCGTATTCCCACCTGACCACCAGATTTGAAAGGAATTCCTGAACATTGAAATCGCTTTTCCCGAACGAATAATCATCTGTTCCATCCCTGTCTTCATCTATAAAGTAATCGCTTATTCCAACAGTTTCCTGGTCTGATGTATATGTATGGAATCTGTCGGAGAACCTGTCGGCCAAAGGATCAAGAATGTACTTATGATCATAGTATCTGCCGGAAGCTACAAATGGCTGGCCCCAGTACTGGAGCGTAAGCTCGGGGTTCAGATTGAAACTGACCCTTAATGATGCGTTTATAGTGTTCCGGTCAATACTGGCAAAAACGTATCTGTCGCTGCCGTTAAAATCGGTTTGTGTAACATACTGAAGCTCGCTGTAAGATTTGTTGTAACCCGGACCCAGTGAAAGAGTAAGGTAGTTGGTAGGTTTATAGGATAAATCAATTTCAGTATAGCTATTATCGTAATAATGTTCAAATCCCTGATTATAATTGGTGAAAAATGAAAGTCCAAGTTTTTTACGGTTATCGGTCGAGAAGCCGCCCCTGAAGTTCATCCTTCCGGGTATTTTCATCATTGGTCCCCCTCTTAGCATGCTTCCATCAACTGCGCTTATCCCAACATTTCCTCCTCCCCATACACTCCAGTAGTTCTTCAGATTCAGGTTTATATTGTATTCAAAGCCGTTCATCGTATTCTTACCTCCGAAATCGAAAGAAGTGAATACATCTGCATTTATATTAAAGCTTCTGTAAAATGCTTTTGGCTCCCATTGGTTGTATCCTATCCAGGCTACCGAGATTATCTGGTCAGCCGTCTGCAGATACCCCAGATCGTTTGTTTCAAACCCGGGTGTCTTCCAGATAACGACTCCCATCAGGTTAATATGGCCGTTAAGTTTCGAGACCATCATCCTTCCTCCTGACCCGAACAGCGATGTCCTAGTAGGATCAAGCTTTGCATAATTCTTATCAGGCCGCTGGAAATACCTTGCTGATGACCTCTGTGTATTCTCAATAGCTTCCTTTGTTCCGGTGACCTGGCTAAAGGCCGCATTAAGGCTGAACATCCAGCTTTTGTCCTTATTATACTGGGAAAAATCAAATCCTCCTGTGTATGCGGATTTATGCATGGTCTTGCTGAGGTTATCATCAAGGAACCTGTTTGTCCCCGTAACAATACCGCCGAATATGGTTTTGCCTTCATTGAAATCTTTCTGGACCCTGCTGACCAGGTAGTTTGTAAGGGGTTCCACTGTTTCATAGGTTCGCTCACCCTCATTGTCAATTTTTGCCCTTTCTCTGGAAGTAACAGCTTCAACAAAGCCCACGGATAGCCCATCCTGGGTTTTTCCCGTCAGCTTTGCTGCTCCCAGAATGGAAGTGAAGTTCGGCATTTCGATGGATCCTGCATCAGAAGCAGGCCAACCCTGTGGCCTGCGTCCAATACGTCTTGAATAGAAAAGATTGTCATTCCCGATATCTCCGTCGCCGATACCGAGGTTGAAGTTTGTAATATTATTGCCTTCTATAAAGAAAGGCCGCTTTTCCTTGAAGAATGTTTCATAAGCTGAAAGATTGACTTCTGACGGGTCCGCCTCAACCTGTCCGAAATCGGGATTGATGGTCAGGTCCATTGTCATATTATTCGTTACTCCGATCTTGGCATCAACACCACCGTTCAGCCCGTATTTCTTTCCCATTTGCCCTGAACGGATTGTCAGGCTCGGCTTTAAATGTCTCAATTTTTCCGACTGTGTATGGTGTAACATCAAAAATCTTCCTGGGCTTAATCTGCTCCAGACCTGACAACTCACCGAACATGTGTACCAGTCCTGGAGCATCCTTTGGTATATGCTGCCAGAAGGTTGTCTCATTTTTTCTGAACAGTACCCTTGCCACCTGAAGTCCCCAGATATCTCCCGAGTTTTTTTCAAACCTTACCTGGCTGAAGGGTATCTTCATTTCAGCCACCCATCCTTCACCGTTAACTGATGTTTTAACCCACCAGTTCGGATCCCATGAACTATCCTCATTTTCTCCGTCATTCGTGAACATCTGGTCATATTTTACACCGCTTGAGGTGATGCCGAAAAGAAATCCCGTGCGTAGATCATGAAAGCTGTCGAGGATAATTCCAACCAGGTCACCATCAGGATTGTCGCGCCGTGTCAGCCTGTTTACAATACTGTCTGGGCTGGTATCATATGCTTTGAAAGCGGCATAAAGATTATTGTCATCAAATAAAATTTTAAATTCTGTTCTCTGGGAAACCTTGCTTCCGTTATATGGTTCGTACTGGGTAAAATCATCGATCCATGTTCCTTCATTTTTCCATGCCTCCTCATCGAGAACTCCGTCTATAACCGGAGCTGAGGTAAGCCTTTCTGCCTTGTACTGCTTCTTTACAGGTGCCTGTCCGGTTGCACCTGAAACAAAAAGTATTACAGTCAAAACAACTACAAATATTCTTTTCATGAAATTGTTACTTTTGGGTTGGTTACGGATAAATGACGTCCAAGAATCATAAATGATGCAAAAAAATAGCAATTTAAAATAGCTATAAATAATTTTTCAGGTTAAATTGATTGCCTATCGTCAAGACCTTCAAAAAGCATTTTACCCTAAATTAAAAAGGAGGAAAGAAAAATATTAACTTAGACTAAAATCTTACAGGTATGATTACACGCAGATCATTTTTAACAAAAAGTGCAGTTTCAGCAGCTGCAGCAACAATAGCTCCATCGGCATTCAGCCGCAACCTTTTCACCGGTGGCGCTTCACCGTTAAATGGTAAAAAAGTACTGTTTGTCTGGGGTGGATGGATGGGGCATGAGCCGGACAAATGCCGCGATATTTTTGTCCCCTGGATGAAAACTGAAGGAGCAGAGGTAATAGTTTCTGATTCGCTTGAAGCTTATACGAAGTATGATCTGAAAAAGGATTTTGACCTTATCATTCAGGCCTGGACAATGGGAACTATTGAAAGCAATCAGGAAAAAGCACTTGAGGATGCTGTCAAAAGCGGAACGGGTCTTGCAGGATGGCACGGAGGGCTCGGAGATTCGTTCAGGAACAATACCGAATACCAGTTCATGGTAGGGGGCCAATGGGTAGCCCATCCCGGAGGGGTGATCGATTACCGGGTAAACATAGTTGATCATAAAGATCCTGTTACAAAAGGATTAACTGATTTTGACATGCATTCGGAGCAATACTATGTACATGTGGATCCAAATGTAAAGGTACTGGCAACAACAACCTTCAGCGATAAAAACGCTGACTGGATAGGCGGAAATGTAATACCTGTGGCGTGGAAAAAATACTATGGCAAGGGCAGGATCTTTTACTCCTCCCTGGGGCACGTTGCTGCGGATTTTAATGTCCTTCAGGCGCTCGAAATACAAAAACGAGGCATCCTGTGGGCTTGTATGAGCAAGTTCGAACCAGTTGAAGAATGGAAGCAGCCTGTTTACGAAACTCCCAAGAAAAAGTAGATCCTCAGTATTATTTGCCCCTAAATCCCCTGAAGGGGACTTAGTCGTAAAAATAATTAGAACCCCCTTCAGGGGCTACCCTATTTACACATCTTTTATTTTAAAACTTTTCCGTTCATTGTTGTAAATATCATATTGTTACAGGTCATATATTTAATGTGTTGAATATAATAATTTATTGATTTACAATATATCTCCAGATACCTCTGTATGTGGGATCTGTTAAATCCTCTTTGCAACCGATTAATCCCGGACTGGCAACATAATCCGTAACCCTGACAGGGCTAAACAAAGGCACCACGGATAGTGGTGCGATGTGAATAACCCCCGGTGCAAACCGGGGGCTGCTGATCCCCTCACGATTGTCAGCTCTGAAGGAGCTGAATATGCTGTCTAAAGGAAATACCTCTCATTTATCTTTATCCCGGATTGAATTATCAGGTTCCTGTACTCCTCCTCAAAACTTTTCTTTCTATGATGCTCCGGTTGGTTCCTGACATAGTCTATAAGATCTCCCAGATCCATATATGAACATGTGAAAGATCCATACCCATCAGCCCATCCTTCAAAGCAAGGGAAGAGTCCGCTTTCTTTCATCCACATTGAAGTTGATACTTTTAACTCCCTCATGAAATCTGAAAGTGCATATGAAGGGTGAAGGTCGGTCAGGATGTGCAAATGATTTTCGGTACCATTTATCCGATACAGGTGACTTTTCTTGTTTTTTATTATCCCTGTAATGTAAGAGAAGAGCTGGTCAGCATGCTCCAGTTTTATTGAAGGTATGCTGTTTTTAGTCCTGAACACGATATGATACAGCAATTGACGATAACTTGACATAATGGCAAAGATTAAGTTAAAAATAAAGCGAGACAAGAGCAATGTACAAATTCTGAACTTAAAATGCAACTATATTAAGGCCCTTCAGGGCTTGACATCCGGAGAGGCTGCCTTTCCTCCGGTTTGCACCGGAGGTTATTCACATTCAGTCATTTTCATGACTGCTTTGTTAAGCCCAAATCAGGGCTTTGGATCTTAACAATCCTGCACTGCTGGCCGTCGGGTCAGTATTCCCGCCAGGTATCAGAATGGTGCAGATTTAATTAATCCGATCCAATAACCTTATTTAACAGCAAGGACGATGTGTATAAAGGGTAGCTTCAGGGGGAAGGGGGCGAAAATCCTTTTCAGTCATAGAGTTTAATAAACTCGTATGAGTTTCCTGTATAATTAAGGAATTTAATGAAGTCGGATTTTGACACAACAATTGAGGCCGTATTAACATTCGGGTGGAAAGCAAGACGTTCAAACTCCTGAAGCTTCTCATCAATAAACAGGTGCACATTCTTTTCAGTGTCATTTATCAATCCGAAGGGAGAGACTGACCCCGGCTCAACTCCAAGGTACTTTTTCAGCCGCTGGTCCGAAGCAAAACTAAGTTTTCCCTGCCTGAGCCGTTTTTCAAGATCATGAATATCGAGGTGCCGAAGATGTTCGAGAATCACAAGATAATGCCTGTTCCCTTTGTGATTCCTGAAAAAGATGTTTTTGCACCTTCCTGAATTATAATCTTTCCAGTGAATTCTTGCATCCTCTATGGTCGCAAGGGGCGGATGCTCATGATACTCAAAATCTATTGACAGCTTTTGGAGAAGATCATATAGTTCCCTCTGTCCTCTCATATCATTGTATCATCAAACAATGCATCATTTTCATCATCCGGAATGTAACCTGAATCTTCCTGCAGGTCTTTTTTATGGGAAGCCTCAACTGCCATACGGTCGCAAAGTTCATTTTCAGGACTGTTGTTATGCCCTTTTATCCAGACAAACCTCACTTTGTGCTGCCTGTAGATCCTCAAAAACCGCATCCAGAGGTCTGAATTTTTCTTTTTTTTAAAAGACTTTGATTCCCATTGGAACACCCAGCCTTTTTCAACTGCATCTGCAACATATTTTGAATCAGTATAGATGACCACCCTGCTTCCCGGGATCTTAAGCGATTCAAGCCCTGTTATAACGGCAAGGAGTTCCATGCGGTTATTGGTTGTAAGTCTGAACCCTTCTGATTTTTCGAGGCGGTGTTTGCCATAAATAAGTATGACCCCGTAACCTCCCGGTCCTGGATTTCCGCTTGCAGCTCCGTCGGTATAGATTGTTATTTCACCTGACATGACCCAGGGTAATCCCAGTGTTGCTTAGAAAGAGTTTTATTGCTATTGAAAGAAGAATGACTCCGAATACTTTTTTAAGGATCTGCAATCCGCCGTGCCCGAGTATCTTCTCAAAGAATTTTGTCAGTCGTAATACCAGATAAATGACTCCCATATTAAGAATCAGAGCAACAAAAATGTTAATAGTCTGGTACTCAGCTTTCAGCGAAAGAATTGTTGTAATTGATCCTGCCCCGGCAATTAAAGGGAAAGCTATCGGAAACACGGCGCCACCACCCTGTGAATCCTGTTTAAAAAGTTCGATACCCAGTATCATCTCCATCGCTATAAGGAAAATAATGAATGATCCTGCAATAGCGAATGAAGACACATCGATTCCGAAAATACCGAGCAGTGGACTTCCAATTAATAAAAATGCAAGTAATATCAGGAACGAAACCATGGTCACCTTCCATGGATGCACATCCCCCGTTTTAGCCTTAATATCAATTATTATGGGAATGGATCCCGGTATGTCAATTATGGCAAACAGGACCATAAATGCAGCTAAAATTTCAATAATATTGAAATGCATTTAAATTATGTTTTTCACAAAGATGAAATCTGAGTTTTCTACTGCCTTATATCCATCTCATTTACCAGATGCCCTGCTCCGGCATAAACATCCATTATCCACAGAACATACCTGATATCAACTGCAATTGTTCTCTGCAATTCAGTTTCATAAGCCACATCTCCGCTCATTGCTTCCCAGTTGCCATCAAAGGCCAGTC
Organism: uncultured Bacteroidales bacterium; assembly: GCA_963732115.1. Taxonomy (GTDB): domain Bacteria; phylum Bacteroidota; class Bacteroidia; order Bacteroidales; family VadinHA17; genus LD21. The sequence continues at coordinate 52,589 of CAVSYN010000011.1, forward strand.
CTATAAGCTCTCCGTTAGCATTCATTACCGGGCTTCCCGAGTTACCGCCGGTAATATCATTTGTAGTCAGGAAACAAACCGGCATATACCCTTTGGGAGAAGCATATCTTGCGAATTCTTTCTTATTGTTCAGATCGATAAGCCGTTGCGGCACGTCAAACTCATAATCTCCGGGTTTGTATTTATCCACTACACCCTGGAGTGTGGTGTAGTATTTATAGGTAACTGCATCTTTCGGGTCATAATCCTCGATCATACCGTAACTGAGACGCATAGTGGAATTTGCATCGGGATATAAAGTCTTGTCGGGGGTCATCTCCCTGAGGGCAGCTATCCATAGCCTTCTGCCGGTAGAAAGATCACCGTCGTACAGGCTGAGTCCTTTTGAAACATCACTGCTCACCTTGCTGATCGAAGTTCCAGTAAGATAAACAGGATCATTTTCGAGGGTTTTCAGGACAGGTTTGTTAAGGAATGCTGTAAGTTTTGACTCGCTCGCAAATACTGATCTGGTAAACAGGTCATCAACAAATTTGTCAATATTGCCCTTGAATTTCTTATCAACAATATTTGCATAGAAGTCGGGATGAAATTTAGCCGGAACATCGCTTCTGTACAGCTTTAACATGGCTTTCATCGCCTTCTGGTCAGTAGGAGGATTATAGTCTTTATAGAAGGAACCTATATAACTTCTCAGCCTGGTTGTCATTTCAGCAATTCTTTGACTGTCGCCCGACTTTAGCGCATTGACAAGGGAGGAAGCAACCATGTTCAGGCTCAGCAGTTCACATCCCTGCATAAAGCACTCGCTGATATATTGCTGCGTATTGGCAAATTCGGCCCTCCCTTCGACCGCATTGCGGATAAGGTTAAGTGCTTCGCCGTATTTTGCCTTGCGGTCAGGATTATCTGCAATCCAGGTATTAAACTGATTTTCAATCTGTTCTTTTTTTGCTTTCACATTCAGCCTTTCCAGACCGCCTTTCTGGCCTATCGAATATTTCCAGTAGTTTGACGAGCCGGTGTATTTTGATGCATACTGGATATTCACTTTCTCATCAGCCTGCATGTCCGCCATCAGAATCTCCTGGCGGATGCCGCGGATCTTGATCCTGTTCGGATGGGTGATCTTAAGCAGTTCATCCACCTCATAAGATGTGGCATATCTCTGTGTTCTTCCGGGATATCCAAGGATCATTGCAAAGTCGTTTTTATTCAGATCCTTTATTGAGACGGGAAGCCAGTATTTCGGTTTGAGCGGGATATTATCCTTTGAATAGGTAGCCGGTTTGCCATCGGGGCCTGAATATACCCTGAATACACTGAAATCGCCGGTATGACGGGGCCATTCCCAGTTATCGGTATCAAATCCAAATTTTCCGATTGATGAGGGAGGTGCACCGACAAACCTTACATCGGTATATCTTTCATAAACAAGGAGGTAAAAATAATTACCGCCATAGAATGAAGATACTGTTGCCCTGTAATTGTTTCCTTCGGAGGCCTTATTTTCAATGGAAGTCCTAACGTCATTAATTGCTGAAGTTCTTTCCTGCTCACTCATTCCTGCCTTTACACCTGCAAGTACCTGGTCAGTAACGTCCTCTATTTTTAAGAGGAATGTGACTGAAAGTCCAGGATTCGGCAGTTCCTGATCCTTTGTCATTGCCCAGTAGCCATCCCGGAGGTAATCGTGACCCACACTGCTGTGTGACTGGATCGAGCCATAGCCGCAATGATGAACGGTAAGAAGAAGTCCCTGCGATGATACGATCTCTCCTGTGCATCCCCCTCCGAAAATTACAACGGCATCTTTAAGACAGGCTTTGTTCATGCTGTAAATATCTTCAGCAGAGAGCCTGAGTCCCATCTCTGTCATTTTACCAATATTGAGTTTTTCAATAAGGGGCAGAACCCACATACCCTCATCTGCCTTCACTCCTGACCCCAGGCTGACGATAAGGATAATTAATAGAGAAATAAGTCTTTTCATAATTTATTTTGTTTGGATTTTGTAAAAATAATCGTCAAAGATAACCTTATTATTAAAAAAAGGAAATCAGAAATCAATAGTCAGCTGGGTGTTGAAAAGGCTGAAAGATTTCCTGTGATATGGAGTTAGTCCGTGCTTCAGCAAAGCTTCCCTGTGAAAAGAGGTCCCGTACCCTTTGTTTTTGTTCCAGCCGTAATCGGGAAACTCCTTGTGAATTGTTTCCATGTATTCATCACGAAATGTTTTGGCGAGAACAGATGCGGCAGCGATAGAGAAGAATAATCCGTCACCCTTAATGATTGTCTTATGCTTGATTTCCTTATAAGGAAAGAACCTGTTCCCGTCGATAAGCAGGAACTGAGGCTGCTTTGACAGACCCTCAATTGCCAGGTGCATCGCTTTGATCGATGCCCTGAGTATATTCATCTCATCAATTTCCTCATTCCCGACAAATGCAACCTTCCAGGCGATTGCTGAATCGATTATTTCCTGCCTGAGTTCATTCCGCTGTTTAGAAGTGAGCTTTTTCGAATCGTTCAGGACAGGATGTTTATAGTTCTTTGGCATTATCACTGCCGCAGCCACAACCGGGCCGGCAAGACAGCCACGACCCGCCTCATCGCAGCCGGCTTCGATAAGATTGTGATATAAAAAGGATCTGAGCATCGGGAACTATTTCAGTTTACAGGACGGACTGCAAATTAGGAATTAAAACAAATCATTGGAGGAGAAATTAACAAATAATGATCTGCCCATTCAGTGGGTCTATTAACAGCTTTTGCACAGCTTTTTCAACATTTTGTTAATTAAATCCAAAAAACATAGGAAATCCGATGAAAACTGGTTTTCCTTATTTGTGAGGTCAGGTAATTCTTATCCTATTCGTTTCTAATGGTTATTGCTCAATAACGAATATAAATATACTAATTGTTGAAAAAAAACTAAATTTGCCCAAAACCTGAAAAATGATAACAGCTGATCAGATAAAAGATCTGTCGGAACGCCGCGATGCGTTGAGGAGGTATCTTTGACATCGACGGAAAGCTCGCAGAAATAGCTGACAAAGAGCAGGAAACACAGAAGTCTGATTTTTGGAACGATCCAAAGTCGGCTGAAGAACTCCTTAAAAAAATATCCCGTGTAAAAAGCTGGACCACTGACTTTAATAAAGTCAATACAGGTTTCGAAGACCTTATGGTGATATTTGATTATTTTAAGGAAGGGGAAGCTACCGAGGAAGATGTGGACAATCAGTATAATAAAAGTCTGTCATTGATAGAGGACCTGGAGGTCAGGAATATGCTTCGGAATGATGAGGACCAGCTTGGAGCAATACTGAAGATCAATTCGGGAGCCGGGGGGACTGAAAGCAACGACTGGGCATCGATGCTTATGAGAATGTACCTGCGATGGGCTGAAAGAAACAATTACAAGGTTAAAGAGCTTGATTTTCAGGCTGGTGATGAAGTAGGGGTTAAGTCGGTGACACTTGAGATCGATGGTGAAAGAGCCTATGGTTATCTTAAGAGCGAAAACGGTGTTCACCGCCTTGTCAGGATCTCTCCTTTTAATGCCCAGGGGAAGCGGCAAACCACTTTCGCTTCAGTATTTGTTACACCGCTTGTTGACAATAATATAGAAATAGAAATCAATCCTGCCGACATTACTTGGGAGACATACCGGTCGAGCGGGGCTGGCGGCCAGAATGTTAATAAGGTTGAGACAGCTGTCAGGCTCAGACACCACCCCACAGGAATAGTCATCGAGAACCAGGAGACACGGTCCCAGCTTAACAACAAGGAGAATGCGATGAGGATACTTAAATCGCAGTTATATGAGCTTGAGCTCCAGAAACTGAGGGAAGAGCAGGCAAAGATTGAGGGCGAGAAGAAAAAGATTGAATGGGGTTCGCAGATCAGGTCATATACACTTCATCCCTATAAAATGGTAAAGGATCACAGGACAAACCAGGAGAGCAGCAATGTGATCGCTGTCCTTGACGGAGATCTGAATGAGTTCATTAAATCATATCTTATGGAGTTTGCAGGTACGTAAAAACTCCCGCACAAAGAGGTAAAGTATTTGAGTAAACATTAATTGAAAGAGAAGAAACTTTTTGAAGAATTTCCACCCGTTACGACAAAGGAGTGGATGGATAAAATCAGTGCAGATCTGAAGGGTGCTGATATTAATAAAAGGCTTGTCTGGAAAACCAACGAAGGTTTTGATGTTATGCCCTTTTATCGCAGGGAAGATCTGGAAAGTCTGAGCCATTCAGACAAAGGGATTCAGGAATTCCCGGGCAGAGGGTTTGACAATTCCTGGCTTATCCGACAGGACATAACTGTTAATGATTATACAGCTGCAAATAAAAAGGCGCATTCCATTCTTTCAAAAGGTGTTGATTCCCTGGGATTTATTATTACCGATCCTGAATCGGCAAACGAATCAAACTTTATGGAATTGCTCAAAGGGATAGATCCGGGATGTACAGAGATCAATTTCCTTTCGAACGGGAAGGCAAGGGAGATTATCTTATTGCTTCAAAAAACCTCGGAGAAAAACGGATCTGAAAAGTCATTGCTGAGGGGCGCTGTTGAGGCAGATCCACTAGGAAGGCTGATGATGAACGGAACGCTGTGCATTCCCGTTGAGGCCGGACTTGACTATCTTGCTTCCCTTTTTAATGACACACTGCATCTGCCTCATTACCGTTGTCTGCAGATAAATGGCTCAAACTTCACCAATACGGGATCCGATGCAGTTCAGGAACTGGCATTCAGTCTATCTATGGCAGCCGAGTATCTGGTACAGCTTACCGAAAGAGGCATAAAAGCAGAGGAAGCTGCGAAAAAAATAAGGTTCAGTTTTGGCACAGGATCAAACTATTTTATGGAGATTGCCAAACTGAGAGCGGCACGTTTACTCTGGTCATTGATTGCAGACTCATACAACCCGGCTGACAGCCATTCATTCAGAATGAAAATGCATTGCGTGACAAGCAAGTGGAATACAACATTTTATGATCCCTGCGTTAATATGCTCCGCACCCAGACGGAGGCAATGTCTGCAGTGCTTGGAGGAACTGATTCGCTGACAGTGAATCCTTTTGATATTGCATTCAGAAACCCGGGTGAATTCTCTGAAAGAATTGCACGAAACCAGCAGCTGATCCTTAAAAATGAAGCCCACTTTGACAAAGTAGCTGATCCTTCATCCGGATCATACTACCTGGAAAAGCTTACTGCCCTGATTGCCGAATCTTCATGGAAACAGTTCATTGAAATTGAAGATGCAGGAGGATTCTTATCCGGCATCATGTCGGGACTCATACAAAAAAAGCTTGCCGAATCGGCTTCCAGGCGAAAAAATGATATCGGCAAACGCCGGGAGATCCTCCTTGGCACAAACCTTTTCCCGGATCCTACGGAGAAACTTTCATCAACGGATCATAACTTTTCCGTAAATGAAAAACCAAATACAATAGACTTAATTTCAGAGCCTGTAATATTCTCAAGGGGAGCAGAGGATTTTGAGAAAGTCAGGATGGCTGTGGATAATGCATCAAGGCGGCCGGTAGTATTATTGCTTGCTATTGGCAATCATGTGATGAGAAGGACCAGGGCACAGTTTTCAGCAGGATTTTTCGGATGTGCCGGTTACAAAATAATCGACAATGACGGATTTGATACTGTTGAGGACGGTATTGGGGCTGCCCTGAAGAAGGAGGCAGATATTGTAGTGATATGCAGCTCCGATGAAGAATATCCCGCCTTTGCACCTGTAATTCTCGCCGGACTAAAAGGGAAATCTATTGTTGTGATTGCCGGCAATCCTCCGGATATTGACAAACTTAAATCACAGGGTCTTGAGAATTATATTAGCCTGAAATCTGATTTGCTGGAAAGCCTGAAATACTTCAATTCCTGCCTGGGGTTAGGGAATTGACATGAGTTATTAATGTTATGAGGCCAAAATTCAAATATAGCGATCTGACATCGCAACAGCTTAAGAAAAAAGTTGATGCGGATAGAGAAGCAGTGGCTACTGAAAGTTGGATTACCCCCGAGAAGATCGCAGTTAAGAACTTTTATGAGAAAGCTGACCTGAAAGGAATAGGCCATCTTGATTATGCTGCGGGCATTCCGCCTTTCCTCAGGGGTCCATATTCGGCAATGTACGCTGTTCACCCATGGACAATAAGACAATATGCCGGATTTTCCACAGCTGAAGAGTCGAATGCTTTTTACAGGAAGAATCTTGCATCAGGGCAGAAGGGATTATCGGTCGCGTTCGATCTTGCCACTCATCGGGGATATGATTCAGATCATGAGCGTGTTGCAGGGGATGTTGGTAAGGCGGGCGTTGCCGTAGACTCTATACTCGACATGAAAATCCTCTTTGACAGTATCCCTCTTAACAAGATATCCGTGTCGATGACCATGAACGGCGCAGTTCTTCCAATCCTGGCTTTTTATATAGTTGCAGCCCTCGAGCAGGGTGCTAAACCCGATGATCTGGCCGGAACTATCCAGAATGATATCCTCAAGGAGTTCATGGTGAGAAATACTTATATCTATCCTCCTGATTTTTCGATGAGGATAATAACTGATATTTTGAAATATACTGCTGCCAGGATGCCTAAATTTAATTCCATAAGCATCTCGGGTTACCATATGCAGGAAGCAGGAGCAACATGTGATATTGAGCTTGCATACACCCTTGCAGATGGGCTGGAATATCTGAGAGCAGGCATAAATGCCGGGCTTGATATTGACGATTTTGCACCGAGACTTTCATTTTTCTGGGCGATAGGCATGAACCATTTCATGGAAATCGCCAAGATGAGAGCAGCGAGAATGCTTTGGGCAAAGATCGTAAAGGGATTCAATCCGAAGAACCCGAAATCACTGGCGCTCAGGACACACTGCCAGACATCGGGATGGAGCCTGACTGCGCAGGATCCCTATAATAATGTTAGTCGTACTTGTATTGAAGCTATGGCTGCTGCGCTTGGCCATACCCAGAGTCTTCATACAAATGCGCTTGATGAAGCCCTTGCATTGCCTACCGAGTTTTCGGCACGCATTGCCAGGAATACACAGATATATATCCAGGAGGAGACAAAGATCTGCAAGGCAGTCGATCCCTGGGCAGGCTCATTTTATGTTGAAAGCCTGACAAATGAAATTGCACACAGGGCATGGGAACTGATTGATGAAATTGAGAGCCTTGGAGGGATGGCAAAAGCAATTGAATCAGGTGTTCCCAAACTCAGGATTGAAGAGGCTGCTGTAAGAACCCAGGCGAGGATTGATTCAGGTATTCAGACAATTGTAGGAACGAATAAATACAGGCTTGAAGAAGAAGAACCCCTTGAGCTCCTTGAAGTAGATAACACTGCTGTCAGGGATTCCCAGATAAAAAGGCTGGCAAAGCTCAGGGCAGAAAGAAATGAACATGATTGCCAGGCAGCTCTTGATGCAATTACAGAGTGCGTTCGGACAGAAGAGGGAAACCTTCTTGAACTGGCAGTTGATGCAGCCGCAAAAAGGGCAAGTCTTGGTGAAATATCTTATGCATGTGAAAAAATAGCAGGGAGGTATAAAGCAGTGATAAGAACAATTTCTGGAGCTTATTCATCGGAGTATAAATCAGACAATGAGTTTGAGGAGGCCCGGTCGCTGGTAACAAGGTTCGCTGAAAAGGAGGGCCGCCAGCCAAGGATCATGATCGCAAAGATCGGACAGGATGGCCACGACCGCGGAGCAAAGGTAGTCTCAACCGGTTATGCTGACATCGGTTTTGATGTTGATATTGGACCCTTGTTCCAGACACCGTTTGAGGCTGCAAAGCAGGCAGTCGAGAATGATGTTCATGTACTCGGGGTATCAAGTCTTGCTGCCGGGCATAAAACCCTTATTCCCCAGGTAATTGATGAATTAAAAAAGCTGGGGAGGGAAGATATTCTTGTCGTGGCGGGAGGTGTAATACCTCCCCAGGATTACAAGTTCCTTTATGATGCCGGTGTGGCAGGGATCTTCGGCCCGGGAACTACGGTAACCAAAGCTGCGAGACAGATTCTTGAAATACTCCTGCACAATTTTGAATAAAAAATTCTAAATTGCACTTTAACTTACAGTTAAATGAGAAGGTTATTAATCTTTGGTGCACTGATCATCCTGCTTTTTGGCGGATGCAGAACTAAAAAGCCTGCAGTCGAGACATTCAGTGCCGGTGTTCAACCGAAAAATGAATATCCGGGAGCAAAATATTCAGAGCCATCCACATGGCTTCTTGGCTATTTTAATCCATCGCAGCTATCCATGCCCCCGCATTCAGAATGGTTTACAAAGGGTTATGATGAATACCAGCCCGACCGGAATGTGATGGAGAAATTAACGCTGCTGGATAAAAATGACCTGACGATTCAGATAGTAATGGGAACATGGTGTCCCGACAGCAGGAGAGAGGTTCCCCGATTCATGCGGGTACTTTACCAGCTCAAATTCCCTGCGGAAAATGTGACTTTCATCGGGGTGGACAATTCAAAAGTTGCCCCTATCGGGGATTATGACAAGTTTAATATTCAGCGCGTGCCAACTTTCATCTTCCTGAAAAATAAAGTTGAAGCAGGACGCATCATAGAAAATCCTGTAACGTCTTTAGAGCAGGATATGTTAAATATTCTGAACAGGAATGAAAACAATAAAAACCAGGAATAAAAATGGAAGATTTCACAAATAACACCAGTCAGAACCCAACAGGACAGCCATCCGAACCAGGCAAGAAGCCAGCCGGCAGCCAGAATCTAGGCATTGCAGCCCTTATCACAGCGATTATTACATTTGTTCTGGCAGTGATCCCATGTATCGGGCTCATTGCTATCATCCCGGGAATAATCGGGATCGTGCTGGCTACAGTTGGATTGTCGCAGGCATCAAGAAATGATTCTCCGAGAGGAGTGCTGATAGCCGGGCTGATAATTGCAGTTGTGGCTTCGCTCATATCATTTTCACAGTTTTTTGTTGCGGGGAAAATCGCTAAAAAAGCTGAAAATAAGTGGCCTGCCAACATTGAGAATATAATCAAGGATGTACAGGATAATGTGAAGGATGAACTTGAAAATGGAACTGTTTCGATCAAAGTCGAAAGTAACGGTAACAAGGTTGAGATAAATACCAATCCTGAAAAGAGCGACCGCGAGCAGGAACTTGAAGACCTGGAAAAGGATAACAGTCAATCTAATGACACTTTGGAAAAGAAAAAGTGATACTCGATCAAAACTGACGGAAAGGTTCAGGAATGAACCTTATCTTATAATTAATTCAATACTGGCCGGAGTTATAATATTAATATTTATTTACTCCGGTTTTTTTTCACCTGTAAAGGACAATTATCCTGTCGTCTGTGTTCATGAGAAAATGACCGGAGAACCATGTGCGTCGTGTGGTCTCTCACACAGCTTCTCACTTATTGTAAGGGGAAAGATTTCTGAGGCATATGACTGGAACATCTATGGTTTAAGGGTATTCCTGTTCTTTGCTCTTCAGCTGGTAATGAGAGTTGTTTTTTCGATATTCTACCTGAAATATGCAGATACAAGGAGGCAGCTCGTAGTTTATGATATAACCAGCTCCGTAATATTATTCCTTTTATGCTTTCTGCCTTATATTGAGTGGATCATTAATCAGTTTTTAAGGGTATTGAAATAAGGGCTGGATGGCTTTTGCGTGGCCGTTGGCTTAAACTAACGGATTTAAGATAACCTATTCATTCTCATTGAGGATATCATAAAGCAAATTGCTTTCATAACCCCTTGATAATCCAAACCTCATCAGTTTTCCTTTCAGATCATACTGATTTTTAGCTTTGATCGATTTCCTGTGTGCCGACAAAATATCCCTTACAGTTTGTCTGTATTGATCTTCACCAACCGATTCAAGTGCTGACCGTATCGCTTCTGCTCCGATCTTTTTTGCACTCAGATGTGCTGCTATCTTTAACCTGCCCCATTTATTATATCTGAATTTATCCTTTACAAAGGCATTTGCATAGCGATTCTCATTAATGAAGTTTTCCCTGATCAATGATGCCAATGACCTTACTTGCATCTGTTTCTTTTAATCCCCAGGAATTCAGCTTAATGCGTATATCCTCACTGCATATTTCCCGCCTGGCACAAAGGGCCATCGCTTTATTCAGGGCTGTTTTAATGTTCAGGTTCTCAGGCATCTTTTTCCCCTTTCACAAACCTTTCTTTCCCGTTTATATCCTTTAAAACCATTATTATCTGAAACTTATAAAACTCAAGTAGCTTATGCATCGGTTTGGCCATTGCTTCATTGATCTCAAAGTAGACCCTTCCACCCGGATTCAGGATATCCCCGGCAAGAATCAGGATTGCCCTGTAGAATTTAAGAGGATCCGTATCAGGTACAAACAATGCCTTCTTTGGTTCAAAATCAAGCACATTCTTATTCATCAGAAGCTTTTCGGAATTTCTGACATAGGGAGGATTGCTTACAATAATATCGACAGGATCAAATTCCTCAGGATTTGCCTTAAGGATATCTGTCTTCCTTAGAACAATCTTTGCCTTGTTAAGCTTAGCATTTTTTTCTGCAATTCTCAGTGCTGTAGCAGAGATATCCACTCCGGTGACCTGAGCGTATGACAAATTAAGGGCAAGGGCAATTGCAATACAGCCGGAGCCAGTCCCTATGTCAATTATTTTTCCTGAAAAACCATTATTCTCTTTTATTATGAGATCAGTAAGTTCTTCTGTTTCCGGACGGGGAATCAGTACTCCCGGACCTACCTTTATTGTACATCCGCAGAACTGCGTTTCACCAATCAGGTACTGGAGCGGCTTGCCTTTCTTTAGCTCGCTGCAGAACCGTATAATGGTTGATGCCTTGTCCCTGTTTATTTTCTCCTCGGCGGAATTTAGAAGTTGTATTGTACTGGTTATCCCAAAAAGGGATGATAGTATTATCCGGGTCATGCTGGTTATTTCCCCGGGAGGATAGATTCCATCAAGTTCTCTCACAATATAATTCCTGATATCTCTAAATGTTTGTAATTTAACAGCCATAAATCAAAATTACCATTTTCAGTGAAATGCACGGGGATAATGATCTGAAATTCATGCTTAGATGCCTCGATCTTGCCTCAAAGGCAGAGGGCATGACTTATCCCAATCCAATGGTAGGTTCAGTGATCGTACATGACGATAAAATCATAGGTGAAGGCTACCACCTGAAAGCTGGAGGTCCGCATGCCGAAGTAATTGCTATTGAATCAGTTAAAAACAGGGAACTACTTGCATCATCAACTTTGTATGTGAATCTCGAACCATGTTCACATTTTGGTAAGACCCCGCCCTGTACCGACCTGATTATTTCAAACAGGATCCCAAGGATTGTTATCGGGACAACTGATACAAGCGACAAGGTTTCAGGCAAAGGAATAGCCAGGCTTCAGGGCTGAGGGTTTTGAGGTGATTAATGGATGTGGCAGAAGCGGAGAGCAGGTGGATCAACAGACGGTTCTTCACATTCCACGAAAAGAAGAGACCATACATAACACTTAAATGGGCTCAAAGTCTGACGGATTCATCGACATGCAGCGGGAGCCAGGCTCCGGAACTGGGACAAACTGGATAACAGGCAAACCGGAAAGAATTCTGGTCCACAGATGGAGGGCTTCGGAGCAGGCTATCCTTGTCGGTGCAGGAACTGTAAGGGCAGATAATCCAAAACTTAATGTCAGGGAATGGACAGGCAATAATCCGGTCAGGGTCATCCTGAGCGGTTCCGGAATTTTGCCTTCGGAACTTGAAATGAATAAATCAAAGGATCAACATTGTTTTCACATTTTATCCCGAGAAAGTCAATATGCCGGGCACTATTCTGGTGAAGCTAAACAATTATGAACAGTCAGCTCTGCAGGTATCTGAATACCTTTTCGGGTGCGGGAATCCAGTCCCTGTTCATTGAGGGAGGAACACAGGTGCTCAGTCATTTTATCGGTACAGGCTTCTGGGATGAGGCAAGGATCTTTACGGGAAACCGGGACTTTCAAAAGTGGTGTTAAAGCACCTGAAATCAAGGGGAAAAGTATTTTCCAGAACTAAATTCAGTAACAGCTCCCTTGAGATTCTGGTGAAAGCGGAAATGGCAGATAAGAAATATTTAAACCACGGAGTGGCACAGAGTTAAACGAGTTCCACGTTTTAGTAACAGTGTTACTCCGTGGTGAATGGATTTTATCAATTTTTGCGATCCTTCGGATCATCAATCCAGCCTTTATCGTGTGTGAGAGTGATAAGGACCTCCTTTGGAGTACCGGCGATTTCCCACATACCTTTATGTTCATACCTGAGAAAATTTCCGGCTACCATATGTTCCAGGAAATCGATGAATAATTTGTAGAAGTTCAATGTGTTAAGGATAATCACGGGACCTTTAAACAGCCCAAGCTGTTTCAGCGTTATTGCTTCGGTAAGTCTCTTCCAGTGTCCCTATACCACCAGGCAATGCAACCACAGCATCAGCTCTGGCAAACATGTTCTTTTTTCTTTCACCCATGTCGGCGGTTATGATCATATCGCTTACATGAGGATGTCCCCACCCTTCATCATTCATAAATCCTGGTATGACACCCGTAATTAATCCGCCATTCTGCAGCACTGCATCGGCAAGAGTGCCCATTAGTCCAATGCCTCCTCCTCCGTATATCACATTGATTTTTGACCTGGCAAATAATGAACCAAGTTCAGCAGCAGCATCGGCATACCTTTTATCGATCCGGCTGCTCGAAGCAGCAATAGACGCAGACTGTCATTGGGCAATCTGCCAGACCTATTGAAGCAGATTATTTAGTTTATTAACGAAGTTGATCTTGGGAACTGCACCAACCTGTTTGTCAGCGACTTTTCCATCCTTAAAATAAAGGACAGTCGGAATATTTCTTATTCCAAACTTTGCAACAACTGCAGGGCTGTTGTCAACATCACATTTAGCGACGATTGCCTTATCCGAGTATTCCTTTGATATTTCCTCGAGAGCAGGTGCAATCATCCTGCACGGGCCGCACCATTCTGCCCAGAAATCGACCAGTACGGGTTTGTCGGATTTGAGAACAAGCTCATCAAAGTTGATATCGTTTACCTCTAATGCCATATTGTTTGAGTGATTTTAAGGATTGCAACTCTTTTAACGAGGACAAAGATAGCTAATTAACTTTATATTCTATGCCTGGAAAGTCATCAAGAAAGGAAATTAATTCATTGTTAAGCCTCACCCTTATTGATCTCGAAAACATCGCCAGCGAGATCTTATCTTCAGGGTCGTAGAACAGGAATTTAAGTTCCGTTTCACCCCTGTTATCCTTTACCAGCTCCATCAATTCACTTATCATCTCTTTATTTATGTTTTCTGGATTGATCTTAATTGTTACGGACTTTATCAGTTCATCCTTTACGCTTGAAAGAAGGTTTATGGTTTTTATATGGAATTCAAGCTCATCTTCCCTGTATTTCCGCTTCTGAACCCTTCCCTTTACAAGCAGGTAATAGCCGGTGATAAAGAATTTGCTGAACTCAAGATACTCTTTGTCAAACATTATAAACCTGAATGAGTCGGTGTAATCCTGAAGAGTAAATGATCCGTATGGCTTGCCGTTCTTCCCGATGCCGTTTTTTGTATCAGTTACCATTCCGGCAACAATCACATCCCTGTCAAGGAATTCGCTGAGGTTCTGCAGATCGGCAAGTGTGGCTGTTGCAAAGGTGCTTATCTCCAGCTTGAAATCATCCAGGGGATGAGAAGAGAGATAAATTCCTATTACTTCCTTTTCCCTGTTCAGCTTTTCAAGCTTTGGCCAGTCGGGACATTGTACCGGTTCAGGCTTTATAATATCAAACCCGCCGCTGCCGCCGAAAAGCGTCTGCTGGCTCGAGTTCCTGACTGACTTGACATTATTGCCATACCGGATGAGGTTCTCGATGAAACTTGTTCCTCTTGTGTCGATTGAGAAATATTGTGCTCTTGTAATTTCGGGAAAACAATCAAAAGCCCCGGCGACAGCCATAGCCTCGAGGTTTTTCTTGTTGAGTGCATTAAGATTTACCCTTTCGAAGAGGTCATAGATGTTTTTATAAACGCCATTCTTTTCCCTTTCCTCGATCAGTTGCAGAACGGCGCTTTCGCCTACTCCTTTTATGGCTCCAAGGCCGAAACGGATATTCACGTCTTTGTTTACGGTGAATTTAACATTACTCTCATTTACATCAGGACCCAGCACCTCCATTCCCATTCTCCTGGTCTCGTCCATGAAAAGTTGTTATTTTTTTGATATCGCTGATGTTGCGGCTAAGTACAGCAGCCATATATTCTGCCGGATAATGGGCTTTCAGGTAGCCAGTCTGAAATGCAACAAGGGCATAACAGGTTGAATGCGATTTATTGAATGCATACTGGGCAAATGCTTCCCAGTCGGACCAGATCTTATTTACAATATTTTCGTCATATCCTTTCTTTCTGCACCCCTCCAGAAATTTCAGGTTCATCTCGTCCATCATCGACTTTTTCTTCTTCCCCATTGCTTTCCGCAGCGAATCAGCCTCCCCTTTTGTAAATCCTGCAAGCTCCTGGGAAAGAAGCATAACCTGTTCCTGGTAAACCGTAATTCCATAAGTATCATTCAGATATTTTTCCATTACCGGGCAGGGGATAGTCAATTGCTTCATCCCATGCTTCCTTCTGATGAAGTTCGGGATGTATTCCATAGGTCCCGGCCTGTACAGGGCGTTCATCGCGATCAGATCCTCAAACCGGTTCGGTTTAAGGTCGCGGAGATATTTTTTCATCCCGGTTGATTCAAACTGGAAAATGCCTGTTGTTTCCCCGTTGCTGTAAAGCTCAAAAGTCTTTTTATCGTCAAGCGGAAGATTATCAATATTGATTTCAATTCCCTTCGATCTTTTAATATTTTCAACGGCATCCTTGATTATTGACAGGGTCTTGAGTCCCAGGAAGTCCATTTTAAGCAGACCCTACAGATTCAATCTGGCTTCCGTCAAACTGGGTAGAGTAAAGGTCAGTATCCTTTGCCGTGCATAGCGGAATATAATTGTCAAGTGAGTCTTTTCCTATAATTATACCGCAGGCATGGATCCCGGTCTGCCTTACTGAACCCTCGAGCACTTCGGCATATTTAAGCGTTTGCGCGATCAGTTTATTTGATGAATTCCTTTCCCTGGCCAGTTCCGGAACTTCAGTGAAGGCTTCTGTAAGGGTTATCCCGGGCCTTTCAGGCACCATCTTTGCCAGCCTGTCTGCATCGGCAAGCGGAAGCTTCTGGACCCTGGCAACATCCCGGATGGCCATTTTTGCAGCCATGGTACCGAATGTGATAATATGTGCAACCTTATCTGGCCATATTTATTCACAACATATCTCAGCACATCTTCCCTTCCGTCCTCATCAAAATCGATATCGATATCAGGCATTGAGATCCGGTCGAGATTCAGAAACCTTTCAAAAAGCAGCTCGTACTTTATCGGATCGATATCGGTGATCCGCAGGCAGAATGCTACGACTGAACCGGCTGCTGATCCTCGTCCGGGACCTACCGAAACACCCATTTCCCTGGCTGCCCTGAGAAAATCCTGGACGATAAGGAAGTATCCCGGGAAATCCCATTTTCGCAATGGTGTCCAGTTCAAAGTCAATGCGTTCCCTCTGTTCATCTGTAAGTGTTCCCCACCTTTCCTGTGCGCCATCAAATGTCAGATCCCTCAGATACTTATCCTTGTCAGTGTAACCTTCAGGCAATTCAAAGTCAGGCATGATAGGATCATGTTCAAGCTTGTATTTTTCGACTTTGGCGACAAGCTCACTTACATTGTCAATCGCTTCAGGAATATCGCTGAAAATTATCCTCATCTCCTCCTCGCTCTTCAGGTACTCCTGCTTGGAATACCTCAGCCTGTCAGGATCATCGAATTCCTTGGCTGTGTTAATACATATCAGCCTGTCGTGGGCTTCGGCATCTTCGGCATTTATGAAATGCACATCATTCGTGGCAATAATTTTCACATTAAACTTTGCTGAGAGTTTCCTGAAAGCTTCAATAACTTTTTGCTGAAGGGGAAATGCAGTTCTGTCGGCTTCCGGATCATTTGTCTCATGCCTTTGGATCTCAAGGTAAAAATCATCTCCGAAAAGGTCAGGTAGCTTTTCAGAGCCTTTTCAGCCCCGTCGATGGTCCCATTAAGAATTTCATCCTGGATTTCACCGGCAAGGCAGGCGGAAGAAGCGATCAGTCCTTCTTTATACCTGGCCAGCAACTCCTTGTCAATGCGCGGCTTATAATAGAAGCCCTTGATCCAGGCGATAGAAACCAGCTTGATGAGGTTCTTATAACCGGTCATATTCTTGGCCAGAAGGATCAGATGATCTCCCGACCTGTCCTCTTTCCCCGTCATTTCAGCTATTGACCTTTTAGCCACATATATCTCGCAACCTATGATCGGTTTTATTCCCTTTTTAAGGGCATTCGCATGAAACTCCTTGACACCAAACATATTGCCATGATCGGTAATTGCAACTGCTTCCATTCCCAGAGTTTTCACCTTCTCGATAAGATGCGGGATATTTGAAGCTCCATCGAGGATAGAGTATTGAGTATGAACATGTAAGTGCGAAAAAGCCGTCATAGGAATTGAAAAATTGTAAATGGTTGGAACACAAAAATAGGGAAAAATGAGCAATAAAGTGGCATTAAGATATCCCCAGATATTAACTTTAAAATATTGGAAAAAACATCAAAAAGTTAAACAATGGAATAAATTTCTGAATTTAAGTTTTACTTTTACCACATTATGCTTTAAATGCATTAAGGACAGTAAAAGGAATTTGAAAATTCCGGATAATTATTAATGACCTGAACCAAAAGTTATGAAAAAACTTCTGTTATTATTTTTTGTGCTCTTTGGTTTTTTGCTGACGGTGAACAGTCAGCAAAAAACAGTCACCGGCACAGTTACCAGTTCGGAGGACAACCTCCCGATGGCCGGAGTCACTGTGCTTGTTAAGGGTACAACAATGGGTGTAATTACTGATCCTAACGGAAAGTATCAGATCAATGTCCCGGAAGGCGCTACCCTGGAGTTCCGGTATGTAGGGATGAAAACCACTGAAGTTGTAGTTGGCCCCTCCGTTATTTATAATGTTGTGATGGAGCTTGAATCAATCGGCCTTGATGAGATTGTCGTTGTTGGGTATGGAACCCAGATCAAGTCGAAAGTTTCAAGCAGCATTTCGAAGATTGACGGAACATCATTGCAAAATATGCCTGTTGCATCAGTCGAGCTTGCACTTCAGGGTAAAAGTGCAGGTGTATTCGTTGAATCATTAAATGGTAAAGCAACCGGATCGACAAGGATGAGGATCAGGGGTTCATCGTCTGTTACTGCAAGCAATGAACCCCTGTATGTTGTGGACGGGATCCCCCTCTCAACCGAAACTCTCAACCAGTCAGGCGCTGCAATAAATCCTCTCTCGACCTTTAACTTTAATGATGTTGAATCGGTTGAGATCCTGAAGGATGCTGCATCAGCTGCTATTTTTGGATCGAGGGGAGCCAATGGAGTTGTTCTTATTACAACCAAAAAAGGTATCAACGGCGATACAAAACTGAACTTTACCCTGCAAAGAGGGATAAGCCAGGCTTCGCACAGGAGGCGATTTCATGAATGCCAGGCAATATGTCCAGTATTTTGAGGAAGCTGCATATAACAGTGATCTATACGACGGCTATGATCCGATAAACAATCCTGCTGATTATCCCAATTCATGGCTTGAGTTCGTAAGAGGACGCTTCAACCGTTATGATGGCTGGGCAACCTATACAGATCCTGAACTGGCTGTTAATACTGACTGGCAGGACCAGGCGTTCCGAGACTGGAAATCTTCTTATGGCCGACCTTTCAGCCCAGGGTGGAAATGACAAACTGAAATTTTTTGCAAGCGGTTCATACAGCAACCATGAAGGAATCCTGGTTTCGAACGGGATACAGAAAATATCCGGCCGTCTCAATATTGATAATAAGGTAAACAAATACATGGATATGGGATTGGCATTGAGCCTGACAAAAACCATTATTGACCAGGTTTCAGCCGATAATGCATTCTCAACACCAATGCAGCTGGTTGCAATGTCTCCCATTACACCGGTCAGAGATCTTGAAGGGAAATTATATAACGTACCTACCACAACTTATTATAATGGATTGATCGATGTTGAAGAAGCAACGAGGGATATTTCAAACTTCAGAACTCTGGTTAACAGTTACCTTAACTTTAAGATATATAAAGGTATTTCCTGGAGAAATGAGTTTGGCTTTGATCTTTACAGTACAAAGGAGAATGCAAGATACGGTGAAAGGACCGATACAGGTGCGGGAATTGGAGGTTACGGATTTGCAAACTACGGTGAGAACCAGAATGTCACAGCCAAATCTTACCTTGATTATCTGTCATCGTTTGGAGATTTTGGTGTAAGTGCTGTACTTGGAACGGAGTACCAGTACACAGTTATTGACAATGCATGGGCAGAAGGTCAGGAATTTCCTCTTGATGCCCTCAAGACACTTGCAAGTGCTGGTTTGATAAGCGGAGGTTCTTCATCCAAAACCGAATACAGCTTCCTTTCATATTTCTCGAGAGTGAACTTCGATTACAAGGCAAAATATCTTGTCACTCTTGCTGCACGTGTTGACGGATCTTCACGTTTCGGAAAAGACTCAAGGTACGGGCTTTTCCCTGCAGCTTCAATCGGATGGGTTTTAAGCAAGGAGGATTTTCTCTCCGGGAACAATACTATCAGTTTCCTTAAGCTCAGGGCAAGTTATGGTCTGACAGGAAATGCAGGAATAGGGAACTTCAGGCATCTTGGGTCTTTTCGGAGTCGATCAGTATTTTGGTACATCAGGTCTGATACCGACGCAGATTGCCAATAGTCACCTTGGATGGGAAACAACCCGCCAGATAGATTTCGGGATTGACTTTGGATTCTTCAAGAACAGGATATCAGGAGAGATTGATTATTATACGAAAAACACTTCAGATCTTTTGCTTGATGTACCTGTTCCCGCAACTACGGGATATACTATTCAGACCCAGAACATCGGCTCGGTCAGCAACAAAGGAATTGAACTTGTTCTGAATACTTCCAACCTTACCGGCAAGTTTGAATGGACTACCAATATAAACTTGTCCTATAATAAGAACAAAATAACGAACCTTGGCGGACAGACAATAATCGATGAAGGAAGCTCCCGCTTTATGAACGTCGTTATGGTTGACAAGCCGATCGGAGTATTTTACGGTGCAGAATATGCAGGTGTTGATCCTGACAATGGCGATGCACTGTGGTATGTGAACGAAAAAGACGATAATGGTAATGTAATTAACCATACAGCTACCACAAATGATTATGCCGAAGCAAATTTTGTGGTTCTTGGAAATCCGAATCCTCCGCTTTTAGGAGCAATCACAAATACTTTCTCATACAAAGGGATTGGCCTGTCATTTACATTCCAGGGTGTTGCCGGAAACAAGATTCAGCTGGCAGGCGACCCTTATATGGCTGCAAATGGTGTATGGTTCGACAACCAGACCGTCGATCAGCTTCAGAGCTGGAAGAAGCCGGGTGATATTACAATGATCCCGCAGGCACGTTTGGGTTACGATAACGGAGACCAGGGCCGCAGCAGCAGGTATATTTCGGATGGTGATTATC
Source organism: uncultured Bacteroidales bacterium (assembly GCA_963732115.1). Taxonomy (GTDB): domain Bacteria; phylum Bacteroidota; class Bacteroidia; order Bacteroidales; family VadinHA17; genus LD21. The sequence goes on from CAVSYN010000011.1 coordinate 72,393, forward strand.
TGAAACTGCGCTCGGCAATGTTAAGCTACGATCTGCCAAAGTCGCTTGTAAGCAAGCTCCATCTTAACGGATTAAGAGTTTATGTTCAGGGTCAGAATCTCCTGACATTCACCAAATATATCGGATGGGATCCTGAAGTTTCATCTGATATGGATGTTTCAAACATAAGGTCCGGATATGACTTCTATTCAGCTCCTCAGCCCCGGACAGTACTTGTTGGACTCAGTATCAATTTGTAACTGATAATATTATACTACTATGAAAAAGATAAATTCAATTTTTATAATAGGTGCATTGATGCTGTTTTCCACAGCTTGTGATAAACTCCTGGATCTTCAGCCATTTCAGAGCATCAGTGAAGCGGTTTCACTTGAATCGGATGCCAATGTAAAGAGCGTTTTGAAAGGCGCCTATGCCCAATTTGATGATGAGAGTATTTACCTTGGTTGCATTTTACGTAATGCTGAATTGCTCGGTGCAGCAAATGAATGTATGTGGACCGGTACTTATTCGGGACCACGCCAGATCTACAACAAGCAGATGAACGCTTCGAACGAAGATGCTACTGCACAATGGATTGACAGCTATCAGGTCGTTAATATCACAAATAATGTATTAAGTGCACTTAATGTCGTTGGTGAAACCGACCGTGACCGTGTTGAAGGTGAAGCTTTGTTTCTGCGCAGTCTGATGTTCTTTGACCTTGTAAGATTCTATGCCCAGCAATATCAGACCGGCAGTGCCGCTACCGACCTGGGGATTCCACTAGTATTTACCCCCACAAGAGGTATAGATGAGAGCAGTTATGTGTCAAGGAATACTGTGGAAGAGGTTTATAACAAGGTAATCACCGACCTGATATCGGCAGCTTCAAAATTACCTGAAGAAAATGACGTGTATGCAACAAGCGGGGCAGCAAATGCCCTCCTTGCACGGGTATATCTTCAGAAATATGACTATGCAAAAGCCAGGGACGCGGCAAACGCAGTGATTAATTCCGGATTGTACGAATTACAGCCAACCTATGCAGATGTATTCAACAATGATGACAATACTGCTGAAGATATTTTTGCCACACAGATCACATCGCAGGACCTGTCAAGTGCAATGACGGAATTCTTTTCAGTCCCTCAATTTGGAGGTAGGGACGGTGACGTTGAGATTCTCGAGGGGCACCTGAACCTCTATTCTCCAAATGATCAAAGGCTTGCTTTGTTCTTTAATGGGAACGGCGGAATGCGGTCGGGGAAATGGAACAACCTGTACGGGGTCGTCAACCTGTTGCGGCTTGCAGAAATGTACCTGATTAGAGCAGAATGCAACATCAGACTGGGTACAACAATAGGAAACACCCCACTGGCCGACTACAATCTGATCCACGTAAGGGCAGGGCTGGCACCTGCTGCATCAGTTACCCTCGATGACATTCTGCTTGAGAGAAGACTGGAGTTATCATTCGAAGGATTCAGGATCCATGACCAGCGCAGGCTTCATGAAAATGTGCTGGCTCTCACCTATAATGATCCGAAGCTGGTATTCCCGATCCCGTTCAGGGAAACTGAGGCTAATCCAGGTTTAAAGTCACAACAAAACCCGGGATATTAATAATTCTTGTGGTATGTTATTATTTAAAACAGGGGCGTTGTATAAAACGCCCCTGTTTTTCTTGAGGGTGTCTCAAAAGGCTTTCCTTACCCCTTACCCCCCAACTACCCTTTATACACATCTTTATAAAATTCCGATAAACCAATGCAACTGTCAATAATTGAATAAGATTCCTCACTTCGTTCGGAATGACACCTTATATTTATGGCACTATTGGGGAAGAAGCGGCGATCCGCAGCAGAAGTCTTGCTTGAGGGATTAAATACAATCTGCGGATCGCCGCTTCTTTCCATAAATACCTGAAAAACAGATTGTCATCCCGAAGCGAAGCGAGGGATCCCTTTATAAATATCACATTCATATGAATATCTTAAAAGTAATATTGTATTACAACAAAAATATAACCTGACACAATAAATAAATGACCCATATCAATAAATGACTTAACCATAAAGGGTACACGAGTTTTAAAATGGGAGATGTGTATAAAGGGTAGTTTTGAGGGATGGGGGTTAAAAAGGGGTTTAAAATTGTTTCCTTAAAAAATATTTTTAACTTTGCACCCACATTTTTAAAAAGTAGGTTAAATAAAAGCGTAGAAAACTAAATGGCAGTTAAAATCAGATTAGCTAGAAAAGGCCGTAAGAGAAAAGCCTACTACCACATTGTGGTAGCTGATAGCAGGTCGCCACGGGATGGCAGATATATTGAAATGATCGGAATGTATAATCCGTTAACTAATCCGGCAACTATCGAACTCAATTTCGATAAAGCTCTGGGTTGGCTGCAAAATGGCGCACTACCTACAGAAACTTGTAGAGCTATCCTCTCATACAAAGGAGTTCTCATGAAAAAGCATCTTCTTGAAGGAGTTAAGAAGGGCGCTTTTGACGAAGCTGAAGCAAATAAGCGGTTCGAAACCTGGATGAAGCAGAATGAAGAAAAGATCGAAGCAAAGAAATCAGGTCTTGAAAAATCACAGGATGATGAACTTACCAAGCGTCTTGCTGCAGAGAAAAAAATAAACGAGGCAAGAGCTGCCAGACTGGCTAAGAAACAGGCTGAACTTGCAGCCAGAGCTGAGGCTGAAAACCAGCCCGTAGCTGCTCCGGAACAGCAGCCGGCTGCTGAAGCAGCTGCCGTTATACCAGTACCCGATCAGGCTGCAGCACCGGAACCTCATTCCGATGCACCAGTGTCCGATCAGACTGGAGATACAGAAGCTCCAGCCGAAAGCACAACCCGGGAATAGATAACAGGGCATAAGGATCGCTGATCCAATGGCTTACAAATATCAGATATTGCTCGGGAAAATAGCCAGGGTAAGTGGCTACGAGGGATTTGTGACTATTAAACTGGAGAAAGAGTTTATTGAAGATTTACCCGATATGGAATCGGTCTTCATCGAAACAGAAGGAAGACCGGTTCCGTTTTTTATAGCTGCATCCGAATATTCCGGAGGAGATTTGCTAAAGCTGAAATTTGAAGGATATGAAACCTTTGAAAAGGTAACCGGATTCAACGGATGCAAAGTATTCCTGACAACTGTAGGCGAAAAATACAGGCCTGAGAAAATTCGGGAACCTGTTACGGGATTTAAAGTTATCCTGAGCGCCGGGAAACAAATCGGTACTATTACAGAAATAGTACAAAACCCCGGACAGGTCCTGATGAAAATAGTCTCATCGGAGGAAAAAGAAATCCTGATACCTTATCATGAAGATTTTATCCTGAAGGTTGATGTAAAGAAAAAAACGATTATCGTTGATATACCTGAAGGGCTCACCGATATAAATTAAAATCCTTTATGCTTATTTCTTTCTTAGTGGTACCTGTTTCTGTGCAACTAAACGGAAAACCGGACGTCTTTATCTGAAACTGCCAACAATTTTTAAACTATACTAAAATGAAAAAAGCAATCCTTTCAGCAGCAATTCTAGTTGTTGTTATTCTTTCAGCCAGCCATGCAACCGGACAAACAAAGGAAACGAGGAATGTCAGTGGTTTCACAAGGGTGAGCTTTGGTGTTGCCGGAGATCTTTATGTTAATATAGGTCCCGAATATAAACTTGTTATCGAAGGCGACCGGAAGGTCCTTGATGAGATCGAAACTGTAGTTTCGGGTGACCGGCTTACCATTAAGAAAGAAAACTGGAGGTTTTCCATAAATGATGAAAAAGTAACAATCAATCTAACAATGCCTGAAATTGAGGGATTAGGCGTTTCCGGGTCAGGAAAGGCTCAGATTATGGATCCGGTTAAGGCAGACAAACTGAATCTCAGCGTAAGCGGCAGCGGGAAGCTCATGACCGCTGACCTGAATGTAGATGATTTCAGCTGCGGAATTTCAGGATCAGGTGACATTATACTTGATTCCGGTGGGAGCATTGACGATGGTAATATCGTAATAAGCGGTTCCGGCAGCTTTTCAGGTGAGAATGTGGAGATCGACCATCTGAGAGTTAGCGTTTCAGGCAGCGGCAACTGCCATTGCAAGGCGGGAGATTCACTGACTGCAAGTATTTCAGGAAGCGGAAATGTAACCTATGCAGGTAATCCAAAAGTTGATGCCAGGGTATCCGGATCAGGCCATGTAAGATCAAAATAGAATACTCACTGTCTTATAATCCTGAATACGCCATTATCGTCAATTTTAATGATTGATGATGGCGTATTTTTTTTCAGGTTTGCCTGCATATGTTTTACAACATAATCAGCCGATTTTATTATTTCCCCCTCAATTTCAGAATAGACTGATGGTGCAGGTGATTCACTGAAATTAGCCGAGGTTGACACAATCGGCTTACGGAATTGCGTGATCAGTTCGCTGCAGAAATTATCATTACATATCCTTATGCCTACCGAGCCGTCTTCATTGCAGACTCCCGGGGCCAGGTGCTTCCCTTTCGGGTAAATTATTGTTATGGGTTTGTCCGCCACATCCAGAATACTGGCCGCAGCTTCAGGAACATTGATGACATACCTTTCGAGCATCTGATAACCGTTAACCAGTATAATCAGGCTTTTGCTCTCCCTTCTTTTCTTTATCTGAAAGATCTTTTCAATTGCTTTCTCATTGGTTGCATCACATCCGAGCCCCCAGATGGTATCGGTAGGGTATAAAATTATTCCTCCTTCCCGAAGGGTTTTCAGGGCTGAATTCAGATCTTCTTTATCATTTAAATACATTCTTATCTTAGTCCCGCCAGACTTTTTAATAAAACCATTTTACCTTTTTCAGAAAATTAATTTCAGCGTTTTCAGCCTTCTTTTCATTTCATTTATCACCTCTTTCTCTTGTTCCGGGGAATCTGCCTCAAATGTAACCGAAAACCTTATATATTTCCCGGCGTCATCCCATGGAACAGTTGATATTAAAGATTCTTTGATGAGAAATTCCGAAAATTCTGACGCTGTTTTAAATACTCTGCCATTTTCAGTCCCGGCAGGGGCTTTTACATAGCAATAAAATGTTCCGCCAGGTTTTTTCGCATCAAAGCCGGCCCCATGCAATGCATCAACGAGAAGGTTGAATCTTCTTGAATACTTAGATATGGTGCTCTCTGTAATTTCCGTATGATTTAATGCAAGAATGCCTGCTTTCTGGATAGCCCGGAACTGGCCGGAATCGGTATTGTCTTTTACGGTTCCATATGCCCTGACTGCTTTCTTATTTCCGCAAATAAATCCTATCCTCCAGCCCGTCATATTAAAAGCCTTTGACAATGAATGGACTTCTATTCCCACATCCATGGCTCCGTCAACAGAAAGGAAGCTGAGCGGTTTGTGCCCATCGTAAGTCAGGGCCCCGTAAGCTGAATCGTTAACGACAATAATATTATTTTTCTCTGCAAAACCGGCAACCTGTCTGAAAAAATCAGTGCTTGCAAGCGCTCCGGTTGGATTATTCGGATAATTCAGATAGAGGAGCTTGGCTTTTTTCAGAACCGGCTGAGGAATTGAATCAAGGTCGGGCAGGAAGGAATTCGATTCATACAGTGGCAGGTCAAAAACTTCCCCGCCAAGGTATTTTGTATAGGTTGCTGTAACAGGGTAACCGGGAACAGTAGTGAGTAAAATATCACCGGGGTTTATAAAACATATCGGGAGCATTGCAAGTATTGGTTTTGATCCAATGCCGTGAATTATATGCTCTGACGGTATTAAATCTGAAAGTCCGTATACCCTTTCGAGATAACGCGCTGCAGCTTCCTGAAACTCAGGAATTCCGTTATCGGCATACCATCTGTTTCCGGGTTTGCCGGCCTCTTCGGATAAAGCATTTACCACAAGGTTGTCAGCGGGCCAGTCAGGTTCTCCTACTCCCATGTCGATCAGCCCTAATTCCGGATGTGCTTTTTTTGCTTCTGTCTTAGCCCGCTTGATAAGCTCAAATTTGTATATTACTGTTGATTTCCCGAAGTTTATTCCGCCAAGCCTGTCAGCAACCTTGTCGTCAAAAAAATTATTCATTAGTTCCATTTTTTGTTTCCAGTGCATAATTTTGAGAAGCCAGACAAATGTAATAAAAGCTTAAGGTATTTCTGAAATGAAGGCTGGAAATCACAAATTTCACAACGGGATCTTAACTCTTCTAAAGATTTTGTAGTTCCAAAAATCAGATTAAATTTGATATAGAATTGGAACCTGATTCTCAGTTCAGATTTTTCTCGTCAGGAAGAGTTTTCTTATAAACACATACTGCTATGAGTAAATACATCTATTTAACCTGTACTCCTGAAGCATTGGTTGCATCCATGCTTCCACCCGAAGGATTTGGCATGTACCTTTCCACAGGCACTAAAAAGCGCAACAAGGGTCAGACTATCTTTTTCGAGGTCGACTCTGGACCAGATCGAGCACCTTGTTGATATGGAAAGCCTCAACAGACGTTGCATTGACAAAGAAGATGGCAGTCCGAAAAGCTCTGTTTACCTTTCGGTTTACAGGGTCCTGGAAACAATTCCTACAGCCGCCCTGAAAAGTCTTTACCTTACAACCGACCATGGTACGTGCACTGGAACTGAAAAAAATACCTTACGATAAAAGTAAGGAAACAGCCCAATTCCCTCCATCTTTACCAGGAGCTTTGTCCGGTTACTCCTCTGGTGGCCAGTGGATTAGCTCCTTCAGTATTCCTTAAAAGACTGACTGACGGGTCACGGCCGATAGTTCTTCCGAAGCTGTTTTTTGTTGAACTGAAGCTTGGCGAACTTGCTACAAATCCACTGTATGGTTCCGCTGAACAATTGCCTTATTCCAATATTGGGCATCTCAGGGATTGTCTTGAAATCCTGAAGGGAGAATATGAAAAACATATGAAGACGGTTCAGAGAATTTACTCAGGCATACTTCTTTACAGGACAATCGAAACAGGATTTTATGTCGGGGCAAAGGATGATATTGTTTTTTATCCTTATCCCACAATGAAGGAACTTGAGGATATCAACTACGAATTCTTTCGCGAGATCTGATCATGAACAGGCTGACTATCGCATTTTATTAAAGGAAAGCTTAACTCAAACAGTTTGGAAAAACTTTTTGGTTTCATTTGCAAAAATGAAAAACTGAATTAGTTTTGTACCGGCAAAATTTTGCCATTTCTAACCTATAATTTTTCTAATTTAAAACTGATAACATGATTAGTAGTTTATTCTGGATTGTTCCAATTTCAGCACTCACGGCATTGTTGTTTGCCTGGATCTTTTACAAGGGTATGATGAAACAGGAGGAAGGGACAAACAAGATGAAGGAGATAGCTGCCTATGTCAGGGAAGGTGCTATGGCCTACCTGAAAAGCCAGTATACTGTAGTTACAAAGGTATTCATCGTTCTTGCTGTTTTGCTGGCTATTCTTGCTTATATGGGTGTACAGAACCCATTTGTTCCGGTTGCCTTCCTTACAGGAGGTTTCTTTTCCGGGACTTTGCGGTTATCTTGGAATGAGAACTGCAACATTATGCATCCAACAGAACTGCATGGGGTTCTTCAAAATCCCTGGATAAAGGTTTAAAGATTGCTCTCAGGAGTGGTGCTGTTATGGGGCTTGTTGTAGTGGGATTTGGATTACTTGATATTGCACTGTGGTTCCTTTTGCTTACGAAAGTTATTTTCACTCCGGAACATATGGCAACAGGACTCCAATGGCTGGGTCTTACATTTGTTCAGCAGGGAATTGATCAGCACCAGGCGTTTGTTGAGATTACTGCAACAATGATCACTTTTGGTATGGGTGCATCAACACAGGCTCTCTTTGCACGTGTTGGTGGTGGTATCTTTACAAAAGCTGCTGACGTTGGTGCTGACCTGGTTGGTAAAGTTGAAGCAGGAATTCCTGAAGACGACCCGCGTAATCCCGCAACAATTGCTGATAATGTTGGTGATAACGTTGGTGATGTTGCAGGTATGGGTGCAGACCTTTATGAATCATATGCAGGATCAATCCTTTCAACTGCTGCTCTTGGTGCTGCCCTTCCGGCTATAGTTGGACAGGCTGATTATCAGATTAAAGCTATTATAGCTCCGATGCTGGTTTCAGCAATTGGTATATTACTTTCAATAGCAGGTATTTATATGGTAAGGACAAAAGAAGATGCATCTCCAAAGACTCTTCTTCGTGCCCTTCTTCTTGGTACAGGAGGCAGTTCTGCCCTTATCCTTGTTGTGCTTGCAATTATGGCATGGGCGAACTGGATAACATGGGGTGTATTCGGTGCTGCAGTATCAGGTCTTGTTGCCGGTGTCATTATCGGTCAGGCTACAGAATATTTTACATCAGACGGATATAAACCTACACAGGGTATAGCAAAACAATCACAGCAGGGACCAGCTACAGTAATTATTGAAGGTATGGCTGTCGGAATGTTCTCAACATGGGTTCCGGTTCTGACAATTGTTGCAGGTATTATTGCTGCATACGGTTTTGCAGGCGGATTCCACAATTTTGCCACAGGTATTTATGGTGTTGGTTTTGCAGCAGTAGGAATGCTTTCTACTCTTGGAATTACTCTTGCAACTGATGCTTTCGGACCAATTGCAGATAACGCCGGCGGTAACGCTGAGATGTCAGAACTTCCAAAAGAAGTCAGGGAAAGAACTGATGCACTTGACGGACTTGGAAATACAACTGCAGCTACAGGTAAAGGTTTTGCTATTGGTTCAGCAGCTCTTACGGCACTTGCTCTGGTTGCAGCATATATGGAAGAAGTAAAATTATGGCTTGGAAGACTTGCTGATTCACAAAGAATCGACGGATCACTTTAAGCAGATTGGTGATGTATTATTTTATAAGAGTCATGCACCTGCAGTTAGTTGAGGCAGGACAGAGAGCAGTTGATGTCACTACATGCAGACATCGGCGATTTTGTTTCAGCATACAACCTTTCATTGTTCAACCCGATATTATTGGCCGGTCTGTTCATCGGAGCAATGATGACTTTCGTTTTTGTTGCTATGGCTATGAAAGCAGTCGGAAGAAATGCAGGACGAATGGTTGATGAGGTAAGACGCCAGTTCCGTGAAATTCCTGGTATTATGGAAGGCAAAGGGAAACCTGAATATGCAAAATGCGTTGCAATCGCAACCAAAGGAGCACAGAAAGAAATGGTTGTTCCGGCACTTATGGCAATTATTGTTCCTGTTGTAACAGGAATCATTTTTGGAGTTCCCGGTGTTGTTGGTCTGCTGATGGGCGGAATGACAACAGGTTTCACTCTCGCCAGCATGCTTAATAATGCCGGTGGTGCCTGGGATAATGCTAAAAAATACATTGAAAGAGGTAATTACGGCGGTAAGAAAAGTGAATGTCATAAAGCCAGTATTGTTGGTGACACAGTTGGAGACCCGTTTAAAGATACATGTGGTCCGTCAATGAATATCCTGATCAAACTGATGTCAATGGTTTCTGTTGTTATGGCAGGTGTAACAGTTGCATTCAGCATTTTCGGATAATAATTAATAATCGGATAAAAAAGCTGCCCAATACAAAGGCGGCTTTTTTTTATAATTTTGAAGAAACGAATACTAATGAACCTTCCAACCCTTTCAGATATTCAGTCAGCCCATAAGCGAATTAAGCCATTTATACATCGCACACCTGTCCTCACATCACACCAGCTGAATAAATTATATGACTGTGAATTGTTCTTCAAGTGCGAGAATTTTCAGAAAGTAGGTGCATTTAAGTTCAGGGGTGCATCAAATGCTGTTCTGTCGCTTGATGATGCCCTCAGAAAGAACGGGGTCGTTACACATTCTTCCGGAAATCATGCTGCAGCACTTGCCCTGGCAGCCGGATTAAACGGGATCAGGGCATTTATTGTAATGCCTGAAAATGCGCCATCGGTCAAGAAAAATGCAGTGGAAGGCTATGGAGCGTCAATCACCTTTTGTAAACCGACACTTCAGGCCCGTGAAGAAACCTGCAGGCAGATAATGGAAAGAGAGGGAGCAACGCTGGTCCATCCATATGATAACTTCAATGTCATCTGCGGACAGGGTACGGCTTCACTGGAGCTACTGGAAGAGATAAATGACCTTGAGATTGTTGTTGCGCCCATCGGAGGCGGAGGACTGATGAGCGGCACATCGACCTGTGTGAAAGGGATCAATAACAAGATAATGGTAATCGGGGCGGAGCCTCTTAACGCAAATGATGCCTGGAAATCATTCAAAACAGGAATACTTACTCCATCTGTTAATCCCCTGACAGTAGCCGATGGTTTACTTACATCCCTGAGCGAACTTACGTTTTCAGTTATACGTCAGAATGTAGATGATATCTACACCGCAAAGGAAGAATTCGATTATCAGCTCAATGATGCTTGTGTGGGAAAGAATGAAAATAATAATTGAACCCTCGTCAGCAACTGTTCTGGCAATTGTAAGGGAAAATCCGGATTTCTTTCGCGGAAAAAAAATCGGATTGATCATATCGGGAGGAAATGTGGATCTGAAAAAGCTCCCTTTCTAGTTTTTCTTTCTGAAATAGGCTATTATAGGATAATGATCTGAGTACCTGACTTTTACTATGTCAAACTGGCGGCACTCGAGTTTGTCGTCATAAAGGATGTAATCAATTCTGTTAGGCGGATAATTACCTTTATAAGTGAACCCGGCACCATATCCCGCACTCACAAAGGCATCGTTGAGCCCTTTCCTTATTGTCCTGTAAGAATATGAAACCGGGGTGTCGTTGAAGTCTCCGGCTACAATTACCGGGTAGGGTGAGACGTCTATTTTTGCTTTGACTGCCTTAGCCTGTGATGCCCTTCTTATAAAGCCCCTCCTGAGGCTGGAAGAAATGCTCTTTATCTCACTCAGTGTTTCCTTGTCCTCAGATGCTGCAGCAAGCTCATTCAGAAAAGTGCGTTCCATCCTGTGAAGGTGGAACGACTGCAGATGGTTATTGAATACCCGCATGGTATCTCCTCCTGCGATTACATCAGAATAAATCGAGAGACTTGAGGAATGGGCATGGACAATATCACCTCTGCCGATTATCGGATATTTGCTTAGGGTGGCAATTCCGTAATACCGGTTCTTCCCCGTGCTGATTACCTTGAAATGTGAGTAGTATTTTCCACCCAGGGCAGCATTGATTGCCTCTTCCTTAAGCTCGGGGTTTCCCATGATATATAACTCCTGCAGGCAAATGATGTCTGACTGCTGATTTTTAAGAAGCTCAAGTATCCTTTTTTCCGAAATAGTGTTCCTTCGGGTTTCGAAATAGTTGAAAAGCCGGAGATTATAGCTCTGAACCCTGAAAGTTCCGGTCTTGTCTCCTGATGGTTTCTGAAATTTGATATAGTTTGAAAGATGAGTTAACCCGGCTGCAATAACCAGCACTGAAATCAAAGCTTCGAATCTTAAAGCAACTATCCATATTATGGCAAAAAAGAGATTAATTAAAAGCAGGTACAGGTAAGCAAGTCCGAAAAGGGCAGGAAAGGCAAAATTATCCGGATTTATATGCACTGCCAGGTAGGATAATAGAAGAGCAAGAGCGAACAGAATATTTAGTGCAAGAAAAATCCTATATAGTAATTTTTTCAAACTAGTCTCTTTAACGAGGACGAAATTATCGGTATTCCTGAATAAATGGCTGTGAAACAGATGTTTTTTGACAAGTTTTGGCGTGGCATTTATGAAAGTATCTAATCCTTGGATCAGTTTTTTTTCTGACTTTCCCTGAAAAGGAGATCCTTCTCTTCCCTGGTCAGACTGTCATAACCTCCTTTTGAGATTTTATCGAGGATCTTGTTGATCCTAAGCTGGTGGTCAGCCTTGGCCCTGTTAAATTCATAATCGGTAGCTGGCTTTTTATACGTTACCCTGATCTTCCTGCGCGGTTTAAACAGAGTAACAAAGAAATCAATGATCTTGTTTAGCCATTTGCCAAGGTCATGTCCGCGCCGGAGATTATAAGTGTAAAGATATCCGAAAAGGGCTCCTCCAATGTGTGCAAGCTTGCCTCCTGAATTAACCGAGAAGTCCATTATGGATGTAAGAATAAATATTCCCAGTGCGAGGTACTTGATCTTAAGCCGTCCCAGGAGGAATAGATTTACCGAATAATCAGGTACATAAGCTGCAATCGCAACCACAACTGCCATTACCGATGCCGATGCACCGATAGCCACCGATTCGTTGACAACCCCGCTGAATGCGGGGAAAATATTGAAAGACGCCACATAAACAATAGCACCGCTGATCCCTCCCAGAAGGTAAACGGCTACAAGTTTCTTCTGATCGAGGTATTCGAGAAAGATAATGCCAAACCAGTACAACCATAACATATTGAACAGGATGTGCATTATATCCTTATGTGTGAACATATAGGTAATTAATGCCCACGGCCGGCCAAGCAGATTTTTAAGTGAGGAAGGAACAGAAAATATATTCAGGGCTTTCATCGAAAGCTCCTTATTATCCATCAAATAACCGATAATAGAGACGATAGTCAAAAGTAAAAAAACAGCAACGTTTATGTAAATCAGTTTGGTTAGATTACTGCCGCTCCTGAATGTTTTTTTTATATCGTCCTGAATCCCCATCAATAAAGCGTTTTGGTAGTTTTTCTCCAGTATCTGATTAAAATATACCCGAACAACATACCGCCAAGATGTGCTGCGTGTGCAATATTACTGCCAGGCTGAGTAACTGCAAGGACAAGTTCCAGAGCACCGTAACCCAGTACAAAATATTTGGCTTTTATAGGGATTGGAGGAAAAAGAAGCATAAGCTGGGTGTTCGGGAAAAGAACTCCGAATGCAAGCAGGACACCAAAGATAGCACCAGAGGCCCCTACAGTCGGGACATTGAGTAAGATCTGGAGGCTCTGCATTGTTTCATTTGCAAAAAACTTTCCTTCATTAAAATATGCAGCCCCGTCGCTAAGGACCGACTGGACCTGATCGGGACTAAGGGTGTTCATTAATTTTGCGTACTGGAAAGCTATAACTGACTCGTGCACAAAGGCTGCTCCCAGTCCGCAAACCATATAGTAAATAAAAAACCGTTTCGGTCCCCATACATTTTCGAGAATTCCGCCGAACATGTAAAGTGCAAACATATTGAAGAAGAGATGCATGAATCCTCCATGCATGAACATATGGGTGAGTATCTGCAATGGCATGAAATGCTCTGATTTCGGGAAATAAAGCCCCAGAACTGCATTCAGGTCAACACTGAAAACACTCTTGGCAGTCCAGTAGGCTATCAGCATCAGAGCATTTATAAGGATTAAATTTTTTACAACTGGCGGTAAAGCCATCAATCCTCTGCCGTATCCGTTCATTATTAAATTATTATCGTAATATGTCTCTCAATAACCGGGCAAATATACTATTATCAATTAATCCGGCAAAACCAGATTTAAGGCTAAAGCCCGAGCCTGGATATCATTTTCATAACCACGGCTTTAAAGCCTTGGTTTGAGCATCAATACTCCGCAGGGCTTTAGCCCTTAATCCTATTTGAATCTTTTATCAATTTCTTCAAGGGTTAATATATTGATCACGGGTTTTCCTTTTGGAGAATAATTAGGTGACTTGCATGCAAAGAGTGCATCGAATATATCTTCCATTTCATTTTTCTGAAGTATTTTGCCATAAGGTATTGCTGATGCTCCGGCCATTGCAGCTGCAACCTTTTCCTTTACGCCTGTAGATGGTTCTGATTGTGTCCTTTTGTATTCTTCAAGAAGTATTTCAATAAGCTCAGCCGGATCGGAGGACCCGCTTCCTGAGGGACGGCCTGTAACAGAAATAGTATTCCTTCCTGAATACTTAATGCTGAAACCGAGCAGCCTTATGTAATCTTCAATTTCCTTCAGCACAAAAACATCGGCAGGGTTTAACTCAATATTGACCGGGAACATATCTGACTGACTGAAAGCCCGGTTTTCGCCAAGGTTTTTTAGAAACCTTTCGAACAGTATCCTTTCATGGGCCCTTTTTTGATCGATCAGCATCAGTCCGGATTTAACAGGACAGACAATATATTTGCTCTTTATCTGGAAGAATTTTCTTTCAGGTTCAACTGCTTGCGGTTCAATGCTTTCCCGGTCACGTGAAGAAAACAGTTTTTCCCAGCTGTTTATGTTTTCCCGCTCAAAACGTTCAATTATTTTATCCTGGTTGGCCGCCCCGTCATCATCTGCAAACGGATCATACTGCGGATTAATTTCAATGGATGGAAAGGCAGCAGTCTTATCCGAAGAGGATCTAACAGGAATGTCAATCAATGCTTCATTTTCGAAATCAAGCGACGGTCCGATATTAAACCGGCCCAAAGCCTCACGGACCGAAGCCATGAGGATTTGCCAGATAGACCTTTCATCTTCGAATTTGATCTCGGTTTTTGTCGGGTGAATATTTATATCTATTGAAGCGGGGTCAGTTTCCATAAAAATAAAATATGATGGAACTGATTCTGCAGGCAGGATATTCTGGTAGGCTTCAATAACCGCTTTATTGAAATATGGATGCTTCATAAAGCGATTATTTACAAAAAAGAACTGTTCCCCATAGGTCCGGCGGGCGTTTTCAGGCTTGCCAATAAAACCATTTATTTTTATCAGAGTGGTCGCCGTCTCAAGCGAGATCAGGTCGTTATTTATCTGTTTTCCAAAGACGCCGATAATCCTCTGTCTGCAATTGGCAGTTACAAGGTTGTATATTTCATTATCGTTGTGATGAAGCGAAAACCTTACATCGGGGTGTGCGATTACTATTTTCTGAAATTCCGTCACAATATGCCTCATTTCAGTGTTTTCCGATTTCAGGAATTTTCTCCTCGCAGGGATATTGAAAAACAGGTTTTTAACAGAGAAACTGGAACCCGAAGGGCAGCTGCATGGTTCCTGAGCTTCGACTTTTGAGCCGCTGATCAGGATCAGAGTGCCTGAATCATCTTCAGCTTTTCTGGTTTTCAGTTCAACCATCGAAACAGCGGCAATTGAAGCCAGTGCTTCCCCGCGGAATCCTTTTGTTTTTATTGCAAACAGATCCTGGGCAGAAGTAATTTTTGATGTCGCGTGCCTTTCAAACGATAACCTGGCATCGGTTTCCGACATACCGGTACCATCGTCAATAACCTGGATCAGCGTTTTCCCGGAATCCTTGATAATAACCTTTATGCTTTTTGAACCTGCATCAACGGAATTCTCCATCAGCTCTTTGACTACTGATGCCGGTCGCTGAATCACTTCACCTGCAGCAATCTGATTTGCCACGGAGTCGGGCAGAAGCTTGATAATATCGGGCATAAATGGAGAATAGCTATTATTAAATCATTAATAATCAAAATGATACATTGTTCCATGGAGAGCACTGGGATTCTGATTCTTAACAACTTTACAAATATAAAAATATTTGCTTCATTTTGTGGCCTTAAAAAGCCACCCATTTCCTTTGCTTTACGTATGTTTTTTATTAACCTGATGTTGATTATCTTTGAGTAAAATATCACGGGGATGAAAGTATTACGTTTACTGCCTGGTTTACTTTTTCTTCTTTTCATTTCAGCATGCAACAAAAAATCGGACGAAAATCTTCTTAAGGTAATTACCTTAAATGTCCGGTATGATAATCCTCACGATAGTTTGAATGCCTGGCCTTACAGAGCTTCAATGGTCAGCTCATTTCTGAAGAATGAGAAACCTGATATTTTCGGTATGCAGGAAGTTCTTGCCAGCCAGATGGAATATCTCGATTCCGTAATGACTGAATACAGTTCAGCAGGAGTGGGGAGGAGTGATGGTGCAAACGCAGGCGAGATGAATCCTGTTTTTTATCTTAAGGAAAAGTTTGAAATGATAAGGACAAAGACCTTCTGGTTATCTGAAACGCCTGAAGTAGCTGGCTCTCAAGCCTGGGGGGCAGGCCTTCCCCGCATTGTAACCTGGATGGAACTTGCCAACAAAAATACCCATGAGCATTTTTTCTTCTTTAATACACATTTTGCCCACGATTCTGATTCGGCCAGGATAATGAGTTCCAGGCTGCTTCTGAACAAAATCGACACAATTGCGGCTGGATTCCCGTTCGTGTTAACCGGCGATTTTAATATGGATATCTCCAGTAAAGGATATGGTGCTCTTACAGGTCCTCATGAAAGTGTTCCTCTGTTGAGTGATTCCTATGCAATTAGTGAAAAAAGACATATTGGCCCGGCTTATACCTTTAACGGTTTTTCAGATAATAAAAGCGGAGGGAGAATCGATTTAATTTTTGTAAGAAACGGAATGCGGGTTTTAGAGAACCGCACCTTTATAAAGAAGGAACATGGGATCTATATTTCAGATCACTGGCCCGTATTGGCAATCGTCTCAATAAAGTAATCAGGCTGTCTTTCTGTAACGACGTACTGCAAACGTGGTAAAGCAGACAGAGATAATGATCAGCGAATATATGTCCCGGCTGATATCGTGAATTGTTGATCCCTTGAGCATTACCATCCTGTTTATCCTCATGATATAGGCAACCGGATTAATCAGGTCAAATTTTTGTGCCCAGACAGGCATGCTCTCCAGGGGAGTGAAAATTCCACTCATCAGGATAAAGATAATCATGCAGAAAAATGCTATAAACATGAACTGCTGCTGTGTAGCTGAGAAGGTCGAGATAAAAAGTGCCAGACCCAGCACTGCCGTCAGGAATATTGCAGCACAAAGGAATAATAATGCTATGCTCCCTTCAAACGGAATATTAAACACCAGCTTACCCAGTACAAGTCCAAGCACCAGATCAGCAATTCCGATAATCAGAAACGGGACCATTTTGGCAATTATGAACTGGTATTTCCTGACAGGAGTAACATTGATCTGTTCGATAGTACCCACTTCCTTTTCTCTTACCATATTGAGGCCGGCAAGAAGAAACCCGATTGCCGTGACAAGTATGGCCAGTATCCCGGGCAGCATGTAGTATTTATAATTTAACATCTCGTTATACCAGTACCGGTTATTTACTTCGATCTGAGGGAATCTGGAAACAGGATCAACCCCCACCTTATCCAGGATAAGTCCTGCATTGAAATCGCGCAGGATCCCATTCAGATATGCCCACGAGAGCTGGGCATTCATTACATTTATAGCATTAACAGATGCAAGCAGCCTGCCGGGTTTCCCGGTTCTGATCTCTTTTTCAAAACCTGAAGGGATCTGAAGCACAAGGTTGCATTTGTCCTTATGCAGGAGCGTGTTGGCTTCCGCTTCCGAAAATGTTGAACTGGTAACTTCAAAAAATGTTGATCCTTCAAGCTGACCTGCCAGGCTCCTTGACATGGATGACATATCCCTGTCGATTATGCAGAGTTTAACACTTTTGATTTCAAAAGTGACCGCCGGGACAAGAATAAGCATCTGGATTAATAGGAACACCAAAGATCGCTCTCCCGATAAACTTGTTCCGGAAGATCTGTATAAATTCTTTTCTTATCAGGTAAAAAATGGTTCTCATGTTTGAATTTATCTTCTTAATATCTATATTAACATTACATCCGCCCTTACCCTCAGGCCACAAACCTCCCCTGGATCACCGGCTCCTTCGCTAAATTTGCCCACCGGGCAAATTTTTAACGCTCGGCCCCCTTCGAAGGGGGAATTCTCCCATGGTCCTTGCCCCTTGCCTCATTACATAGCCTTTACTACATATTACATTATGCAACCAACTACTCCAGTCTTATTTTAAAGTTCCTAATGCTCAATCCTATAAACAGGCATGTCATTGCAACAAGCACCAGTGTTTCTTTCCAGACATAAAGAAAACCTGTGCCCTTGATCATAATGTTTTTGATTATAACAATGAAGTACCTGGGAGGCAAAATCATGCTGAGCCAGTCATAAACTTTCGGCATGTTTTCAATCGGGAAAATAAATCCTGAAAGCAGTATAGTAGGAAGCATCATGCCAACAAGAGAGATAAAAATTGCCTGCTGCATTGTATCTGAAACTGTGGATATTAGAATTCCAAGCGAAAGGGCCATAAGGATATACAGCATGCTTTCACCGAGAAGCAGAATTATGCTTCCTTTTACCGGCATCCCAAAGACCAGCCAGGAAAGCAGGAGGATGAGGATCACGTTTATAAATGAGAGTAAAAAATAGGGCATCACCTTCCCGATTATTATCTGGGAAGGCTTCAGTGGTGAAACCAGGAGCACCTCCATTGTACCGAATTCCTTTTCGCGGGTGATCGTAACCGATGTCATCAGGGCACAGATAAGGATCAGGATCAGGGTTATTACGCCTGGCACAAACATGAAATGCCCTTTCAGGGCCGGATTATAAAACATCCTTACTTCCGGTTGTATAAGCATGGCACTTTTTACGGATGCTCCCGAAAACTCCAGGTTGAAATCAGTTACAATTGCTGTCAGATAATTGGTCACAAGGGTTGCAGTATTCGGTTCGGAACCATCAGCAATTATACTCATATGTCGCCTTTCCCTTCACTTAACAGATCATGTCCGAAATTCTTTTCAAAAACGACGACTGCTTTCGTTTTTCCTTTTTTGAGGAGCTTGTCTATATCATTGTAATTCAGCAGGTCATCCGTTCTGTTTGAAGAATCCGGACGAGCAGATCTTGTCTGATATTTTCTGAGTGATTTCATCATTTGAGAGATCAAGAAATGCCACTCCGGCGTTTCTGATATCCGTACTGACAACGATAACCGAATAGCAGTATCTGGGCAGCAGGAATACCGAATAGTATTATCAGGGTCCTGAAATCCCTGAAAATATGGAGGAACTCTTTTCTTACAAAACCAAGAAAGCGTTTCATTTACTTTTACCTCTCCCCAACCCCTCCCCCAGGTGGGAGGGGCTAACTGGTTAACAATTTTTAATCCCCTTCTCTCCTGGGAGAAGAGCGATAGCTATCGGGAGGGGAAGAGGTGGGCGTGCAATTTTTATGAAAACCTCTTCCACCGATGCAGCATTATATTGTTTTTTAAGCTCAGCCGGAGTATCAAGGGCCACGATCTTTACCCTCATTCATTATCGAAATCCGGTCACAGTATTCTGCTTCATCCATATAATGTGTTGTGACAAATACTGTGATCCCTCTTGCAGCGGTTTCGTAGATCATTTCCCAGAATTGCCTCCTGTGTGATCGGATCAACTCCTCCCGTTGGTTCATCGAGGAAGACAATTTTCGGATCATGAAGAATGGCCACAGAAAAGGCAAGCTTCTGTTTTAAACCCAGTGGCAGAACTGAAATTAATTTATTCTCCATATTCCTGAAAATTAAGTTTTTCAAGAAGTTCGGCAGTTCTTGTCTTGATCAGCCTGTTTGCTCATCCCGTAAATCCCTCCGTAAAGCATTATGTTCTCCCTGACAGTCAAGATCTTCATAAAGAGAAAATTTCTGGCACATGTAACCGATCTTCTGCTTTATTTTTTCAGGTTCCCTCGATGCGCTGAAACCAGCAACAGTCGCTTCTCCGGAGGTTGGTAGATGAAAGGCCCGACAGGATTCTTAATGCTGTTGTTTTCCCGGCACCGTTTGCCCCGAGAAACCCGAAGATCTCGCCTCTGTAAACCTCAAAATTGAGGTTATCGTTGGCGATGAAATTTCCGAATTTCTTCACCAGATTATGGACTGATATTACTATTTCTCTTGTCATCTGGTTTGCATCAGTTCCAGAAACCTGTCCTCAATTCCCGCACCCGTCTCTTCGATGAATACTTGTTCAATACCTTCTGATTCAAGGAATTTGTAAATCGAATTATCGAAAACGTTATCCTTAAAGGTGACATGGACTGAATCACCGAATGGAAAAGCAGTGTTTATTCCCTGAAGTTTTCTGAGAGCAAGGATCAGTCTGTACTTATTTGATGCCTTCACCCTGAACATCTTCTTGCTGAATCCGTCCCTTATCTTCTGCGGATGATCGACAGACAGAATATGACCCTCCTGTATCAGAGCCACCCTGTCGCATTTCATAGCTTCATCCATATATGGTGTTGACACAATTATTGTTATGTTGTATTCCCTGAGCTTTTTAAGCATTTCCCAGAATTCAGCCCTTGAAACGGCATCCACCCCTGTCGTAGGTTCATCAAGGACAAGAAGGCGTGGCTTATGGATCAGGGCACAGGATAATGCAAGTTTCTGTTTCATCCCACCCGAGAGTTTCCCGGCCAGCCTCTTTTTAAATGGTTCAATATGGGAATAGATATCGGATATCAGGTTGTAATTCTCTTCCACCGTTGTCCCGAAAACAGTAGCATAGAATTTAAGATTCTCCTCAACTGTTAGATCCTGGTACAGAGAGAACCGGCCCGGCATATATCCGATATGTTTCCGGAGTTCCCTGAAATCGGATTTGCAATCCAGCCCAAGTATTTTCATTTCGCCTTCATCGGGACAGGAGAAGAGTGGTAATGATCCTGAAAAGTGTTGTTTTTCCTGCGCCATCGGGCCCAATAAAACCGAATATTTCAGATTCATCCACCGAAAAAGTGACATTATTCAGGGCAACCGTAGTCGCCGAATTTTTTGCTGATTCCACTTGATTCTATTGTTCTCCGCATTTTATTTAAAATCAGAAAATTGCTTCTCCAGGCATCCCCGATTTCATTGTACCATCATTCCGGACGTTAATTGTAACTGCATACACAAGCGTAACCCGCTCTTCTTTTGTCTGTATGATCTTTGGCGTGAATTCAGCTTTGCCTGAGATATAGCTTAATGTGCCTTCAAATGAGGTATATCCTTTTTCCCCGTTATCGACTCTCACGGTGCATTTCTGGTCAATCTTTATGCTGCCAAGCTGGGCGCCACTTACGTAGACCTTCAGTTTAATAACCGACAGATCAGCAATTTTGACCAGAGGTTTCCCGGCTGTGGTCATTTCACCAGCCTCTGCATATTTTTCAAGTAGTGTTCCCTTTATGGGACTTTTTACACGGGCTCGTACAACCTGTTCATTAAGGGTTGCTTTCTTCGATTCATACACCGAAAGCTCAGCTGCGACCGATGTTCTCTGGACGTTATTGGCTGCTATCTGTTTCTGCAGGACTGGCAACCTGTCCGGTAAGGTCATCATATTGTTTTTTAGTTGCAGCGTCATCTTTGAGCATGTTTTCAATCCTTGAAATATTTACATTGATGTTGGCAATCTGCTGGTCGAGGATATCATTCTGGGCATTTATTGAGTTTATCCGGGTTCTGACACTCTTCATTCCGGCATTTATCTCCTCTTTTTGCAGGTGAAATAGTGTTGTGTCGATGAGTGCAATATCACTTCCGGCTTCAACCTCTGTGCCTTCGGTCACGTTGAAAGAGAGTATGCGGCCGCTGGTCTCGGCCGAAACAATCACTTCGGTGGCCTCAAAGTTGCCGTAGGCGTCAGCCTGATCGGATTTGTTTCTGCACCCGGCTAATGAAACTATCGCAATCAATATTAATGTTCTGGTTTTCATATGGTTAATTTATTTTATTTTCTATTTAATATTGTAACTTAACCCCCCTTCAGGGGGGCAGGGGAGTTGTTCACCTTCCTGGTTGCCAATCCCCCAACCCCCATACTGGGTTTTCATTCTATTTCCTTTCCGCTTATATTCATATACTCAACCTGTGCCATCGACAGGCCTGATTTTATGGATCTCGTAATTGATCATTGTCTGCCGCTCCGAGTTCATTTCGTTAAGTAATTCCGTTGCTGTGATTGTACCGTTTTCGTACTGCGACTCTGCCGAAGCTGTTATTCTTTTTCTGATCGCTATCAATGCCGTATCAGACCCGATCAGCGATTTCATTTTTTCAATCTCGGCATTTTTAGCCTCAAGGAGTCTTATAAGGTTATCGGTCAGGTCGCCCTTCCTTTTTTCAATAATTCCCTGCTGAAGGCTTATGACCTGTTTCTCATTCTTCGTCTTGTTCCAGTCGAAGATATTCCATTTGACACCTGCCCCGAGTATATAGTATGGAGCGAACTCATCTTTAAAAAAGTTGTTTCCGGGAGGATTCCCATAACCAAGGGTGGCAAAACCGAATGCTTTAGGCATTCTGCCTGCTTTCAAGCACCTTTATTCCTGCACCAAGCTGTTCTTTCCGAAGGTCAAACATTTCAAGCTCGGGTCTTGACAGATCTTTATTCAATTCACCCGTGATCACAGGAAGAACAAATTCGGCTGATGCATCGATCTCTGAACCTGTCAGGCTGGAGAGGATTTTCAACAGTGCTGTTTTCTGGATCTCATTTTCACTGATCTGCTGTGAGATCTTTATTTTTTCTGAGGTCATGACATCTATGTCCGACTTTGTTACTGTCCCGTTGTCAAGGGCAGACTGCAGAGATACGATACGTTTCTCAATTAATCCCAGGTAATTGTTCAGAATCTCTTTTTGCCTGTCGAGCAGGAGAAGATTGAAATAATAGTTGTTTATCTGACCACGAAGCTTATAAAGATCTGTTTCGGTTTGTTTCTGATTTACACTGAGTTCTGCCTTCTCAAGGTTTTTTGAGTTTTTAACCAGTCCTCCGTCATAGATTACCTGGTTTATGTCCATTGTTATTTTGTATTGTTCGTGCGGAAGAGGCTTGATGGCATCGGCAAATGGTGATGATCCAAGTGCGCTGCCAATATCAATCACCGACGAATTATAAAGGAAGCTCCCGTTGGCATCAAGTGTAGGAAGCCAGGATCTTGTAAGGTTTTTGTCTTTCAGCTCCCAGATGTCCGAGTAGAGCGTTTGCTCGCCGGAAAGGGCGTTGGAGGCATATGCTTTCTCATAACATTCCTTCAGCGTCAGGATCTTCTGGGCTTGAATAACCAGTCCCGGCAGGTTTATTATAATCAACAGTATCAGAAACTTCCTTTTCATTTATATTGATTTTAAAATTTTACTCTCTTCACTTCTTCAACTCCAGGTACTTTAGGTACTCTAGTCACTTTAAGTACTTTTCTTTAGGGCCTTAATAACAAAATCAGCCGCGAACTCTTTTCGTTCTTCAATGTACTTGTCAAAGCTGATTCCCATTTTGTCGAAAATTCCTTCAATTACTACCTCTTGCTGCAAAAGGGAATACACTTATAGCAGCAATGGATGTCATCAGCTGGGGAATTGATTCCTCGGTGATGTCGTATTTCTTTAGTTCCTCATTATGCTGTTTTGCCAGGGTTTTCCAAAGTTTGTTAATATCGATATTCCTGATAAGCTTCTTTATTCTCGAGTTGGATTCCGGTTTAATTCATTCAGAATGAAACCCGGCAACCGTGGATTCTCCTGAAGAAATGTTATATGCTCCCTGAAGAAGAACCTGATTTTGTCTTCAAGAGTCAGATTCTCATCGAATATCGGGGCAAATTTTGAAAACATTTTCCCTGCGATTTTTTCAAAGACAGCATTGAACAGGCGGTCCTTTGAACGGTAGTAATAATGGAGCAACGCCTTGTTTATCCCCGCATGATTTGCAATATCCTGCATCCTGGCGCCATCCATGCCTTTTGCTAAAAAAACATCGGTTGCAGCTTCGAAAATCTTTTCCTCTGTTTGTCTTTCATTTTCTGCCATGACCATTAACTATATGATTTAAACAATTGGATAAACCAAATAGTTTAACCAAACGGTTTAAAGATATGAAAATTATTATTATGTTCAAATAATCCGTGAGAAATTATAATGGTATTTGTATGATTATTCGCAAATTCATAGCTTTGTTTCGGGTATGAATCGAGTTACATAAAACTAATACTATTTACTATGAAATGGGAGGGTAGAAAAGGCAGCGACAATGTAGAAGATCGCAGAGGAATGAGTACCGGCAAGATTGCTCTGGGCGGCGGTATCGGAACAATAGTGATTGCTCTGGTTATATTTCTGCTGGGAGGCGATCCCTCACAGGTGCTGAACACGTCACAGGAAAGTAATCCAGCTTCAGAATCAGGGCAGGTAACAACAACTCCTGAGGAAGATGCAATGGCTCAGTTCGTTTCAGTTGTGCTTAGAGACACTGAAACTGTCTGGGGTAAAATATTTGAGCAATCAGGTTCCACGTATACTCTTCCGAAACTAGTTATGTTCAGGGATCAGGTGGAATCTGCATGCGGTCTGGCAAGTTCAGCAAGTGGTCCGTTTTATTGTCCGGGAGATCAGAAGGTTTATGTCGACCTGAGCTTCCTTGAAGAACTTAAATCAAAATTTGGTGCTTATGGTGATTTTGCTGCCGCTTATGTAATAGCGCATGAAATAGGACATCATGTACAGAATCAGATGGGTATTCTTGACAAAGTCAACTCAGAACGCGCAAGGTCGAGCCAGGCGAGGTCAAATGAACTCTCGGTCAGGACTGAGCTTCAGGCTGACTTCCTTGCCGGAATGTGGGCACATTATGAACAATCAATGCTTAATACCCTGGAAACCGGTGATATTGATGAAGCAATGAATGCTGCAGCAGCTGTAGGTGATGATGTTCTTCAGAAGAAGTACCAGGGCCGCGTGATCCCCGATTCTTTCACACATGGTTCAGCAGCCCAGCGAAAAGAGTGGTTCCGGAAGGGATATACCTCGGGAGATTTTAAACAGGGTGATACTTTCAATGCAAATTTATGATCTGTAAGTAATTACAAAACTTTTTATCTGGCGGGACCACAATAGTTAAGGCTATTTTATTCTTTATGCACTTCTGAGCCTCCTTTAGCATCGACGGAGATCTTCTCGGGATTTCCGGAATAATACACATCACCTCCGCCGGAAATATAACCGCTCAGTTCCTTTGAAGCATTCACATGGATGTCGGAACCACCGCTGACATTAAAGGTTGTAATGCTGGTCGAAAGGTTTAAGGCGTCAACATCTCCGCCTCCGTTTATATGTATTTCAAAATCAGAAGCTTGTCCGGAGAGAAGAGCATCCCCGCCACCGGAAACGGAACATTTAAGTTTATCTGCATTTATTTTCACATCCATGTCACCCCCGCCATTAATATCAATAGCGGCTTCGGAAGTCTTGTCATCATTCCTTAGATACAAATCACCGCCTCCGCCTATTCTGCACTCAATGGAACTGGCATTAACTTTTGATTTCAGATCTCCTCCTCCCGACACTTCAAGATAATACGCTTTCGTTTTTCCTTCCAATTCCGCATCGCCGCCGCCGCTTATATGGCATTTCAGTTCTGAAGAATTAACGACTGATCTGAGGTCTCCTCCACCGCTGACATATACATCCAAAGCCTCAGCATTTATTGGAGTCTCACTGTTAACATCGCCGCCTCCTGAAACCTTCAGGTTGTTTATATTCTTAAAAGAGATGCGGGCTTTCATTTCCCTTGTTGACATAATATTATTCCTGGTATAGATCCTCAATGTGCCATTTTCCACCTTGACGGTAAAATATTCAAACAGATTTTCCTGAGCGGTCAGGGTAACAGATTCGGTATTTCCCTGTACAAGGGTAACATCGAACCCGCCTGCTACATCAATGCCTTTGAAATCGGAGACATTGTAAACCTTGTTTACCGGCATCCCGGTACCTCTGACAGGGAATAAAGATTGGGAATAAGCGCAGGAGGATAACATCATTATCAGGATCAGAAGGGTCAGCCTGAGATCAGAAATTGTCTTTTTCATTTTGTAATCAATTAGTTATTAAAAGATCAGGATGTTTGATAATAACATATAAACATATAATAAAGACGGTAGATTTGTTGGTGTGCTGCATTACTTTTTCAAAATAAAATATTTAAGAGACTATTGTATTTTAGAAGAATTATATTATATATTTGCAATATATAAGTTACTTAAATATAATGAAAGCATGATATCAAGTGAACTCATCAAAGGATCATTGAAGACAATCATCCTGAAACTGCTGGAAGAAAAAGGCCCGATGCACGGCTATGCAATAACCCGGAAAGTTGAAGAACTGACCGGAGGTAAAATCAAACTTACATATGGAGCCCTTTATCCAGTCCTCCATAAGCTTGAAAGCGAGAAAATACTCGTCACGGCAAAGGAGATCAATAATAATCGGATGCGCATTTATTATGCCCTGACTCCTAAAGGCCATTCTGTTGTGACCGAAAAAATCAAGGAACTCAAAGAATTCATCGAATCACTTCAGAATATCATCGAACTCAAACCGGGACTGAACTATGCCTGACCTTTCTGCTGAAAACATCGGACGGATAAGCCGCGATGTAAGAAAACAGGAAATAACATTCTCAAACCTTGTCGATGAACTTATCGACCACATTTGCTGTGATGTCGAATATGAAATGCAGAATGGACTGACCTTCCAGGAAGCATACCGGAGGGTAAAACAGAAAATGAGTCCCCGCCGGTTAAAAGAGATACAGGAAGAGACACTTTATGCAGTTGACACTAAATACAGATTTATGAAAAACACAATGAAAATTTCAGGAGTTGCCGGCGCAGTATTGTTTGGCATATCGGCACTATTCAAGATAGAACATTGGGCGGGAGCAGGATTAATGATGTCCCTTGGGGGACTAATCTTGGCTTTCGTCTTTTTACCATCAGCACTCGGCGTTCTCTGGAAAGAGACTCACAGCAGGAAAAGAATTTTCCTCTTCGTCTCAGCTTTTTTTGCGGGAATGTTCTTTATCCTGGGGACATTGTTCAAAGTGCAGCACTGGAGTGGTGCAAACGAACTTTTAATGTTGTCAGCTTTTGCAGGGGTTCTCCTGTTTATCCCGGCTTTGATTGTAACCCGGTTAAGTGATAAGGAACGTAAGTCAAAAAGACCTGTGTATATCATCGGGGCCCTGGGCTTAATCTTATATTTAACCGGAATGCTTTGTAAAATGCAGCACTGGTCAGGGGCAACCATTTTAATGGGCACCAGCATTATAATCCTTTGTTTTGCTTTACCATGGTACACATGGTTTACCTGGAAGGAGGAGAATCATATCAGTTCCCATTTCCTGTTTCTTATAATAGGGTCGCTTGCAATAGTAATTCCCGGAACCCTTTTTAATCTCAGCCTTCAATATGCATACGAGGATGGTTACTTCCCTAACCTTATCAGGCAGCAGGAAATGTATAACTATATGTGTGCGAAAAACAATTCCCTGGTAACAAGTTACAAGGATTCTGTAAATTATTTACAAATGACACAAATCCATTCCCGGACAGCAAGCCTGATTGAACTTATCGGTAATATTCAGGCAAAAATGGTTCAGGAATCTGAAGGTGAACCAGGTAAGCCTGCCTTAAGCCAGGATCAGATCAAACAAGCAGAAAACGGTCAGGAAATACAATACCGGCTTCTTTCAAACCCTTTCCCTCCTGCGCCTGTTATAGATTTTCTTCTGCCAGGTAGCAATTCCCGTCAGGAACTTGATGCGGCCCTCAATGGTTTCCGAGAATTTGCGACTTCTAATATACCAGAGGAAGGAACTGACAGGTATTTAAGTCTGCTGGAACCTTCAACCTATTTGCCATGGGATGGGTCTGATGGAAAAGTAATATCATTAATGACCGGACTTCATTCCCTTGAACTTCTCAAAAATGGTATCCTGACAGTTGAGCAGGATCTTCTTGCAGCTATGGCAAAGCATAAATAATCACATTAATAAATAAAATCATGAAACAAAAGACATATATACTTGGTGTGATAACGACACTGATTGTTTTCACAGGTCTTGTTTTTAAAATTAACCACTGGGCGGGAGCGGGAAAACTGCTGACTATTGGCATTGCTTCTTTTTCGCTGATTTTTCTACCAATTGCCCTTAAAGATCATTACAAGTCTGAAGGAAACAGGCAAAATATATCTCTTTACATAGCAACGTGGGTGACTTGTTTCATCGTGTTCTCGGCAATGCTCTTTAAGATCATGCATTGGCCACTGGCGCATCTTATGGTTACTATTGCGCTGCCATTTCCCTACTTGGTCTTCCTTCCTGTCTTCCTGGTAGTTACTTCCAAAAATAAAAATTTCAGCATTTACAATACTGTTTTTGTATTGATACTTATTGTTGTCAATTCGGTTTTTTCAGGACTTCTGGCTCTGAATGTTTCAAAGAACAGAGTTGCCGATAGTTTTAATTTAGCCGGTAACTACAACAGGCTTGAAGCAGCCTTGAGTCAGGTTCCGGTAAGGGTTCCAGGATCGGCAATGGTTTTGGGAATAGATGAGGTACTTAAAACTGTGAATGAATATCAGGATATAATATTGAAACAGGAAAATATGACTCAGGATCAATGGAATTCTGATCCAGGATCTCTCCTGCGACCTGATTTAAAAGGACTCGCTGCCCAAGCATTGCTTAATGCAGGAGATCGACCCGCAGGAGGAAAGCTTTTAAGAGGCCTGAAAAACCTTATTGCGGAAATTGAAAAAACACCAGATAATGCAAATCTGGCCAAAGAAGCTCCTGTGATTTTTGATACGGTTGCCCCTTCGGGATATGAAGAAGACTGGTACTCCTGGAAGTTCAACGACAATAACCTTGCATGGGTTCTTATTTACCTTGACGGGCTTGAAACAAACCTGAAAATAATAAAAGCAACGATTAAATAGGAACATGCCATAGAATACTCTATTTAATCTGAATGATAGTTGGGGCGTTGCATGCAACGCCCTGCCTGTGTACTTACCTTACCCAAACCTCGCTGGGAGAGGGGTTAAATGTTATAATACTGCGAGTTACTCCCCTTCTCTCCACGAGCTACCCTTTATACACGTCTCCCATTTAAAACTCCTGAACCCTTTATGGTTCAGTCATTTATTGATATGGGTCATTTATTCATTGTGTCAAGTTATATTTTTGTTGTAATACAATATTACTTTTAAGATATTCATATGAATTGGATATTTATAAATGGATCGCCGCTTCTTCCTCAATAGTGCCATAAATATAAGGTGTCATTCCGAACGAAGTGAGGAATCTTACTCAATTATTGATAGTTGCATTGGTTTATCGGAATTTTATAAAGATGTGTATAAAGGGTAGCTCCACGGGAGAAGGGGCAGGGGGATGAGGTAAATTCTCATTCCATACCGAAAAAATCTCTTTCCGTCGATAAAACCACCCGATACCTCTATTTGATTTTTTCCCGCTCCGGGCTGGCCTGATCATACTCCTTGTGGCAGTATTTGGAACAGCAGGAAGTGTAATTGCCCTTTATTTAACCGGAACACCTCTGAATGTAGGCAGTTACACAGGTCTGATCATGATTGTAGGTATAATTGGTGAAAATGCAATTTTTACTTTCCAGCAGTTCATGACGAACAGGGCTAGCGGAAATGTTGACGATTCTCTGGTATATGCAATCTCAACAAGACTCCGGTCAAAACTTATGACAGCACTTGGTGCAATTATTGCACTTTTACCCCTTGCCATAGGTATCGGAACAGGTGCTCAATTGCATCAACCACTTGCTATTGCTGTAATAGGGGGCTTCATTATCGCACTGCCTCTTCTCCTTATAATATATCCAACCCTTTTGCGCCTGGCCTACAGGGCCCGGAAAGATGTTCCGCCTGCAACAGATGCCGCAATCCCCTCACGGCAGTAATTATTTCTGGAGTTTGCTGGACCTCCTCCCTGAAAACAGGGGGTTAGTCAATAAAAAGTACATATGATTATCTAAAATACCCCCTAATTATATGGGTCTAAGTGAACTATTTATCAAAATATTTGGTTATAGCCCTGGAAAAATATAAATTGAGCCGCGAAAAAGAAACTTTTAATAACAAAACTTTCATCTATGAAACTCAGATGGAAAAGAATCCTGTTTGTGATCGTGGTTCTATTAACAGGATCTGACAGGATTGTTTGCTTCCGGACGGAACGGAAATTGATTCAGGTGCTACCGCATGGATGCTCACTTCAACTGCTCTTGTTCTTCTTATGATCCCCGGGCTGGCGATGTTTTACGGAGGACTGGTACGTTCAAAGAATGTCCTTGGTACAATTATGCACAGTTTTGTGGCAATGGGTATTATAAGTGTATTATGGGTTGTCCTCGGGTATAGTATGTGTTTTGGAAAAAACATTCTCGGGGGCTTCTTTGGATGGAACTGGAATTATTTCTTCCTGAAAGGGATTGATACCAGTATAATGGATGCTAAAGTTCCGGAATATGTCTTTTCAATGTTCCAGTGCAAATTTGCAATTATTACCCCGGCTCTTATTGCAGGTGCATTTGCTGAACGTGTCAATTTCAAGGCTTACTGTTTCTTTATTGCTTTATGGAGTCTTCTTGTCTACAATCCGCTTTGCCATTGGGTTTGGGCATCAGATGGCTTTCTATATAAGCTGGGAGCGAAGGGAGCCATCGATTTTGCCGGAGGTACTGTGGTCCATATTTCTGCAGGTGTTAGCGGACTGGTGGCAGCTTTATTCCTCGGTTCGCGCCGCGGTTATCCTTATCAGGTCATACGCCCGAACAATCTTGTAATTACAATGCTGGGAGCCGGTTTACTTGTGGGTAGGATGGTTCGGATTCAATGCCGGGAGTTCTGTCTCAAGCGGACTAAGCACAGCCCAGGCCTTGACAGCTACCCAGGTAGCAGCAGCAACGGGTGCATTGACATGGATAATAATTGAAAGTTTTCACCAGGAGAAAGCAACTGCACTTGGATTTGCCAGTGGAATACTGGCCGGACTTGTGGCTGTGACACCAGCAGCAGGAGTAGTGCAGCCCTATGGAGCTATGATCCTTGGTATACTGGCTTCACTGTGCTGCTATATGTCGATCCAGCTTAAAAACAAGCTTGGTTATGACGACAGTCTCGATGCCTTTGGTATTCATGGAATTGGTGGTATTACCGGTGCTTTATTCCTGACTTTTTTTATCCGGCCGTCATGGATGAAAGAAGCAGCTCTTGCCAACGGCGGATCTTGGACCGTATGGAACCAGCTGGGTGTTCAGGCTCTTGCTGTTGGAACAGCAATTGTTTTTGCAGGCACTATGACGTTTCTGATTATATTTTGCCTCAATAAAATCGTAAAATTCAAGTCGACTGAAGCTGATGAAATGGCCGGACTTGACAGGTCCTATCATGGTGAAAGGGGATATGGAATGTTAAATCCCAGTTAAAAACACTTTAAATTATTGACAATGAAACTGATAACTGCAATAATAAGGGAAGTTCAGCTTGATAAGGTGCGCGAGGCACTTATACAGGCGGAAATAACAAGAATCACGGTGAGCCGTGTATCAGGCCATGGCCAGCAAAGAATAGAGGAAATGTACAGGGGCCAGAGGATCATTCCGGACCTCATTCCAAAAATAAAGATAGAGATAGCTGTTAATGACGCATTTGTGAAAATAACTGTTGATACAATCCTCAAAGCGGCAAAAACGAATGGCAAAGGAGGACATGTAGGTGACGGGAAGATCTTTATTACCCCCCTCGAAGAATGTATCAGAATAAGAACCGGCGAAAGGGGAGGGTCAGCTATTTAATATGGATCGTTAGTTAGTTAGTTAATATCTGGATACCCGGTGGCTGATGCGCCGGGTTTCTTTATGTTTTTACTTTTAAAATAATTTAAGTACTTTTCAATCGGGTATGATTGCAAGGGAAGCCTTTTAAGGCATAAAACACATTATGTTGTGCGGATATTTTCCTAAGATAGACTTCTTTATCACATGAACCTGACACTTGAAAACATACTTCTTATCGGCTCGGTGCTGCTGGGCTTAAGCATAATTGCCGGTAAGACATCTTTCCGCCTGGGAGTTCCCACTCTTATCTTATTTGTTTTCATAGGTATGCTCGCCGGTTCAGAAGGGATCGGGAAAATTAATTTTAATGATCCGGATGTAGCACAGTTTATTGGAATTGTAGCATTGAATTTCATACTTTTTTCCGGAGGACTTGAAACACGATGGGAAGTCATTAAGCCTGTTTTCTGGCATGGACTGACCCTGTCTACTATGGGAGTTTTTCTGACTGCAATTTCAGTTGGAGTTTTTGTCTGGACTGTTACCGACTTTACGTTTTATGAAGGATTGCTTCTTGGTGTTATCGTTTCATCCACCGACGCCGCTGCAGTATTTTCAATCCTGAGGTCAAAGAGTGTAGGACTCAAAAAAAATATAAGGGCAGTTCTGGAGCTTGAAAGCGGAAGCAACGACCCTATGGCTTATTTCCTGACTATTGCGGTTATGGGCTTGATAACTTCGAAGGAACATAATGCGTTAAGTATTATACCCATGTTTATAAAGCAGGTAATAATCGGAACCGCTGTTGGATTTATTACCGGGAGGCTCGGAAAAGAACTGATCAACAGGATTGAGCTTGATTTTGAAGGACTTTATCCGGTGATGGTTATTGCCCTGATGTTTTTTACCTTTTCCTTTACTGATTTTATTGGCGGGAACGGATTTCTTGCTGTTTATTTTTCAGCAGTATATCTCGGTAATCAGTACCTTATTCACAAGAAAACCATTATGCAGGTTTTTGACGGTCTTGCCTGGCTTATGCAGATCGTGCTTTTCCTTACCCTGGGTTTGCTGGTATTCCCAAGCCAGATAACTCCTGTTCTGGGCCTGGGGCTTTTGGTTTCTGCCTTTCTGATGTTTGTAGCACGTCCTTTAAGTGTGTTTGTCTCTCTTCTGCCATTCAGATTGAAACTGAAGACAATTACTTTTATATCGTGGGTTGGCCTTCGCGGAGCTGTTCCCATTGTATTCGCCACTTTCCCGCTGCTTGCAGGTATCGGGAAATCACAGATGATCTTTAACCTTGTATTCTTTATTTCACTTACATCAGTCCTTTTGCAGGGAACGACCCTTGGAATTGTAGCAAAATGGCTCCACGTAGCCGTACCGGGAAAGGCCAAGAAAAAAACACCCCTTGATGTTGAACTGTCGGATACAATGAAATCGGAGCTGACTGAGATAGAGATCGACGAAAGAAGTCCAGCAATCGGAAAGCGTATTCTCGACCTGGGATTTCCCAGGGCAGCCCTGATTGCAATTATCAAAAGAAAAGGAATCTTTATTACGCCTAACGGATCAACTGTCATTGAACCCAACGACAAGCTTGTAATAATTGCCGAAAATGCCGAGAGCCTCAGCCTGGTTCATAAATGTCTCGATTACCAGGAGAAGGCTTAAGGAAGATAAATAAGTGATCCAGGACAATTTACCTCACAAAAACAAACAGGAATTCTTAAAAGCATTAATCCTTTACACAACGGATCGACATCCCGCTTTGCATATGTGTACTTTTCACAGTAAATAATGCTGAATTATATTCTAATGTACCATAGAAGGCATAACCGGGATAGTCAATCGTGGAGCTCCACCAATATCCATCCAACCCATGAGCTGAAAACGTCCCGTACATATCAATGAGGCCACCCGGAACACCTGTCCATCCGGAACCATTTGTAGCACCGGTATTTGGAGGTGCCCAGTGGGAAAGTCCCACCTCCTTTAGTTCTCCGCCGTTCCCAGCCTGACCCCCCAGGTAAGCAAGCAGGGCATTAAACTCATCTCTGGTTGAAACATGCCAGCCGGTGGGGCAAACCATGCCTGATTCGACCACCCCCCAGTTATAAAGTGCGCCATAAACAGGTTTATAAGTATCCTGGCTATTGTTATACCAGGAATAGGCAGGTTCACCATAAGTGGTCGACCAGGTATTTTTGTCGGCTATTAACCAGATTTCACTTCCATTGTTGAACCTCGTGGTTCTCAGATTCTCAGCCATCCAGATTTTATCACCTATCCGAATAGTCTGGTATATATTAAGTTCTACGTCTGTTACGGTACCGTAGTTTAAATCATCATTAAATATAACTGAGGAATCCTTTTTTTCAGTCGTGAAGCTAAAAGTTACACCATAAGCCGTACCGGCGCTGTTTGTAGCGTAAGCTCTTACGTAATAAGTTGTATTTGGGCTCAACCCCCTGATATTGCTAGCGAATTCACCATGCCCCGCTCCGTCAGTAGTTGAATTAATGCCCTTTGTCGGAAACTGATCAGTTGAACTCCAGCAGACTCCCCTGGCAGTCACATCATCCCCTCCGTCGTCCTGAACTATTCCACCCGAGAACGCAGCTGTTGCAGTAATATAATATACATCTGAAGTTGAAACAGTTGCAAGCGCAACCTGATTTGTAGTGAATGTTACTTCGTTGCCATAACCAGTCCCCGCACTGTTAGTCGCGTAGGCGCGGACATAGTAAGTAGTATTTGCGGTCAGTCCGGTCATGGTGCTCAAAAAAGAGCCTATATGGGTTCCGTCATCTGTTTTATTGTCGGCGGTTGTCGGATTATGAGCCGTCCCCCATGTTACTCCGCTGTAATTTATAGTAGCACCCCCATCGGAATTGACAATGCCTCCTGAAGTGGCAGATCTTGAAGCAATAGAAATAACAGGCCTCGTTGTCACGGAAGGGGCCTGAGCATTTTCCTCTTTCTTGCAGCCTGATAGAATCATGATGCCGAAA
This sequence comes from uncultured Bacteroidales bacterium, assembly GCA_963732115.1. Classification (GTDB taxonomy): domain Bacteria; phylum Bacteroidota; class Bacteroidia; order Bacteroidales; family VadinHA17; genus LD21. The sequence continues at coordinate 106,893 of CAVSYN010000011.1, forward strand.
GCAAAAAATGACACTGAAGCATACTTTAACACTTTGTTCATAATTCTTTGTTTTAGAAGTTATTAATGATATAAATTAATTATCATGAAAATAATTTCAGACAATCAGCCCTCCATTCCAAAAACCTGAATTATCCGGAAGTTTTATGGAACTTCCCGGCTCATGAGTTAGTTTCAGCAGTTGGTTTACCGGAATCGTCTATATCCGGCAGCTAAAGCATCAGGTCTGATCCCTTCTATCCTTCAGTTTACCTGATCATTACCGATCAGTTTCCCCAGACCTGACAAGGTTTCATTTGTTACTAATAAATTTGTAAGGCTTAAACAAAATTCAAATGACTTTGTTCGTAAATTATTCAGAAAATATTTTAGAAAATAATAAGGAAATAATTGCACTAAAAATCCTGAATCGTTTTCCCGTTCATCCTTTTCAAACTGTCTCAAACCCTTATGCAGATATTGATTTTATCCATCACGACGAGTTGAGGAATTGGAGGACCAATTCGGACAATATGTTGATGGGGAAGATTAAATAACTTATGTTCAACGGGGCCTGACATTTAGAATCCTGCCTGCAATTTTCCTTTATAAAATAATTCAGCTGACCTTAAGCAGTGAATCCGGGTCATACAAGCCAGATTAGATCCAGGCCATTTAAATGGCAGAAAAAATTGACTTCAGGCCTTTGCTGATGTAACTTTAGATTAGTATTTGACTGATTAACTTTTAAGTGTAAATAAGACATTTATTTGTTTTTATTATTCATTATCTTCTTTTAGTTTTATGAGGCCACTTCGCCAACGGATGCACGCTGTTACAGTGTTTATACTCCGAATATCAGGGGATGTAAGGAGTTTTCCAAAACTTGGTTTACCTGTTGCCATGGCAATTTTGCTGATGACCGCAACCACAGGTATTCAGTCCCAGATTAATTCCGGATATATAATTGGCTTGAATCTGTCGACCATGTCCCTGAAAGCTTCTGGAATAAATATTCAAACAAAAACATTTACAGCTGTTCATTTCGGAAGAATTTTTGAGATCCCCTTAACCCATAGTTTTGCTTTACTTCCCGGTTTATTGTTTTCTGCCAAAGGGTTAAACTATAAGATTGACTCTGCAGAGTTTTCCATATCACCGATATATATTGAGATTCCTGCTATTGCTGTTTTAAGCTTTGGTACGCAATTAATTAAAATATCTCTATTTGCGGGTACTTATTTAGCTTGTGGAGTTGGAGGTACAAGGGAATCAGGAGGTGAATTAAAACGTTTAAGGTTCGGATCAGGCGAAAATAAAGATATGAAGCTGTTTGATATCGGATTTAATTTTGGGGCTGGAATAATTATCAAAGGTATCATGATTTCTGGTCAGTATGAATTGGGTCTCGCTAACTTATCACCTGCTGCCGCTACTTATTCGGAAATGAAAAACAAAGTGATCGGAATCTCACTTGCAGCTTTCTTTTCAAGTAAATAAAGCAATCCGATTACATGTAATTTAGTTTTTTAATATATATATAAATTAGTCATATGAAGAAATTTTATCTGGCCGCTGTTATCGTTGTATTCCTGCTGCTGTGTACAAAAGGAATTCAATCCCAAACAACAAAATCCCAACTTAACCAGGTTGAATTAATGAAGAAGTTTTTAGGCTATTGGGAAAGTGATATTTCGAAAGACACAACTCGTTTTTGGGAAGTAAAATCATATGGAACCGGATTTGAATGTACCTTAAAAGTTGTTACCAAAGGGAAAGCGATTCTGGAAGCGAAGCGACTTTGGGGGTATGACAAGAGAATTGATAAATACATTGGATTAGAATTAACTTTGGGCATGGATATGAAAATTTATGCACAATGGTTTACTTCAAATTATAAAGGTGAGGCTGTTCTTTATAGTGATATTTCCAATCCTGAAATGGCATCATTCAAAGGTGAGGCAGAATTTAAATCACCTGATATTTATACTGTTACAACGATAGTTAATAATAAACCAGTTAAAACTGATACGTGGACACGTGTAAAACAATAAGGAGCAATCCCTTTCTGCAGAGCGGGTAATATTACCCAGCATCAGTTCTTCAGGAACTTGCCTCATTCATAATAATTTCTTTTTACATACTTTTCCATTGACAGATTAGTATCCAGGCAATCAGAAATGACCAAATGTTTAACATTCCCTGATCTGCTTGTTGAAATAAATCTGACCTTGACCTCAACAAAGAGAGGTACCGATTGTTTGTAATCTAAACAATCTAAATTTTTTAACAATTAAAATCATCTAAAATGAGAAAGACAAATCTGTTTCATGCAGTTTTACTGCCAGGTATTCTATTATTCGCTCTTTCATGTCAGAAAGAGACCAATAATGATGGGTTACAGGTTCAAAATGACATTAAGACAGGCTCAGCCAGGTCAGCTACTCCGCCATTTAATCTTGAAGTCATCCTTCGTGGTGAAGGAAAACAGTTTGGCCATGTAAAATTCCGCCAGGACGTCGATCCTTCTAAAATCGTAACACTTGATACCTGGGTTCGTGACCTGGAGCCAAACCACGCGTACCTGCTTCAACGTGCTGTTGATACGCCTGATGGCAACTGCACGAGTACCACCTGGCTTACATTAGGAAAAGGGACAACTGTATATCCTATTGTCACTGATGATAATGGTACTGGTAAGGAAAGTTTATGGAGAGATATTTCAGCTATTCCGTCCGGGACTGGTTTTGATATTCACTTCAGGGTGATTGATGCTGCAACATTAGCTGTAGTATTGGATAGCGATTGTTATATGTATGTTGTGAGGTGATAAGAGATAAAAACACTTTCTACAATTTGGCTTATTTTCCATATTTGAATTGTTCCCTCTGAAACGCAGATCTACGCTGATTTGATTCCGTGTAAATCTGTGCATACTGCGTGAATAATTATACCCCTGCCAATCACAGCAGGGGATTTTTATATTAACTCTTTCATCCATTCAACTTTTTGCTTTTTAATTTTATTCCCGCTTTGCGGGATTTCGTCACTTCGTTCCTCAACTTTTATCTTTTTCCTTTTATCTTTTGTCTTTTTTTACATATATTTGATACAGTGTTTCCTCAACGTGCTGTTAATTTATAAATATGTTAGTAAGAACATTTGCCAGTGCTGTTACCGGCATTGATGCCGTTACAGTTACAATTGAAGTTAATGTGTCCCGCGGTATCCGTTTTTTTCTTGTCGGCCTTCCGGATGTAGCAGTCAAGGAGAGTCAGCAGAGAATTGAATCAGCTTTACGGACCCTTGGTTTTCACTGGCCGGGTAAACAGGTGGTCATAAATATGGCGCCTGCGGATATCCGCAAGGAAGGGTCATCCTATGATCTCCCTCTTGCAACAGGGATCCTTGCCGCTGATGAAAAGATCTCAAAAGGGGATCTTGAATCCTATGTAATTATGGGTGAGCTATCTCTTGACGGGACACTTCAGCCGGTCAAGGGTGTGCTTCCGATCGCCCTGAGGGCAAGGGAAGAGGGTTTCCGGGGTGTGATTGTGCCTTTAAAAAACGCGCGTGAAGCTGCTGTAGTAAACGGCATTGATGTGTATGGAATGGAAAAGCTTGGCGATGTTGTAGATTTCTTTAATAATATCAGAAAATTCGATCCTGTCAAAGTCGATCTGATGGAAATATTCAAAGGCGAAGCAAACAGGTACGATGTGGATTTTTCGGATGTCCGCGGACAGGAAAATGTAAAGAGAGCCCTGGAAGTAGCGGCTGCCGGGCATCATAACCTGCTAATATTATATATGGTTTTAAACTGTATAATAAAATTTACATGCAAATAAAAATTTATTTATTATTAGTGTTTTTTGTTGTATATTGTGAATACAAACTAAAAACAACTAGCTATGGGCATAATTCGTGAATTGTATATAAAAAATACTACAAACAAAATTTTTAGAATTTACCGAGGACCCAAGCACAAGACTTATATAGGTCGTGTTGGTCCTATCTCATTTGTTGGTTTCCCATTCCATGATCCTACGGGAAACTCATACCTTAGAGCGGTGCCGGATGACGGAAGTTCCAATATCGACAAGGTTGTCTCTGGAGCACCGATGGACTACCATTGGCAAATTTAGCCATAGGTGCTCGTAAAATTCCTGTTCACCTTTCTTACCTTGTTTCAGGGGAAATATACGGATTACGATGGGGGAATACTGACAGGGAAAACCATTTCAGCTCCCGTCTCTCCTATGTCCCTAATGATAGGTCCTCCAGGATCAGGTAAAACAATGCTGGCCAAACGATTAAGCACAATAATGCCTCCGCTTACTCTCGAAGAGGCACTTGAAACTACTAAAATACATTCCGTTGCCGGTAAGATCGATGATCATACAGCCCTGATGACCCGGCGGCCATTCAGGTCGCCGCACCATACAATTTCAGATGACGCACCTATAAATTATGTGGTGAATTATATTTATTTGACTTTGCCTTTTGACTGGTGTAACTTGCATCATATTTCTGACTTACAGTTATTAATTTAATCTATTAATCAAAATCCAATCGAATGAAAACAAGACTTATTTTTCTGGTTTTGCTTATTATTTGTTTTTCATGCGGAACAAACAATAAACCTGTATCTGATGCTCAGAAAGAGAAAATAAAAGGAGAAGTAAAAGAAGTTGTAAATACGTTTATTAAAGGTGCTGAAGAAGCCAATTTTGAACTGACTATTGAACCTCATTGATTCAACTGATTTTATTGGTCTTACCAATGGAATTACTTATGGTTACAAAGAATTTATGGCTATGAAACCTGTCTTTAATACACTTTTAAATCAAAAGTGCACAATAGTTAATGAAAGATATAGATTTCTTGATAAGTCAACAGTTTTGTATACAGCAGACTCCAAGTGGGCAGTGAATTATAAAGATGGTCATTCCACTCTCGAAGACCCAGAAGCAATTATGCTTATGTTGAAGAAAATCGACAGTAAGTGGAGAGTGACTTATCTCGTTGATTCTTATGTTGAGAAAATTGTTAAGTATAGCGAACCATCGAAAGAAATCAATCAAGTTGAGTTAATGAAGCAGTGGATAGGCTCTTGGAAAGCCGAATTTGGGAAAGATACAATTGCTTTTTTTGACCAGAAAGCCTATGGAGTGGGACAGGAAGTTTTTATTAAGGCAACTTTAAAAGGGAAAATGATTGGTGAAGGAAAACAACTTTGGGGTTATGATAAAAAATTAGATAAAATAATTTTCGCATCTGAACTTAAAGGACAGGAGGGTTTGGGAATTACTGCATTATGGTTTATTTCAAAGAATAAATATGTAGGTGTTCCATATAGTGATATTTCCAATCCTGAAAATGCATCTTTAAAATGGGAAGGAGAATTTAAATCCCATGATACTTATGTAGAAACTCATTTATTAAATAATAAACCAGTTACAACTGATACTTATACACGGATAAAATAGTAATTCTTAATATGATTTTAATGCCCCAAGATTTATCATTTTGGGGCATTTTATGTTTTATATTAAATTGTTATACAGATATTTAATCATTTTTTCACTACATCAATATTTATCAGATGTAGCCCTTGTGGGAGGAGGTACTTTCCCGCAGCCCGGTGAGATATCACTGGGCCATAACGGTGTCCTTTTCCTTGACGAACTGCCTGAGTTCAAAAGGAGCGTCCTTGAGGTAATGAGGCAGCCGCTTGAAGACCGGATCATTACCATTTCAAGGGCTAAATCCACATGCGATTACCCTGCAAGCTTAATGGTGGTAAAATTAAATAATATTATGTAAATTATTAAGAATGAATATAATATGCCATATGTCAATTAGGAAAGGTTGAATAATCGGGTTCTTTTATTGATTTTCTTAACAATAATATAAATCCAATAAAAGAAACAATTATACCAACCAAGGTAAATATAAACAAGGAAAGTAATAAGCACTGATAATTTAGAATATAATGTACAACAAGCAAAGAGGAGAGGGATATAATGATTATTGATGATGTAAAAATCGACAACCTAATAGTCCACTTAATTAAAATTTCTCTAAGGTCAAATAATTCATTAAATCTATTAATATACACTACAAAGTGATTGTTTATAATCAATTCTAAAGTCCTTTTTAATCCTATTATATCTTTTCTCTTTTTGTATCTCAATATTTGATCAATTAGGTACTTATTTTGAAGTTTTTCATTGAGTGTTAAAATAGTACCTTTCTCAGTTCTATATGTGTCAACTTCATCAATAATTGATTGACTAATTCCAAAAAGTTGCTCTTTGATTTCAGCTATTTTAAAAATAATAAAGACTCCAAATAAGGCCAAAATTGCACCTAAAACCTGTGGGTTGCACTGAAGAAATAGTAAAATGAAGTTTCTATATTATCCATTGGTTTTAAGGTTGAGTTTAAAGATAACAAGGAGCTAGTCTTGCTAACTTAAGTTAGTCGGATGCTTTTGCTAAGTTATATCTATATGTTTATCTAACGAGGTAATAAGGATTTAAGATATAGCGATCTTTTCCCTCCATAAATCGTTTCATATTTACAATTTAAACTGATCCTTTCAAATAATTCATCAACTCCTTCTGGATAATAAGAAAAACTATCTTCGTCTGTTGCATATGAATAATAGAATTCAAAAAGCTTAATCTTATCATTTGGTGCCATTACTGCATCATTGGCTAAAAAACGTGCCCCAAACTTTTCATATTTTGGTGGAAGACCTAATTTACTATCATATAAGTTAACTATATCATCATATATTTCACCATCAATCATAAATGAAAGTGTATTAATTTTCGCTGGTCCAAGTCCGCAATTTTCAATTTCAAGGGTCTGTGTTAAATATTTCTTATCCTCGGAAAAATTACGTACATAAATAGTTTCAAGTAGTGGTTCAACCGAGTTCAAATAATGCTTTTGGGTTAAGCGAATTGTTTTACGAGTATGAAAAATTGAGAAGCCTAAGGAACAAATACTTATAAAAATAGCTACAAAAGGGAGTAAATAATTTAAAACCATTGAATCTGCCATTGCTATATTGAATTTATTCAAAGTTATTTATTTTCAGAAATCAATGCAAGGTGTTTTATTTGTTTAATTATAATCTTCTTCTGATCTTTGATACAGACGGCATTTCCTTCTTTTAGGCCTTATCAGACAATACAATTGCAGCGAGAATTTCAGCAAGTGAATGCCGCTTATAAATAGTTTAATCTATTCTTTAGCCTTATAATTTCTAAAAAAAGTATAATGATGAAAAATAATATTCTTTTGGTACTATTATTCTTCCTTATCCCTATTATAATAAATGGGCAAACTCAGGAAGCCACAACCTCGGATGGTAAAAAAGTAATTTTAAATGCTGATGGTACATGGAAATATGCTGAGGAAGCCACAACCTCAGATGGTAAGAAAGTAATTTTAAATGCTGATGGTACATGGAAATATGCTGAGATAGACCGTATTGCTTCAGAGGCGGCAGAAAGAAAAAGGATAGAAGCAGAACAAAAGCGATCAGTCAGATATCATGAACAGAACCCGCGATGCACTTGCAAATTCGAAGAACTCCGGTACCAACTCCAAAAGCGAAGGGAAGCCGGTGGAGCAGGTAACCAGGGAGTTCAAACCGGATCGGTGGATTCGAAAAACCGCGGTGAGGGCGGCGGTCTTGGCACCAGGGCAGGTTTCATACAATCTTGGCGGACGGGGATTCCAGTTGCTGCCAAAACCGAATTACGATTACCAGGGGGAAGGACGTGTTGTATGAAGTGAGTGTCGACAGATCGGGAAAAGTAATCTCAGGCAATCCCCGGGAACCCAAGGGTCCACAACTCTTGATGAATATCTTCTCAAGGTGGCAAAAGAGGCTGCGCTAAAAGCAAGATTTGATGCCAAAACCGATGCTCCCATGATCCAGAAAGGAACAATTACTTACAATTTTATCCTCAGATAGCTCAAAATCCAGTTCAGGAACTGAATTATATTTCCGACATTTGATACAAGTGACATTCCCTTCATTAAACATTTTATAAAGAAATTACACCTAATGGGAAGAAAAATATTACCTAAAGAATTCATACAAGAAGTTTTAATTGATGAGTTTAAAGACATTGTTGATAGACATACCTACATTGCCTTTTCTCTTGTTGCTATTGGTATAGAATTTCTTGGTAAATGCATGTTAACTGAATGCCAAGACTGGCATGATATATCCCCTGACAAAGCATTTAAGAAAGGACATGAACTTATGATATCGGTGGACCAAAGATACGGAACCTTAAACTTGAAAGATGAGTTGAGAAATGGTTTTGCCCATACTTTAGCACCAAAATCGAATATTGTATTATCAGAACTTAAAGATGGAACACAACATTTATTAGAGTCTGGAGAAAAAACAATTCTTGTAATCGAAATTTTTTATGGGGACTTTGTAAAAGCTTGTAAAAGTGTAATGGCAATAAAATTTCCAGAAACAGACAAAATGTATAAATCATTTATTAGAGTTGAGCCATAAAAAACTGAATAATATTTCCGACATTTGATACAGACGGCATTCCCCCTTTAAGCCCTTTTAGCAGACGGCTTAATTACCTCAGTATTGCATTGCAAAAATCTGATTGGGAATGCCGTTTTTAATAATACGAATGTTAAATAATATCAGGAGATTGTTAATAAAGCTATTGTGTATTTCTTTGGTGGGGCGTACCTTTGAGAAAGAAAAAAGAGGGAGCTAGAACAGCCCCCTCTGAAAGAACTGATGATCTCGGAGTGTAATCAGGTAAGCAAATGAGACTTTCTGATTTGCTCAATTTCAAACGGTAAATGAACCGCTTAAAATCGGTGGGATAAACTTTCCACCTTTCGACCACCAGAGACCGGGATGTTACCGCATCCCGATTTTTATTTTAAATAACATTAGAAGACTTCTCTTACATTTTCAGGAGCAATAGCTGTTACCTGGACAAATAATTCTTCCATATTCTAGTAAATCTGTCAATTTTCTATTCTGTTGCGATTAAACGACCACTGATTTTCTGAGCGGGTAATTGCAAAATTAGATAAGCAGTGTTCTGAATGCAAGACAAATTTTTTAAGTTTATTAACATTTGCCATCGCATTTATTAACTTATCATTATTAGCTGTTTATCAGTGTATTACGCCACGATTCCCTTGTTAATGGATAGAAAGGCAATGTAATACCGTTAACATCTGCACTTTAAAGTCGTTAATAATATTTGTAGATAATTGCCTGTAAAAGAATAGAATGTCTTTAATCCAAGTATATTTATTGGTCTTGAATGGAAGATCGACTATACTACCGTGGTGTCCAATCAATGGACCAGTATATTAAACATTTAAACAACTTATTAAAGACCCTGGTTTATGATTTGTCTGTAACACACAACAAACTATAAAAGAGCCCCTACCAATATACTGACAGGGGCTTAATTTATTTGTACAAATGAATTATTCTGTCGAAATTTGATTTCAGCGGCATTTCCTTCTATGGACCACAGTTCAGACACCTGTAGGTTTTATTGCAGCGAGACTTTCTATCAGGGGGTACTGCTTTTTAATAGTTTAATCTATTCTTTGGCAATATAATTTCTAAAAATAGTTTTATGATGAAAAATCATATTCTTTTGGTACTATTATTCTTCCTTATCCCAATTATAATTAATGGGCAAACTCAGGAAGCCACAACCTCAGATGGTAAAAAAGTAATTTTAAATGCTGATGGAACATGGAAATATGCTGAGGAAATCACAACCTCGGATGGTAAGAAAGTAATTTTAAATGCTGATGGTACATGGAAATATGCTGAGAAAGACCATCTTGGCACTCAGGGACAATATCTCCTATGATCTTGGCGGACGAGGTTTCCGGTCCTTACCAAAACCGAATTATGATTACCAGGGAGAAGGACGTGTTGTAGTGGAGGTCAGCGTTGACAGAGCAGGAAAAGTAACACAGGCAACACCCGGAACCAAAGGCTCAACAACTCTTGATGAATACCTTCTGAGAGTGGCCAAGGAGGCAGCTTTGAAGGCCAGGTTTGATCCGAAGTCAGATGCCCCAGTCGATGCAGAACGGAACAATCACCTATAATTTTATCCTCAGATAGCTCAAAATCCAGTTCAGGAGATGCCGCATTAAATTACAATTTCAATACAAACATGACTTCTTAAAATATAAATGAAATGGATGATCAGTTTAAACAAAGAATGGCTGATAGGTTTGATAAAGTTGTTGAACAGACTGAACTTAATATTAAAGAAAGAATTGAATCTGGAATAGGTTTTACAGATGAACCAAATTTTATTAAGTTACTTGAAGATGAAAGCATTAAATCTGAAGTTAAAAAATGTTTATGTGATTCTGTAGCCCCTCAACGTAATTCAAGTGATTGTACCAAAGAGATTTTAAAAATAGCTTCTCGTTCAAAATTGTATAACAGGGATACATTCTGGCCTATAAAAGATTTACTTTATAACGTTTACCAGCATTATGACAGGTTATACAACAAGTATCTTGCCTTAGAGTTTGGAATGAAATTTTTTGTGTATCGAGGCGGGTTGGTTGGGGACAGTAGGGACTTCTGTGTTTGCCACAATGATATGGTCTGGAGTGTAGATGAGGTACAAGAATGGAAAACATGGACCCCATCGAAAGGCAAATATCCTATAGGATATCTGATACAGCAGAAAGATATTAATGCAGTCCCCACATACCTTAGTTATCATGGTTATGATCCGTTGGTTGACGCGGGTGGTTATAACTGCAGACACGCCTTAGGGTTTATTTCAGATGATCTAGCAGTAAAACTTAGACCTGATTTAAAGAAGTAGGAGCTATTTGGTTAACTGATTTATATTTCCGATTATTTAATACTTACGGCATTTCTTTCTTTAATTTTTTCAACTCTTTAACTCTTAAGGTAACCCAGCCCCAGCCCTTCTCTAATCTTAATACAATCAACATATTTGATATTAATTAAGCAGGCTTTTAGTTCTTCCTGCCACAATTATTTACTAAGAAATATGTATTTGAGAAACCTTTAAAAGATGCCAGCGGCATCCAAGTCTAATATCCATGGTTACATCCATGGTAAGAGGCTAATTAAAATTCTTCAACACCAGCGGTGTTGAAGAGAATCAGATAAAAATAAGTAGTCATCTTTATAATTTACTTCATGTTTTTTAAACAATTCAATCAATTTATCTTTGAAAGAAATTGTCTTACGATTTTCTGCCTGGTTCTTTACATAACTTCTTTTTTAACGGATTATGGAAATGCAAGCTTAAGTCGCGGTGCATATAATTTAGAAAGCAGCTTGAAATATGTTATTGTATTACGATAAATATTATATGTAAATCACTAATATATTTACCTGGGTCGATAAATGAATTACCTTATTTATTCAACCCACTCCGGGGTTGACAAAAAATTAACACACTCTCCCCGGATTTAACCGGGGATATTAGACTTTTAGGCCTCAGGCCTAAGTAACTAACATGACTTCTATGATAATAATTTATATATCAAAATACTATTAAGAGGTGTTTAAAGGGAAGACCCCTCCTCACCTTCGTCACGAAAACCAGGGACTTCGCCGAGCAAAGCCAGGAGGAGAACTTTTAAAACACCCACGCCAGCTCCCCGCCTTAGCAGGGCAGGCTCTCCCGTAAGGGGGATTTTTAGATAGTGAAGTCATTGTGATCCCGAGTACCCGGGAGAATTAATCTTTTTGGATTTTATAAAATCCCTTCTTTTCTTCGAAAATAAGGGCAGGTTTTTGTCTTTTGTTCTGGTTTTTTATATATTTGATACTGTGTTTCCTCGTCGTGCTAAAGTATTTAAATATGTTAATAAGAACATTTGCGAGTGCTGTAACCGGCATAGATGCCGTTACTGTAAGAATTGAAGTTAATGTGTCCCGCGGTATCCGTTTTTTTCTTGTCGGCCTGCCCGATGTAGCAGTCAAGGAGAGTCAGCAGAGAATTGAATCCGCTCTGCGGACCCTCGGTTACCACTGGCCGGGTAAACAGGTTGTCATCAACATGGCGCCTGCGGATATCCGGAAGGAAGGGTCCTCCTATGACCTCCCTCTGGCTACAGGTATCCTTGCAGCAGATGAAAAAATCTCAAAAGGAGACCTTGAGTCCTATGTGATAATGGGTGAACTATCGCTTGACGGCACTCTGCAGCCGGTTAAGGGGGTACTTCCGATCGCACTCAGGGCGAGGGATGATGGATTCAAGGGAGTCATTGTGCCTGTCAAAAATGCACGTGAAGCCGCCGTAGTCAGCGGCCTTGATGTTTATGGAATGGAAAAGCTGGGCGATGTGATCGACTTTTTTAATAACCTCAGGAAATTCGAACCTGTAAAAGTCGACCTGATGGAAATATTTAAAGGCGAGGCAAATAAGTACGATGTTGATTTTTCGGATGTCAGGGGTCAGGAAAATGTAAAACGCGCACTTGAAGTAGCAGCTTCCGGTCACCATAATCTCCTAATGATCGGCCCTCCAGGTTCAGGTAAAACAATGCTAGCCAAACGATTATCAACAATCATGCCCCCCCTTACCCTGGAGGAAGCGCTTGAAACAACAAAGATCCATTCTGTTGCCGGAAAGATTGATGATCATACCGCACTTATGACCAGAAGGCCATTCAGGTCGCCACACCATACAATTTCTGACGTTGCCCTGGTCGGAGGAGGTACCTTCCCGCAGCCAGGGGAAATATCGCTTGGCCATAACGGTGTTCTTTTCCTTGACGAACTACCGGAATTCAAACGAAACGTTCTGGAAGTGATGAGGCAGCCTCTTGAAGACAGGATCATCACTATTTCACGTGCAAAATCTACCTGCGATTATCCGGCTAGCTTTATGTTGATTGCGTCAATGAATCCATGCCCGTGCGGCTTCCATAACCATCCCGAAAAGGAGTGCATGTGCTCGCCGGGAATGGTGCAGAAGTACCTTAACAGGATTTCAGGTCCTCTTCTAGACCGCATTGACATCCATATCGAAGTTGTCCCTGTCAAATATGATAAGCTTTCAGATTCCGGAAAAATTGAAAAATCGGCTGTTGTAAGGGAAAGGGTTGTAAAGGCCAGGGCTATTCAGTCGAAGCGGTTTGAATCGGTGAAAGGAATCTATTCAAATGCCCAGATGACTTCATCGATGCAAAGAAGATTCTGTCAACTTGATGATGCCAGCGGGCGGCTGCTTAAAACAGCTATGGAAGTGCGGGGCCTGTCTGCCAGAGCATACGATCGCATACTTAAAGTGGCAAGGACAATCGCCGACCTTTGTGATTCGGAAAACATCACTGTCGAACATATTTCAGAGGCGATTAACTATCGCAATCTCGACAGGGAAGGTTGGGCAGGATGAGTTCTGAATTATTCCAGCAGGAGAGCAGCAGCGCCTATGAGACCGGCATCGGCTTCAGCTTCAGATTTTACGATTTCTATCGAATCAAAGATCATATCCCTGGCCAGCTCGTAAAACTTGCTTTTAATACGGTTGAAATAGAACTCCCCAAGATTCATCAGACCTCCCCCAAGAATAATAACCGGAGGATTAAATACCTGGAAAATATTATAAATTCCGATCCCGATGTAATCGGCGCATTCAGTTACAATTGCCTTTGATACAGGATCATCCTGATCAAGTCCCTGTTTTATCATCTTTCCATCCACCCGGGAGAAATCGAAGTTATTTCCAACAGGCAATGTGGTTTTGAGCCCTTCTTCAATCTTTTTCCTGAACCGTGCAGGCAGTGTCAGACCGCAGGCACATCCCATCAGGCATCCCCTGTTTCCGCAGGTACAAACAAAATCGCTGTTCGGATCTACAATCGTATGTCCGAATTCACCGGCAGTTCCTGTCATCCCCCGGTAGATCTTCCTGTTAAGAACAATTCCTGCTCCGATGCCTGTACTGATGGTCAGGAAAATAAGGTCATCATAACCTCTTCCGGCTCCGAATTTAAATTCACAGAATGCCTGTGCATTTGCGTCATTATCGAGTCTGACAGGTATCGAAAAGTTCCTGCTTAAGGAATCACGCAGAGGAAAGTTCTTAAAGCCTTTTAGGTTTGAAGTGGTAATGGTGAATCCGTCCTTGTAGCGTACATGACCCGGGAATCCCAATCCGATCCCCTCCAGATCTGATTCGGACAGATTATTTGCTGAAATGACCCTCCTGACGAGTTCTGTTATATAATTAACAATAGCCTCTTCATTTTTTGCAATGTGATCATAAACAATGATCTTATCCAGGATTCTTCCGTCGGGGTACACCAATCCCACTGAGAGTTTGGTACCTCCAAGATCAACTCCGCAAAGTAGTTTCTCCATTTGTGTTGCTATAATGATTGCTCAGTCCTTGCAATAATATCGTCCTGTGTATCAGGCGAAAGTGTTGTGAAAAAGGCCGAATATCCGGCAACGCGGACAACCAGGTCCCTGTGATTCTCCGGATTCTTTTTTGCATCAAGCAGCGTTTCTCTCGAGACGATATTATACTGTACGTGCCAACCTTTAAGTATCCCGAAAAAAGTACTGATTATCGAAATGAGTTTCTTTCTCTGGGTCTCGTTAGTAAGAGCCGACGGCGACAGTTTCTGGTTCAGGAGAACCCCGCCAAGGATCCTCCCGGTTGGAAGTTTGGAAACCGACTTGAACACTGCTGTGGGACCGAGTGTATCAGTACCCGATGTAGGTGAACATCCTTCAGCAACAGGAGTGAAAGCTTTCCTGCCGTCGGGAGTTGCCGGGACAACCGACCCGGAAGGTACATTTGCCGAAATGCTTGATGTTCCCGGATAATACCTGCATCCAATTGGACCACGGCCGTAACGGGTTGTATGATACTTTTCGATCTCGTCAATAAAATATGAATATGCCTCACATAGAAGTCCGTCAACATAGTCGTCGTCATTTCCATATTTGGGAGCCCTGTTCAGCAGGATCTGACGAACCCTTTCCCCTTCCAGTCCTTCAAAATTGTTTTTCAGGTTTCGGAGCAGGACTTCCCTGCTTATTACCTTGTCCTCATAAACGAGTTTTTTTATTGCAGCAAGTGAGTTGCCCAGATTGGCAATTCCAACCTGAAGACCCGATATGAAATCATAAACAGAACCTCCCTCTTTGATTGTTTTACCGCGTACTATACAGTCATCAACGAATGCTGAACATAGAACGTCGGGAACAAGCTCCTCAATTGCGATATCAGCTGCAGTATCGATATCCACCGTCGCTTTTGCATAGAACTCGACCTGTTGTTTCCATGCGGCCATAAGATCGTTAAAGTCATCGAAATCTTCAAAATTTCCAGTCCCGGGGTGAAAAGTCTTTCCCGTCATGGTATCCATCCCATTGTTCATTGCTGCAAGAAAAACCCGCATAAAATTTAGAAAGCTCATCCCGGTGCATCTGTAGCCCCACTTCCCGGGAACTGCTATCTCGATACATCCTATTGCAGAAAAATTATACGCATCCTCCCTGCTTACACCCAGCCTGATGAGTGAAGGAATTACTATTTCATCATTGTTGAAAGCAGGCATCCCGAATCCTTTTGCTATAACATTTATGCATTGCTCAAGAAACTCCGGGTTGATATTTTTATGGAATCTTACCGATAGATTGGGTTGAGTCAGCTTCATCCTGCCAACCGATTCGAGTATCAGGAAACTAAGCTCATTTACGGCATCCTTGCCATCAGCTGTCTGCCCACCGATCGTCACATTCTGATAAAGTGGTCCACCTGCTGAAAACCTGGTATGCGACCATGACCTGATCTTATTTATTGATAGTAGCTTAAGCCATGTATTCTCGAGGAGCTCAAGTGCAAAATCTTCACTGATTTTTCCGGCCAATCAGGTCATTTTTATAAAAGTTGCAGAGATACTGATCCATTCTGCCCAGTGAAACTGAATGACCGTTACTTTCTATCTGCAACACAAGCTGAACAAACCAGGTAAGTTGAAGGGCTTCATAAAAACCTGAAGGAGGATTATCCGAAATATTCCTGCAGTTTTCGCTTATCCGCAGAAGTTCTGCTTCTCTTTTCCTGTCAACTTCATTGCGGGATAAATCAGAAGAAAGCAGTTCGTATCTTTTTATAAATGTCTGGAAAGCTTTAATTCCTGTTTTAACAGCATTATAGAAATCCTGTTTTTTTTGAAATTCTGCATCGGATGGATCAAGCCTTTTCTGTGCGGCCTCTGTTTCCTTAAGGTACCCGCCAAGTCCTGTCCTGAGGATCTTCTCAAAATTTACTGCAATATGTGCATCACCTGATGTCAGATTCCCTTCAGCCCTTATAATACCCGAGTCGTGAATTTCCCGGTTCAATGGAGACATCAGGGAAGTGCCCTTATCCATAAGGGTTTTGCCTTTCCACCAGCTGCAGATCTCCCGTAGCTCCTTCTTTTGCTCTTCGGTTACAAAAAAGGCATCACCCGGGCGTTTATCAAATTCATCCAGCTCTTCAATTATCCAGGAAGTAACATATTCAGGAAATACAGGAGCAGCCCTCAGCCTTGAAGATTGATTACCCACAATAAGGTCGCCATCGCTTATGAAGATTGTCATCTCTTTCAGTGTTCTTTCGAGGGCATATGCACGCTTCAGGATGACGGGAGTTTTTTCATTTTCCCGGTAGACTTCAGTATATATCCTTGCCCGTTCAGTGCAAATCGTCGATGGAGCGGCAAGCATAGTTTCTTTAAGGTTTGCGATCCGTCTCGGAAATCCCTGATGTCATTGTTTCGGTTACCATTTCAATTGAGAATTTTTGCATTAAGACCCTTTACGCTCGGCATATTCAACATAATTGGACTAAATCAGCTTTTTCAACATTCCTGTCATCCTTGAATAAATATTCTCTTCCAAGCATTGCGTATTTCTCACTTGCAAGGGAATGAAATGGGATGAAGTTGATTTCGGCTGCATTTCTTAATCCTGACGCGAAATCAATTATTGAATAAAGCTCAGGCAGGGAATAATTGAAATGGGGAATGACCGGCACCCTTACAACAAATGGTTTTCCTTTTTTGTCAAGCTTCCTGAAATTATTCAAAACAAGATCTGCATTTCCCCCCGTGAATCTTGTGAACTTCTCTGCATCAGTATGTTTCAGATCGGCAAGAAAAACATCGATCAATTCAACATATTGTTCAATGGTTTCCCAGGGAAGGTGAAGGGTTGTTTCAGCAGAAACGTGAATTTCCCTCGCCTTCAGTTCAATGATTAAGTCTTTCAGCTCAGGTTCCTGAGAAAGAGGTTCGCCTCCTGAAAGGGTAACCCCACCGCCGCTCATCACGTAAAAGGGCAAATCTTTTTCTACTTCCCTGATTATTTCACCGATACTCATTTCCTTTCCGGCTACAGTCAATGCCCCTGAAGGGCAGATATTTCTTAAAACAGTGGCATCTGGAATTTGATCCCGGTTAATAACCAGACTGTTTTCACTGGCAGATATCTGTCCGTTACCTGCTTTAACACAGTCTCCAAACCTCTGGCACAGCTTTTCATCGAACATGATTGAAGGAAACGAATCGATACTCTCGGGATTATTGCACCACAAACAGCACAGAGGGCAGCCTTTAAAGAATATATTGGTTCTTACGCCGCTGCCGTCATGAATTGAAAACCGTTGTATGTTAAAAACCCTAAGCACCTGTAAAGATCAGGTATTATATTTCGACTTTGTCCAGAACACCAAGAATTTCCTTGCGCCTTGCGGCCATCTCTTTAAAAAGCGCAGGATCTGTATATTTTTTAAATGAATAACGCAGGGTATAAAACCGTTCTTTTATAATCTCCTGATAGTACAGGACAAAGTAGCCAGCCAGCGGTACCAGTAATCCTGCCGCGAAACCCCACCACCCGAAAAAGACCGTTGCAAGTATAAGGAGAAGAGGAAAATATATAAGGTAGAGTACTGTGCCCGAACTGACATAAACCGAGCTGTAGAATCTGGGATCCTTTATAAGCTTGTCGCAGATGTATCTTGGAATCAGGAATGGAATAAAATTGCTCAGGAAACCTGCAATAAACAGCGGAAATCCTGCAATTACTGCGAAATACCTTAAAAATCCCCAGTCCAGCTTCCGTGCAACATTTTCATCTTTAAGCCTGTTCTTTGCCAGGAGATTAACATAGGTTTCCACTTTTTCGGACAGAGATTCAAGATCAGCTGCGGATGTCCTGCTAAGCTGATTCACTTTTTCGCTTACTCTTTTTTCTACCTGTCTTCTGTCGTCCCTATCAAACCGCCACTGGAAGAAAGGAAGTACCAGATTGTTGCGTTCCATTTTCAGAAGCTGTTCAGCCAGCCAGTCATTTTTCGGATCTTCTATTATAATGACCTCTTTCCTCAGGCTTGCTGCGCATTTTTCATTAAAAGCAAGAAAAGCTTTGGCCGGGTGAGCATTGTAAACATCTTTCAGCTCCCTGATGCTGAAGGGATCGGAAAAGTTGATCATTACTTCTTTCCGGAACTTGGAAGGATAAGTGTAATTGATCCCTACAGGGACAATATTAACATCAAGTCCGAATTTTTCTTCCGCACCAAAAGCCAGCCTGGCGGTTCCTTTCCGAAGCTTCTGAAGACGTTTTTCCTGAACGCAAACACCTTCGGAAAACATAATGAAATTCCCGTTCTTTTTAAGGATCTCATATATGCCGGTGAATGATTCAAGGTTCTTGTGAACATTTTCAAATCCCTCTTCGATCCTGTAAACGGGAGCTACATTGAGTTCGCGAAGGCAAAAACGGGCAAACGGTTTCCTGAACATATCGGCCCTCATTGTGAAATGAATGGGCTGGGGAAGATATGAACCCACAAGGATGCCATCCATAAAGGAATTCTGATGGTTTCCCACAAAAAGCAACGGTTTTTCAAGAGGAACTTTTTTAAGATTGGAATAAAAGATCCTTCTGAAAAAGACTCTGAATGTGAACGGGGGGAGTATGAATTTTAAAAATCTACTGAACATGACCGGGATTTTATCATGAAAAACAAAAATAAATTTGTTCTTCAGCGCGGTCAATTTACATTAAAAATGAATCCATCAGATACTCCTCTTAATGCAATTTTCCCTTAAAAACTTTAAATGTTACAGCCCGTAATTATTACTACTTATGATAAATAGGTATTTAAACTTATCTTTATCAGGTGATAGTTTGCAGAATGGACCGATATTGCTATTTTTGTTGCCATTAACCTTCCAGATCTTAATTGCATGGATCTTACACAGACTATTCATACTAAAATGATGAAGGATCATCTCCTGTTTGTTTACCGTGGAGATATAACCGACAGAAATTCACTGCCTTTGCTGACTCTTCTTGAAAGCGAGATGAAGGATGATTCATTCGGATTTGTCGGAAGGAAGAGACTTTTCATGTTCGTTCTTGAGAGTCTTCAGAATATGGCAAAGCACGGCGATCACCTTCATCATGGGGATATGTCGCTTGTTACCTACTCGAAAACAGATGACGGATATACTATAACTACAGGTAATACTATCGCTTCTGATCATGTGCAGTAATCTGAAGAACCGTCTTGAATATGTTAATAAAGCCGATATCTAAAGGAGATCAAAAATATTTACAGGCAAATACTGGACACTGCCGAATTCAGCAAGAAAGGAGGAGCAGGGCTTGGATTATTTGAAATGGCGATCAAGACGGGCAACAAACTGGATTATGATTTTGTCCCGGTTGATAAGGATTTCTCTTATTTCATTTTAAGCAAAACTGTCGATTCCACAGGGATGGGAATTTCATCCGGTGAGGAAGTTAAAAACTTCAGCAGTGTTTCAGTTGTCGACATGGAACGGTTGATGGCCGAGAACAAGATTTATATGATTTGGTCGGGTCATATTTCTTCTGATATCGGGGAGGAGGTATTGTCGATAACCGAATCAAAGCTCGTTGAGGAGGATGTTGAGGCAAAACTGAGAAGGAGAATCTTCAACATCATGGTGGAAGTACTGGAGAATGTTTCAAAGTATAATCCGGGCCGTGAGGCGGAAGAATTGTACGGAATGCCTGTTGCAATTGTAAGGCTCGAAGAGGGAAGTTTGTACTGACAACAGGTAATCTGATCCTGAATTCCAGCGTCAGTGATCTGAAGGAGAAACTCGATAACATTAATAGTTTCGATAGATCAGAACTTAAAGGGTTGTTTTATAAATCTTTATCGGGACAGACTATTGATACAGACAGTACAGGAAATATGGGACTTATTTCTGTAGCCCGAAAATCGGGAAGCAAACTGGATTACCAGTTTAAAGAAGTAAATGATCAGTATTCCTACTATATGCTTACGGTCAGAGTGGATGACAATCACAGTTAATGGACATGACTGAGCAATAGTTCGTTCCCGTCCCATTCGGCAAAGCTGCCATCATTAACCCAGTCGCCAAGAAAAATTATCTGAGGTCCCGCCTTGAGGTTGTATGATAAGGCAAGATGCCTGTGTCCGTAAATGAAATAGTCAATATTGTTCATGTTCAAGTACCGACTTTGAGTACCTTATCAGATCCTCTTTTTCCTCACCAAGGAAATCCAGAGATATCCCTTTTCCAAGTCTTGAGTTAAGCGACCATTTGTGTCCAATGCCGACTCCGATAGCCGGATGCAAGGAAGAATACATAGCCCTTAGAGATCTTGTTCCTGAAAATCGAGAGCAAGTATTTTGTAACCTGTACTCTGGCTGCCAAGTCCCTCACCATGGGCGATATGAAATTTTTTTCCGTCGAAAGGTCAGTGTAATAGGGTCCTGTGTGAATTATAACACCACATTCACCTGAAAGATAGTCGGTGACCCACATATCGTGATTGCCTGTGAAAGAAATGAACCGGGATGCCGGAATCGGTTATGGTTGAGACTGTTCCGAGGAACCTTGTGAATCCCCGCGGGACAACAAGCTTATATTCCCACCAGAAATCAAATATATCTCCGACGAGAAAGATCTCGCTGGCATCGGGAACGACACTGTTCAGCCAGCGCACAATTTTCTTCTCTCTTTCTAACGGATCAGTCCCTGCTTTTAAACCAAGGTGAAAATCGGATGCGAAATATTTTTTCCCGGCCACCGTGATATTATATTAATTACTAAACAACTGGTTGAGCTTTATCTGAAGCGCTTTGCCATGCAGGTTGGTTGCAATTATCTCACCCTTCCTGTCAAAAAGATAATTAGCCGGGACCGATGTGACATTAAAAAGCCGGGCATTTTCAGGATTGGCCGGATCATCTTCCCGTGTGTTTATCCATGGCAATTCGTCAAACCTGACTTCATTTCTCCAGGCCTCCTCATTCTGGTCAACATTGATCTGATAAATTTCAAATCCCTTTTTGTTGTAAGTTCTTGTAAAAATCTTTCAGCTGAAGATTTTCTGCAATGCACTCTTTTGATTCTACCGACCAGAATGTAAGCAGTACTATTTTCCCTTTAAGCGATGAAAGTGCAATTCGTTTACCATTGATATCCTTAAGGTTGGGATCAAGTTCAATTACAGGTGACAGATTTTGCAAGATTCTGAAGCTTCCTGGAATACATCTGGTTGAGCTGCTTTTTAAAATCTTCCGTGAGGGCCTGGACATTTGGCAGAACCAGGATAATAACGACCGAGTGTGTCAGAAACTATTTTCATGTATTGAAGATCGCGGGTATCATAAAGGACATAAGTTATCATTGTCAATTTTCTGATACAATGCCATTATTGAAGCCATTGATTTTAGATTGTTGATTATGAATTCAATGTTTTTCTGCCGGATCTCTTTCAGTGTATTGTTGAATTCAGCTTCCAGTTCAGGTCCTTTTCTATCAAAACCCGTTCTTTTGACGCTGCTGCATAAACAGTTCTTAGCGAATCAAGCCTACCTTTTGTCCGGGTAAGTCTGAGGTCAAGCATTCTCACTTTTTCGGAGCCTTCCGATCCTGAAACGATATAGTCCCTGTAAAGATTCTTCCCGCTAAATGCCAGGTTGATTTTTTCTCCCGGGCCGGCCAAGGAGTGTAATAAAATCAGTATTGGAATACCCAAGCTGGTAAAAGTCGGGAGTTGTCGCCTTTATTTTAAAACTAAACTTTCCGCTTTTGCTGACCTTTGATGAATCAACAAAAACCAATGTGTTCACCTTGACCATGTTAGGTAACACCGTTTTATGGCTCTTTTCCTTAATGATTCCGTCAATCCTGATTGTGTTTTTATTTTGGCACCCGAGCAGCTAACAGAGCAGGCAGCAAAAGAATCAAAGCTCTTTTCATTACAAGTTCAGATTTCCAGTTTCAGGCGTTAAGAATATTTACTTTTATATTTCAGAGACTGTTTATTTAAAAAGTTCGGCAAGTTTTCGTTGTAAGGCATCTCCTCTAAGATTTGAAGCGATTATCCGTCCCTCTTTATCCAGGAGGTAGTTAGATGGGATTGATTCTATTTTATAAATAGGAACAACTACGGAATTCCAGTACTGAACATCGCTTACATGTATCCATTTCTCAAGACGGTCATCCTGTATTCCCTTTATCCAGGCATCCCTGGTCTTGTCAAGCGAAACCTGGTAGATCTGAAATCCCTTTTGAATGGTAAAGACTGTAAGCCTTAACCAGGTTGGGATTTTCTATCCGGCATGGCGAGCACCATGATGCCCAGAAATCAAGCAGTACTATGGAACCTCTTGTTGAGGAAAGCTTTGATGGTATCACCTTCCGGTGAAGGAAGGGAGATCTCAGGAGCCTCCATCCTTTCGGCAGGGACAGATGAGACTGATTTGTTCTTTTCGACATCGGCCAATAATTGCTGAACCTGCTGATGTAAAAGAATAACAGGGTCATAATCGGGATATTTCCTGAAAAGGGATGAGTCTACTTTAGTAAAATAGGAGATATCGTTTGCAGGATTCAGAACATAAACGCCGGGAGAAACTTGCTGATACAATAGCAACAAGACAAACCAGCGATGAGATATTTTTATCGATGTACTGTTTCGTGTACGAATTAAGTTCATTCAGGTAACCGTGGGCAAGCTGGTCGAGAGAATCGATAAGAACATTAAGATCAGGCCGTCTGTGTGTTCCGGTCGTATATTTCACTTAGGGAACTTAGCTTTCCAATTGTTTTTCTCAGGGTTTTATTGTAGTCAGCCATCAGTTTTGTCCCTTTAGACCCTAAAACAGCCACCGGATAATTCAATGAATCGTTGTGAGAAGTCATTTTTATTTTCTCTCCGGGCTCAACAAGCATTGTCAGGAAGTTATTTTGATTAATTTTGAGCAGAAAAAAAGAGGGAGATTTTACTACCCTTTTAAAGTCAAAGCTACCATCTTCAGAAATCATGACAGAATCGACAGTCAGAAGCTCATTAGATTTAAGCTCTTGGAGAAAGATATACTCCCTGGGTACAGGATTTTCAAGAATTCCCGAAATTTCTGCAGTTTTATTCCTGCATCCGGCAAGAATGGCTGTACCTAATAGAATTAATCCCAGAGTTTTATTCATTACAGGCTAAAAATATTTATTAAATTTTGAACAATTTATTGAAATGCAAATTTACTCTTTTTTTGATCTGTCAATGTTCAGTCCCTGTAATATAATAATCGGGGACAAGGTTGTTTGAGGCAAAGGCATAACTGGTTAAACTAATTTTAACGCAGCCAGGGGGTTCTTTTGCAATGTTCGTTAAAAAACATTATCTTAAAAGGCTTTTTAATATACGGTGTTAAAGACAAGTTTATGAGTTACATTAAATTCGAAAAGGGTCAGGTTATCAATCTTGAATACTCATTGTCGAGGGAAGTTATCAGGACAAACAGGGCTGGGTCGTACTCCTGTACTACTATTGTGGGATGCAACACCCGGAAGTATCATGGTTTGCTGGTTTGCCCTGTTGATGCTTTCGGAGGGGAGAGATATGTGCTTCTTGTCTTCACTCGATGTAACAGTAGTGAACAATGACAGAAGCTTTAATACAGGCATAAGGCAATATAAAGGTGATTATTTCAGCCCCAAGGGACACAAGTATATTGAAGAGCTTGAAATGGAAACAATTCCAGGCAAGGATTTACAGGGTTGGCAGCGCTATCGTTAAGCATGAAAGATTGCTGGTACATTATGAAGAACAGTACCTTGCCCGTTTCACAGTACTTGAGGCATCTGAACCAATGAAACTGCAGATCCGCCCTTTCCTTGTCTTCAGGAATATACATGACCTTACTCATGCCAACCTTGCTGCCAATACAAAAGTTGACTTTATCGAGAATGGCATCAGGTCGAAGATGTATGAGGGGTTCCCGTACCTGAATATGCAATTCTCAACCAAAGCTGAATTTATTCCTGTTCCTGACTGGTATCTGGGAGTTGAATACCGTGAGGAACAGAAAAGAGGATACGATCATTCTGAAGACCTGTTCACTCCCGGATTTTTTGAACTCGAGGCAAAGGAAGGAGATGTAATTGTTTTTTCTGCTTCAACAAAAGAAGAAAAGCCTTCAGGTCTTAAAACTAAATTTACTAAAACAGTAAACGGCAAAATACCCAGGAACAGCTTTGTCAACTGCCTTAAGAATGCTGCACAGCAGTTTATTGAAAAACGCCACGGAAGGACACTTATAATCGCAGGCTATCCATGGTTTGGATCATGGGGACGGGATACATTTATTGCACTCCCGGGTCTTGCACTTGCACGCAAAAAAAACCTGGAGCTGTTCAGAGAGGTTCTGGATACACAGGTTTTAACTATGAAGGACGGGTTGTTCCCGAACATGGGAGCCGCCAGCAATCCTGCGTTCAATTCAGTTGATGCACCGCTCTGGTTCTTCTGGTCGGTTCAGCAATACCTCGAAACCGGTGCAACGGATATATGGGAACGGTATGGAGAGGCAATGAAGATCAGTGCTGAATGCTTACAGGAACGGCACAATTTATAATATTCAGATGAGGGAAAACGGACTTATCTACGCTGGAGCTCCTGGCAAAGCGCTCACATGGATGGACGCTGTGGTGAATGGGATCCCGGTTACACAGCGAAAAGGCTATGCGGTTGAGGTGAATGCCCTGTGGTACAATGCAGTATGCTTTGCCATTGATATGGCAAAGGAGGCAAAGGACCGCAAGTTCGTCAAGGAATATGAAGACCTGCCAGGCCTTATAAAAGATTCATTCCTTGAATTATTCTGTGATCCTAACCGTAATTACCTGGCTGATTATGCAAATGATGAAGAAGGGAAAAACTTTTTCGTGAGACCAAACATGGTCATTGCCGTTTCACTTCCTTATTCAATGTTGTCGAAAGAACAAATGAAGAAGCTGCTCGATGTGGCTGACAAGGAGCTGGTTACACCGAGAGGGCTGAGGACATTATCCCCCGGGAATCCGCTGTATGAAGGAACTTATCACGGGAACCAGGAGGACCGCGACAAGGCTTATCATAACGGAACTGTATGGCCATGGCTCTATGGTCCATTCTGCGAGGGATGGCTAAAGGTGTATGGTCAGCAGGGGGTAGGCAAAGTAAAAAGACTTATTTATGGTCTTGAAGAAGTTATGAGTGAACATGGTGTGAGCACTATTTCAGAGATTTATGACGGCGATCCTCCCCATGCTCCAAACGGTACTATTTCCCAGGCATGGAGTGTAGGCGAGGTTCTCCGGATAATTGATATGCTTGAAACCAAGTATTCTAATCTTTAACTCAGGTGTGATATGCGTGTGCTAATGTTTGGATGGGAATTTCCGCCGCATATATCCGGCGGATTAGGTACAGCCAGTTATGGCCTGACAAAAGGAATGTCAACACTGGATGACCTGGAGGTTATTTTTGTTGTCCCGAAGGTTTGGGGCGATGAAGATCAGACAAAGGTTAGACTTATTGGAGCCAACAGGGTCCCTGTCGCTTTCAGGCAAGTTCACTACAAGGGATTTAAACGTTCTCTCGAGCAAATTGAAATTTCTTCAAAAATTGTTCCATATACCGATCCCGAGGAATTCTGGAAGAGAGTTGAAAAAGAAACCTCCGGGAACAGGCTTATTGTTCAGACAAACAATGAAGGAACTGTCGATTTTTCAGGACGGTATGACGGCTCCTTGATGGACGAGATCTACAAGTACTCGGTTGTTGCTTCAGTTATTGCCGGAGGAAAACGAATTTGATATTATTCATGCACACGACTGGCTTGCTTATCCGGCCGGCATTGCCGCAATGGAAGTTTCAGGCAAGCCGCTTGTAATTCATGTTCATGCTACCGATTTTGACCGCAGCGGCGGCAATGTAAACCCCGATGTTTACCGTATTGAAAAGCTCGGAATGGATGCCGCTTCAAAGATTATCACGGTAAGCAACCTCACACGTGATATTGTAATTAATAAATACGGGATTCATCCCGACAAGGTAGAAACTGTTTACAACGCGGTTGAACCTGTGAAAATATCTGAAGATACAGTTGTCGAAAAAGGCTTCGAATGAAAAAGTAGTTACCTTCCTCGGAAGGATAACAATGCAGAAAGGACCTGAGTATTTCATCGAAGCTGCATACAAAGTTCTTAAGGTAATGCCTGAGGTTCGTTTTGTAATGGCTGGTTCGGGCGATATGATGGAGCGGATGATGAGAAGAGCTGCTGCCCTTAAAATAACCGACAGATTCCACTTTACGGGATTCCTGAAGGGAAAAGATGTTTTCACCATGCTTAATCTTAGCGATGTATATATAATGCCATCAGTATCCGAACCATTCGGGATTTCTCCGCTTGAAGCCATGCAATCGAATGTACCCGTTATAATCAGCAAACAATCAGGTGTTTCCGAAATTCTGACTCATGCTGTTAAAACTGATTTCTGGGATATTGATGCCATGGCCGATGCAATTTATGGCATACTTAATTATCCTGCCCTGTCGAAGATGTTCATAAAGAACGGGAAAGAGGAAGTTGTAAGGCTTAAATGGGACAATTCAGCAAGGCATGTCAGAGATATATATTACAGAGTAATTTGGCAAAATAAGAACTAGATATGAGTTTAAACGGCAAAAAAGCAATCTGCTTTTATTTTCAGGTTCATCAGCCTTTCAGGCTAAAACGATACAGGTTCTTTGACCTGGGACATGACCATTATTACTATGATGATTTCTCGAACGAATCCATCATGAGAAAAGTGGCAGAGAAATGTTATATTCCTGCTAATGAGCTGATTCTTGATCTCATTCTGAAGAATAAGGGGAAATTTAAAGTGACATTCTCCCTCACAGGACTTGTGATAAATCAGTTCCGTCTTTATGCTCCGGAAGTGCTTGAATCGTTTAAGAAACTGGCTGAAACCGGAATGGTTGAATTCCTTGCCGAAACCGAATCGCACTCCCTGGCATCGATCAAAACAAAAAGCGAATTCGAGCACCAGGTGAATGCCCATAAGGCAATGATCAGGGAATTCCTGGGCGTGGAGACCACTTCATTCAGGAACACCGAGCTGATCTATTCCGATCAGATAGGGTCATGGGTGGCTGATCTGGGATATAAAGCAATTCTTACGGAAGGAGCCAAGCACGTTCTTGGCTGGAAGAGTCCTAATTACCTTTATTGCAATTCAATAAATCCCCGTCTTAAAGTGCTTTTGAGGAATTTTGTCCTCAGCGATGATATCGCCTTCAGGTTCTCAAACAAAAGCTGGAGTGAGTGGCCGCTGACTTCTGACAAATATGCATCATGGCTTAACAAGCTCGCACCAAAAAGCGAACTGATCAATGTTTTTCTTGATTATGAAACATTCGGAGAACATAACCCAAGGGAGACCGGAATATTTGATTTTCTTTACCATCTGCCCGGGATCGATTTTGAAAAAGACTCCCTTCAGGTTCATGACACCGACAGAGGTGGCAGACAACCTTCAGCCGGTTTCGGCGATCAGCGTTCCATCACCGATCTCGTGGGCTGATGAAGAACGTGATATCACAGCCTGGCATGGAAATGAATTGCAGGTAGCTGCTCTTGATAAACTGTATGATCTTACCGATAAAGTCCGCAAATGCGCTGATAACCAGATCATAAAAGACTGGGAATATCTTCAGGCAAGCGACCACTTTTACTATATGGCAACAAAATTCTTTTCAGATGGCGCTGTTCATGCCTATTTCAATCCATATGATACTCCATATGATGCATTTATGAATTATATGAATGTACTTGAGTGATTTTGAAATAAGGCTTAACAGGTTTATCCCTGATATCAATGAACAAAACGAGATTTCCAAACTAAATAGTCTGATAAAGGAAAAAGAATCAATCATCGATCAGCAGGAACTTGAAATTCAAAACCTTAGGAAAAAATCCCTGAGAAAAAAACCGGGCACAAGAAGTACACGGACTTCCAGGAGTTCTTCACGCGACAAAGGCATCTAAAACCAAAACCAGCTGCAAAGGTATCAAAGACTTCAAAGTCTGCTAAATAAATTTAAGATCAATTTAAAACATCTTTTTAATTATCTGAACCAATATATCGTATAATGAATGTTGAACTAGTTTTCGAGACCAGTTGGGAAGTTTGTAACAAAGTCGGAGGTATTCACACTGTTATCTCAACCAAAGCGTTGAATTTAGTAAATGAATTCAAGGACAATTATATTCTGATTGGTCCTGATGTGTGGAGGGAGGATGTAACTAATCCGGAATTTATACCCGATGAGACCCTCTTTGTTGAATGGAAAATACGTGCAGCAAATGACGGATTGAGGGTTAAAACCGGAAGATGGAATATTGCCGGGAAGCCAATAGTGTTTCTGATAGACTTTACACCCTATTTTGGCCAGCAGAATGAGATCTTTGCCAATTTCTGGGAAACATACAAACTCGACAGTATAACCGGTCAGTGGGACTACGTTGAACCAGCTCTCTTCGGGTATGCAGCCGGCAAGGTGATTGAAAGCTTTATATCGTTTTTCCGTGAACATCATAACATTATCGCTCAGTTCCATGAATGGATGACCGGTACTGGAATTCTATACCTTGAAAAATTCGTACCCTGGATTGCAACCGCTTTCACAACCCATGCAACTGTTCTTGGCCGGTCAATCGCCGGAAATAACAGGCCGTTGTACGGTAAAATGAAAGAATATAATCCTGTGCAGGTCTCACGTGAATTCAATGTCGTCGCAAAACAATCCCTTGAAAAGATTTCGGCGGCCGAAGCTGATGTTTTTACATCAGTGAGTGAGATCACATCAAAGGAGTGTTCCCTGTTTCTGGGGAAAGATGTGGATATTGTCACACCAAATGGTTTTGAAGACTCATTCGTTCCTCCGAAAGAATCATTTGAAGAAAAAAGATCAGCTGCACGAACAAACTCAAGAAAGTTGCAGAAGCAGTTCTTGGTTACTCCCTGTCGGATAATTGTGTATTTGTTGCCAACAGCGGCAGGTATGAATTCAGGAACAAGGGAGTTGATATTTTTATCAGTTCTTTAGGTGAACTGAATAAAACGGATTCTCCCGCCAGGGAATGCGTCGCTTTTATACTTATGCCGGCATATCATAAAGGCCCCCGTCAGGATCTGATCGACACACTTTATAATAATGGCCCTGTCAGCGGTCTCTGACAAATTCGTTACCCATAGCCTTCATTATCCCGTCAACAGACCCTGTTCTTCAGGGCTTAAAGAATAATGATCTCATAAACAACAAGGAATCAAAAGTCAAAGTAATTTTCGCACCCTCCTACCTGAATGGAAATGACGGGATTTTTAATCTGTCATATTATGACCTGCTGATCGGATTCGATCTTACGGTGTTTCCTTCATATTATGAACCATGGGGTTATACACCCCTGGAAAGCCTGATGTTTTCCATACCTACAGTGACTACATCACTTTCAGGATTTGGACTCTGGGTCAGGAAATACTTCAAGGATCCGGGCAACGGCATTGCAGTTATTGAAAGGACCGATGATAATGAAGCACAAGTTATTACAAATATCAGCGGATTCATAAGGAATTTCATGGGCCTTCCTGATGAAGAAGATAAGGAAAGCCAGGGAAAAAGCACACGAGATTTCAAGAATTGCCATGTGGGACAATCTCGTTAAGTACTATTTTCAAGGCTTATGAGATTGCGCTTACACACAGCAGCGAGAGGAGAGACGAACCAAGGGAATTTGCACAGTTTGTCGAAGCTCCCGATTTACAGGTAAGAAAACCGCATCAGATACCGGTATGGAAAGATATTTACGTTCAGAGCGACGTACCTGACAAGCTTTCATCTCTGAAGGAACTTGCAAACAACCTTTGGTGGTCGTGGAACTCGGATGCTGAATCGTTATTCAGAAGAATGGATCCTTCAATGTGGGAGGAAGTCCATCATAATCCTAAACTTCTGCTTGAAAAGATCGATTACAAGCGGCTTCTTGTGCTTGAAGATGATGAGGAATTTGTGTCTGACCTGAAGCGAACTGTAAAGAAATTCAGGGACTATATCAGCCGTCCGGATGATAAAGAAAAGCCGTCGATTGCGTACTTCAGCATGGAATTCGGCATACACCCAAGCCTCAAGATATATTCGGGAGGCCTTGGTATCCTTGCAGGCGATTACCTGAAGGAAGCGAGTGATTCGAATGTTCATATAATCGGAGTTGGTCTGCTTTACAGGTTTGGATACTTCAAGCAGAAGCTTGGTCCAAAAGGTGAACAGCTCACAATTTATGAAGCTGAGGAATTTTCGCGCATTCCTATCAGCCCCGTCAAGGACAACGAGGGAAAACACCTCCTGGTAAGCATAGTATGGCCCGGTCGAACCGTGAAAATAAGGGTGTGGGAAGCAAAAGTGGGTAAGGTCTCACTGTTCCTGCTCGATACTGATTTCGATGATAATTCACCTGAGGACCGTTCCATTACCCATTATCTTTACGGAGGCGATCATGAAAACCGGTTGAAACAGGAACTGCTCCTGGGTATTGGCGGAATAAGGGCACTTACCGCACAGGGCCTGAAACCTGACCTGTACCACAGCAACGAAGGACATTCGGCATTCATAAGCCTTGAACGATTAAGGATGCTTATTGATGAGAATCATCTTACTTTCAACCAGGCGGTAGAGGCAATACGATCATCAACTCTGTTCACTACACATACTCCTGTCCCGGCTGGGCATGATGCTTTTGAGGAGGACCTGCTGAGAAAATATATATCACATTACCATGCAAGACTTTCAATATCCTGGGATGAATTAATGGCGCTGGGCCGATGTGAAGGTGAGGCCGACAGGAAATTCAACATGAGCTACCTGGCAACGCACATGTCGCAGGAGCTCAATGGCGTAAGCAAGCTCCATGGGCAGGTGACACAGGGATTGTTTAACAAGCTGTGGCCGGGCTATCTTAAAGAAGAATTGTATATCGGGTACGTAACCAACGGTGTTCACCATCCTACCTGGGTGGCTCCGGAATGGCAGAAGATTTATAAGGAACTGACCAGTACTGTGCATTTTGACCAAACCGACAGAACTCAATGGGAAAAGCTCTATAATCTTGAAGATAAGCGGATTTACGAGGTAAAAAAAGCCCTCAAAAAGAACCTTTTTGTGAATATCAGAAAGAGACTGCAGTCTGAAATGATAGATAAGCATGTCAGTCCGAGGACCTTGCTGAATATCAGTACTCATCTTAATGAAAAAGTACTTACCATAGGGTTTGCCAGAAGGTTTGCCACTTATAAAAGAGCATCCCTGCTTTTCAGGGATCTTGACAGGCTGGCAAGGATAGTAAATGACCCGGAAAGGCCTGTACAGTTTATTTATGCGGGAAAGGCACATCCTCACGACGGTGGCGGCCAGGATCTTATCAAAAGAGTTTTTGAAATTTCCCAGATGCCGCAGTTTGCAGGAAAAGTGATTTTCCTTGAAAATTATGACATTGAACTGGCAAAATACCTTGTAAGAGGTGTCGATATCTGGCTCAATACTCCCACAAGGCCTCTTGAAGCATCAGGAACAAGCGGTGAAAAAGCGGTAATGAACGGTACGATCCATTTCAGCGTTCTCGACGGCTGGTGGGTGGAAGGTTATCGTGCCTTTGCTGGCTGGGCTCTTCCCAAAAAGAGAACATTCACCAACCAGGATCTTCAGGATGATGTGGATGCCGAAACTATCTATAACATGCTGGAGTTCGAAATAGTCCCTGCTTTTTACTCATTTAATGACCAGGGTGTTCCTGTTGAATGGATAAGCCTTGTTAAGAACACTATGGTAAAGATCGCTCCCGAGTTTACAATGAAAAGGATGCTGGATGACTATTTTGAGAAATACTACATGAAACTCTGGAGCAGGAATAAATACCTCACGTCAAATGATTTTGAGAAGGCAAGGGAGATAGCCGCATGGAAGCAGGACATGAGGAATGGGTGGGATAATATTGAAGTGCTGAATTACAACTTCGAACGTCCCGAAGGCAACATTTATCATTCAGGCCACGATTACCGCGCTGAAATTGCCCTCAACGTCAAGAAGATACCAAAGGAATTCGTGGGAGTTGAATTTGTATTTACTCATCTGAACAAGGAAGGGGAATACGAGTTTGTCGATAGCCAGGAGTTTAAACTGATCAGCAGTAAAGCCGGGAAATGCCTCTACAGGGCTAATCTTGTTCCTGAAAAAGCAGGTACATTTTTTTATGGCATAAGGATTTATCCAAAGCATAAGGACCTTCCCCATAAGCAGGATTTTTACCTGCTCAGGTGGATTGACTGAGAGACCAACCGCAGGCCCCTCCTGAGATTGGATTATTTAAATCATCAGTGGCTTTCCTGACAGGTTCCCTCTTAAGAACAAGTGCGGTCCTTGAAGGCAGATACAGGTATAAGGTAGAGAGGATAATCAAGCAAAGCTCTACTTGTTTTTCTTGTTGACATATAAATCTGATTCCTGTTGATCCTGTTGAATCCGCCAAATTCCGGATCATCAGAATCAAGGACAATCCTGAATTTCCCTTTTACCGGAATGCCGTAATCGGTAAATGAGTTGGTGGGATGAAAATTAAATACCAGCAAAAACTCACCTCTCATGAAGGCTATCACCTTATCGTAGTTATTTTCATATATTCTGTTTACGATAATGTCGTCGAGCATCCTGTACTCCTTGTGAAGCCCTGACCATGCCGTTATCGAATTTCAGCAGATAAATGTATTTAAGGTCATCGTTTTCAGCAAGATGCCATTGTCTCCGTGCATATTTGTAGCTCCAGTTATTGCCTTCGCGTGGGAAAATCGATCCATTCGGGATGGCCAAACTCATTTCCCATGAAATTAAGGTATCCGCCGCCCGCAGCGCTGAAAGTGATGAGTCTTATCATTTTATGCAGTGCAATTCCGCGGTCCATCGTGAAGCTGTGGTATGACCTTAGTCATCCCGGTATACATTTCAGCATCCAGCATCCGGAATATAAGGGTCTTGTCACCAACCAGCGCCTGATCGTGCGATTCACAGTAAGATATCACTCTTTCTTCAGGGCGGTGCTGGGTAAGTTCATGTATCAGATGCCCCATATCCCAGGTTTCGTCAGGTGATTCCTTTACCAGCTTAATCCACATGTCGGGTACTCCCATCGACAATCTGAAATCAAATCCATAACCTCCTTTTGCAGTGGAGCGTAGCTATCCCCGGCATACCGCTCATCTCCTCGGCTATCGTTAATGCTCCAGGTTTGAAGCTGTGTATCATTTTATTGGCAAGGTAGAGGTACACCAGGGCATCATCATCCTGTCCGCCGTCAAAATAATCATCATAGGAGGTGAAATTCTTTTCAAGTCCGTGGTTGTAATAGATCATGCTTGTCACACCATCGAACCTGAAACCGTCGAATTTGTATTCCTCGAGCCAGTACCTGCAGTTGGAAAGAAGAAAGTGCATCACGTTATCCTTACCGTAGTCAAAACACAGGGAATCCCAGGCAATATGATTCCTTCTTTCGTTTGTGTGAAAATACTGTCCCGGCGTGCCGTCGAACATTCCAAGTCCCTCATTTACATTTTTCACAGAGTGTGAATGGATAAGGTCCATTATCACCCGTGATCCCTGATGCATGTGCTGTGTCAATCAGATCCTTCAGGTCCTCAGGTGTCCCGAATCTTGAAGAGGCTGCAAAGAAACTTGAAACATGATAACCGAATGATCCGTAGAAAGGGATGTTCCTGGATTGCCATCAGTTGGATCGTATTATATCCCGACCTGACTATCATTGGCAAAACGTGCTCGGTAAATTCACGGTAAGTACCAAGCTTTTCTTCAGGAGTTGCCATTCCGATGTGAGCCTCATAAATCACCGGTGCGGTTTCCGGCGCTTTGAAATCCTCAATCTTCCATTTGTATGGAACCTCAGGTTTCCAGGCCTGAGCGGTGAAAATTTTGGTCCTGTCATCCTGGACCAGCCGTGTGGCATAGGAAGGAATCCGTTCCCCCGAGCCTCCGTCCCAGTGAATTGATAGTTTGAACAGGTCTCCGTGATTAATCGATCCATTCGGAAGCTCTTATTTCCCAGTCGCCATATGCGTTGATCCTTTTTAGTTTATATTCAGGTTTTTCCTTCCAGTCGTTGAATGTGCCCATGAGAAAGATTTTTTCAGCATTTGGCGCCCATTCCCTGAAGACCCAGCCATCCTCGCTTCGATGCAGCCCGTAATAGAAATGACCGATTGCAAATTTCTCAATGGTTCCGTCGCCAGCCAGGTGACGCTCTTTCGCAATGCATTTGCCTATCCGTTTATCGATAATGGATTTAAAGGGTTCCAGCCAGGGGTCAGATGAATAGAACTTAGAATCACTCATAACAATTGGGTAAATCCGATATCTTTCTATAAAATTACGAAAACAAAACTATTTAATTATATCCTTTCCGTGGTCTTTACTAATTTTACACCCGTAAAATGAGGAAATATGGTTATTCATGAAGGATATGAAGGTCTTGCTCTGAAACACCCGGTTGTGACGATGGGCAGTTTTTGACGGCGTTCACACCGGTCACAGGGCGCTTATCGATTTCCTTGTTTTGCGTGCCCGGAAAGCCGGAGGAGAGTCAGTCGTCATAACTTTCAATCCACATCCGCGGCTTGTGCTCCCG
This sequence comes from uncultured Bacteroidales bacterium, assembly GCA_963732115.1. Classification (GTDB taxonomy): domain Bacteria; phylum Bacteroidota; class Bacteroidia; order Bacteroidales; family VadinHA17; genus LD21. Next base: position 142,028 of record CAVSYN010000011.1, read on the forward strand.
GGAAATAAAGAGGGACTCTCTTTCCTTTCAACCCTTGATGAGAAAAAAAGACTCCTTGCTGAGGCATCGGTCGATCACCTGATAATCATAAAGTTCGATAAGGATCTGAGCAACCTTGAAGCAGGGGATTTTATAAAGCAGATACTTGTTGATAAGATCGGGGTGAAGCACTTTATAATCGGTTATGACCACCATTTCGGGAAAAGCAGGAAAGGCGACCTGAGAATAATCCGCAAATGCGGCGAGGTTTATGATTTTATCGTAGAGCAGGTAAGTGAAGTCACTTCCCCGGGGGGGATCATCAGTTCATCTGCAATCCGTGAAGCACTGATTTCCGGACGTCTTGAAGAAGCCAACAGATGGCTCGGATATGATTATTCACTGAGCGGGATCGTTGTCGGCAGGCCGGAAGATTGGCCGGTCACTTGGATTTCCAACCGCAAATATCAGGCCCGATGACAGTTACAAGCTCATCCCTGCCGACGGGGTCTATGCGGTTGAAGTTCAGCTTGAAGACAAAAAGCTTCCGGGTATGCTCAGTATAGGAATTAATCCGACAGTAAATAATGATCCTGAAAGCAGATCCATTGAAGTGCACATTTTTAATTTTGACGGGATCTCTACGATCAATCTATCAGGATAAATTTCAGATTCAGGATGAGGGATGAGGTAAAGTTTGATAATGTGGATCAGCTGTTTGAACAGATGAAAGTAGATAAGCAACAGGCATTGAGATTGCTTGTGTGAACAAGGGGATTGAAAATATTGTTAACTTTGTGCCCTTAATTAATTATTAAATCACTTATGAACGTGATGGTTGAAACAAAACAATATGCAGTGAAAGATATTTCACTTGCTGATTTCGGAAGGAAAGAAATTGAGATCGCCGAAAAGGAAATGCCGGGATCTGCTGGCAATCAGAAAGAAATATTCTTCTGAAAAACCTCTTGAAAGGTGCGAGGATAACCGGTTCGTTGCACATGACGATCCAGACTGCGGTTTTAATTGAAACCCTGATCGAGCTTGGTGCTGACGTGCGATGGGCAAGCTGTAACATTTTTTCGACCCAGGATCATGCAGCCGCTGCAATTGCAGCAAGAGGAATTCCTGTTTTTGCCTGGAAGGGAGAGACTCTGGAGGAATACTGGCAGTGTACTGAGCAGGCACTCTCTTTCCCCGACGGTCAGGGCCCGAACCTGATTGTCGATGATGGCGGTGACGCTTCCCTTCTAGTACATCTCGGATACAAGGCAGAAAACGATCCGTCGATACTCGATAAAACACCTTTGAGCAATGAAGAAGGTATAATTTTTAATACCCTGAAGGAATTGCTCGTTCAGGAACCCCAGAAATGGCACAGAGCAGTGAGTGAGCTCAAGGGAATCTCCGAAGAGACCACGACCGGGGTTCACCGGCTTTACCAGATGATGGAAAATGGTGAATTGCTTGTCCCTGCAATTAATGTAAATGACTCTGTTACAAAATCAAAATTCGATAATCTTTATGGCTGCCGCGAATCGCTTGCTGATGGCCTGAAAAGAGCTACTGATGTAATGATTGCCGGTAAGGTGGTCGTTGTTTGCGGTTACGGAGATGTGGGAAAAGGCTGTTCAAAATCGATGCGAGCCTACGGGGCAAGGGTGATTATTACCGAAATTGACCCGATCTGTGCACTTCAGGCTTCGATGGAAGGTTTTGAAGTTAAAACTGTTGAAGATGCACTTGACGAAGGCAATATCTTTGTAACTGCCACGGGTAACAGGGATATAATACGCCTCGATCACATGATGAAAATGAAGGATCAGGCCATTGTATGCAATATCGGCCATTTTGATAATGAGATACAGATCAACGAGTTGAACAACATGAAGGGTGTACAGAAAATTAATATTAAACCCCAGGTAGATAAATATCTGTTCCCTGATGGACATGCAATTTTCATTCTGGCTGAGGGTCGTCTGGTAAACCTGGGTTGTGCTACAGGCCATCCTTCCTTTGTAATGAGCAATTCATTCAGCAACCAGACCCTGGCCCAGATCGATCTCTGGAAGAATAGATATAAGATTGGGGTCTATCGGCTACCTAAATATCTGGATGAGGAGGTTGCAAGGTTGCACCTTGATCAGCTCGGAGTTAAGCTTACAAAACTCACCAACGAACAGGCTGAATATATTGGAGTTCAGAATAACGGACCATTTAAGCCCGACCATTACAGGTATTAACCTCTTATGTTTTTGCCATAAATCCCGTGATGGGCGGACTTATTGATTCCAGACCCTGATATACCTGTCTTCTTCGAAAATGGTTTTATAGTTTTTCAAAGGATACTTACCCGGTCCTGAAATAGGAGAACCGTAAGTCGACAGGGAATAATTGGTGCCACAATGCTTACACACAGCCAGCCCCCCTTCCAGTTTCACTCTGATGCTTAGCCCGTTCTCAGCAAAATCGTGCGGACAGGTTCGGTCATATGCATAATACTCACTGGGACCGGAATAAATGATTATCCCATTGTCGTCGTATCCTGCCGACCTGTAACCCCAGTTGTTTGTTGTTGCATCAACAGTGTCGGAAACGCCTATTGCCGAAAGTGCAGCAAATTCAGGATCGAGCAGGTCGATAGTGAAATCCACAAAAACATCAGGTATGACATCGGCATTGTTCTTATTGCATGCAATCAGCAAAAAAGCAGAAAATGTTACTATCAGGAAAAACTTTAGTTTCAAAAACATCGTTATATTGTAGAAAAACTAAACAAAAATAACATTACAGTTTAAAAACAAGCAAACCGGAAGAATTAATATTATAATTACCGGAATATGAAATATTTAATTTTCAAAAGGTTCTTAATTATCTTACTTACACTCTCTGTAATGGTTCCTGTTTGTGAGGCACAGAGGTACAAGAAGAGTCTCCGTAACCCCGAAAGGTATCTATTTGGAAAGTCTCTGAACAACAAAAATACAAAGGTGAGGGAGTCCCCAAGCATTGTAAGGGCTAAGAAGAAACAGACAGCGAACCAGAAAAAGAATAAAAAGGAATACGATGAATTTGTAAAGGATTCCAGAAAACGGGCAGTTAAGATACAATCGCCTGATGTGCAGGCCCGTATGGTGGAAAACAAAAAAGAATCTGATTTAAAGTACAAAGAAAAAAGAAAAAAAATGGCAGAAAATTCAAGAAAAACCGGGAGGAAATACAAGTAGAAGGAGTTCAAAAGTGATAAATACTTGTATAATACCCATTTTCGCTAAATTGTTTGGTATTTAGATAAAGATTTAATATATTTGTTCTGAAGAGTTCCGGGATCCCCCGGAATTCTTCTTATTTTTTAACTGGAAGAGATAAAATGTCAGATGTTATTTACGTAACAGAGGAGGGACTCCAGAAGCTTAAGGAGGAGCTTGATCAGCTGAGGCTGGTTGAAAGGCCTTTGATTTCGAAGATGATCTCCGATGCAAGGGATAAGGGTGATCTTTCAGAGAATGCTGAATATGCTGCTGCCAAGGAAGCTCAGGGAATGCTTGAGATGAAAATCTCCAAGCTTGAGGATATAGTCACCCGTTCCAGGATCCTTGACGAAACCAGGATTGATACCTCTACAGTCACGGATTCTGAACAAGGTCAAAATAAAGAATAAGAACAACGACCATGTTATGGAATATCAGATTGTCCCTGAAAGTGAAGCTAATTTCAAGATCGGGAAAATTGCTATCAGCTCTCCGATAGCAATGGGTCTTATTGGAAAGAAAGTAGGGGATACCGTTCAGATAAAAGTCCCTTCAGGGATAATTCCGTTTGAGATAATGTCAATTTCAGTTTGATTTTAGAACTTGATCGAATGGCAACTATTTTCACAAAGATCATAAAAGGAGAAATCCCGTGCTATAAGATCGCAGAGGATGAAAGATACTTTGCATTTCTCGACATAAATCCTCTACGGGAAGGGCATACACTGGTTGTTCCAAAAAAGGAGATCGACTATCTTTTTGACCTGGATGATGACCTTCTGTCAGGCATTTTTATATTTTCCAAAAAGATCTCGAAAGCTATAAAGGAGTCAGTCCCATGTGCCCGCATAGGAGTTGCTGTAATCGGTCTTGAAGTACCTCATGCACATATTCATCTTGTCCCGATGGATTCTATGGAAGACGTAAATTTCAGAAATCCAAAACTGAAATTCACTCCTGATGAGTTCAAGAGCTATCGCAAAAAAAATAAGCGAAAAAGTAATTCTTTGATATCTTTGCAGCAGAACTTTCTTCTCGCTGTATGAAATATCTGTATGATCTGTGGGAGGACTTTATAAGTCTTCTCTTTCCGCGACTTTGCTACGGCTGCGGTAACCATCTGATGAGAAATGAATCGCTCATCTGCACAGAGTGTTACGTGCTGATTCCCAGGACTAATTTTCATCTAAAGGCGGATAATCCTGTTGCTCAGTTATTCTGGGGACGCTGCCAGATTGAGAAAGCAGCTGCCTTTTCATTTTATACCAAAGACAGCAGGATAAGGAAGCTGATACATCAGCTTAAATATAAAGGCATTAAGGAAGTCGGACCGGAACTTGGCAGGATTTATGCCCGTTCACTGTTACACCTCAGGTTTTTTTGAAGGAATTGATATTATAATTCCCGTCCCACTGCATCCGACCAAAAAGAGGAAAAGAGGATTTAACCAGAGCGATCTTATCTCGGAAGGCATATCGGCGGTATCAGGCATTCCTCTAGATACAAAAATCCTGATCAGAAAAACAATCTCTGCAACACAAACCCGGAAGTCGCGGTATGACAGGTGGACCAATGTTGAGGATATTTTCAGGGTCACGTATGAGAATAGGCTGGCCGGCAGGCATATCCTCCTTGTGGATGATGTGATAACTACAGGATCGACACTGGAAGCATGTGCCAACGAAATACTTAAGGTTGAGGATACAAAAGTGAGCGTTGTAGCCCTGGCATATGCAGTGATCTGAAAAATACCTACTGGCTTTTAACCCTCTTCGGATTCTTGTTCATAAAATCCTTCCAGCTGTTAAAGCTTTTACCACTCTGCGGAACATTTGACTGGTAAAAATGGCAAAGTGCAACGGCAAGACCGTCAGTGGCATCCAGCTTTACTTCAATTTTTGAGAATTTAAGAATTGCCATAAGCATTGAGGCTACCTGCTCTTTCGAGGCGGCTCCCTGTCCGGTTATCGACATTTTGACTTTTCTCGGGGCGTATTCAAATATAGGCAGCGAACGGGTGAGCGCTGCCGCTATCGCAGCTCCCTGTGCCCGGCCCAGCTTCAGCATTGACTGTACATTCTTTCCGTAAAATGGTGCTTCGATAGCCAGCTCATCCGGATGGAATTCATCTATAATGTCAATGGTCCTCTCGAAAATATGCTTCAACTTAAGGTAGTGATCGCTAAACTTCGACAGATCGATTTCGCCTATTGTGATAAGCTCAGGTACCGTTCCTACGGTTTTTATCAATCCGTATCCTGTAATACTTGTTCCCGGATCAATTCCCAGAATAATTCTCTCGTTTGATTTTTTTTTCAAGCGGCCGTTTTGAATCCAGTTACTTTACAAGAGTAAATCCGTGGTTCATCCAGGATGGTTTTTCTGAAAATTGAGGATGACGATAAAACTTCAAGAGCGCGCGCTTTGCAACAGATCCTGTTTCGAGATAGTGGATTGCTTCCTTCAGGCAAAGTTCATTTCTGTCGTTGAAATCATGTGTAATATCATCTGCAACTAACTCCGCAGGAGCAATTCCCTGGAAAAAGTCTCCTTCATTATTTTTATTTACCATTTTAAATGTAACCGGCCAGTAAAAATACTTTTTACCTACTGACCATCCGTTCATTCCTACTGGTTTCCCGGTTGTTGTATCCCCGATACTGACAATATTCATGTAAGGTTTAAGCCCGTTCATGACTGCTTCGCTAGCCGATGCTGTTAGCCTCGTGGAGATGACAATCAGCTTTGTAAATGTAAGATTGACTTTAGGATCTACAAATTGGTAAGTATAATTCTGTTCGGAGTTCTTGTTATTGTATTGCAATGAGGCAAAGACAGAGCCTGAATTAAAGGCTGCCTTACCTGCAATTTTGCTTGCAAGATACTGTGCAACAGAAAGATATCCGCCAGAGTTATATCTAAGGTCGAGAATCAGGTCTTTTACATTATTGTCTTCAAAGTACTTAAATGCAACATCGAGTTCAGCCGGAGATGGTTCAATAAAGGACTCGAAAACAAGGTGCCCTGTTACTCCGGATGAAAGATGAAGTGTATCATAGAGCAGTACTGTGTTTACAGTAAAGGATGATTTCGTCGATGTGATGGTTGTGTCGGTGCCGTTAGGCCGATTAAATACGAAAGTATTTGTTACACCCGCAGTACTTGGGCCAAGAGCTGTATTATAAGCTGCCGCATCGCCGTCCTGGATTATTTTGGAAATATCATAGCCATTAATGGTCTTGACCATCCATCCCCGGCGGACCCCGCTCAAGTACAGAGGCGATTTATTATAGATCATCGCAATTCTTGCTTTTAGGCTACCATCCACACCGATCCTGATGCCGTGACCAACAAACGTTCCCTGCATTTCATCAATAAATTCATTATAATCAGCAACGAAGCTCCATTTATCAAGGGTTGAATACCTCATTGCGTTCATAAGTTCGTAAGGATCCTTATAATTTTCCTTTGTAACTGCCGGCATCTTATCATACCAGTAATACCACTGCCTCATCAGATAATAGAGGCTGTCCCTTGCCATAGCATCGGTTAATCCCGGGTTAACCGCTGGTTCCTCAACTTTTTTGCATGACGAAAAGATGAGAGAAATGATTATTGTCAGAAATACTAGTTTTTTCATATACTTATCAATTATCGACCCGGATTCTCCGGGTGCCAAGATAACAAATTAAACACTTTTTGGTTTTCTGTTTTGAATCAATATTCCTGAAATTATCAGCAATAATCCTGCCGGAGTTGTATAAAAAACAGGTTCATGAAGAATAAAATGCACAAAAATCAGTGAAAGGAACGGGGCAAGATAAACCAGATTGCTCACCTTATCGGTGGTTTCTGACATCTGGAGAGCCCTGAGCCATAGGAAAAAAGTTATTCCCATTTCAAATATGCCCACATATACTGAAGAAGCTAATCCCTTCAGCCCTATGCTTCCGGCCAGTTACCTGTAATAATCTGGATTATAATCAGGTAAACAGATCCGAATAAAAAATTCAGAAACAACTTAATTGCGTCATCCCGTTTGTCCTTTACATTTAGAATAAAGTAAAATGCCCAGAAAACAGAACTGCCGGTTGCAAGAAGTACTCCCCGGATATCTGCGTGTCCGGGACTAAAAAGCTTGCCCTGTGAAGAAATAATATATACACCGATGAATGATATGAAAAGTGCAACAAAGCTTTTCCCTTCTATTTTCTGCTTCAGTATCAGGAACGGATAGGAAGACCAGAATTATCGGCCATATCATGTTAAGCGGTTGTGCTACCTGGGCAGGGAGAAGCTGATAAGCCCTGAGCAGGATCAGGTAATAAAGAAAAGGATTAATTAGTCCCAGAAAAGCCGAGTTAAGCAGATCTTTCCCTGTTTGAACTCTTAAAAGACGGGTTTTTCTTTCTTTCAGAATTATGGTAAACAGTACTGCTGAAGATGTCACTGACGCTATCGTAAGCATGTGAAGTATAGACAGTTCTCCGAGGCTGATCTTAAAGGCAGTAGGTACAGTCGACCAGAAAAGTATTGCCAGCAGGGCGTATATATAGGATTGTCTGGTTTTGTTCATTCTGGTTTGCTCACCGTCTTGTTTTGCCCCCCTTGCCTTGTTTTGCCTCCTGTCCTGTTTTATCCCCCTGCCCCCCTGAAGGGAGGTTGAAGGTGTGGCATTTGGATTAATCTATCTTATCAAAGCCCGTATAAGGAATCAGAACGGCTAGGGATTTTTATTCCCGATTCAGTCTGGAAATTTTCAAGGAGTGCCGCAACAATTCTGGGCAGAGCCAGGGCGCTTCCGTTTAGTGTGTGGGCAAGACGGGTCTGTTTATTTCCCTTTTCCCTGAACCTGCATTTCAGGCGGTTTGCCTGGAATGATTCAAAATTCGATACAGAGCTTACCTCCAGCCATCTTTTCTGCGCAGCCGACCATACTTCGAAATCATAAGTCATTGAGGACGTGAACGACATATCACCGCCGCACAACCTCAGGATACGATAAGGAAGTTCGAGTTTCGAAACCAGGCTCTCTACGTGGCTCACCATTTCATCAAGCGACTGATAGGAATGATCAGGGTGATCAATCCTTACAATTTCAACCTTGTCGAACTGGTGAAGGCGGTTGAGGCCTCTTACATGAGCTCCCCATGAACCGGCTTCTCTTCTGAAACACGGTGTATAGGCAATGTTCTTCACAGGAAGCTGTTCAGCGTTCAGGATCACATCCCTGTAAATATTGGTAACAGGAACCTCGGCAGTAGGGATAAGGTAGAAATTATCAAGATCGACATGGTACATCTGTCCCTCTTTATCAGGCAACTGACCTGTCCCGAAACCGGAATCCTCATTAACCATGATAGGCGGCATCATCTCGGTGTAACCGGCCTTGATCCCTTCATCGAGAAAAAAGTTTATAAGTGCCCTTTCTAGCTTTGCACCTTTTCCCTTATAAACAGGGAAACCGGCGCCTGTGAGCTTGATCCCCAGATCAAAATCAATTATGTCATATTTTTTGATCAGATCCCAGTGAGGCAGTGCAGAATCAGGAGAGGACCGGAACTTTACCTCCTTCCTTTACCTTTACATTATTCTCAGCTCCGTATCCTGGTGCCACAAGTTCGTGCGGCAGATTCGGAAGGCGTACAATTTCGTTCTTCAGCTCGGTTTCAAGTGTTACAAGCTTATCGGATAGTGATTTAATCTCTTCCTTTATTGAATATGTTCTTTCACGTGATGTATCTGCTTCAGCCTTCTTGCCTTCCTTTATGAGGTTCCCTATCTCCTTTGAGATCCTGTTCATATCACCCTGAAGCATATCAGACTTTTGCTGAATTTCGCGGCGTGATGAATCGAGGTCAAGAATTTTGTCTACTATTTCTTCAGCTTCAAAATTCTTGATTTTCAATCGGCTGATAACGAAATCCCTTTTTTCACGTATCAGATTAATGGTAAGCATATTCAATAAATATTAATAAAAAAGCAGGTCTTTAATAACCCGCTGTAAAAATATAAAAACTCCCGGTATTGCTTTCCGTTGCGAGGAAAGAATTTCGGGAGCTTCAATCCTGTATGTATCCTTTTATTCAGTTGCCGGTTTTACGGAGACGAATATCTTATTGTATTTTTTCTTCTTGAATTCTATTTCACCATCAACTAATGCATAAAGAGTATGGTCTTTTCCAATGCCTACATTAAGACCCGCATTATGCTTGGTTCCTCTCTGGCGGACAATTATACTTCCTGCTTTTGTGGTCTGCCCGCCGAAAAGCTTCACTCCCAGGCGTTTGCTTTCAGAATCGCGACCGTTACGTGAACTTCCTGCTCCTTTCTTGTGTGCCATGGTTACTGTATTTTTTCTATTGAATTATTTTTTATTCTTTTTTCCTGGAGGCTTTCTTTGCTGCCGGCTTCTTTTCAGCTGTCTTTTTCTCTGCAGCTTTCTTAGCCTTTGGTGCTGCTTCTTCCTTTTTAACAGCTGCCTTCTTAGCGGCTGTCTTTTTCACTTTGGCTTTTTCTTCTGCTGCCGGTTCTTCAGCCGCAACGGGTTTAACTGCTTTAACTTTCTCCTTTTTCACAACCTCTTTCCGGACAATCGCTCCTTTAAGTCCTATGCCTGTGATTTCGAGCTTGTGTGAAATTCTGACGGTGGCCATTTTTAATCCTGTAGCCTTTTTTCCTCTTTTTCTTGAAAACAATGACTTTGTCACCTCTTACCTGGTCAAGTACCTTTCCTTCCACAACAAAATCCTTCACAGTGGGTTCTCCGACAAGTATTTTGTCGCTATCTTCAACTAACAGGACTTTTTCAAATTCGATTACCTTGCCTTCTTCTGCTTCAAGGTGGTGTACAAATATATTTTTCCCTTCTTCTACTTTAAATTGCTGACCTGCAATTTCTACGATTGCGTACATCTTACTTATTTATTATGTTACTCCGTGAGGCGAATATGATCTTTTCATCATATTACTTCGCAATGCCCCGATGGATTTGTCTTAATTTCGGACTGCAAAGATAAACAAATTCGATTATTAACAAATCATCCGACGCATTTTTTACTTAAGCCAATATCTGAAAAATCTCCCTGGCTCATTAAACATTGGCAATCAGGTTCACGTTTTGTATAAATAAGCTCATCTTAATTCGGTTGAAAAAAAGAATTTAGTTAAACTTTGTCTTACTGCGATTATCGTTATATTTGTCTGATAGGGCAATGGAACAGATATTGTTCTGGTTTTTAGCAAATTAATATGAAACGAGTTAAACTCAAGGTATTAGGGATATCCTACAGCCAGACCCAATCGGGAGCCTATGCTCTTATTCTGGTGGAAGAGAATGGCGAGAGAAGGATCCCTATTATCATCGGTGGTTTTGAAGCCCAGGCAATTGTGATTAAACTTGAAAATCTGGATCCTCCAAGGCCTTTAACTCACGACCTGTTTAAAAGTTTTGCAAAGGAATTCAATATCGCAATTATTGAAGTGATGATCTACAAACTGGAGGAAGGAGTATTTTACTTCAAGGCTTCTTTGCAATAACGGAGAAAAGGAAATATCGATTGACAGCAGGACATCAGATGCTGTCGCTCTTGCATTGAGATTCGCATGCCCAATTTATACAACTGAAGAAATTCTTGAAAAAGCCGGCATCATAATTACCTCTTCAGATACTGAAACAACTCCGGAACCTGAATCAGACAAGCTGATTGAGACAGGAAGCCCAATGTTTGAAAACTTTCGCTGATGAGGAACTCTTCAAAATGATCGATGAAGCAATTAAAACTGAAGACTATGAACGGGCTGCTTCAATCAGGGATGAAATTGACAAGAGAAAAAAAAGAAAGAGCTGATGAAGCAATATCTTGGGCTTCTTGACCATATAATGAAAAACGGGGCCAGGAAGCAGGACAGGACAGGAACAGGAACAATAAGCGTTTTTGGTTACCAGATGAGATTCAACCTCGGAAGAAGGTTTTCCTCTTATCACCACCAAAAAGCTTCATCTTAAATCAATAATCCACGAGCTTCTCTGGTTCATCTCGGGTGAAACGAACATCAAATATCTTACCGACAATGGTGTCAGGATCTGGAACGAGTGGGCTGACAGGGATGGCAATCTCGGACCGGTTTATGGTTACCAGTGGCGTTCATGGCCGGCTTCGGATGGGCAGGAAGATCGACCAGCTGGCAAATGTGATTGATTCCATAAAAAAATCGCCCGATTCACGACGGCATATTGTAAGCGCATGGAATGCAGGGCGAGATTGATAAGATGGCTCTTCCTCCATGTCATATCCTGTTTCAGTTCTATGTGGCAGACGGGAAAGCTGTCGTGCCAGCTTTACCAGCGTAGCTGCGATGTCTTTATCGGGGTACCTTTCAACATTGCCTCATATGCACTGCTGACACTTATGGTGGCACAGGTAACAGGAAATAAACCTGGAGAATTCATACATACCCTCGGCGATGCCCATATTTACCTTAACCACATTGAACAGGCAAAGCTTCAACTGACAAGGGAACCATTCAGCCTCCCAGTTATGGCAATAAATCCATCAGTTACGGATATCTACAAATTCAGGTTTGAGGATTTTGATTCTGTCAGCATATAATGCCCATCCTACATATAAAGGGAGATATTTCAGTTTAATCACGGATCCTTATGATTTCAATTATAGCAGCAGTTTCCGATGACTGGGGCATTGGTAAAAACAATGAGCTCTTATGGCATATCCCCGAAGATCTCAAAAGGTTTAAGAAGCTTACTACTGGGAAGTCGGTGATAATGGGTAAGAAAGACGTGGGAGTCGCTGCCCAGAAAACCTTTGCCGGGCACGGAAAAATATTGTCCTTACAGATATCCCTGATGAATTGATTAACTGCGCAGTTACTGCCTATTCACTCGAGGATGCTGTTGAGAAAAAGTAGATAAAAATGAGGAGGTATTTGTGATTGGAGGAGGAAGCATTTACCGGCAGTTTATGAAAATTGCCGACAGATTGTATATAACCCATGTGCATAAAAAGGCTCCAGCCGATATTTTTTTCCCGAAGATCGACCACAGGAAATGGAAGGTTGTCGAAGAAAAGGAATGTATTTCGGAAGATGATAATAAGATCCCGTATACATATGTGATCTATGAAAGGAGAGGGTCCGGAAAATAAATCACCAGCATAACCGCGGTATCCCGGATGGGATTTCACCAATCCCACATCTGATCAATATCTTATTTTCAACTCGGAGGAGCTCCATCAAGGTCGAATATTTTAGGTCATCAACCCAAATTTTTTCATCCCCATTAAACCTTACCGAAGGATCCCATCTAATTGCTGTTGATCTGAAATAATAACTAAAAAAATAGAACTATGAAAACAAAGATTTTTCTGATAACGACGGCCTTCCCGATCCTTATGTTCTCTTCATGTAAAAAGGATGCTTCCCCACTTGATCAGTCAGCAGTCAATCTTGCTGATGACGAAGCAGTAACCGAAGCTGTATTCGAAGACATGTTTCAACAGTGTCGACAACGCAACCATCACTCTCGACAATGCAATGAAAAATGGGGACACAAAATCGGAATTTCTCTCCGGGCGATTCATGCCCTTCAATAACCGTTATCCATCCCACAACCGGAATCTGGCCAAAAACTGTGACCATTGATTTCGGCACCGGCTGCACCGGATTTTTTGACAATACCAGGTCCGGTAAGATAATTATCGAAGTAACCGGATCCTCGCAGAACTGAGGGTTCGAAAAGGACTGTCACATTCGATAACTATTATTTTAACGGAATTAAAGTGGAGGGTACTAAAGTCCTTCGAAAACCTTGGGCTTAATGCAAATCAGAATTATGTTATTTCCGTGACAGTTGACAGATGGCAAGCTGATTCTTCCGGATGGGAAGACCATTGAACGGACTGTTAATCATGAGAGGGAATGGATAGCCGGCTTCATGACTCCGAACATCTGGGACGATGAATGCCTGATTACCGGAACTGCCTCAGGGAAAAATTTGGAGGGGATCGCCTATACCAGGACTATTCTTGATGCATTACACTGGAAAAGGGTTTGCCAGTTCATTGTAAGCGGTGTTGTTGAAATTGACAGGGAAATGCAGAACCTTTTGACCTTGATTACGGTTCGGGTGAATGTGACAATAAAGCGGTTGTCACCAGGGGCAGTGAATCAAAAGAGATTCAGCTAAGGCACAGGCACAGAAACTGGATAAATTAGGAAATTAATCAGCCCCCTTCACAAAAGGGGGTTTTTTATGAAGCTTTCAGAACCTTCATGTCAATCCTTTCGAGCTTACGGATTGCATAATCTGTTGTAATGGTAAGATTCCCTGGTATCAGATGACGGAGTAGTCAAACATGGCATCAAGCATTATTGCTTCACAGATAGATCGTCAGTCCTCGCGCTCCCAGCTTGAATTCGATTGCTTTGTCGACAATGAAATCGAGAACCCCTTCCCCAAAGGTGAGGTCAATATTATCCATCTTAAACAGCTTGATATATTGCTTAACAAGAGCATTCTTTGGTTCAGTAAGTATTGCCCGCAATGCCTCCCTGTCGAGAGGATTAAGGTGAGTCAGAATCGGTAACCTGCCAATGATCTCAGGGATAAGTCCGTAGGCTCTGAGATCCTGTGGGGCAATATATTGAAGAAAGTTATCCTTATCAATTCTATCCCTGTTCTTGGATGCTCCGTAACCTACTATCTGTGTGTTAAGCCTGTGTGCAATTTTCTTTTCTATTCCCTCGAATGCACCACCGCATATAAAAAGGACGTTTTTTGTATCGACAGGAATCATCTTCTGTTCGGGGTGCTTGCGTCCTCCCTGTGGAGGGACATTTACTATTGAACCTTCGAGCAGTTTCAGTAAACCCTGCTGAACACCCTCGCCGGATACGTCACGAGTGATTGACGGATTATCTCCTTTCCGGGCTATCTTGTCGAGCTCATCGATAAATACTATGCCTTTTTCTGCTGCCTTCACATCATAATCAGCATTCTGAAGAAGCCTGGTAAGAAGGCTTTCTATATCTTCTCCCACATAACCTGCCTCGGTAAGAACAGTCGCATCCACAATCGTAAAAGGTACATGGAGCATTTTGGCAACGGTCCTTGCCAGAAGAGTCTTTCCGGTACCGGTTTCGCCGACAAGCAGGATATTTGATTTTTCAATATCGATATCCTCTGCATCCGGCTTCTGCATCAGCCTTTTGTAATGGTTATAAACGGCAACCGAAATTATTTTCTTTGCCATATCCTGACCAATGACATACTGGTCGAGAAAATGCTTTATTTCGGCTGGCTTAAGAAGGTTGATTGTTTCAAAGGAAATGTTCTTTTTTGTCCCGAGCTCCTCATTCATTATGCTGTGAGCCTGCTCGATGCAATGATCACATATATGCCCCTCGAGGCCAGCAATAAGTATGCTGACTTCCTTCTTGGTCCGGCCGCAAAATGAACATTTATCCATTTTCAGTGCTCTGCTTTTATAAGTATCTCATCGATCATCCCGTAATCTTTAGCTTCCAGTGATGTCATCCAGTAGTCCCTGTCGGAATCTTTTTCAACTTTATCAACAGGATTACCAGAATGGAATGCTATGATTTCATAAAGCTCTCTTCTAAGCTTCAGAATTTCGCGTGCCTGTATCTCGATATCTGATGCCTGGCCTTCAAATCCGCCCGCCGGTTGGTGGATCATGATTCTTGAGTGCTTAAGGGCAGATCTTTTGCCCTTTTTGCCGGCTGTAAGAAGTACGGCTCCCATTGAGGCAGCCATTCCTGTGCATATTGTTGCAATATCTGCAGATATATACTGCATTGTGTCGTATATCCCCAACCCGGCATTTACAGATCCTCCAGGCGTATTAAAATAGATCTGGATATCCTTGCCCGGATCCACTGAGTCGAGATATAATAACTGAGCCTGTATTATGTTAGCGACATAATCATCGATTGGTAAACCCAGAAAGATGATTCTGTCCATCATCAGTCTCGAAAAGACGTCCATTGAAGCCACATTAAGCTGTCTTTCCTCAATGATGGTAGGCGAAATATAGCTGTCGTCCCAGACTGATGCGTACCTCTTCAATGAAAGACTGCTGATTCCATGTTTGCTCCTTGCGTATTTACCAAAATCATCTAAATTACTCATAGTGAAAATCTTAAAATTTAAAAGCAAAGATACAAAATTAATAAATAATCAGTACACCACTTTGAGCACTATTCAAAGAGCTTGTTGAATTCCTCAATTGTAACTGTTTTATTTTCAAGCTTAACCATATCCTTGAACAGGGCAATCACTTTGTCATCCAGGATCTTGTCAGCTATCCTTTTGGCATCCTCTTCCCTTTTCAGAGTTTCTTTTGCATAGTTGGCTATCTGTTCATCGGTGGCATAGAACAATCCATATTGCCGGAACTGGGATTTTGTGATTTTTTCAGCTTCCTGCTGAAGTTCTTCTTCTGAGATCTTGATTTCATTCAGCCGTGCAACCTTGTTCCGGATCAGCTGCCATTTAAGATCGTGCCTGAAACTGTCGAACTCTTTATCAATCTGCTCGCTGGTTGTTTTCTCATTTACTTTAAGGAGCCATCTTTTAAGGAATTCCTCAGGAAGCTGAAATTCGGTTTTTTCTATTGCAAGCTTTTTAAGGTCAGCCGATAATTTATAATCACTCTCGAGCTTCAGATTGGTCGTGATCTCTTCGTCGATCTTTTTACGGAACTCCTCTTCCGAATTGACAACACCCTCACCATAGATCCTGTTATACAGTTCCTGGTTAATTTCAGCCGGATGGAAACGGCTTACCTCACTAACAGTAAACCTGAATTTACCATCAATCCCGGTAACCTCATTATTTTGCTTTTTCAGAAGTCCGCCAATTTCGTAGTCGTTTGGAAGTGCTTTCCTGATGTCAAAATCAATGGTCTCTCCTTCAGCCTTTCCGATGAACTGTTTCTTTATCTTTTTATCCTTTATAATATCAATTGAGAGTGTTGTATCATCTGCAAAGAGTCCTTCAGACTTTGGATTTCCGCTTTCATCAAGGGCTTCGATCTTTCCCTTGAGCATGTCCTTCTCCTCTGACAGGTCAGCCTTTTCAAACCTGCCGTAACGGCGGGTGTAATTTTCGAGGTATTCATTTTTCATCTTCTCGTCAGCATTGATCCCGTAATAATTAACCTTGTTTTTCTTGCTGATCTTTAATTCGAATTCAGGTGAAAGCCCGAGGTCGAAAGAAAATGTAAATGATTCCTGCGTATCAAAATCGATCTTTTCGTTTTCATCAATTCTTGGGAGGGGATCTCCCAGGATCTCTATCTTTTCATCAGTAAGGAATTTCTGAATATTTTCAGTAACTGTCTTGTTTATCTCATCGATCTGAACAGCCTTACCATACATTTTCTTAATCAGGCCTATTGGCACCATGCCTGGACGGAATCCCCTGATATTGGCTTTTTTGCGATAGTCCCGGAGGATCTTGTCAACACCCTCTTCATAATCAGCTTTTTCCAATTGAATTTTCAAAACAGCATTCAGATCATCAATGTTATCCTTAGTGATATTCATTTCAGTTTGTTTATAATGTACATAAAAACCGCCAAAACGCACAGTCTATTGATCGTTACAGGCGGTTTGTCTTCTGGTGCGGATGAAGGGACTCGAACCCCCACGTCAAAAAGACACAAGATCCTAAGTCTTGCTCGGCTACCAATTACGACACATCCGCGGAAAAATCCCCGCAAAAGTATAGAAAATTATTATTATAACAAAGAGAGGCAGTTACCTGCGAAGTTCGAATTTTGTCCCGAGATAGACTTTTCTGACATGTTCATCTTCAGCAAGTTGGGAGGAAGTCCCGGACATAAGAATGCGGCCCTCAAACAACAGGTAGGCGCGATCGGTTATGGATAATGTTTCGTGGACATTATGATCGGTAATAAGGATTCCGATATTCTTGCTTTTCAGTTTTGACACAATTTCCTGTATATCTTCAACTGCAATCGGATCGACTCCTGCAAATGGTTCATCGAGAAGTATGAATTTTGGCTTAAGCGCAAGAGCCCTGGCAATTTCAGTACGTCTCCTTTCTCCGCCGGAGAGCTGTATCCCCTTGCTTTTCCTGATCTTCTGCAGTCCGAATTCATTCAGCAGCGTTTCCAGGCGTTCTTCCTGTTCGGCTTTTGAAAATTGTGACATTTCAAGAACAGCCTTTATATTATCCTCAATCGAAAGGTTCCTGAACACCGAAGCCTCCTGGGCAAGATACCCGATGCCACGCCGGGCACGCATATAGACAGGAAGGGTGGTTATCTCTTCCTGGTCAAGAAATATTTTCCCTTCCCTGGGCCTTATCAATCCCACTATCATGTAAAAGGAGGTAGTTTTTCCAGCTCCGTTCGGTCCAAGCAGACCGACAATTTCTCCCTGCTCAACTTCGAAGGAAACGTGATCAACAACAGTGCGGTTGTGATACTTCTTAACAAGGTTTTCGGTATATAGTTTCATCGGAGTATTTATGATGTTGTTTCAGCTTTTGCCGATGAGCCATCTTCCATGAATGCCTCATGCGCTTTAGCTTTCTGCTTCATTACCCTGGCCGATATTAAAATACTTACTTCATAAAGAATGAGAAGCGGTATTGCAACTAGTGTCTGGGAAAAGACATCAGGAGGTGTTATTATCGCAGCCACAATAAAAATGACCACGATTGCATGCTTTCTGTATTTCCTCATGAAAGTGGGAGTAATTATCCCGATTTTGGTAAGGAAAAATGCGATTATTGGAAGCTCAAATACAACTCCTGTTGCAAGGCAGATTGAGGTTATGGTACCAATAAATGATCTGACATTTATCTGGTTAACAACGTCGGCACTTATCCTATACGTGTTAAGAAAATGAATTGAAAGCGGAGCAAGCAGGAAATATCCGAAAAGGACACCTATAAAAAATAACAACGATGAAGCAAGAACGGCACCCCGTGCGTGTTTCGCTTCGTTTGAATGGAGGGCAGGTTTGAAGAACATCCAGAACTCACGTATTACAACCGGAAAAGCAAGAATAAGTCCGGCCACCAGTGCAACAATAATATGAGTAGTAATCTGTCCTGACATTTTAATGCTTATTAAGTTCGGTGGTTTTGTATTTATGCACATTATATCAGGATTCTTAAAATTAAATATCCTGGCTATATAATGCCCGAACTCACAAAACATTCTGTTGGAAATGAAATCTGGATTCTTTGGGGCCAGAACGATTTTATCGAAAAGTATATTTTTAAAGATAAATGCAACGATCATCATAATTACGATGGCAATTAACGACCGGATTATATGCCATCTGAGCTCTTCGAGATGCTCGAGAAATGACATTTCACCCTCGTTGCTATTTCCTTTTTTACTTTTTAAGGCCATTAAAACAGAAGATAGGTTGTTTTAAAATTCAGCCTGTAAAGATGATAAATCTTATTCTGCAAAACAATATAATTTTTAAAGCTATGTCAGGCTAGCATTAAGGGATTCACCGCCTACACCCGGAATCCATTAAAATTAATTGAGCACTGAATTAAATTTTTCTGTAATTATTAATATTAAAATAATAATGGTATTTGAATAATAAATTTTTTAACTTTATATAAACTACAAAGCATTATATTTTAAAAGCCAATTAAAATAATCATAGGGGAAGAAAATGACGAATGAAGCAGCAATACATGATTATTTAAAGAAGTATTTTGGATTTGACATATTTAAAGGGAACCAGGAATCAATTATCAGAAACGTTCTGGAGGGCCGTGACACATTCGTGCTTATGCCCACCGGCGGCGGGAAATCGCTTTGTTACCAGCTGCCGGCTGTTGTAAAACCCGGGACTGCCATTGTTATCTCACCGCTTATAGCACTGATGAAAAACCAGGTTGATGCCATGCGCAACTTCAGTACTGATGACGATGTTGCCCATTTCCTTAATTCATCTCTGACAAAAACTGAAAGCACAAGGGTTAAAAAAGATGTCCTGTCGGGGAAGGCCAAACTACTATATGTTGCCCCTGAATCACTTACAAAGGAAGAGAATATCGAGTTTCTGAAGAGTATACAAATATCATTTTATGCCGTTGACGAAGCGCACTGCATATCAGAATGGGGACACGACTTCCGTCCTGAATACCGCAGAATAAGGCCTATTATAGATACCATAGGACGTTCACCTATAATTGCTCTTACAGCAACTGCTACACCAAAGGTCCAGCACGATATCCAGAAGAATCTCGGAATTCTTGAAGCAGATATCTTTAAATCATCATTTAACAGACCAAACCTGTATTACGAAGTTAAATCGAAACAGGATGTCACCAAGGAGATAATCAAATACATAAAGAATAATGCGGGGAAATCAGGTATAATTTACTGCCTGAGCCGTAAAAAGGTGGAAGAGATGGCCGAAGTCCTGAAAGTCAATGGAATAAAGGCTTTACCCTATCATGCAGGAATGGATTCCGCCACACGTACAGCAAACCAGGACAAGTTCCTGATGGAGGAGGCAGATGTTATTGTTGCCACAATTGCGTTTGGAATGGGGATCGACAAACCTGATGTCAGGTTCGTGATCCACTATGATATACCAAAAAGCCTTGAAGGATATTACCAGGAAACGGGGCGGGCAGGCCGTGACGGAGGGGAGGGCAATTGTATTGCATACTACAGCTACAATGATATAATGAAGCTGGAGAAGTTTATGCAGGGAAAGCCCATCGCCGAGCAGGAGATAGGCAAACAACTGTTGCTCGAAACAGTCTCTTATGCCGAGTCATCAGTATGCCGGCGGAAATTGTTGCTTCACTATTTCGGAGAAGAGTATCCCAAAGACAACTGCGAAGCATGCGATAACTGCCTCCACCCTAAAGCCCAGTTTGAGGGAAGTGAAGCTGTTGTAAATGTTCTTGAGGCTGTGTTGGCCGTTAAGGAGAAATTTAAGGCCGACCATATTGCCAATATTCTTTCAGGTAAGGTAACTTCAGCGATCAAGTCATATAAGCACCATAAGCTCGAATTGTTCGGGATAGGCGAGGACAAGGATGAGAAATTCTGGAACATGGTGATCCGCCAGGCTTTGATCGCAAAATTCCTTGTGAAGGATATTGAAAATTACGGACTGCTTAAACTGACCCCGAAAGGCCAGGAATTTATTGAGAAGCCCTATTCGTTTATGCTGGCCGAAGATCATGATTATTCAGATACTACAGACGAAGAGAATGCATTCGGGGCAAGAACCGCAGCTGTCGACGAAGAGCTTTTCAGCATCCTGAAGGACCTCCGGAAAAAGTTATCCAAACAGAAGGATGTACCTCCTTTCGTGATCTTCCAGGACCCGTCGCTCGAGGATATGGCAATACAGTACCCGATAACAATCGATGAGCTTCAGAATATATCCGGTGTCGGGATGGGGAAGGCTCAGCGATACGGGAAGGAGTTTGTTGAGATCATCAAAAAGTATGTTGAAGAGAAGGAGATCATCCGGCCTCTCGACATGGTTGTCAAATCAGTTGTAAATAAATCGGGGATTAAAGTCTACATTATCCAGAGCATTGACATGAAACGGCAGCTGGAGGATATCGCTGAGGCAAAAGGGCTGGAAATGAACGAGCTGATTTCCGAGATCGAAGTTATAGTGAATTCAGGAACCCGTATAAATCTGGACTATTATATTAATATGGTGATCGACGAGGAACGACAGCATGACATCTATTCTTATTTCCGGGAGGAAGCGGAATCAGATTCACTCGAGGAGGCAATTATCGAACTAGGAAATGAATTTGAAGAGGAAGAGATCAGGCTGATGAGAATAAAGTTCCTTTCTGAGATGGGCAACTAAAAAATGGGATTGATTCTCAATACATTCTTAAAGCAATTCAGAACAACTACGAGAACATAAACCGGATAGACGAGCTGGGATGGGATAAACCATTTCATCAGGTTTGTTTTTTTATACCTTCCGCTTGTATTTCTTAAAATCAAATAGTCAGGGATAGATTTTAATGCAAGAAAAACTGTGAAAACCAGCAGTAATTTGGGAATAAAAAATCCGCAAAGTAGAATAGCCAGCTGGGTAAGAATTGTAACAAATGTTACAATTGCAAGGATCACAGTTGATATGTCATTATAAGCCCTCCCCTTTGAGATCCATCGGCTTCTCTGATCCAGAAATGCAGAAATTCCTTCTGCGAAAGAGGTCTTAATGGTTGCTTCCGCCGACTCAAGCCACATGATCTTTGATCCTTTATTTTTTTTGAGACTGTGCATCAAGAATACATCATCACCTGATTGGATCTCGTAATGCAGATTCCCCGATTGCTTCAGGAATACTTCCTTTGTGTAAGCAAGATTTGCACCATTGCACATTGTGCCATTTCCTCCTTCAACCGTGCCTGCTGTAACTCCCTGAAGACTAAGGAACTCAAGCTCCTGAAATTTACCGTGAAATCCGGGACTGCTTTCAATTACTACCGGGCAGATTATCATATCCGGCTGGTGTATTCTGTAAAATGAGGCGACAGTACTTATCCAGCTTTTACCCATTGAGCAGTCTGCATCAGTTGTCAGAATCAGTTCCCCCTGTACTGAATCCACTCCCGTTGCAATAGCCATTTTCTTCCCCTGTCCCTTGCTCCTGAGCACTTTCAGATTTTTTATGCCCGAGAATCCGGTTACGGATATTAAAGTGCGATCAGTTGAATTGTCGTCAACAACTATTACTTCGAACAGGTCTGGAGGATAATCCTGCAGGGAAATATCCTTTAAAAGATCCAGGATTTTGTCCGATTCATTGTGGCAGGCAATTAAGACAGAAATGAAAGAGGTGCCGTTATTTAAGGACGTAAATGGTGTAATCTTTCTGAGATTCAGGTAGATCCTGAACAGAATCAATATGTAAGGAAGGACAGGTATCAGGAGAAGCCATTGCATCATCTATATCCTCATCCATTCGTAGAAAGAGTAGTGTTCAGAGCCCATTCCCAGCGATTCATAGGTTTTTCTTGCTCTTATGTTCTGAGTCTCAACATAAAGCCTGAGTCCTGCAATTCCCTGTTCTACAGCCTGGTTTTTAATGAAAGTGTACATTTTTCTGAAAACGCCCTGCCTGCGGAAGTCCGGCAGAACATATACCGACTGGAACCACCAGACATTGCAATTCCTCCAGTCGCTCCATTCGTAGGTTATAAGCAGCGAAGCGACTGCATGCCCGTCAGCATCCGCAATATAGTACTGACCCCGGGAAGGGTCGAGGAACACTGCGTTTACACCTTTGGTAACAGTTTCAGGAACCAGCTTCAATTGTTCAGTTTCCCAGGCCATTTCGAGCTGGAAATCAATTATTGAAGGAGCATCAGAGAGTTTTGCTTTTCGGACTGCTATCATAGGGCTAATATTAAATTCTTCTTATTGATGTCTTTGCGCCTACTTATACTCGTCCCAGCTTTTGATGGCGAGCGAGTCTTCATTCATCCTGCAGAATGCGAGTATAAATGCGCTTGCAAGCCTTGCGTTGGTAAGGAGCGGCACATTAAAATCAACTGCATTCCTTCTGATGGAATAGTCGTTATTCAATTCGGATGTAGAAAGGTCCTTAGGGATATTAACTACCAGGTCGACCTCCCTTGTCCTTATAAGTTCGATGGTATTCGGTGATTTGTCTTCATCGGGCCAGTATGCCACATGCGATTCAACTCCGGCATTTGCAAGGAACTCATGTGTACCCCTGGTGGCATAAAGCTTATGCCCCTTTGCACGAAGCGCTTTTGCACTGTTAAGCAGCTCGACTTTTGAGCGTGCCGGTCCTGTTGAAAGCAGGATGCTTTTTCTGGGGATCCTGTAACCGACTGAGAACATTGCTTTAAGAATGGCTTCATAAAAACCTTCTCCGATGCAGCCCACTTCTCCCGTTGATGCCATGTCAACGCCAAGCACGGGGTCTGCTTTTGCTAGGCGCGAAAAACTGAACTGCGGCGCTTTGACACCTACATAATCAAGATCAAAGATTGACTTATTGGGTTTCTCAACCGGGACATCAAGCATCACTTTTGTAGCCAGCTCTATGAGATTTGTTTTAAGGACCTTGGAAACAAAAGGCATGCTGCGGCTTGCCCTGAGGTTACATTCAATCACCTTTATATCATTATCCTTTGCAAGGAACTGGATATTGAATGGCCCGGAGATGTTAAGCTCTTTTGAGATCTGTCTTGAAATCCGTTTTATTCTTCTGATAGTCTCGAAGTAGATCTTTTGAGCAGGAAAAACCATTGTAGCATCGCCCGAATGGACTCCGGCAAACTCAACATGCTCGCTTATAGCATATGCCAGGATCTCGCCCTCCTTTGCAACTGCATCTATTTCAATTTCCTTCGCATTTTCGATGAACTCCGAGACCACCACTGGGTATTGTTTTGAGACCTGTGTTGCAAGGTCAAGATAGTAGGTTAGCTCATTCTTGTTTGATACCACATTCATAGCGGCTCCCGACAGCACATAGGAAGGCCTGATAAGCACAGGGAATCCTATCCGGTCAACAAATTCAAAAATATCATTAATTGAGGATAGCTCCTTCCACCTTGGCTGATCGACAAGAAGCATATCGCACATATTAGAAAACTTGTGCCTGTTCTCGGCTTTGTCGATAAATAATGGCGAAGTCCCAAGCACAGGGATATTATTTTCATAGAGCCGCATTGCAAGATTGTTCGGGATCTGCCCACCAACCGAAACAATAACTCCCCTTGGCAACTCAAGCTCATAAATGTCAAGCACCCTTTCAAAGGTCAGTTCATCAAAGTAGAGCCTGTCGCAAATATCATAATCAGTACTTACGGTCTCGGGATTGTAGTTGATCATGACCGACCTAAATCCTTCTTTCCTAACAGTCTCGATGGCATTTACCGAGCACCAGTCAAATTCAACGCTTGAACCTATCCTGTATGCACCAGAACCAAGAACGATTATCGATTTCTTGTCATCAGCGAAGGAAATATCATGTTCCGATCCCCCGTAGGTCAGGTAAAGATAATTGGTGACAGCAGGGTATTCTGCAGCAAGGGTGTCAATCTGTTTAACATATGGTACAATGCCAAGTCTTTTCCTTGCCTCCCTTACCTTCATCAGGTCGCTGTTTATTTTCGTGGAATCAGATCGGAGGACATGCCGGGCAATCTGGAAATCACTGAACCCGTATACTTTGGAGTCCGACAGCAGTTCTACAGGGATCATCTCAAGAGTTTTGTATCTGCACAGCTCATTCTTGATATCAATAATATTTTTAAGCTTATACAAAAACCATTTATCGATTTTAGTCAGGTCATGTATTCTGTCGACAGAAATACCTTTCTCAAGAGCTTCAGCAATAACAAATATCCTCATGTCGGTCGGTTCGGCAAGCTCTTTCTCAATATCTTTGAAGCCCAGCTTCAGGTTGCCTGTGAATCCATGCATTCCCTGGCCGATCATCCTCAGGGCTTTCTGGATCACCTCTTCAAATGATCTTCCTATGGCCATAACCTCCCCGACGCTTTTCATGCTGCTTCCGATAAGATGGGAGACTCCCTTGAATTTATTAAGGTCCCACCGGGGTATTTTGCAGACAATATAATCGAGCGCTGGTTCAAAGAACGCAGTTGTGTTCCTGGTTACGGAGTTTTTCAGCTCATGAAGGCCATATCCTATTGCAAGCTTTGCGGCAACGAATGCCAGCGGATATCCTGTAGCTTTCGAGGCAAGCGCGCTGGACCGCGACAGGCGTGCATTTACTTCAATCACTCTGTAATCTTCCGAGTCAGGAGAGAGGGCATACTGAACATTGCATTCGCCTACTATTCCAATATGTCTGATGATCCTGATTGAAAGCTCCCTGAGTTTGTGGTACTCGCTATTTGTAAGAGTCTGAGAAGGAGCGACAACAATACTTTCACCTGTATGGATTCCGAGAGGATCGAAATTCTCCATGTTGCAGACAGTAATGCAATTATCAAACCTGTCCCTGACCACCTCATATTCTACTTCCTTCCATCCCTTGAGAGATTCCTCGACCAGGATCTGGTTTGTATATGAAAAGGCTCTTGATGCGAGTATCCGCATCTCGTCATCGTTTGTAGCAAAACCGCTGCCCTGTCCCCCAAGTGTATAGGCTGCCCTGATTATAACAGGAAAACCAAGATTACCGGCGGCCGATACAGCTTCTTCAACATTCACGACCGCAATACTCCTTGGTGTTTTAACTTTGATCTCCTCAAGCTTCTTTACGAAAAGTTTCCGGTCCTCAGTATCTATTATTGCTTCGACAGGCGTCCCAAGAACCTTTACTCCATACTTTTCAAAGACGCCGTTACGGTACAATTCAGTCCCGCAGTTTAATGCGGTTTGTCCGCCAAATGAGAGAAGGATGCCGTCAGGATGCTCCTTTGCAATCACCTTCTCCACAAAATAAGGGGTTACAGGGAGGAAGTAAATTTTATCGGCCAACTCCTCGGAGGTTTGAACAGTAGCGATGTTGGGATTAACAAGGATTGTCTTTATCCCTTCCTCTTTTAACGCTTTCAGTGCCTGTGATCCGGAATAGTCAAATTCTCCCGCTTCTCCGATTTTCAAGGCTCCCGAGCCGAGCAGAATTACTTTCCTGATATCCTCTTTCATTGACAGAATTAAGTTCCCAAAAATATGATAAATTTTTAAATCTTTTTCGCATTTATTGAAAAATGTATACATTTGCAAAAGTAATGTATAAGTATGCAAAAGACCAAAAGGCTACTGGCAATCGAAAAAATCATTGCGAATGAGAAGATCATATCGCAGGAGGGTTTGCTTAGAAAGCTGAAAGGGAAAGGGTTTATATGCACACAGGCAACGCTCTCACGTAATCTGAGACAGCTGGGTATAAGCCGTATACCGGAAGGGGACGGAAGCTACAGGTATGCCCTCCCTGATGACAAGCAGAAGCCTGCAGAAGCTGAAGTACAGCTCAATATTCTGCCCGTGATCCGTGATATTGTTGAAGCAAAGGGACTTCTGGTAATTAAGACAATCCCAGGAAATGCAAATGCCACAGCTTATTTTCTGGACAATGCGGCAAGGTACGAGATAGCCGGGACTATTGCCGGAGACGACACAATACTGGTAATACCAAGGTACGGCATAACCATCAGGCAGGTACATTCGTGCCTTGAAATGATCATGCCAGGATTGCATAAACAGATTGAAATGAGGGGTAGCAGTCTGCCCGCCAAAAAGAAAATCAAATAAAAGTTCCTCTGATAATAATTGACGAAGATGAAAGAAAAAGTTGTTCTGGCTTACAGCGGTGGCCTGGATACATCGGTGATCCTAAAATGGTTAATTGAAAAAAACTATGATGTAATTGCATTTGTTGCTGATGTTGGCCAGGCTGATGATTTTGAGGAATGCAGGAAGAAAGCCCTCCAGCTGGGAGCCTCCAGGGTGATAATCTCCGACCTGAAGAAGGAGTTTATTGATGATTATGTCCTTAAGGCAATAATGGGGAATGCTATTTATGAAGGGAGGTATCTCCTCGGGACGGCGCTTGCCAGGCCACTCATAGCAAAGAAACAGATCGAGGTCGCGATTTCCGAAAATGCGAATGCTGTTGCCCATGGCGCAACAGGAAAAGGTAACGACCAGGTAAGGTTTGAGCTTTGCTATTATGCCCTCAAGCCTGATATAAAAGTAATTTCGCCCTGGAAAGACAAGGAGTTCCTCGATAAATTCAAAGGGAGGACAGACCTTTTAAAATATGCTTCCGAGAAGAATATCCCGGTCAAGGCTAGCATTGACAAGCCTTACAGCGAGGATGATAACCTCATGCACATAAGCCACGAGGCAGGTATACTGGAAGATCCTATGTACTCGATGCAGAAAAGCATGCTCGAGAAAATGGTGCTTCCCCAGGATGCTCCTGACAAAGAGACACGCATTGCAATCTATTTCAAAAACGGCATCCCTGTTAAGGTTGTGAACAAGGACGACGGAACGGTTAAGGAGGAATCGTACGAAATGTACATCTACCTTAATGAGCTGGCCGGCAAAAACGGCATCGGTCTGCTTGATATGGTGGAGAACAGGTTCGTCGGAATAAAATCGAGAGGGGTATATGAAACACCTGCAGCAACCGTGCTTCATATTGCGCATATGGACCTTGAAGGAATTGCCATGGACAGGGAAGTGATGAGATTGAGAAATATGCTTACCCCCAAATTTGCCGAGATCATTTATTATGGGTTCTGGTTCAGTCCTGAAATGGACTTTCTGATGGCCGCCATCGAAAAGAGCCAGGAGCTGATTGACGGAAGCGTCCATCTTTGCCTTTATAAAGGGAATGTTCTTGTCGAAGGGCGTGAATCACCTTCTTCATTGTATAATAAAGAACTTTCGAGCATGGATATCGAGGGCGGATTCAACCAGATTGACAGCAAGGGATTCATAAGGATCAATGCCATAAGGCTTATGGCCCACAGGGCTATTGTTGAAGCCAGTAAAAAGAAGAATAAAATAAATACTTGAAAATGAAACTCTGGCAAAAAGGAACAACTCCCGATCCCTCAGTTATCGAATTTACATCAGGTAAAGACAGAAAGACTGATCTTTGCCTGACTGAGTGGGATATAGCCGGATCGATGGCTCATGCAATAATGCTTCAGGAAGCAGGGCTGATTTCCGGCGTCGAAAAAAAAGAATTGCTAAAGGCTCTATTTACCCTTTTTGAAAAGGAGAAGAAGAAGGAGTTTGTAATTGAAGAAGGGGTCGAGGATATTCATTCTCAGGTGGAAAAGGAGTTAACATCGATGCTGGGACCCACAGGTAAAAAGATCCATACGGGAAGGTCAAGAAATGACCAGGTTCTTGTAGATCTCAGACTTTATGCCAGGAGGGAGATTGACGATCTTGCCTCAAATGTGGAAGACCTTTTTTATAAGCTTCAGTCACTAAGTGAAGAACACAGGGATGTCATCATTCCGGGTTACACTCACATGCAGCCGGCCATGGTGTCATCATTCGGTTTATGGTTCGGGTCGTATGCCGAATCACTTACCGATGATATTCTGCTGCTATCGGCTGCACGATCGCTTAACAACCGGAACCCTCTCGGTACCCAGGCCGGGTATGGCTCCACGCTCCCACTGAACAGGAACCGGACGACCGAACTGCTCGAATTTGAAGGACTTCTTTATAATTCCGCTTATGCAAGCCTGAGCCGGGGTAAGGCGGAACTGGCAACAGCATCTGCCCTGGCTTCAATTGCCCAGACTCTTTCACGTTTTTCAATGGACGCCTGCCTCTTTATGACAGCCGAATTCCGGTTCATCGATTTTCCAGATGAATTTGTCACGGGATCAAGCATTATGCCCCAGAAGAGGAATCCCGATGTTTTTGAACTTGTCAGAGGCAGAGCAGGTCTGATACAAAGTCTTCCCGGTCAGATAGTTACGCTGTTATCAGGTCTTCCGTCAGGTTACAACAGGGAATTACAGCTTCTGAAGCAGTTATTGATAGATGCATTTGCCGACTTAAATGAATGCATTGGAATAATGATCAAAATGCTGAACAATATCCGGCTCCGAAAAAACATTACTCATGATCCCATTTACAACAGCATTTTCAGCACCGAAGAGGTAAACCGTCTTGTAAAGCAGGGTGTTCCGTTCAGAGACGCTTATAAAAAGGTATCGGAAATGGTCGAAAAAGGTCAGTTTTCGGCAACCTCCCTGAATGAGTATACTCATGAGGGGAGTATTGGGAACCTGTGTAATGTTGAAATCAAAAAGGTCTTTAATGAAAGGATGCAGAGTTTCAAAAGTAAAACTGCGGAAGAACTGGTGGCGAAGCTGATGAAATTTGTTTAATCACCAGGTTCCCGCCTCTCATTCCGGGAGCAAATTTGATACTTTCCTGTTGCCTGCAGCCCGTTGCCTGTTGCCAGTAGCCTTTTATTACCACCCCAAATCCCTGCAGTGAATGGGATTTAAGATCGGATTTTTTTGATATTATCTATAAACACATCAAACAGGTAATCAGTATCAGTTGGTCCGCCGGAGGCTTCGGGATGGAACTGAGTTGAGAAGAAAGGTTTGGTTTTGTGCCTCATCCCTTCATTTGTGTTGTCGTTGAGGTTAATGAATAAAGGTTCCCAGTCATTGCCCAGAGTATTATTATCAACAGCATACCCGTGATTTTGTGATGTTATGTAAGCCTTGTTGGTACCTGCCTGTATAACAGGCTGGTTATGGCTCCTGTGACCGTATTTCAACTTATAGGTGTTAGCGCCTGATGCAAGCGCCATAAGCTGGTTCCCAAGGCAAATGCCAAACATCGGCTTATTGCTTTCCAATGATTTCTTTACGTTTTCGATTGTTGCTCCGCACATTTTTGGATCGCCCGGCCCATTAGTCAGGAAAAGACCATCGTATTCTTCATTAAGAAAATCGTAATTCCATGGAACCCTGATAATTGTTGTATCGCGTTTAAGCAGGTTCCTTATAATATTGTATTTTACCCCGCAATCAACGAGCATAATCCTGTGTTTCCCGGAGCCATATTTTTTCATTTCCCGGGTGCTTACTTCGGCGACCAGGTTGACCTTATTTGGATCGTAGAAATCAGTCTCTGTACCATCCGGTTCAAGTTTCCCGAGCATTGTCCCTTTTTCCCTGATTCTCTTGGTAAGGGCACGGGTGTCGATACCAAAGATCCCGGGTATCCTGTTCCTTGAAAGCCATTCGTCAAGGCTTTCTGTTGCATTCCAGTGGCTGTATTCAAAAGAATAGTCTGAAACCACAAGGCCTGAAATATGGATTGAAGAGGACTCATAAAAACGATAAAGGTCATTTTCCTCGTTTTTCGCCGGTGCGCCGTAATTTCCAACAAGAGGGTACGTAAGGCAGAGTATCTGTCCTTTATACGACGGATCGGTGAGGCTTTCAGGATAACCTGTCATTGCCGTATTAAAGACTACTTCACCGGCTGCGGCAACAGGAGCCCCAAACGACCGTCCATAATAAACAGTGTCATCTTCCAGTGTCAGCTTTATTTTAATCCTGTCTTTCATTCAATACGCTTAAAAAGCTGGTTATCTTAATGATGCAACAGCTTTTTCAATCTTTTCCATTGCTGTCCTGACGGTCTGATGTGTTGTCCCAAGATTCATTCTCATGAAACCTTCACCGCCCGGTCCGAATGTAGATCCCTCATTCATTCCTACCCCGGCATCATTTACAAAAAATTGCTGGAGTTCTTTGGCCTTCATGCCCAGTTTTCTGCAATCAAGCCATATCATATAAGTTGCCTCGGGCTGAACCGGAACTATTTCAGGAATTAGTTTATGGCAGTAATCCATCACAAAATCGACATTGACATTGATATATTCCATTAAAGTATCAAGCCATTTATGTCCCTCTGAGTATGCTGCAATCGAAGCAATTGTGCCAAATATATTGCCATTTCCGATGTGCAGACGCTCTACTTTGGAATTAAAATATTTCCTTAATACCGGATTCGATATTATGACCGAAGATGTTGAAAGTCCGGCCAGGTTAAATGTCTTGCTGGGTGCAATGCAGGTTACTGTTATCTCGGCAATTTTCGGGGAGATCCGTGCTACGGGTGTATGGTAATAACCCGGGAGTGTAAGATCACCATGGATCTCATCTGAAACAAGCAAAATATTGTTATTCAGGCAGATATTAGCCAGATGGTTAAGTTCCTCCGTGGACCAGACTCTTCCGACAGGATTATGAGGATTTGAAATAATTATCATTTTTGTCCGGTCAGTTATAGAATCTGTAAGGGAATCAAAGTTCATTTCCCATCTTCCATCCATCTCATCGAGCTGGTTATATACCAAATTTCGTCCATGACTCTCAATAGCTGTAAAAAAAGGGAAATAAACAGGTGGCTGAACAATCACGGAATCGCCCGGTCGCGTAAACGCAAGAGTACATAAATTCAGAGCAGGAACAATACCCGGACAAAAGCATAACCATTCGGTATCTATCTGCCAGTTATGCCTTCTTGAAAGCCAGTCTGTTATTGATGTATTGTATTCTGCAGGCCGGAATGAATATCCCAGGATCTCATGTTCAAGCCTTTTTTTCAGGGAATTAATTATGAAATCGGGTGTTTTGAAATCCATATCTGCTACCCACATCGGGATGATCTTGTCGTTGCCAAATATCTCTTTTCTAAGGTCGTACTTTATACAGTCAGTTCCTTCCCTTAATACTTCTTCATCAAAGTTCCAACTCATCAGGATGTTTTTTGGCGCTCAAAGATAAATAAAAAATGAGGAAGGCAACGAACTCGCCTGGCTAATGAAAACTCCCACCTTATAAACTTGTTTAATGATTTTTCAGATATTTAGATGACAAAATGTACAGATTATTCAAAATTGATCCCGCAGGGGAAGCTAATTTAATATTATTTATTATTTTTATAATCGATTTTAAAAGACCATTTAACTTAAACCAACTAATATGAAAAGAGTTATAGCAATTATTATTCTCCCGATGCTAGTATTTAGTCTTGCAGGACTGGGCTCATGCAAAAACAGGACTGCAAAGAGAGAGCTCAAAGAGTTTGAGCAAAGTGCGGTGGATACAATAAATCGGCAGATAGAAAAAAATGTTTATCCATTACCGACATCAGCTGATGTAATAGGGATGCTTTCTGAGCTTGAAGTTGGTTATATAATCGGTATTTCAAATCCTGTTGAAAACTCAACAAAATATTTTACCAGTCCGAAAAAAGCGATCAATATTGGCGTTTTTGGAGCTGACCTGAGCTATGCAACTCTTTATAATATACAACAAAAGGTAATTGACTATCTCCAGGCAATCCAATCCCTGGCAAATGACCTCAACATGACCAAGATCTACGATACAACGATGTACGACAAGATCAAGGAGAATTTTGACAAAAGGGATAAGCTTGTTGCAATACTTAAAGAAGCTTTTAATAATACTTATGCTTATCTGTCCGATAATGAAGAGCAGCCTCAGGCATTGCTGGTTGTTGGCGGGGCATGGGTTGAAGGAATGTATCTTACTACACACGTCTCGGAAGCAGCTTACCAGATAGCAGGGATTTCAAGAGTTTTGCTGGACCAGAAGAGTTCCTTCGAATTTTACCTTGAAATTACGCAGCCTTTTATGAGTGATCCAGCCATGAAAGAATTTGTTGACAGACTTGAACCAATGAAAAAGGTCTATGAAGGGCTGACAACAAGTCTTACGAATCAGAATATCATGGATATAACTAAAGCCATAGAAGATATCAGAAGCCAGATAATCTAATATAATCATAGTTGCCCGACCGCAAAGCAACTAACTTTGCGGTCTTTTTTTTCTATAATTCTTATGAGGGAATCCGTACTTCTTGCTCTGATTCACATATTTGCCATTGTTTCCACAATAAATCCGGGAGGCATCTCTTCGAGAGGTAAAAAAATACTTCGAAGCTATCTCCGGAGATATCTTAACAGGGAACTGGAAGAGGAGTATTATGCCCTTTTTGAAAATAACCTTGAGTTTTATTCGAATGAGCTGAAAAGTGTTGACAAGTCTGAGCTCGCTGATGAAGATTCCCTTATTACATTCCAGATAACTAACATCTGCCGCCAGATCAAAAAAGGATTGTTCCTTGAAGAGAGAATGATCGTGTTTCTTCAGCTGCTGGAATTTGCTTTTGAGGACGGGCTGATCTCGGAACAGGAAAAAACCATTATCGACATCGTTGCCAGAACGTTTAATATTTCGAAGAAAGAGTATGACAATGCCAGCGCCTTTATGATAGGGCGGTCATATGACGAAGTCACTCAGGACTGCATCCTGATTATCGAGAACGATAATCCAAAATACTGGGCTGGTAAAGATTTTAAGAACTATGAGAACTGGCGGCATATCAGAATTAAGAATTTCAAGGGACAGTTGTTTGTGCTTCACATCGAAAGTACGGGATCGCTTATATTTACATATGATGGTACCCTCACTCTTTATTTCAAGGGACGCGATATTATAGCCTGCCGGCCTTATCTTCTTGACCGCGGGGTAAATATCAAGGGGCAGGGGATTGAACCAATCTACTATTCGCGTATTTATAAAAAGTTCGTCTCAAGAAAATTTCCCGAAACAGTTGTCTATGAGGGGCATGACATAGAATTCCTCTTCAAGAATTCTGATAACGGGATCAGAAGGATGAATTTCAGGATTCAATCAGGTAACCTGATAGGTTTGATGGGTGGCAGCGGAGTTGGCAAGACAACTATGCTGAACCTGCTGCACGGTAAAACCAGACCGACAACCGGAACTCTTTATATCAATGGTTATGATCTTCATGAAGATTCTGACAAACTTACGGGATTGATCGGGTATGTTCCGCAGGACGATATGCTTATTGAGGAACTGACTGTATACCAAAACCTTTATTATAATGCGCGCCTTTGCTTTGGCCATTATGATGAAGGACAATTAAACAAAACGGTGCAGAAGGTCCTTACTGATCTCGATCTGGTTGAGATTGCGGACCTTCAGGTTGGTGATCCTCTTAATAAAATGGTGAGCGGAGGACAGCGAAAAAGACTCAACATCGGACTTGAACTGATGCGCGAACCAGTAGTATTGTTTGTTGATGAGCCGACCTCAGGCTTGTCATCATTCGATTCTGAAATGGTAATGACCCTTCTTAAAAACCAGGCTCTCATGGGGAAGCTTGTTTTTGCAATTATCCACCAGCCGTCATCTGACATTCTTAAGATGTTCGATAAGCTCTGGATTCTGGATAAGGGGGGTTATATGATCTACGACGGTGACCCCGTTGAAGCGCTTGTCTATTTCAAAACTGAGACCTCGCAGGCTAATGCTGCAGAAAGCGAATGTCCGAATTGCGGCAATATTGAGACTGACAATATCCTTCACATAATCGAGGTTAAAGTCATCGACAACGCTGGCTTTGCAGGAAAGGAAAGGCAGATAAGTCCGAAAGAATGGTATGAAAAGTACAGAAAGAAAATGATGCCTGAAATTAAAGGCAGGCCTGAAAAAAAGGCGCTTCCTCCCAGTAATTTCAGGGTTCCAAAGAAAGCGGCTCAGATTCGGACTTTTGTTAAAAGAAATATTACCCGCAAGCTGGCTGACCGTCAGTATATGACAATAAATCTTCTTGAGGTCCCGCTCCTGGCTTTAATTCTCGGTTTCCTTTCAAAATACAGCTCCGATGATGTTTATTATTTCGGAGCGAATAAGAATTACCCCGTTTTTCTCTTCATGTCCATTATAGTTGCCCTTTTTGTGGGATTGACTGTAAGCGCTGAAGAGATATTCAGGGACAGGAAAGTGCTTGAGAGGGAAAAATTCCTGAACATTAGCTGGGCAGGCTACCTTTTATCGAAAGTCAGCTTCCTTTTTGTTCTTTCAGCTATCCAGTCGCTTACATTTGTACTGGTGGCAAACACACTTCTCGAGGTAAAAGGCATGATGTTCAGCCAGTGGCTGGTACTTTTTAGCACAGCCTGTTTTGGTAACATACTGGGTTTGAATATCTCAGCCGGTCTCAGGACTGCTGTCAGCATTTATATTCTTATTCCGTTGCTGCTTGTTCCGATGCTGCTGCTTGGCGGTGCCATGATTAAATTTGATGATCTCCATAAATCCATAAGCAAAAAAATATATGTTCCGATAATCGGCGACGCAATGGTAACACGATGGTCTTATGAGGCATTGATGGTTGAAGAATTCAGGAACAACAGGTTTGAAAAGCCATTTTTTGATTATGATATGGCGATAAGCCAAAATGACTGGTACTCCACCTTTCTTTTGCCTGAGCTCAAGGTCAGGGTTGAGCAATGCAAACAGATGAATAAAAATCCTGAATACCAGGAAACTCTTAAAAGGGACCTGATGAAGATTAATTTTCATATCAACGATCTCTCTTCGGAAACAGGAATAACTCCCGGCATTTGGACTACCAGCATGATTTACGATAAATTCACTCCAAATGCTGCCGATGATGCAAAAAAATATCTCGATAGCCTGACGATTTCCATCAGGAAAACATCAAGGGCTCTGTCAGCCCGTCGCGAATCATTATATGTTCTTATCAGGGACAGGATGGGTGGAGAGACCGAGTTCCAGGAACAAAGAAAACGGAATTTTAATGAAAGTATTGCAAATATTGTACTTAACAGGTTGAATACAAACAAAATATATGACTCAGGAAAGAAATTCATCCAGAAGGCCGATCCTGTTTATATGAAACCCGGCTCAAAATTTGGCCGGGCACATTTTTATGCACCATATAAACAGGTCGGAAAACTCAAGATCGAAACTCTTGCTTTCAATATGATAGCGATCTGGATCATGGTTGTTGCCCTGTTCATTACATTATATTTCAATGTTCTGAAACGCTTTATTGTATTCCTTGAATCATTAAAGATACCGATCTGGAGAAAATTCGGAAGGCAATTACTGGATCAAATATAATGGCATTCCTGGTCTTTTATCTTTTGTGTGAATGAGTTATGTAAAACCCAAGAGAAATCTCGGACAGCATTTCCTGAAGGATAAAACGATTGCCTGTAAGATTGCTGCAACGCTTACTGGTTTGGGATACACTGATGTGCTTGAAATCGGACCGGGTACAGGAATTCTTACACGATGCCTTATCGACAGGGGATTTACAGGTTTATGGGTGATAGAGATTGACAATGAATCGGTTCATTACCTGAAAGAATACCTGCCGGAGCTTAAGAATATTATTACCGGTGATTTTCTGACATTTGATATTGAGAATGTCTTTCCTGGAAAGCTTGCAGTAATAGGGAACTTTCCTTATAATATTTCAAGTCAGATTTTCTTTAAGGTACTTGATTATCGCGATAAGGTCACTGAAGTTTGCGGTATGCTGCAGAAAGAGGTGGCCGAAAGGATATGCGCTAAGCCCGGATCTAAAACTTATGGGATCCTGAGTGTTCTGATCCAGGCTTTTTATTCGGCGGAATTCCTTTTTACAGTTTCAAACACAGTTTTTTCACCTCCACCGAAAGTGCAGTCAGGAGTGATTAGGCTTATCAGGAATGAAGTTAAAAGCCTCGATTGTGATGAAAAATTGTTCACCCGGGTTGTTAAAGCCTGTTTTAATCAGAGGCGTAAAATGCTGAGGAATTCAGTCAAGTCAGCTTTTGAACTTAAAAACTTTGATTACCCCGAATTCCATTTGAGACCCGAACAACTTTCTGTTGATGAGTTTGTAAAGCTTACTAACTGGATCTCCCTGAACAGGATTTCTTCAGAATGAGAATCCCATTGCATCGACGGGATTCATTTTTGCAGCAGCATAGGCAGGGGCATAGCCTGCAATGATACCTATAGCTCCGGAAACAAACAGAGCCAGGAAAATATTGCCCATAGTGAGATGCATATTCAGCTCCCAGAGATAATTTATTGCCAGGGTCCCGATAAAAATCAGGATGAGCCCTACAATTCCTCCAACCAGAGAAAGAAGCACTGATTCGGTAAGGAATTGCTGAAGGATGAAGAATCGTTTTGCTCCGAGGGCTTTCTGTATACCTATAATATTTGTCCTTTCCCTTACCGAAACGAACATAATGTTCGCAATTCCGAATCCACCGACAAGAATTGCAAAGCATCCGATTATCCAGCCTCCGATATTGATCCCTTTGAATACTGCATCGAAACCCTGAGAAAGCATGGTTGCCTTGTTTACGGAGAAATTGTCGGTCTCGGCGGGTTTTAATCTCCTGGATGCCCTCAGGACCATTGTTGCTTCATCAGAAAGTTCCTCAATTGAAACACCGGATTTTGCCCGCACCATCAACTGGGTCTCAATAAACCTGTTCCGCAGATTGATGAAATTCCTTCCATAGTTCAGCGGGATTAGTGTCATCTGGTCTGTATTACTGAGGCTGATTCCTCCCTGTCCCTCTTTTTTAAGTACACCTATGACCTGAGTTTTAAACCCCGCTGTTGTGATCACTTTCCCGATAGGATTGGCTTTATCAAAAAGCCTTTCAGCGATTTCAGCTCCTAAAACCGCCACATTGGTTCCGCTGGAGAATTCAAAAGGAGAAATAAACCTGCCTTTTTCTATCTCAAATGTTGAGACCTTCTCTATGCCTTCAGTGATCGCAAATATGTAAGCATCATTTGCGACATTGCTCCGGTACTTTATTTTGTCAGACTTTAATGCTCCAAAGCTCACAGCATCGGCTTTGGTTGATCTTGTCTGAATAGCCTGGTAATCGTCTAAAGAAACTGCTGGCCATTTAATGATATCCCACCAGGCCAGGTTCCGGTCGAATGACCATGGGAATTTCTGAATATAGATCACATTATTCCCCATCGAATTTATAGTATCATGAATGGATTTTGCCATCCAGTCGATAACCGTAAAGACAGAAATAATACAAAATATGCCTATTGTAATGCCAAAAAGAGAAAGAAACGTCCTTAACTTGTTGACAACAACTGAGTTAACCGCCATTAAAAACCCTTCTCTCAAAAGCCTCAATTTCATCGCAGATTTTTTAATTAAATAATTGGATGTCAAAGATAGGAAAATCATTCGGAAAGATGAAAGAGGGATTACATTCCTTAATATTCGCAATTATTTTGTATGGGGTTAATAAAAAAATATCTATTTTTAAGCGCCTGAAACTGCAGGGAGAGGCCAATCATAAAAATCAGATTATGAGTGATAAAAGAATCAAAAGTGCACTGATCTCTGTTTATTATAAAGAGGGCCTTGAAGAAATTGTACGGACACTGGATGAATTGAGCATTAAAATCTATTCTACAGGAGGAACCTATAATTTCATAAAAGACCTTGGCCTGCCTTCTGAAACAGTTGAAAGCCTTACAACCTACCCTTCAATACTTGGAGGTAGAGTGAAAACGCTTCATCCCTCTGTATTTGGCGGAATACTGGCCCGGAGGGATAAACCCGAAGATCTCGGTCAGCTCGAAAAATACAGAATTCCGGAGATTGATCTGGTTATCGTTGATCTTTACCCGTTTGAGAAAACCGTCCTGTCGGTTGACGATGAAAGCGAAATCATTGAAAAAATAGATATTGGCGGGATTTCGCTAATTCGTGCTGCAGCTAAAAATTTCAAAGATGTCCTCATCGTTTCGGAGAGCAGCCAGTATTCGCGCCTGCTTGCACTTCTGCAAGGGAAAAAAGGAAACACATCGCTTGATGACCGGAGGTACTTTGCAGCAGAGGCATTTAAAACCTCTTCGTACTATGATACTTTGATCTTCAACTATTTCAACAGGATTGCCGGAATTGAAGTCTTCAGGGAAAGCATAAATAATGCATATCACCTGAGGTATGGCGAGAATCCTCATCAGAAGGGTATTTATTATGGTGATCCTGATAAGTTGTTTGACAAGCTTCATGGCAAGGAGATCTCATACAATAATTTTCTTGACATTGATTCAGCCCTTGCTCTGATAGATGATTTCAGCGAAACTACATTTGCGATTATCAAACATAACAATGCATGCGGTGTAGCTTCGCGTGAAAAGCCGGCTGATGCATGGAAGGATGCCCTTGCATGCGATCCGGTCTCGGCCTACGGTGGTGTGGTTGTTACAAATGTTCCGATCGGCGAATCAGAAGCAAAAGAGATTGACAAGATCTTTTTCGAAATAATAATTGCCCCGTCTTATTCTGAGCCTGCTCTTGAGATACTTGAACAAAAAAAGAACAGGATCATTCTTAAAAGGAACAATAAAACTGATTCTCAGTTCTATTTCAGATCACTTCTCAGCGGGGTACTGTGGCAGGAAAGGGACCGCAAAACGGAATCGGCTATGGATATGAAGCCTGTAACTAAGAAGATTCCTACACAGGATGAGGTTGAGGACCTTGTTTTTGCAAACAAAATTGTAAAACACAGCAAATCAAATGCAATAGTTCTTGCAAAAAATAAGCAACTTTGTGCCAGCGGAATAGGTCAGACCTCAAGGGTGGATGCATTGAGGCAGGCTATTGAAAAAGCAGGCACTTTTGGTTTTAGCCTGAAAGACGCAGTCATGGCCTCTGATGCTTTTTTCCCGTTCTCCGACTGCGTTGAAATAGCATGTAAGGCAGGGATAAGCGCAGTGGTGCAGCCAGGCGGTTCTGTAAGGGATCAGGATTCAATTGACTTCTGTTCTGCAAACAATTTAGCAATGGTATTTACAGGTATAAGACATTTTAAACACTAACCAATAATAAATTATCTCGTTCGATGGGACTATTTTCATTCTTGACACAGGAGATTGCAATTGACCTGGGAACAGCAAATACAGTTATCATACACAATGATAAAATAGTTGTTGATCAGCCATCGATAGTTGCAATTGACAAAAATACCGGGAAACTGATCGCAATTGGAGAGGTAGCCAGGCAAATGCATGGAAAAACTCATGAAAACATTAAAACAATCAGGCCTTTGCGCGATGGCGTAATTGCTGATTTTAATGCCGCTGAGCTGATGATAAGGGGGATGATTAAAATGATCAACACCGGATCGAGATTTTTCGCTCCATCCCTGAAAATGGTTGTATGCATACCTTCAGGTAGCACGGAGGTGGAGCTGCGCGCTGTACGCGACTCTTCTGAGCATGCCGGTGGACGGGAGGTTTATATGATCTATGAGCCTATGGCGGCTGCAATAGGCATAGGCCTCGATGTTGAAGCTCCAGAAGGCTGCATGGTAATCGATGTCGGGGGAGGTACAACTGAAATTGCCGTTATTGCTCTTGGAGGTATTGTTTGTAATAAATCTATAAGGATTGCGGGAGATGGATTTACAGCTGACATTCAATCGTATATGAGGCATCAGCATAATATTAAGGTTGGTGAAAGAACCGCCGAAGATATTAAGATCGCTGTTGGTGCAGCTTTACCTGATATAGATAATCCACCGCCTGACTATATTGTCAGGGGTCCAAATATTATGACTTCTCTTCCTATAGAAATACCAATATCTTACCAGGAGATTGCCTATTGTCTTGACAAATCCCTTACAAAGGTGGAAGCAGCGCTCCTTAATGTACTGGAGCAAACCCCTCCGGAACTATACGCCGATATTGTTAACAAAGGGGTTTATCTTGCAGGCGGTGGCGCACTGCTAAGAGGACTAGATAAACGTCTGTCAGATAAAATAAATATAAATTTTAATGTTGTCGAAGATCCAATGCACGCAGTTGCAAGAGGAACCGGGGTTGCATTGAAAAATGTCGACAATTTTCCTTTCCTGATAAGATAATCTCAAGGTTTGAATGAGAAATCTGCTAAACTTTCTACTGAAGTACAATAATATTATTGTCTTTCTTGTTTTGGAAGGAATAGCATTGTATTGGCTTACAAATGGCAATAGTTATCACAATTCAAGAATGGTAAAAGGCATGCAGGGAATCACCAGGGGCATAGAAG
The DNA here is from genome assembly GCA_963732115.1 of uncultured Bacteroidales bacterium. Classification (GTDB taxonomy): domain Bacteria; phylum Bacteroidota; class Bacteroidia; order Bacteroidales; family VadinHA17; genus LD21. Next base: position 182,763 of record CAVSYN010000011.1, read on the forward strand.
AGAAAATAAATAATTCGAGAGGTTATTTCAACCTGCGGGAAACCAACTCAAAGCTAGCTTCGGAAAACAGTGAGCTGAGAAACAAAATTGAGAAATTCAGCAGGCAGGAGAACAAGAAGTTCGTTTCAGTCACCGACACCATTTTCAGACAGCAATACCAGTTTACTCCTGCTAAAGTAATCAGTAACTCGGTTAATAAGCAGAAGAACTACTTCACGCTCGATAAAGGCAGAGCCCAGGGAATCATGGTTGACATGGCAGTCACGAACGGTGATTATGTTGCAGGCGTGATCGTCGGCTGTTCCGAGAACTACTCCGTTGCCATTTCGCTTCTTAACCTTGATTTCAGACTAAGTGCAAGGATAAAGTCGAACGGGTACTTCGGATCGCTCAGCTGGGAAGGCAGGAATTACAGATACGCAGTGCTGAATGAGATCCCGCAGCATATAACCGTAAGCAACGGAGACACAGTTGAAACCACCGGATATTCTGCAATTTTTCCTGAAGGACTAGGTATTGGCATAGTCAGTGATCTGAAGAAAAGCGGCAGCGATTTTTACAAGATAACAGTTGAACTTTTTACCGATTTCAAAAAGCTCTATTATGCCAACATTATCGGTAATATGAAGAAGACGGAGCAACTCGAACTAGAAAAGAAGTTCCAATGATCAATTCCATTCTAAGGTTCGGTGCGATAATCATTATTCTGATTTTACTACAGATCCTGCTTTTCAATAATATTCAGTTCAGCGGGTACGTGAATCCCTATGTGTACATAATGATCATTCTTCTTTTACCGGCCGTAACGCCGCCCTGGTTGTTGCTCATCGTTGCTTTTATTACCGGACTTATTATTGATCTGTTTTCAGGATCTCCTGGAATGCATACTTCGGCAACCCTTCTTGCCGGGTTTTCACGTCCATATGTATTAAGAGTTATTTCTCCGCGTGATGGGTATGAATCAGGTTCAGATCTTTCTATGAGGGCTTACGGAGTAAGGTGGTTCTTTATTTATACCGCAACCATAGTGCTTATTCATCATACAGCTCTCTTCTATTTTGAGGTTTTCAGGTTAGCCGACTTCTTCAGAACATTTCTCAGGGTCATTTTGAGTTCTGCCTTTACAGTTGGCTTTATTCTCCTTATTGAACGCTACAGGAAAGGGAGATAACTGACCAGCCATGAAAGATGCTTTCATCAACCGGAAATATATTGTCATTGCACTTATTGTGCTTGCATCCCTTATTTTACTGGCAAGGTTGTTTACTATTCAAGTCGTAAAAAATACATACAGGTTATCAGCCGAAAATAACGTCTTAAGATATGTAACCCAATACCCTGGCAGGGGGCTGATATACGACAGGAATAAGAAACTGATCGTGTACAACCAGGCAGCCTATGACCTTATGGTTGTTCCTGCCCAGGCAGTAAAAATCGATACTGTAGAGCTTTGCAGTCTTCTTGGTATTACTCCCGCTTCCTATATCGAAAGAATGAACAGTGCCATTTCTTATTCAAGGCGCGCCCCTTCGGTCTTTCTTAAGCAGATCTCGGCAGAATCGTATGCCAGGCTGCAGGAGAAATTATTTCTTTATCCGGGATTTTATGTTCAGCCGAGAACATTGAGAAAATATTCAAAATCCATTGCCTCACATCTCCTTGGCTATGTGAGCGAAGTGGACGAAGCATTGATTAAGAAGGAACCTTATTACAAGGCCGGGGACTACATAGGGAAGCTGGGGATCGAAGAAGCCTATGAAAAGGAACTCAGGGGGCAGAGAGGGGTGAAGATTTATCTGGTTGATGTTTACAGCAGGATCAAAGGCTCATATGCTGATGGAAGGCTGGATACTACTGCCGTTCAGGGGGAGGACATAATATCAACAATGGACATGGACCTTCAGGAATATGGAGAGTATTTGATGCGGAATAAATCGGGAAGCATAGTTGCCCTTGAGCCCAAAACAGGAGAAGTCCTGGCGCTTGTCTCATCACCGAATTTTGATCCGGGATTACTGGTTGGCAGGATAAGGTCGGAGAATTTCTCAAAGCTGAGTGCCGACACTATTTACAAGCCATTGTTTAACAGGGCATTGCAGGCGCAGTATCCACCGGGGTCAACATTCAAACCCATTAACGGCCTCATCGGACTTCAGGAAGGAGTAATAACTCCTGCAACTACTTTCGGATGCAATCGCGGATATCTGTTTGTTGAATGCCACGTACACAGTTCGCCGCTCGATCTCATACATGGTATATCCAATTCGTGCAATTCATATTTCTGCCAGACATTCAGGCGGATCCTCGAAAATCCTCAGTATAGCACCATATCCGATGCCTACAATAAATGGAAAGGTTATCTTAATGAATTCGGATTCGGGAAAAGACTTGGGATTGAGTTTACTAACGAACTTCCCGGACTTGTTCCATCACCTGCATATTTTGATAAATACTACGGGAAGAACAGGTGGAAAGCCCTTACAGTCATTTCGATGGCAATTGGCCAGGGTGAGATCGAAACTACCCCGCTGCAGATGGCCAACATGACTGCAGCGATTGCAAACAGGGGTTACTATTTTATCCCCCACATTGTAAAATCGATCGGGGAAGGGAAAGAGATAAATCAGCGTTATCTTACAAAGCAGGTGATCGACATTGATACAGCTAACTTTGAAGCTATTATAGGTGGCATGGAAGCTGCAGTAAACGGGGAAGCCGGTGCAACGGCAAGAATTGCGGCCCTCAGGGATATAATTGTGTGCGGCAAAACAGGTACGGCACAGAACCCGCATGGTAAGGATCATTCAGTTTTTATAGCCTTTGCTCCCAAGGATGATCCGAAAATAGCGATTGCCGTTTACGTTGAAAATGCAGGCTTCGGAGCAACTTATGCAGCACCGGTTGCGAGCCTTATGATTGAAAAATATATTAATGGGCAAATAACAAACAAAGCCATGGAACAAAGAATGGCGGAATTAAATCTACTACAGGTCAGTGACACGAAACATTAACATATGGTCCAGACTTGACAAGGCTACGATAATTGTTTTTCTCGTGATGGTTATCGCCGGATGGTTCAACATTCATGCTGCTGTATACAATGAGGAGCACAACAGAATACTTGACCTGACACAACGTTACGGAAAGCAGTTTATGTGGATTATTGCCACACTGATAATTGCTGTCTTTGTGGTGGTGATCGATACCAGGTTTTATTTCTTTTTTGCGTATTTCATATACGGAGGATTGATGTTCCTTCTGCTCCTGGTCCTCATACTTGGCAAGGATGTCAATGGCGCAAGGTCATGGTTTCAGTTCGGGACCCTGAGCCTTCAGCCTTCTGAATTTGCAAAATTCGGAACAGCTCTCGCGCTTGGGGCCTATCTGAACTCAAGGAAGCACGACCTGAAGAAGCTTTCGGTTTTTGGAACATCCATAGGCATCATTTTTCTGCCTGCCGTTTTGATAGCGCTGCAACCTGATATGGGTTCAACAGTTGTTTATTTTTCATTGTTTATAGTCCTTTTCCGTGAAGGCATGAGCCCCTATATTTTTATTTCGGGCCTTATAATGGTGATCCTCTTCTTCTTCACGATTCTTTTTAACAGCGTTTATCTTACTGTCGGGGTTATAATCGCGACATTTGTTATGGCCATGATTCTGACAAGAAAGTGGAAATTGTGTCTTGAAGGTTTTGGCATACTTGCTATAACCACTCTTATCGTTTATATGTTAAATAGTTTGATATTAAAACGATTAAGTGAGGATAACATACTTTTGCTTTCAGTTATCCTTTCAGGTGCGGCTTATGCATTTTATGTCTACAGCAAGAGGGCTGTCAATATTCTGATAATATATCTGTTCATGGCCGGAAGCCTTGTCTTTATCAATTCTGTGGATTTTGCTTTTAATAAGCTGCTAAAGCCTCACCAGAAGGAAAGAGTCGAAATAATGCTGGGTATTAAATCTGATCCTCATGGTACAGGTTACAATGTAAATCAATCAATAATTTCAGTAGGCTCTGGAGGGTTTGCAGGCAAAGGATATCTTAAAGGCACACAGACCAAATTCAAATTTGTTCCGGCTCAGAGCACCGACTTTATTTTCTGTACAGTGGGAGAAGAATGGGGATTTCTAGGATCTTTCGTTGTAATAGGCCTTTATGTCTTTATGCTGATCCGTCTTGTGATCCTCGCGGAACGCCAAAGGTCAGATTTCTCAAGAATATACGGATACGGGGTTATCTCGATACTCTTCATCCATTTCTTTATCAATATAGGCATGTCGATAGGAATAGTGCCTGTGATAGGTATTCCTCTGCCGTTTTTCAGTTATGGAGGCAGCTCATTGTGGGGATTTACAATTCTGCTGTTTATATTTCTCCGGCTCGATGCAAGCCGCACTGAATACCTTGTTTGATCAGATCTGATCAGAACGGGATAGTAATTCTGTGGGAGATCTCAATTCCAAAGTCCTTTTCAACATAGTCGATAAGCTGGGGGAAAAATTCCATGAAATCGTCCTGAAGGGAATAATAGTTTTTTTTCAGCGCCTTCATGGCGAACCTGGTTTCATTTGGAAGTGAAGATCGTTTGCTTAAAGTATTCAGTACATGACGGATACCATTTTTTGTCTGGTATGTTTCTATCCAGTTATTTATAATAAAGAATGGCATCATCTTTCTGACTTCATCAGGCAGGATTTCATAGTTATTTACCATTGCCCTGTAGAAATTGTATGTGGCACTTTCGAGAGGTCTCCTTGAAAAGAAATTCCATTCTTTTGTAAGGAAATGGTCATAAATAATATCGATCAGCACACCTGAATACTTGTGATATTTACGGGTAAAAAATATTTTGCTCCTGTGAACTACGGGATGGTTGTCGGTGAAGCCGTCAATATGCCGGTGAAGTATGATGCCTTTTCTTACAAGATCGGGATATTTAAGGTAATCGCGCCCTTTTACATAATCTCCTATGTAGTTTCCGATGATTATTTTGTCAGAATCGCCGGAAAGGTATATATGGGCTAAAACATTCATATCACGGCATAATAGTACAAAGAATTTAGATATACCACATTATGTAAAAACATTTTCTTTAACATGTTTTTCAAACCACCCAAAAAACATCATATTAGATTATAAATCAGTAGAATATGTTCATAAAAGATCGTTCTAAAAAATACCCTGAATTGTTCGGATTTTAAGTATGCAAATTATAAATTTGTCGTTTTACTTTAACTATGTAAACGCCTTATACTTCTAATAAATTATAAACATAACAAGTAGGACCCATGACGAAGAAGAATGTCATCATAATCGGCGCCGCGGGCAGGGATTTTCATAATTTCAACACCTGCTACAGAAATATTGAAAACTATAATGTAGTTGCATTTACAGCAGCTCAGATCCCGGATATTGACGGAAGAAGATATCCTAAAGAGCTTGCCGGAAAACTGTATCCAAAAGGAATACCAATTTTTTCTGAAGAAAATCTTCCTTCGCTGATTAAGAAGCATAAAGTTGATGACTGTGTTTTTTCATACAGTGATGTCCCTTATCAGAAGGTAATGGCAGTCAGCGCAATAGTGAATGCTGCAGGTGCTAATTTTATCCTTCTCGGGCCTTCAGACACAATGATAAAAAGTACAAAGCCCCTTATCGCTGTAGGTGCAGTCCGGACCGGGTGCGGAAAAAGCCAGACATCAAGGAGGGTAATAGAACTGCTTATGGAAAAGGGTCTCAGAGTAGTCGCTGTGCGTCATCCCATGCCCTACGGGAACCTTGTGGAACAGAAAGTACAACGGTTCGCAGTGGTAAAGGATTTTGCAAAATATAAATGCACTGTTGAGGAAATGGAAGAATACGAACCTCATGTTGTCAGGGGTAATGTAATCTATGCAGGTGTGGATTATGAAGCAATTCTCCGTAAGGCCGAAAAAGATCCCAAAGGTTGCGATGTTATAATCTGGGACGGTGGTAACAACGATTTCCCATTTTACAAGCCTGACCTGATGATCACAGTTGCAGATCCGCACAGGGCCGGGCATGAACTTAGGTATTACCCGGGCGAAGTTACTCTGAGGATTGCTGACGTTGTAGTTATAAATAAGATCGACACCGCATCTCCGGAAGGAATCCAGACAGTAAGGGAAAGCATTGCAAAGGTAAACCCGGGGGCAATAGTCGTTGACGGAGCTTCTCCGATTAAGGTTGACAATCCTTCATTGATCAGGGGTAAACGGGTTCTTGTTGTAGAGGACGGGCCCACGCTGACGCACGGAGAGATGAAGCTTGGCGCAGGTGTTGTGGCAGCACGAAAATTCGGAGCTTCAGAGCTTGTTGATCCGCGTCCGTTCACCGTAGGAAGACTGACAGAAACTTTCCTCAAATATCCTGATATCGGAACGCTCCTCCCCGCCATGGGATACGGTGATCAGCAGCTGAAAGATCTTGAAAAAACAATCAACAATACTGTTTGTGACAGTGTCATAATTGCAACACCTATCGACCTCAACAGGATAATTAAAATCAAAAAGCCAAATACCCGTGTATATTATGATCTTCAGGAGATTGGCGATCCGAACCTGTCACAGGTTATTGATGAATTTGTGAAAAAGCACAAGCCTGGAAGTAAATAACAGCTGATAGAGAAACTATTTACGTGTCTTTTTCTGGAGCATTTCGGCGCTTGCCATATGCTCTTCCCACGTTCTCAGGTTGAACTCCTTCAGGATATCTGAAACGGAAACATCCGCTGAAAGGCTTTCTATAATTGACCATTCCTCTTCATGAAAGTTAGTTATTCTGATTTTTCTCCCGTACTTATTCTGAATATCCTTAAAATGATCAACATAAGGCCATGTAGCGAGGAACGCCTTTTCCATATTTACCGGCCCGCAATACAGGTTCTTATTCCAGATACCTGTTTGGGTTATGGTCTGGCCCGTTATATCGCAAAGTTTTGAAGTGTTTTTCTGCGTGGCCGAAGCTACAACGCACTTATGCTGCCAGGCTTTTGTGTTTACAGTTGTTCCCCCGGCATAAGCTGATGGCCAGAAGATAATTTTTGCACCCTGGTCCCTGTACATTCCCCATCCATCATCCCAGTTCATATCAAAGCAGATCTGAATACCCACAGGACCATAATCTGTTTGAATTACAGGTTGAAATAATGCGCCCGGGTTGATCCCGGATCTTATTTCATCTTCAGTCGGATGGATTTTATTGTATATTCCTGCTCTCTTGCCTTTTCGGTCAATGATGACGGCAGAATTGAATATCCCGCCATCACCGGGAGTATAAACTGGACAAATGATATAGCAATTATTTTGTTTTGAGAATTCCGAAAACCTTTCCAGCACCCTCATCGAGATTTCAACTTTTTCGGATTGAGTGTATTTTTGAGAAATGTATAGAAAGGGAAAAGCCTCAGGAAGACAGATGAAGTCAGGCTGATAGGGAAGTGCATCTGCCAGGGTTTCAAGAATTTTTTTACACATCATTTCGGGCGATTCTGCTTCCAGTCCCATCTCGGAAACCCCGGCAATCCATATTTCACGAGCCGGGAAACGATCAGAAAGCTTTGCCGGATTTTTGCTATTTATCAATCCTATAGGTGCAAGTGAACCCACACCTGCTGTCAAAGTTGTATTACGGATAAAATTCCTGCGTGAAATAAGGTTCCTTTTCATAAACTTATTCTTTCATCTTTTTACCCTTGCATTTCCTTTCCAGATACTCCATACCTGATCTTCATCGGCCGGTTGGGCATAATCGGTAACGACTGTTGTTGCAAGAGCTCCGGTAGCCCATCCGAACTGGATCCATTTTTCAGGTTCCCATCCCCTGAGGACACCATACAGCAGCCCGCCGACAAACCCGTCACCTCCGCCAATACGGTCAAGGACGTGGATCTCGCGAGGCTCAACGACGTGCCATTTGTCGCCTTCCATCATAATTGCACCCCAGAGGTGTTCATTGGTGCTTATGACCTGCCGCAGTGTAGTTGCAAAAACAGTAGCCCCGGGATATGCTTTCCTTACCCTGGTGATCATCCCTTTGAAGCTGTCGATCTTCGATGCGAGATCTTTCCCTCCTTCTTCAGGTCCTGCAATTCCAAGGCAAAGCTGGAAGTCCTCTTCATTACCAACGAGAATATCAGAAATACCTGCTATTTCCCTGAAAGAATCATACAGCTCTTTCTCCCTGTTCTTCCAGAAGGAGGCTCTGAAATTTAGATCAAATGATATGCGGGTTCCGTATTTCTTTGCTGCCCTTGCCAGCTCAAGGCAGAAATTACTTGTTTCGGGTGATAATGCGGTTATTAGTCCCGAAAGATGAAGGATCTGCACCCCTTCCCTGCCAAATAATCTCTCAAGGTCAAAATCTTTGACATTCAGGGTTCTCCCTACTTCACCGGCGCGGTCGTTCTGAACTCTCGGGCCCCGGGTTCCGTACCCGCTGTCGGCAATATTGAACTGGTGCCGATAACCCCATGGTCCTCCCTGCTCAACCTCCACCCCTTCATAAGCCATATGCCTTCCCGAAAGGTTATCTTTTATCATCCTGGCAATAGGGCTCTCTTTGACAAAAGTTGTAAGCACTTTGACTGGGAGACCGAGGAAAGAAGAGATACTTGCAACGTTACTTTCAGCACTTGTAACATGAAGATGGAACAGATCACTGCAATGAACCGGCAGTCCGTTAACAGGGGTGATTCGCACACCCATGCTTGTCGGTACAACAAGCGACCATGTGAAGTCTTTCTTTAGTTCAATTATCATTTTTACTTATTTTAATCTTTCCCTTAATTTTTTTCCGGCCTCTTCATAGCCAGGCTTATTAAGCATGGCAAACATATTTTTCTTGTAGGCTTCAACTCCCGGCTGGTCAAAGGGATTGACATCAAGTATATAACCGCTTATACCACACGCAAGTTCGAAGAAATAAAATAACTGCCCCAGGTAATACTCATCGAGTTCGGGAATGGTTATTGACATAACAGGCACATTCCCGTCATTATGTGCTAGTTTTGTCCCGGTTTCAGCATTATGATCCACCTCCGACAATCGCTTGCCGCTGAGATAATTAAGCTGGTCGGCATTATCTTTTTCCATCGGAATTGTAAGTTTCCTTTTCGGGTTCTTAACCGAAAGGACTGTTTCGAACAGGATCCTCTGACCATCCTGTATATACTGCCCAATTGAATGAAGATCAGTTGTGAAATCAGCTGAAGAAGGAAAGATCCCCTTACCGTCCTTCCCTTCGCTTTCCCCAAACAGCTGTTTCCACCATTCAGCAAAGAAGTGAAGTTTGGGTGAATAGCTCACCATTATTTCCGTTGTCTTACCGGTTTTCATGATAAGGTTGCGCGCTGCTGCATAAAGCAGTGAGGGATTGGAAGCTGCATTTCTGTTATTGCGTGTTACTGACTCCATTGATTTAGCTCCGTTCACTAACGCTCTGATATTGAATCCACTCAGGGCAATTGGCAAAAGTCCCGCAGGAGTAAGGACTGAATATCTTCCACCGGTATTGTCCGGAATAGCAAAAGTTTCATATCCGTTAGCTTCAGCCAGTGGCCTGAGAGCGCCTTTCTTGCTATCGGTAATGGCAATTATCCTGTCGGCTGCTGCCGGTTTCCCGACTTTCCTCTCCAGGTGGTCTTTAAGGATACGGAAGGCAATGGCAGGTTCGGTTGTCACTCCGGATTTTGAGATCATTACAATTGAATAGTTTGTTTCGTCAAGAACCTCAAGCAGTTCACTCAGATAATCCTCAGAAATATTCTGTCCTGCAAAGAGTATTTCATGATTCTTCTTTTTCAGAAATGGAGAAAAGGTATGTTTCAGCGCTTCAAGCACAGCCCTCGATCCCAGATAGGAACCGCCAATCCCTACCACCACAGTCAGATCTGAAACTGAACGGAGGTGTTTAGCCACTTTTTCTATTCTGTCGAGTTGGGAAACGATCTCATCCGGAAGATTAAGCCATCCAAGAAAATCGCTTCCAGCTCCCGTACCATTTTTGAGAGCATCCAGATGCCGTATAGATTGCTGGGCCAGAGCTATGATTTCCTCGATGGCTACAAAACTTTCTGTATTTTTAAAATTCAGGCTGATACTTTCTTTCATATATCTAATGATTTTTCACCAGCAAAATTGCCAGTTTCAAAGTTAAAAAAAACCGGCAGGAATTAACCCGCCGGTTTTGATAGGTTTAAAAATAAATGATGAAAAAGGACTATTTCCTGTGCACTCCGCCTGCGCTCGATGAATGAGCGTCGATATATTTTGGATTTCCGCGGTAGTTAATATCCCCTGCACTCGAAGCCCGTGCGGTTAATCGCTCCGATACATTTATATCGGCATCCCCGGCGCTCGAAGCTGAAACATCAGCTTCCCTTACTTCCAGTTCATAAGCATTCAGATCACCCGCGCTGCTGAGACTGACATCAAGTACATCTGTTTTTCCGGAAAGCGTTATATCGCCCGAACTGCTGATATCCGCTTCAATCTTGTCTGCATTGACTTCAATCTTTATATCTCCGGCACTGCTTGCCGACAATTTAAGGTTACCTGTTTTAACAGGTGTTTCGCCGATGATATCACCCGCGCTCGAGGTTTTCAGGGAACTGATATCTTTCATTGTAACATAAACCTTTTTCATTTCAGCTTTCCTGATGTTTGCATCGGTATAGACATTCAGGATTCCATCCTTGATCTCGGTCTTGATGTATTCCTGCAGGTTTTCATCTGTTTCGACCGAAATGGATTCATTGCCAGTCTGTCTCAGATAGACATCAATACCACTGCTGACCCTGAGTCCGTCAAATCTGCCGGCCTGCCTTTCCTGTTTTACCACATGATTGTTGCCGTATACTGTCCTGCGGATCTGGGCGTTCGTGCAGGCTGCAATACCGATCAGGAGAATAATTGTTGTTAAATACTTTAAGTTTTTCATATCCTTTTCCTGTTGCTTTAAAAATTGTTTATGCTCTTTTAAACTGTTTCCAGGATAAAGACCCTGATATATTTCGATTGCTGCATTAAATGCTAAAATCTTTAGCGGGGGAAAGTGAGAAATTAAGTTTGTATCCTGGAACAACTACCTGAAATAAGATCTGACATGAGGATCATCAATAAAGGTTTTCCCGGAATCCTGCTAGGAACCTTACTTCGGCAAAAGTGATCTCCAACTCGGGTCAACCTTTATTGCTAAGATATTTGGGCCGGAAATTCAGCTTTGAAACGAAAAAAGGAGAGGTGTTTATTTTTGACGGCAATCTGAAAAGAACAAATTAATGCCATTTGAATATTTTCAATCCTGCTCCGAAAAAGATGATCCCGATTGATGACAGGATCAGTATCGGCATTGCAACTTCAGGGTAACCGGCCCCCTCATTAAATATGCTTCTGATCCCGTCGGTAAGCATTGTAAGCGGTAGCACCTGGATGACCTTTATACTCCAGTCGGGGAAATTGTGATAGCTGAAAAATATGCCCGATAGCACCATCATCGGCATAACAACGGCATTAATAAGGCCATTGCCAACCTCGGTGTTTGAAGTATGGGATGAAGCAAAAACTGCAATCCCGGCAAATGCGATATTCCCTGCAATAAAAAGCAGAATCATAGCGGATATGCTTCCCTGGATTGTCATATTAAAAGCTATAAGTGAAAATACAATTAGCGCGATTGCTTCTATAAAATTCATTGCGACTCTTACAGTAATCAGGGCGATGAGGAAATGTGACTTCTTCATTGGCGTTGCCACGAGCCGCCGGAGAAGCTTCTTTGATCTTTTTTCTATAATTCCGTAGCTGATGCCCCACATGCTCGACATCATCACACCCATTGTGATCAGACCCGGGACCAGAAAATCTATATACCTAGTTCCGGTGACAGTCATAGGAACGATTTCGGAAATGGTGGCAGCAGGGACAATCACTCCTGAACCGATTATGCTCCTGAGTTTTAAATATGTCAGCTGTGCATCAGAGTTTATTGGATCAAAATGATATTCAGTATTCCCTTTTGTTCCCTTAAGGATAAGGTTAACCGTTCCTCTTTTGAGCATAATCATTGCATTGTCCCAGTTAAGCTCATAAAAGAGAAAAACCGAATTGCCGAGTTTTTCATCCTTCAGGGTAAAGCGCCACAGATAATCGTCTTTCTTCGCTGTAACGTTTTTTTCACAGCTGTTCTCGAGAAAACTATAGACAGTGGATGAATCATCCATTTGATTTTCAGGAGATTTCACTATTGCTACCTTTCGGATGGTATCAGCTTTTTTAGTGAATGCCAGCCCAAGTCCTACCGACATAAGTATCGGGAACAATATCCCCCAGAAAAGTACTCCCGGTTCACGGATTATTTCACTGAACAGCGCAAATACAAGGTGCCATAACTGGTTTAGCCGGAAGGGTTTATTCATAAATCCTCCTCCCGGTTAATGAAACAAATAGGTCATCGAGGTTCCTGGCTTCAGTAAGGAGCTGGCTGGTGGTTCCTTCTCGAAGGATGATGCCATTATCCATGATCACAACATAATCGCAAAGCTTTTCAGCCTCTTCCATATAATGTGTAGTCAGTATCATCGAAGTTTCAGATTCTTTCTTCAACCTGGTAAGTATTTCCCATATCTCCCTCCTTGCATTTGGATCAAGTCCTGTTGTCGGCTCATCCAGCAGAAGTATGGCAGGGGTGTTCAACAGAGCCAGTCCAATTGCAAGCCGTTGCCTTTGTCCTCCGGAAAGATTGACTACATATGATCTTCTCTTTTCCCCGAGGCCGACGATCTCAATTATTTCATTTACCTTCTCCATCCCAAGATCGAAGAAGCTGGCAAAAAGCCTGAGTGTCTCGGTTACTCTCAACTTATCAATGAACCTTGTCTCCTGAAGCGAGAGCCCTATAATCCGATGAAGTTCATCTTCATTTCCCTTCCAGTGCTTCCCCATTATGGAAATTTCCCCACTGTCAGGTTTCTGAATACCTTCAATCATTTCAACCAGCGTAGTCTTTCCGGCTCCGTTGGGACCAAGAAGGGCAGTGAACTGACCCCTGTGGATTACGAGATCAATACCTTTAACTGCCTGAACAGTCTTAAAGGATTTCCAGACATTTTTAACCTCTATAACCGGATTGGAGGACATAAAACCTGTAATTATCGAAGCACTACCTGAAATAACAACGTGATGAATAAAATGTTAATCGAAATAAAGGTTCTAATTTAACAAAATGTCAATTGGTACCCGGTTTTAGCATGCGAAATAGTTGACATATTAGCCTGTCGGGCTTGACTCGGAACCCTAAATGTCTTACCTTTAAAGAAAAATAGATCAGGTGAAAACTTTCATTCCTTTACTTATTATCGTACTTGTTTTTGGCTGTAATTCCCCAAAAACTGAGAAACAACCGGTCCGTACAGCCGAAGAGATCAAAAGCGATTTGAAAGGCAGCTTTTCCATCTGCGGGGCTTATGCATTATACCCTCTGGTATCGAGGTTTGCAGTTGAATTTATGAAAACTCACCCTGGCGTTAAAATTGAAGTGACTAAAATGGGGACCGGTGAGGGGATCACGGCCCTTCTTTCAAAGAAATGCCAATATTGCAATGATTTCCAGACCACTTACAGATGAAGAAATAAATGCTGGCATCTGGGTAATACCAGTTGCAAAGGATGGAGTGGCACCTATTATAAATCAGAAAAATCCTTACATTGAAAATCTGTTAAACCAGGGTTTGAGCCCCCAGGAGTTTTTGCAGGTTTTTACCTCGGGCAAGCAATTGACATGGGGATTTGTCCTTGGCAATGAAGCAAAGGAAAAGATCACAGTCTACACTAGAGCAGATGAATCAGGTGCAGCTGACATCTGGGCCGGGTTTCTATATAAAAAAGCTTCCGACCTCAAGGGAATTGGAATCATAGGGGATGATGAAATGATCAAAAACATTCAGAATAATCCGCTGGCAATTGGATTCTGTAATTTTTCGTATGCCTTTGATACCGTGTCAGGTCAAAGAACAACAGACATTCAGATTGTCCCGTCGGATCTTGATTTTGACAATAAAATTGACAAGGTTGAGATCCCTTTTGTTAACCTGGAGGAGGCTCACCGGAGCTTATGGTTAGGTTTCTACCCGGATCAGCTTTGCAGGGAGCTGACATTGGGAACTCTTGGCAAGCCCTCCGATCCTGCTATTGTCGGATTTTTCAGATATGTTCTCGGCGAAGGTCAGAAGGACGTGAAAAGATCAGGGTATTGTCCCCTCAATAATGTTTATATATCTTATTCATTAGATCTTCTAAAATAATTTTCATTTTTTTAGGAGCCTGTTATGAATCTTCTCAGTAAGCATGAATCTTCCTGGTCAGGGGAGCAGGAAATGATTTTTTGTTTAACTTGTGACGCTTAAAGGCGTACCACAGCCAAGCCCAAATATTATGAGCGAACCTATTCTGCGGGCCTTAATGCAGCTTTTCGCCCTGATAAGCGATATTGGAAACATAAATGAGATCTCATCCAGGGAGAAAGATGTTGTAAGATCTTTTCTCAGCCGCCACCTGAATAATGAGCTTGTTGAAAAATACATAAAGATATTTGATGATTACCTCGATCTGTTCATAAACAGGGAAGCAATAAAAGAACCGACGGGAGATTATGATATCGCCGATCTTAAAGCCTTGAGAATTAAGAGGATTTGTGAGGGGATCAATAAAGAGCTCCGGCAGAAGCAAAAGATCTATATAATAATTCAGCTGATCGATTTCATCTCTTATGGCAAGGATATTACTGCCAATGAGCTGGATTTTCTTATGACAGTAGCCCTGGCGCTGAATATATCCGAGAATGAGTACAAGAACATAAAAAGCTTTATTATCGATCCGGTATCCAGGGTTCATGAAAAGGAAAAGCTTCTTTTGATCAACAACAGTCAGACTACTAAATTCCGCAAGATAAAACATATATATAATCCGAAGCTTTCCGGCGAACTTATGTTCCTGAACATCCTCAGCACTAAAAGTTTTATTTTAAGGTATACGGGCGACAGAAACCTCTATCTGAATGGTCAGCCTGTGTACCCGAAACAAACCTATCTTTTTGACAACGGATCTACAGTGAAGGGGGAAGGTTTGAATTCTGTCTATTATTCAGAGGTTTTCGGTTATTTCAATGATACAAAATCCGAATCAAAGATTTCTCTTTCAGCAAATGATGTCACTTTCCGTTTCTCTGACAGTGAAAACGGAATCCAGAATTTCAATTTCTATGAAGAATCGGGACAGCTTATTGGTATCCTGGGAGTAAGCGGAACAGGTAAATCGACCCTTTTAAACCTGTTGAATGGTAATATCAAACCTGACTCTGGAAATATTTTAATAAACGGTTACGATATCCACAATGTAAAAGAGAAAAGCCAACTTAAAGGAGTAATCGGCTATATCCCGCAGGATGATCTTTTAATTGAGGAACTTACAGTTTATCAGAATCTCTATTATAATTCAAAACTGTGTCTGAGTAATTTCCCTCTCTCAAGAATAAAAAAGATCATCAGCAAAATCATGTTTGATCTTGACCTCTGGGAGATCAGGAATCTGAAGGTAGGCAGTCCATTGGACAAGGTTATCAGCGGGGGGCAGAGGAAAAGAATAAACATTGCATTGGAGCTGATAAGGGAGCCGAATATACTTTTTGTCGACGAACCAACTTCCGGCCTTTCTTCAGTTGATTCTGAAGTTGTTTTAAACCTCCTTAAGGAACAATCGTACAAAGGGAAGCTTGTTATTGTTAATATTCATCAGCCTGGTTCCGACCTGTTTAAGCTGTTCGATAAGATCATCATCCTCGACAAAGGCGGATGCCAGATATTCTACGGGAATCCGAATGCATCAATAGTTTATTTCAAAACTCTCAGCAGGCAGGCAAATCCCGAAGAGGATCAATGCACCAAATGCGGGAATATTAACACCGATCTGGTTTTGCAGATCGTTGAGGCAAAGATTGTTAACGAACACGGAAAACTTACTCAAACAAGGAAAGTCTCACCCGAGGAATGGTCGAACCTGTTTAAAAAGAATTTCAGAGACCAGACAAGGAACTCTGCTGTACAAAGCAAAAAACTGCCGGAGAATTTCTACAGCATCCCGGGGAAAATGAAGCAGATCGGCATATTCTTTACCAGGGATTTTCTGTCAAAACTAGCCAACAGGCAATATATTTTGATTGCATTCCTGGGCGCCCCTTTGCTTGCCCTTATTTTGGGCTATTTTACCAGGTATGTCAAAGGCGATTCGTACAAGTTTATGGAAAATGAGAACTTGCCTGCCTACCTTTTCATGTGTGTAATTACTTCACTGTTCCTCGGACTGATTATAAGTTCAGAAGAAATTCTGAAGGACAGAAAGATCCTGAAGAGAGAATCATTCCTGAACCTTAGCTGGTTCAGCTACATTAATTCCAAGATAATGATGATGTTTATGATTTCTTCAATTCAAACGATTTCATTTGTTCTTGTTGGCAATACGGTACTGGGTATAAAGGGAATGACATTTCAATACTGGCTTGTTTTATTTACCACTTCCAGTGCAGCGAATCTGATCGGATTAAATATTTCTTCAGCCTTTAATTCAGTCATAACGATCTATATCCTTATTCCCTTTATAATTATTCCCCAGCTATTGTTCAGCGGTGTGCTGGTAAGATACGATAGATTACATATAAGTGATAAATCCTCAAAGGAATATGTTCCATTGATAGGTGAAGTAATGACTGCCAGGTGGTCATATGAAGCACTTGCTGTTGAGCAGTTTAAGAGCAACAGGTATGAAAGAGAACGCTTCCCGTATGATGTTGAAATCAGCCTGGATGATTGGTATAATTCATACCTCACAAAGATAATGGATGGCGATCTCCAGGAGTGCCGGAGAGCAAAATCAGTCAATGACACGATAAGAAATAACTTCAGGAAGCTGGATCGATATATTAAGGAAATGTCGGAGGCGGCGGGTTATAAAGTGCCTGCCGAACTGGCAAATGCATTTAAGGAAGAGAGAATGGATTCTTTAACAGGAAGTAATACAAAAGCTTATCTTAATAGCTTATCAAAGGTTTTCGGGATAAGAATCAGGGAGATTGAGAAGAAGAGGGATCAGTTGTATTCCAATGATAAAGGTAAAACAGGATTGGCAGATTTTACCAGGCTTAAAACCGATTACTTTAACAAGAGCCTGGCAAAATTTATTTTAAATGAAGACGTACCAGAGCGGTACCTGGAAAAGTCAAAACGGATAATCCGGAAATATGAACCCGGATTTATGGCACCAACATCAAATTATGGCCGCGCTCATTTTTATGCGCCTTTTAAGATAATCGGTAATTATGAGATCGATACTTTCTGGTTCAATCTGATTGTTATCTGGGCAGTATCCCTATTGCTTTATTTCGCCCTGTATTTTAACATCCTCAGGAAACTGGTTTCAGGATTTGAAGGCGTCCGGACTAAGAGAGCAGACTCAAATTTTCTGATAATCAAAGAAATATCATCCTGGTAATCAAGCCTGAAAAAGCAGACAACTACTTGAATAATGCGGGATCGAGTGTCCTGACATTGTTTTTGAAAGCCACCACGAAAGAATCGGGATAGCCTGCCTGTTTCAAAGCTTTCTGCAGGCTGGCAGCAGGAGCAGGGGTAGTGAATTCTCCTGCACATGAACGGTAACCGCCATTATAGAAATATTCAAATGTCTTGTATGTTTTTCCGCCTACTGTCACTTCGTAGCTTCCTTTTGGTTTCATGAAGGCTGCAAACTGCACCCTGTAAACAACTGCATCAGATGTGGTTTTCGATGCAGTTACCGGGGGTTTTGAAACAGGTTGCGGTTTTGTTTCAGTTGATTTTGGCTTGACAGGTTCAACAACTGGTTTTTTGTCAGGCAGGTCCTGCGTTTTTACTATCGGTGGTTTTGATTCGGCTGCTGTTTTTTCAACATTCTTCACAGGTTCATTAACTACTTTCTTTTCAGGTTCCTTCTGCCTGGTAATTACCATGCTTAAATCCTTATCAGGTGGTTTAACCTCAGTCCTGGTTGCTGCAGCGGCAATAACAGGCTGAGCAGCTGTTGATTCCGCCCGGGCAATATATTTAAAAGCTTCTGACAGGCTGGTCAGCTTATTCAGTGCAGACTGATCCCTGAATGTGACCCGGAATACCCTTGCTGATTTGTCTCCGGTTTTAAGCCTCGAAGTAAAGAAAGCCGATTTTCCATCGGGACGACTTTGTGTAAATGCCAGATCATCATCAGGGGTATTGATGCTTTTTGTGAGATTCATTGGTTTTGCCCAGCCGTATCCGGTATACTTGCAGAGATAGATATCAAACCCTCCCAGACCCTCATAACCGTCGGAGGAAAAGAAGAGATTATTCCCCTGATCAAGAAATGGAGAGATTTCATTACCAGAGGTATTTATCAGGCTGCCAAGGTTTTCAGGTTCCGACCAGCTGTCCCCATCTTTTTTTGTCATATATAAATCAAGCCCGCCGAAGCTCCCTGTTGCATTACTGGCAAATATCATCTTTTCTCCGTCGGACGACAATGCAGGATGGGAATAAGTTGTACTGCCGGTACAAAAGCTCAATGGTTTAGATTCACTTATCCAGTCACGTTTCCCGTTTTTGGTAAGCTGATACCTTGCCTGGTAAATTTTTTCTGCACCCTTATTTCCCGACCGTTTCGAATAGTACATCAGTGAAAAATCGTCATTAAAGGTCATGGCTTCACACGGAACTTCATAAGGAAATGAAGTTGAGAAAACAGTGTGGGGGCCGATTGAAGTGTCAGTGCATATTGCATAATATGCTTCAACATTTCCAAACGATGTATGGCTTTGAAGCATTTTACCCTCTGCCTTCGAATTAGAAAGGAAGACAATGCCGTTCCTGTAAAACTGAACACCCGACGAGGGAGGAATAATGTCGATCCGGAAGCTATCGATTTTTATTAAGGCATTAGGATTTAAAGTATCCGAGAAGAAAACAGGCTTTGCATAAACCGGGTTCTTATTAGTATTTTCCGTAAATGTGGCCTTCATTAATGGACAGAAAGCGATTAGTATCAAGTATATGATGTATAGTTTTTTCATAGTACGATAGAATACTGTTTACCATTGTGAAGATTTCAGATAACCCGATTTGTTCTTTGAGAGATTAATGCCGAAAACAATTTCTGCTGTCAGTGATTTCTTGAAATAAGGGGTTTTTTTTGGAATGGCTATAAAGGTGCCGACATAGAACTTCGGATACCTGTACTGAAAGAAGAAGGAAAAGTTGCTGTAGTCGCTGAAATAGGTTCCAAGGCAGAAGTTCCCGGCATATAATTTCAGCATAGGTTCAATATTCTCCTTAATATCGAACGAACTTGTGTCGTCCATAAAAACAAGAACCGATGGTTCCAGGACAATATTCAGGGAGCGGCTTAGAACAAATTTATATCCCGCAATAAAATTATACTGACGGGATACAGGTACCTGATAATTAGTCAGAGTATCGGGATCGGAAGGAGGATCAAGGAAGTTGGTGGCAGACAGACCTGCGTATGCACTTGGACCATACACAAAAACACCAAAATCAAAATTCGGATAATAATATTCCTTACCATGGCCACCAAGGTCAGCATTTCCTTCGTGGAAATGATACAACCCCTTCACAGAAGCACCGATTGACAGAAATGACAATCTTTTCTTATTCAGCGGAATATGGTATGCAACTGCTGCATTCATGCCTGCACTGTGTGTGGAATCAACGCTGTTAAAATCATTAAAAGCTGATCCGCCGACTCCGATATTTGTAAATGAATAAGTCCTTCCGGAGGGCACATATTCGGGCACTTTTTTAGCGATTCGTGAATTACCGCTGATAATTTGGGAGTATGACTTGCTTTTAAATCCCGCAATCAAATCCATTGAAAAGAAGTCCTTGCTGCCCACAACTGCAGGGTTGATAAGGAAAGGACTAAAAACCCGGTACGAAATCGGGTTAAGGGGCATTTGCTGCCCAGAAGATGCATAAAAGCATGAAAAAACAAAAAATAATAATAATGCCTTTTTCTTAACTGTCATTCTCAAACTGATTATAGTTTTAACTTTTCTTAAACCTGGCTGTTGATTTACCCTTATATCTTCTATTATATGCCTAAATTAATTGGAAGCGGACTTGTTCCCATAATAAAAAGATAATCAGTGATTTAAACCTAAAGACAAGAAAGTAATACCTACTCCTTTCAAGAAACGTAAACCATTTGCTTTTATTATATGCCTGAATTCATTTCCGGATTTGTTTTTCAATATACTGATTTTCAACTGTCAGACTGGATTAATGATAAATTATTTGTTTAAGCCTTTGGCATTCGGCAATACGGCAAACCCTCTTAACAGAGTTAACAATTTGCGCTTTATATTGATTGTGTTTTTCCCTGATATTTTCCCTGTATTTCTTTAGATCGCTGATTTTCAGGCTCTCACCTTTCGCCTGGTCAAAGCGAACAGCTATTTCCTGCATGGTTTCTGCAATATATTTGTTACTTTCGGCAACACATTTT
The DNA here is from genome assembly GCA_963732115.1 of uncultured Bacteroidales bacterium. GTDB lineage: Bacteria > Bacteroidota > Bacteroidia > Bacteroidales > VadinHA17 > LD21. Next base: position 203,367 of record CAVSYN010000011.1, read on the forward strand.
CGAACATCAGTCCGCAATGATTCCACTTCAGGCGTCATTTTATAAAAGCGTGAAAATACCGAGAAGTAGCTTACTGACCATTTAATGATGTTAACCAATCCTTCTGCATCGTTGATCCATTCCATAAATGAATCCCCGATAAATTTGTAATATCGGTCAAGTGAGATGCTTTGAAATTTGTAGTCCGATAATCCAGGCTTCCCTGTCAGCCTGCCTTCTTCCCGAAGTTCCTTTTCTACTTTTGTGTTAAAATAGGGCATTAACTTAAGGAAGGTGACCGGAGCAGTTCCGTCGCTGCATAATTTTTTCAAATAGCTAAGGTTTTGATTCACTGATTTAAAGGTTGAGGAGGGCTGAAACAGCATAAACCCATAATCAAATCCGATATCAAGCGCTTTAAGAATACTTATTCCTCTAAGGCACTCTGCCACCGTCATATGTTTGTTCAGCCTGGCAAGGCCAATGTCAGTCCCATCGTCGATACCTAAAAATACCATATACAATCCATGCTTCTTCATAAGAGCAAAGCCATTGTGATCCACCTCATCGGCCCGGCAGTTTATTTTCCACAAGATCTTATCAGCCAGCTTTTTGAGCCTGAGTTCTTTACAAAATTTCTCAATCCAGTCAGAACCATTGCCGGTTTTAACCGGGAAGTCATCATCCTCGAATAAAAAAATTCTGCAATCATGGTTACTGTACAGAAAATCTATTTCTTCAACAACCTTTTCCGGTTTCCGGAGGCGTTTAAATGGCATCAATGATTGCCTTATATATTCAGTATTGTTGCAGAAGGCGCAATTATTAACGCACCCCCTTCCTGCAATTATGGTTGCAAATTTCTTATTTAATGCATACTCTTTAAGCGGCGACCGCATCGGGAATGGAAACCTGTCAAGATCCAATTCAGGTCGCCTGAGCGGATTGACGATTACCTTTCCATTTTCTTTAAATGAAACACCCTTTATATTTCGCCAGTCGGTACCTGTATGAATATTTTTGACAAGTTCCAGAAAAGTATATTCCCCTTCAAACCTGACTATTGAATTAAGACCGGGAATTCGTTTTAATAGATCCTCATACCTCATGCTGGCGTACTGCCCTCCGGCACAAAAGTGAGAGTTAATTCCCGATTTCCTTAAATAACCAATTAACTCCCTGAAATCGTGGATGTAATACTGAAATATTACTGAAAAACCTATTACTAGCGGCTTGAGCTTTTTTATTTTTTTCAGGATTTCATCTTTTCCGTCACGGAAATCAACTATTAATGGCTCGAACCCTGCTTCAGAAAGCATTGAAGCAAGATAGCCGACACCAAGATTATCCAGTTCCTTAAAAGCTACAAGCAAAACCTGATGGGAAACCATGATGATTTAAATAACAACAAAACAAACTCATCCCAAATAATTGCAGTACTTCAGGATAAATAAACTGACAGTGACCAAATCCCTATACTATGTTCTCTGATAGTTATCTGTGTTTAACCTGCTGTTTATCATATTTTTCAAAAAGTTTTTTCAGGTTTGCATTCAGTTTTCGTTTAGCCCTTGATACATCTTTTTCATATGTAACAAAAATTTCAATTGCCGCACTGGCTGCTTCCGGATCATTAAACAACGGGCAGGTTTTGGCATGCATTCTGTAATCGCTGAGTGTTGACATAATTTTTCTTTTAGGGTTAGACTGATTTTATTTGAAAAGTTTGTTGCCAGTTAATTCCTTGAATAAATAGAAATTAGTTTTTTATATTCCGGCAGATTCCTGAGAGGCTTCCAGACAGGATCAAGTAGCAATTTCCCTGTTGAAAGGTTTGAAGGACCCCTTATAAGATCCTCAATCAAGTCTAGAGCTTTATCGTATTCTTTAACCATGGCACAAATCTGGGCAAGTTCCGTCATCCTGTCGGCTTTGTCTGCATAGTTCCTGGTTAAATTTACTGCACTCTGACCCAACTCAATTGCATTAATCCGGTCATTCAGGCCCGCAGCTGCAATAGCTTTTAAGCTTAACGCAGCTAAATTTCTCGGGTCCTCTGTGAATTTCTTATCGTAGAAATTAAATGCTGATTTATAAAATTCCTGGGCAAAAGAAGGATTATTAAGACAACTATAGATTTTAGCATATAGAAGATCCTTTTCCCCCTGACTGTAGTACTTAGAAGGATCAACAAAACCAGCCTTGAATAACGCTTCATTGAATCTGCCGTTATATAGATCTATAAGAATTCTTATTACATTAAGTTGTCTTCCTGAGGTATGGAGGAGAGCAGTATCCATCACAACTTCTGCTTCAGCGGTATTCCCATCCCTTGAAATCAGTGATTCAATTTTGTTATCGTAAGGGCCAGTCCATCTGGGCATTACTTGAATAGCCTTATCATGGTAATATATTGCAGTATCATAAATATGAAGAGCATCATAAGATAGCCCGATATTTGTTAAAACAAGGGCGTCCTGTGGATTGCTTTTTCCTACTTCCTCCATCAGCCTCTGTGACTGATTCCACTCATTATTCGCCCTCAATACCAGTGCCATGTAATACTTAGACCTCCAGTCTCCAGGCTCTCTTTCCTGGACTTTTCTGAACCATTCCAAAGCTTTGTTGAAGTCTTCTTCAAAATAATAGTAGTAGAAACCTGTAGCGATCCAGGCTTCTGTCAGTGTCTTGTCAAGAATCATGGCATATCCGGCATCATTCTTACACTTTTCCTGGTCATCTTTTGTTGTGAAATGTCCGGCTCTGCAGCCCCAGGACCTGGTTATTGATCGTTTGGCATACGCAAGTGCAAAAGTTGAATCCGCTTTAATAGCTTTATCATAAAACTCTATTGCCTTATCAAAACTTGTAGAAGCTGTAAGATCTTTAAAAACGCTGTCTCCAGTTGAAACCAGGACAGTACTGGTATGAGCATCATCCTGACTGTTATTCCCCTTTACATAACTCAAATATGCTGCTGCACTCCGGGTTGGCTTATTTCTTATTTTCTTTTTTGTTTCAGGTGTAAGAGACAATAGTAAATTATTCGCAATCTGAACCGGAATTTCAGTTAATTTTTCAAAATCAATATCGTCATTCTGGTCAATTGAATAATGATTCGCCCAGATAACTTTGTCTTTTTTTGCCCTTATCAGGTTCACGTATAACAGGATATGATTCTTACTCTTAATCAATTCTCCTTTTACTACGAAAAACACTTTCAACTTTCTCGCAATCTCAGGAATAGATCTCTTTTTTGCCTTAAATTCCAGTACGGAACTTCTGGATCTTACAGTCAATTCGCTGATTTTAGATAACTCGTCTATAATAATTGTTGTTATTACATCACTTGTACCTGAAAGATTTTCATCTGTGCTGAAAGTTTCAAATGGCAAAACTGCGAGTGTTTTCTCGGACTGCCTTATCTCTGTGGCTTCAATTCTGCTGCTGATTACATTGAAAAGTATAAGAGCAATGATCACGACGATGCTTATCATTGTGGCGCTTTTCCATGTCCTTAATTGCTTTTGAATGGCAGGCTTTTCTTTTTCGCTTACTGGTTTTGTCTTTTCAATACCTCCCGGGGCTATATCATAGAACCAGGAGAGAATTGCAGCGAGTGGAAATCCGACAGCCAGTACGATAATAACAACTGTTGTTGTCCACTCAGGCATAAATAATGCTGACTGGAGAGTAGGAACCAACTGGATAATAGTAAAAGTAGCTGCAGCGTATATAACAATAACCCTGTCTGTCTTGCGCCTTTTAAGTTCAAGCCAGAACTTGGAGAATCTATTGCTAATACCAGACATTTCTCCGGTAGTATATTATTTAATTACATAAAGTTATGCCAACAATTATTTAAATGCAAAATTTTTTTAAACGGGCTCCTGAATCTGTGCGATCCAGGCACATGAAATTAAAAAGAGCTATTTTGAGGCCCCTTCATGTATTAATTGTCGCCTGCAATTATTTTTTGAGCCAATTTTCGACCGCTTCCGGACTTAAACCCGTCAATCCGAGCTTGTTCTTTTTGTTGAAGCCGTTCAGCTCGTTTGCAAGCCTGCCAGCTTTTTCAACTTCCTTCAGTTTTGATACAGTAGTATACCCCAGCATTTTCAGCGGCTCAATCCATTCTTCCGGTATACCAAGCTCTAAATACTCTTCCTTTTGACTTTCCACTTTTGGCTTTTGACTGGCAGGTCTCATCTGGGGAAACAAAAGTACATCCTGGATGGAGGGTTGATTGGTCAAAAGCATCGTGAGCCTGTCAATTCCTATTCCCATTCCGGATGTCGGCGGCATACCATACTCGAGGGCCCTTACAAAATCAAGGTCTATGAACATGGCTTCATCATCTCCTTTCTCGGAAAGCCTCAACTGATCCTGGAACCTTTCCATCTGGTCGATCGGATCGTTAAGCTCGGAATAAGCATTTGCAATTTCTTTCCCGTTTATCATAAGTTCAAACCTTTCCACCATCCCCGGCTTGCTCCGGTGCATCTTGGTCAAAGGCGAAGTTTCTGTCGGATAATCAATTATGAATGTAGGTTGAATGTAATTGTGTTCGCATTTTTCGCTGAAAATTGTGTCGATAAGCTTCCCTTTCCCCATTTCCGGAGTGTGCGTAACGTTAAGCCTGTCGCAGATCTTACGTAATCCGTCTTCATCGATCCCTGAAATATCAATTCCTGTATGTTCAAGTATTGCATCAAGCATGCTTATCCGCCTGTAGGGAGGATTCAGATTGATTACCTTGTCGCCATAGTTAATTTCAGTTTTACCAAGAAGATCAAGCGCGGCCTTTTTAATTATCTCCTCAGTAAAAGTCATCATCCACTTATAATCCTTGTATGCGATATATATTTCCATCACAGTGAACTCAGGATTATGGTTACGGTCCATCCCTTCGTTGCGGAAATCCTTGGAAAATTCATATACTCCTTCAAATCCTCCGACAATAAGTCTCTTGAGATAGAGTTCATTGGCAATCCTGAGGTAAAGGGGAATGTCAAGAGCGTTATGATGGGTAATAAAAGGCCTTGCTGCTGCACCGCCTGGTATCGGCTGCAGGATGGGAGTTTCCACTTCAAGATACCCACATGAGTTGAATAATTCACGCATCGACTGAATTATTTGCGTTCTCTTTCTGAAGACGTCCCTCACCTGGGGATTAACTATCAGGTCAACGTAGCGTTGGCGATAACGTATTTCCGGGTCGGTTACTGCATCAAATACGACTCCGTCTTTTTCCTTAACGATCGGAAGAGGTCTTATGGACTTGCTGAGGATTGTAAGCTCCTGAACGTGGACTGTGACTTCACCTGTCTGAGTCTTGAAAACATGTCCTTTAACCCCTATAATATCACCAATATCAAGGAGATGCTTAAAAACATGATTGTAAAAAGTCTTATCTTCACCGGGGCAAAGATCATCCCTTCGTACATATATCTGTATCCTTCCCGATGAATCCATGAGTTCTGCAAAGGATGCATTTCCCATTATTCGCCGGCTCATTATACGACCTGCCAGACGTACATCCTGGTAATTGTTCTTTTCCGGACTGAAATTCTCTATGATCTCCTTTGCAAAAATATTTGTCTTATATTCAGCAGCAGGGTAAGGATCAATTCCAAGCTTTCTTAGCTCCGACAAAGAATCCCTTCGTATCTGCTCCTGTTCACTTAAAGCCATATTTTACCTGTATTTTGGAATTTGTGCAAATATATGAAAATCGGAGTATATCCGGGAGGATGGCTATTAATGTTTCAATGCACAGATCTCATCATAGAACCTTTCCCTTATAATCCTTGTCAGCGGGCCGGGTTTCCCGTTGCCAATAACCAGACTATCAATGGCGGTTACCGGAGTAACTTCTCCGGAGGTGTTAGAAATGAAAGCTTCTCCAACCCGGCTCAGCATTTCCCTGGTGACGCCTTCCTCCTTTACAAGTATTCCGGCTTTTCTTGCTATCCGGATTATGTTTTTCCTGGTGATGCCTGAAAGAACCCGGCTGGACTCAGGATGAGTGTAAAGGATCCCGTTAACTACGAAAAATATATTTGAATGGGAACATTCGGTAATAGTTCCGTTTTTAACAAACGCGCATTCAAAGTATCCCTTGCTTTGGGCTTCCTGGAAGCACATGGTATTCGGAAGGAGAGCTATCGATTTAATATCACATCTTTCCCACCTGATATCTTCTTTAAGCATGATTCCTATTCCCGATTCCTTTCCTGAGTTTTCCGGGACAAATATCCTGGCGGAAGCATACACCGTAGGACTTACCGGCGGAGAAGGGTAGGAGTGGGTCCGCTCAGCAACGCCCCTTGTAACCTCGATGTAAACAAGAGCCGGTGATCTTCCGATATTGTTTTGTCGGATAAGTTCCCCTCCAATTGCCGGGAAGGAATCTTCTTCAGGCCATGTGATCTGTATTTCCCTCAGGTTTCTTTTCAGCCTTGCCAGGTGGCCTTCCATATCAAAGAAAAAACTATCGTACCATCTTGCAACTTCATAAATACCTTCTCCAAAAAGAAATCCACGATCGTCCGGACTGATTTTTACCTCATCTTTTGGCATATACTGCCCGTTAAAATATACTATTCCCATTGTTTCAGAATTATTTATTACATAACAGATTTTGTTCAGCTAATGTTCTACAATTCTTCATTTTTTAAAACGGCTTCTTTGATTAATTCCTTTTTTCATCTCCTGTCCCCTAAAGGGGCTTCAACCCGGATAATTCCGGTTCAATCGTCTCTGTCTTATAATCAATTGCCGAACGTGCCTCTTCCGGTGATGTAAAATTGCCGCATGCGGCTTGTACATACAAAGAGGCGCCAAGTACAGTGGTTTCTTTATGATCAATAATTCTGACCGAAACTCCTGTATAATTTGCCCTTAACCTGTTCCAGAGCCTGTTCCTTGAACCACCTCCGACGCACAGAATGCTGCTTGTCTTAAAACCTCCCGCTATCTCAAGAGCTTTCTTCCCCTGTTCAAGCCTTTCAGCCAATGCTTCGAGAACCGCTCTGAAGATTTCATCACGGGTGGATTCCATCGTCAGACCCAATATCTGGCCTCCGGGTTTGCCGCCCAGCTCTTCATAGAATTTCGGACTGACCTTTACACCGTTGCATCCTGCCGGGACCTTTTCAGCGCCGGATATCATTTTTTCATATACATCCTCGCTGATATCGCTGTATAAATTCCTTCGCACCCATTCAATAACCCCTGATGCGATCCATTGATTTCCTATGTTATACAATCCCGGAGCTGCATCCAGCTCGGTAGTGATACCAATGTCGAGCTGCTCCTTTCCCGATTTGAAATCTTCAGTCCTCGCCATTAAAATTTCCCAGGTTCCGGAACTCAACACCGGCTGATTTTTTTCTGCACCTGATCCGAATATTGCAAACTGGGTATCATGTCCTGTAGCTACTACGGGAACATTTTGTGGAATTGATGTTTCTCCCGAAGCCTTTGAGGTAACCTTGCCAACGACCGAGCCTGCCTCAGCTAACGGTCCCATCAATTCCAGGGGCAAAGCCGTTTTCGTGAAGATGTTCTTTGAAAACTGTCTCGTTGCCTGGTTAGTCATCATCGATGTACCAGCCATTGTAACATCATTAATCATTTCACCCGAAAGCAGGAACAGGAATATGGAAGGCATAAAAAGAAACCTGTAACTCTTTTCTAAAATCTCAGGTTTGTTTTCCCTGAACCAGATTAGCTTATTTAATGTATTGAAATTAAATGGCAGGACTCCGCTCTCTTTATAGAGGTCAATTAAAGGAATATACCTGCCAATTTCCGACATGATCCGGTTTGTTCTTTCGCATTGCCAGGAGATTACAGGGTAGAGCATCCTGCCGTTCCTGTCGAAGAGTGTGCCATCAACGCCGAAAGTAGTTACTGTTACTCCGAGAATTTTATCCGGATTGATCCTTGAAATGGTTTTTCCCGAAGCCTGGCACAAGTTAGTCCAGATCTCACCAATATCCCAAATCCTGTAGTCAGGGTAATATGGATCGGGATGTGTAACATTTGCCGATGATTCTGAAGCCAGAATTTCACCCGTGCTGTTGATAGCGATTACCCTGACATTGGTTGCCCCGCAATCAAATACTATCACTATATCTCGACCTGACATAGGTCACATCCCTTTCAGAAATGACATTGACGCTCCTGCCGCAAATAATGCCACGAAGTAAATTGACAGAACCACTATCACCATTATTCCTATATAGGTGAAGTAAGTCCTGAGATTCCTGAATGCTTTTTCAAGTTTTCTTTTATCAAGATTCTGAATGGCATCGCGGGTATTCCTGGAAAAGCGGAAAAGGAAGAGAACAGGAAAGAAATAGATAGCAGCAACCACAATCAAAATGATTATCATCAGCGATTCAGGTACACCCAGATTAGCCTCCTGCGTTTTGAATGCAGTCAGAAAAGTGCTTGTCACCGCTCCCGCTATGATAATCAAACCCAGGAATATAAAACCGAGTATGGAAAGAAACATGGTCCACTTCCAGGTGGAATTCAGATGATTTAGTGTTTCAGTACCAATTTCTATTTTTCTTTCTTCCGAAGGAGTTTCCATATTGATCAAATGTTAATGTTCATATATTTCGGCAGTAGCAGTGCAGCCGGTTTTATTTATACAATGCGCTGTATGTCTGGCAGGCTCTGTAGTCAGCTCCCTCCTTATCCATTCCGAATGCATTCCATGAACATGGACGGAATATGTCCTTGTCGGTTACATTATGCATGCAAACCGGTATACGCAGCATTGATGCCAGCGTGATCATGTCGGCTCCGATATGTCCGTAGCTTGAGGCTGAGTGATTTGCCCCCCAGTTTGCCATTACCGAGTAAACATCTGCAAAAGGACCTTTGCCGGTGAGTCGTGGTGCAAACCAGGTTGTGGGCCAGCCCGGATCAGTTCTGTCGGTAAGTATCTTATTCATTTTTTCGGGAAGTCCCACTGTCCATCCCTCTGCAAGCTGCAAAACCGGCCCGATTCCTTTGACAAGGTTTACCCTTGAAATGGTAACAGGCATTACATCCATAGTAGTAAATTGTGATGAAAAACCTCCGCCCCTGAAATACCCGGTATTGCCCGGAGACCACAATGTTGCCTTAAGACATTCTTCAGCATCCTTTGATGTGATACCCCAGAAAGGCTTGATGCAGGCTTCTCCGTTCTTCTTCTGCCTTCCGGAAAAATCAAGGGCAGAAGCGCCTGAGTTTATAAGGTGGATTATACCGTTGGCAGCAAGCCCTGCAGCTTTGGTCCCTGTCACTCTTTTTATTGCAGCCGGGCTCCAGTATGTTCGTATATCCGAAAACATTTGTGCAGTATTTGTAAGCAGGTATCCTAAAAGCATAGGCACCCCGTTCATCGCATCATTTTCGGTTGCCACAAGGTAGGGGGGCCTGATCCCATTCCAGTCGAATGAAGAACAGAGAATTGCTTCGAGAAAATCTCCATTGGGCATATGGTCGGTCCACTGGCGCTGTCCCTGGAATCCGGCCAGCAAAGCATTATGACCATGGGATTCTTCGCCGAATCCAAACTTTTTAAGCTTTGGATTTCCAACCATGAGGTCGCGTGCAATGATTGCCATTTTTACACATATTTCCCACTCTTTGTCTTTCCTTGCCCTTGATGAAGGTTTTTTATTCAGGTCCTTACCCTCCTTACAGTATTTTTTAGTCCACGCCAGCGCGTTTAAATATTCTTCCTTATCATAGATCTCCTCATCGAGCCTTCTTGTGAATTCACTCATGTCTATGTACTCATTCCTCATTCCAAGGTATTCCTGGAAGAAATCTTCCCTTACAATTGATCCGGCAATACCCATTGAAACAGAGCCCATCGACAGATATGATTTACCTTTCAAGAATGCCATTGCTAGACCTGCCCGGGCGAACCTGATGACCTTTTCGCTTACGTCGTCGGGTATTGAAAGATCATCTGCATCCTGAACATCATGACCATAAATACCGAATGCAGGTAGTCCCTTCATTGTATGGCCCGCGAGTGCAGCTGCAAGATATACAGCTCCGGGTCTTTCAGTGCCGTTAAAACCCCAGATGGCTTTAGGGAGCAGGGAATCCATATCAATTGTCTCGCTCCCGTAACACCAGCATGGTGTGACCGTCAGGCTTACACCCACACCAGACTTCCTGAATTTTTCTGTGCAGGCTGCCGCCTCGGCAACTCCGCCGATGCAGGTATCTGAAATAACGCATTCCACCGGCTTCCCATCGGGATATTTAAGGCTTTTACTGATAAGATTCGCAGCTGCCTTAGCCATATTCATAGTCTGCTTTTCGAGAGCTTCCCTCACACCTCTTTCACGGCCGTCAATAACCGGGCGAATGCCAACTTTGGGAAAATCACCAATAACCGTCTGGTAGTTACGGTTGACTTTAAAATTACTTTCAGTCATTGTATGTTATTTTGATTGTTTATTGAAAATTTTGTCGGTTAACAAATATAGAATTTTTTATTTTCAATTTTATATTTTCTCTGTGGTTCTCTGTGTCCCGGAAAGTATTAATAATTTTGCATTATAGTTGGACAAAAGGGAGGACGTAAAACGCATATCTGCAATATCTTCTGCCCGTTCTCTTAGCCTAGGAAGAAGGGATGGGGATGAGTTCAGGAATTATAGAAGAGGATAATTGAGGTCAAATTTTTGTACCTTTGCCAATCCAAAAATCCAGAAATGCAAAAGGGGAGACGATTACCGGAGTGGCTTAAAATGCAGAGGGCAAGCGGGGAGAATTACTCCAGGGTGAAACGGCTCATACAGGAAAATCACCTGAACACCATTTGCACAAGCGGGAATTGTCCTAATATTGGGGAATGCTGGAATGCCGGTACTGCAACATTCATGATCCTGGGAGATATTTGCACCAGAGCATGCAGGTTCTGTGCAACTTCAACCGGTAAACCGCTGCTTCCCGATCCTGAAGAGCCCATGAGGCTTGCTGAATCAATAAAGACCCTTCAGCTTAAACACTGCGTTATTACGTCAGTCGACCGGGATGATCTTCCTGACAAGGGATCGGGATTCTGGGCAGAGACCGTAAAATGTATAAAAGAAGTGAATCCGGGTATTACTATCGAGACACTGATTCCTGACTTTGATGGTAAAACTGAGAACATTAAGAAAGTTATTGAATCCGGCCCTGAAGTTATTTCGCATAACATTGAGACTGTCAGGCGTATGACTCCCCTTATCAGGACCAGGGCAAAGTACGAAACAAGCCTTGGCGTCCTTGGATACATTTCCGGCTATGGAAAGAGAGCAAAATCAGGATTCATGCTAGGTCTCGGGGAAAATGAGGATGAAATAATTGAAACTATGGACGATCTGCTGAAGACAGGATGCAGGATACTTACAATCGGCCAGTATCTGCAGCCAAGCCTTAATCACATGAAGCCTGTCAGTTATGCTGATCCTGAAAAATTTGAAGAATATCGGGAAATAGCCCTGACCAGGGGATTTGAATTTGCAGAGTGCTTTCCGCTGGTAAGATCCTCTTTTCATGCTGAAAAACATGTATCGGCTGGCTTAATATAACTATATTGTAAGTGATTTTTAAGTTTATTCCTATTGAGTTATAGTGTTATATATCAGGATATTGGGTTGAAGGACTACAAGGAGGCGTGGGATTATCAGGAGAAGATATTCGGAAAGCTTGTCGATATTAAATTACACAACAATCAGAACGCTTCATTAAACGAAAACATCGGTTCAGGCACCCTGATTTTGGTCGAGCATCCTCACGTATACACGCTTGGCAAAAGCGGATCGGAGAATAACCTTCTGATTGACCTTATCCAGCTTAAAGCAAAGGATGCAAAATTTTTCAAAACCAACAGGGGCGGTGATATTACCTATCATGGTCCCGGTCAGATTGTAGGATATCCGATTTTTGACCTTGAGAAGATTAAGATTGGTCTTAAGGAATATATTTACAGGCTGGAGGAAGTGATTATTATGACGGTATCAGCATTTGGGATTAAAGGGTCAAGGCTCGGAGGTGCAACAGGGGTTTGGCTTGATCCGGGAAACAAATCCAAAGCAAGGAAAATATGCGCGATTGGGGTGAAGGCAAGCCGGTTCATAACTATGCATGGATTTGCGTTTAATGTTAATACCGATCTAACATATTTTAATTATATTAATCCCTGCGGAATGGCCGATAAGGGAGTTACGTCACTTGAAAAGGAACTTGGTGAAAAACAGGATTTTGAGAAGATCAAACTGCTGGTAAAAAATAATCTTCAATTTGTTTTTGACCTGAGTTGGACAAATTAGACGGAATGGAAAAGAAATGGGTTGTAAAGGAGAAAGGGGATTCAGCAGTCGTCAGGAATCTGGCCGGTGCTCTTGGATTATCAGATGCATTGGCTAATCTTATGGTACAGAGGGATATAACTACGCCTGAAGAAGCCAAAGCTTTTTTTGAACCCGACCTGGGTTATTTGCACGATCCGTTTCTGATGAAGGACATGAACGTCGCGGTGGAAAGGATATCCACAGCGATAAAGAAAAATGAAAAAATACTGGTTTACGGAGATTATGATGTTGACGGAACAACAGCAGTTGCACTCATGTATTCCTTTCTTAAAGAGCAATACTCCGGCGTTGAATACTATATTCCCGACCGCTATAAGGAGGGATATGGTGTTTCATTCCTGGGTATTGATTACGCGTTCCAGAAAAACTGTAAAATTGTAATCACGCTCGATTGCGGGATAAAGGCTGTTGAAAAGGTAAAATACGCCAGATCGAAAGGGCTGGATGTTATAATATGTGATCATCACTACCCTGGCGATGAAATTCCAAAGGCTCTTGCAGTTCTTGATCCAAAACAGCCCTCATGTAACTACCCTTATAAAGAGCTTTCAGGCTGCGGTGTGGGATTTAAACTAGTACATGCCTATTCACGGGTTCACGGGATCCCGTTTGGCAAAATTGCACATTATCTCGATCTGGTAGCGGTAAGCATTGCTTCAGATATAGTACCGCTGACCGGGGAGAACAGAGTACTTGCTTATTACGGTCTGAAGCAGCTTAATGAATCGCCCAGAACAGGACTTAGGGAAATTATCAGGGAAGCTGAAATTTGCCATGCCCTTACAGTTGAAGATGTAGTCTTTAAGCTGGGCCCCAGGATCAATGCTGCCGGAAGAATGGAAGCAGGCAGTAAAGCCGTTGAATTGCTTATCTCAAACGATACAAAACTCGCAGTCGGGATAAGCAAAGAGATCAGTAATTTTAATGTCGAAAGAAGAAATATCGACCGTTCAATTACAACGGAAGCAATGCGGATGATCTCGGAGGATCAGCGGAGTGTGAATGCCAGGACGACTGTCCTTTTTAATCCTTCCTGGAAGAAAGGAGTTATCGGGATCGTGGCTTCGAGGCTGATTGAAACTTATTACAGGCCTACTGTAATTCTTACTGAGTCAAATGGTTTTGCAACAGGATCAGCCCGCTCGGTCCAGGGGTACGATCTTTACCAGGCTATTGAGGCGTGCAGCGACCTTCTCGAAAGCTTTGGCGGACATATGTTTGCCGCAGGCCTTACCCTGAAAAAAGAGAATATCAAGCCGTTCATGGAACGTTTCGAGCAGTTTGTTAACAGTACAATAACTGAGGATCAGCTTGTTCCCAGGGTGTTTGTTGATACTGAGCTGAAATTCTCAGAAGTGAATGAGGAATTCTTTAACTTTTTGAGCAAGTTCCAGCCTTTCGGACCTGAAAACATGTCACCGGTTTTTGTTTCACGCAATGTATTTGATTCCGGAACCGGAAGGATGGTCGGATCAAGTGGGGAACATCTGAAGCTCGACCTCTGCGAGGAATCATCGGGACAGAAGACGTTCCCGGCAATTGCATTTGGACAAGCCGATCATTTCGAATATATAAAAGGAGGAAATCCCATTGATATTTGTTATTCCATCGAAATGAATGAGTTCAGGGGGAACAAGAATCTTCAGCTGAACGTAAAGGATATTAAAATTGCCAGTGACCGCAACTAATATCCTAAAACCATAATCTTATCTGCATCCTTAATTCTTCATTTGCATTTGATACCCCGGAACTTATGAGGTCGGTTATCGCATATTTAATCCTAAGATCAATAAACTTCCGGGCTTTTAATGAAACCATCAGATAACTCCGACACCCTTCGCCTGACAAAGCAGGAATACTGAAACTGTAGAGCAGGTCGTTTTCATAGGTGTAAAGCCTTGAAGACCAGTCATCAGTTTTAAAGATGCAATATCTGAACCAGACAGAAACCGGGATTTTCATGAACCTGTACTTAAGATCACTTAAAAGAAGCCATCCCCTTCTTCCGGCAGGATCGGTGACTTTAAAATCAATCCGCATACCGATTGTCAGGTTATCAGAAAAGGAATAATTTATAATCCCTTTAAACGTATTTGTTACAATGTTTTCCTGCTTTTCGGTCCCATAGGTGTCGCGGGCATCAAGCATTATAAAGCGATAGTTGTAAACCGCTTCGGCATAAATCTTTTGGGATGGAAGGTATTTAATTTTCACTTCCCTGCTTATAGCCATCGAAGGGGCGCCGCACCTGTATCTCGCCCATGGATAGTACCGGAGATCACATCCCGCGCTTATGAAAACATGCCGTGCAGCTTCAAATGTGAAATTACCGAAAATTCCACGGACATTATCTCCCGCAGAGCTGCTGAACGGACCTGTCCCGTGGAAAGATGTGTAGCCCGGATCATAGTTCCTGTAGAGAAGGTTAATACTCAGCCTGTCGGCAGGACGGAAGGATAAACCCTGAACAAATGCCAGCCTTTTGTCAGGATTGGCTGAAACCTCGGCATAAAATACAATTTTCCTAAGAGAAGCTTTATAATAAGCTGATAATGTTGAGTTTCCGATCCCTGTAAAACTGTAGAGATCCTCCGGATCCGGTCCTGTAAGGTTTACCGGCAAAGAAAACCTGCTGCCTGCCCAGGAGATACCTATCCTTGATTTATTCAGATTATATGTAAGGTTTATTCCATAAGAAGTTTCAGCCACGTTGTCCTTCTTTTCTAACGAAGCTGGTTTATCATGCAGTCCGGAGCTGTAAAAAGAACCGACATAATTTTCTGATGTTCCGTCAGATGGAATTATAGTCCCATCAATCCTGTTTAGAGAATAATAGGCAGTTAACCCGATTCTTTTCAGCTGGAAGTGGGAAGCCGCACCACGGAAATAATTATTTTCATCAGTTGAAGTATAGGATCTTATTTCTTCGCCCCCGGATAAATATCCTGATGCGGTGAGTGACAACCCGGTGCGCAAACTTGTATTGATGGCTGTTCCCATACCGAAGCGCACTCCGAAATCACCAATGATAATTTTTCTGATTAGTCCTTTGCTCGACCAGCAAATGCTTGCAGCAAGAAAATCAGGCAGTGGGGGTTTGCCTGTGAGTAATTTTTCTCCGTTGTCTTTTTCAGCAGTGAGGGTTCCTGTAAATCTTCCAGCAGATAATTTGTACCTGTTTAGTAGTTTAAATGACGGACCGAGGAAGGAGGTATCTGAATGAGGAAATCTCATCGAAAAATTGGAGAGAAGATTGTGTCTGATGTGTACAGAATCCCTCATGATTGATTTCTCTTTATCAACTGAAACAAAGGGGATAATTGTTTCAACAAGTTCGCGGTCGAATCCGGGAATGTTGGCGATTTCATATACTGAATAAATATTTCCTGATGAATGCACGTAATCAGCCAGGGCTTTGATCTGGAAGTCGGTGAGGAAGAATAGGCGGGAAAGTTCAGATTCATCGGCGGAATTAAGCTGAACAGGTTTTTCATTCAGGTCGTAAAGTTTTTCTATAAATCGCGCAACAGCCTCAGGATCTGTTTCATTATCAGTGAGTTCTTCAGCGATTGAGGATATTATCTGTGTAACTTTTTCATCCTGACCCGAAGAAGTAAATACCGTCAACATAGAAGCCAGGATAAAAAAGTAAGTCTTTAAATTTTTATCGGATTCCTTTTTAACCACAAAGAGTGCAAAGGATTTCTTTTTGGATTTCATTTTATCTGGAATATTATTGAAGCAGAGGAAGTGACCCCCAGCTTTTCATGAGTTGCAAAACCCAGGTCGATCTGTACAAATTTCACCAGGTACCCGATCCCGAAACTGAACGAGGTGTTTTCGCTGCTGAAACCTCCTCTGAACCAGAAATTCTTCAATGTTTCATATTCAAACCCTATTCTTGCCACCGGCTTCCTTCGAGTTTCCATCTCAACTTCCGCACCCGCAAACAAAACCTTGCTCAGATAGATACCCGCACCCGCCCTGATTGATGATGGCAGAACCCTTTTTCTCCATGATCCCGGAACAGGATTAAATAAGTGCACTCCCAGACGTATCTTGTCGGATGGCAGATAACAAATCCCAGTTTCGAACGTAAGTGACTGTCGGTCATTATATTCTCCCGATGCCTTCTCCGCCAGGTAATCGACCTGAACCCCGCCTGATATTTTTTCAGAAAATTTTAATCCGCATGCAAGACCAGCGCTCTGCCGCGTAAAATCACCGTACCCGAAATGACTGTAAATTGCTGCCAGACAAGCATTTCCTACCGGCACAACAAAGCCTGCGGTTCTTGTTCCCAGCTCGCTGATGTTAAACCTGTTCTCGTAATTAACTCCGGCAGAAAGTGCTTTGTAATATGGAAGTGTCGCCTGATTATGAAATGAGGACCAGAATCCAGATTTCATGACACATGTGTTGCTCATTCCCATTTCACCGGCTCCTGCGGAAAAACACAATGGATCGCCCGCAGAGGCTGATGAAAATAAGAAAATAGCAAAAACCGAAACAGATATTTTGTGCAGCGAGAACAACTGTTTCAAATTATATGACTAAGGTAAAACAAAAAATTCGATCCGGACTACCAGATCGAATTTTTTTTTTCACCCTGTGATAAGTGCTGTTTAACTTTGTGAGGTTCGCCTCCCTGCCCAACCTATAGGGGGGTTCATGGTCATTAATTTGTTTTAAAGGGATATTTGATATTCTTCAGCTCTTCGTTAGCCTCAACTATTTTTTTCTTCAGGCTACCTTTGTATTTTATAACAGCTTTCATTACCTCCCTGTCTCCGGTTCCTAAAATCTGAGCTGCAAGAATTCCCGCATTTTGCGCCGCATTTACACCAACTGTTGCAACCGGAACTCCCGGAGGCATCTGCAGAATTGACAGAATGGAATCCAGGGCTTCGAGCGAAGCATTTATCGGAACCCCTATTACCGGAACAGGTGTCAAGGAAGCTATCACTCCCGGAAGATGTGCAGCCATACCGGCAGCAGCAATAATGACCTTAATCCCACGCGATTCGGCCTCTTTTGCAAATTTCGCGACTTCCTCAGGAGTCCGGTGGGCAGAAAGGGCACTCATCTCAAAAGGTATTTTCAGGTCATTTAGTATCTGTGCTGTTTTTTCCATCACAGGCAGGTCGGATGTGCTGCCCATTATTATGCTTACGACAGGTTTCATTCAAAATATTTTAATTTAACTTCCTGATAAGGACAAAAATAAGTTATTATTTTCATATTTTCGCAGCGGTTCATAATTCAAAACTAAGGTAATGAAAGAAGTACAGATCCTGGATAAGAAATTCGTAGAGTTTATCCCCGAAAAGGCAATCCAGGACAGGGTAAATGAGCTTGCTGACCGGATAAACCACGATTTTGCCGGCAGGGAGGTTACTTTTATAGGTGTCCTTAACGGTGCCTTTATATTTGCCTCCGACCTGTTCAAGAAAATAAACCTGAGAGCCAAAATAACATTTCTCAAGCTTTCATCTTATTCAGGCACCTGCTCATCAGGCTCGGTAAAGCAGCTCATAGGCTGGAATGAAGATCTGAAGGACAAAAATGTGGTCATAATTGAAGACATTGTTGATACCGGAGATACGCTGGAACATACAATAAATGATCTGGCTGGAAGGAATGTCTCGGAAATCAAAGTTGTGACCTTACTACTCAAACCTGCTGCCTATACGAAGAAAATAAAACTGGATTACATCGGTTTTGAAATACCTGGCGATTTTGTGATTGGTTACGGTCTTGACTATGACGGTTTTGGGCGTAACCTTCCTGCAGTTTATAAAATATTACTTTAAAAAAATTTCTATGTTTAATTTTTTGATTTTTGGTCCTCCCGGATCAGGCAAGGGGACCCAATCGGTAAAGCTGGCTGAGAAATTCAATCTGAAACATCTTTCAACAGGCGATATGCTACGTGCTGAGATTGCAGCAGGCACTGGACTCGGCAAACGAATGAGTTCAATCATGTCGAAAGGTGAACTTGTCCCTGACGAAGTTGTTATTGAGTTGATAGCGACCAAAATAGACAGTTCAAAAGATTGTGCGGGATTTTTATTTGACGGATTTCCGCGTACTGTCGCCCAGACCATTGCGCTCGAAAAGATGCTGAATGAAAGGGGTATGAAGATCGACAGCATGCTCGTCCTGGATGTTGAACATGATGAGCTGGTGAAAAGGCTGGTTCTCAGGGCAGAACAATCAGGCCGGCCTGATGATAAGGATCCGGCTGTGATTGAGAACAGGATCGATGTTTACAGGGCCAAAACAGAACCCATAATCGATTTCTGCAAGAAAAAAGGTATCTATCAGCCTGTTAATGGAATGGGAACAATTGATGATATCTTCGGAAGGCTCAGCGGCAGCATGAAGAAATTTATCTGACACTCCGTGAGATGCCCCCCTGCCTCCCAGAAGAGGTTAATTCAACCAGCAATTAACCCCTCCCTGGGGGGGTTGGGGGGCGAGCCTAACTGAATTAAGAAAAAGATATGTCCGGTTCGAATTTTGTTGATTATGTAAAGATTTATTGCCGCGCCGGGAAAGGTGGGGCAGGATCAGCACATCTGAGAAGGGAAAAATTTATTCCCAAGGGAGGCCCTGACGGTGGTGACGGCGGCAGGGGAGGACATATTATCTTAAGGGGGAACAACCAGATGTGGACCCTTCTACATCTGAGATACAGACGGCATATATTTGCCGGCAACGGAGGAGCAGGAGGCGTTCAGCAATCATCCGGGGCTGAAGGAGAAAATGTGATAATTGAAGTTCCGCTGGGAACCATTGCACGGAAAGAGGATTCAGGCGAGATACTCTTTGAGATCACCGATCACGGTGATGATAAGATCCTCGCGAAAGGGGGCCGTGGCGGACTTGGAAACACCCATTTCAAGTCAGCTACCCGCCAGACACCAAGATATGCGCAACCGGGAGAACCCGGAGTCGAGGATATTTTTATTCTCGAGCTGAAGATACTTGCCGATGTTGGACTTGTCGGTTTTCCTAATGCCGGAAAATCAACTCTTCTGTCAGTTGTTTCGGCTGCAAAACCAAAGATTGCAGATTACCCGTTCACAACGCTTGTCCCGAACCTTGGAATTGTGTCATACAGGGATGACAAGTCTTTCGTGATGGCTGATATTCCTGGGATTATTGAGGGTGCACACGAGGGCAAGGGACTGGGAATAAGATTCCTGCGGCATATTGAAAGAAATTCGATGCTCCTTTTCATAATACCAGCCGACAGCAAGAATATTATGGAGGAGTATGAGATCCTCGTAAATGAGCTGAAGATGTACAATCCTGAGCTGCTCGACAAGAAAAGGATGCTTGCAATTTCAAAGTCCGACCTGCTTGACGAGGAGCTTAAAAAAGAAATCAGGCTTGATCTGCCTGACGTTTCAAGGGTTTTCATTTCCTCGGTTACCGGTGAGGGCATCAACACACTAAAAGATATGATCTGGAAAATCCTCAATAATTAATGTTTTCAGTACCTGTACAGATTGACCAGCAACTTTTCCTTTTCCTGAACTCCGCCAACTCGCCTTTCTGGGATAAGGTTATGTATACACTGAGCATGATCAGCGTGTGGATACCTCTTTATCTGGTAATCCTGATCTATCTGGGATTCAGGTATAAAAGGAAGTTTCTGATAATAATCATCTTCATAATTATTGCTGTTACAATGACTGATCAGCTCGCATTGGTAATAAAAAATTCAGTACTCCGGCTGCGTCCGTGCCATGAACCTTCACTTGAGGGACTTGTGCATCTTGTTAATGGCAGGTGCGGAGGACTTTACGGATTTGTTTCATCGCATGCTGCAAATTCATTTAATGTTGCCTTGTTCAGCCTGATATTTATCAGGAAAAGATGGTACTCAATAAGCATAATTATTTGGGCAGCCCTGGTAAGTTACAGCAGGATATACCTGGGTGTTCATTATCCCGGTGATGTAATTGGCGGTGCAATTCTAGGGGCTCTGATCGGATGGGGTATGTTCAGGCTTTATAGTTTAACTGACAGGTATGTCCTTCAGCATCGTAAGTACTTCAGTAAGCAACGTATTACCATTACTAATAAACCAGTCAACCCCGTTAGTCAACCCCCCAACCCCCTCAAAGGGGGGGCTTAATCCGCAACAAAGTTTTTATGTTCTGCATAAACCTTGAATCAACCAATCCGTTTTTCAACCTTGCTGTTGATGAATATCTGCTTAAAAACAACAATGAGGATTTTCTGATTCTTGGGATCAATGAACCCTCAGTTATAATAGGCAAACACCAGGTGGTTCACAGGGAGGTTGATACCAGGGTTGTGACTGAACACGATATCCCTGTGATCAGAAGAATTTCGGGCGGAGGGACAGTGTTCCATGATAAGGGAAACCTGAACTTTTCCTTTATATTAAAGAGTGAACCGGGAAAACAGGTCGATTTCAGAAAATATACTTTTCCTGTGATTGAGTTTTTATCGTCAATCGGGGTTAAAGCGAAATTAGAAGGTAAGAATGATCTGAAAGTCAATGGATTAAAGATCTCAGGTAATTCGGAACATGTTTATCACGACAGGGTGCTGCATCACGGAACGCTGCTGTATGATACAGATATCAACATGCTTAAAGGAGCTATCCGGAGTGATACAAGTAAGTATAAAACAAGGGCTGTCGGCTCAAACCCCTCTCCGGTTACAAATCTGATAAACGTATTAAAAGCCGCATTAAAAAACGGGGATGATATACTGGCATTCAAGTCCCTGATGATGGAATGGTTTCTAAGGAACATTTCCGGTTCAGAAACTTATGTTTTGTCTGGAGCTCAGAGTCATGCAATAATGGAACTTGCTGCCACAAAGTACATAACATGGGAGTGGAATTATGCATACGGACCTGAATATTATTTTAATAACCGGTTTGTTTTCAGACGAAATGAAATCTCCTTCTATTTATTTGTTAAAGAGGGGGTAATAAAGGAATGTGAATTCAAGGGATCCGGAGAGTTTGAGACAGCTGAAAAAAGGCTGATCGGGTGCAGGCATATGGTAAGAGATATCAAGGAGGTGTTCGAAAAAGAAAAGCTCCTGGGGGCAGGATTTGATGTTTATAATTTATTTTAAACTGAAATAGAAATTTACAACTTTGTATCTTCTCTGAGTGGCAATTGACCTCATTCCCTTACCCCTTCTCCTGAGAGAGAAGGGGAGTAAATGCAGTTAAAATAATTAGCCCATCTCCCCCGGAGAGGGGTTAGGGTGAGGTCGAGAGTACAGGGAAGACGCTGAGATCCACAGAGAGGTAATAAGTTAAGTTTTCGTAAAATGGATGTTCTGAAATCAGTTTTTGTCTGGATTTTTAGTATTTTGTTTATTTTGATTTTCTTCCCGCTGACATGCCTTGTCTGGCTCCTTGTTTTGCCATTCGACAGGCAAAGGAGGATAATGCACTGGGTGCTGATCTACCAGTCTTACTTGATCGCAATGATGATGCCGATATGGAAAATAAAAATTGAGGGCAGGGAAAAAGCTGACAGAAAAGCCACGTATGTCATCATCTCAAACCACCAGTCAATCCTGGATATCCTCCTGATAAACTGCCTCCGGTACCGGTTCTGCTGGATCTCTAAAATAGAGAACATGAAGAGGCCGGTGCTGGGCTGGTATCTGAGCATGGCGAAGTATATCACAGTCGACCGGGGCAACAATGAAAGCAAGGAAGAGATGCTTGAGCAGGCGTACAATTGTCTTAAAGACGGAACTTCAATTATGATGTTCCCTGAAGGTACCAGGTCGGTTAACGGAAATATAGGATTCTTCAAAAGGGGAGCATTCCAGCTTGCAATAAGCGCCAAAAAGCCAATTCTGCCAGTGCTGGTCGATGGCACAGGCAACGTTTTGCCAAAACACGGACTGATTTTTAAGGCAGGATATAAAATTAGAATAAAAGTCCTGGACCCTGTTCAACCGGAAGCATTTAATACAGATGATTGCGACGCCCTGGCCCTTAAATTCAGTACATTTATGACCCGGGCTCTTAAAGGGTTCAGGGCAGAAAATTAAGGAAATGCCGCATAGCGCCCCATACCGACGGATCCTTCAAAAGATGGGTTTTTACAACTATCAGCGGGGACTGATTTATCATCATATTGGGGAGGAAGGAAGCTGGAACACTCATTTGAAGAACTGCAGGGATTTCATCCTAAAATCGCTCGATTTCCATAAACCCTCAGTCGTAACAGTATTGGGAAGCGGTTGGCTTCTCGATCTTCCCCTCAATGAAATGTCTGACCGGGCATCAGAAATAAACCTTGTAGATATTGTTCATCCTCCCGAAGTCAAAAGCCAGGTTTCCGGTATGAAGAATGTAGTATTGAGGGAAGAGGATGTTTCAGGAGGATTAATCTCGGAGGTATGGAACAAGGCAGGCCGTAGATATTTTTTCAATAAGCTGCATTCCCTTAATGATATCAGAATACCGGAATACAAGCCACAGTTTAACACAGGTATGGTAGTTTCACTGAACATCTTTACCCAACTTGAAGCTCTTCCTGTTGAGTTGCTGAAGAGGAAGTCGGTTGCTGATGAAGAGAGCTTTTTGCTGTTCAGGAAAGCAATCCAGAATAGTCACTTGTCATTCCTTAAAAGTCATAATTCGGTTCTGATAACTGATCTGTCAGAGGTGATAACTGAGAGCTCAGGCAGGGTAAATGAAATCAGTTCAGTTCTTGTTGACCTTCCCGAAGGAAGGCAGAAGGAGGAGTGGACATGGAATTTTGATTTCAGAAATTCGGATTATTATCAGAAGAAATCAGTTTTCAGGGTCGGTGCGATCCTTCTTTAAGATGAACAGGAAATAAAAAGCCTGAACACCTGTTTAAAGAGGAAGGATAGTATCTTTTCCTCAAAGGGCTTAAAGTCCTTATCTCCGGTGAAATGGAAAAAGAATTTCAAGGGAATGTTGTTAACAAATGCTTTGAAATTGAGATTGACGGAGAGAAAATTAGCTTCGATTATATACTCCGCGAGGGCATTACCCGTAAAATGAATGCAGCCGTCCTGATGAAGCAAATGGGTATTGACGTGATCACAGATTTATCAACATTTTAGGGTCTGATTTAATTGTCAATTAATCAGATAAATATTTTAGTCGACTGATTTTTGTCACTTTTCCCCGGTTAAAAATTGAAGTCATTGTTGAAAAATTGGCAGGACAGACCATGACTGAAATAACTATATTTGCGCAAAATTCTGCAAAATGTCAGTTGTTGGATATTCTGAAGAACATATAAAAACTCTTGAATGGCGGGAACATATCAGGCTAAGGCCGGGTATGTACATCGGGAAGCTGGGTGATGGCTCATCGCAGGATGACGGTATCTATGTTCTTATTAAAGAGGTAATGGATAACTCCGTTGATGAATACATGATGGGATTCGGAAAGAAAATTGATGTTGCCATCAACGGTAATGAGGTAAGGATCCGTGACTACGGTCGTGGTATTCCTTTAGGAAAAGTTGACCGAGGCTGTTTCGACGGATGAATACGGGGGCTAAGTATGATTCCAAAGCTTTCAAGAAAGTCAGTCGGACTGAACGGTGTTGGCGTCAAAGCTGTTAACGCTCTCTCATCCAGCTTTATCATCAGGTCAATCCGCGACGGACAGATTAAGGTTAGTGAGTTTGAGCATGGTATTCTCATTAAGGATCATCCCCTAAAGCCAACTGAGGAAGAAAATGGCGTTGAAGTGATCTTCCAGCCTGACGAAGCAATGTTCGGTAATTATTATTATATATCGGAATATGTGGATTCAATGCTGAAAAACTACATATATCTGAATTCCGGACTCATAATAAATTTTAACGGGAACAAGTTCTTCTCAAGAAATGGTCTGGTAGATCTGCTGAACGAAAACATGAGCAAGGAGGGACTTTATCCAATCGTTCATCTTAAAGGTGAGGATATTGAGATCGCATTCACTCATGGCTTGCAGTACGGTGAGGATTATTACAGCTTTGTGAACGGGCAGAATACAACCCAGGGGGGAACACATCTGCTGGCTTTCCGTGAAGCATATGTCAAAACCATCCGTGATTTTTATAAAAAGGATTATGATCCTTCTGATATCAGGTCATCAATAATTGCTGCAATAAGCATAAAGGTTGAAGAACCTATTTTTGAATCCCAGACGAAAACGAAGCTTGGATCGAAAGATATGGGTCCGGAAGGACCTTCGGTCAGGAACTTTCATCAGTGAATTTATTAAAAAGCAGCTTGATGATTATCTTCATAAAAATCCCGAAACAGCAAGAATAATTCTCAAACAGATTCAGGATTCGGAAAAGGAAAGAAAAGCAATCTCCTCGATTCAGAAACTGGCAAGGGACAGGGCAAAGAAAGTAAGCCTTCATAATAAAAAACTGCGTGATTGCCGGATACATTACAACACCAACGATGCGAGGAAGCTCGAATCGACAATTTTCATAACCGAAGGAGATTCAGCCAGCGGATCAATTACCAAATCGAGGGACGTTGAAACACAGGCTGTTTTCAGCCTCAGGGGCAAACCGCTCAATTCGTTCGGGCTTACAAAAAAGATAGTTTACGAAAATGAAGAGTTTAACCTGCTTCAGTCGGCACTGAACGTAGAGGATGGCATTGAGGATCTGAGATATAACAATATCGTTATTGCCACCGATGCCGATGTCGACGGGATGCATATCAGGCTTCTTCTTCTGACTTTCTTCCTTCAGTTCTTTCCGGATCTCGTAAAGAAAGGACACATTTTCATTCTGCAAACACCACTTTTCAGGGTCAGGAACAAGAAAGATACAAGATATTGCTATTCACCTGAAGAGAAAGCAAAAGCCATTAAGGCTCTCGGACCAAGTCCTGAAATAACAAGGTTCAAGGGTCTCGGTGAGATCTCTCCTGATGAGTTCAGGCATTTTATAGGAAAAGATATACGTCTTGAACCGGTAAGGATGAAGAAGAATGATGCTGTTAACGGATATCTTGAGTTTTATATGGGAAAGAATACCCCTGACCGCCAGGATTTCATTATTGAGAACCTTAGAGTGGAGGAAGATCTTGTTGAGCAGGAAAAATGAACCGGGTTTAGGGAGAAAGAGTTAAAGGATGGAAGATCAGGAACTTGATATAGATCAGCCGGAAGGTAAAGAAGATATTCCGAAGGGTCCTGTTGCACTGCATTCAGTTACGGCTTTGTCGGGAATGTACCAGGACTGGTTCCTGGATTATGCGTCCTATGTAATCCTTGAACGGGCGGTACCGCATCTCGATGACGGGCTGAAACCTGTTCAGAGGCGTATCCTTCATTCAATGAAAAGGATGGATGACGGCCGTTACAACAAGGTAGCCAACATTATCGGTCATACTATGCAGTTCCACCCCCATGGCGATGCTTCGATCGGAGATGCACTTGTTCAGCTTGGACAGAAGGACCTGCTGATCGATGCCCAGGGAAACTGGGGCAATATCCTTACAGGCGACGGCGCTGCTGCACCCAGATATATAGAGGCGAGACTTTCGAAATTCGCTCTCGATGTTGTGTTCAATCCTAAAACAACTGAATGGAAGCTTTCGTACGACGGCAGGAACAAAGAGCCTGTTACACTGCCTGTAAAATTCCCGCTTCTGCTTGCCATGGGGGGTGAAGGTATTGCTGTCGGACTTGCTTCAAAAATACTTCCTCATAATTTCAACGAACTTATCGATGCTTCCATAGATTATCTCCTTGGAAAGGAATTTGTGCTTTATCCCGATTTCCCGACCGGAGGTCTGGTTGATGTCTCAAAATATAACGACGGACAGAGGGGAGGAGCTGTAAAAGTCAGGGCGAAGATCGAGAAGGTAGATAAAAAAGCCCTGGTTATCACCGAGATACCTTTCGGAAAGACAACCACAACTCTTATCGAATCGATTATTAAGGCTAACGAAAAGGGAAAGATAAAGATCAGGAGAATCGATGACAATACTTCTGCAAATGTTGAAATTGTAATTCAGCTGATGCCGGGAGTTTCACCTGATAAAACCATTGATGCCCTTTATGCCCTGACCGATTGCGAATATTCCATTTCACCGAATACATGTGTTATTTCCGACAGCAAGCCATCCTTCATGGGAGTGAGTGATATACTTAAAGCATTCAACCGATAATACTGTAAAGCTTCTTACCACCGAACTTGAAATCCGGCAGAATGAGCTTCAGGAAGACTGGCACATGTCGATCACTCGAAAAAATATTCATTGAGGAAAGGATATACCGGGATATTGAGGAATGCGAAACATGGGAATCTGTGATTGAGACGATTGACAAAGGCCTTAAACCCTTCAGAAAAAGGTTGCTTGCGGGATGTGACAAGGGAAGATATAATTCAGCTGACAGAAATCAAGATCAAGCGGATATCAAAGTACGATTCCGAAAAGGCTGATGAGCATATCAAAGGCAATTGAAGCTGAACTTGAAGAGGTGAAAAATCACCTCCGGAATATTATTCCGTTCGCCATAAACTATTTCAGACAGATAAAGAAGAAATACGGAAAAGGAAGGGAAAGAAAAACCGAAATCAGGTCATTTGATACTATCCAGGCAACCAAAGTTGTGGCTAACAATGCAAAGCTTTACATTAATTACAAAGAAGGATTTATCGGCACTGGACTGAAAAAGGATGAGTTTGTTTGTGACTGCTCCGATATTGACGATATAATTGTAATAAGGAAAGATGGAGTTTATCTTATAACGAAAGTTGCGGAAAAGGTATTTGTCGGGAATGATATCCTTTATGCCCAGGTCTTTCTGAAAAATGACGAGCGGACGATCTATAATATTGTTTACCAGGATGGGAAGGATGGTCCGCTGTTTGTAAAGCGATGCGCCATAACCGGTCTTACCCGCGATAAGGAATATAACCTTACGAGGGGAACTCCCGGATCAAAAATCATCTACTTCAGTGCTAATCCAAACGGTGAAGCTGAGGTAATCAAGGTTCATCACAAGCCAAAGGCAAGGCTTAAAAAGCTGGTCTTTGAATTTGATTTCGGACAGCTGGCGATTAAGGGGAAATCCTCTATGGGTAACATCCTGACGAAGAATGCGGTGCAAAAGATAAGCCTGAAGGAGAAGGGATTATCTACTCTCGGTGGAAGGAAGATATGGTTTGATGATGCGGTATTCAGGCTGAATGTTGATGGAAGAGGCCTGTATCTCGGTGAGTTCAGCGCCGATGACAAAATACTTGTCATAACTAAAAACGGATTTTTCAGGATTACCGGTTTCGATCTCTCAAATCATTTTGAAGACAATATACTGATAATCGAGAAATACCGTCCCGGGAAAGTTTATTCAGCTATTTACTGGGATGCAGAGCAGAAGTTCTATTACGTAAAAAGGTTTACTATAGAAGAATCGGAAAAACCATTGTGTTTCATTAATGAAGATCCGGAATCAAAACTCATAAGCCTCACAGAAGTTGAATACCCGCGTTTTGAAATAATTTTTGGCGGAAAGCATAAAACACGCGAAAACGAAATAATTGAAGTAGCTGAATTCATTGGTGTAAAAAGCTATAAAGCCAAAGGAAAGAGGCTGAGCAGTTTTATGGTTGAAAACATACAGGAGATAGAGCCTGTAGTTAAAAAAGAAGCAGCGTCAACTCTTGGACAGGAAGAAAACGACGAACCTCAACATCCTGATATTCACAACGATCCGGCACAGATGAAGCTTGAGCTGTAATGTATGAGCACAATAAAATATTCCTTATAGGTTTCATGGGAAGCGGTAAATCAACGACTGGAAAAAAGCTTGCCTCCATGCTCAATTGGTCATTTATTGACCTTGACAGGAGAATTGAAGAAGTTGCAGGGATAAAGATTCCTGAAATCTTTTCCGAAAAAGGTGAATCTTTTTTCCGTTCGATTGAATCCCAGACCTTAAGGAATCTGGCTTCAGAAATGCAGACAGTGATTTCAACGGGAGGAGGCACACCATGTTTTGACGATAATATGGATTTCATGCTGGGAACTGGGCTGACAGTGTATCTCCGGGCCACTCCGGAACATTTAAAGGACAGGCTTGTCAAATCATCAAAAGCACGGCCTCTTATTGATAATATTGGTAAGGACGAACTGGAAGATTATATTCATAAAAAACTGAATGAAAGGGAAAAGTGGTATACAAAGGCAGAGATTACCGTGGATGGAAATGAAACTGATATCCCTGTCCTGTATTCACTGGTTAAGAAATGGATCCGATGATGTTTGTTGATCATAATTTCTTAAATTAGAATAATTATTTAATTCAGTCGGTTTTATGGGCAAAAGGCCAATTTCATTCCCCGTACAGCAAACAGATACCCTGAAGGAATCAGCAGGATGGGAAAACCTGAAAAGCAGATTCTCAGGCAAAACACTTTTCAGGTCAGATCTTTACCATCTGGAGACTGGCAATCTGGAGGTGATTGATAAAATCAACAACAAGTGGTTTCTGGAGGAACTCTTCAGCCATGCCCTTATTAAGCATGATATAAACCTGATCCCTGCCCTGAAAAAGATCGCCGGTGCCGGACGATTTGATGAAAGCGTTCGGCAGCGCGCCTCGGAGATAGTCGAGATTATAGAAGAAGATACTGCCAGGAAGAAAGGTCCTGAAAAATCAACCCCCGCAGGTATCGAAGAAGAACAGAAGATTGAGAATGCCCGAATAATTCTTGCCGGAGTTAGATATCCACAGACCACAGAGATTCTGAAGCTTCTCAGGGATAAATCGGTGGAAATTAAACGGTTAGGTCTTTTCCTGATCGGAAAATTCAAAATGACCGACATGATCCAGGAGGTTTGCGATTGCCTTAATACTCCAGCCTTAAAGGAAGACGCATTTTCTGTACTAGTAACTCTCGGAGATGCTGTCAGCAAAGAAGTTACCAGCTTTTATCTGGTGTCGTCCGGCAACATCGGAATAAGCAAAACAATTCTGAGGCTCTTCGCAAAAACCTGCCCAAGGGAGAATATGTCTTTTATCCTGGAACGGTTATGGTCAAATTCAAGACAGCTTAAGGAATTAGCTCTGACAGCGTTGATCAATTGCGGCTACAGGACAGATGAAGAGCAGAAGGAACGCCTTTATAAAGATTATAAATGAAACATTTGGCACGCTTGCATGGATAATTTCGGCAAAAGTATGTCTGCACGATAACAATCCTGTTCTCCTTCAGGAATTTGAAAAAGAATATAGCCGGTGGAGATCATTCCTGAAAAACCTTCTGATCATGGTATATGACAAAGGAGAAATTACCCTGAATATCAAGGAACAGAATAACAAGGAGGACAATGTCAGATATATTCCCGAGCTTGCAGAGATAATATTCGGTGATTCGGCAAAACAGGTTCAGGAGAACACTCCTGATGCCGGGGCTGATAAAAAGCGGCTGAAAAAACTTGGGCGGTATTTCCAATGCGGACCGATCCATTATGACGACCTCCTGGAAGAAATAATTAATGGTGATTATAACCTTCTGAGCATCTGGACTAAAGCATGTGCGATCAGGAGCATTAAGAATATTGGGAAGGTAGATCTTGGAGAATCGGTTGTGGCATTGCTTTTCAGTCCCGACGAATTGCTTCAGGAGGAGGCTTCAAAACTGATAGGCAGGAACTTCGAAGGAACTTTTCCATATTACTTCGGACAGAATCCCGGAACCGGACAGAAAGAAACTCGAAAAAATAATTATCAGGTGAAACTGATGATAAAGAGCTTATCTATGAAAAAACAAAGTTTCTGGCATCAGTTTTCCCGCGTAATGCAGAGGAGGAACTGATCTTTCTGGCAGAAAAAATGTCCTTCCTCAGGAGCGATCAGACAGGAATTTATTCACAGCCGTCGGGCACGGTACTCTGGTCTTTTTCGGATGGAAGCCAGAATCTGAAAGTATTTGTGAATTTCAATGAAAATACTGATCTGAACAGTGTAATAAGAGATTTGAGGACATCCTACTCATTTTGTTATGTATTGCCTTTAAATGCTGTAAGGGAGTTTTATTTCCTTTATCCTCAAAGCTCTTTTGCGATTTTTAAATATATTGATGAAAACGAAGAATAATCGATAACTGCTTATGGCGCCTGTAATTACGAAAGATGAAGAATTAAATCCGTTTCCCGGACTGAGACCTTTCACATCGGGGGAAAGCGAATATTTCTTCGGACGTGAAACTGAAAGTAAAGAGATTGCCGGAAAAATTATCAAGAACAGGTTCCTTGCAATTATCGGAGCATCCGGAAGCGGCAAATCGTCGCTTATCCAGTGCGGACTGGTACCAAAGATCAAAGATCTGTCCCTGAACGGACCGCCGTTCTGGGTGATTATTAATATGAAACCGGGAAATGATCCTTTCGGCAGCCTTGCTGATGCTTTAACAGAAATGTTTGGAACCACGGGTAAGAAGGAACTAAGCAGGGAAGAGATATTAAACACTCTGAAAGGAAACCCGAACGGCATTGATGAGGCTATTAAGAAGTACTCATCAGGAAAGGAAAGGAAGATCCTTTTGATCATCGATCAGTTTGAAGAGCTATTCAGGTACGGATCGCCGGAGACAGGAAAGGGAACGGGCAGAGAAACTGCAGGATTCATCAATCTTCTGACGCACGCTATTATAAGGGGCAATCCCGACTTTTACCTTGCAGTGGTTATAAGGTCTGACCTGCTGCCTGAATGTGCTCATTACAGGAGTCTCACAAATCTGCTTAACAACAGCAACTATTTTGTTTCAGGTATGCAGCAGGAAGGCATTAGGAAAGCGATTGAAGGCCCATTGAAAAATACAGGAGTAAAGATCGATCCCGAACTTGTCGACCTGCTTATTAGCGAGATCAGTGAACGGAATGATCAGCTTCCGGTCCTGCAGCATGCACTTATGCGTATCTGGACTCGATGGAAAGAGCTTGATGAAACAGAAAGACCAATAGGATTCTCGGATTTCAACGCTTTCGGCACTATGAAGGATTCAATCTCCCGGCATGCTGATGAGGTTTACGAAAGCTTTGAACAGAAAGGTAAAGAAATATGTGAAAAATTATTCAAAACCATAACAGGGAAGGGTTCTGATAATAAGGGTATCCGTTACCCATCGAATATCAGAACATTGAAATCGGTTATCCGTTGCAGCAGTGATGATCTGACAGATATTATTGAAAAATTCCGCAATCCCTCAATTTCATTCCTGACTTCATTTCCTGCCCGGCTTACAGATGATTCAATTATTGACCTGTCGCATGAAAGCCTGATTCATCTTTGGAATCGTCTGAAGAAATGGGTCGAAGAAGAATCAGCGTCCGTGCAGATGTACCTTGAACTTTCAGAAGAGTCAGCATTGTATCAGCAGGGGAAAACAGGACTTCTGAGCCAGCCGGAGCTCCAGAACGCTCTGAAATGGCGCGAACAAAACAAACCAACGCTCTGGTGGGCGCAGAAATATAATCCTGCATTTGAAAGAGCAATGGTTTATCTCCGGACAAGCGAAAAGAAATATGTCGAGAATGAAGAAAGAAAAGCCAGGCTTCACAAATGGAGATTAAAGAGAATAAGGGTTTTTGCTTCCATACTGGGAGGTATTGCCCTGCTGGCGGCGCTTTCAATGGTTATTGCCTTAGTTTTGAAATTCAATTCTGACAGCAGGCGTAAAGAGGCCGAAAGAGCTAATAACGAAATTATTGCACAGAAAAAAGCAGCTGAACAATACGCTGCCGTGGTTGTAAAAAAATCGATTGAAGCTGATTCAAATGCAGTTGCTGCTGCACAGAGGGTAGAGCAGGAGAGGATATTAAGAGAGGATGCTGAACAACGGTTCCGCTCAGCTTCAATGGAGATTCTGGAAGCCAGGATACAATCAGATTCAATAAAAAAGAGCGGACTGAACGCCACAATGAGCGTTGCTGCTGCCATCGAACAAAAGGACGAAGCTCAGAGGCTCAGAATAATCTCAGTTGCAAAATCAATGTCTCTCAGGTCGCTTCAGTCAAAGGAGCAGAAGGATCTTAGGGCGCTTCTTGCTTACCAGGCCTATCTGTTCAATAAAGAGAACAAGGGATCTTTAAACGATGCGGATATTTATATGGGACTTTATACCATGGTAAAACAATACGGGAGCGAAAAATACCGTACTTACAAGGGTCATGATGGCGACATTAAAAGCATTGCATTTATTCCGGGCGGGAAAGAATTCTTTACATCTGGATCTGATGGCAAAGTTCTGCAGTGGAATACTGAAAACAAACTGAATAGTTTCCAGGTGATATATTCCAATTCTGAATTGATAGATGTCCTTGCAGTGAGTCCAAAAGCCGACTGGCTTGCATGCGGAACCGAAAATGCAGCAATAAAAATGATCCCTCTTAACGGAAATGCCCAGGGTTATGAACTCAAGGGTCATAGCGGGAAGATAAAATCACTTGTATTTTCTTATGATGGTAGTTACCTCTACTCTGCAGCACTTGACGGGAAAGTTCTTAAATGGGATCTTATGGCTAAAACATCAACCAGCCTGGCTACTGATGGGGTACAGATTACATCGATTGACCTGTCAGTTAACAACCGGTACCTTGCCGGAATAAGTGATCAGGGAAAAGCAATGGTCTGGAATCCGGAACAGAATGCCGATAAATTCAGGATTGAAACGCCGGGCAAGACAATAAAAAGCATAAGGTTTAATCCTGATAATGAACGGATTGCAGTTGGATATAATGATGGTGTTGTCGAATTGTGGGATATTCCGTCGAAAGCCAAAATTTCGGAAATCAAGGCACAAGCGGAGGAGGTGAACGACATCCGCTTCAACAGCAAATACTTACAGATGGCTACTGCAGGGAATGATGGAACCCTGAAGATCTGGGATATGACCGACCTCACTAATCAGCCTGTAAGCTTTGATGATAACGGAGGTCCGGTAGTCGCTTTCGGATTCAGTCCTGATGGGGAAATGATCATGACGGCCGGCTTTGAAACCAAGCCTGTTGTAATCCAGCGTCCTACCCTTGCCGATTCATTTGCTGCCGATGGTTGTTCGTATGTCAGCCGTAATTTTACTCCTGATGAGTGGATTGCTTATGTTGGGAAGGATATAGCGTATGAAAGGACTTGTCCGGAAAGCAATTTTAAAATAAGAATAAAGGAAATAAGATAGAAAAACCTCTTTGGGGCTAAAGTCCGGAACCTGCACACTATCAATAACCTCGGCTTTAAAGCCGAGGTTATTAGATATCTGGTGGATTGGGCTTTAGCCCTTCTCTTTCTTTTTGGTATTTCAGGCAGTGAGGAAGACTAATACCAAAATTTAACTATTTTTGCCCGCGGAAATTTTGTGCCTGGAACAAGAGTGCACTATTTTATGTTTAACAACGAGAGCAATAAGCTAAAAATGAAAAATAAAAAGACGTTTTTGATGATTCTTGACGGATGGGGAATAGGCGATGGATCGATTGCTGATGTTATAAGCCAGGTTCCGACACCAAACCTCACTTACTTTAAAAAGAAGTATCCGAATAACCGGCTTCACGCATGCGGAGAAGATGTTGGACTGCCTGAAGGGCAGATGGGAAACTCTGAAGTCGGACATTTAAATATCGGCGCCGGAAGGATCATTTACCAGGACCTGGTTAAGATTAACAAGGAATGCAAAACCGGCCAGATAAAGAAGAACAGTATTCTCACAGATGCATTTACATATGCAAAGAATAACAGGAAGCAGGTACATTTTTTTGGTCTTCTTTCCGACGGAGGGGTCCATTCGCTTGACAAGCACCTGTATGCACTGTGCGATATGACTGCGGATTACGGCCTTGACAAAGTCTTTATTCATGGTTTCGGCGATGGACGTGATACTGATCCCAGAAGCGGCATAGGCTATATGAGGAACCTTATCGATCACCTAAAAAAATCAAACGGGAAAGTAGCTTCTTTTGTCGGAAGATACTATGCAATGGACCGGGATAAGAGATGGGAAAGGATCAAAGAGGGGTACGATCTGATTGTAAATGGGAAAGGCAATCCTGCCACTGATATTTTAAAAGCAATGAAGGACTCCTATGATAATGAGGTAACGGATGAGTTTATGAAACCAATTGTTGTGGTCGACGAGAAGGGAGAAGCTATAGGCAAATTAAAGGAAGGCGATGTTGTTGTATTTTTCAACTTCCGGAACGACAGGGCAAAAGAACTCACAATTGTTCTCACCCAGAAAGACATGCCTGAATTCGGAATGAAAACTATGCCATTGTACTATTGTACTATGACACCATATGATGCAACCTTCCAGGGATTGCATACTATTTATCCTAAGGATAATGCCGATAATACTATAGGAGAGATCCTTTCAAACGCAGGAAAAAACCAGCTGAGGATTGCCGAAACTGAAAAATATGCGCATGTTACATTTTTCTTCTCCGGAGGACGCGAGGAAGTCTTTAAAAATGAAGACAGGATTCTGATCCCTTCACCCAAGGTGGCTACTTATGACCTGCAGCCAGAAATGAGTGCTTACATTGTAAGAGATGCCGTAATAAAAGCAATCAATTCAGAGAAGTATGATTTTATCTGCCTTAATTTCGCAAATGGGGACATGGTTGGCCACACCGGTGTTTATGATGCGATAAAGAAAGCTGTTGCTACAGTTGATGAATGTGCCGGAGCAGTAGCAAATGCAGCAAGAAACAAAGGATATGATGTGCTCATTATTGCCGATCACGGGAACGCGGACAAAGCATTAAACGAGGATGGCTCGCCAAATACGGCTCATTCGCTAAATCCGGTACCATGCATACTGTTAAGCGACGACTTCAAATCGATCAAAGAAGGAATCCTCGCTGATGTGGCACCTACCCTGCTGACAATAATGGGTCTTAAGATACCGGAGGAGATGACCGGTAAAGTATTAATTTAAGCCCCCTCTATGTTTACGCCCCTAAATCCCCTGAAGGGGACTTTAAACATAGCCCCCTTCAGGGGGTTGGGGGCAAACCTACAGAGAAGGCACAGAGATCTGCAGAGATTAAAAATGTTAACGCAACCACATGCTCCGTATCGGTAACATAATTTTCAGCCTTGACATTCTTGAAAAAAAATTCAAATGTAATCTTCCGCAATGCCGCGGGAATTGTTGCCGTTATGGCGATTCGGGAGCCCCGTTAACAAATGAGGAAGCAGATATTCTTAAAGAAATATGGCCGGAAGTCAAACCTTTCCTGCGAAATGAAGGTATCGCCAGGATTGAGAAAGAAGGAACCAGCACAATAGATTTTGAGAATGACATCGTTACGCCCCTTATCGGGGATGCAGAATGTGCTTATGCCATTATCGGTGACAATATCTTCATGTGTGGTATAGAAAAAGCCTGGGCTGAAGGGAGAATAACTTTTCAGAAACCGGTTTCATGTCATCTGTTCCCGGCAAGGATGAAACAATATTCTGATTTTCAGGCAGTCAATTACCAGGAGCTTTCTATTTGCCAGTCTGCACTGGAATGTGGTAAGCAGGAAAACGTTTATGTTTATGAATTCCTTAAAGCGCCATTGATCAGGGCGTTGGGAGAGGATACATACAATGAGTTATGTATTGCAGCTGAGCAATTCCGTGGCAGGAAGTTTTAACAGTTGCTTGTTACTGGTTGCTGGTTACTAGTCAGTTGGTAATACACGACCAGCAACAGGACCGAGCTTTAAAAGGCTGTTTCAAAAGACCTTTGTGACCTTCGTGAGATCCTTGGTGGACCTTAGTGGTAAAATATAAATGATTAAACCACAAAGGAATTCACAAAGTACCTCACAAAGTCGCACAAAGGTAAATCCTATGACAAAGATACTTGAGAAACAGCCTCTTATGAGGGAACCAGCATGAAGGGTGGGGCTGCAACAAGCAACAAACAACCAGCAACCTGTTCAACTGATACTACTTTTATCCAAACAAAAAAACTTACAGATTGTAATAAAAAAATCCTGTTATTTTGTTTTTTTAAAAAAACCGGTATCTTTGGCAGGTTAAATACAAACCTAAAACTAATTTCTTATGAAGAAACTATTACTGTTGTTTGTTTTGTTTGTATATGTAGGTGCTTTAACCCTGCTTGCACAAACAAAAGTAATTACAGGCACTATTACCTCTGCAGTTGAAGGGGAGGGACCAATCCCCGGAGTAACCATACAAGTTAAGGGTACAACGATAGGTACCACAACTGATTTGAACGGTAAGTATACCCTTACAGTGCCTGAGAAAGCTACAACTCTTATTTTCTCCTATATCGGGATGAAAAGGCAGGAGGTTGAGATAGGAGGCAGGTCGGTGATCAATGCTACGATGCAGTCCGAAATACTTGGCTTGAGTGAAGTTGTTGTAACAGCTCTGGGTATCTCCCGTGAAAAGAAGTCCCTGGGATACTCAGTCCAGGAGGTTTCGGGTGATAACATTTCCAAAACAAGAGAAGCTAACTTTGTTCAGTCCCTGTCAGGTAAAGTCTCAGGGGTTCAGATCAAACAGGCAAACACGATGGGCGGTTCCGCGAATATCCTCATCAGAGGTAATAAATCGCTGATGAATAATAACCAGGCCATGTTTGTCGTTGATGGAGTTCCGCTCGATAACAGTATTACTAACACCTCAGGCCAGACGCAGGCAGGTGGAGGATACGACTATGGTAATGCTGCATCCGACATTAATCCTGATGATATTGAAACGATGTCGATCCTTAAAGGCTCTGCCGCGACAGCACTTTACGGATCCCGTGCTGCAAACGGCGTGGTCATGATCACAACAAAGAAAGGTACTGCCAGGAAAGGCATAGGGGTTACATTCAATGCAGGT
Source organism: uncultured Bacteroidales bacterium (assembly GCA_963732115.1). Taxonomy (GTDB): domain Bacteria; phylum Bacteroidota; class Bacteroidia; order Bacteroidales; family VadinHA17; genus LD21. Next base: position 240,597 of record CAVSYN010000011.1, read on the forward strand.
CTCACCTTCAGTAAAATTGACAAAGCAACCCTTCCGAAAATTCAAAAAGAATACGGGGGCGGCTACGGTCAGTATTATGAAGATCCATCGGGATACTTCTGGTATGCAGATCTTACAGGCGATGGAGTTGAGGACCTCATTGTTCCGACATCGGAAGATGCTTCCTGGGGTGCAAAATTTGATCCGAACATTATGGTTATTGACTGGGTTGGACTTGAACCGACCGATACTAAAAATTACCTGAGGAAAGTTCCGTGGGTAGCTGCAAAGAATGACCTTTCAACCTTCTTTGAAACAGGACTGAAACAAACCTATAACGTGGCATTTGACGGAGGTAATGATAAGGGAACATTCAGGCTTTCCTATACAAATCTCGGTGAAAAAGGGATCCTGCCAAACAGCCACCTTAAGAAGAATAGCATAAATTTTGCCGGATCTTATAATCTTTCCGACAAGTTATCTGTTGAATCCAACGTTACATATATCAACGACAACAACAAGGGCCGTTATGGCACAGGTTATGACCCAGGTAACCCTATGCAGTCATTGGGACAGTGGTTCCAGGCTAATGTGGATATTAATGATCTGAGACAAAATTGGATTACTCCTGACCGCAGGCAGAGAACCTGGAATTATGCATATTATAATGATCTGGAAGTCCCGATTTTCCATAACAACATCTACTGGACCCGTAATATGAACTACCAGAATGATGGCAGGGACAGGGTATTCGGATATGCACTGGCAAGTTATAAATTAACTCCATGGCTTACACTGCAAGGACGTGCAGCTACTGATACCTATTCGGAATCCCAGGAAGAGAGAGTTGCTGTATACAGCAACCAGACATCAGGATATAACAAATACCTGAGGAACTTTTCGGAAACCAACTTCGACCTTATGGCACTGTTCAATAAAACGTGGACGAATTTTTCGGTTAATGGACTTTTTGGAGCAACACGGCGCAGAACAACCATTAAATCGATGTACGTTACAACGGTCGGAGGACTTCTTATCCCTGAATTTTATAGTACATTCAATTCAAAATCTCCTATCCAGAGCACTGAATCGGAAAGAATTTCAGGTGTTAACAGTATTTATGGAAGCGCTTCCCTAGGATTCAAGAGTATGATCTACCTCGACCTTTCAGGCCGTAACGACATTTCATCAACGCTGCCAAGTAAGAATAACAGCTATTTCTACCCTTCAGCTTCACTCAGCTTTATACTTTCGGAATTGCCCGGAATCAAAGGATCAAATATCCTATCGTTTCTGAAGCTGAGGTTCAATTATGCAGAAGTCGGTAATGATGCTCCTGTATACAGCCTTTATTCAACCTATGTCCAGGAACCTAACTGGAACACAAACGGGCGGTTCCGTCTGAATACTACCATACAGAATGCTGACCTAAGACCTGAAAGAACAAAAAGTTTGGAAGCGGGTATCGAAGCAAATTTCTTTAAAGACAGAATAGGATTAGACATTTCTTTATATAAGACAAACTCAATTGACCAGATCATGCCGGTCAATATCAGCCGTGCCTCAGGTTTCAGCCAAAGATACGTGAACTCAGGGGAAATTGAGAATAAAGGAATTGAACTGGCCTTAAGGGCAACAGTTGTTAAAGCCGGTGGTTTCACCTGGGATGCACAGATAAACTGGTTTAAGAACAATAATAAGGTACTTAGCCTTTACGAGGGAGTTGATAATATTCTTCTCAGTTCCGAATGGGACCTCAGTGTTAACATCGTCAAAGGGATGTCTTACGGACAGTTGCGTGGAACAGATTTTGTTTATACCAATGGAAAAAGAACTGTTGGTTCTGACGGATATTACCTATTCTCGGATGCAACCGATGCACTGCTTGGATCAACCCTCCCGGACTGGAACTCAGGTATCACCAATACATTCTCATTCAAAGGATTCTCACTCTCGGGTCTGATTGATATCTCCAAAGGTGGTCACCTCTATTCAACCGACATGAAATATGGCCGGGCTACAGGATTGTATGCAGAAACAGCCGGGCTGAACGCAAAAGGCAAACCGCTACGTGATCCCGTAGAGAATGGCGGTGGAATGATTTATTCAGACGCTGTTACCGAAGACGGGAAGCCTAATCAGACATATATATGGGCTGGAGATTATTACAGCGGATGGTTATACGATTACCTCCCGACGAAGGAATATGTTTATGATGCATCATACGTCAAGCTTCGAGAGATTTCTTTTGGCTACAGCCTTCCTTCAAGTGTTCTGGCTAAAACGCCTGTGAAGAGATTAACAATTTCACTGGTAGGACGAAACCTCTGGATCATTCATAAAAATATGCCATACTTTGATCCCGAAGCCAGCTTAAGCGCAGGCAACCTGCAGGGTTATGTAGATGGAGCTTATCCTTCGACCAGGACTTTTGGTTTTAATTTAACATTAGGATTTTAATCGTAAAAAATGAAGAAAATGAAAAAGAATATTTTTTACCTGTTTCTTACCCTGGCTATTCTGGTAGCATCCTGTGAGCTTCCCGATAATATTGATCCAAAGAATGCGAAAACTGCTTCTCCGGGGTCTGAATTTATGCAGGCTCATATAGCACTAGTAAATCAAATTGGAAGCATAAATGTTAATATCAACATTTCCAGGTTATTGGCCCAGTATCAATCAGAAGTTACCTATCTGACAGAAAGCCGGTATAACTTTTCTGATAGGCAGATCCCTGATAATTATTCAGGAAATATCTACCGGGGCGTTCTGATGAATCTTAAGGATTGCAGAGTTAATCTTGAAGCTAAGACGGTCGCTGGTGATGTTCTTGTTAACCAGAAGAAAAATCAGCTTGCCATACTTGAGATACTATCGATTTATTCTTATCAGGTCCTGGTTGATGAATTTGGTAATGTTCCCTATACGGAAGCACTCCTTGGAGCGACTAACAGCCGTCCTAAATATGACGACGCACTTACCATCTATAAAGACCTGGTTACCAGGATCGATAAAGTAATTGCAGACATAAATGTTGATTTTGCAGGTTTTGGTGATTTTGATATCATGTATGGCGATGACATGTCGCTGTGGAAGAAGTTTGCTGCATCACTTAAGCTGAGGATTGGCATGAGGCTTGCAGATGTAGCAGGTTCAAATGCCGCCACTATTGTGACACAGGCAGTTGCAACAGGAGTCTTCACTTCACAGGACGAAAGCGCAATCCAGCCGTATACAGGAGTTTCACCTTACGTGAACTCTTATTACCAGGAGTTCATCCTGGGCGCCAGGAAAGACTACTGTCCAACAAATACACTGGTGGATTTGATGAACACCCTTAGCGATCCGCGTCGTGCTGTCTGGTTCACTCCATATCCCTCAGCTGGTGTTTATACAGGGTTGCAATACGGGAAAACAGCAGCCAGTAGCTATAGCAAGTTCTCACACTTCAGTGACATGATAAGAGCTACACCGACATATCCGGTTATCCTTCTTGATTATGTTGATGTTGAGTTTATGCTTGCAGAAGCCGCAGAAAGAAGCTTTGTAGGAACCCCTGCCGATGCTGAAGGACATTATAATAATGCAATTCTTGCAAGCATGAGTTACTGGGGTGTTTCTGATGCCGATGCGGCTGCTTACCTTGCACGACCGGCCGTTGCCTACACAACTGCGGCAGGTACATATAAGCAGAAAATCGGAACACAGAAATGGCTTGGACTCTTTGACCAGGGAGACGAAGGATGGACTGAATGGAGGAGACTTGATTTTCCTGTCCTCAATGTTCCTGTCGGCATGACATATGCAGATATTCCTCTCAGGATGCCTTATCCATACAACGAAAACAAAATGAACAAGGCCAACTATGATGCCGCAGCAGCAGCTATAGGTGGCGACGAGGCATCAACTAAACTGTTCTGGGATAAATTTTAATAAGAATCTCTACTATAAAGAAGGGGCTGGGATAGCCCCTTTTTTTAATAATATAAGAAACATTTGAACAATCCTGAGGCTGTTTGGATTTAAATTTCCCGAAATCCGGTATGCGGATCATTTTGAAGAACAATGTCTATCTTTGAGATTTAATTGGTTTATATTTAAGGTCAAATCAAACTGCATATGAAAAAAATCTTGCTATTCACGTTAGTGCTGATTTTTAGTAAAGGATTTATTGCATTGTATTCTCAAACACCTTGCAAGGTACTGAAGCTGCAGATTGCTGGAACCTATTCCGGTGAATGCAAAAACGGGCTGGCAGAAGGAAAGGGAGAAGCAACCGGAGAAGATTTCTATAAAGGTGAGTTTGTCAAAGGTCTTCCGGATGGAGCTGGTACTTATACCTGGGAAAATGGTGCAACCTATACCGGACAGTGGAAGAAAGGTATGAGAGACGGGAACGGGATATTTACTCAAAAGCTCAGTGGTAAAGATTCTACACTCGTCGGGGAATGGAAAAACGATAAATACCTTGGAAACCCAAATAATCCGGCATACGTAATTGAATACACGAACAGTATCGGAAGAGTAACCGTCATCAGAGCTGGTGAGCGGCCTTATGTCCAGTATAAATTTTCTAGGGGCGGAGCAGGGACGAATGAAATCAGCAATCTATTGTTACAGGGGAGTTCTGGTACAGAAAACAACCAGACTCCATTTACGGGATTTGAGCAGGTTACCTTTCCATTTAAAGGCAAGGTCGCCTTCAATGTCCCCAATTCCTTCCGGACAGGGATCCTCTCATGTGAACTCAGATTCACCATCTTTAAACCAGGGGCATGGATTGTTACCATGTATTTTTAGTTGAGGAAAGTTATTTGATCTGAATTTACAGGCTGGAATCGGGAAAAAGCTAGTTGACCTTCATATTCACGAGTTCAAGCCTGGTAGTGGTAGCCTTTATAACTTTAAAGACAAAGTTCCTGATTCGTATCACATCGTTGTTCAAGGGTATGCTGCCGTGGTGGTAAAGGATCATTCCTGCCAGTGTCTCATAATCATCTTTCTCAGGCAGAGTCAGATGATATTTTTCATTCAGATAATCTATCTCAAGGCGGCCGGAAAAAACATATTCCTTACTGTTGATAATTCTCTCGGTGAATTCGTTAACATCATGTTCATCCTCAATATCACCCACTATCTCTTCCAGGATATCCTCAATAGTTACCATGCCTGATGTACCGCCAAATTCATCGACAACAAGAGCAACGTTTTTCTTTTCATTAAAGAATAGCTTCAGAAGCTTATTGGCAGTCATGGTCTCCGGAACAATTGCAAGTTTTCTCACGCACGATACAATATCGGGGGGATCCCTGAAAACTTCCTTGAGCTCAAAATATCCGATAATGTTATCAATAGAGTTCTGATAAACCAGTATCCGTGAGTGCCCGGTTTCAATAAACCTCTCTTTAAGCTCGGAGACAGGTCTTATGCACTCAATTGCATCAATTTCAGTTCTCGGAACCATGCATTCCCGCAGCTTAACACTCGAAAAATCCAAGGCATTCTGGAAGATCTTGATATTGTTGGGATAAGGTTCAGCTTCTTCATTAACCTGCTTGCTAAGACTTACAAAATGATCGAGGTCAACTTTGCTAAAGACCAGGTTCTCCTGCGCCTTTTTATCATCACTTTTTATTCCAAAAAAAATACGTATGAACAGATTTGACGCTGCAAAGGTGAACTTGCTCAAGGGATAAAAAAGGTAATAAAAGAATATTGTTGGAAGACTCAATGCTTTGAGAAAGAAATTTGGCGATATTATAAAAACTGTTTTGGGCAGGAATTCAGCTACAAGAAGAATGACGGCAGTGGATATCACAGTGTTAAGTATGAGCACCGCCACATCCGAACCAATAAGCGGGATCAATACCGGGTTAAGCATTCTGGAAAAGAACAGCCCATAAACAACAATGGCTACATTGTTGCCAATCAGCATAGTAGCGATATATTGACCCGGATTGTTTGAAAATATTCCCATAAACCGCGAACCGAAAACTCTCTGTTTCCTGTCAAGTTCAATCCTGAGTTTGTTAGCGGTGACAAAAGCTATCTCCATTCCCGAAAAAAATGCCGAGAAAACTATTGTCAGAACTATAACTATAATTCCATTCATGGCTCAAAATTAACTTTTTTTCAGTGACTAAACCGATAAGATTGAAAGGGAAGTATGATTTCACTGATAGTGCAGGGTTTACTGCTCGTCCTTCAGATAAATAATGGCACTAAGGTTTTTGATCTTCCTGGTTGAAAGCTTCGGATCTGATTCCAGACCATAACCCTGAATTATCTGATCCTCAGTGGTGATCTTTACAAACCTGTCAGTGTAGATAAGTCCTTTTTTCTGATCCCAGTACAACAGTTCGGTTTCCAGTTTTTCACCTGCTTCATTAATAGCTATCACACTATCCTGAAGCTCCCAGAGGTTTTTGCCATCGGTATATTTCGCGTATTTGGCTGTAACTGAAGCTACAGGCTCTTTATGTCCGTCGTGGAATAATACTTTGATGCCCGCTTTGAATTCGGAATAAGGGGTTTCGCTCCTTTGATAGCTTTCCATTAACGGGGCGGAAAGTTCAAGCTGGATAAGGCCAGAGTCAGTATAAACGGTTCTGAAATCCTTTGCCGTAAGAGATGGCAGGGTCAAAATATCAATTGTAGGATAATTGGCTGATTTCTTCTCACACGAAACAAGACATATGGCTACAACCACGATTACGACAACTTCATGAAGCCTGTTTCGCATTATATTCAAGAATATGGTTCAGTCCTTCCAGTACAAGGTCGGGCATATAAGTGACTTTATGATCGATCCTGTCTTTCAAATACCCGCTATCTCCTCCTGTCAGGATAACTTTAAAATCTAAATATTTTTCTTCAAACGTATGGATATACTCATTTATTTCAAAGATCAGCCCGTTGATAACACCGGCCGTTATGGCTTCAAGGGTATTCTTACCCGGGGATGCAAACTTATCGATAGTGGAACCAAGTGGTAGCTTTCCTGTAAATCGATGTAAAGCCCTGAACCGCATACTCAAACCGGGCGATATGTTTCCTCCCTTGAAACTCTTTCCCGACAGATAATCATAAGTAACCGCACTACCGGCATCGATGATAAGGACATTTCTTCCGGGATACAGGTAATATGCGCCAGCAACAGCGGCAATCCTGTCGGTTCCAAGTGTTTCGGGGCTCTCATATTCATTGTGGAAGGGCAATTTTGTCTTATGCGAAAGGATCTGTACATAAGGAATCCCGAGGGTGGCCATATCAATTATAAATTCAGGCGTATCCCTTACTGTTGAAACTATTGCCTTTTCCAGTTTTGACTGATAAGGTGAAAATATTTCCTGCAGCTTTTCCCAGCTATACTGTTTGGTCCGGAATGAAGTAATCTTTTCATTCCTGTCAAACAACGCTATCTTGGTAGCCGTATTCCCAATATCAAAAATCAGATTCATTTTGACCGATTCTTGTACAAAGGTAGTAAAGGGGATCCAAGAAAGAAAAATTAAATTTCAGAGATTGGGGGGAAAAATGAGCAGCTAAAAAGTGCCTTAAGTTAATAAATCATGTAACTCTAAGTACTTTAGGCACTTTAGGCACTCTAGGCACTACGGACTTGAGATTCATTGAAAATATTATGAAGCACTTCAATTGCGGTTTTGACAGTACGGATTTCTGCTATCGTAAGGCTCAGCTTTGATTCCTTCTGACGGATGGTCATCTTATTATGATGCCTGTTCACATAATTCATTATTGAAATAAACAGGGAGCTGCGGTAAAATCCTGAATCAGGATCGGTTATGAAATTGGCGATCAAAAGATCATTTTTTAGCATGATCTTTTCAATTCCGAGCCTGACCGCTATCCATTTTATCCTGACAATATCAAGGAGGGCAGAGGCTGGTTTGGGAACAGCTCCAAACCTGTCGATGAGTTTCTTCTCGAATTCCACAAGCGATTCTTCATTGGCGATTTCGTTAAGCTCCTTGTACAGCCTGATCCTTTCTGCAATATTTGAAACATATTCATCGGGAAACATGATCTCAAGATCAGTGTCAATCTGAAAATCCGACACATATTCTTTTTCTTTCCCCTTTTCTTCTTTTTGGGATTTCATAGGTTCTTTCTGTTCTCCGGTACCTTCCCTGAAATCTGATTCTCTCAGCTCGGCAATTGCTTCGTTAAGGATCCTTTGATAAGTTTCAAAGCCAACATCAGCAATAAAACCGCTCTGCTCGCCTCCCAGGAGATTGCCCGATCCCCTTATGTCGAGGTCCTGCATTGCAATATTAAAACCACTGCCAAGTTCCGAAAATTCCTCAATTGCTTTAAGCCTCCTTCTGGCTTCGTGCGTAAGATTGTCAGGAGGAGGGGCAAGCAGGTAGCAGAATGCCTTCCTGTTTGATCTTCCAACCCTGCCCCTGAGCTGATGGAGTTCAGAGAGGCCGAAATGATGGGCATCGTTGATAAATATTGTATTTGCGTTGGGGATATCAAGCCCTGATTCGACAATGGCCGTAGCTATGAGCACATCATAATCGCCCTGGATAAAATCGAACATGACATTCTCAATATCATGACCCTTCATTTTCCCATGAACAATAGCTGTTTTAACATTGGGGCATATCCTGTTTATCTTAACCTGTATTTCATTGATATTTTCTACCCTGTTATGAATGAAGAAAACCTGCCCGTTACGCGACACCTCATATTCGATCCCCTCTTTTATTATCTCTTCGTTGAAGCCATGTAGCTCAGTAATTATCGGCATCCTGTTCGGAGGAGGAGTATTAATGATTGACAGATCGCGTGCTCCCATCAGGGAAAATTGCAACGTACGTGGTATTGGCGTTGCAGTAAGAGTAAGAGTGTCAACACTTGCTTTCAGCTTTTTAAGCTTTTCTTTCACTGAAACACCGAATCTTTGCTCCTCATCGATGATCAGCAAACCAAGATCCTTAAATTTCACATACTGGCCTACAAGCTTATGGGTGCCGATAATCACATCTATTTTACCTTCTTCAAGCTCTTTGAATATCTTTTTCTGGTCAGCAGGTTTCCTGTGCCGGCTCAGATAATCAACATTACAGGGATATCCTTTAAGTCGTGAAGAAAATGTTTTGTAATGCTGAAGGGCCAGAATTGTTGTAGGAACCAGGATTGCAGTCTGCTTGCTGTCGGCAGCCGACTTGAATGCTGCCCTGACCGCTATTTCGGTTTTACCGAATCCAACATCCCCGCAAACAAGCCTGTCCATCGGATGGTCTGCCTCCATATCCTGCTTTACAGCCTGTGTTGTGCTCAACTGATCGGGAGTGTCTTCGTAAATGAATGATGCCTCAAGCTCTCGCTGAAGGTATGAATCGGGTGAAAAAGAATATCCGGGTGATGACATTCTTTTTGCATAAAGATGAATAAGGTCCCTTGCAATATCCTTTACCCTTTTTTTGGTGCTCTGCTTCAGCTTTTGCCATGCCCCGGAGCCAAGCTTGTAGATCCTTGGCTCGGTATTGTCCTTCCCTTTGTATTTTGAAATCCTGTAAAGGGAATGAATACCAACATAAAGGATATCATTGTCCTTGTAAACAAGCTTAATAGCTTCCTGGACCTTTCCATTGACTTCAATTTTTTCCAGGCCGCCGAATTTCCCGATTCCATGATCAATGTGGACAACGTAGTCCCCAGGGTTAAGCCCTGTAAGTTCCCTGACTGAAATGCTTTCCTTTCTTGAAAAATAGCCTCTTATCCTGAACTTATGGTAACGGTCGAAAATCTGGTGATCGGTAAAGAACGAAATTTTCAGATCATGGTCGGTAAATCCGCCATGGATGTTAAGCAGTATAGGGGAAAAATGAACTTTCGGATTAATTTCTGCAAAGATATCCTTGAGCCTGTCTATCTGGGATTGGCTCTCCGAGACGATAAAGGTTTCATAACTATTCAGTGTATTTCCTAGCAGTTTTTCTGAAAGCAGCTCGAAATTCTTGTTGAAAACCGGCTGAGGTTCCGTGCGAAACTCTATTCTGTTTTCAGCTTCAAATATCGATTGTCTTCCAAATTCCACTGTTCTGAATTTTCTGCAATCTTCTATGAATCGGCTGCCTGTCAGTACAAGATCTGTTTTCCCTGAGATATCACCTGCTTCTTCCCTTTGTTTAGTCAGGGAAAAGATGTTGTTTATTCTCTCTTTTATGAATATGGCATCTTCCAGCCAGATTATTGCCGAGGGAGGAAGAAAATCGGTGAAGGAATCATTTATCTCTTCAATAGAAATATCCTGGATATTCGGTATTATAGAGATCTGATTTTGAATGCTAACCGAAAGCTGATCATCTGTATTGAAGGTTCTTATCGATTCCACTTCCTCACCAAAAAAATCGATCCGGTAAGGAAGATCATCGGAATAGGAGAATACATCGACGATGCTCCCTCTTATTGAATACTGCCCTGGTTCATAAACAAAATCCACACGCTTGAAATTGTACTCATGGAGCATCTCCTCAAGAAACTCCAGAGACAGTTTGTCACCTTTGCTCACCTGGAAAGTATTCTTTTTCAGGTTCCTTTTGCTGATGACTTTTTCCATCACTGACTCAGGATATGTAACAATTATCCCTTTTCTTTTACCTGATACGAGATAATTGAGCACTTCGGTCCTTAACACAATATTCGCAGGTTCGGTCTGCTCATATTGCACCGAGCGTTTATAGGTTGAAGGGAAAAAGAATACGGACTCTTCTCCTGCATAGGAAATAAGGTCATTATAAAAATAGGCAGCATCTTCCTTTTCAGGAACAACTACCAGGAAAGTAGTCTGGAATTTATTGAATATTCCTCCCAGGACAAGGGATTTTGAGGATCCGTACAACCCTTCGAGACGAATTCTTTCAGCAGAATTATCATTGAGGTATTCTGTAAGCCTCAATAAACCGGGGTGGTTCTTCGCTAAATCTGCTAATTCGTTTCTTTTCATCTGCTTTAATAGTACCTGCAAATTTAACAAACAGCGATAAATCAGCAATGAAAATAAAGAAGTGAACTGAAGGAGCCGGAAGCTAATCATTCTCGATGGCAAGGGATTCCTCGATTTTCCTTACCATGTTTTTTGATCCGGTGTAAAATGGAGTCCGCTGGTGTAATGATCGGGGGACAAGATCGAGGATTCTTTCCTTACCATTTGAAGCCGCCCCACCTGCTTGCTCTGCAATAAATGCTATCGGGTTGCACTCATACACAAGGCGCAGCTTGCCTTTCGGAGCGTTTGCATTGGAGGGATACATAAATACGCCGCCCATAAGGAGATTCCTGTGAAAATCTGAGACCAGCGATCCGATATATCTGGAAGTGTATGGCCTTCCTGTTGTTTCATCCTTCTCCTGGCAATATTTGATGTATTTCTTGATACCAGCTGGGAAATTAATATAGTTTCCTTCGTTGACGGAATAGATCCTCCCGTCCTCCGGGGTGGTTATGTCGGGGTGTGAAAGACAAAACTCGCCAATTGAAGGATCGAGGGTAAAACCATTAACACCATTTCCGGTTGAATAGACGAGCATTGTAGAAGAACCGTATATCACATAAATAGCTGCAACCTGTTTTGAGCCTTCCTGTATGAAATCTTCATTTCCAACCTTTTCCCCCCTTGGAGTAATCCTGCGATAAATTGAGAAGATTGAACCGACTGATACATTATAATCTATATTCGACGACCCATCGAGCGGATCCATGCAGACAACGTACTTACCCTTTCTTGCAAGCTTATCGGCAAATAATATCTCATTCTGGTTTTCCTCGGTTGCAATTCCGCAGCATTCACCTGTTGCCATAAGTGCACTGGTAAATGTCTTGTCGGCATAAACATCAAGTTTCTGCTGATCTTCTCCCTGCACATTTACAGTACCAGTCCGGCCCACTATATCTACCAGCCCTGCCTTTGTTATTTTTTTATTCACAATTTTTGAGGCAGTCCCTATATTGTTCAGAAGGCTTGTCAGTTCACCCTTGGCATAGGGAAAATCTTTTTGCTTTTGAATCACAAAATCATTAAGCGTTGTAATGTTATAGATATTCATAGATGCCCTGACTGTTTCCTCCTTTGGTAATATTCATACTTCTAATCTCTCTTTTAAACAGTTTCGTCCGATAAAAAGTTCTTATCAGGTGAATATAGTTTAGTAAAATAAGCTCAGTGGTGAGTTGGGATTATGCGATTGAACTCCTAAATTTAGCGCAAATTATAAATTATGAAAGTTTATAAGTTTGGAGGCGCTTCGGTTAAGGATGCTGAAGGGATCACGAATCTTGCCAGTATTGTATCAGCTGAAAAGGAGAACCTTGTGATTGTCGTTTCAGCTTTCGGAAAAACAACCAATGCACTTGAAAAAGTGCTTAAAGCCTGGCTGGATGGGGATGAAAGATACAAAGAACTGCTGGATGATATTTATAGTTATCATTTATCAGTGGCCGAAGAACTGTTCTCTTCGGGTAATTCGGAGAAGAGCAGGATTGACACTTCCTTTGCCAAACTTGAAGAATATCTCGTTTCATCGAAAAGGAAGAATTATGACTTTGAATATGATCAGGTGGTTTCATACGGTGAGATTTGGTCAACTATTATTGTAGCGGGTTATCTTAAGGAAAGAGGTATGAATGCAGAGTGGATCGATATCAGGGGAAACCTGATAACCGACGACCGGTTCCGTGATGCCAATATCCTGTGGAACGAAAGCATGGCAAGGATCCGCAGCACTTTCAATTTTAAGGAAACAGGGATTTTTGTAACCCAGGGTTTTATCGGGAGTACAATTGCCGGTCAGACAACCACTCTGGGCAGGGAAGGATCAGACTATACCGCAGCACTGCTTGCCAATATGCTTGATGCTGAGGCAGCAGTGGTCTGGAAAGATGTTCCCGGACTGTTGAATGCAGATCCCAAATGGCTTTCAGACGCAAGGAAACTTGAAGAGATCTCTTACAGAGAAGCAGTCGAAATGACATTCTCCGGAGCCAAGATCATCCATCCCAAGACAATCAAACCCTTGCAGAACAAGAACATCCCCCTTATCGTAAAATCTTTTCTGGCGCCTGAAGAAAAAGGAACCGTAATCAAAGCCGAAACAAGCATAAAGCATGGTTTACCTGTTTTTATAAGGAAAGAAAACCAGATAATGATCTCAATACTACCGAAAGATTTTTCATTTGCGATGGGAGAAAACCTGAGCAGGATATTTTATTCATTTGTAAATCATGGTATTAAGGTTAATCTTGTCCAGGCGAGCGCTGTGAGCATTAATGTATGCATTGATGATGAACGTCTGAGGGTCGCATCACTGATTGAGGATCTTAAAACTGAATTTGATGCCGTCTATAACGAAAATGTGGAAATGTTGTCAATTCGGCACTATACACCTGAGGCAATTGAGAGAATAACCAGCGGAAGGGAAATCCTGCTTGAACAGAAGACAAGGAATTCAGTGAGGTACATAGTCAGAGGGATTGCTTCGTCGCTTCGCGACTCGCAATGACCGTGATTTGTTATACTTTGCGTCGTTCACCCTTTATAAAATTAACAATGCTGCGATGTCATTGCGAGGACCCGCCGGATGGCGGGGACGAAGCAATCCTTTTCAGCCATACGTTCATTGTCTGTCGAACAGTAGTTTCTGTCCGCGGTAGCCATCATTTATAATCCCGTCATCATAAACTACTGTCCCGTTCACAATCGTTTTAACTACTTTCGATCTGAAAGTCGTTCCTTCAAAAGGCGACCAGCCGCATTTGTAAAGAATGTTTTCTTTTGAGACTGTCCATGGATTTTCAGGATTTATAAGCACAAGATCTGCTTTGTAACCTTCCCTGATGAAACCGCGCTCCTTAATATTAAATAGTACAGCAGGATTATGGCACATTTTTTCGACGATTTTTTCAATTGATATCATTTTCCTGTGCCAGAGTTCCAGCATGACCACCAGGGAGTGCTGAACAAGCGGTCCGCCTGAAGGTACTTTGAAATAGCTGTTGTTCTTCTCTTCAATTGTATGAGGGGCATGATCTGTAGCCACAACGTCGATACGATCATTGATCGTTGCGTTAAGCAAAGCCTCCCTGTCAAATCGTGTCTTTATAGAGGGATTCCACTTTACGAGCGTTCCCATTTTTTCGTATGAAGTCTCATCGAACCATAGATGATGAACGCAGACTTCTGCAGTGATCTTTTTCTCGTCCAATGGCAGTTCATTGCTGAACAGCTTCATCTCATCAGCTGTTGAAAGGTGGAGAATATGAAGGCGGGTATTGTATTCTCTTGCAAGTTTTACAGCATGTGATGAGGACAGGAAGCAGGCTTCTCGGCTGCGGATTGCAGGGTGCATACTGACAGGCACATCTTCGCCGTATATTTTCCTGTAAATATCGCTGTTCCTTTTTATTATGTTTTCAGATTCACAATGGCATGCGACTGGGATCGTTGCCTTTGAGAACAGATCCCTCAATGCTTTCTCATTGTCAACAAGCATATTGCCGGTTGAAGAACCCAAAAATACCTTTATCCCGCATACTTCTGCGGGATCTGCATTGATTACCTCTTCAAGGTTGGTGTTTGTTGCTCCTATATAAAAGGAGTAGTTGGCAAATGAATCAACGGAAGCAATTCGGAATTTCTCTGCAATAAGTGCATTTGTAATTGTCTGGGGATTCGTGTTCGGCATATCCATGAACGAGGTTATACCTCCTGCAACAGCTGCTCGCGATTCGGTAAAGATATTTCCTTTATGGGTAAGCCCTGGTTCCCTGAAGTGGACCTGATCGTCGATCACCCCGGGGATAAGAAGCAATCCGGAAGCGTTGATTGTTTCGGTGTTTTTAGGAGGATCTATCTGATTGGGGGGTGAAATAGCCGAAATGGTTTCATCTTTAATGAGCAGTTCCCCTTTGAAAACTCGGCCCTCATTTATTATTGTGGCGTTTTTGATAAGTATACTGCTCATTGTCAAATATGTATCGAATTATTTCCCTATCAGGGGAGGTCCTCCGCCAGATAGCGGAGGAAAAGGGTTTTGACCTATTTTCTTTTATACTTTATAAGGAGGCTCCTCATTTTCATCCTCAGCACCCCCCAAAGTGCTTCATTGAAAATGCCACCGGTCATTTTTGAGGTTCCAAGTTTCCGGTCAGTAAATATTATAGGTATCTCAACAATATTATAATGAAGTTTCCATGCTATGAACTTCATCTCGATCTGGAAACAGTATCCCCTTGATTTGATATGAGCGGGTTTTATATTCTCAAGAACCTCTTTTTTATAGCAAACAAACCCGGCTGTTGCATCCATGATCTTCATACCCGTAATCATCCTTACATATACCGAGGCAAAATATGACATGAGCACCCTGGTGAGGGGCCAGTTCACGACATTTACACCACTTATATATCTTGAACCAATTGCCATATCCCCATCGCGGTCGTTGCAGGCAGAGTAGAGCTTAACGAGATCATTGGGGTCATGCGAGAAGTCGGCATCCATCTCGTAAATATATGTATATCCCTTTTCAAGTGCCCACTTGAACCCTGCTATATAGGCAGTGCCAAGTCCAAGTTTGCCTGGTCGTTCAATCAGGTGGACATTAGGGAACATGTTCTGCAGGTTTTTAACTATATCAGCCGTGCCGTCAGGGGAGTTGTCATCAATGATCAGAATGTCGAATGGAACCGGGAGGCAGGAAATGGTTTTAATGAGTGTTTCAATGTTTTCTTTCTCCTTGTAAGTTGGTATGATTACAACATTCGACATATCAAATAAATATTTACGAAAATACATTTTTCATTTGACAGTAAAGGCTTTAACTGGTTTATTTATTGATGTTCCGAAAAATTCTATTTTTTTCTTTGCAAGGAAGTTTTGAACCATTATCTTTGACGTCCCAAAAGTGAGGGAGATTCACCTGATCCGTAGTATTGCGGAAACAAGGGTCGAAATAAGTTCTTTGAAAAAGATGAAGTAGCAACCAGGCGAGATGTGACAATCTCGTCTAAAAACTTGTTAGTATTTAGAATTGAGCATTAGAGGATTGATCTTTGAAAAAGACAATTAAGAGTAAATTTTTACAATGAAGAGTTTGATCCTGGCTCAGGATGAACGCTAGCGGGAGGCTTAACACATGCAAGTCGAGGGGCATCACGAGGTAGCAATACTTTGGTGGCGACCGGCGCACGGGTGAGTAACACGTATGCAACCTACCCTGTACAGGGGGATAACTCGGAGAAATTCGGACTAATACCCCATGATGATATTAGAGGGCATCCTTTAATATTTAAAGTTTCGGCGGTACAAGATGGGCATGCGCAACATTAGCTAGTTGGCAGGGTAACGGCCTACCAAGGCTACGATGTTTAGGGGACCTGAGAGGGTGATCCCCCACACTGGTACTGAGACACGGACCAGACTCCTACGGGAGGCAGCAGTGAGGAATATTGGTCAATGGGCGGAAGCCTGAACCAGCCATCCCGCGTGCAGGAAGACGGCGCTATGCGTTGTAAACTGCTTTTCCAGGGGGTGAATTGATCCGACGTGTCGGGTCTTGACGGTACCCTGGGAATAAGCATCGGCTAACTCCGTGCCAGCAGCCGCGGTAATACGGAGGATGCGAGCGTTATCCGGATTTATTGGGTTTAAAGGGTGCGTAGGCGGACAAATAAGTCAGTGGTGAAAACCTGCAGCTTAACTGTAGATGTGCCGTTGATACTGTTAGTCTTGAGTGTGGTCAAGGTAGGCGGAATGTGTAATGTAGCGGTGAAATGCTTAGATATTACACAGAACACCGATTGCGAAGGCAGCTTGCTGGGCCATTACTGACGCTGATGCACGAAAGCGTGGGGATCGAACAGGATTAGATACCCTGGTAGTCCACGCCGTAAACGATGATCACTCGCTGTTAGCGATACACAGTTAGCGGCTAAGCAAAAGCATTAAGTGATCCACCTGGGGAGTACGGCCGCAAGGCTGAAACTCAAAGGAATTGACGGGGGCCCGCACAAGCGGAGGAACATGTGGTTTAATTCGATGATACGCGAGGAACCTTACCTGGGCTTAAATGTAGAGTGCATTCTGCCGAAAGGCGGATTTTCTTCGGAACTCTCTGCAAGGTGCTGCATGGTTGTCGTCAGCTCGTGCCGTGAGGTGTCGGGTTAAGTCCCATAACGAGCGCAACCCTTATCGTTAGTTGCCAGCGGGTCAAGCCGGGAACTCTAACGAAACTGCCGGTGTAAACCGAGAGGAAGGTGGGGATGACGTCAAATCAGCACGGCCCTTATGTCCAGGGCTACACACGTGTTACAATGGCCGGTACAGAGGGCAGCTACCTGTTGACAGGATGCGAATCTCGAAAGCCGGTCTCAGTTCGGATCGGAGTCTGCAACTCGACTCCGTGAAGCTGGATTCGCTAGTAATCGCGCATCAGCCATGGCGCGGTGAATACGTTCCCGGGCCTTGTACACACCGCCCGTCAAGCCATGGAAGTTGGGGGTACCTGAAGTCCGTAACCGCAAGGAGCGGCCTAGGGTAAAACCAGTGACTGGGGCTAAGTCGTAACAAGGTAGCCGTACCGGAAGGTGCGGCTGGAACACCTCCTTTCTGGAGAAGATTAATCAAATTCTCGTCTGGCATACTTCATTTATGATATTATCTGTTGCTTGTTACTTGTTGCTGGATCCTGGTTAAAAACAACTGGCAACGAGCAACCTGCAACCAGCAACTTTGAGACAGTCCCATAGCTCAGTTGGTTAGAGCGCTACACTGATAATGTAGAGGTCCTCAGTTCAACTCTGAGTGGGACTACGACGATGCTCGATGTATTATAGGCGATAGGCGATTTATAACAATCGCCTATAGAACATTATACATCGCCTATCGAACCGGGGAATTAGCTCAGTTGGTCAGAGCACCTGCTTTGCACGCAGGGGGTCAAGGGTTCGACTCCCTTATTCTCCACCATGTTGGGTTCACCCCCCTCCCCCCTGAAGGGGGGTTGAAGAAAGAGCCTCCTTTAGGGGGGTTGGGGGTGAAATCTCATAAAGTTCTTTGACATATTGGCAAGAGTAACAAAAAAGTTAGTAAGATTATATTCGAGAAAAGTAAATAAGGGCGCATGGTGAATGCCTAGGCTCTTGGAGGCGAAGAAGGACGTGACAAGCTGCGATAAGCTGCGGGGAGGAGCAAATATCCATTATATCCGCGGATTTCCGAATGGGGCAACCCGTACCGATGAAGTCGGTACACCCTGTCGCAAGAGCGGGGGGCAAACCCGGAGAACTGAAACATCTTAGTACCCGGAGGAAGAGAAAACAAGAAAGTGATTCCCTAAGTAGTGGCGATCGAACGGGGAATAGCCCAAACCGTAATTGTTTCGGCAATTATGGGGTTGAAGGACCTCGATATTTGTTATTAACCGCGAAGCGGAAGTTTTCTGGAAAGAGGCACCAAAGGAGGTGAAAGTCCTGTACGCGTAAAGGTTAATGATGATAGGGGTATCCTGAGTAGGTCGGGACACGAGAAATCCTGATTGAAACAGCCAGGACCATCTGGCAAGGCTAAATACTTCCAAGAGACCGATAGTGGACCAGTACCGTGAGGGAAAGGTGAAAAGCACCCCGAACAGGGGAGTGAAATAGTACCTGAAACCGTGCGCTTACAACCTGTCGGAGCCGCGCTTAGGCGGGTGACGGCGTGCCTTTTGCATAATGAGCCTACGAGTTACTCCTCACTAGCAAGGTTAAGACTTATAGAGTTGGAGCCGAAGCGAAAGCGAGTCTGAACAGGGCGCCAATCTGCCGGAAGGCAGATATAGTTAGTGGGGGTAGACGCGAAACTTTGTGATCTATCCTTGGTCAGGCTGAAGTTCCGGTAACACGGGATGGAGGGCCGAACTAGTAAACGTTGAAAAGTTTTTGGATGAACTGAGGATAGGGGTGAAAGGCTAATCAAACTGAGAAATAGCTCGTACTCCCCGAAATGCATTTAGGTGCAGCCTCGGTAGGAGTCTTGCAGAGGTAGAGCTACTGATAAGGCTAGAGGGCTTCACCGCCTATCGATCCTTGACAAACTCCGAATGCTGCAAGATGATCTCCGGGAGTGAGCCTGCGGGTGCTAAGGTCCGTGGACAAAAGGGAAAGAACCCAGATCATCAGCTAAGGTCCCGAAATATATGCTAAGTTGCAATTAAACGAGGTGCGATTGCTTAGACAGCTAGGATGTTGGCTTGGAAGCAGCCATTCATTTAAAGAGTGCGTAACAGCTCACTAGTCGAGCGATTGTGCGTGGATAATAAACGGGCATAAGCATATTACCGAAGCTATGGACTTCTCCCGCCTTTGGCGGGGGGATTGGTAGGGGAGCATTCCAGTCGGCGTCGAAGGTTTATCGTGAGGTAGACTGGAGCGTCTGGAAAAGAAGATGTAGGCATAAGTAACGATAATGCCGGTGAGAAACCGGCACACCGAAAGACTAAGGTTTCCTGATCAACGCTAATCGGATCAGGGTTAGTCGGGGCCTAAGGGTAAGCCGAGAGGTGATCCCGATGGACAACTGGTTAATAATCCAGTACCACCGTTTACTGCGAAGGGGAGACGGAGGAGTGAAAGATCCGCGTACTGACGGAATAGTACGTTAAAGGGTGTAGTTATATCACCGGGTTAAGAGCTGGGTGATGATGAACCTGAGAGTACCATGAGCCTTCGGGCAAGTGGATAGTGATCCTAAACAGACTTCCAAGAAAAACCTCTAAGCATCAGGTAGATGGTGCCCGTACCACAAACCGACACAGGTAGTCGAGGAGAGAATCCTAAGGTGCTCGAGTGATCCGTGGCTAAGGAACTAGGCAAATTAGACCTGTAACTTCGGAAAAAAGGTCTCCTGTCAGCAATGATGGGGCGCAGATAAATAGCCCAGGCGACTGTTTAGCAAAAACACATGGCTTTGCGAAATCGAAAGATGAAGTATAAGGCCTGACACCTGCCCGGTGCCGGAAGGTTAAGAGGGGGGGTTATCCTGAGTAATCGGGAGAAGCTCTGAATTGAAGCCCCGGTAAACGGCGGCCGTAACTATAACGGTCCTAAGGTAGCGAAATTCCTTGTCGGGTAAGTTCCGACCTGCACGAATGGTGTAACGATCTGGGCACTGTCTCAGCCACGAGCTCGGTGAAATTGTAGTTCCGGTGAAGATGCCGGATACCCGCAACGGGACGGAAAGACCCCGTGAACCTTTACTATAGCTTAACATTGATTTTGGGTAAGTAATGTGTAGGATAGGTCGGAGACTATGAACCGGTTTCGCCAGGAATCGGGGAGTCACCCTTGAAATACGACCCTTTATTTGCCTGGAACCTAATCCCGACGCAATCGGCGGAGACATTGTTTGGTGGGTAGTTTGACTGGGGTGGTCGCCTCCAAAAGAGTAACGGAGGCTTCTCAAGGTGCCCTCAGCACGATTGGTAACCGTGCGCAGAGTGCAATGGCATAAGGGCGCTTGACTGTGAGACATACAAGTCGATCAGGTACGAAAGTAGAGCATAGTGATCCGGTGGTTCCGTATGGAAGGGCCATCGCTCAAAGGATAAAAGGTACTCCGGGGATAACAGGCTGATCGCCGCCAAGAGCTCATATCGACGCGGCGGTTTGGCACCTCGATGTCGGCTCGTCACATCCTGGGGCTGGAGAAGGTCCCAAGGGTTCGGCTGTTCGCCGATTAAAGTGGCACGCGAGCTGGGTTCAGAACGTCGTGAGACAGTTCGGTCCCTATCTGTTGTGGGCGTAGGAGATTTGAGAGAACCTGACACTAGTACGAGAGGACCGTGTTGGACAGACCTCTAGTGTACCTGTTGTGGCGCCAGCTGCATCGCAGGGTAGCTATGTTTGGAAGAGATAAGCACTGAAAGCATCTAAGTACGAAGCTCGTCTCAAGATGAGATCTCCCTTAAGGGTCGTTGAAGACTACGACGTTGATAGGCTGTAGGTGTAAAGGCGGTAATGTCAAAGCCGAGCAGTACTAATTACCCGAGAACTTTCCGGGTAGGTCTTATTAACTTGCTTGCCGGTATGTCAAACAATATTAAAGAATGACCGAAGACCGGGCCGAGCGTTAAGAAATTAGCCAGTGGCTAATTTTAGGGAGGAGCCAGATTGCAGGGGAGATAAAGGGGTCTGAAGTCAAATAACATTAATCTCTTATTGCCATTAAATCAATGATTTACAATCCTCAAAAAATAATCAATGAAAATATAATTAAAATTATTCATCTAAAAATTTGATTAATAAAAATCGTTTTATACTTTGCACCCGCTTTTGTAGCGAAAAGTTAATTGAAGGGGTAAAGAGATAGACTTCCGGCTTCGGGACGAAGGGTAAAAAGGAAGAGAGAAGGCCGGAAAAAATATCTCGTTTTTTTTGGATAGGAAAGTTGAAAGTGTTAACTTTAACGCCCCAAAAGCGAAAAGGCTCTCCGGAGCCAAAACGACGGAGGGTAAAGTTCTTTGAAAAAGATGAAGTAGCAACCAGGCGAGATAGACAATCTCGCTAAAAACTTGTTAGTATTTAGAATTGAGCATTAGAGGATTGATCTTTGAAAAAGACAATTAAGAGTAAATTTTTACAATGAAGAGTTTGATCCTGGCTCAGGATGAACGCTAGCGGGAGGCTTAACACATGCAAGTCGAGGGGCATCACGAGGTAGCAATACTTTGGTGGCGACCGGCGCACGGGTGAGTAACACGTATGCAACCTACCCTGTACAGGGGGATAACTCGGAGAAATTCGGACTAATACCCCATGATGATATTAGAGGGCATCCTTTAATATTTAAAGTTTCGGCGGTACAAGATGGGCATGCGCAACATTAGCTAGTTGGCAGGGTAACGGCCTACCAAGGCTACGATGTTTAGGGGACCTGAGAGGGTGAACCCCCACACTGGTACTGAGACACGGACCAGACTCCTACGGGAGGCAGCAGTGAGGAATATTGGTCAATGGGCGGAAGCCTGAACCAGCCATCCCGCGTGCAGGAAGACGGCGCTATGCGTTGTAAACTGCTTTTCCAGGGGGTGAATTGATCCGACGTGTCGGGTCTTGACGGTACCCTGGGAATAAGCATCGGCTAACTCCGTGCCAGCAGCCGCGGTAATACGGAGGATGCGAGCGTTATCCGGATTTATTGGGTTTAAAGGGTGCGTAGGCGGACAAATAAGTCAGTGGTGAAAACCTGCAGCTTAACTGTAGATGTGCCGTTGATACTGTTAGTCTTGAGTGTGGTCAAGGTAGGCGGAATGTGTAATGTAGCGGTGAAATGCTTAGATATTACACAGAACACCGATTGCGAAGGCAGCTTGCTGGGCCATTACTGACGCTGATGCACGAAAGCGTGGGGATCGAACAGGATTAGATACCCTGGTAGTCCACGCCGTAAACGATGATCACTCGCTGTTAGCGATACACAGTTAGCGGCTAAGCAAAAGCATTAAGTGATCCACCTGGGGAGTACGGCCGCAAGGCTGAAACTCAAAGGAATTGACGGGGGCCCGCACAAGCGGAGGAACATGTGGTTTAATTCGATGATACGCGAGGAACCTTACCTGGGCTTAAATGTAGAGTGCATTCTGCCGAAAGGCGGATTTTCTTCGGAACTCTCTGCAAGGTGCTGCATGGTTGTCGTCAGCTCGTGCCGTGAGGTGTCGGGTTAAGTCCCATAACGAGCGCAACCCTTATCGTTAGTTGCCAGCGGGTCAAGCCGGGAACTCTAACGAAACTGCCGGTGTAAACCGAGAGGAAGGTGGGGATGACGTCAAATCAGCACGGCCCTTATGTCCAGGGCTACACACGTGTTACAATGGCCGGTACAGAGGGCAGCTACCTGTTGACAGGATGCGAATCTCGAAAGCCGGTCTCAGTTCGGATCGGAGTCTGCAACTCGACTCCGTGAAGCTGGATTCGCTAGTAATCGCGCATCAGCCATGGCGCGGTGAATACGTTCCCGGGCCTTGTACACACCGCCCGTCAAGCCATGGAAGTTGGGGGTACCTGAAGTCCGTAACCGCAAGGAGCGGCCTAGGGTAAAACCAGTGACTGGGGCTAAGTCGTAACAAGGTAGCCGTACCGGAAGGTGCGGCTGGAACACCTCCTTTCTGGAGAAGATTAATCAAATTCTCGTCTGGCTTACTTCATTTATCATATTTTGAGGGTTCACCCCGCATCCCCCCTGAAGGGGGGTTGAAAAACAGCTAGAGCCCCACTTTAGGGGGTTGGGGTTGAAACTCATAAAGTTCTTTGACATATTGGCAAGAGTAACAAAAAAGTTAGTAAGATTATATTCGAGAAAGTAAATAAGGGCGCATGGTGAATGCCTAGGCTCTTGGAGGCGAAGAAGGACGTGACAAGCTGCGATAAGCTGCGGGGAGGAGCAAATATCCAGTATATCCGCGGATTTCCGAATGGGGCAACCCGTACCGATGAAGTCGGTACACCCTGACGTAAGGTCGGGGAGCAAACCCGGAGAACTGAAACATCTTAGTACCCGGAGGAAAAGAAAACAATAAAGTGATTCCCTAAGTAGTGGCGATCGAACGGGGAATAGCCCAAACCGTAATTGTTTCGGCAATTATGGGGTTGAAGGACCTCGATATTTGTTATTAACCGAGAAGCGGAAGTTTTCTGGAAAGTGGCACCAAAGGAGGTGAAAGTCCTGTACGCGTAAAGGTTAATAATGATAGGGGTATCCTGAGTAGGTCGGGACACGAGAAATCCTGATTGAAACAGCCAGGACCATCTGGCAAGGCTAAATACTTCCAAGAGACCGATAGTGGACCAGTACCGTGAGGGAAAGGTGAAAAGCACCCCGAACAGGGGAGTGAAATAGTACCTGAAACCGTGCGCTTACAACCTGTCGGAGTCCCGATAGCTATCGGGATGACGGCGTGCCTTTTGCATAATGAGCCTACGAGTTACTCCTCACTAGCAAGGTTAAGACTTATAGAGTTGGAGCCGAAGCGAAAGCGAGTCTGAACAGGGCGCCTACCTGCCGGAAGGCAGGTATAGTTAGTGGGGGTAGACGCGAAACTTTGTGATCTATCCTTGGTCAGGCTGAAGTTCCGGTAACACGGGATGGAGGGCCGAACTAGTAAACGTTGAAAAGTTTTTGGATGAACTGAGGATAGGGGTGAAAGGCTAATCAAACTGAGAAATAGCTCGTACTCCCCGAAATGCATTTAGGTGCAGCCTCGGTAGGAGTCTTGCAGAGGTAGAGCTACTGATAAGGCTAGAGGGCTTCACCGCCTATCGATCCTTGACAAACTCCGAATGCTGCAAGATGATCTCCGGGAGTGAGCCTGCGGGTGCTAAGGTCCGTGGACAAAAGGGAAAGAACCCAGATCATCAGCTAAGGTCCCGAAATATATGCTAAGTTGCAATTAAACGAGGTGCGACTGCTTAGACAGCTAGGATGTTGGCTTGGAAGCAGCCATTCATTTAAAGAGTGCGTAACAGCTCACTAGTCGAGCGGTTGTGCGTGGATAATAAACGGGCATAAGCATATTACCGAAGCTATGGACTTCCTGACGTTACAGTCAGGATTTGGTAGGGGAGCATTCCAGTCGGCGTCGAAGGTTTATCGTGAGGTAGACTGGAGCGTCTGGAAAAGAAGATGTAGGCATCATTAAATAATGAGCATTCCAGTCGGCGTCGAAGGTTTATCGTGAGGTAGACTGGAGCGTCTGGAAAAGAAGATGTAGGCATAAGTAACGATAATGCCGGTGAGAAACCGGCACACCGAAAGACTAAGGTTTCCTGATCAACGCTAATCGGATCAGGGTTAGTCGGGGCCTAAGGGTAAGCCGAGAGGCGATCCTGATGGACAACTGGTTAATAATCCAGTACCACCGTTTACTGCGAAGGGGAGACGGAGGAGTGAAAGATCCGCGTACTGACGGAATAGTACGTTAAAGGGTGTAGTTATATCACCGGGTTAAGAGCTGGGTGATGATGAACCTGAGAGTACCATGAGCCTTCGGGCAAGTGGATAGTGATCCTAAACAGACTTCCAAGAA
>CAVSYN010000012.1:0-41786 GCA_963732115.1 uncultured Bacteroidales bacterium
GCACAGCAATGTTTGTCAGCAGCATGATCTCCGTTACTTTTGATGAATAAGAAAAGTCGTTAGAGGCTTTCTTTCCGGTCTGGATTGCACCGATCCAATCTTCATAGATATCCCCGGTCCTTGGAAGCCATGGCTCAACTCCTTTAAAATCCTTATCAGAAGGCACGAGTTGCGGATTAGCTCCGCTGCTTGCATGCATCATTATACCCTTGTCACCATAATATGTTGCATCCATAATTGCACGACCTGCCTCAAGCTCATTCGGACGAGGTGGTCTGAGTCCCCCGTCGCACCATGTGACTTTCACCGGAGGCATATAGCCACGGGCAGGAAATTCATAAGTAACCCACTCAGCCTGAGGTAAATAATCCTTACTATATGGTGAGGATGTCGCCTGGATCCTGGTTGGCAACCCAAGATTGAGTGCCCAGACAGGAGCATCAAATATATGAGCACCCATGTCCCCCATAGCACCTGTCCCGTAATCCCATAATCCACGCCAGTTAAAATGCAATAATTCCGGATTATATGGCTTATCCGGGGCAGGACCCAGCCAAACATCATAATTCAAGGTTTTAGGTACCGGCATAGCCGGAGGAGGTGGAATATTACCCTGTGGCCAGATCGGGCGGTTTGTTGATAAATATACTTCTCTGACAAGACCTATTAATCCGGATTGGACCCACTCAACTGTTTGCCGCGTACCTTCAGTCGCATGTCCCTGGTTACCCATCTGGGTTACAACATTATTTTCCCTGGCGATTTCAGCAAGCTTGCGGCATTCAAAAACTGTCTTACACATCGGTTTTTCAACGTACGTATGCTTTTTCTCCCTCATAAAAGCAGCTGCAATAGGTGCGTGGTTATGATCGGGAGTACCGGATCACGACTGCATCAATCGACTTTTCTTTATCAAGCATTTGTCGCCAGTCGGTATACACTTTTGCCTTTGGATAGCCCTTGAAAATATGAGCTGCAAAGACTGTATCCACGTCACATAAAGCATAAATATTAGCTAGCTTCCTGGGTTCCCTGGCAGCCTGACCCGGTTGTTGTTGTCCACCTCCGGGACGACCACCAGGTCGTTGGGCGTCTGGCTTCCCTTGCAGCCAGTTCCTCCTTAGTGAGAGGCTGACCTGTATTGGTTCGCTGAGGAGCTAACGATCGGTACATCCGGATCGCATAAACCTCTCACGTCAGCGGCTCCCCTAGCTCCAATGCCAATCCCGGCAACATTAATCATATCACTGGGTGACTTGTAACCTTTTCCACCCAAAACATTTCGTGGTACGATCATAAATCCGGCTGTTGCTGCACTCGCTTTACCAATAAAGTTTCGTCTTGAAAGAGCTTTGCTTCCTTCAGTTTTTACCTTGTTGTTCTTTTTCATAGATAAGCCTCCTTTTTATTTAGGTCACCATTAAATATTAAGAGATTTCCCCCCATTTATTAATACTTACAAGTTAGGTATTTTCTTATTCAATGGAAATGATATGCCCAATTTATAGAAGTTGCTTTGGCCGAAAACTATATTTTATACTTGTCCGGATTTCTGGTAAGATAACAGTTTTGAATTCATTTAAACTGATTTAACGCACCTGCAACAATAGGACCAGGGATATTGTAGTTACATTTATTACCATTCAAGCGGGTTAGCGTTCATTTTCTCTAATGGTACCGGCATGAACAATTCTATGAATCTGTTTTATTAATTAAAGGTATATCATTGATAACGAACTTGATTATCTTTTAAGTGACTAAGGAGATTTATAAAAGAAAGTTCAGCATTAGAAAAATCCTATTCTTCAAAAAAGTATTTCTATTAAACCTGAATACTAATTTAATAATGATGACAAAACTTTTTTTCTCTTTTCTGATTGATGCATTTATTGTGCTATTAATACAAAATTGTGAAAGAGTAACTGTACCCGTGGTTAAGTCAAAAGGGGTTCATGATATCACTACAAATTCCGGAATAAGTGGTCGAATTGTCACAACTGATGGCGGTTCTCCTGTCGTTTCCAGAGGCGTGTGCTGGGGTCCCTATGCCAATCCAACTATACGCAGCCAAAAAACATCAAATGGTGAAGGAATTGGAGAATTCACCAGCATTATTAGTGACCTGGAAATTGGTACTACATACAATATAAGAGCTTATGCTATTAACAGTGAAGGCGTTGGCTAGGGGAATATAATATCTTTCACAACTAATACTACTATAACAGATATTGATGGCAATGTATACACCACAATAACAGTTGGTATTCAGACATGGATGGCAGAGAACCTGAAGACAACTAAATACTCAGACGGTTCTGCAATTCAATTGGCAAATTCAACAAGTTCATGGGATGCTCTTTCCTTAACAAGTAAAGCCTACTGCTGGTACGATGACAATATAGAGAATAAAAATACTTATGGGGCATTGTACTCGTGGGCTGGAGCAACTAATGGTTCAGCGAGCAGTGCATTAACACCAAGTGGTGTACAGGGTGTATGCCCGACTGGATGGCATCTGCCAAGTGATGATGAGTGGGCATCATTGATAACTTCTTCCGGTGGAATTAAAATAGCTGGCGCAAAACTAAAAGAGAGTGGGTCAGTTCACTGGATTAGCCCTAATTACGAAGCTACAAACGAGACTGGTTTTACAGCGCTTCCCGGGGGTCGTCGTAACCATCTTGGATATTGCTTTGAAATCAGGAACTTTGGATATTGGTGGAGTTCTACTTAGGATGACTCAGGTTATGCATGGTGTTACTGCATGTACTGGGGTTTAAGCAGCGTTCAAAGAATAAGCGATGTCAAGCTGACAGGCTTATCTATTCGTTGCGTAAGAGATTGATTTTTTGGAATTAAGTAACTTGTGGTAAATTATTCCGTACTGGTAAAACACCGGGATTGTAAATAACAGTTTGACTGAATTATAATAAAATAGTATAGATTAACTAATTCAAATTAACTAACCATGGATCAAAAAATTCATTTAACTCATCCTGCCGGCAAAAAGGGTGTTAGCATCGATAAAGGGAAATACTATGTCTTGAAAAAGGCAATAATAAACTGTCTGAAGACAAAAGGTGAATCGACTAATTCAGAATTGTTACAATCTATAACAGAAGATTTCAAAAAAGGTAAAATTAAATTTGAAGGTTCCCTGGCATGGTATCTGGAATGGGTAAAACTTGATTTGGAAGCACGAAAGGAAATCAGGCGAGCCGGTAATAAATCCCCTGTAAAGTATGTTATTAATTAATACCTTTTTAAACACCTCATTACAGGGCCGTTAACAATTATGCCATACTTCCGCCCGACAAATTTTCACTTATCTTTTCCTCTATCCGAAAATTCTGTCTATTATTGAAAATCAGTAGAAAATTTATAATGAATGGATACAGATTCATCTCAAATTGGAAACTCTCCTCCGGCCTCCCCATATCATTCAAAGAAAATTCCAACATGGATTATTTCTGTTCTGGTCATAGGTGCCATTTATTGCCTCGACGGGATTGTCTTCGGTATGTTTGCCGGATTGTCCAAATCCCCTGCTATGGTTTTTATGTGGCGACTTGCTGCCTGGGTGACATGTTCAGTGTTATTTGCAGGTAATATCTGGTATGAATACTATCGATTTAAGAACGCTCCAGTCAAAACCGCCCTGCATGTATCTCTTGCATCAGCTTTAGGAGCCTTTGGGCTTGCTGTTGCAGCCAACATTCATGCACAGTTTGTTCAGTCCGCCAACCAGGTTTTATTGACCTTATCTCTCATAATATGGCCTTTTTTAACCATTTTTCCAGCATTTATTGTAGCTTTTGCAATTACATCCGTGCTACAATATTTTTATAAGAAAGCTTCACCTAAATAATCTAATTTTAAAAAGCAAAAGTTAAAAACGGAATGTCTGAGCAGACATTTAATACTAACCAGATCATATTAAAGTCAAAAATAAATCTGACTTGTATAACTAATTGGATATCACAAATTGTGATTTCCAATTTTATAAGGTTTATCTTTGATTTATTAGTCCTGAACTATGAGAAAACAATCATTGCTCCCGGAAAGAGTAATAACCACAAAAATAATTGTTCTCCGTGATCAAAAAGTAATTGTGGATCGGGACCTTGCTAATCTGTATGGTGTGGAAACCAGAGTTCTCAATCAATCTGTAAAAAGAAACATTAAAAGATTCCCAAAGGACTTTATGTTCCAAATGACAAATGAAGAATTAAAAGCCTGGAAATCACAAATTGTGATGTCCGAGGGTGATCGAATGGGACTAAGAAAACCTCCATATGTTTTTACTGAACAAGGGGTTGCAATGCTTTCAAGTGTCTTAAATAGTGACAGAGCAATTCTGGTAAACATTCAAATAATGAGGGTTTTTACTAAATTGAGAGCACTTCTGGAATCACATGCTGAAATATTAAGAAAACTTGACTCCATTGAGAAAAAGGATATTGAACAAGACAATAAGATTCTACTCATTTTTGAATATCTTAAACAATTGGAACAAGCAAAACAAGAGGAAATCTCTTCTAAAGAAAAAAAGCACGCTGGATTCAAATCATAGTTCCTACCCCAGACTGAAAAGATTTAAGCCTTACCCGGACAATAAAATCAAAAGGCTGGTCAAGGTTTGAATTGATTTACCGGGTTGGAGTGAGCGTGAGTTTTAAGAAAAAAGAGTGAGTGTGAGAGCGGGCGCGAAGGAAAAAAGACCGAGAGCTCAAGTTCAAGCTTACTCGCTCTCACTCTCGCTCTCACTCTCGCTCTCGCTCTTTTGTTGACCCACCTGGGCTTCCCGACACGAGTGAGCGGGAGCGTGAGTTTTGAGAACTACTATTTCACTACGCTTATAATCAACTTGATACAGAGGCTTAAATTTTACAGGTCTCGAAAAGGAGTCTTCTCTGCTTACATCTGCTTTTACAAATTTAATTATTCTTTTGATTTGTACCAGCTTTTCTTGCTTCTTAGAGATGAAAGAATGTCTCAAATGACCAGCCCCGGAAGCAGAATTTATTTCTCTTACATTCATAAAACTGAATTTATTAAAGTAAGAAGCCCCAGTAAAGTGCTGATTTTACAAGGGCTAGCACTCGCTGCAATCCAAGCATAACTCTGGTGCCTTATATCTTCACAGCAAAACTAAAATGGTACGGGGCCAGAAAAAAACTTTTTCAGATATTTTTAAGAATTAATACAGAAAAAAGTTCCACCACCAAAAAGGTGAAGTCAAATTTTTTTGAAGGAGAACCGGACTTGGGAATAAGCCCAGGTGATCAGGACGAGTTGGCAGAATCATGCTATGAAAACGGATTTGTTCGGATTGATTGAAAAACATCCTAAGACAGTATGCAAAATTGCTGCCCTGCCTATAATCATCAGAATAAATTGATTGAATTAAAAATGTCGACCCGGCTTTCCTGGTTGAAGTCTTTACCAGGAATAAAATTTGAAAACTAATATTAATTCAAGTTCACAAGCAACACCAGATTTTATCAATCTTTTTTAGGATACAGGATTTCTTTTGCCATTGATCTGCCCCACCATAACAGGGCTGCAAGAGCAAATACAATAATTGCTGGTAAAATAGTAAACCACAGTTTAGCACCTTCTTCACGGTTAATCAAAGCCCATAACAAGCCAAGCCCGCAAAGAAGACATCCCAAAGCTATGGTCGTCACAAAGATACCCTGGGAAATGGGATTCATATATACAAGAATGGCACCTACTCCAAGAGCAATTAGAACACCGCCTGACCAGCGGAGCCAGCCGTGAAATACCGGTTGTCCTCCGGACATATTCACCAGAGCATCGGGTACAAACAAATAACCCAAACCATAGATAATACTTACTATAGCATAGATTATTAAGATTACTTTTAAAAATCCAACGTTTTTATTTTCAGCCATACTTTATCCTCCTTATATATTTACCGGGTCGAAATTTTATTATAAGGTGCTTAGTTTTTAAGGTTTAAAACATAAAGTTACATCAGCAAAAAAGAGAAGTCAATTTTATTTTATTTTGCTAGATCATATTCTGAAGGTCAGAAATTACAGGTTTAAGTGATATTATTATATCAGGAGGAATCTATCGTATGCCTTTAAAGATCAAAAAGGGTGGTGGATGACTTAATTCTGACTCTTGAATTTGGTCAAACAAGCACTGTTATGTAAATTTGATATGCTGTAATAAAGGTTTAAAAATAAAGCTACTACAGGCAGCACCTCCTTTTATACAAGCAGAAGTCAATCCCCATATTGTATTGCAAATCTTGACATCTCTCTAAGTTCAGTTGTTGCCTTCCTTTACGATTTTGGTCAGATCATCAACAATGTCACCTCATAATCATATTGATGTTGCAGGTGCCTTCCCGGTATCCTCAAGATAGCCACTATTGTATTTGGGTAATACTATTACTCCACTAATAAGAAGATCGTTGAAAAAATGGGGGTATTGGGTATGCATTGTGAATAAGAATTCTTATATAGAGGAAGAGATAGTTTGCTTTGCAAACAAATCACATTAAATTTCAATCAGGTATCGCCTTTATTAAGTTCTTTGTGATTTATTGCTTACAGATTGTATATTTGACATATCAAGCACAACATACCCTAAAATAAGAGATTGTAAATGTGCATATTAATGTCAAGTATAGAAACGAACAAAATGCTCGTTGTGAAGCTTCTATTATAAACAGGAGCTTTTATTTTTCCTTCAAACTATTTTCTATACAGTTAGGACTAAAACATTTCCAACTGCTGAGGAGTTTCAGTTTAAATGGGGGGAATGCAAATTCTTATTCTAGAATACTCTGTAATAGTCTACATTCTTATAGTTTTCATTCATACCAATGTCGATTTTGTACGGGATAGAAGTTTTTATCCCAATATGAATTTACCAAACCTAAATCGTTATTTGTTTTAATTAATTTCAATCCGCCTTCCTCAAATTTATAAATTCTGAATGATACGGGACAAGATCCCTTTTGCAGTTTGTAGACGGCTTGTTGCAAGATACGGTTGTTCCTGGATGTGAAAATAATTTCTAGGTTTTTAAATTCCGAGGTGCTTTTGAAATAATATTCAACATATGATAATAAACCTAAAGGCAAAGTGTTTGTTTTTACATTAGTAGAACTTTCGAAATAACAATCTTGATCAAAAAAGAAGTTGTTTCCATCAGAGCTTGTCTTACATTTAATTGCTTCATCGAAATCAGTAACAAGTAGTGAAATGTCGTACAGAGGATATTTACTTTGGCTTTTAATTCCACCAAAATACTCTCCTGCTGTATTTCGTCCAAAAACATAAAAAATAGCATACCCTTCACCTAAAACATATTTATTCAACTCATTTTCTTTGTTTTTTAGATCTCGGTCTGATAGTACCTCAATCCAAATAGAGGCTCCTAGGGATAATAAAATCAATACTACTATTAAGACCCCAGCCCATTTCTTCTTTCTTGAATCTTTTCTATTATAATCTTTCATTACAGCAATTATTCCAAGACTTCCTGTAAGAATTATTACTATGTATTTCAATATTGGCATAAGTCGTCAGTCAAACTAAGTTCTGATCTAAATGTCTGATGATTAATTCTCATCAATCAACAAAATCAAATTTACAGCTTGATTGATAGAAAACCAACAATATTTCAATTTTACCAAAGACCCAATACCTTATCTGGAAGACCCTATATCAGTCGTATTACGAGTAGCTTCCCCAAATACCATCAGTCGTATTCAAATTATGGTGAGCAGTTGTGAGTAGCAGACAATTTTCGGCAATTGAAGTGGGGGTATTGAATGACTAAAGCAAGGCTTACTGCAGTAACCCGGAGGGCTTGGCCTTGCTGTGTCATGAAATATTGCTTTATGCAAACCCACGAATGCCGATTAAAATTGGATGCCGCAGGCGAGCATTTATCAATAGTGAGGGTTGCGATTTATGTTGCATACCTTTGACCTAAGCATTACTGCAATGCAACATAAAGAGAGCTACCCGAACACCTATTTCCCAAGCAGATAAAAAGTCCACGGAGCTGATTTCCGAGGGTC
This sequence comes from uncultured Bacteroidales bacterium, assembly GCA_963732115.1. Lineage (GTDB taxonomy): Bacteria > Bacteroidota > Bacteroidia > Bacteroidales > VadinHA17 > LD21. The sequence continues at coordinate 8,069 of CAVSYN010000012.1, forward strand.
ATTACTTTTTCATTTAATCTGAGAAGTATGTTTATGTTGTTCAAAAAGCGGTATCTCCTGATTGTAAAGTTATGCGGTATTTAAACCTTTGGTTTTCAGATAGGCATTAAAAAAGTAGGATATTAAGATGTATTGTGTCGTGCTTGAGGGTTAAAAAAGATGTGTCTTTTACTACCCTTGCATCAGGAATATAATCGGAAAGGTTTATTAATATTTTTAGATTATTCATCACTCCTCCTATTGTAGTGGTAATGATTGATGTGTCAGCACAAGCTCTTTCAAATAATTGGGTATTCATAAAGCCGTCTCTATATATTTCTTGAGACAAGTAAAATGGAGTAAAATAAATTTCTATCCATCGTGCAGAGTCTATTTTATTGGTTATATGAGTCTTAACAAAACCATGAGGAAACAAACCAATATTCATTTTATTTATGGACGTTATGGATCCCATTAAGCCCTCATCTTTGAAATACCCGTCCCTGGATATACTCAAGCTATAGCTATGTTTATCGTTTGAATGATAATTGATCAGGAAATGACCCTTTGCATCAGTGTAACCTGAATCAATTGTAGCAGAAAAAAAGATCCTGGGTAAAACCATGATTCGTACCATTCAAGGATTTGTACTTCAGCATTGTCCAGTACTTCATGAGAGATTATGTCGCTAACATAACCCTCTACTTTGGTTTGATTTCCCTTAATTTTGATACATGAATTGAAAACTATCAGGATAAAAAGTATAGTTAGTGTTATGGGTTTAATTATGAAGTATCCCGTGTAATTATAACACAATTTATGCATTTTAAACCGGGCATTCATTATTAACCATATTATTCATTATCAATACTAAGACAACTTAATAGTTAATGTAAAAGAGCACTAATTATTTAGTTGTGTAATGAGTTATTGATATGAAATAATTCTACCCGCAAAGATACGCCACCAAAAAGGGGAAGTCAATTTTATTATCATCTAACTACAGAGAAACGGTATACATAATGAAAGAGGGAATGATGAGGGAAGGAGAAAGAAGAAAGAGGAAGAGAGGATTTCGTTGGTAATACGATGTCGGAATCTTTGAGATCGTTTTCAGTTGATCCACCTGGGCTTCCCGACGCGAGTGAGCTTACTCGCTCTCACTAGTGTTTTTCCAGATGTTGGATTAAGCTAAAAAGCATTCGTGATATTTCTTCAAGATTGCCTAAGTATTTCAAGTACTGTTCCTCCTTAATTTCTGAGGTTTCATACAAATATTCAAGGATGGCTGCAGACTCAAAAGCGCTTCCTCTGGCAATTACCATAAAATTTCTTCTATCCTTATTACTAAATCTAGAGGATCCTTCTGCAATATTCAACATAATGCTAAATGAGGCACGCCGAAGCTGGTCATTGGTTGTCCTGTCAAAATTTCCCGAAGAAATAGATTTGGTGATCAAAATGCAAAATGCTTTTGCTTTTTGATAGACATCAAGTTTACAAAAATCAAACATGGCACGAGGATTTAATGGTTAACAAACTGAAAATAATAGTTACGAGACTAATAGTAAAGATAATAAAATTCTTAGAGTGAGTGTGAGAGCGGGAGCGAAGGAAAAAAGACCGAGAGCTCAAGTTCAAGCTTACTCGCTCTCACTCTCGCTCTCGCTCTTTTGTTGACCCACCTGGGCTCGAACTATTTTTTCACTGCGCTTATAATCAACTTATTACAGAGGCACAGTTTCAACAGGTATCGAAATGTACTCCTCTCTGCTTACATCTGCTAGTACAAATTTAATTATTCTTTTGATTGGCAACTGCTTTTTTTGCTGCCTCGAGATGAAGAAATGCTTCGTGGTCATATATTGCATTTCGTCTTCTCAAATCCCAGCTTTTTTGAAGAATATCAAGTGCTTCCTGATATTTTCCCTGTTTATATAACCCCCAGCCTTTTGTAAGTAGGTAATTATAATCATGAGGACTTGATGCTAATGCTTTGTCAACGAGTTCCATACCTTCATTAGTGTTCCGATCTTTATCAATCAGAAAATAAGCAAGGTTATTCAGACCTACTGGATTTTCAGGTTCTAATGAAAGTGCTTCACGATAATATTCCTCTCCTTTATCCAGAATTTCTGCCTCATAGTAAATGCCTGCCACACAAATCATTATGCTGCCTCAGAGAAAACAAGCAATTTTCCTGTGTGAACCTGCGGTAGTTGTTCTTTCTCACAACGACTGCATAGATCCATAATCAATAGTATTATCAATCATCTGATTATTGGTTTCATGAATATCAGGTTTCAAGGTTAATATTTTACAAGTTACAACGGTCAAAGCCAAAGTCAATTTTATTTTTACAAAAAACACCGGAAGTGACTTCGGAGGGCATTAACTGCGGGCTGGTCGTTAATGTAATTTTATTTCCATATGAAGTACCAGAACTATTTGTAGTATAGGCTCTAACATACATTTAAAAGAAGGATAAAAGTCCTAAAAGTATTTTGGCTTTTCAAAGATCCTTGCACTGGTTAAGCATATCGTAAACTATAGAATTATGTTTATCGAACATATCAAAAAATCCGTTCAGGTAGTTTATCATATCCTCTTTTGATCTTGGATTGAGGTATGGAAAATCGTTTATCAGCTTATAAAATTCATTCTTTTTTTCTGCAAATTCCTTGACTTCATTTTTATAAACCTCTTCACTTCTGCACATACCCATATAAAGCCTTTCTCGCACTGTCTTGATTGGCAGATTTTCGTTTGGAACAGCATAATCAGCATTAACAAGACCCGAGTAGTCAAATTCGAAAGGAACTATTACATAAAGCTCAGGTTGTGCTGAACCTGGTTGGGAAAGGATCAGGGTATTGTGCTGATTTGACACCGCCCAGTCTGTATTGCCAATCATTAAATTAAATATTGCTAAACGGTCCAACATTTCAGGCTTGATGTTTTTCTGGCTCAGGTTTACAGGTTTTATTTCAAGTGTATTTGTTCTATTGGCCATTAGGTTTACTGGTTCTATCGCAAATCCGTACTGTCTGATGGGCTTGCTTTCTTTTGCCGTATTAATAAAGTTGATTCTTAATAGCCTAACTTTTAAGCTGTTATCAGTCAGTAAATTATATAGTCTATAAATCAGATATTCCCTCACAATGTAATCCTCATAACCAAGATTGCAATACGTCATAATCTTCAGCTCATCTATTCCTGTAAATTCACCTCCGATCGTATCCTTAAGCTTAAAATTCAGACTCATCGGAGGCAAATCACATATTGTTGTTCGTACGATTTCCCCTCTGGCCTTAAGCTTTATTTTCTTGTTAATGGAATCAGTTTTAGTTGTATGATATGTAAGGATAGCATCAAGATAATTAGTGTCAGGCCTTTTTCTTTTATAGGTGGTAATATCGAATCTGAGAGATATCTCAAATGGGTCATTATTGTCAAAAAGTCTGATGTTCAGGTTCCGTGTATCTTTAACTACAATCTTAGCATTCACTGAGTCAATCTGGCCAAATGCAGGCTGGAATAATAAACCTAAATGGAAAATCAGAGGTAAGATTATCTTTTTCATATAAAGCTTTGTTTTCATAGCTGAATAGTCTAAGTTAATTCTTATATAAAGTTCAGCTGCCCAAATGACAAAGTCTACCACTTTTGTATCATTTTCTGATACTTTTGTTACATTTTCAAGGAATTTTAGCCTAAAATCAGGAAAATGGCTGATGACACCGGATTAATTCCAAATATATCTTTTCTGGAATCATGTCGTATGGCATCAGTATAGTTAGTCGATCCTTAATAAATTCGGTTTAACAATAATTTGTCAGGACCTGGTAATTCCTGACCAATTTTTCGATAAGTTCATTTAAGACACAGATAACAGATTCACGGATTTTCCGTAACATCTTCATCATATTGAATGCTGGTCCAGCCAAGAGCGTGTTAATCATATCACCTTCAACACCTTTGAGGTAATTTCTTAGCATGCGGTGATCTTGTTTTAAATGTCCGATGATTGGTTCAATGGATGCTTTTCTTCGGAACTTAAGCTCCGGGGGCTTCTTATTAAAAATAAATTTGACTTCAGTTCTTACTTAACTTAACTTTGATCAAGCTGATTATCTATTTATTAAACAATTAAACGTGTACCTATGAAAAAAATCGCATTTATCTGGATTTTGGCAATGTTATTTGCATTCGGTTGTACTCAGAAAAAGCCTGTTGAAAAGACAGTCTTTGCTATGTGGACTGATTACTACCTGATCCCTAATACTTTAAAAGGTAAAGTCAAGGAGATGAAAGAACTTAATTATTGGGCAGTTGAAAGTGATAGCAAAATAACAAAAGGGGAACTCATGACCAGAAAAGATCTTGACAGCGTTGGTTCAACTCCAAATTTAATTGCTTATTTTGACGAAAAAGGTATGTTGACGAGATACGATCGTTTAGATAAGGAGAATGTAGCCCAAAGTCGTATAGGAACTATTGAAAATGGCAGATATAAAAGATGGGATGAAAAATTGAAAGATAGTACTATATCATATTATATTCCAGAATATGACAATTTGGGATTTATTGTTGGGGCAAAAGGTTACAACCCTTTAGCAGACACCATAGTCAGCAAACTTGTTATTGCACATGATAGTAAAGGTAATTTTACCAGGTTTGAATATTACAATTACAAAAACCAGAAGACTGGTTATCATGTTTGTTCATTGGATGAAAAAGGAAATATTGTTGAAGCAAAATACTTTAATAAAGCTGACTCACTGGGATCCACCATGACAAACACTTACGGTGACAATAGCAGTTTGATTAAGCAACTAACAACAAATGAAAAACCAAAAAGCACATCAACTTGGGATTATAAGGATTTGAAGTTAGACGACCATGGTAATGTGATTGAGTACTATACTAATATAGATAATGGGAAATTTAAAATATTTACAGAACGATCTTTTGTTTATTATTAGGATTCAAAATTATATGCATTAGAAGTAATGCAAAAAAATTTGTGTAAATGAATCATTGCAGTCACTAGTCCCAGGATCAATTCCGGGGGCTATTATAATGTTACCAGCACTCGGATCGGAGGCTTTTTTTCCGATGTTATAAATTTTTGCTCAACTGGTATATTTTTCCGAAATTTGATACCGGCGACATCTCCTATCTTGTTAAGCCGTACTTTTAGCTAAGTAGGTTTTTATGCAGCGAGACATTTATTCCACAAATAAACCGGGAGATGTCGCTTTTTAATAGTTTAATCTATTATTTGGCAATATAATTTCTAAAAATAGTTTTATAATGAAAAATAATATTCTTTTGGCACTATTATTCTTCCTTATCCCAATTATAATAAATGGGCAAACTCAGGAAGCCACAACCTCAGATGGCAAGAAAGTAATTCTAAATGCTGATGGTACATGGAAATATGCTGAGAAAGACCGTGGTCTTGGCACTCAGGGAAATGTCTCCTATGATCTTGGTGGACGTGGATCCCAGTCATTGCCAAAGCCGAATTATGATTACCAGGGAGAAGGGCGTGTTGTAGTGGATGTCAGCGTTGACAGAGCGGGAAAAGTAAAACAGGCAACACCCGGAACCAAAGGCTCAACAACTCTTGATGAGTATCTTCTCAAAGTGGCAAAGGAGGCTGCACTTAAGGCAAGGTTTGATCCAAAGGCTGATGCTCCTGTAATCCAGAAGGGCAAAATTACCTATATTTTTCAACTCAGATAGCTCAAAATCCAGTACAGGAACTGAATTATATTTCCGATATTTGATCTCAGCGGCATTTTCTTCCTTAAGCCCATCACAAGGTTTAAACTCTCAGGATTGTATTGCATACTTCAGTTGGAAATCCCTTTTTCATAAAAAATTAAACCCTTGGAGATCAGCCGGGGATTTTTTATCCTATTAATCTGACCCTCACTTGACTTTGGTATCAGGATAAATTACCTATATTTATATCTCTTTATCTACGACCAATTTCCTATGGTTGATAAACTAACTGGTCTTGAGAAGTTTTGGCAGGAGCTTAAACGAAGGAAGACTGTACGGGTTATAACAGTTTATGCTGCGGCTGCATTTATTATTCTTCAGCTTGTAGATATTATCGCAAAACCACTTCAGTTACCTGAGTGGACATTGACTTTTATGATTGTCCTACTCAGCGTTGGTTTTATTATTGCAGCGTTGTTTTCATGGATTTATGATATTACTCCAGAAGGAGTTCAAAAGACAAAATCAGGAAGTGATATTAAACACAAGGGAACAGCAAAACTTGCAGAATCAAATACATGGAAGATAATATCTTACGTAAGTATTATCATTATTGTTGCTCTGTTAGCTTTTAATATTGTGAGCAGGAAAAAAATTGAAGACATTTCAAAACTAGAAAAATCAATTGCTGTTTTACCATTTCGGAACATAAGTAATGATTCAACACAGATCTATTTCTGTGATGGATTTATGGAAGAAATTTTAAATGATCTTCAAAAAATAAAAGAGTTTACGGTCAGATCAAGAACCTCAACTGATCAATACAGGAACACGACTAAGACAGTCAGAACTATAGGAGAAGAAATGAATGTTAACTATTTAATTGAGGGTAGCGTTGGCAGGGAAGATAATAATCTTAAGATATGGATTAAGTTAATTAATGCGAAGACTGATGAAGATATCTGGGCGAATGATTATATAAGGGAAATGAAACAAATTTTTTCTCTTCAAAGTGAGATTGCAAAAGAAATTGCAGATGAATTAAAAACTGTAATGTCGCCTGAAGAATCAATACAGATTGATAAAAAACCTACAGAAAATCTTGAAGCATATAATTATTATCTTCTTGGCAACAATTACTACTGGCGAAGTTATAAAAAACAGGATTTTGATATTGCAGCTAAGATGTACGGAAAAGCAATTGAAATAGACCCAAATTTTGCCATTGCTTACGTGAGACTCTCGCTTTGTTATTTATCCTTGCATTGGTTTTATTATGATCAAAATATAGGGTGGTTAGAAAAAAGCAAGGAAGCTATTGATGAGGCTTTTAAGATTGACCCGGATTTACCGCAAGCTCATTTAGCCCTTGCCACCTACTATTATTGGGGATTCATGAATTATTCAAAAGCATTGGAGGAAGTAAATATCGCAGAAAACAATTTGAAGAATAATTCTGAGTGTATTTATACTAAAGCTAGTATTTATAGGCGAGCTGGAGAATGGTTATTGGCTAAGGAAAATTATTTGAAGGCATTTGAACTTGATCCAGGTTCATCAAGAATAGCTCAAGATTTAGCTGGGACATTGTATTTATTAAATGAATATCAGGAGGCTGAAAAATATTTCAACAAAGCAATTTTACTTAATCCTGCTTTCATAGAAGCCATTTTTTATAAAAGCTTAATGTACATGAAGTGGAAAGGCAATACCATTCAGGCTAGGGAGACAATTGCAGAAACTTTTCAATTCAATGAATCCAGTTCTAATCCAATGATAATTGAATTAAATGTCCTTATTGATATTTATGATGGTAATTATCAGAAAGCCTTATCTTATCTCTCATCAAAAGATATAGATATTATTGAGATTCAAAGATATTATCTTAATCCCAAATCTTTGCTTTATGCAAGAATATATAATATGATGAACATGCCAGAAAAAGCGTTTGAATATTACGACTCTGCCCGTATTACACTTGAATCTAGAATTCTTAAAAATCCTGAAGATCCCAGGTTATATAGTGCAATTGGTATTGCATATGGCGGTCTGGGGCTAAAAGTAAAAGCTATTGAAGCAGGAAAGAAAGCTGTAGAACTTATGCCAATTAGTAAAGAAGCCTACAGAGGTGTATTCAGGGTTGAGGACTTAGCCAGGATCTATGTTATGGTTGGTGAATATAATCTGGCATTGGATCAAATTAAATTATTATTATCACTTCCCGGTCCATTGTCTGCTAAATTGTTACTTTTAGATCCAACCTGGAAGCCATTATGGAATCTACCTGAATTTAAGAGAATTACTAATTCCAATATCCCAAATATCTAACAAATAGCATAGTATCAACCAATTTTGGCAATATAAATTTTACTTATCATTATCCTCTGTTTGCCAGCATCTGTCGAGAAGAAAGATTTCAAAAGATACTGCAAAAGAGGTAATATACCAGGCAGAGCATGATCGAGTGGGTAAAGGGCTTGAAGAATATAGGATTTTATAAATATTTTACCAGGTAATAGGGGTTCAGGTTGCTCTCATTATGTTGCATTGAGGAACCCTATAGGCATATGGAATGCAACATAAATCGCAACCCTCACCAATTGATAATTGCTCGCCTGCGGCATCCTATTTTAAACGTCAATACGTGGGTTTGCATTAAGCAATATTGCATGACACAACAAGGCCAAGCCCTACGGGTTATTTCTTAAGTCTTGCTTTAGTTATTCAATAACCTCATTTCATATGCCGAAAATTGTCTGCTACTCGCGACGGCTCGCGCCAGAATGAACTTGATTTAAGGTAATTGGGATACCATTTGTAAAACAAATAATTTATGGTCTTTTTGCTAGGGTATACGTGCTCTAATCCATTATTCATACCTTTGATGGTGAAGTTGTAATAAGACTGTGCATAAAAACACAATTTAGTTGTTGGCTGTTAGCTTTAAATTAAAATGTATAATCATGAATAAACAGAATATTGTAATAAATATAGGTCTAATCCTGGTTATGACACTTTTAAGTTGTAAAACCAAAACGGAGTCTGACTGTGGTTATAATGGAGAAACTATTCAAGTAATAAAAGACCAAAATGCTTCAGTTAGACAGATAGACAATCAGTTTTTTCTCTATTTCGAGGAAGGAATAAAAATTGATTCTCCATATTTACTAGATACAATACATCTTCTATTACCTTGCAACTTACGGGCTCAGTTTAAACTGAATAGTCAGAAAGTCAGGGTATCAGGAGAAATAAAGGAAAATCCTGGTTATTCATCTCATAATAACTATACTGATTTTTATATAAACAAAATATCCATAAAATAATTAACTGCAACCTACGACAATACGTAATTAAGGTTTCAGTGGTTTTCTATAGTTCGTTGCCAGCATGAAAATCTTGTAACAGGGGATGAAGACGCAATCAACTTTATACCTGGACTACAAAAACCTAGATAATTAAGAACGTCGAAAGAAATATATTGTTGGATTGTCATTTGGAACAATTATTGCAGTTAAATAATTAACAATCATCCTTCTAAACCGACCCGAACATGAAAAGGCTAATATTTCTTTTATTAATCTCTGGATTCTGCTTTGGGTGTAAGAAGGATAATACTCTTGACTACTCATCAAATTTGATTGGCAAATGGTCTTGGTTTATCTCTTGTCCCGGAATAACTGGTACAGGTACAGGATGCTGGATGCCAGATTCAATTCATCCTGCACATGAAATTGCTTTTACATCAAAGTCAATCTATAATCTTTATTATAATGACACATTAGGATTTTCTTGCGAATTTCACACTTACAAATCTGTTTCTGAGGATGGCAAGTACACTGGATATATCATTAAATATGATTCGGGATATACTGATCATTACTCAATATCACATGATACATTATTGTTAGTAAATAGTGATGGTATCTTGACTATTTCGAGTCGTTATAAAAGAATTAAATAAATGTAGTGGCTAATACGGACAACAAAGGTAAGTTGCTTGTCAGAGTTTTTGTTGTATCCCATCCCCAAATCCCCAACTCTAACTGCATATTGTATAAATCTGTATATCAGTAATATACATTATGTCAAACAAGCTGTTTAAGGCCATTTCTAGCCCATTTAAGCCCGTTTCTCCATTTCCTTGGCATCCTATTACTTTGATATCGAGTGTCTCAAAATGCTTTAAATCAATGTACTAGTCGATATATTAAACTTCGATAAACATGTAATACACAGTATATCAACATAATATATTTGCTGTAAATTTGGATGATTAATTTTTGTAACGCTTGCCTACTTTAATCAAAATTATGGGAAATGAACCATAATTTGTTACCAAGTTACCAGATTGAATATTTCCATCTTCCGGTTTAATTTCACAAATAATCTGTTGGCCATTAATTTCAACATAGAAGCATAAAGTATCATTTATGTACTCTGCTCGCTTTGAGGAGAAGGTATACCGCAGATCTGGATATTCAGTATAAACAGAATCATTTGTTATTTTTATTATTCCAGTATCAAATCCATCCAAGGCATCGGGGCATCTAAAATTCCATTCACCCAGGCAAAAATTCTTGATTTGCCCATTTGCTGTTAAAGATCCGATAGTAAGGATTAGTAAACAGCAGGATAAACTTAAATAAATGTTTTTCATGATTTTCAACAATCAAATTAATAAAATCGTATGAACACTTTAATACTTTTTCTTACTCATATAAGACCGTTAGAGTACCAGCAAACCCTGAAAAAGATGTTTAATAAAAGTCTTTTGGGAATCATTTTGCCTACCACCTAAGCCCTTTTAATCTCCAAACCAGGCAAAAGAGTGTAAAAGGCTGTATGTCTAATAGATAAAACATATAGGATCGTTGTAGAAGCCATTTCTAGTCCTTTAGAATAGCGATTTTCCTTTTATTAGTATCTAGCTGTCCAATATGTATATTCAGAAATTAATTGACCCCCAGTTCAGAAATATTTGACCCACCATTCAGGCTAATTGGCCCCCCTAAAGTGCAAGTTTTTGTCTGACATTCCGGCAATATTGACCCCCCTAGGGAAAAAAATTGTCTGACATTCCGGCATATTGACCCCCTAAGAACGGACTGTTTTTTTGCTTTGTAGAAAAAAACAGATGCGATGGCAAACAGGACGATAGATATGGAGGTTATAAAAACAAATCGGGATTTTAAGCAAACTGGGGTATTCTAAAAAGGCAATAGCCAGGGAACTTAACTTATCCAAAAACACGGTCAAGAGTTATCTTGCAAAAAACGATCTGGTTGTAGCCAAGGAAGCGTTAATAATTCGTGCCCCTTCAGATCTACCAGTCGCTCGTCCACAATACTTATTCCATAAGCTAGGATCAACTTTGCGATTTGTCGAAATTTCTGCTCTTTCACCATTTACGGTGATTCTCAGATAAATAGGAGCCTCTCCATCATTATCTGTCTTTTCTTCTTTTACATAAAAGTAAGTGACAATTTTATTTTTCATAATTTTCTGCATTTAATGGTCTCTTTTTTAGTACAAATTTCACCTCAATTAAGCTTTCAACCTAATGCAAAAGGTTCAAACAATTGCAAAGCATACAGATAGTTGCATAGTTTAGCGACACCTCTTTAAGGTTTTAATCATAGGTGTCGAAAAGGTGTCCTTTTCCAGGAGTTCTGGCGTACATTTTGAGTACCTGAAAAAAAGAAACCGCCTGAAATCCTTGATTTTAAGCGGTTGTGAATAAAATGAGATCGTTTTTTGTTGACCCACCTGGGCTTCCCGATGCGAGTGAGCTTACTCGCTCTCACTAGTGTTTTTCCAGATGTTGGATTAAGCTAAAAAGCATTCGTGATATTTCTTCAAGATTGCCTAAGTATTTCAAGTACTGTTCCTCCTTAATTTCTGAGGTTTCATACAAATATTCAAGGATGGCTGCAGACTCAAAAGCGCTTCCTCTGGCAATTACCATAAAATTTCTTCTATCCTTATTACTAAATCTAGAGGATCCTTCTGCAATATTCAACATAATGCTAAATGAGGCACGCCGAAGCTGGTCATTGGTTGTCCTGTCAAAATTTCCCGAAGAAATAGAATTGGTGATCAAAATGCAAAATGCTTTTGCTTTTTGATAGACATCAAGTTTACAAAAATCAAACATGGCACGAGGATTTAATGGTTAACAAACTGAAAATAATAGTTACGAGACTAATAGTAAAGATAATAAAATTCTTAGAGTGAGTGTGAGAGCGGGAGCGAAGGAAAAAAGACCGAGAGCTCAAGTTCAAGCTTACTCGCTCTCACTCTCGCTCTCGCTCTTTTGTTGACCCACCTGGGCTCGAACCAGGACTCTGCGGAACCAAAATCCGACGTGTTGCCAATTACACCATGGGTCATCATTACCGTTTCCGATGCTGCAAAATTAGGAAATTTTTAATTAGTGATGAAACCTGCCATATTTTGACCGGCAGCGGATTCAAAAGATCGGGATGGAATTCTATATAGCCGATTCCTCAGGATGCCGGTTCATATTTTCTGTTTCAATGACAAAAAAGGGACAATCCACAAGGGACTTAAGGATGAATCCCAGCTCGCACATATCTTCATCACCCTGGTCATAATACCATATTATCCTAGCATTTTCAGCAAGGTTCTCAATCCCTGCAATCTCTTTTATGATATTGTAAATCCACTTGGTGGAACTGGTATTGATATATTCAAATCCCAGTTCGATCATGGTTTTGTTGCCATTAACCTGAAAATACTGTCTGATCCATTCATAAACGGGTCGGTAAAACTCACCCGGATTCACCGGGATCGAGCGTCCGACAATAAATATCCTCCCTGGCTCAAGTATGATCCGGGGCGTTCTTCTTGTCGGCTCTGCTTTGTATTTTGTCAGAAGCTTCATTCCAGATTAAAACGCGCATATCCGCTTTTTATTCTGTAATGATACTCCGAACATAAGTACTTTCAGCATTCTCAGCCGGTATATATAATGAAATGTTGAAAGGAATACAGGGAAGGCTAAACTGAAGCTATTTCAGAATATTCTGATTAAAAAGAGTTGGTTCATGTTCTTCCCATAGTGTGGGATGATCATCGTCAAATCTCTTCAGAATGGCACGCATTATTGTTTCCCTTAGAAATTCGGATTTGTTTTTTACGCGGTAACGGTCGCAGTATATTCCGAGTGCCCTGACCTCCCTGTTATTAAGCATGACCGAAAGCCTGTTGCTCCTTTTAAGCCTGTCTTCCTTATACAACGTACGTTTCAAATCCGCCTTGTTCGTATTTGATTGCTAAATTAGGAAAAGCTCATCCGGATTAACTTTCAGATTTGATTAGTTTTTAACAGAAAAATGAAAGCCAGTCTGGAAGTGACTGGCTGCATGAGAGTTAATATATTTAAAACTTTATTATCAGGCTTTCCCTGCGCTACCGAGCACATTCACAACCTTGTGCTTGTAAAGCTCCCTCAGCTTATCACGTGCCGGGCCCAGGTAATTGCGCGGGTCAAATTCACCAGGTTTTTCCACAAATACCTTGCGGATTGCAGCTGTCATAGCAAGGCGGCCGTCGCTGTCGATATTTATCTTGCAAACTGCTGATTTGGCAGCCCTGCGCAGCTGATCTTCTGATACACCGGCTGTATTCTCCATCTTCCCTCCATATTTGTTGATCTCAGCCACAATATCCTGAGGTACTGAAGAGGCGCCATGAAGAACAATCGGAAATCCCGGGATGCGTTTTTCACATTCTTCAAGAATATCAAAACGCAGCGGAGGAGGAAGTTCTCCCGGTTTTACCTTGAATTTGAATGCACCGTGTGAGGTTCCGATTGAAATTGCAAGAGAATCAACTCCTGTTTTTTTCACGAAATCCTCAACTTCTTCGGGTCTGGTATAAGAAGAATGCTCAGCAGAAACCTCATCCTCGATACCGGATAAAACACCCAGCTCGCCCTCTACAGTGATATCGAACTGATGGGCATAATCAACTACCTGCTTTGTCAGCCTTACGTTTTCTTCGTACGGGAAATGCGATCCGTCGATCATTACGGATGAGAACCCTGTTTCAATACACGACTTGCACGTTTCAAATGAGTCGCCATGATCGAGATGCAATACTATCGGAATTGGATAACCAAGCTCCTTTGAATACTCCACAGCCCCCTTGGCAAGATACTGGAGCAAAGTCTGATTGGCATATTTGCGGGCACCTTTTGATACCTGAAGAATCACCGGGGATTTTGTCTCAACACAGGCTCCGATGATTGCCTGCAACTGTTCGAGGTTGTTGAAATTGAATGCAGGAATTGCATATCCACCCGCTATAGCTTTCTTAAACAACTCCCTGGAATTCACTAACCCTAATTCTTTATAATGAAGCATAATTCACTGTTTTAAAATAGCTGGGAAAGTTAACCATTTTAGCCTTAGAGGACAAAATATTTGTTAAAAAATAAGTGCTATTTAATATTTCAGCCACCCGCCTGTCGCTGTTTAAATCGAATTGTTTATCTTCGTAACCTTAATTTTTTGACGCCTGGTGATTTTAAACACTAAATTCAGGTGCAACATTAACAGAATAAAGAAATAATTATAAGCATACCTTCAGGGTGATCTTAAAAACAGCAAAATCAGAATGAAAAAGTCATTTCTATTTATTATCGCCTGTCTTCTGATAACACAGGGATATATCTTTGGACAGCAGCAGGCATGGTCGCTTGAGGATTGCATAAAATATGCCATCGACAATAACATCCAGATCAAGCAGCAAACCATACAGACACGGGTCCAGAAGAACTCTCTCGATCAGTCAAAGCTAAACCTTCTGCCGACTATCAACGGGCAAGCTTCCCAGGATTATACATTCGGTCGTGCTCTTGACCAGAATACCTATACATTCTATAATCAGACCCTGCTTCAGAACTATTTCTATGTAGGGGGAAGAACAAACCTCTTTTCAGGATTGCAAAACCTAAATACAATTCAGAGGAACAAGTATGAACTCCTTGCAGGGGAACAGGACCTCCAGAAGATACGCGACAATGTTTCTTTAAGCGTTGCCCTGGCCTATCTTCAGATCCTTCTTAATAAAGAGCTTGTCACGGCAAATGAGAACCAGCTTAACATTACTTTGCAGCAGATTGAAAAAACCCAGAAGCTTGTTGACGCAGGAAGCGTTGCAAAGGGAAACCTCCTGCAGATCGAAGCCCAGGCAGCACAGGAAGAGCTCAGCCTGATAACAATGAAGAATCAGCTTGAAACATCGTATCTCAATCTTACCCAGCTCCTTGAAATTAAAACACCCGCCGGATTTGAAATAGTTGTTCCTGATATAAATGTCGAACAGAATTCAGTCATTACCGGTGATATTGATGAAATATATAAGCTTGCTGCCCAGTCACGGCCTGAGATCAAGAGTTCTGAACTTAAGCTCACTGCAAGCGAGTTTGATCTGAAAATTGCCAGGGGGGGAAGAATTCCAAGCCTTTCCATGAGTCATAGTTTTGGCACCAGATATACATATTTCAAAAACATGCCCGCCTATCAGCCATTTGAGGACCAGTTGAAAAACAATAAGAGCTATGGCCTTGGTTTTTCGCTAAGCGTCCCCGTTCTTAACGGATGGCAGGTGAATAAGAACATTTCAAATTCAAAACTCGCAGTTGAGAGCAGCCAGTATTCACTTGAAGGGACCAAAAAACAACTTTATAAGGATATTCAGCAGGCGTATACCGATGCAACTGCCGCCCTGAAGAAATATAATGCAAGTTTTAAGGCAGTCAGCTCATCAGAAGAAGCATTCAGATACACTGAACAGAAGTTCAATGTAGGGATGATCACTCCGGTCGATTACAATGCTGCCAAGACTCAGCTTCTGAATGCCCAGTCCGACATGTCGCAGGCAAAATACGAATTCATCTTTAAAACCAAAGTACTCGATTTTTACAAAGGATTACCTCTGAATCTGAATAAATAAACATCAAAATAAGGCTTATAATTATGAAAAACAAAAAGATACTGAAGATACTGGTCCCCGCAGTCATACTGCTTTTAATATTTGCTGTTGTCGGGAAAAAAGCCGGGTGGTTCGGGAAAGCCGCCACAGTAAAAGTTGCTGTTGAGAATGTTGAAAAACGGACAATTACCGAAACGATAACTGCAAACGGTAAGATCCAGCCGGAAAAGGAAGTAAAGATAACTCCTGATGTGTCGGGAGAAATTGTTGAGCTTACTGTGAAGGAAGGTGCCCGTGTAGAAAAAGGTCAGCTTCTTCTGAAAATTAAACCTGATATCTACATTTCTCAGAGGGACAGGTCCCTTGCAGCCATCAGTTCTGCCAGGGCGCGTCAGGCCCAGGCCGAAGCCCAGTTCCTGCAGGCTGATCTTTCTTTTAAAAGAACAAAACAGCTGTATGAGGAGCAGACAATTTCAAAATCGGAATACGAGCAGGCGGAAGCAACATACGCTGTAGCGAAAGCTGAAGCTGATGCCGCAAAATTTGCAGTTGTGAGCGCTGAAGCTTCTGTTAAGGAGGCTAATGAAAACCTTGTTAAAACTTCAGTTTACGCCCCAATGACCGGAACAGTCTCAATGCTTCTGGTGGAACTCGGAGAAAGAGTTGCAGGAACCGGAATGATGGCAGGAACGGAAATGCTTCGGGTTGCTGATCTTTCGAGGATGGAAGCCCAGGTTGAAGTTAACGAAAATGACATACCGAGGGTGAAGCTTGGCGACACCGCAACCATAGAGGTGGATGCTTACGTCGATTACAAGTTCAGGGGAATTGTCACAGAAATTGCCAGCTCAGCAAAAACAACCGGTGTTTCAGCCGATCAGGTGACCAACTTTGATGTTAAAATACTTGTTCTTCAGGAATCCTATAAGGGACTGGGAGACAAAGGTTCAGAACATCCTCTCCGTCCCGGCATGTCGGCTACAGTAGATATTCGAACAGAATCCAAACCAGCAATCCTTGCTGTTCCTATTCAATCGGTAACAACAAGAACCGACACAACCAAAGTTGTACTGACTCCTTCTGCTGAGGATATCCGCACAATTGTATTCATAACCGACGGTGATCGGGCTCTTGCCAGGGATGTCAAAACCGGCATTCAGGATAACACCTATATTGAGATCAAGTCAGGTGTCTCAGAAGGCGACAGGGTCATTTCAGCTCCTTTCAGCGCTATAAGCAAGAAACTGTCCGACAGTACACTTGTGCAAATAGTCAAAAAGGATGATCTTTTCTCTCTGAAATAAATTCCGGTATCATCGTGAAGCATGATTATCTGTCTTGAAACCTCAACAAACATTTGTTCTGTTGCGTTATGCAGCAGTCGTGGTGTTGTGGCAGTCAGGGAAAGCAGCGAAAACAAATCACACGCTTCACAGGTCACAGTTTTCATAGTTGAGCTTCTTAAACAGGAAGGGCTTAAGGCCTCAGACCTTGAAGCCGTAGCCGTCAGTAAGGGCCCTGGTTCATATACCGGCCTGAGAATAGGTGTTTCGGTAGCAAAAGGAATCGCCTATGCCGCATCAATCCCTTTGATAGGGATAGAAACTACCCTGTTCGATGTTCTGTGGCATTGATGAATCGATGAAAAAGAGACACTCGATTGACAAAACATCATTAATGGTTCCAATGATCGATGCACGCCGTATGGAGGTCTATTACTCGGTAATTGACCACGGAAGGGGCTACCGTCAAGGGAATCTCTGCGGAAATCATTGATGAAAGGACCTTCAGCGATATTCCGCAATCTGTCAGGCTCCTGATCTTTGGCGACGGGGCTTCCAAATGCAAACAGGTGATAAAAAGGGATAATGTTGAATTCGCAGATGAGTTCAGGATCTCGGCGACACACATGTATGAGCCTGTTTATAAATCACTTAGGGAAAAACATTTTGAAGATATTGCTTACTTCGAACCCTTTTATCTTAAAGATTTCATAACTTCGCGACCTAAAAAAAATATCCTTGGCAGGTAATTTTTCAGCTAAAGTCAGAGTTTAGTAGAAAGATAATTATGAAGGTATTACAGGTTTCTGCTCTTATCCATTCTTATGCCGGCTGTTTCGACCGGACAGGAGGTGTCATACGTGCCCGGAGAAAAAGTGAGCTATGCCATTCACTTTGGTGTTGTAATGGGAGGTGTGGCATCGCTTGAGCTTAAGTCCGATACCTTTAAAGGTAAGGAAGTCTGGCATTCAGTGTTCATAGGGAAAACCACCGGCATGGCCGATGCCATTTTCAAGGTAAAGGATGTTTATGAAAGCTATATCAATCCCGAAACAGAACTACCGGTATTTTCAGTCAGGAATATCCAGGAAGGAAGGTACAGGAAATACAATGAAGTGATATTTGATCATAGTACGAGGGCTGATTCTGCAATCCTGACCAGTGATCTTTCAGGCGTTCACATCACTGAACAGGGGATCCATGATATACTGTCGTGCTTCTATTATTTCAGGAATCATAATCTTCCCGATTTTGAGAATTTCAAAAGAGGCGACATGATCACAATAATGACATGGTTCACCGATGAGCTCTACCCGATCCGGCTCAGATACTTAGGCACCGATGAAATACGGACAAAGCTCGGCAAGCTGAAGTGCCTTAAGTTTAATCCTGTTACGGAAAAAGGCCGGCTATTCAAAACAGAGGATGATGTTTCTTTCTGGTTTACAGCAGATAAGAATTTTTTACCGGTTAAGGTGAGATTTGATATCTTTGTCGGCGCCTTTACAGCCGAGATAGTCCGCTGCGAAGGATTGAAATTCCCGCTTGAAGTAATTAAAAAGAGAGAACCAAAGTAGATACAAAAGAAAAGAGATTTTATGGCAAGTACTGCAGATTTCAGGAATGGATTAGTCATTGAGTTTAATGGCGACCTATATACGATTGTCCAGTTTCAGCATGTGAAACCCGGCAAGGGGCCGGCATTTGTCAGGACAAAACTAAAGAACCTCAAGACAGGAAGGGTGATTGATAACACTTTCTCATCGGGAACAAAGGTGAACGTGGCAAGGGTCGAAAGGCATCCTTACCAGTATCTTTACCATGACGATATGGGTTATTATTTTATGCACCTTGAAAACTTTGAACAGATACATGTGCCTGAAGAGCTTATCGACAGTCATGATTTCCTGAAAGAGGGACAGACTGTTGAGGTGGTCGTTCATGCCGATACCGAAACAATATTGTCAGTTGATCTTCCGCAGTTTGTAGTGATGGAAGTCATTTATACCGAACCCGGCTTAAGGGGAGATACTGCCACCAACACACTGAAGCAGGCAAAAATTGAGACGGGAACAACCATTATGGTGCCGCTGTTCGTAAATGTAGGTGACAGGATAAAGATCGATACTGCAAGCAGGACTTATCTGGAAAGGGCAAAATCATAGCGGCAATGACCGATAAAAAAGCTTCAATAGACCGATTGCGCATATCCAAATTCAAACTGGATGCAATGCTCAACATCACAATGTCGATCAATGCCAACCTGCCGACTGAAGATCTTTTATCAAAATATGAATTAATACTTCGCAACAATTTAGGCATAGGGAAGATCCTGATCTTCAAGCATTCGGTAAAATGGGAATGTCTGCTTAACGGAGGCTTCCCAAAGGAACTTGAAACTGGCATTGACGTCGAATCGCAGCTTTTGAAATTCACTGAAATTGCATTCAGGAACGAAGATCTGGGTATTGAAGGTGTCGACATCATTATTCCAGTATACAATAATTATGTGCCGCTTGCTTTTGTTCTGATAGGAGACATAGAAGAAGAAGGCGAAGGAATGAGCCCTGTGATCAAGCACCTTAATTTCATTCAGACGATCTCCAGTATTATTCTTGTTGCGATTGAAAATATAAGGCTTTTCAAAGAAAGCCTTCACCAGGAAGCCCTGAAAAAGGAGCTTGAGCTTGCAGCGAGAATGCAGCAGAAGCTTATTCCCGATAACAGTTCTATGCCGAGGAATGAGAACCTTATCGTAACCGGGTTTTACTATCCTCATTATGAAGTTGGAGGTGATTACTACGATTGTATAAAGCTATCCGAAACAAAGACCGGTTTCTGTATTGCCGACGTTTCAGGAAAAGGTATCTCAGCCGCTATTCTGATGTCGAATTTCCAGGCAAGCCTCAGAGCTCTTCTGACCTATGATATTGAACTTCCCGTTCTTATCCAGAAGCTCAATACCCTGATTGTGGCCAATGCCGCCGGTGAAAAATTCATCACCTTTCTTTATTGCCCGTTACGACGTCCGGGAAGGTATCCTGGAATACATTAATGCAGGCCATAATCCACCAGTTTTGTTTAATTCTGTCACGGGACAGGTCATGCATCTGAATTCAATGTGTGTAGGGATTGGCATGATAGATGAGATTCCTTATGTAAAAGAAGAGAAAATCAATATCGGTAATTACTCAAAGGTAGTTTGCTATACCGACGGGCTTTCAGATCTAAAAGGAATCGACGGAAAGGAGATCCAGACAAAAGAGATTGTAAAACATATTACAAATAAACAGCCTGTCGAAAAGAATATTAAGGAAATGCTGCGAAAGCTCGGTATTCCTGATGATAATCCCTATCTGTTTGATGATGTTTCGATCCTGGCGGTCGACCTTCTGAGAGAACCCTAAATTATCCTGAGCAGATAATAGTTCTTTTTCCCTTTCTGGACAAGAAGGTATTTGTTATTCAGCAGCAAACCCGGGCCTATTAACATTTCGGGGTTTTCGACTTTTTGCTTATTGATGCTCAGCCCTCCCCCCTGTACCATTCTTCTCACTTCTCCCTTTGATGGGAAAACCTTTGAGTATTCTGTACAGAGGTCTGTCATTGTTACTGATTTTTCGATGATCTCCCTGCTGATATCAAATACCGGAACACCTTCAAAAACCGAAAGGAAAGTACTCTCGTTCATTTTCCTGAGCGATTCGGTGGTGCCTTTGCCGAAAAGAATCTCAGACGCCTCTACAGCTCCGTTGAATTCTTCATGTGAATGAACCATAGATGTCACTTCCCCGGCAAGCCTCTTTTGAAGTATACGCTGATGGGGCGCTTCATTATGGTCTCTGACAAGGTTATCTATTGTGTCGCGATCGAGCAGGGTGAATATTTTGATATATTTTGCAGCATCTTCATCAGTTACATTCAACCAGAACTGGTAAAACTGATAGGGAGATGTTTTCTCAGGGTCGAGCCACACATTTCCAGCCTCTGTCTTGCCGAATTTTGATCCGTCCGTTTTTGTTATAAGGGGACATGTCAGGGCATAGGCTTCTCCTCCTGTTTTGCGTCTTATCAGCTCAGTTCCTGTAACAATATTGCCCCATTGGTCCGAACCGCCCATCTGAAGCCGGCATCCCAGAGTATTATAAAGGTGCAGGAAATCCGTTCCCTGAACCAGCTGGTATGAAAACTCGGTAAACGACATGCCTTCTTTTGCTTCGGTTCCCAGGCGCTTTTTAACCGAATCCTTTGACATCATATAGTTAACAGTGATGTGCTTCCCGATCTCCCTTATAAACGTGAGGAAGGAGTATTCCTTCATCCAGTCGTAGTTATTCACCATGATAGCTTTATTCTTTCTGTCGTGGCTGAAATCAAGGAATTTTGACAACTGGGTCTTAAGGCCGGCTTCGTTTCTTCTGAGAGTCTCCTCATCAAGAAGATTTCTTTCTTCCGATTTACCCGACGGGTCGCCAATCATACCGGTAGCGCCGCCAACCAGGGCAACCGGAACGTGTCCGGCACGCTGGAAATGCACCAGGAGCATCACCTGGACCATATGGCCTATATGCAGCGAATCGGCTGTAGGATCAAAACCTATATAACCTGTTGTTACCTCTTTGTCAAGCAATTCCTGGGTACCCGGCATAATGTCGTGGATCATGCCTCTCCATCTCAGTTCCTCTACAAAATTCATAGATCATTTCTTAATCACGGACAGCAAATATAGCAAAGAGGGTTAAATGGGAGTTCCCTCGGGGCTTTTTTTAAACCTGTCGAAGCTTTTATCAAAGGTCCCCTCTCCTATTATCGGGAAGATAGCCGGAGCAATGTCTGCAATAGGGTTATAGAATTTCGACCGGGCGATCTGTTCCTTAGGAAGAAAATGATGCTTGGCATCAATAGCATTAAACACGCAGAAAATTACACTCAGGACAAGGGCTGTTTTGAACAGTCCGAAAACAATGCCGATGAGGCTGTTAAGGAAGCCCAGCGAAAGTGTTTCAACGAATTTGTCCACCAGCAGTCCTATAAAATGGATAATAATAACTATGATGATGAACGTGATCAGAAATGCGATTATCCCGACATATTGACCTGTCATGTCAAAATAATCATAAAGCTTTTCGGCCGTGAATGCCGAGAATTTTATGGCCCCCCAGATGCCAAGGATCAGGGCAAGCAGTGAGGCAAGCTCCTTAACAAATCCGTTTATGAATCCGCGTGCAAGCCCGAATACCAGCAGTACAATTATAATAAGATCTATCCAGTTCATGAGGTGTCAATTTAGAGTATGAAATTAGGAAAGATTGGGAACTTAACAAAAGAAAAGAGGTGCGGGGTCCGAGGAACGAGGTGCGAGGAAGAAATGTAAAATGTATCAGAGGCGATGTATTACACTTTAACGGCGACAGGCGTCAGGCGACAGGAATGCCGCAAGTTAATCTCCTATTCCTTGATAATCTTGTATGAATGTTGCTTCTGGTCGCCGATCTTCAGGATGTAGGTTCCGGAAGACAGACGCGAGACATTTATCGTTGTGTATTCTTCGGCAAGGATGCCCCTCTTAATAACCCCACCATTAAGGGTTACAAGGGCGAATTTGACCGGCAGCAAGGTTGCAAGACTTCTAACCGCAATGTAGTCATGAGCCGGGACAGGAGAAATAATAAAATTGTTTTCCTCATCAGGATGAGGAAGAGGGAGGTTGAGGTATCTTCCCAGAAAAGGGCTGAGATCAAGCACATGAAGCTTCTGACGGACATTTATGAAAGGTTCAAGGGAAAAATGCTCGTTTGAAATATAGAATTTGACTCCGTCAGATGTCGCAATTCCTTCAATCTGGTGGTAAGGGAGCAGCACTTCAACCTTTCTTTTATTCCCGCTGAAAAAATCATACCCGTTAAAGTCGTAAAGCAGGTATATGAATGGAACAAGCTTTTCACTATAGCCTGAAAGGACTGCGATTCTTTTTGATTCCTGAAATGTCGCGCCGGTAACAAGTCCGTTAACGTCCACGGTCGATCGGGGCTTAGCAACATAATTGCCCGGCTTTTTGGGCAGTGAATAGATATGTGTCCTATTGCTTACCCATTGCTTTGTAAAAAGGTAAATGCTATCCCCTGCGACGATAAAAGCCTCACAATCGAAGTCGGATTTATATGCAGCAGAGGTGAAATCAACCTGATCAGAATATGAAAACTTAATGGAATCGATCCGCTGTGATCTGCCGAGTAACGAATTCTTTGCAATCCGGAATATTCTGAGGTCAGTCCGGTTGCCTGAGTTGTTGCCGAAATCCCCAACATAGATATAGTCCTTATCCTGTGAGATCTCTTCCCAATCCTTGTTTTCAATCCCGCTCAGGGCGACGGTTTGGACAATTCTTCCATCGATAGTGTCAAGGCAGTAAAGGTTAGTATCGATGTTATCGTTGTGGGTCCAGAGATTTCCATTCCAAAGGATTAGTCCGGATGTTTCCGATAGAGATGGACTCAATACTACTCCCGCAAGAGGTTCAATATTGGCAATATTGTAATAGCATGAGCCGTCATTAATTGTAGCTGACTTATTGAAATTCAATGCCAGCGGATCGGTGCAGCCTGGAACCTGAGCCGTCACGTGGCTCATTGAAAATATAAAACCAGCAGGAATTAAGAGATACAATATTTTCATAATTTGATTTCCTATTAACTGGTAAACCACCAATACCTGGTTTCCTCGGATCAGATAGCGGTATCTTATCCACGAACTCTTAAAAGCTTAAAGATTAAAGATAAGAATTACATTTAAAAGATAAATATTAAGAACTTTCACAACTTGTTCCGATCTATCGGGAGAGAACACAGACCTTCCTGCCATGGCAAGGAAATTCACAGAGTAATGAATGGCATCAATTGGCAGTTAGTTTTAGAAATGGATGCAAATCGGTCTGCGATTTGTAATGCCAAAAAAATAATTTACTTTTGCAATCCGTTGGCATCAGGCCCCATAGTTCAATGGATAGAACGGAGGTTTCCTAAACCTTAAATTCAGGTTCGATTCCTGGTGGGGCTACATAAACAAACGTCAAAAGCCTTGGTATACAACATTATCGAGGCTTTTTTATTTGGCTCTACTGAAATCATGCTGAAACATTTCTATACCAGAGAGCAAAAGGTATTCTAGTTTCCCTATTAAATTCTAGTTTCATTAAGGTTATAAGTCATGAACCATTTACTTTTTGTATTATCCGTATGCTCAATTATGTTACTTCTCACAATGTACTTTTTTTTCTCCAGGGTTTCAATCGCTCTCAATATCCTTCTATTTGCCCGGCAACAGCCTTTTTTGCTGCTTCAAGATGAAGATATGCTTCATGATCGTATATAGCCTTTTCACGTCTTAAATCCCAACTTATTTGAAGGGCATCCACCGCTTCCTCATATTTACCCTGCTTGTAAAGTCCCCAACCTTTTGTATGGAGATAAATAAAGTTATCAGGATTGAGATTGAGAACCTTATCAACAAGTTTCAGGGCTTCATCTATTTTTCGATCCTTGTCAATTAGAAAATATGCGAGACTATTAACTCTGTCAGGATTATCGGAATCCAGAGATAGTGCAAGCCGATAAGATTCTTCTGCCTTATCCGGAAAGCCTGCTTCATTGTAGCCAAAAGCAAGTAATGATGTGATGGTTGCTTCTGGAAAGGACATGTTTCTCATAATGGTTGAAAATCTCTTAAAAGATCTATTTGCTGCTATTGTATCTCCCTGGCTCAATGCCAGTATACCTTGCCGACCGATCAGTTCAAGATCATCAGGAAAGTCCTTTTCCGCGAGCTTGTAAACTCTTGCTTCTTTTTTATACTGACCTGTCTTATGGTACATCTGCCCGAGATAGGTATAATATAAAGCCCAATACGGCTTTAAGCCCCATTTTTTGCATATTTCCAGCGCCCTTTCATATTCAGGAATTGCCTTTTCATACTGATTTGATTCAGAATAAGAATTGCCTAAATTAAAATATATAGTCACCCACTGGTCATCAGATTGGGTTAGCTGTTTCAAATACTTGATTTCTTCAGATTTTGTTTCAAAAAGTCTGGCATAAAGCCATTGGGTATAGGTCTTTTGCTGTGTAGTCATCAGATCCATCTTTCCCACAAGCTCTGAGACACCATTTCTTTGCCTCTTTATACAGGTACAGTTTATCGTGTCCCGAAGAAAACCATGTCTCATATTCGAACTGATTGTTGTATGCCAACGATATCGATATCATTGCCTGAAAAAAGTTTGAATCAGCAGTTATGGCTGTAGAGTACCATTTTATACTTGCCGGATAATCCTCTTTCATATATTCGTTTCTTCCCTGAAGGAAATCTCTGTATGCATCGGGTGAATTAGTCGTACCGGAGAGTTTATATATTCCAGGGACTTTCTTTTCCAATTCAGATATTATAAGAAAATTCCTTACCATTCCTGAAAGTGTATCAATCAGCTGGAAAATATTTTTTTCTATTGCCAGACCTTCTATCTGGAAAGATTTATAAACCTCTTCTGTTACTGGATCAATTAATTGCGTGTACAATCGTATTGTATTGCCGGCTTGCTTTATATTGCCAAAGATCAGGATATTGGCATCCAGCTTTTGTGATATTGTACTGGCTATAGTTGGAGTGATTGAAGCATAGTTTACCATTCCCTCACCTTTAACCAGATTTTTAATTGATTCAGCTTGTCTGATTTTTAACTCCTCTGAATTTGACAGAGTGCTTATTAAAATATCCTGAATCCCATCCTGCCATACATTCCAGGTTGTATCATTGGTCATATTCTGAAATGGCATCACTGCTACAGAAATTCGCTCCCCTGATGATCTCAGCTTTTCCAGTGTGTCCCGTTTGAATATTTTTGGATAGGCAAGAACAATTACGGTTATGATAAGAACAGCATTTAGAACATAACTTGCCCTCAGTTTACTTTTAACAGGTTTTGTTGCAACTTCTTTACTTTCTAATTCTTCAAGTGACTCAGTTTTCTTTATCCCTTGCGATGTAAAATCAAATATCCACGACAAGATTATTACTACTGGTAATCCTATAGCAAGAAGCAATACTACTACAGTTGCAACCCAATCAGGCAGGTGTAATGGTTCTACAAGATTATTTGTTACCTCAATAATAATATAAGCAGTCGCTGCATAAGTGGTAACTACGCTGAAGACTTTACGTCTCTTCAACTCTTGCCAGAACCTGATCAACTTGTTTGGACTATCGGGCATTTTGGTTTTATAGATTGAGTTTAAATATTCTACAGTATCCCGTGTGCCTCAAGCTGCTCTATTCAATTAATTTATACGGTAGCTTCATCTTAATGGCAATCTCCTGAAAACGGGGTTCATCTCTGAGAATATCATAAGTGGGATATAACAGAAAAACTAAACTGGGATCATGCCCCTCAAAAGCTTTTTCTAACCAGTCAATTGCTTTATCCTTATCACCAGCCATGGCATATCTGTTAGCAATTCTGGTTGGTCTAATATAAGTAGTTTTTGATCGTTTTACCAATACTTCTGCTGCCAGCCTGTTGGCACCTGTAAAATCTCCTTTAGGTATCGCCTGTCTAAAGATCTCCTTATTTTCTGGAATATTCGTATCATTCATTAATGCCTTGAGTGCTTCAATATACCTGCCGGAACAGTAGTAAGCACTAACCAGATTGCTACGGGCAATTGAATGTACAGAATCAACCTTTAGTATTCCCTGAAAAATTATGAGGGCATCATCACATCTGTGAAAGGCTATCAGGTCGATTCCATAAATACCTCTTATAAGAAGGTTCAATGGATCAAGTTCCATGGCTTTCTCAATCTGCTTCATCGCCTCAACATTCCGTCCAAAGAAGGTCAGAAAATGCGAATAATAAGCACGTGCATCAGCATGATTGGGATTAAGTTCAATAGTTTTCTTAAACTCTGACTCGCTGCTTTTCCAGTCCCACTTTACTGCATACTCCAGGAGTGCAAGAGTGTAATGAACTTCTGCACGACTGCTATCCAGCTCAAGAGCTTTGAGTGCAGCAGCCTCAGCTTTGGGTCCTGCTTCTTCCGGTGATACCACTCCTATTTGCTGAAGTCCTATCCATACATCAGCAATACCAGCATACCCAAGAGCAGATTCAGGATCTTTTTCCACAGCCAGCTGAAAATACTTCAGGGAGGTCTCAATATCAATTTTTGTTATTTTTCTCCAATAAAATCGCCCCATCAGGTAAGCGTCATAAGCATCCATATTATTTGTGGGCTTTTTATCGATAAGCTTCTTTACATCTGGTGTAATAACCGTTTTCAGCTCCACGGCAATTTTTTGCGCAACTTCACTCTGAACTGAAAAGATGTCATTCCAGTTTCTATTATATTCATTTGCCCATAAATGATCTTCCTTTTTGGTTTTAATTAACTGGACTATCAGTTTTACGTCTTCCCCGGATTTTTGAAAACTGCCTTCAAGTATATACTCGGCATCAAGTTCCTGTCCAATTTCCGGAATGGTTTTATTGGTCTCACGGTATTGTTCCACCGAGGTCCTTGAGATTACCCGCAATGCCCTTATTTTTGATAAGTGAAGGAGTATGGCATCCATCATTCCATCCGCAAGGTATTGCTTGTCAGGCTCAGCACTAAGCAGCTTAAAGGGAAGTACCGCAATTGATTTTTCCGAAGTCATTATTTCATTAGACAATCTCCTTTTTGTCACATAGTTGAATGCTATCAAGGCAACAATTATGAAGAGGCTAATATATGTAGCAATCTGCCACCGGCTTATGGTTCTTTTTGCGACCTTTTCTGTTTGTTCAGTATTATCATCCGGTTTAGTTTTTTTAACACCTGAAGCGGTGAAATCATAATTCCAGGAAACAATGATTGCAACCAGAAATCCTGTACAAAGAACAATGATCAGAAAGGAAAGTGTCCATGCAGGAAGGTGTAAAGGCTGTGCAACAATATCGGCCAGTTGAAGGATCACAAATGCAATGGCAGCATAACCCGTTATTACATGGGTAACCTTTCTTCTTTTCAGCTCAAGCCAAAACTTTTCCAAGCTATTGGTTTTCTGAGCCATTTGGAATCCTTGTGTTGATGTTTATGTAAAATTACGCTATCCTGGTACCAAAGTCAAGTGAGAGTCAGGTTATAAAGAAAAAAGCCCCCGGGATCCGAGGGCACATACTCTATCTAAGGTTGTTATATAATATTATGTATTGGAAGTCTTATTCTTTAAGGTTTAGCAAAATTGGCAGTAAAGTCCCCATTGGCATTTATATGCAACTGTGACATACTTAGCATTACTCTTTATAGGATACTGCAATCGCAACTTTACATCAACTACTGTCCCGGTTGTCCCACCCTTTGCAAGAGATGATATTCCCGGGACTTTATTTGACCTATTTAAAGGCTTGAGCTTAAACTCTTCAATATGTTCTATGGAATCCAGGTCCCAACTTTCCAGGAATATATCAAATGCATCCTTTGAACATTTAACCTGGGGTCTCTCTTCTGCTTTTACTTTGGTTCTTAAATCGATCTTACTTCTGATGTTTTATTATGTAGTGTGTTCATGGTTATTAGATTTAGCGTTAACAGAAATAAAAGCCCCCGAACACTTATTCCGGGGGTCAAGTAATTCCTGTTTCCCCTTACAGGATTACTCCAACATAGATTAGATTAACTAAAATCTAGGGTCTAGGGAAGTTATTTTTTTTGCAACGCGACCAGTCGATTGGCAATAAAATCCACGTTACGAACTACCTGATACAAGAATTAATATAATAAACCTCGGATGTTGATTTTCCGAGGACCTACCACGCTATCTGAAAAAGTTTTCCCCTGATGAATTATCTTACACGAATTTACATAGTTACTCAATGCAAAGCAAACTTTTCTTACTTACCTAGAAATTGTAGAAAATAATTGAAAAAGAACTTACTTATACATTCACTCGAATTGGGAAACAATTAGTACAAGAATAGTATGTTGATACGGTACCATTATATACCAAATAAGGGCTTAAGGAATACAATGTAATAAGGTAAAAATCGGCATAGTTTAAACTTTTCAAAATTGTCACCACCACCCTTGGAGAAACACTCTCTGATGAAAACATGATCAACAAGCCAATAATTCGGTTTGTGTTTTAATGGATTTTTATGCTTGATCTTTTGGAACTCTATCTTTCTGCCAGGAAATGAGTTAATCCTTGCTCTGATATCACTAAGATTCACATCTAATAATCCACTAAAACTCTTTATGATTTCATATGCAGCTACAAATATTCTGTCACACTCACCGAATATCCAAATCACCTGATCAGGGAATTTACCAAATACTTCTGTAAGCTGTTGCCTCTCATATTCAGTATAAGATGGTATTTGATGCCACTCAGGTGCTATTAAGAACAAAGGGGTATCTTCAATAACATACCTCTCATAGATTTTCAGAATCTCCCTGGATGAATCATCCAAGCGATCTTTCATATATACACCAATACATGCACCTTCCATAATAGTAAATTTATTAATTAATACTGTTTGTTAAGAACTGTTCAAAACTTAAAAACCATCCTCACTAACTTTCTGTTATTGACTACGATAGTCCTTAAAGTAAAAAATTGAACTCAAATTAGGTGGGAGAAGCAAATTAAAATCGTACAATTGCAAAATCGAAAAAGAATAAAATATGGTCATTATTATTCAATGTGATGACAGGGTAGGTCTGGTTGCTGCAATAACGACAGTTTTAGCAAAAGTCGGCTATAACATTGTTTCCATGCGTGAACATGTAGATCTGGAAGAAAATAAATTTTTTGTCAGGATCGTGGTTGACAATATTAGAGATCCGCAAGATATTGAAATTACAATGACAAAAGTATTACCTCCCAATGCCGTCGTTACAGTAAATCCTTTACCTGAGAAAAAAATAGTTGTTTTGGTTACAAAAGAATATCATTGCTTAAGCGATATTCTTACACGAAATCATTTCAAAACACTTGGTGCAAATGTACAATGCGTTATCGGTAACCATCCCAATTTGAAGGATATTACTGAACGATTTAGTATCCCATTTCATTTAGTTTCGCATGAGAATAAAAGCCAGGAGATCTTTGAAGCTGAATTGCTGGATAAAATTCTTCCATATACACCAGATTATTTAATCTTAGCCAAGTTTATGCGCATTCTGTCACCAGAATTTATTAGCTCCTTCAAATTAAAAATTATTAATATTCATCATTCATTCTTACCTGCTTTTGTTGGTGCGAAACCTTACAGTCAAGCTATAAAACGTGGTGTGAAAATAATAGGTGCAACGGCTCATTTCGTAACTAATGATCTGGATGAAGGGCCTATTATAACCCAAAAAATTATTTCGGTAGATCATTCTTTTAAACTGTCAGATCTTGTAAAAGCAGGTAGAGAAAATGAAACTGCTGCCCTTGCAAAAGCCATGCAATTGGTTTTTGAAGACAGGGTATTTGTTTATAATAATAAAACTATTGTGTTCGAATAAGTTATAGTTTTTTACATAATATCGGGTACTTTATTTCTATTGAGGCCGGTGTATACTAAGAACAGGAATTCCGCAGTTGCAAGAAAGATCGACAAAGTCAAGATCAACTAATTCATATGGATGATTCCTGATACTTGTGTTAATTAATTTAAAACCATATATAACATTAGTAGAAAAGCCCCCGGATCTGATCCTATTGCCTGAAGGTATCAGACAGTTGGTTATTCAGATATTACATTCCCCCAGCCTTAAACATCGATATAAATGCCATTCCCTCTAAATTGTATAAATGCTAAAAGTGCCGGGTTCAGTAGACATACACATCAGCCATTTTGTTCCTTATCAACTTCTTACAGGTATTTTTTTAGCAGTGCCTGCGTCTTCCTCACACCCTCATCCTCTGTCTGGTTAAAACCTTCGAATTCAATGCCGATGTATCCATCGAATCCGGAGGCTTTTACAATTCCTATAAGCCTTTTGTAGTCAAGAAGGGGTTGTTCACCGTTCGAATCGAAATCGTAAGTTTTTGCACTTACTCCTTTTGCATATTTCAATGTAAGTTCAACGCCCTTATATATGTCATACATTTCCTTGCAGCCTTCCTGGATAGTTCCCCAGGGGTGAGACAGGCACCAGTTTCCGAAGTCGGGCAGAGTGCCAACATTCTTCATATTGACCTGCCTCATTACATCTGTCAGCCATTCTGCATTTGATGTAACGCTTCCATGATTTTCCACCACAACGTTCAGGTTCATAGGTTTTGCGATCTGACCAAGCTTCCCCATTGAGTCAATAGAGGCCTTTTTCCGGATTTCGGGGTCACCCTCACCATGAAGGTTAACCCTTACCGTCAGGCATCCGAGCAAGGCAGCTGCTTCCAGCCATTTCTTATGGTTTTCGATCGCCTCAAGCCTCTCTTTCTCATTAACCGACGAGAGCGGGCCCTCATCATCGACCATGAGAAGATGGTTAAATACACCGGCATCCTTGCTTCTTTTTAGAAGTTCATTAAGATAGGTTCTGTCCTTTGCAGCCGTTTTAAAATCCATCTTTTTCCCGCCAAAGAATCCGTTCACATATTCGACAGCAGCAATGCCATATTGCTTCCTGGCAACCGATGGGAAATCAAGATGGTCCATATTCCCCGACTCGAGGGTCCGGTGGAACGACCATTCAGCAAGGGAAATCTTAATATCCGGAGCTGATCCACCAAATTTTCTGAACGATGAGGCCAGCATTATTGCACCAGCTCCCATGAGCGATTGTCTGATAAACATCCTTCGTGATTTCATGACAAAATGGTTTAATTTTACTGTTTCGCTGATTTTTCTAAACCCGTCAGACTGCTTTCCTTTTTATAAAGCGCTGAATCCGCCGGATGATAATCCATATCAACACTACCAGACCAATAGTAATCAAAAACATACTGGCAATTGCTATTTTGGCGAGCTTTGGAAAACCCCAGGACACATGGAAATCCATCGGGGCATAGGTAAACAACGAATCATCAGCTTTTCCAGTGTCATAGAAACTGGTAATCAAACGTATTGTTGCCGGCCGCTGCACATTCCACAGATCGTTTGTATGCCCCATTTCTGCCAGTATGACTTGTTTCCCGTTGCTGAGGTTCGGTAATAATTCGGAAGTAGCGTACCCGGCAGGAGTCGAAAAGTCAATACTCCCGCTCAGCAGTAATGTCTCGACAGATGATTGTTGCACATGTCGATATTCATCAGGAATCGAAGCTGTGGGCCAATCCACCAGGCTCCAGAGCAGCTTTGAAAAGGGTGATCCAAGAATTGACTGTGGCGGATCCATTTCTGTAGCATAATCGCGGGTCCGGTCAAAGTCGGCGCTTATTGCTTTTGCGGCCAGATCGCCCCATGTAATCATTGAAGGGTACATCAGATCATAAGCAGCCGACATCAATGCCAGCCCGCTCGGATCACCTTTTTCGGCAGCTATGTATGTGTCGAAGACCTGGGCAGACGTGTTCCGGTGATAAAGGAGTGCAAAAGTGATCAGCTTTACCTTACCCTCGTCAATTGGTAAGAAAAGCCAGCGACGCGGCATGTTGCGAACTACTCTGCGCATGGTCCTGGTCAGGTCGGGAGTACGATTATTGCAACCAGAATCCCGTCTACACAACCGGCTATAATATTCTATCTGACGATCTATTGTATCCGGTTCCCAGACAAAGCGGCCGGGCGGATTGACTCCAACCATAACGGAACGATGAATTACCTGAGGGTGTTTATATGCATAGATCTGAGCTATCCTTGTGCCATAGCTCTGGCTCAAGAGGTTTATGCATCCATATCCCAGCGAGGTGCGGGCTGTTTCCATATCCCTGATTACATCGGGTATGGTATATGCATTAAGATCAATTCCTTCTTTCTGCAGTCTTGTTGCACATTCACGAAAAGCTTTATCCAGGTTAGCGAGTGATGGTTGTTTCAACAGGTTGCCCCCTGTTCCTTTTATTGCCTTTTTAACCTCCGGACAATCAAGCTTAACAGAGCCATCTACACCCCGGTAACCAACCAGTACAAAATCATGATTGGTGAGCAGGTCGTCCGGTGGTTTAAATTTCATATTGCTCTGGCCCGGACCGCCTGCCAGGTAGAAAATTGGTTCTTCCGGCTGGTCAGCAACAGCATGGATTCGTATTACAGGCAGGGCTATCAGACCGGACGAGTCCTTTTCCCGGCCTTCCTGCACGAGCAGAGTACCACAGTCGGCGTTGAAGCGACCTGATTTAGTTTCAAATGAACATGGTGCCAGGGTTATATTTCCCGCATTTCCTCCTGTGGATATTTTACTGCCAGGATTGTCTCTACTGCAAACCATCACCAAACTCCCCAGGGTTACGATGAGCATCATTGATCTGGTTGCTGCATTGTTCAATCTCATACCCGGATCACATCAAAGTCTTATTTAATTTCCCTTTTATTACGATTTATTATGTTCCCATTACCCGATTTTCGCTACCGGCATCAGTTATCAAATGTAAAGTTAGAACAGCTAAAAGCTAAAGTCAATTTTATTTCATATATAGAAAGCTTCATGCTTTTAAAATCCGAATGTCCAGACATCTTCATTACATCCTGAATCGGCATACCCGTAAGAAGACATATTGTAATAAACGTTTTACGGGCAGTATGGCTCGATATAACCCCATTTGAACCACCTGATTCCCGGGCTAAGTATCGGGGC
>CAVSYN010000013.1:0-183182 GCA_963732115.1 uncultured Bacteroidales bacterium
TGTACCGGAGGGTATAATATTTCAGTCAGGGAATGCATATAAACAGCTCAGGAAAATGCTGGTGGAAAAGTATCTTGTGGGTGTGATCTCACTTCCGGCAGGGGTATTTCAGCCTTATTCAGGCGTAAAAACGTCTATTCTGTGGCTGGACCAGGTACTGGCTAAGAAAACGGATAAGATCCTGTTTGTGAAGATAGAGAACGATGGTTTTGATCTGGGAGCACAACGGAAAGCTATAAAAGGAAGTGATTTGCCAAGTACGTCTCATAAAATATCAGGTTACAAAAACAAACTCACCTTTGGGACTATGACTGATTTTGAACAAAATACAGACTTTCTTTTAGTTGAAAAAAGTGAAATTAACAATAGTAAGGATTATAATCTGAATAGTGAGAGATATAAAAAGCATATTGCCATTAATTCAGACTTTCCAATTGTCTCGCTCAGCGAGGTAGCATGCGTAATTGCGGGTCAGTCTCCAAGTGGTGAATATTATAATGAAAATGGTATTGGTTTGCCTTTTTACCAAGGTAAAACTGAGTTTGGGACAATGTACTTAGGGACACCACAAAAATGGACAACTCAGATTACAAAAGAAGCAGATGATGGTGATATTCTAATGTCAGTAAGAGCACCTGTAGGTCCAGTTAATTTTGCAACAAACCACATTTGTATTGGACGTGGTTTGGCTGCTATTAGGTCAAAAGAGAATATTCACAAGAAGTACCTTTTCTATTTGCTTAAATCAAAAGAAGGTTCCATAAAAGGTAATGGAGGTGCTGTTTTTGATAGTATATCAAAAGCACAGATTGAAGAAATTCAAATACCACTTCCTGCACTCCCAGTGCAGGAAGAGATAGTCGGAGAGATTGAGAGTTATCTGAAGATCATTGACGGTGCAAGGCAGGTTGTGGAGAACTACAAGCCGAGGATTGAGATTGATCCGGAGTGGGAGATGGTGGAAGTGGGATCGTTAGTAAAAATAAATAATGGACAAGTATTGACCAGAGTTTGATGATAATGGAAATGTGGCTTGTGTTAAAGTCAGTGACATGAATATTGAATCAAATCAGTATGAATTAGTTACAACAAATCATTGGTTAAAAGAAACATCATATAATTTATTGCCAGTAGGTGCTATTATTTTCCCAAAGAGAGGAGCAGCAATTGCGACAAATAAGAAGAGAATTACTAGAATACCATGCTTAATTGATAATAATTGTATGGGACTTGTCTCACACGATATAAATATTCTACTTCCCGAGTATTTGTTTTATTATCTACTTGGATTTGATTTAACTACGATTTCAAATAGTGCTGGGATTGCGTTAATTAATAATGGAGATATTGCCTCTGTTAAAATACCCTTGCCAGAAATTTCAATTCAAAGAGCTACCGTTGAGTCGTTGCAGAAAGAGAGAGGTTTTATTAATTCTACTATAGCATTAATGAGATTATATGAACAGAAGATCAAAGACCGGATAGCAAAGGTGTGGGGTGAGTAAACAAGTACTTAGGTTCGAATTAGAATGTATTCTTAATGCGTTTTATGTATATTGAAAGTCAAGCCATAATGTAGTGCAACATCCAGGAATGTTAAAAATCTTGTTCTAAAAGCAACAAAAATATATTTTAGGTGTTATATTTGTAAATTATTTACATAAACGCCGGTTAAATGATACTCGAAATTCGTTTAAGTAACTTTTTCTCTATTAAGGATGAAATAGTTCTTGACATGCGTGCAGGTAAAACTAAATCCCAAAGAGTCCGGGAACTGGAGAATAATGTATTTACCTATAAGGATGATAAGGTACTAAAAACTATCGCCATATATGGGGCGAACGCCTCAGGAAAAAGTAACATCATAAAGGCTATCAGGTTCTGTTGCAGTCTTATCCTCCAGTCTCACCTTAACAATGAGAATGTAGTGTTCTTGTTCACTCCGTTTAAGTTCGAAGGTTATCGTGACAAACCGAGTACATTCGCAATAAGATTTGTCATAAATAACGTCGAATACGAATATTCTTATTCCCTAATAATAACCGGCATAATCACGGAAAGCTTATTTTACTACCCAAATGACAGAAGGGCAAAAGTATTCACGCGTGATGAGAGGATAACGGGAGAGAAGAAGGACAAGTACTCTTTTGGTTCTGGAATAAAGAGACCTCTTGATGTAGCTGCAAACACTTCTGACAAAACCCTATACATTTCACGAGCAAGCCAGATGGACCGCGAACTTGGTAAAGAGATTTTCCGCTTTTTCTATGACCAATTTCTCCTCGGATATACCGGATTAAATGCCCCGAATATTGAATCTCTGATTGCTGATAACAAGGAGCCTCTTATTACTGCATTGCAGATAGCTGACAGTGATATAGTTGATATTAAAACAAGAAAAGAACGGTTCCACTTAAAACCGTAAATGTTTCACTGCCCACCTCAACAGCTACAATAAATGATGTGCAGGAAGAGGTGATTCAGGTTATCACTAATCACAAGGCAGCTCCTGGAATTGCGTTTGATCTTGGTACTGAGGAATCGGCAGGAACCAGGAATCTTTTCCTTATCCTCCTCTCTTTGTTTGATATCATCAAGAACAATAAAATCCTGCTTATTGACGAGATTGAGCTTAGTCTGCATATACGAATAGTGGAATTTATTATCAAGTTTTTCTACATTAGTAAATCAGCTCAACTGATTTTCACAACCCATAACACGAAACTACTGGACCTTGAAAAAATCAGAAAGGATCAGATATACTTTGTGAATAAAAAGTCGGATGGATCCTCCGATCTATATTCTCTGTTTGATTATAAGGATTTCAGAGATACAATGGATATCGAAAAAGCTTATCTCCAGGGAAGGTTTGATGCTGTGCCGTTCATGGATGACTCACTTGCAAATTTAAAGTCTCTGATTAATGTTTAGGAGCCCTCGCCGCTCAAAAGGCAAACTAATAAGACCAACCTTTTTCGTTTTCTGTGAGGGTGAAACTGAGGAAGCTTATATTTGCTTCCTCAGGAATAGATACCGGATTCCAATTGAAATAAAGACAAAAGTTGCAAAGAACAATATTTCACAACAGTATGTAAAGCGCATATTAAAATCCCTTCATAAAGATGTTAAGGACAATTATTTTTTACTTTATGATCTCGACGTTCCGGAAATGCATTCAAGACTTCAATCTATAAAAAACACCATCTTGCTCGTTTCGAATCCCTGTATAGAGCTCTGGTTTATTCTGCATATCTGTAATCACAATGTATACTGTTACATCATGTCCAATGCATTGGACAGCTTGAAAGAATATGTAGAGACTACAAAAAGGGATCAATCAGCTATAGACTAAAAAACTAAATTACTGTCAGGTGAAGATTCTGCCTGTTGGAGGGCTAAAGAAATTGCCACCGTATGAAAACCCTTCTACATACGTTTACAGGCTAATAGAAGCTCTAAAATCTATTTAATGATCATATATTCCACCGATCATAAACCGTCCTTATATCATCACGGGTAATCCTTATGTTCGGTTTCATGCTTTTAAAATCCGAATATCCAGACATCTTCATTACATCCTGAATAGGCATACCTGTAAGAAGACATATTGTAATAAAGGTTTTACGGGCAGTATGGCTCGATATAACCCCATTTGAACCATAAAATTGTCATTTTGTGCCATTTTGTGGGAGAAACGGATCAATACATGCCGAATCCGGTTTGGAATTTAAGCAGCAAGCAGGGATTCCCTGAAATTTATTGCAGATTATGCGTTAAAACTTCGTTAAACAGTAACATTCGGAATGATTTTTGTCGTTAATTGTAAAACAAACCTGTATCATTCCTATGAAAAATCTATTGATAGTTATGACTGGAATACTATCTATTTTCCTCGTAACATGTAGAAAGGAAGAAGAATTGCTCATCCCGGATGTGCACACAGATCCGGTAGATGCTATTACATCAAACTCTGCAGCAGGTGGCGGATATATAAGATATCGACCAATATCTTATGGCCTGTGCTGGAGCACAAATGTTAATCCCACAATTAATGATTTCCACATTATTGATAGCGGTCATTTTAGCAATACATTTTTTAGATATATGCTGGGTCTTAAAGGCGGAACGAATTACTATGTCCGGGCATTTGCTACCAATGTATCCGGAACCGAATATGGAAACGAAGTTTCATTTACCACTGAACCGGCTGAAATACCGGAGCTGACAACTCTTAAGGCTTCAAATATAACTTCTGTAACTGCAACGAGCGGAGGGAATATATTAAATGATAATGGTGCATCAATAATTGCCAGTGGCATTTGCTGGAGTACATCCCCAAATCCTGTTATATCAGATAGTAAGACTATCGATGGGACAGTAATTGGAGAATTTATTAATCCGGTTGCCGGATTAACACCATTAACAACTTACTATTTAAGAGCGTATACTACGAGTGATCTGGGAACATCATACGGAGACGAGGTCAGCTTTACCACATCTTCGGCAAGTTCATCAATAACTGATATAGATGGTAACATTTATAGCACTATATCCATTGGAAATCAGGTATGGATGCAACAAAACCTGAAAACAACCAGATACAGCAATGGCGATCTGATTGGAACAACTACACCGGCATCTATTGATATTTCAAATGAACCCGCACCAGAATATCAGTGGGCATATGATGGAAAAGAGGGTAATGTGCCCCTTTATGGCAGATTATATACATGGTTTGCAGTGATTGACAACCGTAATCTTTGCCCGGCAGGCTGGCATGTTCCTTCAAATGCCGAATGGATAACTTTAACAGATCATCTTACTGATAATGGTTATGGGTTTGAAGGAAGCAGATACAAGATAGCCAAGTCAATTGCCTGCACTTCCGGTTGGTATTCAGCCGGAGTAGCATCCGGAAATCCAGGTAACGACCAGGCGGGTAACAATATAAGCGGTTTTTCCGGGCTTCCCGCTGGTTCCCGTACCGGTACATCTTTCGAACTTTCCGGCAAAGCATGTTACTGGTGGTCTGCTACAGAACAAAGTACGACACTTGCCTGGCTAGGCTGTGCGTTATCGTACAATAGTGGTTTTATTGAAAATGGGGTCATTGACAAGCATGATGGCTTTTCAGTTCGCTGTTTGAAAAATTAGCAGAACCCTATTATTTACACAGACCTGCTGAGATACAGTACAGGGGCACTTTATCAGGTTACTTTAAAGACAACGGGAATTGACTTAGGTTAAAAACATGACCGTCATCGTACCCTGAGATTGGCCTGCTTTTCAAACCACATACAATCAGAAAGTATTTTTTTCAGAATGAAGTCTTTCTTTTCAATTCCATTAAAAAACTGATCAAGGTAACCGATCATTGTTTTTTTTGAATTTGCATTTAAATAGGGGAAATCATTGATCACTTTGTAAAACTGATCTTTTTTCTCCAGAAATTCATTAAGAGTATTTCTGAACTCGTCCTCAGTTCTGCACACAGCAACATAAAGTCTTTCCTGGACCCTTTTAATCGGCAACGTTTCAAATGGTGCCGCGTAAGAAGCCCCGACAAGTCCGGCATAGTCAAAATCAAAAGGAATAATCAGGTTATTATTCGGAGGAGCAGGCTCTTTTGATGCAAGCAGAACAATATTATGCCTTGCCGGAACGGACCAGTCGGTATTCCCTATCATATAATTGAAAATTGCCATCCTGTCAAGCATTTCCTGCTTTACGATTCTCTGGGTCACTCCGGAGTAAGTAATCTCAACGGAGTTGGTCCTTTTTTCCAGCAGTTTCAATGGCTCCAGGGCAAATCCGTACTGAGTTACAGGTTGCTTCTCTTTTGCCGAGTTGATATAACTTATCCTGAAAAGCCTGACCCGGTAGCTATAGTCCGTAACTATGTTATAAAGTTTGTAAACAAGAAATTCCTTGAGGATATATTGTTCAAAACCAACATTGCAATAGGGGACAACTTTTAGTTTGTTGATTCCCGCAAATTCAGTCCCAACCTGATCTTTCAATTTAAAGTTAAGCATTAACGGAGGGAAATCACAGATCTCTGTTCTGCGGATATTCCCCCTGGCTTTCACTTTTATTTTCTTGCTGACTGAATCTTTTTCATCATTAAAATAAGTAAGAATAGCATTAAGATAAGTTGTGTCAGATTTTGCTTTTTTGTAAGCGGAGATATCGAATTTGAGAGAGATCTCAAAAAGGTTATCAGTGTCAAAAAGAGTTACTTTTACAACCTGAGTGTCCTTAACGGCATATTTTGTGTCAAGTGAATCAACCTGACCAAGTATTGGCCCGGAGAATAATACTGACATTAAAATCAGAACTGCGATATTCTTTTTCATACCTATCAGGAAAATAAAGAACGTAACTGGAAAAATCCAATCTAATTTATTAAAAATAATTTGACTGGCAAACAAAATGCACACCATGCGTATGCTGTTCTATGAGCCCTGACAATTAGTTATGACTTTACCGGCAATACAAAGCACCATAGGGGTCTTTATTAGCTATATCATTGTTTTACTAAAGTATAACATTTATGATCAGGAGGGAAATCATCTGTGAAAATCCTGTATCTTTATGTTAAGTCATTTATTTTGGGTCATATATTTATTGTGTCAGGTTATATTTTTGTTGTAATACAATATTACTTCCAAGATATTTATTTGAATGGGATATTTATATATGTATGTGTCGAAGACCCGGGCAAATGTGATCCGGTGATAAAGGAGTGCAAAAATGATCAGGTTTACCTTGCCCTCGTCAATGGGTAAGAAAAGCCATCGACGGGGCCTGTTTTACCCGATTTTCGCTACCGGCATCAGTTATCAAATGTAAAGTTACACGAGCAAAAAGTTGAAGTGAATTTTATTTTAGCAAAAGCCCCCGACGAGGGCTGGTAACTAATAAAAGACGGGCGACTGCCACCGTCTTCAAGATG
This sequence comes from uncultured Bacteroidales bacterium, assembly GCA_963732115.1. Taxonomy (GTDB): domain Bacteria; phylum Bacteroidota; class Bacteroidia; order Bacteroidales; family VadinHA17; genus LD21. Next base: position 6,956 of record CAVSYN010000013.1, read on the forward strand.
TTAATAGTTTTTCTGTCACTTCTTCTTTGGATCCGGAGCCTCCACAACATTTTGAGCTTCCTTCTTAATGAATTTCCCTTCTTTGTCATAAACAAGCGTCTCGGTGGTGGTTCCTTTGACAATGACAACTGCATAGGTAATTACGTTATTTGTATTAGTACTCGTTGCGCCCTTAATAGCGAAACCGGCATAGTCTTTAGCAACATTGTCTTTAATGGTTTTCGGAAGATCTGCTTTCTTAACGATAGTGACAGTGGGCATTGTGACATTAGTAGCGCCTCTGAACTGTGCATTGACAACCAGCGCAGCCATCATTAATACAAGAACGAAAACTACCTTTTTCATAACCGAAAATAATTAAGCCAATAAAAAGAAGTCAGATATAAGTTTATACAATTTCAATTTCTATAATCTTTATCAACAAAATTCTTATGCGAAGTTACACCATGGTTAAGACAAAGTCAACTTTATTTAAAACAATAAGCTCCCGGAGCTGATTTCCGAAGGCGGGCAATAAGCAATTGTTTTGAATGACTATTTGTTTAATTTTTTGTTAACTACATGAGTAAGATAGGCACATCCAGTTCCTATTAACGCCCCTGCAAGTACATCAGAAGGATAATGAACACCCAAATCCATTCGGGAATATGCCATTGTGCCCGCATATACAAAAGAAGGGACTATGACATACCATTTTGGATATTCGAGACTTAACGCTGTTGCAGTAGCAAATGCCGTTGAGGTATGCCCGGAGGGAAATGAGGGGTCATGATTGGTATGTCCGATTTATCTCATAATCTCCGGATAAGAAACAAAAGGTCGTTCACGTTTAACCGTATACTTTAATGCTGCTGCAATTCCGTAGGTAATTGCTGTTCCTGCTGCAGTCACACAGGCATTTCGTAATAATTCATTATCATGCCCGGCAATTCCAACAATTGCCATGGAGACCGGAACGCCGGTAATTACATAAATATTTGAATTTGAAACTACCCTGAAGAATCCATCAGAAGGAAGTGTTTCAGGTGAATTAATCGCACGAAGTATTTTAATATCAATGTTTTGAGAAAACAAAGAAATTGGCATTAAAAATAATAAAAGTGCAATGAGTTTTTTCATAACAATGTTTTATTAGTTGCTAAAATGGATTTGGTTCTGACAAATTATTACGGACAACGCTTCTGCTCATTATCTGAAATTTAAGGATTTATTTTTTTATTAAAGTTACACTGACAAAAAGCCAAATTCAATTTTATTCTAACCAATCAAACCCTTATGCAAAGTTCAGTAGCTCAAAAATCAAAATCCACCTCATTTGTATCAAAAAATGATAATTTGGTTACATTTTTAAAAAAGAGTTGTTCCTGCAGGTTTCAGGTTAATTCCAAATTCAGGATTTTCGAGGTCTGCTTAATATAAGAGCTATAAAAGATAACTTAACAACAAATCCGGTTAATTTTGTAAAGTGAATCATTAAAATTCAAATGATATGAAAAGAATTATTATGACTTTCTTCCTCGTTCTGTCTTTCATTCTGAAAGCCGGTGCTCAGGATACCAAAATGAATGCCTTTATAAGCGCCCTGATGAAAAAAATGACAACCGAAGAGAAAATCGGACAGTTAAACCTGACGACTGCCGGTGGATTTGTTACAGGATCGGCGGTAAATCAAAACGTTCAGCAGAAGATCCGTTCGGGTCAGATAGGCGCTGTCCTGAACAGCTTTTCTGTTGCTTCAATGAAGGCAGTGCAGGAAATCGCGGTAAAGGAGTCACCAAATCATATTCCGATCCTGTTCGGAATGGATGTCATCCATGGTTTCAGGACAATATTCCCTATACCGCTTGCAATGTCCTGTTCCTGGGATCTGACCCGGATTGAACAATCTGCCCGGATTGCTGCCCAGGAGGCTACCGCAAACGGTATATGCTGGACCTATTCACCAATGGTTGATATTGCCCGCGATCCACGCTGGGGAAGAATTGCAGAAGGCTCGGGAGAAGATCCATGGCTCGGGTCACAGATTGCAAAGGCACTGGTCCACGGCTACCAGGGCGATGACCTGACAAAAAACAATACAATGATGGCCTGTGTGAAGCATTTTGCCCTGTATGGCGCAGCCGAAGCCGGGCGTGATTACAATACCGTCGACATGAGCCGTGTCACAATGTATAACGATTACCTGCCTCCCTATAAGGCAGCTGTCGATGCTGGCGCTGGAAGCGTCATGACATCATTTAATGTTGTGGATGGCGTCCCTGCAACAGGGAACAGATGGCTGCTGACAACTCTTTTGAGAAACCAGTGGGGCTTTAAAGGCTTTGTTGTGACGGATTACACAGCTACGAACGAAATGATCATGCATGGCATGGGCAATCTTCAGGAGGTTTCAGCACTTGCCCTTAAAGCAGGCACTGATATGGACATGGTCGGGGAAGGCTTTCTCACTACACTGAAAAAATCGCTTGGGGAGGGTAAAATTACCATTCAGGATATTGATCTTGCATGCCGCCGTGTGCTTGAGGCAAAATACAAGCTTGGCCTCTTTGATGATCCGTTAAGGTACCTTAATGAAGAAAGATCCAAAACTGAATTGTTAACACCATCAAACATAAAAGCAGCAAGGGAACTGGCTGCACGTTCAATTGTTCTTCTTAAGAACGACAGACAGGTGCTTCCCCTCAATAAAGCAGGTACAATAGCGGTAATAGGACCTCTGGCCGACCGCAAAGCTGACATGCTTGGCACCTGGGCAATGGGTGGAGATATGAGAACTATTTCTTCGGTAGTTGAGGGCATCCGGAATGCAGGCGGTAGTGCCGTTACGGTCCTTAGCGCCAGGGGTTCTGTTTTTTCAGACGACCCCACGCTGGCAGGAACTACCAGTCCTCTTGGAATCTCCCAGGAACAAACTGCAAAATCCGCAAAGACAAATGAGGACCTGTTAAATGAAGCTGTTGAGACCGCCAACAAATCGGATGTTGTGGTAGCAGTACTTGGTGAGGCCGCAGCCTGGTCGGGAGAAGCTTCAAGCCGTTCCGACATAGGCATCCCCCCGGTTCAGCAAAACCTGCTTAAGGCACTGCTTGCAACGGGAAAGCCGGTTGTGCTTGTTCTGATAAACGGCAGGCCCCTTACGCTTACATGGGAAGACGCCCATGCGAGTACAATCCTTGAAGCGTGGGCAGGAGGTTCCGAAGCCGGCAATGCAATAGCTGATGTGCTTTTCGGTGATTACAATCCTTCCGGTAAGCTTACAACAACTTCCCGCTGAGCGTTGGACAGATCCCGCTTTATTACAACCATAAAAATACGGGACGTCCGATGGATCCAAAAAATAAATTCACTTCGAAGTACCTTGATATCTCTAACGATCCGCTCTATCCTTTCGGCTTTGGGCTTAGCTATACAACCTTCGAATACAGCGATATTAAGCTGAATAAGATCGAATTGAAAGGGAATGAAACTCTCACAGCAACAATAAAGATCACCAATACCGGGAAATATGCCGGCGAAGATGTGGTCCAGCTTTATGTCCAGGATCCCGTGGCGTCAATCTCACGGCCTGTAAAGGAACTTAAGAATTTCAGCTAAGATCATGCTTCAGCCCGGTGAATCGAAAGATGTCAGCATAAACGTTACAACAAATGATCTCAGGTTCTATAACAGCGATCTCAAGTTCGACTGGGAAGCGGGTGATTTTATAATATATATCGGACCCAACTCAAGGGATGTAAAACAGGCAAAAGTCAGCTGGGTGAAATAGGTCGAAATCCGTTGCGGGTTGCTGGTTGCTGGTTACTGGTCCTTTATTACGGGCTGGTGGTTACTGGTTGCAAAAACAGATCAATTCTTTTAGTTTTATTCTAAAGAACCAGCAACGAGCAACAAGCAACAAGTAACTGACAATTCTATTTAGTATTGTTTAAAACCTCTTTGCCAAATGCCATGCACTCCTGTCTTTGGAGATTGTCATATTCCTTCATATTGGGTACATGTTCCATTTGCTTGCGGACATCGGGTTCCATAAGACCGAAGGTGATCCTTCCCAGGAATACTTTTGAAGGTACGTTGGTTACACCGCAAATGCTGGTAAGGTGATTGTCAACGAAATCCGTTGTTTGCTTTGGACCAACTGGTTGCATCATATTACCGCAGACTGCAAAATATCCCCTTATCCTGCTCTTAAGAATATCCCTGTTCTTCTCAAGGTATTCCTGCAGGAGAGGTGATGTTTTTCCTGAACGGATTGCTCCACCCAGAACAACATGGTCATATAGTGAGAGATCAGGATTTTCACGGACGTCGAATACATTTGCAATTCCGTCCATGCCCTCGGAGATCCAGACCCCTGCATCCCTCGCTGAACCGCACCATGTGCCATAAAGAATTGCCCATTTTTTGTCAGACGGATTCGGATAGTATTCAAGGGGGAATACCTTTTTTGGCAGCAAAAGCGCACCTAATGACAGGAACCCTGCCTTAATGAACCTTCTTTTTTTCATGTTTTCACAAAAAATAATTTGTAATGTAAATATAATTATAGAAATTTAGATTATTCTAAAGTACTATATTAAAAACAATTACATCCTATGAAAAAGATCCTGATTGTTATTGCATGTGTTTTCCTGGCTTCCTGCACAGGGAAAAAGGAAAAAGAAATTACACAGTATTCCATTGACCAGTTTTACAAGAATGTCGATTTATCCGGCGGAACATTCTCACAGGACGAAACAAAGCTCCTCTTCAGCAGTAATGAAACCGGCATTTATAATGTTTTTGAAATAAACATTTCAGACGGGTCGAAGCATCAGGTTACTAATTCGACCACAGAATCATTATTTGCTGTTGATTATGTCCCGGGGACAAAGCAGATTCTGTATTCAGCCGACAAAGGCGGGAATGAAAACAGCCATCTTTACCTGCTGGATGAGGCGGGTACAGTAACTGACCTTACACCCGGAGATGCAGTTAAGGCTTCATTCAACGGATGGAGCAAAGACAAAAAGATAATGTACCTGCAGACAAATAAACGAGATGCCCGGTTTTTTGATCTTTATAAAATGAATACAGGGGAGTGGAAAGAGGTGATGATCTATAAGAATACTGAAGGATTCGACTTTGCAGGCAGTACACGTGACCGGAGTATCCTTGCACTGCAGAAATCAATTACTACAAGCGAAAACAGGCTCTTTCTTTATGACAGCGCGACAGGAAAGAGTGTAGAGGTGTCGGAGTCAGATAAACCCGGCACATATAGCGGATCAGGATTCAGTGAAGACAAGAAGTATTTCTATTATACTACCAATGCCGGCAAAGAGTTTATCTACCTTGTCAGCTATGAGATCGCAACAGGTAAAAGAGACATTGTGTATGAGACTAACTGGGATGTCGCGGGAGCCTGGCTTAGCGAAAATGATAAATACAGGTTGATTGTTATAAATGAAGATGCACGTTACATCCTTAAGATTATTAATGTTGCCACCGGTGAAGAAGTAGCCTATCCTGAAATACCCGGTACCAATATTGTAAATGTTAATGTTTCGGAAAGTGAAAAGTACTTGATGCTCAGCCTGGGCAGTTCAAAAACTTCGGGTGATATTTATGTATGTGAAATCGGCAGCACCGAACTAAAGAAACTCTCCTCCACCATGAACCCGGAAATAGATCCTCTCAATCTCGTAAATGCTGAAGTTGTCCGTTTTCAGTCTTTTGACAGTCTGGAGATTCCTGCTATATATTTTAAGCCATTAACCGCCTCTGAAAAGAACAAAGTACCTGCTCTGGTTTATGTACACGGTGGTCCCGGAGGACAATCTGGTGTCGGTTATAACCCTCTTATTCAATTTCTGGTAAATCACGGATATGCACTCCTGGCTGTCAACAACAGGGGCAGCAGCGGATACGGAAAAACCTTTTACAAAATGGACGACCGCAATCATGGCGATAAAGATCTTAAAGACTGCATCTGGGGGAAAAAATGGCTGCAAAACCTTGAGTATGTCGACAGTGCAAAGATCGGCATAATAGGGGGTAGTTATGGCGGATTCATGACCATGGCAGCCATGACATTTCATCCTGATGAATTTAAAGTTGGAGTCAATTTCTTTGGAGTAACCAACTGGATAAGGACACTAAAATCAACCCCTGCATGGTGGGCCTCGTTCCGCGATGCACTGTTCAAAGAAATGGGCGATCCGTTCTCAGCCGATTCAGTGAGACTCTACAATATATCCCCGCTCTTCCATGCAAGTAACATTAAGAATCCAATTATGGTGCTCCAGGGAGTCAATGACCCCAGGGTGCTGAAAGTCGAATCGGATGAAATAGTGGCTGCAGTAAAAGCAAAGGGTGTTCCAGTTGAATACCTAACCTTTCCCGATGAAGGACATGGCTTTGTAAAAAAAGAAAATGAAATAAAAGCCGATACCCGGATCCTTGAATTTCTGGATAAGTACTTAAAGGGGCCAGAAGTACTGAAATAATTGGCTGCTTTCGGTCGCCTGTTGCCTGCTTTGACCGCCGGAGCCTTGGCGTAGGTGGTCGCCTGTCGCCTTTAAAATATAATACATCGCCTGTAATACATAATACATTTCTCAACCTTTGCACCTTTCATTCTTTTTGTAAATTGCACTATAAAATTTATTCTCATGAACAGAATCATTTTTATTCTGATATGGCTTTTATTACCGGTTCAGATATTCTCACAGACTGAAGCCCTCTGGCTCAGGTATCCGGCTATATCGCCCGATGGACAAAAAATTGCATTTACCTATGAAGGCGATCTGTATACTGTATCGGCAGCAGGAGGGACAGCAATCCCTCTTACTTTTCATGAGGGACACGATTTTATGCCGGTATGGAGCCATGACGGGAAATACATCGCATTTTCTTCAAACCGCTATGGCAATTTCGATGTATTTATTGTTGCAGCCGGGGGAGGGGAACCCACGCGGTTAACATATCATTCATCGAATGAATACCCATATGCATTTTCGTCTGATGATAAATCTGTAATTTTTGGCGGAACCCGGCAGGATGCTTCTGCTCACAGACAGTATCCAACTGATTCGCAACCTGAAGTTTACAGCGTTCCTGTCATCGGAGGACGTGTTGGCCAGATGTGGACAATCCCAGCTGAGGATATTAACATCAGCAGAGATGGTAATCTGTATTTGTACCACGACAAAAAAGGCGGGGAAAACAGCTTTCGAAAGCATCATACCTCTTCTATTACACGCGACATCTGGATGTATGACCGGGCTGCAGACAAACACACAATGATCACTTCATTTAGGGGAGAGGACCGAACATCCTGTCTTTTCACCCGATGAAAAATCGATATACTACCTCAGCGAGGAGAGCGGCAGCTTTAATGTTTTTACTCTTCCTTTAAACGATCCTCACCAAAATAAACAGGTTACTTTCTTTAAAAACGGCCCTGTCCGTTTCCTGAGCGCATCCAACTCCGGGATGCTTTGTTTCGGATATGACGGTTCAATCTATACCAGTGCAGCCTGGCAATGACTCCAGAAAGCTTGATATTGTCGTTCATACTGCAGGAAAAAACAACAATACCAAGGTTATGGAGGTTAACGGCAATGTCCGGGAAATGGCAGTGTCGCCTGACGGGAAGGAGGTTGCATTCATTGTGCGGGGAGAGGTTTTTGTTTCTTCAGCCGATGGAGGTATTACAAAAAGGATTACAAATACACCAGAAGAGGAACGCTTCATTGGATTCTCCCCCTCGGGTGACTCCCTTATTTATGCAAGCGAACGGGGAAATAGCTGGAAAATATTCCTGACAAGGATTATCCGCAAGGAAGAACCTTATTTCTATGCCTCAACAATTCTTAAGGAAGAACCCCTGATAAGCGGCGAACACGACAGCTATCAACCCAGGATCTCCCCTAACGGGAAAGAAATAGCTTTTATCGAGGACCGACGGTCTTTAAAAGTTTATACAATTGCCTCAAAACAAATCCGTACCCTGCTTACCCCCGATAACATAATTTATATGTCCGACGGTGATCAGTACTTTCAGTGGAGCCCCGATAGCAAATGGCTTCTTGCTGAATATTCTCCCATAATGTCAAATTCAGAAGTCGCATTGATTCCGTCGGACGGGAAAACAGGCATGATCAATCTGACAAGGAGTGGTTATAATGATTCCCGCCCTGTATGGGTTAACGGAGGCAAACAGATGTTATGGTTCAGCGACCGTGACGGATTAAGGAGTTATGCCAACAGCGGCAACCGACAGGCTGATGTTTACAGCCTGTTCTTTACGCGCGATTCCTGGGACCGGTTCCGGCTGAGCAAGGAGGATTATGCCCTTTTGAAAGAAATTGAACAGAAAGCAAAGGAAAAGGAGAAGAAAGAAAAGGAAAAGGAGAATGCTGACAAAAAGAAAAAGGTCCCGGAAGTAAAGAAAGATACTTCAGTGGTGTTTGACATGGACGGTCTGTATGACCGGAAAGCCAGGCTTACAATCCATTCATCTTCACTAAGCGATGCAGTTCTGTCGAAAGACGGCGAGAAACTTTATTACCTCGCAAGATTTGAAAAGGGGCTGAACCTCTGGAGCACTAACCTGCGAACCAAAGAAACCAGGATGGAATTGCCTCTAGATGCCTCATCAGCAAGCCTTACATGGGATAAAGAAATGAAGAATCTTTTTCTTTTGTCGGATGGCAGTATTTTCAAGATTAACCCTGAAGGATGGAAAAAGGAGGCGGTTGGTTTCAAGGGGGAAATGACACTTGATCTGGCTGCCGAAAGGGCAAGCATGTTCAACCATGTCTGGCGGAGGACCAAAGCAATGTTTTACATCTCCACTTTTCACGGAGCCCATTGGGATGAATTGTACAGCCAGTATAAAAAATTCCTGCCGCATACAGGCAATGGATATGAGTTCTCAGAAATGCTTTCCGAGATGCTGGGCGAACTGAATGTTTCCCATTCCGGATCAAGGTATGGAACCAGTACTCCGGGAGACGATAACACCGCTTCACTTGGAATCTTTATCGACTATAATTATACCGGAAACGGGATAATGGTTGATGAAATAATCAAGGGCGGACCCCTGGATAAATCATCGATTAATATTAAACCCGGTATGATCATTGAACAAATCGACGGAGATACTATTTCCGCCGGCCGCGATATTGCATCTTATCTTAACCGCAAAGCAGGAAAATTCACCCTGCTTACAGTTCTTGATCCTGTAACCAAATCGCTGCAGAGTATTTCCATGAAACCTGTTACAAGGAATGAGGAGAGTACTTTGCTTTATAAACGCTGGGTAAAACAAAACCAGGATGAGGTGGATAAGCTGAGCAACGGGCAGCTTGGATATGTGCATATTCCAGGGATGTCCGACGGTCCGTACCGGAGTGTTTATGAAGAGATGATGGGCAAATACTCTGACCGGAAAGGCGTAATCGTGGATACCCGGTTCAACGGCGGCGGAGACCTTGTCTCCGATCTTACAATGTTCTTCACCGGCAAACAATATCTTCAGTATGCAACCGAGAGCCGGACTGTCGGATACGAACCAAACTTCAGGTGGAATAAGCCAACGGTTGCCATGTTCAACGAAGCAAACTACAGCGATGGACACTGTTTTGCATGCGGCTATAAGGAGCTTGGAATAGGAAAGACGATCGGCATGCCTGTACCCGGAACTTGCAGCTACGCAGGATGGGAAATGCTGCAGGACGGCAATACGATGTGGGGAGCAGTCCCGGTAAGCACAAAAGACATTAATGGCCAATGGCTTGAAAATGTTGAAACAGTACCTGATGTCCAGGTAAAAAATGAACCCGGCGTCATAAGCAAAGGACGCGACCAGCAGCTGGAACGAGCTGTTGAGGAACTTCTGAAAGTTGTTAATTAACCTTTTATTTCAATTGCAGATATGAGCACAGAGATACAATCAACAGGAATTACTTCTCCCGGAAGGGTAACCTCAGTGGACTTCTTCCGCGGATTCACAATGTTCCTTCTTGCAGGCGAAGCCTCGGAACTTTATTCTCACCTGGTCCATTCCAACAGCAATTTTGTGCGGTTAATAGGAACCCAGTTCCATCATCACACATGGCATGGTCTGCATTTCTGGGATCTTATCCAGCCATTCTTCATGTTTATTGTCGGGGTAGCAATTCCCTTTGCAGTTGCGAACAGAATCAAAAAGGGAGAAAGCACGAGGACTATTACCTTGCATGCATTTAAACGGTCAGGGTTATTGTTGTTCCTTGGATGGGCGTTGTACTTTACGGATGCCGGGCACCTTGTTTTCAGATTCCAGAATGTGCTGGCCCAGCTGTCGGTTACCTACATTGTAGCTTTCCTGATAAGAGACAAGAGCTTCAAATTCCAGCTGATCTTTACTTTCGCAATTTTACTTCTGATCGACCTTGCCTACAGGTTTTTCCCTGTGGAAGGCTTTAATCATCCCTGGGTGAACTTTGAAAATCTCGGAGCGTGGTTCAACAATAAGATTGAGGGTGTTGACAAGGCAAGTGAATGGGCTACTCTGAACTTCGTTTCCACAACAGCCCATACCGTGTGGGGAGTGCTTTGCGGAAAGCTTCTTATGAGTGATAAACCTGCAAATAAGAAGATCCAGATACTTCTTATTGCCGCTGTTTCGGGACTTGTTATCGGATATTCTCTTGATCTTCTGAATATAACTCCGATCATCAAAAAAATTGCTACTTCCTCATTTGTTTTTGCCAGCGGTGGCTGGACAATTCTTGCATTAACCTTCTCGTATTGGATGATAGATGTTAAGAAGCTATTCAAAAAGGGATCATGGTTCTTTATTGTGGTCGGAATGAACAGCATTTTCATTTATCTCTTCTTTTCAATCGGGGGTGCCGGCTTTCTAAGCAGGATTGTCGAGCCGTTCAGCAAGCTCCTGTTTTCGTGGGGAGGTGAAATGACTGTTGCAATTATTACCAGCCTTGGGGTATGGGCGGCTATGTGGTATTTGTGCTACTGGCTTTACAAGAATAAGCTGTTTATTAAAATATAGACTCAGGAGGTTAAATCCATCGTATGGGCCAGGAAAAGGTTATTGCCGGTTTTATTGGCGCAGGAGGTATTGCACGTTCTCATATCTTTTCGCTTAACTCAGTAAAATACTATTACAACGATGCCCCGGGAATTGATCTTGCGGCAGTTTGTTCTTCTTCAGAGAAGAGCCGGAGATTGTTTGCAGAACGGTATGGATTTGCGAAAGCATGCGACCTTGATGAATTTGTTGAAAACAACAGGATAGACACTGTATTTATTCTCGGACCGAACAAGGTACATTTTGAACATCTGAAGGCTGTTCTGGGAATGAAAGCCATAAAGCGGATCTATCTTGAAAAACCGGTTTGTGCCACCCTTGATGAAGAAACGGAAATGAGGCACCTGATCAGCCTTTATCCTATGGTTAAGATTCAGGTTGGCTTTCAGTATGTTTTTACACCTTCCGGCCAGGGAAGCGCTGGCCCTCTGGAAACCAGGCATGCTGGGAAAACCTGTTCATTTTGACCTGATATATTACCATGGCGACTACCTGAAAAAGGGGTATCGCGAAAAGAGAGTCTCCCGGCTTACCCCGGCACCCGACGGAGGTGCCATGGCCGATCTGGGCTGCCATGCGATCAGCCTCCTGATAGCATTCCTGGGTGACAGGCTTCGCATTACAGGGGCTTTGCAGGCTGGACACTTTGAGGATGTGACTGAAGGATCAGATCTGTTCAGTCAGATCTCAATATTCGATGAAAAGAGCGGGGCTGTAGGTACGGTTTCAGCAAGCCGCATCAGCTCAGGTAGCGGTGACAACCTGTCTGTTGAGCTGTATGCTGAAGGCGGAGCGCTCCGCTATTCATCGGTCACTCCTGATTATTTTGAATATTACACCGAGGAATCAGGAATCTGGTCGCGAAAAATGACAGGAAGCAATTACCAGCCGGTAACTACTTTCCCGTCGGGACATGTTCCGGGGGGATGGCATCGGTCGATGATTCATGCGCATTATGTATTTCTCACAGGCAGTTCCTCAGAAACAGTTATCCCGGATATTGAACACGGACTTCAGGTTCAGCGGCTCGTCAGGGAAACAGCAGAGCATCTTGCCAGATTCAGGGAACAAAGAAATCCATGAAGTTCAAAATGAATTGCAAATACGCGGTAACCTGTTTTGCTTTTGACCTTTGCACCTTTGCGCCTTTAAACCCTTAAGCCTTTGAGCATTTATGCCATAAAACCTTTAATTAACCTTTGAAAGATGGACACAAACAACAAGGACAATTCGATAATCATCATTGGAGCCGGATTCGCCGGACTTTCTGCCGGTATTTACGCCCAGATGAACGGATACAAATCAGAGTTATTTGAGATGCATAACCTTCCGGGAGGATTATGCACATCGTGGAAAAAGAAAAACTATACCATCGACTGCTGTATACACTGGCTGGTAGGATCATCACCCGGAACAAGGATGCATGATTTCTGGGAAGAAGTGGGAATTGTTCAGGGAAGGGAGTTCATATATATGGATGAGTATATGCGCTTTGAAGGAGAAGACGGGAAGCCGCTTATCTTTTATTCAGACGTGGACAGGCTTGAAAAGGAACTCCTTAAATTCTCCCCGGAGGATTCCGGACCTATAAGTGATTTTATCGACGGTATAAGGATGTGCCTGAAGTTTGACCAGCCATCGATGCATACTCCTCTGTTTAAGCGCCTTACGAAGCAGTTTGCAGTCATCTATAACTTTATTGTAAGAGGAAAGAAAATGCAGAAGTGGATGAAAATAACCTGCAGCGATTTTGCGGGTCAGTTCAGAAATCCACTGCTCACCAAAGCTTTCAATGAAATGTGGGTACCCGAGTTCTCAATGCTTTTCATGCTCTTTACATTTGCATATCTGCATAACAAAAGTGCCGGTTATCCTAAAGGAGGGTCAATGCCAATGTCGAGAGCACTTGAGGAACGCTATAAAGCTCTTGGAGGAACAATCAATTATAGCAAACGGGTTGAAAAGATCATTACCGAAGGCAACAGTGCGGTTGGAATCAGACTGGACGATGGTACTGAGTTCAGGTGCTCAAAGGTCATTTCCGCTGCTGACGGATACAGTACGATTTTCAAAATGCTTGATGGAAAGTATACCGATGAGAAGATCAACAATATTTATGACAAATGGCTCCCCTTCCCTCCCCTGATCTTTGCAGGTATTGGTGTAAACAGGACATTTAAGGAGCTGCCGCTTTCGGTTTCAGGATTCAGCTATCAGCTGAAAGAACCTGTCGAAATAGGAGAGGCAGTTCGTGACAGGCTATATGTCCATATTTATAACCACGATCCTTCAATGGCTCCCGAAGGTAAAACTACAATTACGCTGATGCTGAATACCGATTATAATTACTGGAAAAAACTTGCCAGTGATAAAACAGCCTATGTCAATAAGAAGAAGGAAATCGGAGATAAGCTGGTGGCGCTGCTTGAACAGCGTTTCCCTGGCATTTCAGCTGACGTAGAGATGATAGATATTGCCACACCTGAGACATTTGTGAGGTATACAGGCAACTGGAAAGGGAGCTTTGAAGGCTGGCTTATAACACCTGAAAATGCAAATGTGATTATGAAACCGATGTCTCAGTTATTACCCGGCCTCCAGAACTTCTATATGTGCGGACAATGGGTTGAACCAGGCGGGGGACTGCCGACAGGAGTCATGTCGGCCAGAAGGTTGATCAAAAATATATGCAAACGCGACGGGAAGAGGTTCAGGACTGTTATTAAATAATGGTTAGAGGTTTGGGGTGCGTGGTGCTTTTTCACGCCCCATGCCGCACACCTCACACCAGCTTCTTGTACTTTATCCTCACCGGTGTAGCATCCGCAACCCGCTTTTTATAATTCTCCTCGTAATCGGAATAGTTTCCTTCGAACCAGACGACTTTTGAGTTTCCTTCAAAAGCGAGCATATGGGTTGTAACCCTGTCGAGGAACCACCTGTCGTGCGAAATTATCACGGCGCACCCCGCGAAGTTCTCGAGGCCTTCTTCAAGCGCTCTGAGTGTATTGACATCTATATCGTTCGTGGGTTCGTCAAGGAGAAGGACATTGGCTCCCGACTTAAGTGTAAGAGCCAGGTGAAGCCTGTTCCTTTCGCCACCTGAGAGAACACCGCATTTCTTTTCCTGGTCGGCTCCGGTAAAATTAAACCTTGAAACATAAGCCCGTGCATTCACCAGTCTGTTCCCAACCATGACATCGTTCTGTCCGCCAGAAATAACTTCATAAACGCTCTTTGAGGGATCGATGGCGGCATGTGCCTGGTCGACATAGCCGATCACCACTGTCTCACCTGTTTCAAAAACTCCCTTTGTCGGTTTTTCCTGGCCCATGATCATCCTGAACAGGGTTGTTTTGCCGGCACCGTTGGGACCAATAACCCCGACAATACCGTTTGGCGGCAGGTTGAATTCAAGGTCCTCAAAAAGGAGCTTGTCGCTAAATGACTTTGCTACTGACGATGCCTTAATTACCTTGTCTCCCAGCCTTGGTCCGTTGGGAATGAATATCTCAAGCTTCTCCTCCTTCGCCTTTACATCCTGGTTGAGAAGGTTTTCGTAGGCTCCGAGCCTGGCTTTAGACTTGGCACGACGCGCTTTTGGAGACATTCTCACCCATTCCAGTTCCCTCTCAAGTATTTTTCTTCTTCTTACATTTCCCTTTTCCTCAACTTCCAGGCGCTTTGCCTTCTGTTCAAGCCACGATGAATAGTTGCCTTTCCAGGGAATACCTTCACCTCTGTCGAGCTCAAGGATCCAGCCGGCAACATTATCAAGAAAATACCTGTCATGTGTAATGCAGATAACCGTCCCATTGTATTGTTTGAGTGTAGTCTCAAGCCATTGTACGGACTCTGCATCGAGGTGGTTGGTTGGCTCATCGAGAAGGAGGATATCCGGCTTACTGAGCAGCAGCCTGCACAATGCAACCCTTCTTCTTTCTCCTCCCGAGAGGACATTAACCCTGGTATCACTTTCAGGACATCTCAGGGCGTCCATTGCCCTTTCAAGCTTATGGTCGATATTCCAGCCATCGTGATAATCGATTTTTTCCTGCAAGGCAGCCTGTTTGTCCATCAGCACTTGCATCCTGTCGGGATTCTCATACACTTCCGGTTGGCCAAAACTTATATTTATTTCTTCATATTCCCTGATCAAATCCAGGATTTCCTTCACTCCCTCCCCCACGATCTCACGGACAGTGCGTGTTTCGTCCAGTAGTGGGTCCTGAGGCAGGTGACCTACAGTATATCCCGGAAGAAAAGTAACCTCTCCCTGGTACTCTCTTTCAAGCCCGGCTATGATCCTGAGAAGTGTTGATTTACCGGATCCGTTCAGACCTATTATTCCGATCTTCGCACCGAGGAAGAATGAAAGGGAAATATCCTTGAGTACCTGACGGTGAGGAGGGAAGGTCTTTCCCACCCGGTTCATCGAAAATATGATTTTATTGTCGTCGCCCATTGAAATGATTTTGCGACAATTTAGAAAAAAAATAAGGACCAAGGTCCTTATTAATTTTATTTTGATTTTGACCTGTTGAGAATGTGTCTTTTAGCTATTCATGAACTCATCTCTGCCTACCGGCAAGCAGGCCCCCACCCCTTTTCTTGAAATTAAGGGAAGGACCGGGGATGGGTTAATTAAAAAACCTGCTTTATACTTTTGGCACCTGGAACAGCCTGATGGTTTCATCTTGCATCAGCACCCACAACGAGTAGACCCCTTTAAGCGTACCAATCGGGATATTAAGGCACCCGAGCGCGGCAACCACAATTATCAGATATCTGGCCCAGGTCTGATATGACAAAAGCCCTATTCCACCAATCAGGCCGAGAGTTGACATAAATCCTACAAGCAGCGGGACACTCACCGAGAGAAAGCCAAGCACCATTGAAGGCACCTCTTCCCCGTTTACAAAACCCTTGGCAAAATTAAGTGCGAAAAAGGCACCCAGAGCCAGAATCAGACCAAGTACGCCAAAGCCGATATGAATAGCTCCGACTACGGTCACATGTTTTTTCATTCTTGTATCTTCCATGACAATAAGTTGTTTATTCAGCAGTTTATCTTTTCATTCCGTATTAATGACTTGGCTTTAAGAAAATTGTTGCATCAAAATACCTAATAATTTTTAAAAAGTAACGTTTTTTAAGAAAAACAATAAGGGCTGAAGCCGGTTATACTAATTTGAATTTAAATTACTTCAAATGAAACGTACACTAATACTTGGTATTTCATTCATCATCATATCATGGGCTTTAACAGCCTGTGAATCTCTGGGAACATGCAAAATATGCAAGCAGGTGACTTCAGAAATTGGCGGGGGGATTATCTCGGAAGGCTCTGAAACAGAGTATTGTGATGCTGCATTAATCGCAATCGAGGCCAAGGATGACGTGATAGTCGGAAATACGAAAATATCCTGGCAGTGCAGATAGATCTTCTTTCTGATTACTGATATCTTTCCGCCGCAGACAGTTGTAACATTCCTGTTCCCGTTAAATTCCATTAAACAATTCCTGCTGTTATTTTGTTTTTTATATCCAGGAAAAACCTTGGAAATATCAATTTCTGTATTTAAATTTGTTGATAAGTTGTTAATAATTGCGATTTTTAATTCGCGGGACATCAATATCTTGTCGTACTTTTATACAAGTCATAATCCATTTTGCAATGTCTCTGAATTTCAGCAGTTTAGAATTAAAAGATAAGACTATTGCCATTGTTGAGGATGATGTTCCGTCTACAAGGTATTACGAAACTCTTCTTCAAAGTTCAGGGGCAGATGTAATAAAATTCCGTACAGGCAAGGATTTTATTGAATACATAAAAAACAAGGATGCAAAGATAGACCTTGTAATAATGGATTTCCTTATACCTCTCATCAACGGTATTGACTGCACGAGAATGTTCAGAAAAGAGAGGAAAAATGTTCCTGTGATCATGATCACCGCTTATTCCTCAGAACAATCAAAATCAGATGCATACATTGCCGGATGCAGTGAATATATCCTTAAGCCTGTGTATCCCGAAAATATATTTGCACTGCTTGAGAAATACCTGAAGCAGGAAGTACACAGTTCTGCCGAATACCGCCCCTGATCCTCTCTATTTTGTTAAGGTCTGTTGCCTGCCAAGGTAATCACCATAGTATGCTTCCAGCTTTTTATTGATGCTATCAGCCAGCTCCTTCCTTCCGTTAGCTTCGCAATAGCCGGCAGCCTTTGATGTGTTCTGAATAGCCGACTGTATTTCATATTCGGCCGAGTTGATATAGTAGTTGCTTTGCTTCAGGAAATAATCCAGCCTTTCATAGTTATAATCGCACAGTTCCTTTGTCAGACCGATGGCTTTGTCGGTCAGCACCCGCTGAAAAATATGCTTCTATAAGATCGTTAAAATACGGATCGATGGGGAACCTGGTCAGGAGGCAGCACCTCCAGGCAACGGTTAATCACTTCGAGTGCTTTTTCATTCTTGCCCTCAGCTGCAAGGGCTTTGGCAAGACGCGCATAATTTAACCTTGCTTTGACAACTATAAGGGTCCTGATATGATTATAATCAAGATTTACTTTCGGATTGTTGGCACCGCCCCAGACAAATTTGTTCATTATGTTATTATACAGAGTATCAGTGTCGATCCTTCCGTAATCGATCCAGCTCCTGTTTTGCGATTTAATCGGCACCAGCCTGAATGCAAGGCCTTCCAGCTGAAAATATTCCTCAAGGCCAAGAGCATCGTTATGATACCCGGTAACGAAGTAAATGGGACGTTCCCAGTTATTGTGAGCCAGTATGTCCAGAACTATCAGCTGGCTTTTTAATATTGAATTGCCTTTGAGTTTGATATCAATATAAGGAACAATTTTTGAAGCATCCTCACGCTTAACAGTGCCGGATGCAATGACTTTTGCAGAATCGACAGGAATCCTGATGGTTCTCGATGGTATTATATCGAGTATTTCGGTCGGGGAAACCTGGACTTTTGTGGCTTTATTGTCGCTTTTAACAAAATCAATAACAGTCGATATGTTGACCGGTTCTTTGGTCTTTTCAACAATAAAGGTCTGATTGTTTATGCCGTCATAGTATTTCTGGACCGGAAGCGATAACGGGCAAAGGATCTGATTCGTATGTTTTACTTTTCATCTGATTTATATACCAGTCGGTGTTCAGGAGCATAAGGTTGCAAACCCTGACATCGGTCCTCATTCCTTCAACTTCCTGGGCATACCATAAAGGGAATGTATCGTTATCCCCATTTGTAAAAAGTATCGCATTGGGCGCGCATGAATTAAGGTAATTGAAGGCCACATCCCTTGCAAGATAGCGGCCTGACCGGTCATGATCGTCCCAGTTTTCTGATCCCATTATTACAGGAACAGCAAGAAAACACAATGCTCCGGCAAGAGGTGCTGCTATTTTCTCGCCTGTCAGTTTTGACAAGCCTTCAAAAAGAGCCAGTACTCCCAGGCCGATCCATACAGCGAAAAAGTAAAATGAACCTGCATAAGCATAATCTCGTTCCCTTGGCTGGTTCGGACTCTGGTTCAGGTAAAAGATAATCGCCACTCCTGTCATCAGGAACAGAAGCAGGATCACCCACCAGTTCTTGTAATCACGGTTGATCTGGTAAAAGAGTCCGGCAATTCCCAGCAGGAAAGGCAGGAGATAGTATTTGTTCCTGGAAGTATCCTTTTTCATTCCGGAAGGAAGGTCAGATGTTCCCAACCCTGGGCTCATCAATGAACCTGATCCCGGTTATCCAGTTACCGTTTACTGCACCGCCGGTTCCCTGTGTGTCATTCTGTTTGCCGGCAAAGTTCCACATGAAGTACCTGAAGTACATGTATCCGAACTGGTAGGTGAACATAAACCTGAGGTTCTCGCTGAACTTTGGTTTACGTATTACCTCCTTCTTCCCCGACTGGTTTGTGACACTTATCGGGATACCCTTGATCTTGCCCCATTCCTGGTAAATCGGCTCATGTTCGCTCAGATCGCTCCACATCCTGGGAAAAAGAGTTATAAACCTGGGATCGTATACGCGTTCCAGATTATGTGAGCTGATAATGTATTTCCCGTTTTCGAGCACATATCTTGGTTTCCCGTCTTTGTAGTCAGTTACAGGAGCATTATAATAAGGCCCTTTGAACAGCGGTCGTTCGCCGTATTGCTCCCTGTTGAGGAAGTAGAGCAGGCTGAACGGATTTTCCGGCTGATTTTCATTCAATGGAGTATTTGCAGATGCCCTGATAACAATTATGGCATTAGACGAGTAACCGATCATAATTACCATGATTGCAGTAAGTGAAGTGTTTAATACAGCACGGCTTTTACCCGCTATGTACCAGGTATATCCTGCAACCGCCGCAAGAACAATCAGGTTAAAGACTACAGATCCGGATAAAACCCAGATGCCTGTGAGCAGCAGTGCTCCGAAAGCCATTGCTGCATTTTTGACTTTATTGTCCGATGTGTATGTCGCTCTTATTGCAAGAATAAACAGGGCTGTCATCAACAGGAAATGGAAGATCATGCCGCTGTTGGCAGGCAAACCGAATGAGTTCACGAAAAGAAGGTCGAACCTGGAAGAAATGGTTACGAATCCGGGCATGATGCCATAAAGTAGTAAAACCAGCAGAATGATTGATATTCCGAAGGAGATCGCCAAACCTTTCCAGGTAAAGTCATGTCTCTTGAAATAATAAACCAGGACAATTGCCGGAAAAGTAAGCAGGTTAAGAAGGTGAACACCTATCGACAAGCCCATCAGAAAGGCGATGAGTATGATCCACCTGTTGGCATATTCTTCATCAGCCACATCTTCCCATTTCAGTATTGCCCAGAAGACCATGGCAGTAAAAAAGGATGAGGAAGCATAAACTTCTCCCTCTACGGCTGAAAACCAGAAGGAATCAGAAAATGTAAAAGCAAGAGCTCCCACTGCACCTGCAGACATAACAGCAATGATCCTGGGAAGAGCTATATTGTTCTCATCCTTGATAATGATCTTCCTTGCAAGGTGTGTGATTGTCCAGAACAGAAACAGTATTGTAAATGCGCTGACAAGGGCAGACATCGAGTTGACCATTGCTGCAACATGCGAAGTATTGCCTCCGGCAAAAAGGGTAAAAAACTTTGCCATAACCATAAATACAGGGTTTCCGGGAGGATGTCCGACCTCAAGCTTATATGCCGATGCGATGTATTCTCCGCAGTCCCACAGGCTCGCAGTCGGCTCAATCGTCATAAGATAGGTGAACGCGGCAACTGCAAATATGACCCAGCCTGTAATATTGTTTATTAACCTGTATTGCTTCATCAGTTAAGATTTGTAATTCCGGAAAATAAATCAAATGATTGCCCGGTGAAATTAGTAAATTTTTCAGATTTCGGTTTAATGTGGAGGCACTCACTTATTTTACTATTTTTGAGTAAATGATTCTGGATGAAGCATCTGTTGTTCCTATTCTGTTTCCTTTTCACTGCAGGCAATTACCAATGCACAGTATTATAATACCGGTCAGGATCCGGGCTCGCTGAAATGGATGCAGATTAAGACAGACAGATTCACAGTAATTTATCCTCAGACATACGGATCAGCGGGTATTAATTTTGCCCGGTCGCTTGATGATGCCTGTTCAAAGCTGGGCCTATCTGTATCCCCGCTTAAAATTCAGGATACCCGTTATCATTCACAATTATACAACAAATTCGAATGGTTACGTGGCATGGGCTCCCAGCAGGATGGAACTCTATCCTACCCCTGAGATGAATTCAATACCTCTTAATCCCGACCGGCAGCTTGCGACACACGAGCTCACACATGTACTGCAGATGGAGTCGCTCAATAAAGGATTTACAAAAGTGATGTCGGTTCTGACAGGACAGCAGTTCACAGGCATAGTCTCCGCATTGTTGCCCCTCTGGTTCCTCGAAGGTGACGCAATTTTTTCCGAATCAGTATTAACTCAATCAGGCCGTGGAAGGAACGCTTCCTTTCAGAAAGAACTTAAAGCACTTGTTGTTGAAAAAGGGAACCTTTATAAATATGATAAAATGGTTAATGGATCGTTCAGTGAATTACGTCCCTGATCATTATCATACAGGTTATGAGATGATGGCATGGTCGTATGCAAAGTATGACTCAAGCCTCTGGAAAAATGCCCTCAGACTGACAGCCGACGAACCATTCACAATAAATCCTGTTAACCTGAGCCTCAGAAGAACTGCCTCACTTACGAAAAAGAGGTTGTTCAGAGAGACTTTCGACACTCTTAGAACTCTTTGGACCTCTGATGATGCATCATCAGGAAGTGAATCCTATGAGGTCCTCAAGCCCACGGAAACGGCAAGGAATATGTAAATTATTATTCCCCTCTCAGTGTTGGATCCGACAGCATAATTGCAGTTAAAACGTCACTATCCGATCCACCTGCATTCGTTCTGATAAATCCTTCAGGAAAACTGAAAAGAAGATATATATTCCGGGATACGGTTACCCGTGGTTCCTTTCCTGTGCAAAAGGAAAACTGGTGTGGGTTGAAACTCATTCCGATCCCAGATGGGAAAACAGGACATGGTCGGTGATCAAGCTTATGGATCTAAAGCAGCACCTTACCAGACAGCTTACAGCCAGAACAAGGTACCTTTCCGCATCAATATCCCCTGACGGAAGATTCATTGCCGCAACGGAGAATACTGTCAGGAATCAGAATAACCTGGTAATAATTGATGCTTTTAACGGAATTGTTCTTGAAACAGTTCCGGCCCCTGCAAATGCATTCCTTCAGAAGCCTCAATGGGCTTCATCCGGGGCAGAGATCACTGTTATTTCATTAACAGATAAGGGAGAGGGAATAGTTTCATTCAACTACTGCCACCAAATTGTGGAAAACACTGATTGAGGAAAGCAAGCAATGATCTCCAGTCCTCATTTCTCAGGAACGATTCCCTGTTCTTTGTCAGCTCCGTATCCGGAACCGATAATGCCTATTTGCTTAAACCCGACAGGACAATCGTACCGCTGACCAGGTCAAGATTCGGAATAAGCGATCTGAGCGTCAATGGACATTCGCTGCTATTCTCAGATTATTCATCATCGGGCAATAATATTTGCCATGACAACCCTTGTTTCAGGCGAATCCGTGCAAAGGTATTTACAACAGCTCAGCATCATATCTTATCAACAGGTTCAAACCTTACCCGGAGCCAATCACAGCTGCCAGCTGAGAATGTATTATACACCCGTTCCATACAGGAAAATACAGCATCTTTTCAGGTTCCACAGCTGGATGCCTTTCTATGCGGATATTGAAACAATCAAAAGCGATCCTACATCTGTCAGACCAGGACTGACACTGATGACGCAAAACAACCTCAGCACGCTTATATCATCATTTGGCTACGAATATGCCGACAAAATGCACAAGTTTCATTCGAGCATTAAATGGCTTGGATGGTACTTTGTCCTTGAAACCCGGCTCGATTATGGGAATTCGCCATATATTGAGAAATTCAGGGAAACGGTTGGCCGATCCTCCAGAGATCCTGAAAGGATATGAACTGACAAATACAATTTCGCTCCCTCTTACATTTCAGGGCGGCCGCTTCACAAAATATTTCTATTTATCAGCCTCCTCAAAATTCAAGGAATGATTATATATACCTAAAGGAAAAGGGACATTATGATACCGGCCAGAATGAACTTACAGGAAGGTTCTATTTTTCAAATTATCACCGCTCGGCTGTCCGCGATATTTATCCAAGATGGGCACAGACTATTGATCTGAGCTATTCATTACTACCCGTTCGACAAAGCCATTTACGGTGATATTTTCACTGGCAGAACGGCTTTCTATTTTCCGGGGATCCTTAAGAACAACAGCTTAAGGCTGCGCTTTGAAACTGAAAATCAGAATCCCGAGAAATTCATCCTTGGAAACAGGGCATTGTTTTCAAGGAGCTATAATAATATTGCGTCCAAAAAGCATGAATTCTATTCAGCCGATTACTTTCTTGCCGCTTGCCTATCCTGACTTCAACATTTCAAGCTTCTTTTACCTGACACGCATACGTACCAATTTCTTTTATGATCTAACAAGGGGAACGGGAAATTATATATTATCATCCGGGCCGCAGGGAAGCACTATGGACTATCACGATTTCACGGAGACATTCAGATCGTTCGGCCTTCAGCTTATGTCGGATTTTTACGTTTTCCGGATCCCTTTCATGATGTCGGGAGGAATTGAGGCTACCTGGCGACACCTCCAGGAAACGCCCTTTCTCAAAGTGATCTTCAATGTTGACCTGTTCGGAATGAGTATTGGAAGGAGCAGGGATGGAACATCCAGAGGTGATCAAAGGGCCCTGGCAGTCATTTTAATAAGATCCCAGGCCTTTTCGACATGCTCCATTCTGACATTTGTCTGACCGGTAACCATACGAAGTGTATAGATGCCCTTGATATCTGTATGGGTCAGGTATATTTTGCCGGAGTCATTGAGCCGGTGGTTCAAAGTTTCATTTATGCCGTTTAGCCTGTCTTCAGGAATACCGGCGGGTCTGAAACGGAAGCAAACAACGTTAATTACCACAGGGGCAAGGATCTCAAAATCGGGTTCCTTTGATATCATTTCAGCAAGCGTTGCAGCCAAGCCTGATGTGATATCGTATCTTTTCCCGGAGTCCCTCAACCCCATACATTCTGATCACGCTCCAGAGCTTCAGCGCCCTGAACCGTCTGCCCAGGGGGATTCCCCAGTCGCGGTAATCATTGACTTTACCCCTTGTCCTGGTTTTAAGGTATTCCGGCAGGATCTCAAATGTCTTTATAAGCACTTCCGGATATCTCGTAAAAAAGGCTGAACAGTCAAAATTGGTGAACATCCATTTGTGCGGATTGAAAACAAATGAATCGATATATTCCTTCCCGTCGAGCATCCATTGAAATTCGGGCAGAATAAGGGCCGTTCCGCCCATTGCGGCATCGACATGGAGCCAGATGCCATTGTTGGTCACAGATCTCTCCTATGTCCTTTAAAGGGTCAACAGCGGTGGTTCCGGTTGTACATAATGTTGCAACCACGCAACATGGCAAATATCCTTTTCTGATGTCGGCTTCAACAGCTTCTTTAAGCATTCCTGCATCCATTGAGAAGTCATCCCTTACCGGAATTCTTACCAGGTTCTTTTTTCCGATACCGCTGATCTTTACTGCTTTTTCAACGGATGAGTGAGTCTGTCCTGTGCAGTAGACTCTTAGAGTTCCGGCCGACTGTGCCCCTTCATCATTTATTTTGAAACCGGTTGCTTTTTCCCTGGCAGTAAGAATTGCAGCAAGAGTGGCTGTTGATGCAGTATCCTGTATTACTCCTTCGAAAACTGGCCGGGAGGCCGATAAGATCCCTCAGCCAGATCATCATTTTTTCTTCAAGCTCTGTTGCTGCGGGGGATGTTTCCCAGATCATGCACTGGGCACTGAGAGTGGCTATTATCATTTCCGCGAGTACTGAAGGGGGACTGGTGTTAGCCGGGAAATATGCGAAGAAATTGGGGCTCTGCCAGTGAGTAATACCCGGCATGATGATCTCCTCGAAATCCTTCATCAGTGAATCGAACGACTCAGGATGTTGCGGAGGATTGTCGGGAAGCTTCTTAAAGATCTCCCGCGGCTTTACCTGTGATTTAACAGGATACTTTTCGACGTTCTCCATATATCCGGCCATCCAGTCGACCAGTCGATGGGCATGTTTCCGGAATTCTTCGGGTGTCATTGAAGTGTACTATTTTACTGATTCGGCAAGAAGAATGATCTTGTTTGCCCTGACTTCAATTACTCCGCTGTCAATTATGAAGTTGACAGGTTTATTGTCGTTGTCAATTATTCTGACAGGACCGGCTTCGAGTGTGGATATTATGGGAGCGTGGTCTTTAAGGACCTGGAAAGATCCTTTTTTCCCGGGTACCCTTACCGATTTTATTTCACCTTCGTATATTTTCCTGTCGGGAGTAATGAATCTTCTATTTTCATCTGGTCCAGAACCAGAAATTATTTTGACTGGGCAAGAATTTTCTCTCCCTTTTCAATGGCATCTTCAATTGTACCGACAAGCATAAATGCAGATTCGGGATACTGGTCAACCTTCCCTTCAAGGATCATGTTGAAGCCTTTAATGTTGTCTTCGATTGACACCAGTGCTCCTTTAATACCGGTGAACTGTTCGGCGACATGGAACGGCTGTGAAAGGAATCTCTGAATCCTTCTTGCCCTGTGAACAACAAGTTTATCTTCTTCTGAAAGCTCATCCATACCGAGAATTGCAATAATATCCTGAAGTTCATTATATCTCTGAAGCAGCTCTTTTACTCTCTGTGCGCAGTTATAATGGGCTTCTCCGACAATATTTGCAGTAAGTATCCTTGAGGTTGAATCAAGAGGATCAACAGCCGGATAAATACCAAGCTCTGAGATCTTGCGGCTCAGAACGGTCGTAGCATCGAGGTGTGCAAATGTTGTTGCCGGGGCCGGGTCGGTAAGGTCATCAGCAGGAACATAAACTGCCTGAACGGAAGTGATGGATCCATGCCTGGTTGATGTGATCCTCTCCTGCATTATACCCATTTCAGTGGCAAGTGTAGGCTGATAGCCAACTGCCGAGGGCATTCTGCCCAGAAGGGCGGAAACCTCCGAACCGGCCTGTGTAAAACGGAACACATTATCCATAAAGAACAGGATGTCCCTTCCGCCGCTCTTTTCATCACCATCCCTGAAATATTCGGCAATCGACAGTCCTGACAGAGCAACCCGTGGCCCTTGCTCCGGGAGGTTCATTCATCTGTCCGAAGACAAGTGCAAGCTTTGATTCTTTCAGGGCAGTCATGATCGACCTTTGAAAGGTCCCATCCTCCCGATTTCATATTCTCGAGAAAATCTTCACCGTAGGTAATAACGCCTGCATCGAGCATATCACGCAGCAGGTCGTTGCCTTCCCTGGTTCTTTCACCCACTCCGGCAAAAACCGAAAGCCCTCCATATGCTTTGGCAATGTTATTAATAAGCTCAAGTATCACAACTGTTTTTCCAACGCCCGCTCCGCCAAAGAGACCGATCTTTCCTCCTTTTGAATAGGGCTCGATCAGATCGATCACCTTAATTCCTGTATAAAGAACCTCTTTCTCAGTTGAAAGATCTTCATACTTGGGTGGCTTGCGGTGAATGGGATAACCGCCTTTCTTGTCCAGTTTTCCGATACCGTCAATTGCCTCACCGGTGACATTCATCAGACGGCCTCTGATCTGTTCACCGATTGGCATGGTAATAGGCAATCCGGTGGCAATAACATCCATCCCCCTGCGCAGTCCGTCAGTCGAGTCCATTGCAATTGTTCTGACGGTGTTCTCTCCGATATGCTGCTGACATTCCACTACAAGCGTTGTCCCATCGTTCCTTTTTATTTCAAGAGCATCGTAAATATCAGGCATATCTGTACCCTGTCTCTCGAATGAGACGTCAACAACCGGTCCAATGATCTGGCTTATTTTCCCTATATTCTTTGCCATAAATGCGAATTAGTTATGTAGTTTAAAAAAAGAATCTTTGTTTTATAACTTCATTTTAATGTTTCAAGGTTTAAATTAATGGTCGCGTCCGACCAGTGATCCCGTCATCAGTAATCAGTTCTTCCTTCCTCTCCTGAGGAACTCCAACCTTTTCCAGCAAGCCTATCGCGCTTTTAAAATAGTCGCTGGCCAGATTTTCAGTAATGTATTTAATGTTAAGCTGGTCGTATATTTCAGTCACTCTTTTGACTTTGGTTTCGGGGTCAGAGATTTCTGCTGAATATTCCTCCTGAAGCTTCTTTTTCTGTTCCGAAGTGGCTATTTCCAAGCGCCTTAACATAAAGAAATGTCTTTTTGCTGGCGACAATATCCCCGCCTGAGATCTTGCCGAAGACTTTTGAATCGCCATAAGTATCAAGAAGGTCATCCTGCATCTGAAAGGCAAGTCCGAGGTTCCTGCCATATTCATAAATAAGCTCACATTCCTTGTCATCCGCACCGCCGAATATTGCACCTATCTTGACTGAAGCAGCAATCAGTGCTGCTGTTTTAAGTTCGATCATTTTCAGGTATTCGTCGTGCGATACGATCGTTGCCTTTTCGTAATCCATATCAAGCTGCTGTCCGGTGCATACATCAATTGCAGCCTTGTTAAATACCCGGAATACTTTCTGTAGCAGGTGGGGTGGAGACTGGAGGAAGCATTCGTTCGTGATAAATGCCATTACATCTCCCGAAAGAATTGCCTGGTTGACGTTCCACTTGCTGTGAACCGTGGAAAAGCCTCTTCTGACCAGGGCATTATCCATAATGTCGTCGTGAATGAGTGTGAAATTGTGAAAGATCTCAAGCCCGGTTACCGGCATTACCGCTTCATCTATTTTGTCGCTAAACAGGTTACAGGCCAGCAGGGCAAGGACAGGGCGCAGTCGTTTCCCACCTATCGACAGGATATATTTCACCGGGTCGATAAGTCTTTCAGATTCCGTATTATACGAAAGATTGACTAACGCCTTATTAACAATTTTTTTTAACCCTGATTGGTTGTACATAGTTCTTTAAACAAATTGTATTGCGGTTTTAATTTCATCCTTTCAATGCTTCAGCACCGCTGACGACCTCAAGTATCTGGTTTGTGATCGCTGCCTGTCTTGCTTTGTTATACTGCAATGTGAGTTCACGGATCATCGTTGTGGCATTATCAGTTGCTTTGTGCATAGCAGTCATCCTTGCCCCGTTCTCAGCAACAAATGAATCAACCACTGCTTTATAAAATTGTATTTTAAGCGATTTAGGGATAAGCTCCTTGACTATCGATTCCTTGTCCGGTTCATAAATATAATCGACCGGAGAACTAGCTTTGCCCGTCTTCTGAAGCTGGTATCTACAGGCAGGAACGGTCTCATTTGTCAGGATCTGTACCGCTGCATTTTTAAAGTGGTTATAGATTAATATCGACTCTGTCATAGTCACCTTTAACAAAACTGTTCATTACATTTTCAGCGACAGCAACTATTTTTTCGAATGTTACCTCAGTTACCAGGTCGTTGCTTTCCCCTGCAAGTTTAAATTTCTGTTTTCTGAGGTAGTCAAAGCCCTTCTTCCCGATTAACAGGAATTGAACGTTACCTTTCTTGTACTGCTCGAAATAGCTGTCTGCAGTAACCCTTCTTGCCTCCTTGATAACGTTGGAATTAAAAGCACCGCAAAGTCCTCTGTTTGAAGTTATTAAAATAATCAGGATCTTTTCGGGAGCAGATTTTCTGCCGTAAACGTTTTCAATTTCCGAATCAGCAAGGCTTTGTGTCAGGTTAATAAGTATCTCATGGAGTTTATTCGCATAGGGCCTCAACCTGACAATCTTGTCCTGTGCTTTTCTGAGTTTTGCGGCAGAGACCATCTTCATTGCAGAAGTTATCTGCTTTGTCGATTTAACGGAAGTGATCCTGATCCTTATAGCTTTTAAGTTCGGCATTCAAGATTTATTTATTCAGCTCCCGTAGTCCGGTTCAGGGTTTGTACTTGCTTGACCAGATCGAGGGCAACCTTTTCAAGAGTATTTGTAATTTCATTGTTCAGAGTTCCTTCCGCAAGCAGGTTCAGAATATTCCTGTGCTTCAGTTCGAGGAATTCAAGGAATTCATTCTCAAACTCCCTGACCTTATTTACGGGGACATCTTTCAGCAAACCCATGGTTCCGCAATAGATGATCGCTATCTGTTTTTCGACAGGAATCGGGGAATACTGAGCCTGTTTAAGGATCTCAACATTCTTGGCACCTTTATTCAGTATGGCAAGAGTTGACGCATCCAGATCGGAACCGAATTTTGAGAAAGCTTCCAGTTCACGGTACTGGGCCTGGTCAACTTTCAGCGTTCCTGCAATCTTCTTCATTGCTTTTACCTGAGCGTTACCACCTACTCTTGAAACCGATATCCCCACATTGATAGCCGGCCGGACTCCTGAGTTGAAAAGGCTGACTCGAGGAATATCTGACCATCGGTTATTGAGATAACATTGGTCGGGATATAAGCTGAAACGTCACCAGCCTGGGTTTCAATTATCGGCAGGGCAGTGAGTGAACCTCCGCCTTTTACCATATGGCGGATTGATTCCGGCAGGTCATTCATCTTTCTGGCCACCTCATCCGATTCAATTATTTTTGCAGCTCTTTCAAGAAGCCGGGAATGCAGGTAGAAAACATCACCGGGATAAGCTTCACGTCCCGGCGGACGACGCAGAAGAAGCGAAACTTCCCTGTAGGAGACTGCCTGTTTCGACAGGTCATCATATATGATCAGGGCGTCGCGTCCTGAATCGCGGAAGAATTCTCCGATGGCAGCTCCGGCAAAGGGAGCATAGAACTGCGAGGCAGCCGGATCTGAAGCTGTTGCCAGCACAATTACCGTATATTCAAGAGCACCATATTCTTCAAGTGTTTTTGCAATATTGGCAACCGTTGAGCCTTTCTGGCCAATGGCAACATAAATGCAGTAAACCGGTTTCCCTTTTTCGAAGTTGCTGCGCTGGTTAATTATCGTATCAATCGCAATAGCTGTTTTGCCGGTCTGACGGTCACCGATGATAAGCTCACGCTGACCCCTTCCGATCGGGATCATTGCATCGATGGCCTTGAGACCTGTCTGCAGAGGTTGCTTTACCGGCTGGCGGAAGATTACGCCCGGGGCTTTTCTTTCAAAAGGCATTTCAAAGAGCTCACCTTCGATCGGACCTTTGCCGTCTAATGGCTGTCCTGTCGTGGTAATTACTCTTCCAAGCAGTCCTTCACCGACATTTATTGACGCAATCCTGCCGGTACGCTTGACAATATCGCCTTCGTTTATCTCCTCAGTCGGCCCAAGCAATACTGCTCCGATATTATCTTCTTCAAGGTTAAGAACAATTGCTTCAATACCATTTTCAAATTCGATCAGCTCGTTTGACTCTGCATTTGAAAGACCGTAGATACGGACAATTCCATCTCCAACTTCAAGAACAGTTCCGACCTCTTCAAGTTCTGCACCTGTCTGAATGCCTTCGAGCTGTTGCCTGAGTATTTTTGAGACTTCCGCTGGTTTAATATTTGCCATATTGTTATTGCTTATAAATCTATACTTTTAATTAAAGCTATATCCCTATTGAACTGGCTTTAAGTTCTTTTTGTATTTTCCTTAGTTTGTTCCTTACACTGGCATCGATAAAGTTGTCTCCTATCTTCAGGACGAATCCTCCGATTATGCTTTCATCAGCTAATCTCCTTCAGGACAACTTTGGTTTTGAATAGGTCTGCAATGAGGTCGGAAACCTGCTTTTTAACATTTTCGATCAACATTAACTGCAGTTGTAAGGACTGACTCGGTTATTCCGTTATGTATAAGTGCATTGTGAATGAAAACCCTTGCTATTGCCGGTAAATACTTTCTCCCTTCCGTTTTTGACTACCAGGTCGACCAGTGATAATGTTAATTCATGCAGGCTTTTCGCGAATAGTCTTATGAAACACATCTGTTTTTTTCGAAGGGATGATTATTGGGCTTGTCAGCAGTTCTTTTATTTGCGGAAGTCTGCACATTTCCTGGATCATTATCATATCCTTGTTAATCCTGTCCAGGAGATTCTTTTCGAGGGCGGACTGGAATAGTGCTTTTGAGTACCTGACTGATATTCTGCTTTCGTTCATTAATGAAAATACTTTTTAGTTCCTGTTTAAATTTATCTCTTTCAGGTAGTTATCGATAAGCTTTTCCTGTTCGCCTGTTCGTTTGAGCTTTTCTCCAAGAAGTTTTGAGGCAATTTCAACCGATAAGGGTTGTTACCTGTTCACGAATTTCCGACAGAGCGATTGCTTTTTCCTTCTCAATTCCGCCTTCGGCTTTCTCAACCAGCCTGGCCGCTTCTTCGCCTGCTTTGCCCTTGGCTTCTGCTATCAGTTTATCACGTACATCACGTGCTTCTTTAAGGATCCCTTCACGTTCTTCCCTTGCTTTTTTCAAAATGGCTTCATTGTCGCTCTGAAGCTTTGTCATTTCTTTCCTTGCTTTTTCGGCAGATGCAAGCGATCCTTTGATCATTTCATCCCGTGCTTTAACAGCACCAAGGATAGGCTTCCATGCAAATTTCTTCAGAATAAGAAAAAACAGGAGGAAAATAATGTCGTCCAGAAGACCAGACCTATCGCCGGAGATGTGAGACTGTTTGCTAATAAGACCATATTTAAATTTAGTTTTGAATCAGTTAAAAGAGGCGCTGCAACCAATCGTTGCAGTGCCTTAAAACTAAGCTCTTTGCAATAAGGGAAACTACTACTGCAAACAAAGCAACTCCTTCAATAAGGACTGATGCGATGATCATGGCTGTCTGTATCTTGGAAGTGGCTTCGGGCTGACGGGCTATTGCGTCCATTGCCGATCCGCCGATTCTACCGATACCAAGTCCTGCACCTATTACTGCAAGACCTGCTCCAACTGCTGCCATTGTACCTGTCATAATAATAACTGGTTTTAATTAAACAATAAAAACTAACTGATGTTCTTCCTTTACCGCCAGGCTGATAAACAGAGCTGACAACAAAGTGAAAACATATGCCTGAAGGAATGCAACGAAACAGTTCGATGCAATCCATAAAAATTACCATTAAAATCGAAGCTGGAGCTACAGCCAATGAGTCAAAAATAAAAATAAGGCAAACGAGACTTATAACGATAATATGCCCCGATGTTATGTTGGCAAAAAGTCGGATCATCAGGGCAAAAGGCTTTGAAAATATCCCGATTATCTCGACCGGTATCATAATCGGCAAAAGCCAGAATGGGACTCCGGGAGCTGCAAAGATCTCACGCCAGTAATGCTTGTTCCCGCTGATCTGGGTAATAATGAAAGTAAAGAGCGCCAGGACAAAGGTTACGGCAATGTTTCCCGTGACGTTAGCTCCAAAAGGAGGAGGGAAGGGGATCATCCCCATCAGGTTATTTATAAGTATGAAAAAGAAAACCGTAAGGAGATAGGGCATGTATTTTTCATACTTATGTTCTCCGATGTTGGCAACCGCAATATCATCACGGACAAAAAGGATGACCGGCTCAAGGAAGCTCTGGATGCCTTTCGGATGGCTGATACCTGTCTTTTTGTACGAGCGGGACAGTGCAAGAAAGAGCCAGAGACCGATTAATGCAGCACAAAGTAATCCAACAACAGATTTGGTCATTGAAAAGTCGAGGGGAAGCTTTGCCTCATTTACAGTACCATCGGGGTTCAGGTTGACAATTCTCCCTTTCAGGTCGCCTTCCTCTTCCAGCTTATAACCCTTGTATTCATTTCCGTGTGCAAGTCTTTTTGAGGAGAATATATCAAGTCCTTTTTCTTTTGAATAGAGAATTACCGGAAGATAAATAGCCACACTTTCTCCGTTTTGTTTAGTCAGTATGTGCCATTCATGCGAGTCTGCAATATGATCGAGGATAAAACTGCTGGCGTCAAATTCTTCTTTTGCTTTTGGTGCGCCCTGTTCTTCCTGTGCAATGATGCTGACAGGAAATAACAAAAGCAGGACTAATAAAGAAACACCTCGTAAAAGTTGCATTTTCAAACCATTATTGTTTTATAAAGATTTGTTTTTCAATGTGTTCAACATCAGGTAAATTGAAAACAAAGAGAACGCTAAATATAGTACAAAAAATAATAATAGCGAGGTGGTTCCGGTTTTTTTAGCAATAAAAAACCACACCAGAGCGAGGATCAGCTCCAGAAGCATTTTTATGCTTAGAGCGACAATAATATGCATAGTCTGGCTATCGGGCTCTTTCTTTTGTCCCCTGTGGAAAATATAGGCTGATAAAAGTGAAATGGTAAAGAAGCAGAATGTAAGGACACCTACATCACTGAAGAGAAGCCGGATATCGGTAAGGATATCAAGAAGCAGACCTGCAATAAGTAAAAGGGAGGCCAGTAACAATAATCCGGTAAGGTATTTTCTAAAAGTCACATGGGGGAAGTGATCACCTGATAAAATCTTTGAGTGCAGTATAAATGCCGGCAAATACGCCCAAAAGGGAAAGAATAATTGTAAAGACAGGAGTTGATAGTCCAAGGACTTTATCAAGCTTAATCCCGCACCAGGTCATCACCAGGATTATCACCAACATCTGAAATGCCAGGCCGGAGTACTTTCCAAAATCCCTTAGCCCTTTATTTTCCTGATTTTTCGACGACTTTTTCTGGTTCTTTTGTTTTTGTGAAAGCTCCTCCTTCATTGTTTTCACCTTCACTCATTTTACAATTCCCTGTAAATTTTGCGCCAGGCTCAATTGAAAGCTTAAAAGTTATTATATCGCCAACTATCTTTGAATCAGCCTTAAGGGTCAGAAGCTGGCTTACACAGATCTTTCCTTCGATGGTACCGGAAACCTCTGAGTTTTTGCAGAAGACTTCACCTTTGGCTTTTCCAGTTGGTCCTATCACAACCTTTCCTTTTGTTGTAAGGTTTCCGGACAGTACACCGTCGATCCGGATATCACCATTTGATTTAATATCTCCGGTAATTTCGGTCCCATTACTGATAAGGTTGATGGTGGCATTGTCTGTCTCGTTGAATTTTCCCATTTTTTATCAGAATTATATGTACAAACATAATAACTCACAAATATAAAAACTATTGCAAGGAAAAATAAAATGTTCGCCCCTAAATCCCCTGAAGGGGACTTAAAGAATTAAAAATGACATCAGCCCCCTTTAGGGGGTTGGGGGCAAAAGCCTAAGTGGATTCAAAAGGGAGTGTATTAAACAGAGCAGGAACCTACACCGGGTCATAGGCCCATTTAACATAGATTGAGCCCCAGGTAAAGCCACCACCGAAGGCAGCCAGGATAAGCTTGTCGCTTTTTTTGAGCTTCTTCTCATATTCCCACAGGCAAAGCGGAATCGTGGCATTTGTGGTATTCCCGAAATGCTCGATGTTTATCATTACCTTGTCAGGAGAAAGTCCCATTCTTCTTCCCGTAGCATCGATGATCCTGAGGTTTGCCTGATGCGGCACAAGCCAGGCTATGTCTTCAGATTTAAGGTTATTGCGCTCCATTATTTCGGCAGCGACATCAGCCATATTGACAACGGCAAATTTAAAAACGCTCTGTCCCTCCTGGTAAATAAAGTGCTCACGCGCATCGACAGTTTCATGCGAAGCCGGTTTGACTGATCCGCCAGCTTTCATGTGCAGAAATTTCCTGCCTGAGCCTTCAGTATGGAAGATATAGTCCATCACGCCATACTCTTCATTTGTCGGTTCAAGAAGGATTGCACCTGCTGCATCACCAAAAAGAGGACAGGTTGTACGGTCGGTATAATCGGTTATCGACGACATCTTGTCGGTCCCGACTACAATCACCTTTTTATAATTTCCGGTTTCAACGTATGCAGCCCCGGTCTGCACTGCAAACAGGAACCCTGAACAAGCTGCGTTCAGATCAAAGCTGAATGCATTCTTGATTCCCACTTTGTCTGAAATAATGTTTGCCGTGGCAGGGAAGGCCATGTCGGGTGTAACAGTGGCACATATCAGGAGATCAATATCGTCAGGTGAGGTATTTGTTTTTTCGAGAAGCCCTTTCACGGCCATCTCTCCAAGATCTGAACTTCCAAGACCCTCTCCTTTAAGGATCCTTCTCTCCTTTATTCCGACCCTCTGCATTATCCAATCGTCGGATGTATCAACCATTCTTGAAAGTTCCTGGTTTGTGAGCCTGTATTCGGGGACCCACGCATGGATCCCTGTAATGGCAGCTCTTATTTTTCCCATAATTAAATAGCTTCGATAATCTTCTGAGCCAGGTTGGCATGAACGACCGCCCTGGTCTGAAGTATCATATTCATTATTGCCTTTCTTTTTGAAATGCCATGCCCGATTACAACATTGGCATTAATCCCTACTATTGGCGTACCGCCAATATTCTCAAAGTTGAGCCTGTCAAAAAATGGGTGGGTTATTTTAATTCTTTCTGTCAAGGCATAAATTGCTTCAGCCAGTTTAAGAACAATGTTCCCAACAAATCCGTCACATACCACCACGTCTGTCATATTCTCATGAAACAGGGCATGCCCTTCAATATTTCCTGAGAAATTCAGACCTGGAAATTCCTTCATTAGCTCGTATGCTGCCTTTACAGCAGGTGTCCCTTTTGTATCCTCCGCACCAATATTCAGCAATCCGACAGTCGGATTTTCGATTTCCAGCACAAATTTTGCAAAAAGGCTGCCAAGGATACCGTACTGAAGCAGAACATCAGGCTTGCAGTCGGGGTTTAAGCCTACATCAAGAATCACAGAATCGCGGCCATCAATGCAGGGCAGAATAGTTGCAAGGGCGGGACGGAAGACTCCCGGGATCACATTTACCGTATAGCTGGCACCGACAAGCATTGCTCCTGTGTTACCTGCGCTGCAGAACCCGTCAAGGGTTCCGTTCTTAAGCATCGTGTAGCCCACTGCAATACTTGAGTCTCTTTTCTGGGAAAAAGCTTTGGCAGGATGGTCGCCCATTTCAATAACCTGTGATGTGTGGACAATCTCAAACGATGAGGGGCTGGTGTTCATTTCCCCAAGCTTCTTGAGGATTGCAGCTTCGTTTCCAAGCAGCACAATAGTATTATCAGCAGGAATATGCCTCAGGGAGTCAGCGGCACCTTCGATAATAGCGTCAGGTGCAAAATCACCACCCATTACATCAATGCCAATTTTCATTGTATTACAATTAGTTTAAGAAAATCAGGCAGTCGCCTTTTTCTCAACGGCAAGCTTGCCTCTGTAATACCCGCACTCGGGACATACCCTGTGGTACTGGACTGAAGAACCGCAGTTTGAGCAGGTACCCACCGTGGGTGCAGTTGCTTTATAGTGTGTTCTGCGTTTATCTCTTCTGGTCTTTGAATGTTTGTGCTTGGGATGTGCCATTTTATTCTAATTTAATTGTTGTTAATAAGCTTCTTTAATTCGTCCCACCTTGGATCACTTTTAACCTCCTCCTCAACCAGGTGTTCGTTCAGTTTCCGCAGCATTGAGGGGTCACAGGTGCTTTCCCCTTTTTCATTATCAGGATGTATTCTCTGTATCGGCAGTGCAAGACAAATGTACTCGTATAAATACTGTTTCAGATCCAGTTCATTCTCATCACGTGGAAGAGTAATAATTTCAGGATCACTTTCATCTTTTTCATCGCCGAAGTTAACCAGAAGTCTGTTTTCGCATTCTACCGGATGGTCAAACATCTCAAGGCATCTGTCGCAGCATATTCTGACTTTACCTGAGATCCTCACATCAAGGTCAATATGCGAGGGGCTCTTTTCAATCACAATTACTGCTAAGAGTTCACCTTCCTTGATTTCCGACTCTTCAAACAGGTCAAAAAACGTATTCCCAATTTCAAAGGTAAAGTTATGATGTCCTACCTTTAAACCACCGATCGGTATCGAATATAATCCGGACATCTCCTTAAAATTTGGTTTGCAAAAATATAAATC
Source organism: uncultured Bacteroidales bacterium (assembly GCA_963732115.1). GTDB lineage: Bacteria > Bacteroidota > Bacteroidia > Bacteroidales > VadinHA17 > LD21. The sequence goes on from CAVSYN010000013.1 coordinate 43,611, forward strand.
CTTCGGCAATTAAAAAAATTATCAACAAAAAAGTAACATCCCTGACTCAAAAAGTGCATCTGCCGGTTTAATACTGCAGCTTGCCGATTTCCCCATAGAATGAATATAAAACAAATATATATTTGATTCAGAATAAAAAAACTAGCTATGAGAAACAGGGATCAAATAATGCACAGTCACAGGGAGCATCATCCTCAGGTTAGTATAGGTCTCTTTCTGATCGTTCTCGGACTTGCACTGCTTGTTGCCACAAATGACCTGCTGAATCTCGGAAGTGTGCAGGAATACTTCACCTGGGAAACAGCATTGATCTTTATTGGAGTTCTGCTACTGTTGAACCTTCATTTTACCGGGGGTTTGCTTATGATCGCTCTTGGAGCATGGTTTCTGATTGATAACCTTAACTATGAATTACCGGCAATCATAAAAACCATTTACTGGCCGTCTGTTGTAATTCTGGTGGGTCTCGGTTTTATTATTTCCTCATTATTCAAACGGAAAAAAACAGACAATTAATTTTAAAACAAATAAATTTACAGCTATGGAAACGAAAGAAGAATACAGAGATGAGCGTCATCGTCTGAGAGAAGAACGCCGTCAAATGAGACAAGACCATCCTCACCTTACAAACAACAGGGTTCTGATAGGAGTGATACTTGTCATCGCAGGATTATTTCTTGTGATAAGGAATACAGGATTTTTCCCGGAGTTTATTGACAATGTGGTTTTCAGCTGGCCAATGCTCCTGGTAGCAATCGGACTGATAATGACTATAGGAGCCACAGAAAAGACCGCCGGAGTCATTATTATGGCAGTGGGAGGATTTTTCATGATTCCGCTGATCTTCCGCGAAACCTTTCACATGTACAACATGTTCTGGCCTTCAATCTTCATTATTGTCGGTATCATATTCATTCTCACGAAGCGCCGCGGCTGGAATGCCGGTGTATCCAAGGGAACTGCCGGGGATGATTATATTGATTATGTGAATGTTTTCAGTGGCGGCGAACGCCAGATAGTATCGCAGAATTTTCAGGGTGGTAAAATTTCAGCTGTGTTCGGAGGCATTGAACTTGACCTCACAAAGGCAAAACTCGCTACAGGAGTTTCTGAGCTCGAAATAGCCTGTGTTTTCGGCGGGGCTACCATAATCGTACCCGATGACTGGTACGTTACCATTGAAGTGACGCCGGTGCTAGGCGGATTCACTGATTCCCGTAAGCTTGTGCCAGGAAGGACAATTGATTCAACAAAACATCTGCTAATAAAGGGAGCTGTAATTTTCGGAGGAGGTGAAGTAAAAAGTTATTGATTCTGCTGAATGAAACATCCCGTACTTTCAAACAGGGTAAGACTGATAGTATGGTGGCTGGTCTGGCTCTTCATAACGCTGGGCCAGCTGCTGTTGTATTACTATGCATATGGTACATTCACTACTACGGCCATTCCTGACGGAATAGTTTCCCTTGCAATATTTTCCGGAATTGGTCTTTCCCTCTGGTTTCCATTTAAATACTTCAACGCGGGTGAATCCAGAATCACCGCAATTATTGCCAATCTTGTTTTAAGCGGGGCTTTCTCAGTAACACTCTGGATCCTGATCAATAAATATTTTGTCCTCGCTATCATGCCGAAGGGCAGCGACTACCTGGCCTACTGGGATGCCACATTCCCATACAGGGTCGGCACCGGAGTTTTTATCTACGGGCTGATAGTACTTGCCTATTATCTCTTTGTAAGTCTATTTAACCTCTCCGAAAAAAATGCAAAGGAGGCACGTCTCGAGAGCCTTGTCAAAGAGACGGAGCTCAAAATGCTGAGATCTCAGATAAACCCTCATTTCCTGTTTAACAGCCTGAATTCAATAAGTTCGCTTACAATAACCAATCCTGAAAAAGCAAGGGAGATGGTCATAATGCTGTCGGAGTTCATGAGATATGCTCTTTCAAAGAAGGATGAGCAGCCTGTTTCGCTCAGGAGCGAACTCGAAAACCTGAGGCTTTATCTCGATATCGAGAAAGTCAGGTTTGGCGATCGGTTATCGACAGAAGAGCAGATTGATGAGAACTGCCTTGAAGTAATGATGCCGGTAATGATACTGCAGCCGCTTTATGAAAATGCAATAAAACATGGTGTTTATCAAAGCACTGAATTAGTAAGTATAAAGACAAAAGTTTCGTGCAGGGAAGGGTATCTCGAAATACTGATAAGCAACAACTATGATCCCGCCCCTTCATCGGTAAAAGGTACAGGTACAGGATTGACCAACGTTTCCAGAAGGCTGAGCCTGTTCTACGGTAACAGTGCATCTTTAAAAACGATTAAAGAAAATGGGGTCTATTCAGTATCACTTATTCTTCCGGCTGAGGTTGAAATACCAGAGAAATAAAATAAATTTGCAAAATATATTATTCCCTTTTTTTCACACCTTTTAGGGGGAAGCGAATTGTTATTCTATGGAAAAGATCAGGACTGTAATAATCGAAGATGAGGCCCCGGCCAGGGACATAATCAAGTATTATTTAAAGGAACTTGAATCTATAGAGGTGATTGCTGAGTGCACCGACGGCTTTTCGGGGCTGAAGACAATTTCACAAATGAAACCCGACTTGGTGTTCCTTGATATCCAAATGCCTAGGCTTACCGGTATAGAGATGCTGGAGGTCCTTACAGAGAAACCGGAGATCATATTTACAACGGCATATGATCAATTTGCGATAAGGGCCTTCGAGCTTAATGCAGTCGATTACCTGCTTAAACCATTTGCAAAAAGAAGGTTCCTTGAGGCAGTCAAAAAAGCCATCGAAAAGATTGAATCCGGTACCGGAAATCAGCAGCCGGCAAATGAGATCCTTGCAAAAAAGCCGGAAGCGGCTGCTTCTGTCAACAGGGTTGTCGTCCGGAAAGGAAATGCCATAAACCTGATCCCGGTTGAGCATATAAAGTATGTTGAAGCCCAGGACGATTACGTTATGATCTATCATGAAGGCGGAAAAGCCCTCAAGCAGCAGACAATGAAATTTTACGAGGATAACCTTTCAAAAACTGACTTTGTCAGGATACACAGGTCCTATATTGTCAGGATTGAAGAAATAAAACGGATCGAACCCTATGGAAAGGATAATCACGTAGCGATCCTTCAGTCGGGCGATAAGCTTCCCGTAAGCCGTGCTGGATACAAACATCTGAAAGAGGAGCTTGATTTCTAATGAACTTTGAGTCTGTTTTCTTTCTTATTCCTTTGAAAAAAAGCCGAAAGCGGATGGTAACGTTTTATCCATAAAAGCGGAACCGGGTCATAACCATGCGTTCCACCTGGCCGGCACCTGAGGATCCTGTTTATTCCAAGGAGTGATCCTCTGAACGGGCCATGTATTTTAAGCGCATCGAGCATATACTGTGAACACGAAGGGACATGACGGCATGATGGCCTTAGCAATGGCGATATTGCATACGTGTAGAAATGCACGGGAAGCGACAGCAAGTATGCCAGAATGTTATTGAATGTGTTGGCCATCGGGCAAAGATAACAAATGGACTGCTTCGTCTGTTTTATTTAGGTTTGAAATGATTATTTTTGCGTCCTGTGACAATCTGACCTGTTTTGCAGCTCAAACTGCATCTGGCAGATATTTTGCAGGTGCAAAAGACATTAAAACGTAAGGCAACTATGAATATTCAACATGCAAACCTTAACATCTGGCTGATCTTTATCGCGTTCATGATACTCAGCTGGATTGTGAGCTCAGTTTTAAAATCAAAATTCAGAAGTTATTCCAAAATACCGGTCGACAACGGAATGTCAGGAAAGGATATATCCGAAAAGATGCTCAGGGATAACGGAATTTATGATGTAAAGGTCCAAAGCGTAAACGGGCAGCTGACCGACCACTATAATCCCGAGAATAAAACAATCAATCTCAGCCAGGAGGTATATAACGGCAAGGAGCATTGCTTCTGCAGCTGTGGCTGCGCACGAGACAGGACATGCTGTACAACATGCCACTGCCTATGCCTGGCTTGGATTCAGGTCAAAACTTGTGCCTCCCGTTAGCTTTGCATCCAAGTGGGTGCAATGGATTCTCCTCATCGGCATATTTGTGGTAAATACATTCCCCGCTCTTCTTCTTGCAGGCATAATCCTGTTCGGACTCACCACTCTTTTCAGTTTTGTTACCCTTCCGGTTGAGATCAATGCAAGCCAGAGAGCACTGGTATGGCTGTCAGATTCCGGTATAACGTCATCGGAGAATCACAACAAAGCCCGGAATGCACTTAAATGGGCTGCATATACCTACGTTGTGGCTGCGCTCGGATCGCTTGCAACCCTTCTGTATTATATAATGATTTTTACCGGAGGAAGGCGCGACTGAAATTAACTTTATCTCCCGGGGACACGGAGCCAAGTAGTTTTTTTACGTATGATCCTGATGATCAGCCAGATCACGCCTGCAGGAACTGTAATATAGATCCACATTGGGGTAAGAAATACCCGTTCCGAAAGGAAATAATTCCGGAACAGATCGAGTATCGTAAAAATCAGGAAAATATTGACAAAACTATTGTATTCCCTGTTCAGCACATTTCTAAATGAAAAAGGAAGCGATGGTTTGATATATCCCCTGAACCGGGGAATAAAGGCTTTTACATTTTCTGACCAGTTGTCATACGCATCCCCGAACTTCTTTCTCAGAAACTGCTCCTCGGCAAACATTATTCTTTCATAATAGAGCCAGTAAGCAAGAACAAAAATCACTACAAATACAAATGACCTGAGGAAAAGAACAGGTCCGAACCACATCATGAAATTGCCGACATAGAGCGGATGCCTGACAAGTGAATAGGCTCCCGTAACGTTCAGCTCATCTGCAATCTGTCCTGCCGAGGTATTCCTTCCAGATGTGTTGCCGGGAGCGAAGCCTACGGTATAGATCCTCACTGCTTCTCCTGCCAGGCTTATTCCAAGAAAAACAAGCTCCTCCCTTAAATCAAATAGAATAGCCTGCCTGTTTGTCAGGTACATTACAATGATCCCTGCAACAACCAATATTACCGGAAGCCAGCTTCTTCTTCTGAACAGCCAGTTCCCGCTTTTCTCAAATTCATGTACCAGGGCCATCAGGCGGAGTTTTAGGTTTTTGAAGGCTTAAAAGTATGAAATATTCAGAAACTATATTTCAACCTTATGAAGCCCAGGTTAATCTTTGTTCTATCTCCGCTCATGATCGCATCGAAATGTTGCCATACCAGTGAAAAATCAAGACTCTCTGCCAGTGAATAATCAAGCGATGGTCCGGCAAAATACCCTTTAAGATCAGGAAACCACATCGAGGAGATAGTCAGATTCAGCAGCGGAGTAACAGCCCATGTGAACTCTCCGAAAGCTGAGAACCTTGAAAACGCGAGGTTTTTGGCTGAGAGGCTGCCTGAATAAAAGCTGTTGAAGTCACCCAGTTCAATAGGATTGTTGCAATACATAACCTGGACCTCGGCTATTGAGTTATCTTTGAATACCCTGTCAAGGCCGGTTGTAATCAGAATAGTGCTCTTATTTCCCGGAAAATCCTCATACTGGTCAAACCACGACCCCTCTCCCCTGAAAGACATTTTTCCAATGGATCCTGTCCAGCCTGCGCCGATAACCACGTCCTCGCTGTTTACCAGTCCGGCAAGAAACTGGAAATCATAGCCCCACCTGTTAAACCGGAAAAGCCCGGCTGCGGTCACATCATTATCATTATCCACTTTCGCTGCCAGCTCGGCTGCAGAGGATGATGAGGGAAAAAACTGAAGCCTTATAGCGTCGCTTCCGGGCCGCTCAACATAGTCAAAGTCAAAAAATGAATAGGTATTAAAAATATCATTGGGATTCCATACGAAGGTCTGGCCCCAGTTTATGCGCTGCCTTCCCACAGTTACCTGAATCTTGTTGTAATGAAGATCAAGCCACAAGCGGTCGACAGTTGTATTGAGAAGAAAGGACTGCTTTTCAACAACATTCCACGACATGTCAACCACTCCCTCATCAAGGCCTATTAACCCTGTATATGAACTTCCAAACCTGACAAGGTCGCCCGTAAAAAGCCGGTTCCGGAATTCAACGGCTAAGGTTATATTATTGTTGATATAACCTTTAAAATTAAGGCGGTTATGTAACAAATTCTCATTCAGGAAAGGGCCGGAAAGAGAATCGAAAATCACGGTTTGCATTGTTGTAAGGTAACCGTTCAAGGTTATTGCTGCCTTCTTTTCCTGAGGTAAACAAACAATTGACAAAGCCGCAGCCGCCAGGATTATAAATATTTTCTTGCCGGGTATCATATAATGGAATTGTTTTGCTCCCGGGTCTCGTCTGAAACAACTTTTCCGTCTTCCAGAGTTATCACTCTTCTTGCCCTTTTCATAACTCTTACATCATGAGTAGAGAAAATAAATGTCATTTCTTCTTCCCGGTTCAATTTTTCCATAATGTCGAGTAGCGATTCAGCCGATTTTGAATCAAGATTGGCGGTGGGTTCATCCGCCAGTATAAATTCAGGGCGTGTTGCCAGGGCACGTGCCACAGCCACTCTTTGCTGTTGTCCTCCCGAAAGCTGTGCCGGACGGCTGTTATGCCGGTCAGCAAGTCCGACTGAAGTGAGAAGTTCATCCGTCCTTGTTTTCCGTTTTTCTTTCGGCCATTTCTGAAGGTTCATAATGAATCCGACATTTTCCGATGCTGTAAGCACGGGAATAAGGTTATAAGACTGGAAAACAAATCCTATATGCTCCATTCGGAAATCGATGAGTTCGGAAGGACGGAGCTCTGACAGGCGATGGTCTGCAACCAGGATCTCTCCGTTTGCAGGCTGATCAAGTCCGCCAATAAGGTTAAGCAGTGTTGTCTTCCCCGATCCGGAGGGTCCCACAATCACTGCAAAGTCGCCCTTTTCAAAGCTGAGGGTAACTCCATTGATAGCTCTCACCTCTACCTCGGTGTCATGATAGACTTTGTACACATCTTTGATTTCAACTACTTTCATGCCGGTTTCTTCTATTTTGTTATTCACCCCTTATTGCTTCAACAGGATTTAATTTTAAGGCTTTGCGGGCCGGATAGATTGATGACAATATGCCGGTCAGCACAATGAGAACGGCAGTTGTAATAAAGAACTGCATATCAATTGTCGGGTAAAGGTGCGCTGTATAGCCAAATGCTTCCATTCCTTCCGAATACTTCACCAGGTTTATTCCATTCTTTGCCGTGGCTGTAATTGCGATAGCGCTTACTGCCATTCCCATAAGGCCGCCTGCTACTGCAAGGAAGACAGATTCGAGCATAATCATTGAAAATATCTTCCGGCGGTTCATCCCTATAGAAGCCAGCATTCCCAGCTCTCTTGTCCTTTCAAGGACGGCCATCAGCATCGTATTGACAATACCGAATGCAAGGGCTGCCAGTATTATAGCCATGAAGATGCCGTAGATCTGCTGCATCATGTCTGACATCATAGCCAGGTCAGGCTGTATTTCCTTCCAGTTAAGCACTTCATACCCGTATAATGCTTCCCTGATTTCTGCCGTTACCTTTTCTGTGAGTTTATTATCGTCGAGCTTAACTATAACCCTATGGAATGTATCTTCCTTCATGCCCGTAAGACTTCTGAGCTCTTTAACCGGGACAAACAATGAAGTGGCTTCAAACAAATCGTTATTGGTCCTGAAAATTCCGCAAACACGAAATGCTGCGCCCGTTTGCATGTTATCGATACCGAGGAACGACAATATAATCTTTGAACCTTCTCTGTACGACCAGGAGCTCTCCTTTATTTTCAGGCCATATTTCTTTCTTTCTGAAGGAGTCAGGAGCTTTTCAAAAGCCCTTGAAAACTTCCTTTCGGAGGTAAAGCGCAAATTATTCAATGGCTCAATCTTGGAAATAACCTCTGCCGGCACCTCTTTGTCCTTAAGTGCTGATATGACTTCAGGAGTTATAACGTACCTGATGATATTTAGCTCTTTGGCCAGTTTCTCCCCCACAAATGCGGAATTGAATTTTGTATCCGATTTAAAATAGGATCCCGTACCCGGTATCAGCTTATCCGACAAGGTGAAAATATCCTTCTCTTTTTCCGGATCGATCCCGATTATTTCAACTCCCGTGCTCATTGCTGATGTGGATGCCATTCCCCGGATAAGTATCCTCCCGGTAAACGTATTCACGCCAGATATTGTGTTAAGAACAGATCTTATCTGTGAAATCCCTGGAATTATATTCTGAATATCATTGCTTCGCCGGAAGTCTTTATTATTGATTTGGATATGCGAGAGCTCTTCATTTACTGCAGCATCGATACGCTGGACTATCGAGCTGTTAATTGCAGCCATGGAGAATATGCCAGCAAAGACACCAATTGTCACCGCGGCAATCACGATCAGGCTTCTTGTCCTGTTCCTCCAGACATTTTTCCAGGCTATTGCAGCAATCATTTCTTTGTCCTTTTAGGCTCTCATTGAGTTTATAACATTAATCCTGAAGATCTTGCGTACGCTGAAAGAAATTGCAATCATAATAATTATCAGGACTACTACAGTCTGCCAGGCGTAATAAGAATCAGGAAGCAGTGTCGGCAATACAGGTTCGAATCCATAATCTTCATAGACGCTTGCCATTTGCCCTGTAAGTCTCAGAGGGTGTACATTTCCGTAAATTACAACCGGGAGGGAAGCAATCACTCCTGCTGCAACCCCGAGAAAACCAATTAGAAGCATCTCAAGTGATACAACTTTTGCGAGCTTTCTCTTCTGCATCCCAATTGAAACCAGCATTCCGAATTCCCTGCGCCGCTCTGCCAACATCATCAGAACTGTCCCGAAGACACCGAATGCGATAACCAGGTAGAGTATGCCGATCATGATCATCCCGCTTTTATTGTCAGCGTCCATCTGATTAACAAGGAGCGCATTCAGTTGATGCCAGTGAAGCACAACCATAGGATCGGAAACAATGTTCTTAAGCCTCTCTTCAGTCAGCAGCACATCTTTGTCTGTTTTGCTCCTGAGGCTGATCACTGTTGAAGTGACCATGCCGGGTGCCGCGAATAATTCCTGAGCAGCATTGATCGGTAAGTAAGCTATGATGTTGTCAATATCAGGTGCAGGGAGTTTGACAATGCCTTTAATAACATATTTCCCCGCTGCCGATGTTCCATGATACCCTTGTCCCATCAGAACGATGGTATCACCCGTGCCTGCTTTTAGATAATCAGAAAGTCCGCTGCCAATAAGCACCTCGTCGGAAGCCCCGCTATCAAGATAACCATTAAGGAAGACAGCATCTTTACGTAAAACAGAAAACACTTCAGCTGTGTCTTCATCCTTAATGCCAAGGTCGAGTTTCATAAGCGCTTCGCCTGAATAGGAGGTTCCCTTAAAAACATCCAGAAGTTTCTTTGTCCTGCCCGGCAGATTTTCTTTTTTCAGAGAGTTAATTGCTTCGGAGCTGAGCTTATATCTGACAAGCCTTTGACGAATGTCGGAAACCAACAGTTCCTTTCCGGGATCTATTCCCATAACGATAACACCCTGTGACCGGCTGCCGGCTGCGGCCAGGGCAAACGATTCAAGCCTTGGTACCACCCCGTTAACATTGGGATCTGTGTTAACTTTGTCAATGAGCAATTGGTCCAGTGTGAAACTATTATCCAGGATCGATTCGTCAAAATAATCTTTATGCTGGATCTGAAGATAGCCGGTGTAGGATTCTATAACATTCCTGAACAGGCGGTCATAGGCGCCGAGTTGGAACGATCGCATGACAAGCGCGAACAATACGGCGAAGAACACCGATGCAGCGGTAATAAGGGTTCTTCTTTTATTCCGCCAGAGATTTCTCCATGCCAGCTGGTAGTCCCTCATGTTTCTTTATTTTCTGCCTGTATTGTTTCAGTTGCAGGGGGCGGAGTATATGTCATTGAATAATGTCCTTAACCAGCAACCAGTACCAGGTAACCTGCACCCCTATCTAACCGTTTTCATATTCTGCTGTGAAAAGAAGGTTTGATCAAGCTTTATGTTGAATTTCATTTCCTCGATCTTAAGTATCGTTTTATTCCCTTCTTTTTCAGCAGGCACAAGCTCAATATGTGTAGGCAGAAGTCTTCCCTCGAATGTCTTAAGGTCTGAAGCGGCTTCGGACCTGACAAGATAGCCGTCTTCATCGTAAAGCTCAGCCTTGAGGACAATGAACTCATTCCTGTCGATCCACCAGACCTGGTGGCCCCATAGGACATCCGCATCGGGACTGGCTGCGAGTTTTACCTTATAGCATGGACGGCCGTTGACTTCTTCCTCTCCCTCAACAGAATGGGTGTAATCATTTACAACCGAAGATTCCCTGAGAATATCATCATTTGTGTAATCAGAGCCCATCCATCCCTGCGACATCAACGACGGGGGAAGCTTTATAAGCCTGTTTATTGAAGGGTTGAAGTTCCACATTTCCCTGCCCCTTTTCAGGAACGACTGGCCCATTTCGCGGGCAGGAGCAGTAATAAGCGTAAGTGAATAATCATCTCCCAATGACCAGGATTTAAATTCGATGGTCCTCTGCCACCCCGGCCTTACAACAGTCATCGACATTACGCTGTATCCCGATTTTTCACCTTTCCATTTTTCGTCTGCTTTTCTGACGATGTCAGTTGCAGATGGCATCTGGGGGAAAAGCCCGGGAGATAAAGAGCATAATGCCGCAACAAAAAGAAATTTCAAAATATATCTTGTCAGTGGTATCATTGCTTTTTCGATTTGTTACAATAACACAATTGCGATTGTTGTTATGCTGAAATAAAAGTAGTTAAGATGAATGATGGTCTAAGTTACAAATAATAATTGGACAGGCTGAACCGTTTATAAGGGAAAGATTAGTTATCTTTAACCGATTGTTTAAAACCTTATTGCAATGTCAAGTCTCAGACTTCTACTTGGTTTAATCCCCTCTACGTCTAAAATTGAACAATCAGAAAGTGCTTTGATTGCTGAATTTGAAAAGCTAAATGCTTTTACAAAATCTGATCTCCTGGCAAAATATACAAAACTTCACGACCTCATCAACTCTTCGGCATTCATTCAGAAAAGGAAAGAAATTGAATCCCTTACTTATAAGAATTCCCAGGAGTATCTTAAGGAAAAGGAGTTTTTAACCCTTCAGAAGTCTAAGGATATTGTCACTTATTTTAAGACTGTTGCGGGAAGCATGCTCAAACGGTTCAGGGATCTGGACGGCTCGCAGAAAATTAGGGATTTTGAGGACCTGGAGAATTTCATAAAATCGAATGCTTTCAGGCAGAGAGAGAAGATGAAACCGATAACCTTCAAGGATTCCGACGAATACAGGAAGTTCACGGAATATAAATCGCTGAAATCGGATCCTGAGATCAAAGCCTACCTTAAAGCCCTTGCAAAAGGAAATATCGAAAAATCAAAGGCTGCCCAACGGTTTGAAGAGCTGGGGAAGTATATAAAAACGCCGGAATTCCTTGCAAAGAAGAACATGAAGCCGATAACCTTCAAGGATACGGAGGAATATAAAAAGCTTCTGGAATACAAACGACTGAAAAAGAGCCTTGATATAAGCGATTATTACAAATTTAAATCATCAAAGGAATATGCAAATTTTCTGAATACTGATGGTTCCACACGCCTGGCCAGATACAATGAGCTTAGGGAACACGTGGCAACTCCTGAATTCAGGGAAAAGAAAAGTTATCTTCTGGACAGGAAGAAATTCGAAAAGACTGAAGAGTACAGGGATCTCCAGGAATATGAAAAGCTGAAGAAGAATGAGGACGTCCTATGGTACTTCAAGGTTAAGGACAGCAACAAGTTTGATGTTCTTAAGAAAAAGGAGCTGACATTCACCGATGATTTCGATGGCGATAAGCTAGACACAAAAAAATGGCTGACAAACTACTACTGGGGCGATAAGCTACTGAAAGACAGATATTCGGTGGAAACAGACCTCCAGGCTTATACTGAAAAAGAGAATTTTGAGATCCGGAACAGCCTTTTAAAGATACATACAAAGCCGGAACGAAAGAACGGGAAAGTATGGTCACCTGCATCAGGTTTCAAAACCAGGGAGTTCAGCTACACCTCGGGACTCGTAAATTCAGGAAACAGCTTCCGTCAGAAATACGGAGTCTTTTCAGCCAAGATTAAGTTGGGGAACCCCATAGCAAGAAATCATTTCTGGATGCTGGCTGATAAAATAACACCACATTTGGATGTCTGCCGTACTTCAAACGGTAAAGTATGGGCAGACTACTTTCCCGATACCGGAAGGGTTTCGAAGGCATCCGTTGGTTCGAAGTACGCAAATGAATTTTATATTTACTCTCTCGAATGGACCCAGGATAAGCTTGTCTGGAAAATTAACGGGGAAGAGATGTTCAGACAAACTGCCAATGTGCCGCAGGTACCAATGTATGTCCTACTCGCCGGCGGCCTCGACAAACCAATCAACGGAATGACCACGATGGAGGTCGACTGGGTAAGGGTTTACCAGTATAAATAATAACAAAATATAATTTGATGCCAATGTAGGGATGCAATGCATTGCGTCCCTACATTTTTTCACACCTGATGTAACTATTACTGGTTTCAAACGTCTTTGTTCTGAAATTCATTTTATGACGGTAAAGGAATATAACAGGTCTGTTGAAGAATATTCCGATTCAGTTTATCGCTTCATCCGTTCAAATCTTAAGGATGAGGACAGGTCAAATGATATCGTGCAGGACAGCTATGAGAAGCTATGGAGAAATGTTACGGAAATTGAATATCCTGTTGTGAAATCATGGTTATTTACGACTGCTTACCGTACAATGATTGACATAATCAGGAAGGAAGCCAGGGTCATATCACTTGAGGATTCGGCTGAAAATGAATTTCTTACGGAGCACCAGTACAGTGATCTTAACGAGGTCCTTCACCATGCCCTCGACAGGCTGCCTGAAACCCAGAAATCATTGGTCCTGCTCCGCGATTATGAAGGATACAGTTATAAGGAAATCGGCGAAATAACCGGACTAAGTGAAGCCCAGGTAAAGATCAATATTTACCGGGGCCGTGTGGCGTTGAAGTGTTTTATAGGGAGAATTGAAACTGTAATTTAGTTATGAAACCGGACAGGTCAAATTACGAAATATGGGTTATCGACTGGCTCGACGGCAATCTCACCGATGAGCAGGCTGAGGAGCTTAAAGTGTTCCTGAATGAGAATCCTGACCTTAAAGTCGAATTTGAAGGCATTGCACAGGTAAACCTTAAATCAGGAGAATATCTTTTCTCGGGGAAGGAATATCTTCAAAGATCAATTGACAGCCTTTCCCCTTCACAGTTTGAGCATTTATGCATTGCGTGGCTTGAAAATGACCTCAGTAATGATCAGAGGTCCGAGCTGTTGGATATAGTTAACAATGATGAAAATAAAAAAAGGGAATTTGAACTGATCCAGAGGGTCAGGCTCCAACCTCTTAAGTATAGTTTCGCAGGCAAGAAAAGGATTAAAAAGCTGACAGCAGGACAAAAGGTCATCAGGCTGGCTGCAGCGGTGTTGAGTGCAGCAGCTGCTATTTTGATTTTTATTGTTGTTTTTCTGTCATCACCATCTGAACAGACAATAAATGAAAAGCAAGCTTTAAACGCTGCAAATCACGATACACTGACTATTCCGGCCAATCCGTCAATTATTATTAAAGATAAGGAAGCTTCACCATCACAAGAAAGTGTTTTACGTCAACAATTGAAATTAGTGGTCCCGAATATTAAAATTCCTGAACAGGAGAACTTAATAGCAGTAATACGGGAAAACAGGCAGCCCGATACGGTATTCCGGATCCGGAGGGCAGAAGCGATCGTAACCCTGAATATTCCGATTCCTGATAATATAATTAATGCCAGTATTCCTGATCCTTACGGACTTCTTGCATATAGTAAATATGCAACTATTCCTTCGCCGTTTGAAGAGGACAGAAGCAATGTTGACAGATTCTTTGCAAGATTATTTCATGAAAGGATAATGAAGGATAAAGCCGCCGGTGCCAGTCCGGTAAAACCGTATGATATTGCGGTTGCTGGAATAACAGGTCTCAACAAGCTTTTCGGATGGCAATTAGCCCTGCATAAAAACACTGATGAGAACGGGGAGGTCAAATCATACAATTTCAGCTCCAAACTACTGAAATTCAATACCCCTGCAAAAAAGGCTTCCGATTCGCTGTAACTTTTTCTTATCGCTCTCCGTCCCAGCAACAGAGAACAATTTAATGATAGAACAGCCATGATAAAGAACGCATTATTAATTATTGCAGCCGCAATAATCTGCCAGGGATTTACATTCCAGGCAACGGAAACGGTGAAGAAGACGGAAGAAAAAGCCGTTAGTGCGGCGGACTCAAACAGCCAAAAGATTACAGACAAAGAAATTGACAACCTGCTCGTAAAGAGCAGTGATTCCAAAGCTTTTAAAAGCACGGGGAACAGTAAGCTGGATATTCTTGAGTCACTTGAGACCGGGAATACTGAAGACATAAATATTGAAGAAAGGAAACCTGAAGTAAAGAATGTTGAACAAGAAAAAGTTGAACACTTTACAGAAAAAGAATTTGAAAGTCATCGTGATTGGGATCAGGATGAGGAAAGAGAAGATCGTTACAGGGGAGCAAGGCATTTCAGGGGCCACTGGTCCGGGATTGAAGCAGGATTTAATAATTGGGCATATTCAAGGTCAATGACACTGCCTGATGATGTTTCCTATATGTCGCTCGATGCAAATCATTCGTGTACCTTCAGCCTTAATTTTTCACAGCTGAGTATAGGTTTCAGCCGTCGTATAGGGATTGTTACCGGTTTGGGATTGACCTGGAATAATTACAGGTTCAGGGATGGTAACAGCATCGCTATTGAGACTAACGGTATAATTGGACCGGTGGATTATACAGGCATTACTCCTCCTGTCAAAAGATCGAAATTCTCCGACTTGTATCTGAATATTCCTGCCATGCTCGAGATTCAGATCCCCGCAGGTTTCGACAACTATCTGAATATTGCTGCCGGAGTCATCGGCGGACTGAAGCTTAATGCATGGACAAAGGTTGTTTATGAGGATGGTGAAAAATCGAAGGCTAACGGGGACTATAACCTTAATATGTTCAGAGGGGGAGTTACTGCCCGCGTAGGTTATCAGAATTTTATGTTATTCGGTACATATTACCTGACCCCCTGGTTCCAGGAACTAAAGGGCCCCAGCGGATATAACCTTGAGCCATTTGAAATTGGCCTGGCATTTACATTCAACGATTAGGCCTTATTTTCATTCCTGTTTTTGTTTAAATAATTCTTTAGAATATTTGTGCATGACAAAGATGCGATACATCGCATCTCTGCCGTGCATATATGTTTTATTATTCATGTATATTTGCACTCAGCAGATATACCATGGTCAGATGCCGGAAAAAATTCTATCCCATCGGGAGATAAGGCGCTATAGTCGTCAGATTCTTCTTCCCGAGATCGGGATCAGGGGTCAGGAATTGCTTAAAAAAGCAAAAGTGCTTGTTGTGGGCGCCGGCGGCCTGGGATGCCCGGTTCTTCAGTATCTTGCAGCAGCAGGTACAGGGAAGATAGCAATTGCTGAGTTTGACATGGTCGATGAAACAAATCTGCAGCGCCAGATTCTGTATGGTTCTGATGATGTCGGAAAACTCAAATCGATTATTGCTGCTAACCGTTTGGAGCATCTGAATGACCTGATTGAAACGGAAAAAATAAATCTCAGGATTAATTCCTCCAACGCCCTGGAGGTGGTTAGGGATTACGACATAGTTGTTGACGCAACTGATAATTACTCAACCAGGTACCTGTTGAACGATGCATGCGTAATTCTCGGTAAGCCTATGGTGCATGGCGCCATTTATAAATACGAAGGTCAGGTTTCTGTTTTTAACTTCATGGGCGGGGCAACATATCGCTGTTTTAACCCTCTGGACAATAATTCCGATTTCAAAAATCCAATTCCCGCAGAGGTTGGGCTTTTGGGTGTTCTTCCAGGTATAACAGGAACCATCATGGCAAATGAGGTGATCAAGATCATTACAGGAATCGGAAGCATTCTTTCCGGGAAAATTTTGATATTCAATATTTATGACTACAATTTCTACATTTCAGAAATAAAAAATATACCTGAAAATCACAATATTACAAGGCTGGAGGATAATTACTAAAATCTAGTATTGCGATGAGACTCCTACTTATAAGCAATTCCACGAATGCAGGTGAACAATATCTTGAACACACCAGGGTCAGGATAAAGGAATTCCTTGGCGGAAAACCTCTAAAAGCACTCTTTATCCCCTATGCAGCCGTCACCTTTTCCTACAATGATTATGAGCTAAAAGTAAGGGACAAATTCAGGGAAATGGGGCATGACATAATCTCAATACATCATTACACAAATCCGGTTAATGCGATAAAGGATGCGTCTGTAATCGTTGTTGGCGGCGGCAACACATGGATGCTGCTTAAAATGCTGCAGGATCACAGGTTGATTGATGCCGTGAGGCAGAAGGTTCTTGATGGGACTCCCTATATCGGATGGAGTGCCGGCGCCAATGTTGTGTGTCCGACTATCCGGACAACCAATGATATGCCTGTGGTTGAACCCGCCTCCCTGAAGGCATTTAACTTAGTTTCATTCCAGATAAATCCTCATTATCTTGACGGAAATCCCGCAGGGCATGCAGGTGAAACCAGGGAGCAGCGGATACAGGAATTCATTTTTATCAATCGTGACGTCTGGGTGGTGGGTCTCAGGGAAGGTACGATGCTGCTTGTTGAAGAGGATAAGATCATTTTCACAGGGCCGCGGAAAGCGAGGGTGTTCAGAAAGAATCACGATCCTCTTGAGCTGGGAGAGAAAGATGATTTCTCTTTTCTGTTCAAATAAAAATAAACTTAATCCAAATAATTTAACTTTGATCACCGTTTATAAATCGGTCCATAAGATATTTCCTGTTTATAAATGAAAATGCTCTTAAAAATTCTGAAAATAACCGCAATACTTCTTATGGCCGTATTGGTAGTGTTGTTTTCAGCTTCGCTTATAATGCAGAATAGAGTCGGGGGACTGATAATAAAAACGCTGAACAGGAATTTCTCCACAAAAATAGAAACAGGATCATACAGGCTTTCTCTTATAAAAAAATTTCCAAGGGCTACTGTGGAGCTGAAAGATGTATTGGTTCACTCCTCTCCTGATTTCGACAGGTCGGGGTTCAGGGGAATAAATACTGACACTCTTCTTGCCGCGAAATCAGCTTCTGTAGTTTTCGAAATGATAGATATACTCAAAGGGGTTTATACATTTACTACCATAGGTGTCAAATCAGGCAGTCTTAATCTGTTTACCGATACCGCCGGCGGTTATAATTATGATTTTACGCCAAATGAGAATCAATATACCAGCAGTAATAATGTCAGGCTTAATCTTAACAGGATAAATCTGTCCGATGTAAGGTTTGTCTATAATGACCTAAGGGTGGACCTGATTCTAAAAGGTACCTTTAAAGATGGCCGCTTCAAAAGCAAAATAAGAGGCAATGATATTGACTTCGAAGGGAATTCTGAGACAGTTTTTAGCCTGTTTCAGCTCGACAGCACTATAATAAGACTAAACATTCCTGCTAATCTGGAGGTTGGGCTGAACAAGAATGACAAGGGAATTTTCTTCAGAAAAAGCACAATGAAAATTGAAAACTGGGATTTTATCCTTACCGGATATATTGCAGCTGACAATTTCCTCGATCTGACCGTAACAGGACAGAACATAGATATTTCAAAGATTGTGAATTTATTACCGGCGAAATACAGGGATAAGGCTTCAGATTTTCATCCATCAGGGATACTAAAGCTCGACTGGAAAACAAAAGGAATTGCTTCACGAAACAAGAATCCCCATTATGATATCACCTTCTCTCTGAATAATGCTCACGTTGCAACCAGGAGGTCAAATCTAAAAATCGACAAATTCTCATTTGACGGATTATATACAAATGGTAAGAATAACAGGCCTGAAACCAGCCTGCTTGAGATCCGGAATTTTACAACCCGATTTGGATCGACCGATTACATGGGTTCATTTTCCATGTCAAACTTTACGAGGCCAAAGGCGGAACTGACTTTTAAAGGAAAGCTGCTTCCTGCCGAACTGGTCGACTTTCTTAATATTCGTAACGTAAGCCGGGCCGGCGGGTCAATTGACCTGGACCTGAAATTTTCGGGCTACCCCGAAACAAGGCGCAAATTCAGGTTCGCAGATATTTTCAGCATGAATTCCCAGTCGGAGGTTGTCTTTAATTCATTCGGAATCAAGTTTAACGACAGAAACATTGATTTCCGAGATGTTAACGGAAAAGTACAGGTCAGGGAAAACACTGCAACCGACGATTTCAGGTTCAATTTTGATAATCAGAAGTTCAGATTGTCGGGTAAGTTCCTGAATTTTCCCGGCTGGCTTGCTGGAAGTCCTGTAAAATTGTCGGGGTCAGCTTCAGTTTCTGCTTCAATTTTAAAGCCTGAGCTTTTCATGAATTCCCCCGATATCAAAAAGGAAAAAGACAAACCGGTTGAGCAAAAAGCCGCCTTTAATCTTCCTGATGACGTTAATCTCGATATCGATTTTAGTCTCGATACATTGATCTACAAAACCTTTGATGCCCGAAAGATTACCGGCACCGTGAGTGTCAGACCAAAAATGCTGAACTTCAGGACCATTAACCTGAGCTCACAGAAAGGCATGGTTACCGGCAATGGACTGGTGGTGCAGAATCCCGATAAGTCTTTTACAGGCAGGGGGAGCTTCACTGTTGCTGATGTAGATGTCAATGAAGCATTTGTTACTTTCCATAATTTCGGCCAGGGATTCCTGAAAGCTGAGAATCTTGCAGGATCCCTTTCAGGTACGATATCACTTGTCCTGCCTGTAGATTCTCTTCTCAAGCCTATCATGAGCTCACTCACTGCCGAAGGGAAATACACACTGACAGACGGAGCTCTTATCGATTTTGATCCGGTAAAAGCATTGTCCTCATTTATAGAGCTTTCCGAACTCGAAAACATTAAGTTCAGTCAGCTCGGAAATGAATTCTTCATAAGGAACAACTATTTTTATGTGCCTCAGATGGAAGTCAGTTCCTCTGCTGTTGATCTGTCGGTAAACGGTAAGCACAGCTTCGAAAATGAATACCAGTATCATGTTAAAATGAGGCTTTCAGAAATCCTGAGCAACAAAGCAAGAAGAAACAAAACTTTGTCAGATGAATTCGGAGATGTGGAGGATGATGGTCTGGGAAGAACATCTGTTTTTTTAAAAATTGACGGGAAAGGTGAAGATGTAAAGGTCAGCTATGACATGAAAGCAGCGAGTAACCAGGTAAAAGCTGATTTTCAGAAAGAAAAGCAAAACCTTAAAACAATATTGAACGAAGAGTACGGATGGTACAGCAAGACTCCTGAACCGGAGAAAAAACAGGCCACAAAGCCCAGGTTCAGGGTCTCATGGGAAGGATCGGATACAACGGCAACTCAGGAGGAACAGCCGGTCGTAAAAAAAGAGAGGAATTATTAAAAGAATTTTTAGAAAGAAATAGTATTTTTTCAACCCAATCCTATAATGACCTTGAATATTTACCGCAACAGGAGCAAATGGAAAATCTTCTTTTTCCTTTTTGCCATAATCATCGGCATTGGTTCGCTGATTTATACACAATATCTTGTCCGGAGCCTCAAAGCTGAGGAAAGAAAAAAAGTCGAGATGTGGGCAGAAGCCACCAGGCTCATTAATTCGGCTGATTCCACCCAGAATCTTGAATTTCTATTTACCATTATCGAGAATAACAGTACAGTGCCTGTCATCCTTACCGATGGTCATGATAACATTATTGCAGCCAGAAATATAGAAGAAGGAAAGGTAAAGGATCCGGGAATTATGGGATCCGAAGCTCGAAAAGATGAAGAGCAATAATGAACCAATAATCATCGATCTCGGGAACGGGTTTACAAACCGCATATACTACAAGGATAGTATTATTCTCAGCCAGTTGATCTACTATCCCTTTATTCAGCTGGGATTCATCATCCTGTTTATCCTTGTTTCCTTCCTTGCATTAAGTTCGTCACGCAGGGCTGAACAGAACCGTGTCTGGGTAGGCATGTCCAAGGAGACAGCACATCAGCTCGGGACGCCAACCACTTCTCTTTCCGGCTGGGTGGAGATCCTCCAGAATAATTACCCCGACAACCCGATAACCAAGGAACTTGCACTTGATGTGAAAAGACTTGAAAAAGTAACTGAAAGGTTTTCAAGGATCGGATCAAAGCCTTCACTATCCGAGGAAAATATTCTCAGCCTTATCCAGAATTCCGTCGACTATCTAAAATCAAGGTCCTCGTCGAAAGTATTGTTTGTTCTGCCTTTCTCGACCGACGATGAGATAAATATCCCAGTCAATCCGGCTCTGTTTGAATGGGTGATCGAGAATGTGTGCAAGAATGCCATCGATGCCATGGAAGGCGACGGAGCAATTACCATCAGGGTTGAAGAGGCAGAGAAACACGCAATCATCGACATAACCGATACTGGAAAGGGAATTCCAAAATCAGCCTACAAAAAGATCTTTAATCCCGGATTTACAACCAAGAAAAGAGGCTGGGGACTTGGCCTCTCACTCGCCAAAAGGATCATTGAAGAGTACCACCACGGCAAGATCTACGTTAAGTCATCAGAAATTGGCAAAGGAACCTGTATAAGGATCCTGATGAAAAACGGCAACAGCTGATTCCCGGCAAAATTGATTAATTTTGCGCCAGGATGAACCGGAATGAAATAGAAATAATGGCCCCTGCGGGATCGTATGAATCGCTGATGGCAGCGATCCGGGGCGGCGCCGATTCAGTCTACTTCGGCGCTGAGGAACTGAATATGCGGGCTGCATCCTCAATTAACTTTACCCTTGATGACCTCCGTAATATTGTAAAGATCTGCAGGGAACATAATGTTAAAAGCTACCTTACTGTCAATGTTGTGGTATTTGACCATGAGATCGAACGGATGCACAGGATCATCGATGCTGCAGTCAGCAGCGGCGTTTCCGCGGTAATCGCATCTGACCTTTCTGTAATAAACTATGCCTTCGCTTCAGGGATCGAGGTTCATCTGTCAACTCAGCTCAATATCACCAATATTGAAGCTTTGAGGTTTTATGCACAATGGGCCGATGTGGTGGTTCTGGCCAGGGAATTGAACCTTGAACAGGTAAAGCATATTCATAGCCAGATAATTGAGCAGGATATACGGGGCCCGCACGACGGACTGGTTAAGATAGAGATGTTTGTGCATGGTGCGCTGTGTATGGCAATTTCAGGAAAATGTTACCTGAGCCTGCATGAAAACAACATGTCGGCGAATCGCGGCAAGTGTTACCAGACCTGCCGGAAATCGTACCTGGTTACCGAAAAAGAATCGGGATACCAGCTTGAAATTGATAATGAATATATAATGTCGCCGAAAGACCTTTGCACTATCGGATTTGTCGATAAGCTGATCGATTCGGGCGTCAGGGTCTTTAAAATCGAAGGAAGGGCAAGGTCGGCCGAATATGTAAAGACTGTCGCCTCCTGCTATGATGAAGCAGTAAAAGCTGTTTCAGACGGATCATATAATGAAGACAAAATAGAGAAATGGAGGACCAGGCTTGCTTCGGTCTTTAACCGGGGTTTCTGGGACGGATACTACCTTGGCCGGAAGCTGGGTGAATGGAACTCCAGGTATGGATCGCGCGCTACAAAAAGGAAGGTCTACCTCGGGAAGGTCACAAACTATTTTAAAAAACTGAATGTTGCTGAAATTAAGCTCGAAAACGGGGATCTTAAAAAAGGTGAAACTCTTCTTATTACCGGGCCCTCAACCGGAGTAATTGAATACAAAGTGGACGAAATACGCGTTGATCTGAAGGAGACCGAGAAAGCCCAGAAAGGAGAGTTCTGTTCAATAAAGGTTGATGATTACCTGAGACGGTCTGATAAGATTTATAAATGGGTCGATTCAGCTGACCTTGCCAATCTGCAATAATTCGTATTACCAGGCTATTTTCTTTTCTGCTTCCAGAACTTTCATGGCATTTGCTTCAATATCGTCTGTACCGGTATTGATCAAAAAAATATTTTTCCCATCTTCCTTTTTCAGGCCAAACATATAAGTCCTTGTCGTAGTAATGGAGAATGATCTCAATGGCTTTTGCATAGTCGCCCAGATACAATGCCTGAATGGCTTCATTCGCATTATCTCCTCCCATCCGTTTACTGATCCTCCTTACCGATTCCACAAGCTCTTCAGTGGCATAAACCGAGTATTCTTCAATAAGTCTCGGGCAGGCGCGTTTTAACATCCATCAGAAGAATGATGGAAGGGCTATTCTGCATATTAAGGTAAAATCTCCTCCGGCATAAAAACTGTGCCGATATTGCTGCTTTCGTCCTCCAGCCACAAGGGCTGGTTCCGGTCAGTTACCTTAAGGCGATCGAACAATATGTTCGAGAAATGTTCAGATGTAGGCTGCGGAGGCTGTCCAAGTGACCCAAAGGCTGAACCTTTATGATTCGCTATGCCTTCCAGGTCTATTACCTGACGACCTGATTTTTCTAGGAATTTAAGAATATGAGTTTTGCCGCTTCCGGTGAGGCCTCCGAGTATTATCATCCTCCTTCCGGCTGAATGGTTTTCCAGCACCAGCTGCCTGTACGACTTATAACCTCCTTCCAGGATATCAGTCTGAATTCCGCCAAGCGAGAAAAGCCATGCCATGGCTTCCGATCTCATCCCTCCCCTCCAGCAATGAACCAGAAGCCTGTCCTCTATCGCGATCTTCAATCCCTGGTCCAGTTTGGACTGCATTGACGGACCGGTTAGCTCCAGACCTTTCAGGATAGCTTTGTTACGACCCTCCCTTTTGTAGCAGATACCGACTGCTTCCCTTTCACTGTCGTCGAATAAAGGTACATTGTGTGATCCGGGAATATGCCCTTTCCTGAATTCTGAAGGACTTCTTACATCAATTACGGGTATTCCTTCTGCCAGTTTAAGAAAGGTCGCTATATCAGTTTTCTCCCCTGTCTTGTTCGTCATTTGTTATCATTGGATAGGATTGCTCCCATTCCGGATATTAAATACTGCCGCCTGCCCTGACAAAGTGCCTTGAGAACAGTTTTTTGAGATCCTCAATTCTCACCGGTTTCGGGATGAATTCACGTATCCCGGATAGTTCGGCTTTCCTCTTTGAGTCAGGCATATTATCGGCGGTGAATGCAACTATCAATGAATTTCTATCATATTCAATTATTTTGCGTGCCGATTCAAAGCCATCCATTTCAGGCATTATAAGGTCCATGAAAATAACGTCATACCTGCGTGTTTTTGCCTGAATGTATCCCGCAAAACCATCATCGGCGAAATCAGGGGTATATCCCATATTCCTCAGCATTGTCCCAAGGACCTTTTGATTCATTTTATTATCCTCGATAATAAGGATCCTGAGCCCGTTCAATAAATTTTGATTTTCCACCAATTCACTGGTGCTGTCAACCTTCGGAAAACATTCTCTCAGGGCGTTATACAATTCCTCTGTTTCGAATGGGATCACAATATAATGGTCAATTCCCATTGTATTGCATTTCAGCAAGTTTCCTTTGATATCATTTGAACTAATGATGATCATATTGAAGTCCTTTGAAAGGGAGTTTTCCCAGATTTCCCTTGCTGCACCAAAAGCATTGAACTCCAGGGCATCAAGAATAATAATCAGATGATACCTGTTTCCGGTATGATTCAGATTAGCCTTAATCTGGTTTACTGTCGATCGCTGGAAAGTTGTGACTGTCATTGCTAATTCCAGCTTGTGCAGCACACCGAGGGTATCCTCATCGCGGGATTGACTTCCGGTGATCACCAGGGTTTTAATATCCCTGAATGTCCTTATCATGTCAAACCTGAGATTCTTTTCAGGTTTCTCATTTGAATAAACCGATACTGTAAACACAACTTTCGTACCCCTATCACCATCCAAACCTGAAGGACTTTCAGCAGTAAACTCTCCTCCCATCAGTTCAACAAGTTGCCTGGCAAGTATGGTCCCAAAGCCTGATTCATCGTCATCCTGGTGTACTTTCGATTCTATGTTTACATAATCCCCAAAGATCTTTTCCAGAGTGGCTTTGTTAAAGCTCATTCCTGTATCAGCAATTTCAAATTTCAGCCAGACTTTCCCATCGGTGACTTCTTTCAGGCTGCAATTAAGATTGATCTGGCCTTTGCTCGTATTCTCTATGGAATGTTTAATGAAGTTTGTCAGTATCTGCCTTAGCCTGAAAGGATCTCCGATTATTTTTTCAGGTACATTGTTATCCACATTGCAGGTAAGGGTTACCTGTGACTGATCAATGTTAGTCCTCGACAGATCGTTGCAATAGACTATTTCTTCCCGCAGGCTGTAAGGAACTTCGTCGAGGATCATCTTCCCCGACTCTATTCTTGAAAAATCAAGAATGTCATTGACAATATTCAAAAGCACTTCAGCCGAACGCCTCAGCAATCCCACAATGTCCTTTGCCTCGGCCGGCAGCTTCTTTTTTGCAAGGATGTCCGTCATTCCGATGATGCCATTCAATGGTGTCCGGATCTCATAACTCATTCTTGCAAGGAATTCTGATTTTGCAGAGCTTGCTTTTGCTTCCTGCTTTCTGGCCGACTCAAGCATGGTTACATCAATAAGCATCTCCATGCTGACATCCTCGCCGTTGAATTTTACAGGGAGAGAGGTCCGGAATAATATTATTTCCCCGATATCCTTCTTAAGTATCACGAACTGATCGGGGCTGAAGGTACTTCCGAGATGTTTTGAAAAATAACTGTTCTCATCGGTTATGGAAATTTCAGGGAATATCTTGCCTGCCATCTCTTTTTCGTCAGAATAAGAATACTGTTCGGCAGCTTTCCTGTTGGCCTTTATTATTTCCCTGTTACTGTTATGGATTATCACTCCAACAGGCATTTCTTCTATCATCCTGAAGAGCATGGTTTCTGAAGCACCCAGCCTTTCTATTTCCTTTTTCTGCGATTTAATATATTCCAGGAAGAAATAAACAAGGACCATTACGAGAAGCACGGTGCCTAAACCAAGGATCAGGGAATTCCTGATAATGTATTTCTGGATCCTGTCGGTGGGTGAAGAAAATACAAGTCCGATGTTCTTCTGTAAAAGCTGGGTTGAATAATATGATGAGATAATTTCTTTTGATGTTTTACTGTCTTTCGCTCTATGGATTATATTCTCTGATATGCCATTTCCCACGCCGGCCGTGATCCTCTGGATCTGGGAATATTCGATTCTTTCATTGTTGTTATTATAAATGACTTCACCGGAATCGCTTACCACCCACTGCCACTGATATTCCTGGAAATTAAAGGCAGTAAAGAGATTATTGAAATACCTCGAGAAATCGAGAGTAACTACTATGTTGCCTACCGGGATATTATTCTTTATTACGGGAAGATAGTATTCATAATTCCGGTTTGCTCTGACAAGCATATCCCGGGTCATAATATCGCCCTGAACATGAAGGACAAAGGTTTGCTCAAGCCAGTTATTACCGGTTTCATCCTTTTTCAGGGTGAACTCATTTTTTTTGTTATCGTAAAATTTTATGCCAATGACCAGATCTTCATATTTTGAGAAGAAGAGCTTCATCCTTTCAACTGTGCTAGCCCTGTATTGCTGATCAGAAAAAAAAAGGGAGATATCTTCGAGGAAAATGATCTGGTTCAGATCGCTTACAAATCCGTTGTTTGTGTTGTCAACTGACAGCCCGGCTATCTGTACCTGCCTGCCAAGCAGCTTCACTATATAATCTATCTGCTTATTATACAAGCTTTTATAATAGATAAAATTCCCTGCTATTATTATCATTAAAGCAGAAATGATAATAATTGTCAATTTCCTCATACTATACCCTTTGGTGTCAGAAAACCAAACTATGACTAGCTAATTAACTCAATTTCACCTGTATTTAGTATTTCCATCATTTAAAATACTTAAATAGCTCCTGTACCTCATGGAATCGATCTCTCCATTCTCAACGGCTTTCCCCACAGCGCATCCGGGTTCATCAAAATGCAGGCAATTGTAGAACCTGCAATTTTTTGATATTTTGAATATTTCAGGGAAAAAATGGTAGATCTCATTTCTTTCCATATCCACAACCCCGAATCCCCTGATTCCTGGAGTATCAATTGCAAAGCCTCCAAAGGGCAACCTGTGCATTTCGGGGAATGTGGTTATATGTTTCCCCTGTTTATGATAATCTGAGATCTTCTCGGTTTTAAGATCCAGCGTGGGATCCAGAACGTTTAAAAGAGTAGTTTTACCTACACCGGAATTGCCTGAAATCAGACTGATTTTATTTATCATCATCTCCCTCAGGCTATCCAGTCCGGTTCCCTCATTCAATGATAACTGCAGGCAATCGTAACCAATGCTTGTATACATCGAAATAAGATGCTCCATCCTTTCAATTTCATCTTTTCCGTAAAGGTCGGTCTTGTTGAAGATAATTCTGGCGGGGATCCGGTAAGCTTCGGCCGTGACAAGTATCCTGTCGATAAACTCAACCGCGGTCTGCGGAAGAATGACCGTTGCCATCATAAGAAGCTGATCGAGGTTAGCAGCAATGATCTGGGATTGTTTGGAAAGGTTTGAAGCTTTCCTGAGAATATAGTTTTTCCTTTCAAGAATATCTGTGATTACCCCTGTCCTTTCGTCTTTAACTGCATCTACAATGACATTATCCCCTACCGCGATGGGATTTGTTGTCTGGACATCTTTTACTCTTAATTTGCCCCTGAGAATACAATCAGCGGTTTTGCCTGTGCTTAACAGGACTTTATAGCGGCTTCCTACTGATTTAATGACAATCCCGGTTTCCAAAAATTTAAGATTTCGGGCAAAATTACATAAAAAGCACAAGGTTTGATCAACTCCCGACCCCAATCTGTAAATAACCCCCCCACTCCCCAAGGCGGGCACTAAAAGCTCAGGATTTAAAAGTCCCCCCTGGGGGATTTAGGGGTAAAAAAAGAGGGCCTTTATGACGCCCTCACGTAATAAAACTAAGTAAATCCACTAATTGTCCGATGCCATCAGCAGGAATGGCTTCATTTCGAAACTGTGATAATACGGTCTCAGTCTTTCCGTATTATAATGTTCCGATACTTTCACGATTTTTTTCGAAGATGTAACCACATCGATTGGAACATTATCATATCTTCCGTTTTTTAAAACAACGATCCTGCCATGCAATCCCTTAAGGATCAGGTCAAGTGCAAGGTTACCATACGCCATTGGAACAATTGAGTCAAGAGCATCAGGATCCCCGCCGCGTACCATATAACCCAGTTTTTGAGTAATCGTGTTTATGGTCTTTCCCTTGTTGTATTTGCCCGAAAGTTCCTTTAGCTGATCTGATACAAGATCGCCTATTCCGCCAAGCTTTGCATGCCCGTATGCGTCCTTTTCCTGACCTGCAAAAATCATTTGTCCTCCCTTAAACATTGCTCCCTCTGAAATAAGCACAATTGAGTATTTGCTTGGATTATGGTTCCTGTCCTCTACAAGGAGCTGTGCAAGCTGATCAATATCAAACTCATATTCAGGAATAACACATCTGTTTGCAGCTCCGGCCATAGTCGGGAGCATTGCAGTAAACCCGGCATATCTTCCGAAAACTTCCAGCACAAGCAGCCTCTCATGCGATCCGGCAGAAGTCCTAAGACTGTTGGTCATCTGAATTGTCCTGGTAACACATGTGCTGAAACCGATGCAATAATCAGTACCCGGGACATCATTATCCATAGTTTTCGGGATTGCCACAACCTTTACCCCCTTTTTATACAGGTGAACCCCATAACTTAAAGTATCATCACCGCCGATGGGGATCAGGTAGTCAACTCCAAGCCAATCAAGGTTTTTTATCACTTCCGGAGTCAGATCGTTCATTTCAGCATTATATGTGTCCTGCAAATGGTCAGGGACATTTCCTTTTGACATATGGCTTGGTCTTGTCCTGGATGTATGCAGAAATGTACCTCCCGTACGGCCTGCTTTGTTCACTTCGTCATCTGTAAGGACCTGATAACAGTTAGTGTTGTCAGCTTTATTATCCCTTATAAGTTCTGTTATTCCCGCCCAGCCCCTGCGGAGTCCTATTACTTTGAATCCTTCTCTGTTTGCCCGGATAGTTACCGCTCTTATTGCAGGATTTAACCCCGGAACATCTCCTCCTCCGGTGAGAATAGCAATTACCCCTTTTTTCGTTTTTATTTCTGTCATGATCTTTTGCTTTTTACTTGAAGCCATCTTTTGAAGATTTAGAGGCTCTAAAAGTATATTTTTTTGGTGAATTCCAAAAAATAAACATTATTTCCCCCCGATCTGTAACTCTGCAACCCTGAAGGTGGGCGCAGAATTTGTCCTGTTCATATCGAGGTCCTTCCCCATCATATCGATCGCAGCCAGAATATCAAAAGCTTTTCCGGCAATTGTAACTCCCCTTACAGGATGCACTATTTCACCGTTTTCTATCCACAGTCCGCTGGCGCCACCGCTGAAATTACCGCTTACCGGGTCTATTCCATATCCAGTGATCTCCTTCAGCAGCAGTCCCTTCTTTGTTGCGCCAATGATCTCATCCCTGGTATTTTTTCCTGCCAGTACCCAGACGTTGTTAGTCCCAATGCCAGGCAGCGAGCTGAATCCGCCGCGTGATGCGTTCCCGGTACTTTTAACACCCGCACGTTTTGCAGCTTTGACGTTGTAAATGTAACTTCTAAGTATTCCATTTTCAACAAGGGTGTTTTTCGTGACCGGAACTCCTTCCCCGTCAAACGGAGAGCTTCCCGGATTTTTGTCCAGTGTGCCGTCATCTACAATTGTCAGTAGCGGCGAGGCAAACTGTTTGTTCAGAGAGTCTCTCAGGAAGCTTGCACCCTGGAGCACCCGTTCCCCGTTAATGGCATTAATTATCCCTCCCAGAAGTGCTCTTGCGACATTCGGATCAAAAATTGCAGACGCTCTCTGTGTCTTTATCATTACCGGGTCAAGCAGTTCAAGAGCCTTGCCTGTTGCCACCTTTGCAATATCCCCGGGGGGCAGAAGATCTGAAAAGAATACCCTTGAGCAGTATTCCCCTCCTGTATTTTTCTGATCACCTTTCTCCGCAACAACTGAAACACCAAGAGAGCAAACTGAAGATTTATAGCTTTTTGATATTCCGTTTGAGTTTGCAATGAAGACCTCCGCTTCGCCTTCTCCAAAACCTGCTCCCGCGCTTTTTGAAATTCCCGGAATATTTATTGCCAGCTTTTCAAGCTCCAGCGCCATTTTTATTTTTTTGTCCATCGGCACCGCGGAAATGCCCGGATCATACAGGTCCTTTATAGTCGTTACACCCTTGTCACCGGTCAGAACGTTGTTTTCGTCAGGCGTTGAGAGTTTGGCAAATGCAACAGCTCTTGATATTGTGTTTTCAAGGGATTTGTCGCTGAATTCATTGCAGTGACTGAAGCCCATTCTTCCTCCGACAAATACCCTGAATCCGATCCCCTGGGAAGAGGCCTCTTCGATTGTCTCAATTTCAGAATTCAAAACATTAATGGAAAGGTTCCTGCGGGTTTCAAGATAAACTTCTGCCGTATCTGCACCTAGGGTGAGACACTTCTTTACCAGTTTTTCTGTGAGTTCGGTATAATTCATTTTCTTTACTTTTTAGATTTGACTAAGCTTTGCTCCCACCGACATTAATTCCCCTTATCCTTACAGTCGGCATACCTGCGGTTACCTCGGCCGCCTGCCCTTTTCCGCAGATACCGGGACCAAAGTCAAGATCATCACCCACAGCATCAATATTGGAAATAATATCCATGCACGAACCAATAAGTGTGACTCCTCTTATGGGAACCGTTTTCTTCCCATTCTCAATTATATAGGCTTCACGGCAGGTAAAATTAAATACTCCGGTTATCGGATTGACACTTCCTCCGCTCAGGCTCTGAACATAAATTCCTTTTTTCGTCGACAACAGGATATCCTCAGGCTTATCATTCCCGGCATCAATAAATGTGTTAGTCATCCTTGGAATAGGAATATACCTGAATGATTCACGCCTTCCGTTTCCTGTGCGTGGAATGGAAAGCTGTTTTGCGCTCAGGACATCAGTCATAAATGCTTTGAGGACTCCCTTTTCAATAAGCACATTCCGTTTTGCTTCAGTGCCTTCATCGTCATAGTTTAACGTTCCTCTGAAATTAGGGAGTGTTCCGTCATCAATCATGGTAAAGCATTCAGCAGCGACTTTATTGCCAAGTTTCCCGGTGAATGCGCCGATTCCTTTTGCAATATTATCTGCCTCAAGAGGGTGTCCGACTGCTTCATGAACAAGCACTCCACCCCACCCATTCTGCATTACTACATCCATTATTCCTGCCGGAGCATCTTCTGCCGAAAGCATTGCGATAGCTTCCCTTGCTGCATTTTTTGCAACAGTCTCAGGCGTGACCTTCTCGAACATTTCGAAACCTGCATGCTGACTCAATCTTTCACGGGCCATATGCCTTGCTTTCCCGTCTACACTCATAGCCTGAACAATAAAAAACAAAAGCGGCAGGTCATCCCGCAGGTATATGCCTTCACTGTTGGCAATCACTCTGCTTCTGATCTCATCGTTGTATTCGATCAATGTCATCCTGATCCTGGGATCATAATCAAGTGCAGCCTGGTCGGCTCTCCTAATGATCTCTATTCTCTTTTCGTCAGCTATCTGATCGAGCGGCTGGCTGACAGTTATAAATGAAGGAAAGCTGGTTACTGAAACAGCTGCAGGGGATATTCTATTCCCGCTGGTTGCCACATAAGAAGCAACTTCGGCAGCTTTTAAAAGCTTATCTTCGGTTATATCATCAGTGTAGGCGTATCCTGTTTTGTTGCCTGACATCACCCGCACACCGGCACCCTGGCTTATCCCATAAAGACCGCTTTTAAATTTTGATTCTTCCATAATGATCTGGCGGGAGACCCGGTTCTCAAGGTAAACATCGGCAAAATCGCCTCCTTTTTCAAGTGCTCTGGCAACGACCTTTGCCAGCATCTCCTTATCCATATCAATGCCAGATGCCGTTTTAACTCCGTTCTGGCACGATACCAGCTGGGACAAAAGTGCAGGGGTTGCGGCAATAAGCAATCCTCCTTTCATGCTCAGTTCAAGAAACCTTCTGCGTGGAATGTCTCTGACACTAAACTCTTCTTTTCTCATGTTGATTTAATGGGTTAATACTCATTTGATTATAAATTCCTTGTCTTTCAAAACACCTCCCCTGGTAGAAAGCATGCCGGCTTTTCCCTTAAGCTCCTTCCTGTTGTAAAGCCTGATGGTAAAGACTGTTTCGGTAGCAGACCCTCCCTGGGTAAAGGGAATGTTCTTTGTGGTGATAAGTTGCTGAAGCGGCCTTTCCATATCGCCAAACATGCTCCTCCGGGTCCTTGCCGGTATAGCTTTTTTCTCTTCGATAACCTTATATCCCGGTCTACCCTTTATCATTCCTGCCGTATCAAACTGAAGCTCGATTCTGTCTTCCCTTACTATTTTGACAAGGTAAGCCTGTTTCAGCGCAGTAGGAAGTTTCCCGGTATTCTTTACGCCTATTTTAAGCTGATAGTCCGTTGAATCCGTTTTATAAGTTCTGACCCGCTTTACCTCAATATTTCCCCATTCCAGCTCAGGAAGATACTTTGCCATTTCAAGATTAAACATAGCTTCATTCCTGACCCATGGTTCCAGATGTTTTGCGGGGGGATTCTGGGAAAAGAACTTAGGATCGAAACCGCCTATTTCAATATCACCGTATACAGGATGCTTTGCGGGTTTCCATTCAATAAACCCTGCACCATCATTTTCTTCGTCATCCCATCTCAACATGTCAATTTGATTTGTGTCTCCGTCATGATTATAATCGCGGAATCTTGCCCCGTTCCATATTTCGTCGCCATACCAGATTGCTCCAAAGTACCAGTAACCGAAATCGGGCCCGTGGCCGAAAAGAGGGCTGCCGTTTCCGTAATCATCGTACACATCTCCTGCTTTTTCGTACCCTGTTATCTTTCTGCCGATCGCGTCGAAAGTTTTATACCAGGCCAGATCTTCGGGGAACATCCTTTCGTTGGAAGATGAGGTTGAAGGCGGTCTTAGATGCATTGGTACGCTGGTATCCATTGAGTTGACTACAGAGACATTCGGATGAGTAAGCAGAAAATCCACCACAGCCCATGTTTCACTCTCACTCACAGGATATTCGCCTGAACCGCTCTGGGTATATCCCCTGCCTGTAGCTTCCGTACCGGGCCTCCAGTTTTCAGGATAGTTCCTGTGCAGATCGAGTCCTCCTATGCCATCTTCATTAATTTCACCGTCACCGTCATTGTCGATGCCTTCGGAAGCTGAAAGATAAATTCCCTTTCCTGCCGGGACTCTTTTCATAATTCTTCCTGTGGAATCTTTTGGATCAGGGATCAGATTCCCTTTCTTCTCATCTTTCCATCTCATTGTCAGGATAATGCCATTTGAGTCCAGATCGTCCGGAGCATCTTCATCAAGAAGACCGTCACGGTCGTTATCCACTGGTCTCACTGTGCTCCTGTTGCTTTGTGCAGTATTTAAATACAGACTATGCCCGTCAGGATTATTGACAGGCTTCAGTAAATGGTCTTTGTATCCAGAAGACGAGTTATTTCCGGGTCTTTTCCGTAATTCATAAGAAGATACCGTGCAAGCCACATTACGCATTCCGAACCTGTCACTTCACCGCTGTGCCGGCCGCCTTCAAAAAATGCTGCAGGCTTATCAGTATCCTTGCCCGTATTTTTATTTGTGATGGTGATCTGAAGAATCGGACGCCCTTCAAAACTTTTGCCCACCTCATAAAGGTCAACTAAACCGGAATATTCCTTCTCCCATTTTTCGAGCCAGGAATATATAACATCGAGTGAATGATATCTGTCAAAGGACAGTGTCTCACCCGCTTCATACTGAACATTTGGCAGTCTTACCTGTGGGAAGAAACTGATTCCGTGCCTGAACCCGGATAATGTATATAACTGCTTTTTTGATTCCTTATCTGACTGATCAGATCTGACTGGTTGTCCGGAAAGTGCTGCAGAAATCAGCAACAATCCCATCAGGATTATAGTATTTTTCATAGATATTCACCCCTTTCCCCTGAAGAGGGTTTAATTCCTAATCATAATATTCTCCCCCCAGGGGTGGGAGGTTCTATCCTCTTTTTGAAATTATCTCCAGTTTATCAATATCAACTACTTCAATTGTTTTTCCAAAGATTTTGATGATCCCGTCTCTTTTAAAATCCGACATTGTCCTGATCACGTTTGCTGTGCTCATCCCGATATAATCGGCTATCTCCTTTCTTGATACGGGCAGGTCAAATATCCTTGATTTGAATATTTCCTTTGTGAAATACAACAGGACAAATGCTACTCGTCCGATAAGGTTCTTCTGACGTAATATCAAGAGTCTGGTTTATGATCTTGTCGTTAATCTTGGAGATCCTTGTCATCAGGCCCATTGCAAAACCGCCGTTCCTTAGAAAAAGCTCCTTGATAAACTCCAGTTTTACAGTGCAGACAATTGAATCTTCGAGGGCTGCAACGGAATATTGGTATTTCTCTTCAGAGAAAATACTCATATTGCTTACAAATTCGAATGGGCGAGTTATTGTTATGATCTGTTCTTCACCGTTTGTAGAGCGCCGGAACAGTTTTACAAGTCCGGTTTTAAGGTATTTAAAGTCAGTTATTCTCTCTCCTTCAAGATTAATAATTTCACCCTTTCGGTAAGCATGTTCCTCCTTGAACTGACATAATTCCTGAATGTTTGCTTCATCGAGAGTTGAGAACACAACTTCCCTGAAATCACAATGTTCGCAAGAGCATGGTTTGTTTATTTTGTTCACAACTGTGAGTTTTTCACAAAGTTATTATTTTCCATATTACTTTATTAACAGGTAATTTGTTTTATTTGGAAATTTGAACCTACTTTGGGAAGCCATCATTCCTGAAGATCTTCCGAGAAGAAAATGTGCCTGTCAGTGTTAATTCCGACTCCCATATGCCATCGAGGGTTGCCCAGTATTTTGATGAGGAGAATGAGCTTCAGCGAAATGCCGGATATTCGGAGATCTCAGTCTTTGTTAAGAGGGAAAGATTTATGATACCCTTTAAATAAGAAATAAATTATGAGAAAATTCCTTAGACTTCTTCTGATTTGGTTTGTGACACTTTTAGCATTTATTGGTTGTTCTTCCCCGGCAGGTAAGAAGGTGCTGACAAAAGACCCTGAGGTTGTTACATTTACCGCTCTGCCTTTTCCGTTGACTGACGTTAAACTTCTTGAAGGACCTTTCCTGCACGCGACAGAACTTGATGCCAGGACATTGCTGAACTACAAACCCGATCGCCTGCTCGCAAAGTTCTACATTGAAGCCGGACTGAAACCAAAAGCTGAACATTACATGGGTTGGGAAAATGAGATGCTGGCAGGACACAGCCTCGGTCATTACCTGAGCGCCTGTTCAATGATGTATCAGACAACCGGCGATGCAAGGTTCCTTGAAAGGGTAAATTACATTGTCGATGAACTTAAAAAGGTCCAGGATAAGAACGGGAACGGATATATAGGCGCATTTACAAACGGGATGAAGATTTTTGAAGAGGAGATCGCAAAAGGCAATATCAGGTCGCAGGGATTCGACCTCAACGGGATATGGTCACCTTTCTATACCCATCACAAGGTTCTGGCAGGGTTAAGGGATGCATACGAGTTATGCAATAACCAGACGGCTCTTGAAGTCGGAAAAGGATTTGCCGCGTGGATTGGAGGAATAGTATTGCAGCTGACCGATGAGCAGGTCCAGAAGATGCTCCGTTGCGAATACGGAGGTATTAGCGAAACCTTTGCCGATCTTTACAGCGATACGAAGGATAAAAAGTATCTGAATCTCGCCGGGACTTTTTACCAGAAGTCCTTCCTTGATTCAATGAAAGCAGGAAAAGATATTCTGGCCGGGAAACATGCTAACACCAACATACCAAAAATGATCGCCCTGTCGAGAGTTTATGAACTTACCGGGGACAGTTCTGATAAAAAAGGGGCAGAATTTTTCTGGAATACAGTTGTCAAACATCATACCTATGTAACCGGCGGAAACGGTAACAATGAATATTTCGGGCCGCCTGACAGGTTAAGGGACCGCCTTGGCGAAGGGACAACCGAATCGTGCAATGTCTATAACATGCTCAAACTGTCCGAACATCTGTTCGAATGGGACGGAATGGCCCGTGTGGCTGATTTCTATGAGCGGGCGCTTTTCAACCATATTCTTTCAACCCAGAATCCCGAAAATGGTCATGTTGTATACAACCTATCGCTTGACATGGGCGGATTCAAGGATTTTCAGGATCCGGAATGGTTCACCTGCTGTATAGGTACAGGAATGGAAAACCATTCAAAATACGGGAAAAACATATTTTATCACGGTGATAACGATCTTTACATTTTCCAGTACATTGCCTCCGCTCTGACATGGAAAGACAAAGGACTCAAAGTTGTACAGAGTACAAAGTATCCGGAGGAACAGGGCTCTGAACTTGAGTTTACCTGCGAGAGTCCTGTGCGGCTTGGTGTAATGGTAAGATACCCTTACTGGGCAAAGAACGGGATCGAGATCCTAATCAATGGAAACAGAAAACATGTGAATCAACAACCCGGCAGCTTTGTCAGGATCGAAAGAAAGTGGAAGACAGGCGACAGGCTGGAAGTGAAGATCCCCTTCTCGCTCAGGCTCGAATCAATGCCTGATGATTCAAACAGGGTGGCAGTTATGTACGGTCCGCTGGTAATGGCAGGTGATCTTGGTCCTGTGAAGGATTCCGCTTCCAGGGATCCCATGTATGTACCTGTATTTATGACAGAAACCAGGAATCCAGCATTGTGGCTTAAGCCGGTGGAAGGAAAAGCGAATACGTTTGTCACGGTGAATACCGGCAGGCCGCGCGATATTGAATTGAAGCCATTTTACACGATTTACAACAGACGTTATTCGGTTTACTGGGACCTTTTCAATGAAGCCGGTTGGATTGCCAGGGAGACAGAATACAAAGCTGAACTTGAGAGGATCAGCAGAATTAAAGCTGCAACCATCGATTATGTTCAGCCGGGAGAAATGCAGCCCGAACGCGATCACAATTTCAGGGGTGAAAAAACAACACCTGGAACCTTTAAAGAAAGAACAAACCGTGAATCAAGAAGCGGATGGTTTTCCTTCGACATGAAGATTAAACCAGATGTTCCAGTAAGTCTTGTTGCCGAGTACTGGGGAGGGTTTCCGGGTGCTAAGACATTTGATATTCTGGTGAATGATAAAATCATTGCAACTGAAAATATTTCAGGTAAAAAAGAGGGGCAGTTCATAAATGTACAGTATGACATCCCTGAAAATATGACCAAAGGAAAATCAAGACTAACAATTAAATTCCAGGCTCATGCTGGTAATACTGCCGGACCGGTGTTTGGAATAAGAACTATTAAGCGTTAACTCCCCGGGGTTTACACCCTGCCCCCTTGAAGGGGTGTTAAATCATTGCATTCAGTTAGTGGGGCTGTTGAAAAAGTCAGGTGAACCACCCCGTCATGACCCTTCGGGCGGCCACCCCTGCATTCTGGCTCTATCGCTAAAATAGCCTACCAGGCTATTTTTTAACGCTCAGCCCCCTTGAGAAGGAGGGGAAAGTATTGATATACAACACCATAACTTTCTCCTCCTTTTTAAGGAGGAGTACCCTGACCGAAGTGTCAGGGGGAGGTGGTTGGCTTTTTAGACAGCTCCTTGGGGAGTCAAGCCCCCAGCATATGCTCCAAAAATATTTTTACCCCTATAGCGATCAGAATAAGGCCTCCTATTATTTCAACCTTATTACCAAGCCTGTAACCTGCTGATTTACCAATCCTGATCGCTGTCATTGAGGCAAGGAATGTCACTGTTCCAATTATTATCCCTGAGTACCAGATCCTGATGCTTAACAGGGCAAAACTTATCCCAACGGCAAATGCATCAATGCTGGTTCCGAGTGCTACTGAAAGCAGTGTAAGCGTTTTAGTGTAGTCCCTGATTTCAACATTTTCAGTGCGTTTCATCCCCTCGATTATCATCCTTATCCCAAGAAAAGAAAGCAAAATTAGAGCCACCCAGTGGTCTGCTGCTTTTACCAAATCACTGATAAACGATCCCAGAAAATAGCCGGTAACCAACAGTCCTGCCTGAAACACGGCAAGCACAAATGCAATACGCACCGCCTGCCAGAATCTGATTTTGTTCTGTATTACTCCATACGAAAGTGAGACGGCAAAGGTATCGAACGATAATCCCAGGGCGACAGCTACAATTGTAACAAAGTCCATTAAAAAAGCTTAACGTGCGCAAAGATAATAAAATGCATATATTTGGTCTCTTTTTGTGGTTTTGCATGAGAACTGTCATTCAAAGGGTCAGCAGGGCATCAGTATCAATTAATGGCCGGATGAAATCAGAAATAGGCCGGGGATTGCTGGTGTTTGCTGGGGATAGAAGAGTCCGATAATGAAACCGATGCCGAGTGGCTCAGTAAAAAGATTGTTCAGCTGAGGATCTTCAGCGACGATAATGGGGTTATGAACCGTTCGGTTCTTGAAACCGGAGGGGAAATCATGGTGATAAGTCAGTTTACCCTGCATGCAAAAACAAAAAAAGGAAACAGGCCTTCATATATCCGTGCCGCCCCCCCGGAAACTGCAATACCGCTCTATAATTCGTTTGTGAACATGATCTCCGGGCTTATAGGGAAAATAGCAGCAACAGGAGAATTTGGTGCGATGATGGATGTTGAACTTATTAATGACGGCCCTGTTACTATAATAATCGATACCAAAGAAAAAGAATAAAATTCCCCATATTGAAGACCAGTTGGAGAAATGAGTGATAAGCCGGATATTACAGAAGACAAGGCATTTAAAAGATCAGTCCTTCTTGTTTCAACTTTTGCAGCATTCCTGACCCCATTTCTTGGATCTGCAGTAAATCTGGCATTGCCTTCGATAGGTAAGGATCTGGGCGCCAGTGCGATCGGACTTGGCTGGGTGATAAGCAGCTTTATTCTTTCATCCGCAATTTTTCTTTTGCCCTTAGGACGTCTGGCGGATATAGCAGGCAGGAAAAAGGTGTTTACAACAGGCATTCTGCTTTTTACAGTAGTTACTTTTTTGATTGTCTTTGTGCGGAGCCTGACTTCCCTTATAGTTCTCAGAATCATGCAGGGGATCTCAGGTGCAATGATATTCGGAACAAGCCTGGCCATCATAACTTCAGTTTTTGCAGTGGGGGAACGGGGAAAGGCAATGGGCATAAATATTACTGCTGTTTACCTTGGCCTGTCAACAGGACCGGTGGTAGGGGGATTGCTTACCCAGCACTTCGGATGGAGAAGCATCTTTGCATTTCTGGTACCATTTGGAATTGCATCCCTGGTCCTGATCAAAACCAGGATCAAAGCCGAGTGGGCTGATTCAAAAGGAGAAAAATTCGACTGGAAAGGTTCTCTTCTTTATGGAACCGCACTTTTTAGTCTTATGTACGGATTTTCTAAACTTCCATCATCAACCGGATGGGTTTGCCTAATCGCAGGAGCCTTAATGGCGGCAGTATTTCTTATTTTTGAAAGGAGAACCGAAAATCCGGTCTTTGATATCCGACTGATACTCCGGAACAGGGTCTTTGCCTTTTCAGGAATGGCTGCCCTGATCAATTACTCTGCAACAAGCGCGATCGGCTTTTTCATGAGCCTTTACCTTCAATACCTGAAAGGGTTTGACGCAAGATATGCCGGCCTTATTATGATCTCCCAGCCCATTGCCATGACTTTACTTTCACCTGTTGCCGGGAAACTTTCTGACAGGGTAAATCCCGGCATTATAGCATCGATAGGAATGGGATTCACTGCAGCAGGGCTTGTGCT
Source organism: uncultured Bacteroidales bacterium (assembly GCA_963732115.1). Lineage (GTDB taxonomy): Bacteria > Bacteroidota > Bacteroidia > Bacteroidales > VadinHA17 > LD21. The sequence goes on from CAVSYN010000013.1 coordinate 82,862, forward strand.
GCTTTGCTTTGTGACGCCTGCGACACCGGTGTATGGTATTGTAGGTTTGCTGATACTGATGGGTATTGGCTTTGGACTGTTTTCATCGCCCAATTCAAATGCCATAATGAGCTCCGTGGAGAAGCGACATCTTGGCGTAGCTTCAGGTGTTGTGGGGACAATGAGGATGATCGGACAGATGCTCAGCATGGGGATCGCAATGATGCTTATCGCCCTGTTTATCGGAAAACAACAGATTAATAAATCCACATACCCGGGACTGATTTCAGCAATGCGGACCGGGTTTGTTATTTTCTCGATACTGTCAGTTTTCGGGATCTTTGCTTCGCTTGCAAGAAACCATAAACTTTCAAAGAGTAATTCAAATGCAGCCTGATATTCAGTGATCAGTTTGCTTTATCAGGCAAACCCTGTGTACCTGTGTCCAGAAGTAACTTCCAGGATCCGTCTTCTTGTTTTTGCCAGATTGTAACGTAGGTTCCTTTTGAGACCTCTCCCGTTCTTTTTGCCTGATTCGTATAAGTTCCTACAGTAAACCCAAGATCTTCGCTCTGCGATAGTTTCTCATAGATTGGTTCCCATGTAAGGACGAATGATGTATCGCTGCTTTTTTCAAAAAGCGAGGTCAATGACTGCCTGCTCCTGAGAGGGTATGAATTATCCCTTAATATCATACCACTATCGGCCATGTAAAAGAGGAAAGCTTTATGCATTCCTTCCTTAACCGACATCGCCGAAAAATCCCTGTCTGTCTGAAGCAAAGTCCCGGAAGCGTTTCTTTTAATAGTTTTTGTGCAACTTAAAATCATAATTAAAATAATTATGAAAACAAAAAGCATTATATTGAACCCGTTCTTTTTTTTCATTGCAGGAATTTATTTAGTTAAATCGAAAGGATGATCATATGACAAAGCTATATCAAAAACTTATCAAATCATGTCCCTCGGAAGCAGAGATTAAAAAAGGTCTGAAAAAAGTTGAATCAGTCGCAACAGGGACCCCCGATAAGCATCTCCTGATGAATATCCTCAATGTAATTGATCTGACCAGTCTTAACGCAACGGATAATAAAAGTCATATAATTCATCTTACCGGAAAGGTAAACAGCTTTTCAGGCAGGTTTTCAAATATCCCGAATGTTGCAGCCATCTGTGTATACCCGAATTTTGTTTCGGTAGTCAAAGAGAAGCTGACTGCCAAAAGCGTCAGGATCGCTTCGGTAGCAGGAGCTTTTCCCTCATCCCAGACTTTCAGAAGCATTAAGGTTGCCGAATGCAAGATGGCAGCTGAGGCAGGAGCAGATGAGATTGATATTGTAATGCCGGTAGGTGCTTTCATGGGAAATGATTTCGCAACAGTAGCTGACGAAATCCGCGAAATCAAGGAAGCCATTGGCGAAAAACATCTGAAAGTGATAGTCGAGTCAGGCTTGCTTGGCGATTATGAACAGATATTCAAGGCATCGATGATTGCAATGGATGCAGGGGCTGATTTTATTAAAACATCGACCGGAAAAACTCCCGTATCGGCAACTCCCGAGGCAGCATTTGTAATGTGCCAGGCTATAATGAATTTCTATTCTGAAACAGGAATTAAAGTTGGCTTTAAGGCAGCAGGAGGGATTGTTACTTCAGCCCATGCTCTTACATATTATCACATTGTAAACAGTTGCCTTGGCGAAAGCTGGCTTGAAAATACACTTTTCAGGATCGGGGCCAGTCGGCTTGCAAACAATATCCTCGCGGATATTTCAGGAACCTGTAATGAGTATTTCTGATTTTTCTGTTTTCTAAACTGATCTCCGAATCTTTATTTATCACTACTTTTGTGGTCTATTCTGCAAAAAGGTTATGATAACCGGCTACTATATTCAGGATACCATAAAACCTAAACTTGTTATCCATATTAACACTGGAAACCTGATTCCCGATTCAGTGTTCCGGAAACTTGATGAGCCGCCTGCTTTTTTAAGGCTCGATTCAGGGCTAAAAAAGAGAAGCTCCCGGATATCAGAAGTAACAATAACTGACACAACCTCTGTTTGCGCCAGGAACAGCATTGCAGATATTACTTTTTACAAACCGGAGAATGTAATCAATTACTTTGGACGCATCCCGGCCGGGCAGTTTCCTTATCAGCTCGCTGGAAAGACAGCATCGGTCCGTCAGGGACAAGCCGTAACCCTGATAAAGGACCTCAGGGATGGCAAGGAGATGCCGGAAAAACCGCTTCATCATGACTGGATGATCGCTGTTGTCCTCATTGCGGCATACCTGTACATGATAGTAAGAACAAGATCAAGGAGCATACTACCGGAAATGGCCAGGTTCCTGATGTTCCGGGGGATCACTGAATCTGTTTCACATGATATCGGATCGGTATTCACCTGGCAGTCAACGGTCCTTAACTTCGTTTCATTCCTGGTTATTGCCCTTTTCGGGTATTGTGCGGCTGAGTATTATGAGTTCATACCATCAGGAATACCCTCATTTGTGTTTATGCTCATAACCCTTTGTGTGGTAATTTTCGGAATTACTTCAAGGCATTTTATTTGTACTTCAACCGGAAATTTAAGCGGAAGGGCCGAAGCATTCAATGAGTACCTGTTCAATGTCTATCAGTCCTACCGGTTCAGTTCGTTCGTGATTTTCGGCATTGTCGTCCTGCTCATATATACTGTTTTTTTCCCGCCTTCGTTCTATTTTATCATCGGACTGGCAGTACTCGTGACCTTTTATGCATTCCGTGTTCTGAGGCTGTTTTTAATATTTATAAAAAGGGATATTTCTATATTGTATTTGATTTTGTACCTTTGTGCGCTGGAAATTTTGCCTGTATTGATTTTATTGAAATATTTTACAGGCCTTTCCTGAAGTGGGAAGTGTAGTTTTACTTTGAGGATAAAACTTAATCAGTAAAAAATTGAAAATAAGAAAAATCTTAGTTTCACAGCCAGAGCCAGACAATCCGAAGTCACCATATTTTGATCTGGCTAAAAAATACAACCTGAAAATTGATTTTAAGCCATTTGTGCAGGTCGAGGGAATAACTTCCAAGGATTTCCGTCAACAAAAAATCAATATCCTTGATTTTACTGCTGTCATCTTTACAAGTAAAACAGGGATTGATCATTTTTTCAGAATATGCAATGAACTGAGGATAGTTGTTCCTGATACCATGAAGTATTTCTGCATCACGGAGAATGTGGCTTTTTACCTCCAGAAATACATTGTTTACAGGAAGCGTAAAATATTCCATGGCAAAGCCAGATTTCAGGATCTGATTGACTTAATAATCAAGCACAGGGATGACACTTTTTTTGTTCCTCTCTCTGAGCCGCATAATGCGGAAATTCCAGAACTTCTGGGTAAAAACAATATAATATATTCGATCGGAACGATGTATAAAACCATAAGCAGCCACTTCTCGAACATGAATGATTTTGATTACGATATCCTTGTTTTCTACAGCCCATCAGGTATCAAATCGCTTAAGGAAAACTTCCCTGATTTTGTGCAGGGGGATATCAAGATTGCTGCTTTCGGACCAACAACCGCCACAGCTGTTGAGAATGAAGGGTTAAGGCTCGACATAAACGCTCCGAATCCAAAAGCTCCTTCAATGACAATGGCTCTTGATGAATTTCTTAAGGAGCATTACAGGAACAGCAGGTAACTTTAATCAAAATACGTGTACTTTCCTGATAAAGTAGGACCTTCCGGAGTGTCCGGCTGATAATCTGCCGCAATATGAACAGGGATGAAAAGCAAACATTCTCGAAGGATGAAAGGCTTTGCAAGACCAAACTGATCGGGGAGATCTTTGAACACGGAAATGTTTTCCATTCTCCGCAGTTCAGGGTTTCATGGATAATCAGCCCTGTTAATCTCCCCTCCCCCGCCCAGATAGCAATTAGCGTTCCCAAAAGGAGCTTCAGGCTTGCAGTTACAAGAAACCTGATAAAAAGAAGGATCCGGGAAGCTTACCGCAAAAACAAGCAACAGCTTTACAAATGCCTTGTATCTGAAAGCATTCAGATTGCATTTATAATGATCTTCAGACAAAAAAGTATTCCCGATTATCCGTCACTCGAGAAATCGGTAAAAGAAGCTATTGAAACTCTTTGTACTGCAATCAGGAAGGTGAATTTAAAATGTTAAAGTTATTTTAATATTTCAGGTGTGAACTCATCGGCTCATTTTCTTGTTACTTTTGCAATTCGTATTTAAATAAATTTATTATGAAAAGGATTCGTTCAATAAGATTTATAATAGTCGGAGTTATCTTTATTACAGCAGGGATAAGTGTTTCCTTCCTTTCCACACAGGAAACGAGGGACTTCAGGATAGCTAAAAATCTGGATATCTTTTTCTCACTTTTCAGGGAACTCAATACTTTTTATGTTGACGACATTAACCCGGACAAGATGGTCAAGTCCGGCATTGACAATATGCTTAAGACCCTTGATCCGTACACTGTTTATTACCCGGAATCGGAGGGGGATGAAGTTACCTTCATGACAACCGGAAAGTATGGAGGCATAGGTTCCCTTATAAGAGGTGATGGTGATTACGTTGTAGTTTCCCTTATATACAAAGGATTTCCGGCAGATGTCGCCGGCATAAAACCGGGTGACATCCTCAAGAAAGTTAACGGCGTATCCTTAAAGGGTTATTCAAACGACCAGGTAAGCGAAAAACTTAAGGGGAATCCGGGTACTACAATTAATCTTACTGTTGAAAGGAACGGGACTGAAATGGATTTTTCAGTGAAACGGGAGAAAATAGTTGTTCCTCCAGTACCTTATTACGGCATGATTGATTCAAAAACAGGATATATCCGGTTTACCAATTTCACTCAGGATTGTTCAAGTGATGTTAAAAATGCCCTTGTTGCCCTGAAAGCCAGTAATCCAAAGCAGATTGTACTTGACCTGAGGGGAAATCCCGGAGGCCTGCTGACAGAAGCCGTGGATATTGTAAATCTCTTCGTGGGCGCGGGAAATGAGATCGTCTCCACAAAAGGCAAAGTGAAACAATTCGATGAGGATTTCAAAACTTCAAAATCGGCTGTTGATGACAAGATTCCGCTGGCAGTCATTATTAACCGGGGAAGCGCTTCAGCATCAGAAATCGTGGCCGGAGCAATCCAGGACCTCGACAGGGGAATAATTGTGGGTCAAAGATCGTATGGAAAGGGACTTGTACAGATAACGCGACCGCTGAGCTATAATACCCAGCTGAAAGTAACAACGGCAAAATACTACATTCCCAGCGGAAGATGCATTCAGGCACGCGATTTTTCACATCCAAATGAGGATGGCAGTGTGGGGATAATTCCGGATTCGCTTATTTCGGTATTTAAGACGAGGAACGGCCGCACTGTAAAGGACGGAGGCGGTATCACTCCGGATGTTGAAATATCAGCTCAGCCGCTTAGCCAGATTGCAACAGAACTTTTCCTCCGGAATTATATTTTTGATTATGCTACCAGCTATTACTGGTCGCATCCTACGCTGAAAAGCATTGATCAGTTTAAGTTTACCGATCAGGACTTTACCGATTTTAAGGACTACCTCCTGAAACGTAAATTCAGTTATCAGACCGGAACTGAAGCTTCGCTTGATGAACTGATCGCCAACGCAAAAAAGGAAAAATACTATGACCTTCAAAAGGACCTTTTCACCGAACTGGAAAAGGACCTGAACCATACCTTGGAGCAGGATCTCCTGGCCTTTAAAAATGAGATCACAAGCCTTCTGGAGGACGAGATAATGCAGGTCGTTATTTTTACGAAGACGGATCTTATGCACTGCTCGATTAAGACCGACGAACAGGTCTTAAAAGCAATTGAAGTACTGAACAGCAAGGAAGAATATAATTCGATCCTTCAGGGAAAGACAGGTGCCGTCCTTATTACCCATGACGGAAATATGTCGGGTGATGCAGACAGCTTTCAGTACGAAATGAACGATCTGGATCTGGTCTGATCTTTCATTTTGCTGCCAGTATTATCCCGCTGTACCTGGCCCCGAAAGAGCGAATGAGCTCCGGATTCGTAATTTTTACCGGCTTTCGCAATCTTGTCAGTGATTACGCTTACAGGCACAGGACCGTTGATTAAATGCATTTCGCCTGGGTTTGAACTTTTAATGAACCTGTTTTTATCCTCCTGCGAAGGGAGGCAGAAAAGCAATCTCGTCACCCTGACTGAGCAAAGGGTCTTCGTTTATGATTTCGTTATTGACGGCGATGCGGAAATTATAATGAACTATTTCCGGAAAATCATCATCTATCCTGTGCCTGAGATCAGCAAACGATTTTACATCATTGTAATGCCTTGAGAAGGTTCCTGTCACCTCAGCAAGCACCCCGAAGAAAAGAACTTTAATTTCCATATTTGAATATAATTCTGCTCGATCTTTCTGCCGCATTTATTAATCCCCTCTGCCCCCTGAAGGGGGTTAATGTGCCTCCAGCCAGTTTTTACCTGTCCCCCAGTCGACTGTTAATGGTACGTCAAGTTTGGCTGCATTTGACATTTCGTATACCACCATTTTCTTCAGCTTCTCAAGCTCATCCGGGACTACCTCAAATATCAGCTCATCATGCACCTGCAGTATCATCCTGGAGGCATATTTTTCTGCTTTCATCTTCTCATAGATCCTTACCATGGCAATTTTAATTATATCGGCAGCGCTTCCCTGCAATGGTGCATTAATGGCGTTCCGTTCGGCATTACCTCGTACAACCTGATTCCGCGAATGAATATCCCGAAGATACCTTCTGCGACCGAACATCGTCGTAACAAAACCATTTTCTCTTGCTTTCCTGATACTTTCTTCCATGTATCTTTTGACTCCCGGGTACGAATTGAAATAACCATCGATCAGATCCTTTGCTTCTTTTCTGCCTATACCCAGTCTTTCCGAAAGGCCGAATGAGGAAATGCCGTAGATTATACCAAAATTGGCTGTTTTTGCCCTGCCGCGCATTTCCCTGGTTACATCCTTAATGTCCACACCGAATATTTTTGAAGCAGTTGCAGCATGGATATCGTTTCCCGAGAGAAAATCTCCTATCATATTGGGGTCCCCGCTGAGATGTGCAATCAGCCTCAGCTCAATTTGTGAATAGTCAGCTGAGAAAAAGATATTTCCCTGTTCAGGTACAAAAGCCTTCCTGATCTCCCTCCCTCTTTCATCCCGCACAGGGATATTCTGCAGGTTCGGATTATCGGAGCTGAGCCTGCCGGTTGCGGCAACTGCCTGCCGAAAGGAGGTGTGGATCCTTCCTGTTTTCTTATCGACCATCTGGGGCAGCGGCTCAAGATAAGTTGACAGCAGCTTTTTGAGTCCCCTGTATTCAAGCACTTTCCCGACTATCGGATGCTTCCCTGTAAGCCTCTGAAGGATCTCCTCATTTGTAACAAACTGGTTTGTTTTTGTAACCCTTGCCTTTTCATCAAGTTTCAGGCGAATGAAAAGGATATCCCCGAGCTGTTTGGGTGAGGAAATATTAAACTCCGTGCCCGCCAGGTCGTATATCTCCTTTTCAAGGCCAATAATTTCCTCACGCAAATCGGCTGATATTGCTTTCAGGTCATCCTGGTTAAGTTTTATACCGGTCCTTTCCATATCGGCAAGTACACGTATCAAAGGCATTTCTATCTTCTCCGAAAGGTCCGAAAGGTTTTCGGCCTTTAACTTTGGCTCAAAAACTTCCTTTAGCTGAAATGTAACATCAGCATCCTCAACGGCGTATTCTTTTACCTTTTCGACTGGAACCGACCGCATAGTCTTCTGATTATTACCCTTTTCACCTATCAGCGATTCAATATGAACCGGACTGTATGAAAGATAGGTTTCCGACAGGTAGTTCATATTATGCCTCATGTCGGGTTCCAGGAGGTAATGGGCGATCATTGTATCAAAGAGGGAGCCCTTGACCTCTATCCCGTAGTTCAGGAGGACCTGTATGTCGAACTTCATGTTTTGTCCGATTTTCAGAATACCTGGTTCTTCAAGAAGGGGCCTCAATATTCTCAGAATCTTAATGGTTTCTTCCTGTGATTCCGGGAAATGAACCAGATATCCGGTTCCCTTCTGCCAGGAGAATGAGAGTGCAACAAGTTCTGAATCAAGCGGATTAATGCTTGTCGTTTCCGAGTCAAAACAGATTTCCTTAAGTTTTAATGCCTTCGCAACAAAACTCGTCAGTTCTTTTTCACTCGCGAGCAATATGTAATTATGGGGAAGAGACTCAATAGTGGCCATGCTTGATACTTCAGGTATGGCATTTTCTCCGAACAGTGTGCCCTGGGTTGAGTCCCCGGGTGTTTTTGGAGCTTCTGCCGGTTCGGCAGGTTTATCTGATTTATCAATTTCCTTGATTATATCTGCAGCAATGGTCCTGAATTCAAGTTCATCGAAAAGCTTTTTCAACTTCTCCCTGTCTGGAATTTCGGTCACAAGTTCATCTTCCTTAAGTTCAACCGGAACATTGGTCTCTATTGTTGCGAGCTTCTTTGACATTTCTATCTGCTCCCTGTTGTTTTCAATTGTCTCTTTCAGTTTTCCTTTCAGCTTGTCGGTATTTTTAAATAAATCTTCAATTGACCCATATTCGTAAATAAGCTTCCTGGCAGTTTTAGGTCCGACCCCTGGAGCTCCAGGTATATTGTCAGCAGTATCACCCATAAGTGCAAGGATGTCAATTACCTGTTCGGGCTCATGCACCGAAAATTCACGTTTTACGTCTTCAACACCCCATTGTACTGATTCATTGCCGCTCCTTGAAGGCTTGAACATGAAGATCCTGTCTGAAACAAGCTGGGCATAATCCTTATCCGGAGTCATCATATAAGTTGTAAAGCCATGGTCCGATGCTTTTTTCGCAAGTGTTCCGATAACATCATCAGCTTCAAAACCCGGATAAGCTATCACGGGAATTTTATATGCTTCAATCAGCCGTTTGATATATGGAACAGCAATTTTAATGTCCTCGGGTGTTTCGTCACGAGTTGCCTTGTAATCCTTGAACATCTTGTGCCTGAAAGTAGGTTCGGGAGTATCAAAGACCACAGCAATGTGCGTCGGTTTTTGTTTCTGGAGGACTTCCCTCAGGGTAAGGAGGAATCCGAAGATCGCCGAGGTATTCATCCCTTTTGAGGTTACTCTCGGATTTTTAATGAATGCATAATACGAACGGAAAATCAGCGCGTAAGCATCCAGTAAAAAGAGTTTTTTTGATTGATTTTCTGACATATGGCGTTTATTCATTATCTGAAGCGTACCACTCGGCGTATGAAGTGGCAGTCTCATAAAGCTTCAGGCTGTATAACCTGACTTTATCAGGGAGCCGGTTCCTTATTTTTGCTGCAAAATCGGCAACAAGATTCTCACATGTGGGTTGATAATTTACAATGTTTGTATTGCCGAACATCGTTTTGAACATGTCGAGTTTTCCCTTATCGTAATTCCCCGAAACTGTTACTGAATGGTCGAATACACTGATTATTTCTTTTCTTACGATATTCTTAAGATCTGCAAAGTCAATCACCATTCCGTTTTTGGGATTCTGCTGATCATTTACCGGGAACCCGGAGAGTGTAACAAACAGCTTGTATGAATGACCGTGTACATTTTTACACGGACCATCATAATTCCAGAGTGCATGAGCCATTTCAAATGAAAATTCCTTTGTAACCCTGATTAATTTTGCCATTGGCTATTTTTAAAAGACATCTACAAATTTAACCATCTTCTCCGGAAAAAGTTTGGTTATTAATGCCAGTTATTTAAGCAACAAATTAATATTTATCTTGTTATAATATTATAATAACGATAAAAATTTACAACTTTGCACTCTCAGGATACAGGAAAAACATAAGGAATTAATGGAAGAATTCAATACACGGCTCACTTTTCCTGCCATCTTCAGTGAGACGGTCCGGAAGTACGGAAATCAAAATGCATATGCATTTGCCGGAGAAAAGGCCAGGAGCTGGAATGAAGCCGGCAGGGAGATCAATTCGTTGACCGCACTTCTTGAAAAACTGGGCATTGCATCAGGCGACAGGGTCGCGATCCTAAGCACAAACATGCCAAACTGGAGCTCAGCTTTTTTTTCAATTACCTTTATGGGGGCTGTTGCAGTCCCGATTCTGCCTGATTTTTCAGCAACGGAGGTTGCCAATGTGCTGAGTCACTCAGGTTCAAAGGCGATATTTATTTCATCATCCTTACTGCCAAAGATCGAAGAATTTAAATCTGATGATCTTAAAACCGGCATTCAGATCGAAGACTATTCAGTCCTTTTTTCCGGAACAGGTGCACCCGTTTATGATCCGCTGGCTGTTCCGTCAGGAATCTATGACGTACAGGAAGATGATCTTGCTTCGATAATTTACACTTCGGGGACTACCGGCCGTTCAAAAGGAGTGATGCTTACACACAAGAATATCTCGTTCAACGCACTCAAAGGCGGAAGGATCCAGTCAATAAACGAAAACGACAGGTTCCTGTCAGTACTTCCGTTGTCGCATTCATATGAAAATACACTGGGCCTCATACTTCCAATGATATTCGGATCTTGTGTTTATTATCTCCGGAAACCGGCAAGTCCGGCAATTCTGTTACCGGCTCTTAAAGAGGTTAAACCGACAATGATGCTTACAGTTCCGCTGATCATGGAGAAGATCTATTTCAACAAGATCCTGCCCACTTTCAGGGATAACTTTATTTTGAGAATTCTTTATAAGGTCGGATTCATAAGAAAAAGGCTTAATGTTGCTGCAGGTAAAAAGCTTTTACAGACATTCGGCGGAGAGCTGAAGTTTTTCGGGATCGGCGGAGCGAAAATAAACAGGAATGTAGAACTGTTCCTGCGTGAAGCAAGGTTTCCATATGCTGTTGGTTACGGACTTACCGAAACTGCTCCGTTGCTTGCCGGGGCTAATCCTCAGCAATCTGTTTTTGAATCAACCGGCCCGGCAATTGAAGATATTGAACTGAAGGTAAACAACCCCGACAAAAAAACTGGCGAAGGTGAGATCTGGGCACGCGGACCAAACGTTATGAAAGGATATTACAAGGATCCTGAGATGACAAAAGAGGTCCTCACGCGGGATGGCTGGTTTAAGACTGGTGATCTTGGGTCGATGGACAGGAACAATTATCTCTTTATCAAGGGAAGGCTGAAGAATATGATCCTGGGAGCCAGCGGAGAGAATATTTATCCTGAAGAGATTGAGTCAGTTATAAATAATTTCCGGTTTGTTGTCGAATCGCTTGTGATACAGCAGAAAGGCAAACTGGTGGCGTATGTCCATCTGAATATGGAAGAGCTGGAAAAGAAGTACCAGAATCTGAAACAGGATATGGCCAAACAGATATGAAGATAAAAAGAACGAGATTCTGGCAGAAATACAGGAATATGTCAATTCAAAAGTCAATAAGTTCAGCCAGATCAATAAGGTTTTTTTGCAGCCGCTTCCGTTCCAGAAAACAGCCACGTTAAAGATAAAGAGGTTTTTGTATACATAAAAAGGGGCGCTTTTTCAAACTCCCCCGTTATTTACTGCAATTCATCTTCCCCATTATTTCAGGGCCAGCTGATACCTCCTGTTCACTTCTTCCCAGTTCACAATATTCCAGAAAGCCTCTACATAATCAGCTCTCTTATTCTGATATTTCAGATAATAAGCATGTTCCCACACATCAATTGCAAGCAATGGCATGCCTTTAATTGGTGAAACATCCATAAGCGGATTATCCTGGTTGGGACTGCTTCCGACAGCAAGCTTTTTATCAGCTGTGAAATAGAGCCATGCCCAGCCGCTTCCAAACCGGGTTTTTGCCGAATTACTGAAAGTTTCCTTGAACTTATCGAAAGAACCGAACGCTTGAGAAAGAGCTGCTGAAAGATCAGCCGATGGTCCTGCCGATTTAGATGCCATGCTATTCCAGAAAAAAACATGGTTATAGAAACCGCCTCCATTGTTCCTTACTGCATCACCTGATCCGGAAACTGCTGCAAATATTTTTTCAATCGGAGTGCTATCCAGCGGCAGTGCCTTTTATGGCAGTTATGAAATTGTTAAAATAAGCCCGGTGATGCTTGTCATAATGTATTTCCATTGTTCGGGCATCAATATAGGGTTCCAGGGCATCATATGCGTAAGGAAGTGCCGGAAATTCGTGTGTGTTAAAATTTTCCATAGTATAATTCATTGATTTAGTTAATTCACTTGCCAGAGATTTACCCGCAACAAAAGTTGCAGTAATTCCTATTCCAAGGTTCTTTAAAAAACTTCTGCGTTCCATTCTGAGTTTAATTTACTGTTAAACAAAAGAGTCGTGAAATAGTTTAGACTGATCAGATAATAATTATCTGAAAGAGGTTTCCGTTTTGCAAAAACAGAAATGTTATGATGAATAATTCACTCTTGTTTCCTCTTAACCAATACTTTTAAGGTAACTTTGACGTTGTATAGGAACTAACCAATAATCAAACTTTTTGATATATGAAAAGGTATTTTGTAGTTATTTTTCTTGGCGTCTTTAGTTTGTCACTTATTACAAGCTGCAAGAAAGATAAGGGAGAGCCGCCCATTCTTCCCCCGGCAAAGTCGATGACAATTGACTTCAGCAATTTTGAAACAGGGAAAAAAGGCGATTCAGCCATATCGGTTCCCAAAGGAACGCAGACCAGCAACTGGGAGTTCTCAGCAGGTGTTGCACTTCTATGGAAAACAATAATTTACACCACCCTTGCTGTTCCAGTAACATCTTTCCAGCTGGCAGTCAATCAGACCCCAACTTATGTTACGGATAAAACCTGGCAGTGGAGCGTCAATGCGACAGTGCTGAACACAACTTACAAAGGAAGGCTTACAGGCCAGATAGCTTCAACGAATGTCGTCTGGAAGATGTATATCACTAAGGAGGGAACCGGAGGATTCAATGATTTCCTCTGGTTTGAAGGAACTTCCGACTTTGATGGTCTTGGCGGCCAATGGATATTGTACCTGAGTCCAACAAGCCCCGTAAAGGTTGTTCAGATCGACTGGGAAAAAACCAGCGAATCTGTTGGAAATATTAAATACACATATATCAAAACCGGCGATAACTTTCTCGGCAGCTATATTGAATACGGACTTACAACCAGTGCATTAAATGCATATTACACAATTCATTACTATGATACCTCATTCCTCCAGTTCTTTGATCTGAATGTCGAATGGAATTCAACTCTCCACAATGGAAGGGTTAAGAGCCAGGGACATTTCGGAACAACTGACTGGTACTGCTGGGATGGAAATTATCTGAATGTAACCTGTCCCTGATCATATATTGTCTGCAATTCAAAGGAATTTGGTTCCGGATGCACTAAACAACCCCCCAGGTCATGTGGGGGGTTTTTTATTGATTGTCAATTAGCTTCTCATATCAGCATTTTTTACTATTTTGCGCACCTTAAAAATATTTCAGGAAAATGTCCTCTGGGAAAAAAGCTTCGTTACTTATTATTCTGATCCTGGTAGCCGACCAGATACTTAAGTTCTGGGTCAAGACACATATGGTTCTCGGGCAGGAAATACACATGCTCGGGAACTGGGGAATACTCCATTTCATCGAGAACAACGGTATGGCATTTGGTATGGAAATGGGAGGAACAACCGGGAAAATCGTTCTCAGCGTCTTCAGGATCGTGGCAATCGGGGGTATAACATGGTTTCTCCTGTCGCTTATAAGAAAAAAATCAAATACCGGTCTGATTCTTTCAGTCACCGCCATTCTGGCCGGAGCTATCGGAAATATGATCGACAGCGCATTCTATGGCATGATCTTCAGCGAAAGCTTTAATCAGCCTTCTGTATTGTTCTCTCCACATGGAGGCTATTCCTCTTTCCTTCTCGGCAGGGTGGTAGATATGCTGTATTTCCCGGTGATCAACACCCAATGGCCCGACTGGTCGCCCTTCCGGGCCGGTGAATCGCTGGTATTCTTCAGACCTGTATTCAATATTGCCGATTCAGCCATAACCTGCGGTGTAATTGCAATAGTCCTGTTCCAGAGGAAAATGTTTAAGGAAACTAAATAGTGTTCTGGCAGCGAATTACGCTTCTAAATAATTTAAAACCTGAAAAGGTGTCGTTTAGCTTTTATTATCTTTGGCAAAATATCAGTTCATGCCTGATCTCGGGAATATAAAAAAACCTGTTAAAGAAGAAATGGCTCAGTTTGAAGCCTACTTCGGCAAAACCATGCAAAGCAGTATTCCCCTTTTAAAAATAATTTTAAATTATATTTTCAGGCGCAAAGGCAAACAGATGAGGCCAATGCTTGTTTTTCTGAGTGCAAAGCTGAACGGAAAGATCGGTGAACCTACATATGTAGCCGCAACATTTATTGAACTGTTGCATACTGCTTCGCTTGTACACGATGATGTTGTGGATGACGCTTCTGAGAGACGCGGTGCACTTTCAGTAAATGCATTATGGAATTCCAAAATAGCAGTTCTTGTAGGCGATTACATGCTGACCAAAGGACTGCTTATCAGCATTGAAAAGAACCGGCTGGATATGCTGGAGATAGTCTCAGAAGCAGTGAAATCAATGACTGAAGCAGAACTGCTCCAGCTTCAGAAAGCCAGAAAGCTGGATATCAGGGAGGATGATTATTTCCGGATCATCAAGGGCAAAACCGCAGCACTGATTTCGGCATGCACTGCCTGCGGTGCAAGGTCCACTACAAATAATCCCGACACCATTCAGTTGATGAAGGATTTCGGAGAATCCATCGGCATTGCTTTCCAGATACGCGATGACTTACTGGACTATGAGGGAAACGGTCTGACCGGAAAAACATCTGGTAACGATATCAAAGAGAAAAAAATAACTCTTCCCCTTATCCATGCCCTTGAGGAATCGACACTTACACAAAAGAGGCATATACTGAGAATCGTGGGAAACAAGAAGAAATCAAGATCCGATATTGCAGAGGTAGTCAGGTTTGTTTCAGAACACGGGGGCATGGAATATGCGGCCTTGAAGATGAACCAGTATCTCGACAAGGCCCTTTCAATTCTGGATACCTATCCCGAATCGGATGTTAAAAACTCACTGAAGGAATTTGCTTATTACACTGTTTCGAGGGAGAAGTAAAGGATTTAGGTTCTATGCCGCCTCCAGATTGATTTTCGCCACCTTCTCCATGTCCTTGTCATAATGCCTCGATCCGAGGTAAAACAGAACAGCCCCAATCACAAGCACAAAAGGCAAAACGGCCAATGCAGTTTTAATATTTGTATTATCATAGATCCGTCCGACCACGATCGGAGCCATCGATGCTCCCAGCAGGTTCTGGACCACTACCGCAATGGCATATGATGTTGCTCTTAAGCCAGGATGAATAACATCCTGGGTTACTGAAGTGGCACCCGAAATGAAAAGAAAAATGGCAATACCCAGGGACAGGAAAAGAATGTACTGAATGACGCCTTTAAAAAGAAATAATGCTGCAAATAACAGGATTGCTGCAGTCAGGGTCGAAATAGCCGGAAGCAGTAATCTGGCATTGAATTGTTTCTTGCGCCATCTGTCTGTCAGGATCCCGCCCAGCGGTGCGCCAACAAGGGCCATAATCATCACTGCACTGGCCATTGATCCTGCTTTTTCCTGTGGCAGACTCCTTTCAAGCTGAAAATATGTGGATAGCCATGTTATAAGCGATGTTGTTACAAAGACAACAGCCGTAATTCCAAAGTAAGTGTAAATAACTGATGGCTTGGAAAGGAATTCTTTTACCATGTCCTTTTTCTCCATTTTTATCTTCTTGTTGGCTTTGTCAATAAATGAAAGATCAACAGTTTTATAATCCTTTACAAAAAGAAAGAGGATTGCGACAATCAGGCCAGGAAAAGCAACCAGCCCGAAAGCATGCTTCCATCCCAGCCTTGTGGCAATAATTCCTCCAAGAAGCACTCCTATTGCAGTTCCAAGTGGTATGGAAGCATTCCAAAGCCCCATCATCTTTGAACGCTTTTCAATCGGATATAATCCTGAGATCATTGCACTTCCGCCGGGAGCATAACCGGCCTCACCGACACCGATAAGAAGGCGTGCCATGAACAACTGGACATAATTACCCGTCAATGCGCACAGAGCCGTTGCCAGGCTCCACATGATTGCCATTATACCTATGGTCTTTGTCCGGCTCCACCGGTCAACCAGAAGAGAAACCGGGAAAGTAAGGAACACAATTGCCCAGTAAACGGCCGACATCAGCATGCCGCTCTGGGTGTGTGAAATACCCCAATCCCTTTCAATTGATGTAAACATCGATGTAACGATTGACCTGTCGATATAATCGAACATATACAACAGGAACAAAAGCATAAAAACGTAGTTGGAATATCCTTTGGAGAAAAGATATCCCTTTTGATCGGTGGGGTTTTTCATAGAGGATCTTTGGGTTTACCTTACACCAAGTAAATAAAAATTACCCTTTGTTGTTTTTATTGTTGTAATTTTAAGTCTTTATACTTATTGAATGTTGGTTCTCACTAGTTTAATTTCATTTTATTAATAAATTAAAATTTCAGAAAATGGTAACCTTAAGTCAAATTGAAGAATTCCTTGGATCGGAACCTGTTGCAATGGCAGGCGTGTCACGTAATCCGAAGAAATTCGGATTTGCAGCTTTTAAGGAGCTAAAGGAAAAGGGAATGAATATCATTCCTGTTAATCCGCATGCTACCGAAATTAATGGTACTAAAGCTTATAATGATATTAAGAGCTTACCCGATGATGTAAAGGGGCTTATTATCATGACCAAAAAAGATCAAACTGCAGGAGTTATCAGGGAAGCAAGGGAAAAAGGTATCAGCCAGATTTGGATTCAACAGATGGCCGATTCCAAAGAAGCAATTAAAGATCTTGAAGGATCAGGTATAAACTTGATTACCGGTGAATGCATCCTGATGTACTACAAGCCGCATAGCATCCATAAATTCCATGCGGGATTAAGGAAGTTTTTCAGGCGATTTCCAAAATAGTTCAATGCTTCTCCGGCACCTGACCTGTTATTGTTTTCCTGTACTGAAAATAAAAAATGATTGTATACTTCCGGTAAAAATAAGGAGCTGGGAAGGACACGCCAATACCTGATCCCCGTCAGTAAAGAGAGCTTACCGGGAGGCAAATATGATATTTATCCGTCGCACAGAATCGGCGATAACATGATTTTTTCAGGTTATGAATCGCTTGCAGAAAAGATCAGCGGGTACAGTCAGGTTATTATCGATGGTTACAACGGGATTTTTTTTGACTCATTCCATCATCGGATCGATGAGATCCTTAGGAAAAAAGGGCTAAATGTAACCTGGGTTAAGATCTCCGGATTTTTCAAACCTGAAGCACAGATCAGGGAAATGACCGCCCCATTCCTGGATGGAGATGACCCTCTTTTCGGCACGAAGACCACCCTGAGTATTGAGGATTTTTTTATAACCCGAAAACTGAAATCAGTACCTCCTGATAATTCCTGTGATATAAAAATCCTGATCGGACCCGGGGCATCTCTGGTATCACGGGAAGGATTGTTGATCTACATCGATATTCCAAAGAATGAAATCCAGTACAGGTCACATGCAGGTTCTGTTTCAAACCTCGGATTAAAGGCTCCCATCGGTCCAAAGGAATTTTACAAACGCTCCTACTTTGTCGACTGGGTTGTCCTCAATAAACACAAACAGAAGATCATGCCCTTGGTTGATGTATTTGTCGACGGGCAGCGCCCGGAAACGCCGGTCTGGATGGAAGGGACAACATTGAAGGAATCGCTGTACCTGATGAGCCGTAATGTATTCCGCACCAGGCCATGGTTTGAACCGGGAACCTGGGGCGGTACATGGATCAGGGATAATATTTCAGGACTCAACCCGGATGTGCCGAATTATGCCTGGTCGTTTGAGCTCATTACACCTGAAAACGGATTGCTAATCGAAAGCTCAACAATTTTATGCGAGGTTTCGTTTGACTGCCTGATGTACTTTCACGCAGAGGCAGTGCTGGGAGATTGCTATCCAAAGTTCAGGACTGATTTTCCCATACGCTTTGATTTTCTGGACACATTTGACGGAGGAAACCTTTCATTGCAATGCCATCCCAGCCCTCAATTCATAAAAGAAAACTTCGGTGAGGATTTCACACAGGAAGAAACATATTATATACTTGACACCAAGGATAATGCAGTTGTATATCTTGGCTTCTGCGATAATATTGATCCAGGGAAATTCAGAAAGGAACTCGAGGAGAGCCTTGAAAATGGTAAATCAATCAACTCTGACAGTTATATCCTCAGGCATCCTGTAAAGAAGCATGACCTTCTTCTTATCCCATATGGCACAATACATGGCTCAGGGAAGAATAACCTGGTTCTTGAAATAAGCACTACACCCTATATTTTCACCTTCAAAATGTACGACTGGCAACGGCCTGATCTTGACGGAAAACCAAGACCCCTGAACATTGAAAGAGGAATGGCAAACTTGTTCTTTGATAGAAAGGGAGATTATGTAAAATCTAATCTCATCTCCAGGCCTGTACTGATCGATGAAGGCCCGGACTGGCAGCTTTTCCATCTGCCGACTCATGAAACCCATTCATATGATGTCCAGCGTTATCACTTTCACAGTGTGATAGATATCCCGACAAAAAACAAGTGCCTTGTTATGAGCCTTACTGAAGGAAAAACAATTGATATTGAAACAATGAATGGTTTCAGGAATACCTTCAGCTTTGCAGAGACGTTCGTTATTCCGGCTGCAGCCGGAAGTGTCCGTATTACAAACAAATCAGGAACTGAAGCGATTCTTGTAAATGCATTTATGAAATAATGAAACTTATGAAAAAGTTACTCTTGCTGGTATCAGGTATTATGTTTTGTTCACTTCTTCACCTTGCGGCTCAGCAGTTTATTACTGCTGATGATGAACTTGTAAACGGGTATTCACGGAAGATTTCCGGTACCGATTATGATTATCATTCATGCATTCCGGGGCTCCGCCAGAGCATTCTGGTCAGGGCTGAAAGCGGTAAGGATTTCCTGGAGTGGGAAACCGATGCACCCCTTCTGCGGGAAAAAAAGAAATACGCAGCATTCGTATGGGTAACTGCCATCGGGTCAAGCCCCGGAAATGCCGCCATGGTTCTTACGACCAGCATGGATCATGAATTCAAATTTGAAACTGACGGAAGGGAGGTCTGGACGATCAATGGAAATAATGGTTCAAGCCTGAGCTTCAATTCAATAATGACCGATCAAAACGGAGACCACCATGGCTATATGGTATTGCGGATTCCTGTTGTGGAGCTGTCAAAGGGTAAACCCCTCAGTATAAAGGTTACCGGGGGAGCTTCAAATCTGACATCCTGGTATATGACCTTTAAAAAGCAGGTTAAAACCGGGGTCACCCTCAATCCTTTTCCAGCTGTCCTTAAAAAAGACAATGCACATCTCCAGCTCATTGAAGCAGCAATATTCTATTTCGGAAGAGATACCGACTGCAGGATCTTTGCCAATAACAGGCAGGTCGCCAGCGCTCCGCTGAAATTCGGTTACAACACGGTAAATATCGGATTTCCGGAGGTTAAAAGATCCTCAAAGATCAATCTTAGGGTCACTGCCGGCGGACTTTCCATGACAAACTCCGTAATGCTCGATCCTGTAAGAAAATGGAGTGTCGATTTTATTCAACATTCGCATACCGATATAGGCTATACCCGTTCACAAACGGAGATACTGGCCGAGCATCTCAGGTATATCGATTATGCACTTGATTATTGTGACGCAACCGACAATTATCCTGACAATGAGAAATTCCGCTGGACATGCGAGGCCTCATGGCCGGTCGATGAATTCCTGAAATGCAGGCCTGCAAGCCAGGTTGAACGTTTGATCAAACGCGTCAGGGAAGGCAGGATCGAAGTTACGGGAATGTATTTCAATTTCGACGAGATCCCGGATGAACAGATACTGGCGGCATCGCTTGCAGCTGCCGGCAGAATAAGGGACAGAGGCATCACTGTAACACTTGCCATGCAAAATGATGTAAACGGGATCGGCTGGTGCATGAATGACTTCTTTAACCAGCTTGGCATCAAGTACCTGAATATGGGCACACATGGCCACAGAGCGCTTATCTGCTTTGACAAGCCCACTATGTTCTGGTGGGAATCCCCATCGGGCAAAAGAGTGCTTACCTTCAGGGCTGAACACTACATGACCGGAAATACAGTCCTTGAAATTCAGAACGGCGATCTGAAAAAATTCCAGTACAACCTGCTTACATATCTGAAGAATCTTGAATCACTGAAATATCCTTTTGATGAAACGGCAATTCAGCTTTCAGGATATCTTACCGATAACTCCCCGCCATCCACCCTGGCAAGTGAGATGATAAGAAAATGGGATGAGGTTTTTGAATGGCCGAAGTTGACGACTTCAACAGCTGTTTCGTTCTTCAGGAGAATGGAAAATGAACACAGTGCCGAGTTTCCGGTTATCAGGGGAGCCTGGCCCGACTGGTGGACAGACGGTTTCGGAGCAGCTGCAAGGGAAACTTCAGTAACGCGAAAAGCTGCAGCATCATTCAAGGCAAATACAGGGGCTCTTTCAATGGCCGCTGTTGCAGGCATAGGTCTTCCGGCCGAAACTGAAAACAAAATGGATCTGATCAACAATGCATTGCTTTTTTATACCGAACATACTGCCGGGTATTCGGAAAGCGTGAGGGAGCCTTACAGCCAGCCCACTATGGAACAAAGGGCGCTAAAGGAATCATATGCATGGGAAGCTGACCGCCGTGCGGCATCGCTCGGCGAGGATGCAATGGGATTACTGCAAAGCATGTTCAAAAAGGAAAAAGAACCTTCTCTGATAACTTTTAATACCCTGAACTGGAAAAGATCGGGTATGACCGTGGTTTACATAGACCACCAGATTGTTCCTAGGGGAAGTAATCCCGGAATTTACGACAGGGAAGGTAGGCTCGCTCCTGCACAGGCTTTGTCGCACCGTGCGGATGGAACATACTGGGCTGTCTGGCTGGACAATATACCGGCATTTGGTTTTAAGAAATATCTGATCCATCCGCTGAATGCGGAAAACATTATAACCAGCCTTACACCACCTGCCATGATTGAAAACAGGTGGTACAGGATAACTCCCGATTATTCAAAGGGGACAATCAGCTCATGGTTTGATAAGGATCTCTCGCTCGAGCTTGTTGATAAGGATTCGAAATACGGGATGATTGAGTTCATCCTTGAACAGCTTGGAAACAGAAGCCAGATGGAAAGCAGGAAGCTTGTTGATTTCAAAAGGTCACCGCTCGACACCGTCTGGTTTGATTCTGCCAGCCAGGGACCGGTTTTCAACAGTCTGAAGTTTTATGGTGAATCTGAAACCGCGGTAAATCCTAAAGGTTATTCATTTGAGATAAGGCTTTTCAATACTGAAAAACGGGTTGAAATTGTCTGCTCATTAATTAAAAAGAGCATTATCAGTCCTGAAAGCTTTTATATTGCTTTCCCCTTCAACCTGAGGGACGGAAAGCACTTCAGCGAGGTGCAGGGTGGAATAATTGAAGCCGGGATAGATCAGATCAAAGGCTCTTCCAACGACTGGTACACTGTTCAGGATTTCACTTCTGTCAGGAATTCAGATGCCCAGCTGGTTATCGGATGCAATGAGATGCCCCTGATGCAGTTTGGAGCGATCAATACAGGCCGCTACCAGGCAGGGGCTGTGCCTCAGGGAACCCATGTCTTTTCCTGGCCGATGAACAATTACTGGGTTACAAATTTCAATGCCGATCAGCGCGGTGGCCATACCTGGACTTATTATCTAACTTCTTCAAATGACGTTTCAAATAGTTTTGCCTCCCGTTTCGGATGGGGATCAAGAGTACCATACGTGACAAGGATCCTTCCGGGGGAAGGTACCGGGGATAGTTACGGTGAAGGGTCATTTATTGAAGGCTGGCCTGACAATGTAATTCTTGTAAGCGCCAGCCCGGTTGAAAACGGGAAGGCTGTTCTTGTTCATCTGCGTGAAACAGGCGGAAAAGAAGCCTCCCTCAATCTGAAGAACGGACTCACAGGAAATCCGTTGAAGATCTCTGGAGCCGATGTCACGGGGAAATCTGTTCAGGATGCCGGTAATACTATCGGACCCCTTGAATCAAAATTCTTTCTGATCGATACAGATTTTAAAGTATCGGGAAAATAATCTTCGTAACTTGGACAGTTGAAACTGGCTGATTAATTAGTACTTTATGCAGGAAACAGGATTTTTGTTCAGCGTTGAGTTCAGCGTCAGAGATTACGAATGCGATATCCAGGGGGTTGTCAATAATGCCAACTACCAGCATTATCTTGAACATGCGCGGCACGAATTCCTGATCTCAAAAGGGATCAGTTTCAGTAAGCTTCATGAAGAGGGTACTGACCTGATCATTACAAAGGTTGAAATTGAATATAAATACCCTCTGAGGAGCTGTGACAGGTTTATTGTAACCGTCAATATCCTGAGGGAAGGACATGTAAGGATTATATTCCTTCAGAATATATACAGGCTTCCCGATAAAAAGCTTATTATAAATGCAAGGATCACATCTGCTGCAACAAAAAAAGGGAAACCAGTAGTTTCCGGCGATCTTATTCAGAAGCTTGGACTGGAATAGTTTTATGACCTACACAAAAACATAAATAAAATGAAAACAAAATCATCAGGTTTAAGTATCTGCAGTTTATTGCTCGGATTTCTTGTATTTGTGCCTTCATTTCTGACGGCCCAGACGATTGCAGGTGACTGGTACGGAAAGGCAGACATCGATGGTATAATACTTCGTCTTGCTGTTCATATAAAAGCAGCTGATGAAGGATACTCCTCAACATGGGACAGTCCCGATCAGAATGCCTTTGGAATTGCCTCAACAACCACAACGTTTAAATATCCCGATTTTTCATTTTCCTATACCGAAGCGGGATTTAAATACACAGGCCAGGTGAATGATTCCTATTCCCGGATTACAGGGTTTCTGGAACAATCAGGCCGTAAAACAGAGATTATTTTTGGCAGGGAACCTATTGCCGCTGCTTCAAACAGTCCTGAAGCATTAAAGCAGAAATATGACAAGCAGGAGGTTTATATCACAATGCGCGACGGAATTAAGTTGTTTACATCAGTCTATACCCCAAAAAACGCATCAGTGCAGCATCCTATCCTGCTTAACCGTACTCCATACAATATTGAGCCCGGGGGGCCTGATAATTTTAACTTCTTTATGCAATTGTACAACAGGTATACAAATGCAGAGTACATTATGGTTTTCCAGGATGTGCGCGGGAAATATATGAGTGAGGGCCAGTTCGAGGACATACGTCCTGTAATTCCCGTTAAAAAAGGCGACAAGGACATTGATGAATCAACAGATACCTGGGACACGGTTGACTGGCTGATAAAGAACGTGAAAAACAATAACGGGAATGTTGGGATATTCGGAATTTCATATCCCGGATTTTATTCCACGATGGGAATTATTAATGCCCATCCTGCAGTTAAGGCTGTGTCACCGCAGGCGCCGGTAACAGCATGGTTCATTGGCGATGATTTTCACCACAACGGGGCATTTTTTCTTCAGGATTGTTTCAACTTTTATTACAGCAACGGCCGGCCTCATAATGCTCCAACGCGGATAGGGAGCAGGGGCTTCAGATATCCGGTGCCCGACAACTACGAGTTTTTCCTTTCCCTTGGACCGGTAAAGAATATTATCACAAAGTATTTCGGGGATACAATCAAGTTCTGGAATGATGCCTTCGCCCATCCTGACTATGACAGCTTCTGGAAAGCCAGGGATCCCCGCCAGTACCTTAAAAACGTTACCCCTGCCGTAATGACTGTCGGTGGCTGGTTCGACGCTGAGGACCTTTATGGTGCAATACATACTTATGAAGCAATCGAATCGCAGAATCCTCCTGCCACAGATAACTTCCTTGTCATGGGCCCATGGGCACATGGCCAGTGGGCATTCGGCCAGGGAAAGAATCTCGGTAATATATACTGGGGACTTGACGCTAATCAGAAATTTCAGCAGCTGGAAAAGAGCTTTTTTGATTACTATCTGAAAGGTGAGGGAACCCAGAAACCACCGGAAGCCACTATATTTGTGACAGGCTCAAATGAGTGGAGGGATTTTACATCCTGGCCGCCGAAAAACGTGGCTGCAAAGGATCTCTATTTTCATTCAGGCGAAGATGCCTCATTTGGGGCTCCGGCCGTAAAAACAGGTTTTGATGAATATTGCTCCGACCCGATGAATCCGGTGCCATACACAGAGGATGTCCATACAAACAGGACTGAAGCATACATGACTGATGATCAGAGATTTGCATCACGCCGGCCTGATGTGGTTACCTATGAGACCAATGTCCTTTCCGAGGACATAACGCTTACCGGCCCGGTTACAGCCGACCTTTTTGTCTCAACTACAGGGACCGACGCTGATTATGTGGTGAAGCTGGTCGATGTCTTTCCTCCTGATACAAAATCGGTGAATCCCGACAATAAGTATCCTCTTGGAGGATATCAGATGCTCGTCCGCGGGGAGGTATTCAGGGGCAGATACCGCAACAGCTTTGAAAAACCTGAACCATTTGTGCCAGGGAAGATAACCGAGGTAAAGTATGAATTGCCTGATGTTGCCCACACTTTCAAAAAGGGGCATCGCATTATGATACAGGTTCAGAATTCATGGTTCCCTCTGGTAGACAGAAATCCCCAGAAATTCGTGAACATCTATAAATGTTCCGACTCTGATTTTCAGAAAGCCACGCAGAGAGTTTACTATGATGGATCTTATCCTTCCCACATAAAGGTTAATATTCTGCAATAAATGTCATTGTTTAAATTTTTAAACAGAAAATGTTATTATTTTGTTTTCATTGAATTGAGTATTCAACCTTAAAAACAATATTATGGCAAAAAGGAACTTGACCCGTCGCCAATTCATGGCTACAGTTACAGCAGGTGCAGGAACAGTGCTCTTTGGAAATCTGATCGGCGGAGCACCTTCAGTGTTAAAGCCGGCAACCTATGATCCCTTTCAGATAGTAACCCTGGGAAAAACCGGGATAAAAACCACACTTCTGGGTATGGGAACAGGATTCAGCGGCTATAACCGTTCCTCAAATATTACAAGGGCAGGGGTTGCTGAATCGCTCATTCGCACGGCCTATGAAAAAGGCATCCGCTACTTCGACTGTGCCGACAGCTATGGCACACATCCGTTTACTGCCGCTGCTTTGAAGGGCATACCAAGGGATAATTACACCCTTGGAACCAAGATGTGGATAACCGACGGAGGGATCCCCGACGAGGATAAAGGTTATCCGGAGGCAATTATCGACCGTTTCCGGAAAGAGCTTAAAACAGATTATTTTGACCTTATTCAGCTGCATTGCATGACTGATGGTCACTGGACCGATAAGTACAAGAGATACCTTGACGGACTCGAGAACCTGAAGGCCAAACAGATTATCCGTGCTCACGGTGTGTCAGTCCATACGTTTGAAGCTCTTGAAAATGCTGCTGCCTCTCCATGGGTCGATGTGATCCATGTCCGCATCAATCCGTTCGGTGAAAACATGGATAAAAAAGATTCTTCAGAGATCACTCCGGTCATTGAAAAATTCCATAAGGCAGGAAAGGGAGTGATCGGCATGAAACTGATAGGCGGCGGCAGGCTCAGGAACGATCCTGCCAAGATTGAGGCTTCTCTTAAATATGTTCTGGATCTCGGTACTGTCGATATGATCATAATCGGTTTTGAACAGCCGGAACAGATCGATAATTATATTGAAAGGATAAGAAGTGCAGAAAGCATAAGGGCAAGTTCAGCCAATCACC
Organism: uncultured Bacteroidales bacterium; assembly: GCA_963732115.1. Taxonomy (GTDB): domain Bacteria; phylum Bacteroidota; class Bacteroidia; order Bacteroidales; family VadinHA17; genus LD21. The sequence continues at coordinate 108,840 of CAVSYN010000013.1, forward strand.
CCACCTGATCCGATCCCGATGCATGGGGGCGGCAGGTAGTTGATTCTTAAACAGGTCAATATGAAAATAATTCATGTTTTACTTGGTGATAACCATAATTGTTTCCACACTGCGCATTTTCTCAGGACAAGGATTTGTCAAAGATCGTGAAGCCCGGGACCAAACTTGAGAAGCTTTCAGGCGATTTTTCTTTTACTGAAGGCCCTGCTGCAGATGCAGCAGGCAATGTGTACTTTACTGATCAGCCTAATGACCGGATAATGATGTGGAGTGTCAAGGGATCTTTGTCAACTTTCATGCAGCCCTCGGGCAGGTCGAACGGAATGTTTTTTGACCGTAAAGGCAATTTATGGTCATGTGCCGATGGGAACAATGATTTATGGTGCATCAGCCCCGACAAAAGTGTTGAAGTGATTCACAATGATTATGACGGGAAGCTCCTTAACGGCCCTAATGATGTGTGGGTAGCTCCCAACGGCAATATTTACCTTACCGATCCCTTTTATAAAAGGTCGTGGTGGAACCACACTGGAAATGCCTCAGGATAAACAATGCGTTTATTTACTGAGTCCCGACCATAAGACACTGAAGCGCGTCGAGGAAGATCTGGCCCAACCCAATGGCATTGTCGGAACACCTGACGGCAAGACTTTGTACGTTGCCGACATCCGGAGCAATAAAACCTGGGTCTTATTCTATAAATCCTGACGGGACCCTTGGTAACAAAAAGCTTTTCTGCGAACTGGGATCAGACGGGATGACAATCGACTCGAAAGGGAACATTTATCTCACTGGAAAGGGAGTCACAGTTTTTGATGCAAAAGGGAAAAAACTCGGAAATATTCCGATACCCGAAAGCTGGACTGCCAATGTATGCTTCGGCGGCAGGAACAGGAAAGAGCTTTTTATCACGGCAAGTAAAGGTCTGTACCGGATCATTACACTGGTAAAGGGAGCCTATTGACCCCTGAAAAAAGCCTTTGCACATTTAACACTTTAAAAGTCTTTTTTGAATTAAAATTCCTATAATTGTATTCTGAATTAAAATTCTGGATCGTAGATTATTTTACTTATCGCATTTCAAAAAGAGGTGGCTATGGAAGGAACACGCAGAGCAGATATCCGTCCAGGTATTGATGTGATGGTTGAACTTACTGAAGATAAACGTACCGGGCGGCTCACAGAAGGAAAAGTAAAGGAAGTTCTTACGACAGCTCCCAGTCATCCCCACGGGATAAAGGTAAAGCTCGAAAACGGACGGGTAGGCAGAATCAAGCAGATCATCCATCCAAATTGATTTAAGGCTCCAGGCATTCCTGATTATTTCAGGAATTTCTGTTTTTAACCAAATCTGAATCATCGCGTTTTTCATAATTGCATTCAGGGGGCCGATAATTCCGTTCCTGTGATGTGCAGTTCAATTACTTTTTTAATTAAATTTGGATTGTACGGATGGTCTGCTTTTCGTACATTAGCTGAGTTTCTAACCCAAATTCATTAATAATGAAGTACGAGGATTTACTTGTCACTACTTTAGGAAAAGGAGGTGTTGTTTCGCCGCTGAAAGTCTCCCAGAGGGAAGATAGTCCTATTTACAAGTTTGTAAATGATGATGAAAGAATCCTTTATGAAGTATCCCTGGAGAATTTTCTCAAATACAAAGAGAGTGTAGAGATACCGGTTTCATTTGAAAAAGCCGGACCCAAGGAAAATATCTTTTTTGAACCGGCAAAAACGAAAGTCGCAATAGTCACCTGCGGCGGATTGTGCCCTGGTGTTAATAATGTCATCAGGAGCCTTGTAAACCAGCTCTTTTACAGATACGGCATAAGCCGGGTTCTGGGAATAAGATACGGTTATGAGGGACTGATCCCAAAATACAACCATCCCGTGATTGAACTTTCAGCCCCTATGGTTAGCGATATTCATCAATCTGGAGGTACTTACCTTGGTACATCGAGGGGAAATCAGAATGTTGAACAGATGGTCGATACGCTTGAGATTCTCAATATTAATGTTCTTTTCTGCATTGGAGGCGATGGTACGTTGCGGGGTGCACATTCCATTCATGAGGAAATAGTCAAGCGCAAACTAAGGATAGCTGTGGCCGGTATTCCCAAAACCATTGACAACGATATTGACCTTATCCAGAAATCATTCGGGTTCGAAACAGCTTTCTCCATAGCTAACGACATAATCAGGAATGCACACAACGAAGCACATGGTGCTTACAACGGAATCGCACTCGTCAAGCTGATGGGCCGTGATTCCGGATTCATTGCAGCAAGCGCTGCACTTGCGATCCAGGAAGTTAATTTTGTTCTCATACCTGAGATACAATTTGATCTATATGGCCCGAGAGGATTCCTTAAGGTCCTGAGAAAACGCCTTGAAGAAAGACACCATGCCGTTGTAGTGGTTGCAGAAGGGGCGGGCCAGGAATTCTTTGATTCCGAAGCAGCAGAAAAAGATGCTTCAGGAAATATAAAACACAAGGACATAGGAGTCTTTCTTAAGGAAAAGATCAGGGAGGAATTCAATGCAAAAGGTTTTTCACATTCAATAAAATACATCGATCCCAGCTATATCATCAGGAGTGCTCCGGCAAATGCAAACGACAGCAAGTTCAGTACGCTGCTTGCCCAGAATGCCGTGCATGCAGCCCTTGCAGGCAAGACTGACTTCGTTGTCGGATACTGGAATAATGAGTTCACCCTGATCCCCATCCCGATGGCGGTCGCAAAGCGGAAAAAGATTGATATTGAAGGCGAATTATGGTGGAACGTCCTGGAAGCTACCGGACAGCCAATCAGTATGAAAAATCATTCACATGATTAAAAATATCATTTTTGACCTCGGGAATGTGCTTATAAGTTTTGTCCCTTCCGAGTATCTGAAAAAGAAAAACTATCCGCAAAACATCAGAAACACCATTCTTAACGACATTTTTCACGGCAAGGAGTGGAAAATGCTCGACAACGGAGATATTACGGTTGCTGAAGCAATTGAGAGGATCAGCAGCAGATCCTCGCTTAAAAGGGAGGAAATAGCCCTTGTTTTCACTTTCAGGGCCGATATCATGTTTCCCCTCGACGACAACGTCAGACTCCTTCATGCGTTAAAAAAACACGGTTTTTCGCTGTATTACCTTTCCAACTTCCCGCTCGACGTCTTTGAGGTGATAAAAAACGACTATTTTTTCTTCAGGTATTTTGACGGCGGGATAATCTCCTCGGAGGTAAAGCTTTCAAAGCCCGATGTCAGGATTTTTGAATTTATTCTTGATAAATATTCAATTCAGGCCCAGGAGTCACTTTATATTGACGACATTGAAGAAAATATCAGGTCGGCGGAACAAACAGGGATGATCGGCCTTTTAACCAGCGGCTCACCTAAAATCCAGGACGAGCTTGAAGAAAAGCTGAATTTCAAATTAGATACAAAAGTTTAATTTGATGTATCGGATTTTTTCCCCCTGGGGGGAAATCAAAAGTGGGTGTTGCACTTTTTGCTATTTTTCCCCTTTTAAACCTCAATATTCCCTGCCTGTATCCAGGATTAATACAAACATTCAATTCTCACCGAGTTAACAAGCAGGTTATTTCATGTTAAACATTTAATACAGAATTATATAGATCCTGTATTATGGAGCTTTACTGTATGACTGAAATAAAGCTAGTTTTTAAAGAATTTTGTGAGAATTTCCGCTTTGCTCGATCCGATAAGTTTTTCAAGAGCATCCTGCGATGTTTCTCTGATTTTTCCAAGCGAATCAAAATTCTTCAGAAGGATTTCTTTTGTTTTGGGTCCTATCCCTTTTATGTTATCGAATTCGGATCTGACCATTCCCGACGAACGCTTCGACCTGTGGAAATTTATTCCAAATCTGTGCGCTTCATTTCTCATCTGTTGTATCAACTTCAGGCTGTACGAATTTTTGTCGAGGTATATTGGAATGGAGTCTCCGGGGAAATATATTTCTTCAAGTCTTTTTGCAATACCTATTATTGTAATCTTATCCCTTAGCTGAAGCTTGTCAATGCTTTTCATAGCCGAAGCAAGTTGTCCTTTTCCTCCGTCCACTATTACCAGTTGCGGAATTGACTGACCTTCCTCCCTGAGCCGTTTATAACGTCTGTAAATAACCTCTTCCATCGAAGAGAAATCATCAGATCCCGTAACGGTTTTTATATTGAAGTGCCTGTAGTCTTTTTTGCTTGGTTTGCCATTCCGGAACACAACGCATGCGGCCACCGGATTAGTTCCCTGAATGTTCGAATTATCGAAGCATTCTATATGGACCGGCAGATCCGGCATGTGAAGGTCGTTCTTCACTTTTTCGAGGTTCTTACCGGTCCTGGCCTCCGGACGGTGCTCAAGCAGTTTTTTCCTCTGCTCAAGTCTGTAGTATAAGGCGTTTCTTTCAGCAAGTTCAAGCAGCTTAAGCTTCTCACCGATCTTTGGTACTGTGTACTTGATTTTATTCAGTTGAAAATCAGGCAGGAATGGCACAATAACTTCGGGTGAATCACTTGAAAATCGTGTCCTGAATTCAGTTATAGCAAACCCGAGAAGGGACTCTTTTTCCTCATCAAGCTTTGATCTCATGTCAAGAGTAAATGCCTGAACAACAGCTCCTTCTACCACCTTAATATAGTTGACGTAGTACCTTTGTCCATCTTCGGTAAAGGCAAATACATCCACATTCTTAATTGTGTTGCTGACGACAGCCGAGCGGCTTCTGAACCTGTTCAGGATCTCAATCTTATCCTTGGCGGTCTGAGCCTCTTCAAAACGAAGGTCCCGGGAGTATTCTGTCATCCTGCTTTTAAGATGTTCCGTCAGGGTCATAAGGTTCCCTTTGAGAATATCCTTTATCTGAACAATGCTTTCATCATAATCGGCTTCATCCTGGTATCCCACACAGGGTGCTTTGCAGTTGCCTATGTGATATTCAAGACAGGGGATGAACTTGCCCGCCGAGATATTAGCCCGGGTAAGGTTATAGTTGCACGTCCTTAATTTGTAGAACTGCCTTATTAGCGTGAGCAGTGTTTTTACCATCAGGCCCGATGTGTATGGACCGAAATATAATGAACCGTCGCGTATAACAGTCCTGGTGCTGAAAACTCTTGGAAAAGGCTCTTTCTTTATACATATCCAGGGGTACGTCTTGTCGTCCTTGAGAAGAATATTGTAAGTGGGCTGGTACCTCTTGATAAGGTTATTCTCAAGCAGCAAGGCATCGGATTCATTATCCACAACAATATGCCTGACGTCGACAGCTTTTTTAAGCATTACCGTTGTCTTTCCCGATTGGTTTTTTGCGAAGTAGGAACTGACCCTTTTTTTCAGATTCCTTGCCTTTCCGATGTATATTATTTTACCAAAGGAATCTATAAACTGATACACTCCCGGCTTATCAGGCATTGAACCAAGAATTGATGTATATTTCTTCTCGTTCAGCATTGAATGTTGTGCTTATTCAGGTACAAAGATAATAAGGATTTCAACCCCCTATTAATTCCACCCAGGGGGGAAAGAATACAATTCAGTTTTAAAGTAATTTCTCCCCTTTTTGTGAGATCCTCCGCCAGTTGGCGGAAGAGAGGAGTGTAAGTTCAATGCAGATCGCCTCCAACCACCGTAGAGTGAGGTATTAATCCACGAACAGTGGTACCAGTTTGAACTTATTACCGTCAAATAAGCCCTTATCGCTTAGTTTGAGTTCAGGAATCACAAGCAGGGCCATAAATGACAGGGTCATGAAGGGCGCCGACATTTTACATCCTTTTGCTTTTACTCTGGCAGTCAGCTCCTCGTATTGTGCAGCAACTTTTTCAACCGGCTGATCCGACATAATACCGGCTACAGGAAGCTGCAACGAGCTTATTAACCCTCCGTCGGCAACTGAAAGTCCGCCTTTCATTTTTACAATCTCATTCACGGCATCTCCAATGTCACTGTCATTTGTCCCTGCGCAGATTATATTATGACAGTCGTGCGCAACGGAGCTGGCAAAGGCCCCTGATCTGAGTCCGAATCCTTTAATAAATGCAACAGCCGGAGGTGAGTCGTTATACCGGTCCTTCACTACAATTTTAAGAATATCTTTTTCTATATCTGAATCAATTACCCCGCTCCCTTCCGGTAGCATTCCTGCTTCCTTTGTGATCAGCGATCCGTCAAATGCTTCAATGACCCTTATGGCTTTGCCTGCACTAGTAATAACAATATCCTCTGCACTTATCATGGAACAGTTGAATTTATTTACAGGATCTGACCCGGTGTAGTCAAAAAGCACCTTGCCATTTCTGTAAACTTTTTCGCCATTGATCCAGGTTTCCGTGATGTCCATACTGTGAAGGTCCTCAGTAATTATGAAGTCAGCAGGGTCGTCTGGCTTCAGCAGTCCTGCTTCAATTCCGTAATGCATTACAGGATTAATAGTACAGCTTCTGATGACATCGAAAAGATCGTAACCTTCCGATATCAGTTGAGCCGCAAGTTTATTGATATGTCCCCTGGCCAGCATTTCGGGATGGAGGTCATCGCTGCACAGCATTACCATTTCAGGATTGGTTCTGATCAGTTCCTTAAGTTCATTCATGTTTTTTGCTGCGCTTCCTTCCCTGATAAGCACTTTCATTCCCAGTGCAATTTTCTCCCTTGCTTCCTTAATCGTCGTACATTCATGGTCAGTTGTGATTCCGGCTGAAACATACTTTTTTAATAATTCTCCACTTCAGTCCCGGGGCATGACCATCAATCGGCTCTGTTTAGTTTTCTGGCAATTTCAATCTTCTTCCTCACGTCAGGATCATTATAAATGACGCCCGGATAATTCATCATTTCAGACAGATATTTTAAACCATCCTTTTCGAGAAGTTCCTTTATTTCATCAGGACCAATCATTGCACCGCTTGTCTCAAAAGATGTTGCCGGTACACATGATGGAGCACCGAAACAGAATTTCAAAGGTACTTTTTTTGAGTCCCGTATCATGTATCTCACACCTTCTGTTCCGAGCACATTGGCAATCTCGTGTGGATCTGAAACTACAGCGACTGTTCCACGTGAAACAGCTGCTCTTGCAAATGAACCCGGAGTTACCATGGAGCTTTCAATATGTATATGTGCATCAACTAATCCAGGCAGTATATATTGGTTTCGCAGCTGATTTAATCCTGGTTACTGTTTTCAATTATTCCACCATTTAACGATATTTCTGCAGGATATATATCCCTGTTATGGATGTCTACAAGCTTGCCGTTATTTTCATAATGTCATCTCTATTTCTAAAATCCTTGTAATCAAAACCCATTAAATCTTCCGTCATGAGTGCCATGTATTTTTACCCCTCAACCTCCCTAAAAGGGGGGCTAATTCATTACATTTGTTAAAGCTTTTTAATTGATCCTGTATTTTCTCCACCTCCGGGGGAGATGTACAGCTCATATGCTGGACAGAGGGGTCTTCAGTTTTACAATACTTACAGTCGACTACCCTGAGTCATAAACCGCACAACCTGCAGAACATCAAAAACCTTCAAATTCAAATTACTTTAATATCTATTACTAACAATAATGATCAAAAATTAATGCTTTACAATCTATAAATTTGTTCCACGTGGAACATTTATCTTCCAAGGTACATTAACAGATATGTTTACGTCTGAAGGAGAGACTCCGCTTATCCTTCCTGCCTGACCAATGTTTGCCGGTTTTATCTTTGTTAATTTCTGTCTTCCTTCTGTTGATATCGATAGTAATTCAGAGTAATTAATGTCTTCGGTATCTTGACTCTTTCCAGCCTTTTTATTTTTTCAGCAACAAGTTCTTTCACGCTGTATGTAACCCTCATATTTTATCCTTATCTCTGCTGATTCAATAACCTCCTCTAAATCTTTCCAGCATCAATTTCCTTTATCTCTTCCTCACTAAAAATTGCCACAAGTAATTTCTTCAATTCTATCTGCGGTCTTGAAGCCAACGGTTATTGCTTTTACTTTCTGAGACAATTTTATTTGTCCCTGACTAATTCAAGAAACTTATTTATTCCTTCAGGACTTATACTTCGTTCTTCGAGCATTGAAATTATCTTTTCGACTGATTTCTCTTTCTCGGTCGAGTTTTTCAATTCTGTCCTGATCTGCCAGACCAATTGAAAAACCCTTTCTGGTCAATCTTTCATCAGCATTATCCTGCCGAAGCAAAATCCTGTATTCTGCTCGTGCAGTAAACATCCTGTAAGGTTCATCGACTCCCTTTGTGACCAGATCATCTATCAGAACCCCTATATATGATTCCTCCCTTCCGAGTATAAAGCTCTCTTTTTCCCTGATTTTCTGAACAGCATTTATTCCCGCAATAAGGCCCTGCGCTGCTGCCTCCTCATAACCTGTGGTTCCGTTTATCTGTCCTGCAAAGTAAAGGCCTTCAACCTTCTTTGTTTCAAGAGTGCTTTTAAGTTGTGTGGGTTGAAAAAAATCATATTCAATGGCATACCCTGGTCTGAAGATTTCAGCATGCTCAAGTCCGGGAACTTTTCTCAAAGCCTTTAACTGAACCTCAAGTGGAAGGCTGCTTGAAAATCCGTTTATATAATATTCATTGGTTTCTCTTCCTTCCGGTTCAATAAATAACTGGTGGGCATCCTTCTCCTTGAATGTTACAATTTTATCCTCTATGCTGGGACAATATCTTGGACCTCTTCCTTTTATTCTCCCCGTAAAAAGCGGACTGAATTCCAAGTCCCTTCCTTAACTCCTTCATGCACCTCTTCATTTGTATGAGTGATAAAACAGCTTTTCTGATCTTCTGATGTTTAATATCCCCGACATATATGAAAAGGATCTCCCTTCATTATCTCCCTTTTGTTCGGTCATTACAGAAAAATCGATCGTCCTGCCGTCTACCCTTGCACTTGTTCCTGTTTTCATTCTTTCTACAGTAAATCCGTAGCTTTTCAGCTGGTCACTCAAACCATAGGATGCTTGTTCACCCGATCTTCCTCCTCTTATGTTTCTAAATCCGACATGCATCAATCCGTTCAGGAATGTTCCGTTTGTAAGTATTACTGCCTTTGAATAAAATCTTGTCCCGAAACTTGTTTCAACTCCAATTGCCTTTTCATTCTCTATTATTACCTGTTGTGCCTGTTCCTGCCAGATAAACAGGTTCTCGTGTGTTTTCAATAACCTTCCTCCATTCAATACTGAACCTCTGTCTGTCACACTGAGCACGCGGACTCCACATTGCCGGTCCCTTTGACCTGTTAAGCATCCTGAACTGTATCATGCTTCGGTCAGTAACAATTCCGCTCATGCCTCCCAGTGCATCAATTTCTCTGATTATCTGTCCTTTGGCTATTCCACCCATGGCAGGATTGCATGACATCTGCGCTAACTTGGTCATATCCATAGTAATAAGCAGTGTTCTTGCTCCCATTTTAGCGGCAGCATGAGCTGCCTCACAACCTGCATGACCGCCCCCCACAACTATTACATCATAGCTAAAATCCATTCTCCTTTTTCTTTTCAAACCTCTTCACAAGGAGTTCCTGCTTCCTGAACATTTTATCCCTGCTCTTATCATCTTTATCCAGGTATCCGCATAAATGCAAAGTCCCATGTATCAGTACACGAATCACTTCTTCACCTAAACTTACCCTGTAGAGCTTTGCATTTCTTCTTAAAGCATCAATGCTTATATATACTTCTCCGCTCAACAATGCCTTTTCTGCCGTTATCAAATGCTATAACATCGGTGAAATAGTTATGTTTAAGGAACTCCTTGTTAATATCCAAGGATAACTTCATCGCTGGTAAAAATAAAATTAAGGTCACCCGGTGTTTTTTTCTCCTCCGTGATGACCTTTTCAAGAAATTTCCTTATTTCCCCCGATCCTTTAACCCTGAATTTTATCCTATCATAAAAGAATTTTATATTCAACTAGTTACCTCCTTAAAATACATTGTTACGCTGTTACCTTTTTCATTAAATTTTATTGAATCTGCAAGCTTGGTCATCAGAAACACACCTCTCCCGCTTAATTCTTCAATATTCTCAGGTGCTGTCGGATCCGGAATTGACGAAGGATTGAATCCCGGACCTTCATCAGTCACGGTTACCTTCATTTCATTTTTCTCGACAATTATTTCAACATCCACAAGCTTCTGCATATCAGCTTTATTCCCGTGCGTTATAGCGTTGTTTACTGCTTCAAGAGTAGCAACCAGAATCTTACCGTAATTGTCCTGATTTATTCCAATTGTATTTGTGATTTCATCGATGGCATTCTCGATTATTCTCAGATTGCTCATTTTTGACTCTATTTTCAGCCTTTTGTACATCTTCCCTTTATAATACGTTTCTGATAAATCCGCAAAAGTCCTGCAATTTCTAATTTTTTTTCGAAATCCACAATTCCGGGTCCAAATTAACCTTTTCTTCGCAAACCATAAACTTAAGAACTGCCTGGTCTCCGTTCTCGGAATCCCTGAAAACCTTACCTATTTCCTGCTTAGTTTCCACCTTGTCCCCTGCCTTAACCTTCACGTCTACCATGTTAAGATATACGGTAAGGTACTTTCCATGCCGAATTATCACAGCCATGTTTGCCCCCCTGATTGAAAAAACCCTTGAAACCTCTCCCTTAAACACTGTCCTTACAGGTGTATCACCAAAACTTGTTATTTCGATATCTATATTATTTTCAGTAACATACTTTAGAACCGGATGTTCCTGTACTCCAAAATGGCTTGTAATCACTCCTTTTTCTACCGGCCAGGGCAGCCTCCCCCTGTTCTCTGAAAAATTATCACTAATAAGCTTCAACTCAGGACTCAATCCAGGTATTGTTCTCTTCTTCTTCTCCTCCTCAATCAGCTTTGCTATCTCATTTTCAATTCTCTTCGCAATTCGCTTCTTTTCGTCAAGGTCCCTTTGCAGCTGCTGCTCCTTATTGCTCAGAGACTTTACAATCTTCTGCTTGTTATTCTTTTCTCCCTGCAATAAGTTTTTCTGCTGCTCTTCCTTCGATTTTAAATCTGATATCTTGCTCAGGTCATCTTCGAGCTTCTTTTTCGAGATTTCTATCTCTCTTTTCAGTTCCATTATTACCTCAGTTTCCTGTCTCCTGAATTTTGTTATTTGCTGCAGGTACTTCAGTCGTTTGTAACCCTGGTTAAAATCTCTTGCTGATAATATGTATCCTATTTCCGAATTCCCTTTTGATGATCTGTATGAGTTTAGTACGGCTTTTTTGTAATCTTGTTTCAAAATAACCATATCATTTTCCATCATTTCTATTGCTAGTGAGTTCAGGCTTATCCTGTCATTCATCATCTCTATTTCTTCCCGAAGCCCGTTAATCACAGTCTCCCTAAGACTTAGCTTTCTTCCAATGATCTTAAGTTCGCTTAAACTCTCCTTTTTCTCCCTCGCCGTCTCCTTTAAAAGGTTGTCCACATAGCTGATTTCTTCCAGCGTTTTCTTTCGCCGGTCTTCAAGCTCGCTTTTACTCTGGCTGTACAGGTTGGACAGGACAACTGTAAAAAAAACACCTAATAACAGGAATCTTTTCATTTCAATCTGATCACCTCATATCCGGGACCCGGGACAAATTCTATTTTACCATTCCAGTTGTTTTCTACCTTTTCAATCCTCACTTCAATATTCATTGTGCTCAGATCATCGTTTATTTCAACTATCCGTGGAATGATCAGGTTATCGTGATTCAGGAATTCCCTGAAATCCAATGTTATGTTCCCGGAGGTAATATCACCTCCAATATAAGCTCTGGTGATCTTTTCCCTTCCGCAGTCAAAGGTATACTCCACCATTTTATTCCCTACCTCAAATTCGGTTTTTAATACTCCCTTTGAACAGTTGATCATTCTGCCTTTGTCTTTTTTATCAATGATCAGGTCACCCAGAACAATATACAACAGTATAGGTTCTATGCCGTATTTTGACTTAATATTTCTGGGATTACCCTTAATCAGATTCTTGTGTACCCTGTCGTTTATCAGTATTGTGTCGCTTGTAATGAACGCCCTTCCGGCTTCAATGCCAAGTTTTGATCTCAGGCTTAAAAGAAGAGTGTCGGGCTTTCTGAACTTCAGATTGGCCGTGAATTTTGTCGAAATGTTATTTTGAGTTACCGTGACACTTGCCTTTGGAATATAAAAACTCCTGTTGGTAATATTATTTTCAATTATATTCTCCAAAACATTGTCTGATGCAATCCCTGTCCCTGTACTTTTAGTTCCTCTGCCTGCTTTTCGGGAAACAGAACATCCTTCAGCAACTGCTACAAGAATTAGTAATATGACAGCTATCTTTTGCAATTTTCAATATCTTTTAATAAATCGGTTTTTGATTTATCAATGCTCAGTGCAGTTTCCCACTGCTTTACAGCCAGATCGCACTTACCCAGCTTTTTCAGGATAAATCCATAATGCTCACAATACTCAGCATCTTCTTTACCGCCCGGAGTGACAATTTTTTCCATGATCTTCAATGCATCCCTTACCTTTCCCCTCTTGTAAAGCACCCATGCATAAGTATCAAGGAATGTATCGTTATCTTTCTCCTTTTCAATTACTTCCTTTGCCATCTTTTCTGCTTCTTTTAGTCTGGTATTCTGTTCGGCAAGGTAATAAGCGTAATTATTCATTACGGTAAGATCGCTGTCATTGAGTTTTAGTGCTTCTTCAAAGTTCTTAAAAGCCTCCGGAAATTCCTTCATCCTGTAATACACATCAGCCCTCATTGTGAGAACCTGGAGCTTTAATTCCTTATTATCCCCCGCAAGAATATCAGCCTTCCGCAGCTCTTCAAGAGCTGTTGTGAAATTTTTATTTTCCATTGCTCCGTCTGCGTACAATATTTTTGCAATTACAGATCTGTTAAATTTTGTAGCACACTCTTCTCCCCGTTCCTGCAGTGTCTTATAATCCTTAAGCTCATAGTATATCATGAGAAGCCTTTCCCATGCAAAATAAGAATTGGGACTCTGTCTTATTATCTCCTCCAGTCTTAAAGCTGCCTCATTCTTCTTGCCTTCCTTTTGCAGGAATTCAGGTCTCATAAGCATTACGATATCGTCATCCTTGAAATTTGCCTCCAGGATCATAATTGCAAGTTCCATATCTTTGCCATATTCCTTTACGATATCATTGTCATCCATCAGTTTGGCCATTACGGTCATCTTCTCTTCCTTACCGATTTTGTCGTTCATTATAACGTTATTAATCAGAAGAAAGAGCTGGTCGTAGCTTTTCTCGGCCAGCAGGAAATCACAGAGCGACAGTTGCAGTGCGGGATTGCCCGGATTTCTTTCTATAAGCTTATTATATACCTCCAGGGCTTTAAGGTTTTCTCCCTGCTCCCTGTAAATTTCTGCAAGAAGGCCATTGCAGACTACATTATCCGGATCCTGAACCAGTAGTTGCATAACCTTTGAAAGCGCTTCCTTAAATTTCCCCTCAGCCATGAGGCTTCTAACAAGTAAAACTGTTGTATTTTCATTTACTCCATATTTCTCGTCCAACTTGCTGAGAAGGTTTCTTGACTTTTCAAAATTCTTATTCTCAATATATAAATTGGCAAGTGCCACCTGGAGATCTATTTTTTCAGGATTGCTTTTCATCGTGTTTTCATAGCATACTATCGTGCTGTCGATGTTCTTTTGCTGATAGTAAATGCCCGCCAGGATCATGTTGTACCAGTAATTTCCAGGGTCAAGTTCACAGGCTTTTTTAATGTATTTTTTCCCGTTCACTATATCGCCGTTATTTAAAACAATCTGTGCCATCTGATAATATGATGCATCGCTTGCAGGATTAATTGCAATAGCCTGTTCAAACAAGTTAAGTGCATCTCCCAGATTTCCCAGGAGCTTCTGCCTGACTCCTTCAACATACTTGTAATTATATGAAGCTTCGTCAAATTCTTTGCCATCCCTGCCAGGTTTCAGGCCTGGAACAATATTCTTATTGCATGATGCAAGGATCGCTGCCGTAAATAATGCAAATATATATTATCTTACTCTTTTCATTATCAGTGTTTTCCTGTATGTCCGAAACCTCCGGATCCTCTTTCGTTTCTTCAGCTCTCAACAACTCCCATTCAGCCCTCTAGTGCTATTATCATCTGGCAGATCCTTCCCGTCTTTAATAACGAAATTCTCATTGACAAGTTTATGAGAATTATGAACACTTCGCCCCAGTAATCTGCATCTATGTCCCGGCGTATTCAGAACGTAACTCCCTTGTTGATTGCCAGGCCGCTTCCGGACGGATCTGGGCCTCAATCCTCGGAATTTCAAGATAAGCTGTTTTTACAACGCTCTTTCAAGGGTTTAAGCACAATATCGTTGTCAATATTTGCCCTGACATCCATTCCTGACGAATGTTTCGTAGTATACCCGGGTAACTTGTGCCGTGATTACTTATGATCTTCATTTCATTTTCCAAAGAACTCATAAGCAATTTGTCCTTGTACTGTGCGTAACCTATAAAAATAATGATAAATACTGTATTAATTATAAGCTCAGCCGCAAGTCCGGGATATTTGAAATAATGCCCGAAAATGACCATTCCGACAGCCATCACGAAATAGGGGATGAACTGCTTCATATTATAACTAACCTTGAATCTCTTTTCTGCAAAAATAAAGGAAACAATAAGCATGCTCCCGTAAGATGCTATATGTGCCCATGCTGAAGCCATGTAACCGTAAGCAGGGATGAACAGCACGTTAATAAGAATTGTTATAGCTGCTCCTATTGCAGTTATGTAAACTGCATATATTGTAAGGTCGTTCAGTTTGTACCAGATGCTATGGTTTATATAAATGCCATACAGAAGATATGCCATGCTGATAATCGGAACAACTACTATTGCCTCGCGGTAAGTAAAAGCAATAATGTACTGGAAACCTGAAATATAGAGGTTGATACCAAGAAATACCAGGAGCATGATTATAATGAAATACTTCATTACATAAGCATAGACCTCCCTGGCTCCGGATTGCTTCGCCCTTTCAAAAAAGAACGGTTCCGCTGCAAACCTGAACATCTGTATAAATAGCGCCATTAACACCCCTATCTTGTATCCGGCTCCATATTTACCCAGAACAGTCAGCCCGTCCGCCTCTCCAATCATCCTTCGAAGGATCACCTTGTCAAGTGCATCATTTATTGTACCGCTTAATCCTGCCAGCATCAAAGGATAAGAATAGTTGACCATCCTGTACCAGAGTCCGCTATCGAACCGGAATTTAATGCCGAATACGAACGGTAACAGCATCAGGAGTGTGCATCCGCTGGAGATCAGGTTAGCGACAAAAACGTAACCAACCCTGTATTCCGGATTGTATGCGTGCCTGAACCAGCCTGTACTTTTTTCCCAAATCCCGGGAGCAAACCTGAGAAGAAAAACGACAAGCCCAATTGTGATAAGAACGTTCATGATCTTTAAAGCGCTGAAAACCGCAGGCCGGTTCTCTCTTCTCAGCCTTGCGAATGGTATGGCTGAAAAAGCATCAATCCCCACGATTCCTGCAAACATCCTGATATAGTCGTGATGTTCCCTGTAATCCATAAGAGCCGATACAGGCCTGATAAATACATTCACCAGGACCACAAAAAGAACAGAAGTTACCAGAAGGCTGATCAGTGCAGTACTGTATACCTTATCCGAATCTTCGCTTTTCTGGGCAAACCTGAAAAATCCGGTTTCCATTCCATATGTCAGGATCACCAGAAGCATGACCATCCATGCATACAATTCGGTAATGATCCCGTACTGACTTTGTTCGTGGAGGAAGATCCTGGTATAGAAGGGAGTCATGACCGCATAGTGCAGGAACCGGGGTATAATGGTACCAAGACCATAAACCAGTGTCTGACCTGCAAGTTTTCTGACCTCCTTCATTCCAGAAATTTGTTGGCAAATATAGCTTTAATGGCTTAATCTGTAGTTGCCATCGAAAGATTCACCAAAAATCGGCAATTTGAAAACCAATTCTATAGTGTATCGTCCAAAGTTAAATATCTTTGCACTCGGATTTGCTGAACATTATTAACCAAATTTCAATTTTCATGAACAGTTTAGTCAGACGTACTATTTCTCTGTTTTTCGTCCTCATTCTTATCTCTTGCAATGCCCCCGGAGGTAGTGAGAATTCTATGGTTTTGATCAGGACCACCCTTGGTGACATCAAGGTAAAGTTATACGATGAAACACCTATTCACAGGGACAACTTCATCAAACTGGTCAAAATGGGCTTTTATGAAGGTATTTCATTTCACCGTGTCATTAAGGATTTTATGATCCAGGCAGGTGATCCTGCAACAAGGACGGGACTTACAAAAGAACAATCGGATACTCTGGACACTTATACTATACCGGCAGAATTCCGCAATGAATATTATCATAAGAAAGGTGCTTTAGCCGCAGCGCGTGAAGGAAACAATGTAAATCCGGAAATGAGATCATCAGGAACACAGTTCTATATTGTTCAGGGTACGAGGTTTACTGAACCTGAATTGAAAGCTGCTGAGGACAGGATCAACAGCGGTATGAAGCAGACCCTTTTCAGCAAACTGCTGAAGGAAGTGTCCGACAGCGCCCGTTTATCAGGAGTTCCGCTTCAGGAAAGCGAGATCCAGGAACGAGCATCAATGAAAATGTTTGATTATCTTGCTACGAATGGCGATCGTAAATTCTCTGAAGCACAAATCAATGACTATAAAAACATCGGGGGTGTACCAAGGCTCGATGGTACTTATACCGTTTTTGGTGAGGTAGTTGAGGGGCTTGATATTGTTGATAAAATTGCAGCAGTAAAAACCGATCCGACCGATAAGCCTGTTTCAGATATTAAGATTTTAAAAATGAAGCTTGTTACAAAATAAGCTTACAAACAGTTAAGGATTGAACTGATGCTTGACAAAATAAAACATCATATTGAAGAGGTCAGCGAAGTGAAGCTGAAAGGGCCGGAAGAGCTTGAATCATTCCGCCTGAAGTACCTCAGCAAGAAGGGAATAATCTCTGAGCTTTTTGAAGAGTTCCGTAATGTGCCTTCTGAGCAGAAAAAAGAGGTTGGCCGGCGGCTTAATGAGTTGAAACAGAACGCTCAGGAAAAATACAATTCAGCCAAGGAAGCTCTTGAATCAACAGAGGTTGTCCCGGGTGATAATGATCTTACAAAGCCTGCATTTCCCTATCCTGAAGGATCACGTCACCCTATTTCGATTGTCAGAAGGGAAATAATTGACATCTTCTCAAGAATAGGCTTTACAGTTTCGGAAGGACCTGAAATTGAAGATGACAACCATGTGTTCACAAAACTGAATTTTGCCCCCGAACATCCGGCCCGCGATATGCAGGACACATTCTATATTAACAGGATCTCCGCTGAAGATTCAAATCCGGGGGATATTCTGCTTCGTACCCATACATCTTCCGTTCAGGTAAGGGTCATGGAAAACCAGAAACCTCCGCTGCGGACAATCTCCCCCGGAAGGGTTTTCAGGAATGAAGCAATTTCTGCAAGGGCTCATTGTATTTTCCATCAGATTGAAGGATTATATATTGATGAAAACGTTTCGTTTGCCGATCTGAAGCAGACCTTATCGTTTTTTGCAAGGGAACTTTTCGGAAAAGAAACTAAAATCAGGCTACGCCCTTCCTACTTTCCGTTTACTGAGCCTTCGGCTGAAATGGATGTGAGCTGCACGATCTGCGGTGGAAAAGGATGCAACGTATGTAAATATACCGGATGGCTTGAATTGCTCGGCTGCGGGATGGTTCATCCAAATGTTCTTGAAGCCTGCAATATTGACAGCAAAAAATACACCGGTTTTGCATTTGGTATGGGCATCGAAAGGGCCGCCATGCTTAAATACCAGGTAAATGACCTGCGGCTATATTTTGAAAATGATCTGAGATTTCTTGATCAGTTCAAGACAGCATTATAGTTTTAATTGATGTAAATTCTTAAGATTAAAAATCCTTGAAATTTTACAGGACGATAAAATGAAACAACCAGATATAAATATTCCATTATGTGATAAATGCACTCTTGAAACGGATGCAATCTTCAAGTATCTTAGTGCTGAAGAGGTTGAAATGATAAACTTTCATAAGGAATTCAGGCAGTTCAAACGTGGCGATATTCTTTACCAGGAAGGCAACCGTATAAGTGGATTTTATTGCATTCACAGCGGCATAATCAAGGTTTATAAGACCGGATTTGACGGCAAAGAACAGATAATCCGCTTTGCGAAGGCAGGTGAAATTATTGCCTATCGGAGTGTCCTTAGCAATGAAGTGGCATGTACATCGGCCGAAGTGATCGAGGATTGCAAGGTTTGTTTTATTCCCTCGGAAATACTTGATTTCCTTTGATAAAGGCAAATCCCACATTTGCCCTCGAACTTATGAAGCTTGCCTGTCATGAGCTCGGTGAAGCGAATTCATTTATCACCGATATAGCGCAAAAAACAGTCAGGGAACGACTGGCTGAAATACTTCTTCTGCTTGTCAGTGATTTTGGCCTCGATGAGCAGAATTATCTGAAAATATCACTTACCAGGGAAGAGCTTGCCAATATAGTTGGTACAGCAACGGAATCTGTAATAAGGCTTCTTTCCGAATTTAAAAGCGACAGGCTTGTCGAGCTTAACGGAAGAAAGATAAAAATAGTCAATAAGAAGAATCTAGAAAAGATCAGTAATGTTCTGACAAGGCCGATAAATCAAAACAGGATGCCGTTCTGATCACGGCCGAACTGTTTTCCAAGGTGCCTGTATGCATGTTCTGTGGCCTCACGGCCGCGTGGTGTCCTTTTAAGGTAGCCTTCCTTTATCAGGAATGGTTCATATACTTCTTCGATTGTTCCGCTCTCTTCCCCTACAGCAGTTGAAATAGTGTTCAGACCCACAGGGCCGCCCCCGAATTTGTCGATAATGGCTGAAAGTATCCTGTTGTCCATTTCATCAAGGCCATGCTGATCGATATTAAGAGCATTTAAGCCATATCTGGTGATCTCAAGATCTATCTTCCCTGACCCTCTGACCTGGGCAAAATCCCTGACTCTTCTTAAAAGTGCATTTGCTATCCTTGGCGTTCCCCTGCTTCTCTTTGCTATTTCGACTGCAGCGTCATTGTCTATCTTTATATTAAGTATGCCGGCAGAGCGCTTGACTATTCCGGTCAGGACCTCATGATCGTAATACTCAAGGTGGAACGTAATGCCAAACCTTGCTCTGAGGGGGCTTGTAAGCAATCCTGAACGTGTTGTTGCACCGATAAGGGTGAAGTTATTTAGCGTTAACTGGACGGACCTGGCACTTGGCCCCTTATCGATCATTATATCAATCTGGAAGTCTTCCATTGCAGAATAAAGGTATTCTTCAACAACAGGGCTTAGCCTGTGGATCTCATCAATGAACAGGACATCTCCAGGCTGAAGGTTTGTCAATAATCCGGCAAGGTCGCCTGGTTTGTCAAGAACTGGCCCGGAAGTGACCCTGAGATTTACATGAAGTTCATTTGATATTATTGCGGCAAGAGTGGTTTTTCCCAAGCCCGGGGGTCCGTGAAGCAAAACATGATCAAGCGATTCTCCTCTTTGCCTCGCAGCTGTTACAAAAACTTTCAGATTGTCGATTATCTGCTTCTGTCCCTTAAAATCGGCAAAATCAACAGGTCGGAGCTGCCGTTCAAATTCCTGGTCGGGGGCTGTAATATTCTCTTTCCTGATGTTGAAATTTTCTTCCATGAAGCAAAGTAACTATTTAATCAGCTTAACATCGCTTTGCGGAAGATTTATTTTAACCCCGTTTATACTGGTTTCAACATCATCCTTATATGTAATTGCAAAAGTCTGGATTCCTTCCTCATCATATTTTTTCCATGTTTTTTGCCTTATCCCCATCCTGTAAAACTGCTCTTCCATCGGTCTGCCGTTCTCATAATAATATGTCTGGACCCCGTCAGGATTTCCCTGAATATAATTACCCTTGAACCTTATCTTACCGTCAGGATAATATGATTTCCAAAGTCCGTCGCGAAGGCCTACTATATATTTTCCCTCTTCTGTATTATCACCCGATTTGTATTTCCAGTCCCCGTTTTTTTCTCCGTCCGCATATTGTCCCTGGGTAATAACATCTCCCGCTTCCGTATACTCAGTATAAGCGCCATCGCGCTGGCCCTGGAAATACTCTTCCTCCCTCAGCAGTGCTCCGCTTTCATAGTACCATTTCCATAACCCATCGGGCCGTCCGGCGTTGTACGACCCGGTCTGTTCAAGTTTTTCTGAACCATTATAGAATTTCCAGACGCCTGTACGCCGGTTATCAGTATATTGTCCTTCAGCCTGGGTTTTTCCGTCAGGATACAGATCTTTCCATTTGCCGTTATGGTTTCCACCTTCATCAATTATCCCTTCCGACAGAAGCAATCCGTTGTCGTTATAGACAAATGCATTGGTTACCTTGCCATCAGCACCGAATTGCCTGTGAATTCCTACGGGTATCTTGTTCCTGTAAGGTCCGCTGTAGGTCAGTTTTCCATTATCATCGTATTTATTTTCAATTTCAATATCAGGTTCATCTTCAACTCTCGACTTTACGATTGATCCGTTTTCGTACAACATTGTAAGGACAAGATTGCCGCGGTTATCATATTCCTTGTAATAACCATGCAGCTGGTCGTCTTTAAATGTTTTTTCCGTTTTGATCCTGCCGTTAGGGTAAAAGTCCTTCCATTCACCCTGCTTCAGGCCTTTGGTGTCAGTTCTGTTGATTCTTTCCCTGCATATGAGAAAGTCATTATTGTACTCGAGAATTGTTATAACATTCCCATTTTTGTCATATTCCTTTGATAATCCTTCTTTTTTACCGTCACTGTACAACAGTGTCTGACGAACTGTTTTGTCAGGAAAATAGAAATATGCTGTCCCTTCTTTTTTATCACCTGCATACAGCTCCTTTGAGTAAACATACAGACCTTCTGCAGGTTCTTTCCTGTATTTATATGAATAGCCGTTCCTATTTCCGAAGAGGTAATTTATCTTTTCGGTTGTATCTCCTGCCTGGTCGAAAAAGACCCAGATACTGTCGAGCTGAAAATTCGTGTATTTTCCTTCTGAATTTTTTACTCCGGTAACATAATAGCTTTTCCAGAAACCATCCGGTTTGCCGTTTCTGAATTTTCCTTCGCTTGAAGTTGTTCCGTTCGGATATTTAAAGACCTGAAAACCATCCTGCAATGGCTGTCCGGCCTGTCCCGAAACAAATAACCATGACGATAAGAAAATAACTGCAATAAAAATTCTTTTCATTTTCAAAGACCAAGTTTTTCAGAAATTTCCATCATTCTTATAATAGGCTTCCGAGCTTTCAGTAGGACATCATGATCGATCAGTATCTCAGGTTTTTCATCCCTGAGACACCTGTATATCTTTTCGATCGTGATAAGTTTCATAAAGCTGCATTCGCTGCAACCACAGGTAGAATCTTTCGGTGGAGCTGGTATATAGGATTTAAAAGGATTTGCTTTTTTCATCTGATGGATAATCCCAGGTTCGGTTGCTACAATGTAGCTTTTTGAATTATCTTTCTTTGTAAACTGGAGCAGGGCAGAAGTTGAACCAATAAAATCTGCAACCATTCTTACTGGCAGCACACATTCAGGATGCACAATTATCTTTGCTTCAGGATTTTCCTCTTTAAGTTTCAGTATCGCTTCCAGTGAAAACTCCTCATGCACATGACAGGAGCCATTCCATACAGCAATATCCCGCCCTGTTTTATTCACAACATAATTACCTAAATTCCTGTCAGGCGCAAATATTATTTTTTCATATTCAGGAAGTGATTCAATTATCTGCACGGCATTCGATGAAGTGCATACTATATCCGAAAGGACCTTGATATCGGTATTCGTATTTACATATGTGATTATTGTTCTTCCAGGATTATCCTCAATGAATTTTATAAAATCCTCTGCCTTGCATGAATCTGCAAGCGAACAGCCCGCATCCATATCAGGAAGCAGCACTTTCTTTCCAGGGGAAAGGATCTTTGCAGTCTCTGCCATAAATCTGACTCCGGCAAATACTATTATATCAGCATCATTTGAAGAAGCTTTCTGCGACAGAGCCAGGCTATCACCTGTAAAATCAGCAATATCCTGTATCTCTCCTGTCTGGTAATAATGGGCCAGAATGATTGCATTCTTCTTCTTCTTCAGCCTGGCTATCTCAGATATATAATCTATCTTATTATTTTCGTTCATTTCAATGATTTCCATCTTACTTTCTTTCACCCCTAAATCCCCCAAGGGGGACTTAATCAAATGACGATCTTTAAAGCCCCCCTATGGGGGGTTCGGGGTTGATGAATACTTATCGGATTTCCTCTTTAAAAAAATAATCTTTACTTTGTTACCAAATTTTATTCTAACACAAAAATACTAATCGGAATCCAATTCCGGACAATTTATCAATAGTGCTATTCTTAATCTTAATAACTATAGAAATTTTAATTTCATTAAAATGGTTATGATATCCTGTTAATTGTGTTGAAACAAAAAGCTAGATTTGTCTTTTAATTTCAGTAATCATTATCAGGCAAACATCTTTTCAACAGCTCAAAAAACATACCATTTTTGATAATCAGATAATTAGTAAAATAATCAACAATTGTTAAGAACAGGTTACTGATAGCTGTTATCAATCAAAAGTACAGGTTTTGATGTTTATTTAAGGTTTATAGTTTGAAATTAACTTATTAAAACTTTGTTGCGGAAGGCTATTCCGGTTTAAAAACACAGGCACCGGTTAATTAAAATGAAAAAGTAAGTGTGTTTTCCGGTAGTTATTTACATAATATTAACCACTGTTTCCTGTATTTGATCCGTTATGAAAACAATTGTCGGAAAGAAGTGTTTGTATTGTGAATAACTAACAGGCTTAATTATTAAAAGATAAAAGAATATTTTTTTCTTATTTCAGGATCAATTATATTAATTTGCCGGCAATTGTTTAAACGCTGAAAAAACAAAAAGTGAAAAAGAAAAAAGTTGCAGTAGCATCAGATCATGCAGGTTTCTACCTGAAGGAAAAACTGATTAATTATCTTAAAGCAGATGATGAAGTAAAGGATCTTGGCAGTTACACATATGAAGAGACTGATGACTATCCTGATTTTGCCCGGCAGCTGGCAAAGACTGTTTCGGACGGTGATGCGGAACTTGGAATTTCAATCTGCGGCACTGGCAATGGAATGAACATTGCCGTAAACAGGTATCACGGCATACGCAGTGCACTGTGCTGGAATGAAGATATGAGCCGTTTTGCAAGGGCTCATAACGATGCCAATATATGTGCCCTGCCATCGAGATTTATAAATGAGTCGGAAGCTTATCTTATCGTAAAGACATTCCTGTTGAACGGAATTTGACGGAGGCCGGCACAAAAGACGAATTGACATGATAAAATAAAGAGTTATTGATATGTTATCAAATTCATGCAGGTACGGCATAAGGGCAATCGTCTATCTTGCAAGCCATTATCCTGAAAAAGACAATATAGGGATAAAACAGATTTCAGCCGATCTTGGACTTCCGACACCCTTCCTGGCAAAGATTCTCCAGCAGCTTGCAAAAAATAAGATAATCAGCTCCACAAAGGGACCTAACGGAGGGTTTTCATTTCTTAAGAAACCGGAATCGATCACATTGTTTGATATTGTACGGATCATCGATGGGGAAGGACTCTTCAAAAACTGCATTATCCACGACGGAACCTGCTCCGAAGTCAGAAAAAGTAAAAAATCATGCCCGGTACATGACGATTACTCCAGAGTGAGGAATGACCTTATTGTATTATTTAAAGGTAAAACAATCGGTGAACTCGTCAGAACATCTAAAAATTACGAAAAAGTATTTATTTGATTTCCTTATTGTTATAATAAGGTTTTACTACAAGCCATAGAAATACCGAAACAGCTACTCCGGTTGAA
The DNA here is from genome assembly GCA_963732115.1 of uncultured Bacteroidales bacterium. GTDB lineage: Bacteria > Bacteroidota > Bacteroidia > Bacteroidales > VadinHA17 > LD21. The sequence continues at coordinate 132,888 of CAVSYN010000013.1, forward strand.
TTGAAGATCACATCAATAATATCGGCTTTCCTTGTATTGGTAAGGCCCGACTGAAGGAGCTCCATCAGGCTTCCGAAAAAAATCGGGACAAGTGCTATAAGGATCAGTTTGCGCGTATTATCAAAAAAATTCCGGTGCTCCAGGATTATAACCGACATGAACACGAAATAAAGTCCGAAATGCACGAATTTATCAAGGTAGGGGATATCAAAAAAACCTACACTTTCAAATGTTTTTGCATTTGCCAGGCTTAAGTAAACGATAATCAGGGATGTAAATATGGAGAATTTGTTGTTCTTTATCATTTCGGCAGTTTGAGCGCAAATTTAGGCATTAGAATGACATTTTCTTCTTAATTTTGAACCATTCATCAAATTAAAATGGCTGGTATATACATTCATATCCCTTTTTGCAGGAAACTGTGCTCATACTGTGATTTTTACCACTTGATATCTGTATCTGATTACCAGCCTTTCATTAATGCTCTTTTGACAGAAGCGGCGATCCGGAAAGACTATATTGGAAATGAGAAAATATCAACGATTTACCTTGGAGGAGGAACCCCTTCTCTGCTTTCTGTCAGTGATATAAGACGAGTTCTCTCTGGACTTGGTAATTTATTTTCGATTGATGAAAACTGTGAAATTTCAATTGAAGTAAATCCCGATGACATCAGCAGCGATTACCTGACCGACCTGAAGGAAACAAACGTAAACAGGATAAGTTTAGGGATTCAATCGTGGAGAGATCCCGACCTGAAGCTGTTAAACCGCCGGCATGATGCAGCGCAAGCGGCTTTTGCACTTGAGGAAACAATTAAAACCGGTTTTAAGAATATTACAATCGACCTGATCTACGGTATCCCGGGGCTAACATTGAAAGACTGGTCTTCCAACCTCGATATCAGCTTCTCTTACGATATACAGCATCTGTCGGCTTATCACCTTACCATTGAACCTGATACGGTCTTCGGAAAAATGAAAGAAAAAGGATTGTTTTCTGAAGTAGATGAAAATGACAGCACCTCCCAGTTTAACATGCTTATTGAAAAGGCAAACAAGGCAGGATTCACCCATTACGAGATTTCAAATTTCGGAAAACCGGGATATTTTTCAATCCATAATTCAAACTACTGGAAGCAGGTAAAATACCTTGGTCTTGGGCCGTCTGCGCATTCATTCAATGGATATTCACGGCAATGGAATGTAAGGGATCTGAAAAAATATATAAAATCAGTCAGTTCCGGGGCGCCGATGTTCGAGAGGGAGGACCTTGATAAAAGAACAAGGTTCAACGAATACATTATGACCTCACTCAGAACAATGTGGGGCATCGATCTTGATTATGTTGAAAAAACATTCGATAAGGAAGGTTTCGATTATATAGTCAACCTTGCAGGAAAATACGTTAATTACGGCCTTATGAAGCAGGATAATAAAACCCTGGTCCTCACGAACCAGGGCAAGATGATCTCAGATAATGTTATATCGGAGCTTATGCTTCCGAAGGACTGATTATTATCTCTTGGCCAGAGCAAATGTCGTGCGGCCTATAATATTGTTTTCAAGATAAAGTTCAACATTATAGGTACCGACTATAAAATCCCCGGTATTATCAAGGAAAATACACATTTCAATATCCTGGTTCATATAATCAACCAGACGGCTTGCAGAGTAAACCAGTTTGTTGCCTTTATAATCGAAAAGATTGTCGGGACTGGTTGTAATAACAAGTGAATCGGGCCTGATAACTCTCATAAATACTTCCTTTTCGCCGGCTGCGGCAATCGGATTTTCGCGCAGAGTGAAGCAGATCCTCAGCTTGTCAATCATTGCAAGCCTGGTCGTCTCTTTCTTCTTTTTATTAAGGGTAACGGCATTGATATCTTTTGCCTGGATAACCGCAGCAACTTCAACTTTTGAAGAAAGCTCCTCCTTCGCTTTAGTAAGTTCAACGTTAGTGCTCTGAACCTGGGTTATCTGATCCTTCATTCCGACATTCTCCGCGGTAAGCTGTTTGTTTAATGTGTTAAGTGAATCTATCTGAACGATATAGCTTTTCATGATCTCTCTCATCGTTCCTATTTCGCTTTTGTATTTTTTAATTAGCTGGACGTTTGATGCATTAAGTGATAACAGCTTGACAATCCTGCCTTTCTCCCTTTGTAGATTTGCCATAAGGGTATCGTTATCTGTTTTCAGGGTGTCATATCCGTGTTCCATAAGCCTTAGTTCGTTAGCCAGGGAATCCTTCTCCTGGGTAAGAACTGTTTCCATTTCGACCATCTTGTTCTTCTGATCGAAATACATAACAACCAGAAAGATCAGTGCGGCAGCCAGGATTACGGTAGTAAAAATCATGGCGATTGGTGCGCTTTTTTTCTTTGGCTGTTCAACCGGAGTAAATGTGTTTGTGTCTGTCATTATCTGTTTGTATTTAAAATAATTAATACTGCAAAGCTAATAATATCCTGACAAATAATAAAAATTCCAATCCAATGATTAAATTTACCATAGGACAATAATTTCTTAAATAGTTAATATTCAATTATATGAGTGGGTTTTTTGGTGTTATTTCAAAGACCGGCTGTGTCGATGATGTTTTCTATGGGACCGATTACCATTCCCATTTGGGAACTAAACGAGCGGGTATGGTGTTTATTGTACCTCAGAAGGGTTTTCGCAGGTCAATACACAACCTTGAAAATGCATATTTCAGAAATAAATTTGAGGATGAGCTGAAGGATTTTAAAGGAAATTCAGGGCTCGGAATTATAAGTGATACAGATCCACAGCCAATATTGTTCAATTCACATCTTGGCCGGTTCGCCATCGTTACTGTAGCACGGATATTAAACCTTGAAGACCTTGAAAAGAAGTTTCTTGACAGGAAAAACCATTTTACAGAGAATTTTGAAGGGAATATCAATCCAACTGAAGTTGTTGCAAATCTCATCTGTGAAAAGGAAAACTTTGTTTCAGGAATTGAGAATGTTTTTGAGACAGTAAAGGGATCATGCTCGCTGCTTATACTGACAAACGATGGAATAATTGCAGCCCGTGACAAGCTTGGACGGACACCAGTGGTGATTGGCAAAAAGGAGGGAGCTTTTGCAGCGGCTGTCGAAACCTGTGCATTTCCGAATACCGGGTTTGAGATTGAATATTACCTTGGTCCGGGTGAAATAGTTCATATAACATCTGATGGTTATACACAGCTCCGGGCGCCAGGGAAAAAAATGCAGATATGTGCTTTCCTATGGGTCTATTATGGTTATCCGCCGTCGTATTATGAGGGGATTAATGTTGATGAATGCCGCAACAGATGTGGGGCAGCTCTTGCAAGAAGGGACACAGTGAATGCCGATTTTGTATGCGGTATACCCGATTCTGGTGTTGGACATGCAGTTGGTTACGGCAACGAAAAAAGGATACCCTATAAAAGGGCATATTCAAAATATACACCGACCTGGCCAAGAAGCTTTATGCCCCAGGATCAGTCACAGAGGGACCTTGTTGCAAGGATGAAGCTGATCCCGAACAAAGCAGTTATTGAAGGTAAAAAAATTGTATTCCTCGATGACAGCATAGTTCGCGGAACACAGCTGAAGGATAATACTATTGATCTTCGAAAGTCGGGCGCAACTGAGGTACACATGAGAATTGCATGTCCGCCTCTATTGTTTCCCTGCGAATTTCTTAATTTTTCTCAGTCAAGGACACCAATGGAACTGGCTGGGCGAAAGGCAGTTTTCCAGCTTGAAGGTGAAACAAATGATGTTAAGGAATATTCTGATCCGGACTCGGAAAAGCATAAAAAGATGATTGCAAAGGTTGCTGAAACGCTTGATCTCGACAGCCTCATTTACCAGAGGCTTGACGACCTGGTGGAAGCGATCGGTTTGCCGAAGGAAAAACTCTGTACCCATTGCTGGGACGGTTCGAGTTACTGTTAGGAAGGCATCAGGAGACTGGCGTCAGGCGGGTAAACTCCGCGACAGACACGAAGACCAGGCGAAGCAACTGACAGGGCGAAGCCCAAGACAAATTAATGTATTACATTTTTAAAACAAAATAGACCGTTGGATGGTTACCTAACCAGTTATAAACTTCTAATTTTATGAAATACATCGGAGCACATGTCAGCGCGGAAGGTGGAGTGCAGAATGCACCTGTAAACGCCCATGCAATTGGAGCAAAGGCTTTTGCACTGTTTACCAAAAACCAGCGCCAATGGTTTTCAAACCCTCTTTCAAAGACCAGTATAACGGGATTCAGGGATAACTGTGAAAAGCTTGATTATAAGCCATTTCAGGTATTACCTCACGACAGTTACCTTATTAATCTCGGACATCCTGATAATGAAGCTCTGGGAAAATCAAGAGCATCATTTTTCGACGAGATGAAACGGTGCGAACTCCTCGGTCTTGACAGGCTCAATTTTCATCCCGGAAGTCACCTTAATGTCATAACAATTGAAGAGAGCCTTTCCCGGATTGCCGAATCTGTTAATCTTGCACTTGACAAGACAAAAGGTGTGATTGCAGTAATTGAAAATACTGCGGGGCAGGGCACTAACCTTGGACATACATTTGAACAGATAAAGTTCATAATTGACAAGGTTGAGGATAAATCGAGAGTCGGGGTATGCTTTGATACCTGTCATGCATATACTTCAGGATATGATGTGAAAACCGTGAAAGGTTTCAATGAGACTTTTTTAAAATTTGAAAAGATAATCGGTCTTCAATATCTCAAGGGTATACATCTGAATGATTCAAAGAAGGATTTGGGAACCAGGGTCGACCGGCATGAAAGTATAGGAACAGGCTTTCTCGGGGATGAAACTTTCTCAATACTCGTAAATGACAGGCGGTTTGACAATATACCGCTGATCCTTGAAACTCCTGATGACTCTCTCTGGGAGGCTGAAATCAAAAAGCTTTATTCAATGATCAGGGTCTGAAACTCTTTAACTTCTCCATTGTCGCTTTATAGCCGATCTCAAAGACTTCTCCTGCTTTTTCAGGATCGAGAACCTTATAATCTTTCAATTCGAGTGGTGCGATGAAAACATCGAATTTCTTTGACTTTTCCGTAACCTCCCTCGACATGCTCAGGAAAAAGGTGCGTTCGGCAATCTGAATAAGACTTTTAACTATTGGCTCATATCCTGTAGGATTCACAGAGGAGCCAATCAGAAAATCGCATTTGTCCTCAATCGGCTTAAGAGGCAGATTATCCATGACACCTCCGTCAACGTAATATATCTTATTGATTATTACCGGATTAAACAGCACAGGAATGCTGGCCGATGCTATCACAGTGTTTAAAAGTTTCCCCTCCGAAAAATATTCGGCTTTTCCATTGTTGAGGTCAGTTGCAGTTACATAAAGTGGTATTTTAAGATCCTCGAATTTTTGTGCGCGAAGATTCTCCCTTAGAATTTTTTCAATTCCGGAAATCTGCAGCAATCCTTCCCTCGGAACAGTCGGCCTTATATAGTGAAGCCTGCTGGTGGTGTTCATTAATTTAAAGATCTCCTCCGGCGAATATCCGTCAGCGTACAAAACGCCGACAAGGGCTCCCGCACTTGTGCCCGAAACTACGTCAGGGAATATCCCGGAGTCGTTTAAGGCTTTCAGAACGCCGAGATGAGCAAATCCCCGGGCTCCGCCTCCACTCAGGACTAAACCGGTCCTATATCTTTTTCCGGACATCTCCTTTTAAATTTTTATCATGTAATAAGTTCAAAAAGAAGCCTGATATTCAGATAAGTAACAACCGCCGCTATCGAGAGCAATATAATGTTTAAAAAGGTATGGTTTGAATAGTTCCCCATTACTTTTTTTGAGGAGGTGAGATAAATCTGAATACCTACGGTAAAAGGAAGCTGGATGCTCAGAAAAACCTGTGAAAGTATTAATCCCCTGAACGGATCCCCGATAAAGAAGATTATAATCAGCGCGCCGACCAGGGAAATTATGACCCCTATTCTGGAATGATAATCCTTGATATCATAAGGCTCCTTGTATATTCCTGCAAATATTGAACCTCCGGCCATTGCTGAAGTTATCGACGATGCAACCCCTGAAAAAAGCAGTGCAACCGCAAATACCGCAGTAGCATTCGACCCTAGCAGAGGTCTTAACAGGCCTTCTGCCTGCTGAAGTTCATCAGCTTTGATGCCGTTTTTAAAGAATGTTGCAGCCGCAAGTATTATCATTGCACTGTTGATCGCCCAGCCTATTATCATCGAAAACAGTGTATCTGCAAATTCAAATTTCAATTGCTTCTTTATAACATTCTGATCCTGAAGATTCCACTGCCGGCTTTGAATAATCTCAGAATGCAGAAAAAGATTATGCGGCATCACCACTGCTCCGAGAATACTCATCAGGAGCAATGCTGATCCCCTGGGAATTGATGGTTTGATCCACGCAATGCCCGCCTGGGTCCAGTCAACATCTACCAGGAATATCTCGTAGAGAAATGAAAGTCCGATTATGGATACAAACCCGATGATCCATTTTTCAATTTTCCTGTACGAATGTGAAAAAAGCATTATAAGCACAAATACTGTTACCAGGATTGCACCGATACTGACCGGTATATCAAAAAGCATATTCAGGGCAATTGCCCCGCCGAGAACCTCAGCAAGTGAAGTGGCAATGGAAGCAAGAACTGCAAAGGAAAGAATAGGCTTAGCAATCCTGGGATGAATATATATTACTGCTGCTTCTGACAGGCAAAGTCCGGTTGCAATACCCAGGTGCGCCACATTATGCTGAAGGACAATCAGCATGAGTGTGGAGAGTGTTACAACCCATAGAAGAGTATAACCGTAATCCGACCCGGAAGCCAGGTTGGCGGCCCAGTTTCCGGGATCGGTAAACCCGACAGTGACGAGTAAGCCCGGACCTATAAATTTAAAGATATCGAGAGCGCCAAAAGAAGGACGGTAGCCTTTCTTTTTATGTTCTCTGACTGATCTTAATGAATTGATTAATGACCTTATATCTGACATTTTGCCGATTTTAGATTCACTGAATCTGCCTGCCGGTCATTCTGCTATCATTTTAACAAATATAAACAATGATTAACGAAAAACACCCTGGTGATTTCAATTATCAAGGGATTCCGAAAGAAGTGAGGAATCTCTTTAATGATTTTTACGTTATTGGGGCGACTATGAGGGACTTCTTAATATTTATCGGACACTAATCATTAAATTTGGTGAATCTGAAGTACGAAAAAACTAATAAAAAAATCCTATGCAATTCTTACTTATAGCTTATGACGGGACCGATCAGGGTGCCCTTGCACGAAGAATGAGATCGCGCCCCGAACACTTCGAAAAGATAGAAGTTTTGAAAAAAAAGGGCGAATTTCTTCTGGGTGGGGCAATTCTTGATGACAAGAGCCAAATGATCGGATCGATGATCATTTACGAATTCCCCGACAGGGAGGCGCTTGACAAAAAATTAAAGGATGAGCCTTATGTAATTCACGGAGTCTGGAAGGAAATCGAAATCATGCCTTTTCGTCTTGCTAAAATCGAATGAGTCTGATGAAATTTGCCGATTTGAACCCTGTAGTGGATAAAAAATTCCTGGTGCTTCTGGCAGGACTCATGTGGTGCGGAGTCGGAATAATGCTGATCAGTTTTGCGGTTACCTGGTTGTCGCGTTTTGATAAAAAATTATTTTATTTTGCAGCTGGATTTATTGCAGCTTTGCCAATCCACCATTTTGGTTTCCTGAAAATTGCAGATAAGAACCTTAAGCGGCTTTTACCTCTCAATGAAAAGAAATGTGTCTTCTCCTTTATGACATGGAAGAGTTATCTTATTGTACTTGTCATGGTTTCAGTTGGAATAACGCTCAGGCATTCTTCTGTTCCAAAAAACTATTTGTCGGTACTTTATATTGGGATTGGCCTGGCCCTTTTCCTTTCCGGAATAAGATATTTCAGGTTTTTTCTAAAACTCATCCGATAAACATCTTTTCTCTTGCGGCTCAGAGAATTTTGTTCTGTGAAAGAATCAATAAGAACAAAATCAGTATTCCTGTGTTAACGAGATATATTAATATAGCATATGGCATTTACACTGGAATTAGGAAAAAAGGCAATCGATTTCAGTCTTCCCGCGACTGATGGCAAGACGTATTCTATTTCAGATTTTAACGGGCATAAATACCTGGTGCTCTTTTTTACCTGTAATCATTGTCCTTATGTAAAAGGCTCCGATGAGGTTTCAAGAGCAACTGCATTAAAGTACCTTCCGACGGGAGTCAGGTTTGTGGGAATAAACTCCAACAGCGAAAACACCTATGAAGAAGACAGCTTTCCTAATATGGTGGCAAGGATGGAGCAGTATAAATTTCCCTGGACATATCTGCACGACAAGGACCAGTCACTTGCGTTTGCTTATGGAGCGCTGAGAACTCCCCATTTCTTTGTGTTCAATGAGGAGAGAAGACTCGTCTATACAGGCAGGGGAGTTGATAATCCCAGAAATGTTGAGAAAATGACGATTAATAATCTTGATATAGCCCTTGATGAACTTACCAACGGACGTCCGATATCAGAGCCCCTGACAAATCCAATCGGTTGCAGCATCAAATGGGAAGGCAAAGATGCTCACTGGATGCCCCCTGATGCATGTGATCTTGTTTAATATCTGCTCAAGGAGCAAGACGCTTTATAATCCATATCCCGTTGCTTCTTGAATAGGTAAGCCTGTCGTGTAGCCTGAACTCACCTTCCTGCCAGAATTCGAACCAGTCGGGAACAAGTCTGAATCCACCCCAGTATTCAGGACGGGGAACCTCTTTTTCAGAGAACATATTCCTGTAAAAATCATATTTTTTTTTGAGGAAATCACGATCGGGGATCACTGAGCTCTGATCACTTGCCCATGCAGAGATCCGGCTTTCCACAGGGCGAGTGGCAAAATAATCATCTGATTCCTGCGCAGATACCTTTTCGATAGTTCCTTCAATCCTTATCTGTCTGGCGTATTCGGGCAGGTAAAATAGCAAAGCCCCATGCGGATTGGAAGCCAGCTGGATACCCTTCCTGCTGTTGTAGTTGGTGAAGAATACAAATCCATTTCCATCATAATCTTTCAGCAGGACCATTCTTACCGAGATACGTCCGCCGGCAAACCCTGAGCCGAAACTTACAGAATCAGGTATAGGGACCCCTGACGAGAGGTGTTCGCGGAACCACCTGTCAAACTGGACGAAAGGATCAGGATCAATATCGTTTTCCAGGAGATCTTTATGATTTGACATATTTTGTTCATTCATTGTTAATTAAATAACAGTAATTCAAAACCAATGTTTGCACCTGACCGAAATAAAAATTAATTCTATATCTTAACACAAAAAAATAATCAATCATGAATATTAATGGCAGGACCCGATCAATCTTAATTCCAGCAATTCTGATCTTTCAGTTAAGCTTCTTGTCTTTAGCTTCCAACGGACAAAGTGATCTTTCAAAACAAAGTATCATCCCCAGGCCTGTTTCAGTAACAGCAACATCCGGCTATTTCGAGATAACCGGAACTACAGGCATTTATGTTCAGGGCGATGCAAGGGAGCTGAAGCAAATTGGCACGTATCTTTCGGGAAAGCTTTCACCGTCAACCGGCTTTAATCTTGCTGTCAAACCAACAGCGAAAACTCCGGGCAAGGGAAATATCCTGCTTTCGCTAAAAGCTTCAGATCCAAAGTTAGGTGAGGAAGGTTACAGTCTTGTCGTTACTCCCGACCTGCTGACGTTGTATGCAAATTCACCCGCAGGATTATTCCGGGGAGTCCAAACAATTAGGCAACTGCTGCCACCCTCTGTGGAACTGTCTACAAAACAGGAGGGACCCTGGCGTATTGCGGCTGGAACAATAACTGATTATCCTGAATTTTCATACAGAGGTTCAATGCTTGATGTGTCGCGGCATTTCTTCGGAGTTAACGATGTAAAGCGGTTTATCGATCTGATTTCAGCTTATAAAATGAATGTCCTTCATTTGCATCTGTCTGACGACCAGGGATGGAGGATTGAAATCAAATCCTGGCCTAACCTTACTAAGAGGGGAGGAAGCACGCAGGTCGGTGGTGGCAGCGGAGGTTATTATACACAGGCTCAGTATTCCGATATTGTGAAGTACGCTAAGGATCGCTTTATAACAATTGTTCCGGAAATAGATATGCCGGGACATACAAATGCAGCTCTTGCTTCGTGTGCAGAACTAAACTGTAATGGCAAAGCTACTGAACTTTACACCGGTACAGAAGTAGGATTCAGCACGTTCTGCACCGGCAAGGAAGTTACCTATAAGTTCATTGATGATGTTGTAAGGGAACTTGCCGCCCTGACGCCGGGGCCGTATATCCATATCGGCGGCGATGAATCACATGCTACAAAGGTAGAGGATTACATACCATTCATCAACAGGGTTCAGGGTATCGTAGCTTCTCACGGAAAAAAGGTTTTGGGATGGGATGAAATAGCTCTTTCAACCCTTAAGCCCGGAAACGTTGCGCAGGACTGGGCAAGCGTCAAGAATGCAAAGCTGGCTGTCAGCCAGGGAGCAAAAATCCTGATGTCTCCGGCATCAAAAGCATATCTGGATATGCAATACAATAAGTCCACACGGCTTGGTTTGCACTGGGCAGCATACATTGAAGTCGACAGCGCCTATAATTGGGATCCTGTAACGCTTATTCCAGGCATGACAAAGGAAAATATCCTGGGTGTTGAAGCACCTTTGTGGACCGAAACAATTGCCAAAATGGATGATATAGAATACATGGTTTTTCCACGTCTTCCGGGATATGCTGAAATAGGCTGGACCCCTGCTTCGATGAGGGACTGGAAAGAATACAGGCTGAGGCTTGCAAAACAAGGTGAAAGATTTAAAGCTATGGATATTGATTTTTACCCTTCAAGGCTGGTGCCATGGACTGGCTCGGCAAGCCTGCCTGCCGGGCCGATGACGTTGAAACTATGGCCCAACGGAATCCCTGGTGCAATTAATGATCCTTCATATGTTGAAAACATCACAACCACTGACGGCAGGGTCACAAGGTGTGAAAAAGTTGTTACTCCTGATCTGACAGTTTATCTTCCTGATCCCGAAAAATCAAACGGAACTGCAGTAATGATCTGTCCGGGTGGCGGTTATGGTGCACTGGCGTTTGACCACGAGGGTCATGCCATTGCCAGATGGTTGAATGAAAATGGAATTGCAGGCATAATCTTAAAATATCGGCTTCCTTCGGATCGCATAATGAAGGATAAATCCATCGGACCATTGCAGGATGCTCAGGAAGCAATGCGCGTCATACGGCGAAATGCAGCGGAATGGAGAATCGATCCCGACAGGATAGGAGTGATCGGCTTTTCAGCCGGAGGTCATCTTGCTTCCACTATTTCAACGCATTATGCCGAAAAAGTCTACGATGTGAAAGATAACACCAGCGCCCGTCCCGATTTTTCCCTGCTTATCTATCCGGTTATTTCATTCGATACAACAATTGCCCACAGGGGAACAATGAATAATCTTATTGGCCTAAAACCTGATCCAAAGCAGGTCAAACGTTTTTCAAATGAATTGCAGATAGATTCCAAAACACCGCCGGCTTTCCTTGTTCACTCTGCCGATGATAAAACTGTTCCTGTACTTAACAGTGTGAGGTATTTTGAAGGATTGCAGAAAAACAATATCCCTACTGAGCTGCATATATTTCAGAAGGGAGGCCATGGTTACGGCCTTGCACCCAAAGGAGGAACGGAATCCTCATGGCCTGAATTATGCCTGAAGTGGCTTAAAGCCATGGGATTAGATTGAATTATTTTGACTCAGGGCAAAAGCAGGATCAAACTGCAAGAAAATCTTTCGGGACATCCCTCAGGCGGCTGATGTCCTGTATCTTTTTCTTAATATCGAACCTTGATGTACAATTTACTCTGCATGTCCCGCAATTTTCGCAGGGTTTATCGGGAAGACCTGCATCTGCAATTGTGTGCCAGGCCTGTGCAGTGTTCCTGTAACCGTATGCATACATATAACTGCGCATTGCAGTTGGTATATCAAGATTATACGGACACTGTGCAATACATTGCCTGCACTGGAGACAAAATAGGCTCTGTCCTGAATCGAGCAATGCCAGGTTAAGGTCTTTAAGCTCCTGTTCCGACATCTTAAGATTCCGGATCATAGCCAGATTTTTCTGCATCTGTTCAATTGATGACATGCCCGATACTATTGAAGCAATATTTTCATTCTGAAGCACCCACTTTAAAATTGCATCAGTGTTGGTTGGCGGTCCTGATTTATCGCGACTACCACCGGCCATGGTTTTCATTGCAACAATCCCGACTCCTGCTTTTGCAGCGGCTGAAACCGCAGCATTCAATGAATCCTTGTTCGTAAGTTTATAATTATAGGCGATCATTGCCACATCATAAATACCGGCTTCAGCTGCTGCGTTAAGTGCTTCCGCTGTATCGCTGTGGGATGCAATTCCGAGATAGCGTGTTTTTCCCTGTTTTTTAAGCTGCTCCATAGCTTTAAGGACGCCTTCGTTGAGAACGGTTTCCTTTTTACCGGCATATGGGAAAAGGAAGATATCGACATGATCAAGGCCAAAACGTTTCAGGCTTCCCTCGGCTTTTTTAACATAAGCTTCTGAATCAAAAGCTTTGGTGAATGTACCTGTACGATTATCCATTCCATCGGGCGGAACCGCCGTTCCGATCACGAACGAATCACGGGGCAAACCCTTAAGACCTTCTCCGACAAGTTGTTCGTTCTTACCCTCACCATAATAAGTTGCTGAGAAGAAAAGCTTAATTCCTGCTTCGTATGCTGCCCTTACAAGACTTGGAGTAGAGGCTTCCGCAGCCCCCATACTGATAAGGGGAGTTTTGATGCCGGTCCTTCCAAGAGTACGCATGGGCAATTCAGGGGCAACTGTCACGGAAAAGGATGGCGAGGTTTTACCGGATACAGCACCAGGTAGCAATGCGGCGCCAGAAAGTCCGAGTATGCTCTTTTTAAGGAATTCACGGCGGTTGTTATTATTCATGGCTTTAAGTTTTAAATGACTGACTCATTTTTACTGATCTGATAATTATTTTAAGAGGAGTAAATTTCTAAAAAAATTCCTCAATATTAACTGAATACATTACTTAAATTAAAATACGCATAAATAACAAAGGTGTTTTTAGCGGATTCGGGACTTTGTGACCCTTAGTGTGCTTTTTTGTTCTTTGTGGTTAAAAACTCAATGATTGAACTTAACACAATTTTGGTTGTTATATAAGCTGTTAATTTTATGTTTAGTTATCAAGTGGATTTACATTAGACATAACCGGGGTTAACTTTCAGAGATTAAAATATATTATTAACATATTAAATAAGTTATTATGAAAAAGATTCTCAGAATTTTCGGACTGGTTCTCTCTTTGTTTATTAGTTCTGGTTTTGCTTGCTGCCGCAATTGCTAAAAAGGAGTATTCGGTTGAGAGGCAGGTAACTCTTAATAAACCCAGACAGGAAGTTTTCGAATATGTTAAATACCTGAAGAACCAGAGTCAAGTACAGTGTCTGGGCAAAGATTGATCCAAACATGAAAACGGAATACCGTGGAACTGACGGAACAGTTGGTTTTGTATCCGCATGGGACAGCCCGGTAAGGGATGCAGGGAAAGGTGAACAGGAAATCACCAAAATCGATGATGGGAAAAGAATAGATTATGAACTCCGCTTTTACGAAGCCGATGAAATCGACTGACAATGCCTTCATGTCATTCGAAAGCGTTAATGACAGTGTTACAAATGTTAAATGGGGATTTTTCGGAAAGGTCAAATATCCGATGAATCTTTCGCTTCTGTTTATGAATATGGATGCCATGCTGGGCAAAGATCTTGAAGGCGGTCTTACTAACCTTAAGACACTTTTAGAGAATAAGAATTAAAGACATTAATTATATTTATAAACAACTTTATTATGAATAAAATGAATCCTGTTGTACATTTCGAGATGCCTGCAAAAGACAGAAAACGCATGGCAGGTTTCTATTCTGAAGTATTCGGATGGAAAGCCCAAGATGCTTGGTGAAGATATGGGAAACTATGTCACTTTCGCACGACAGAAACTGATGAAAAGGAAATGGTGAAAACTCCAGGAGCCATTAACGGAGGATTTTATCCGGTAAAAGCCGGTGATCCGGCATACCCATCGATCGTAATATCCGTTGATAACATAAAGGAAACCATAAAGAAGGTTACAAAGGCAGGAGGTAAAATAATCGGTGATCCGATTCCAATTCCAGGAATCGGTGAGTGGGTTTCATGTGTTGACACCGAAGGCAACCGGTGCGGCATACTTCAGCCGGTAATGGGATAAAGTAAAAATAATCCAGGTGCTGCCAGATCCCGGTTTACTATAAGATTAAAATTATGAAGCTGGAAACACCTCCGCAGTCAATAGATGAATACATCGCCGATTTTCCGGGTGATGTTCAGAAGAAACTGAAAGAACTCAGGCAGACTGTCAAAAAAATCGCTCCGGATGTAAAGGAAAAGATCAGTTACCGCATGCCATCTTTTTTCCTGAATGGAACGTTCCTGTATTTTGCTGCTCATCCCAACCATATTGGTTTTTATCCTTATCCATCTGCAATCGAGGCGTTTAAAAAAGAATTATCACAATATCATACTGCTAAAGGATCGATCCAGTTTCCGATTGACAAACCATTGCCGCTGGATTTGATTTCAAGGATTGTAGACTTCAGGGTAAAGGAAAAGAGGGGAAAGGCTAGTGCAAAAGTCAGAGCGAAAACCAGTACGACAGCTTTATGAGGAATATATTCTGAGGTCTGGTGCTGAACAGCTCCTTCATGTCATTCCCGTAGGAGAAGATCCCGTTGGTATCTGAACTCGTCCTTCCCTGCGACCATACAAGATAAAGTGTTGATCCGGGCAGGTATTCCCATCTGACAACAAGATTCGAACGGAACTGACGGAAATTAAAATCAGGATTGTTGAATGAATATTCAATTGTACCTTCAGAATCCTCATCAACATTAAAAGTATTCTGACATGGCATCATAAGCTGATTTCCTGCGGGGCAAAGATCCTGTATCTGTCATTGAATTTATCTGCAACAGGATTGGTTATTTTGCTGAAGTTTTTGTAACTTGCCGGCAGAAACAAATGGTTGTCCGTAGATATTCAATAGTCAGTTCCGGATTTATGGTATAATTTATCCTGAAAGTTATATCGGCTGTCTTCATGTCCAGTTCTCCAAACAGATACCTTGGATCTGTTTCTGATCCTGTCGTACTCACATACTGTAATTTATCGTTTTGCCTGAAGAATTCGGGCGATATTGAAATTGAAAGTGCATTCATGGGCCTGAAATTCAAACCAGCCCAGACAGCAAGATATCTTTTGCTGTTCCGGTCACCCTCATCAAGATAACCTCCTGTATTAAAAGTGATCTTCTTTGACTGGTCAGTGTTAATATTAAGGTTGTACTCCATTTCACCCGGACTCAGAAATGACGGGCCTCCACGCAGCATAGATATATTGGTATTTTCACCGGTCCTGTGTAAATGAACCGTTAAGCCTCCACCTGTTCTTAAACTGGGTATTGAAGTTCATATTGGTGTGTACCGACAGGACTTTTCCGGAAAAATTCATATACATCCAGTAATTTGTATTGAGATAGAAGTTATTAAAGATGGCAAAGGGGTTTCTGATATAATATGCAGCCCAGGACCCGTGATGAATAATATCGGAATACCTCATATACCCTATATCGTTGAACTCCAGTCCGGGTGACCGGAGAGTAAGGCTTGTTTCAAACTGCAGCTTTTTCTGGCTGCCTCTTCCAAACTTAACTGTGCCCCCATAGCCTGATATTGAAGTCCGTGACGAATCAACCTTAAGGTAATTCTGGTCGGGTCGCTGATAATATCGTGCCGAGGATCGCTGAAGGTTAATAATAGCTTCCTCGTTGCCTATCAGATAGCTGAATTCTGCATTACCTGCCACGTACCAGGTCCGGTCCTTCCAGCTGTGCTGAAAATCAATTCCACCGGTATAGGCAGATGAAGGAAGATAATTAAGGGCAGGATTTGTTATATCTCCTGTTGACTGCCGTTACCAATCCGCCGATTACGGTTTCTCCTTTTTTGATATCCTGCTGAACTCTGCCCGTAAAATAGCTGGTAAGCGGTTCAACATTTTCCTTCCTTCTCTGACCGTTGTTATCGATTATCGCATTTTCATTGTTGGTCACGCTTTCAAGAATTCCGATCGACAGACCGTTTTTTGTTTTCCCTGAAAGCTTTGCGGCTCCAAGTATTGTTGTTGATTCCGGCATTTTGACATATTCCCCATCCGATGTCACCGGATAATTATGCGGATACCTGCCTATTCGCCTGGAATAAAACAGGTTATCGCTGTACATTTTATTTATGACAATTGTCTGGTTTGGAGAAAACTGATAAATATTCTTACCCTCGATAAAGAAAGGACGATGCTCGGAGAAGTATGTTTCAAAAGCAGACAGGTTAACCTCTGATGGATCGGCTTCAACCTGTCCGAAGTCGGGATTGATTGTGAAATCGAGCGTGAAATCATTTGTGAGGCCGATTTTTCCGTCAAGACCCGCCTGAAACTAGCTCCCGATTTCCCGTCCTGAAAGGGATTCCCTTCAATTTTTCTGAATCTCTCAGTTTTGGCCAGGGCATAGGGGAGGAGCTCAATATGGCGCTTTGGAACAATATTTTTTATACCATGCAATTCACCATACAAATGTACTATCCCGGGTGACCCTTTTGGTATAAACTGCCAATCCGAACGTTCTTCATTCCTGAAGATCTGTCTTGATACCTGGATGCCCCAGATCTGCTCATCTTTATTTCCAAACCTGCAGCTGACTTAACGGAATCTTCATTTCCGCGCACCAGCCCTTATCGTCAATAGATGTACCAAGAAACCAGATCGGATTCCAGCTGTCATCATCATAAAAGCCGTCCTGCGTGATAGCCTGATCACCTTTGGCGCCTGAAGCCATAGCAATAAAGCAAAAGGATGTTTGCTTGTCATAGTAGCTGTCGATAAATATTCCGGCCAGATCACCGCTAAGGTTATCCCTCCGTGTCATAATCCTGCTTATTTTATCCGGCTCAGTATCGTAAGCCCTGATAAAGACATAACAGGTTATCATCATCATAGAGTATCTTGAAAGCTGTCTTCTGGGATGGCGGTTTATTCTCTTCAGGCTGAACCTGCGTGAATTCGCCGCTCCATTCGACAGTGTTCCAGCACTCATCTTTCTCCAGTCCGTCGATAACCGGGGCTATGGTTGCAAATTTTGTTTCAAAGGTCCTTCTTGGAGCGGGTTCCTGAGAGTAACTTACTGAAATAGTTACGATTAACAGCAAACAAAAGGCAATCGTTTTTAAAATGCAAGTATTTCATTAGATGATCTGTTTTGTATTTTTCCGGAATGCTCTTCATAAAGACAATAATTAATGGTGATTGTTGCACTTTCCCACCTGTAAATCCCGCCCCTAAATCCCCTGAAGGGGACTTAAATACACCTGTTTCTTTATTAAACCCCCTTCAGGGGGAAAGGGGGCAAGCTCTGTTACTCAGTGGTAAAATTTTCTTCTTATTCCGACTTTCTGAAAAAGATATCCCCGCTTATGGTTTCCAGCTTAATGGGCGGACCTCCGTTATTCAGCTTTTCCCTGATTACAGAAGGTATTCCTTTAGATCTTGCTTCCATGGCCAGCTTATGATCAGTGAACACCGTTCCCGATATTGTTGAAAATTCAATATCAGCTGGTTTAGAAGCCGGAACAGCCAGATCAATAAAACCACTGATAGATTTGATTTTCATTTCACCTGTCCGGCCGGTAATTGTAATATTCCCATTTATTGTTTCAACAGAAAAAGGAATTTTTTCCGGGATAAAGACCTTCCAGCGGATATCAGATGTTGTGCAGCAGTTATTCTTTCCTTTGAAATACTCCTTTTTAAAGTTTGCATTTACTTCCACGTCGCTGCCGGAATCGGAAAATGAAATAAGATATGCATCGTTATCCTTGTTATCATTTATGTTAACGGATGCGGTCACATATACTTCGTTCCTGTCCCAGGATTGAATATCAATGGAATCTGCAATCTGAAGATCGAGTGCCAGGGATTCCTTTCCAGAAAAGTTTATATGCTTTTCGGTTTTGGTCTGTGCGTTTGATGCGGTAAAGCATATCCATGCTGCAATAAAAATTGCAATTTTTTTCATATCGTTTATAATGAATAGATGAAAGATCTGAAGAGAGAAAGGTACTAATTACCTTTCCTGATATACACATTACCGCCAACCGTGGCAATACTGATTTTCGGACCACCCCCGTTCAGGGCATAAGTAAGGTCGTTTCCTCCGATCTTTTTAAGATTATCTTTTGTGGTTGTAAAATCGAAATCCGAATAAAAAGCGCCGCCGACAGTTTTCAGATCGAGGTTTGCAGCTGTTTTTGCAGGAAGTGTCAGATCTATTTCTCCGCCAATAGCATTAATAGAAATCGGTTTATCAGGTGCAACGCTGCCGTAGGAAATATTAATGTCGCCGCTGATAGTGGAAAGTACAAGCGGCCCTGTAACATTTTTCAGATCAATGCCATGACAATTCTGAATTTCGATCTCATTCTTCATATTGGAGACGGTTATGTTGCTCGATCGTTCACACCCGCTTTCTATTTCAAGGGAAAGATTATCAGGCACTTTAATTTTATAATCAGCTGATCTGGTAATCGGTAGAATGCACGTAATTTCTACAGTGTTCCCGTTCTTCTCGACATTAAGGCCGATACCCGAGTTGTCATTTCCCCCCGGATAGACAGGTTTCAATCCTTTAGCCCTTTCGGGAGGGGCAAAATCTCCACCTGACGAACTGATAATCACTTCATTGCCGCTGTATCCTTCAACCGGCAGATCATTCGGAAAGTTCCTGAGGACTAGCTTCCCGTCCCGGTTGTTTTGTACAGCAATTTTGTGCTCCTGACCCGAGACGAATCCGGCTGCCAGCAGGAAAATAATTAATAAAAAGCTTATTTTTTTTGTTTTCATAATTTCATTTTTTTTTGGTTTTAGTCTGGTTGGGCAAACCCGGTATTTGCCTGACCTTTTATTTATTGAATTCAATTCTTTCTTTGTCAGATAAGAAGCTTAGCTCCATTCTCAGCAACTTTTTTGACCTCCTGAATGGTCTTATCGCTGGATATAATCTGTTCTATAGGTTTCAAAGCGCTCTTTTCCCTCAGTTCAACAAGGATATTGATCAGTGTTACCTGCACTATCGGATCGGTTTGACTCGAAAGTGATTTCACCAGCGAATCACGCACTGATTGAAAACCTGTGAATTTTGTCAGGGCGAATGCTGCCGCCATTCTTACGTTTACGTTCTTGTCATTATTAAGCGTCTTAACGATAGCATTTATAATATCGTCATCAGGTGAGTCAATCGCAGTAGCATAATCAACAGCCTGCAGCCTGTTGCTCGGCGATCCGTCCTTTAGCATTGTGAACATGGCAGTTTTCCTGAGTTCAGTTACTTCTGATTTGAGCTGGCTAAGTTCCTTTGCCTTGCCTGAACCCGAAAATCCTGAATAAATGATCATGCCAATCAATGTACCGGCTATCAGCAGCGCAAATCCCGGCAGCGACCCTGAAAATGCTTCTTTCGTACCAGTGAACTGATAATTCCTTAACCTGATTTGCTTTACCTGCTTCATTTCTTTTAATTTCACCATGAAGCATGTGGTAAAAGTTTATTCGCAGCGATTCATCAGGTTTTTCCATTTCATTCCACCGACATCAGCTGCAGCATCGATTGGGTTTCCTTCAATTCATCGAGGCATTTTTCGCATGTCTCAAGGTGTTTTTCAATTTCGCGGACCTGTTCCGGTTCAAGCTTATTATCAAGGTAATCAATCATTAAAGCTTCAACTTCTTCGCACTTCATCGTTACCTGTTTTAAATTTGTTTCAAATAAATACTTCGCAATTGTTTGATGGCCCGGTGCATGGCCACTTTTATTGCCGGTACCGACTGGTTGATGATTCCTGAGATCTCACCATATTTCAATCCCTGGTACCTGCTGAGCACTATAATTTCCTTCTGGGTGTCGTTGAGCTTCGATAATGCCCAGTCGAGCCTTTCAAAGTCATCTTCCATGAAATTATCAGTTTCGTCTGTCA
This sequence comes from uncultured Bacteroidales bacterium, assembly GCA_963732115.1. Classification (GTDB taxonomy): domain Bacteria; phylum Bacteroidota; class Bacteroidia; order Bacteroidales; family VadinHA17; genus LD21. The sequence continues at coordinate 153,179 of CAVSYN010000013.1, forward strand.
CATCTGCCGGATAGGTTTCCGTTACCATAAACAGCTCGTTATCATTCTTCTGCTTTTTGCAGTAGTCGGCGTGTAGATTCCTTGCTATCTGGTATATCCACGATTTCACTGTACTTCCATTCTTATACGACTGCCTGTATTTTATCATCCTGTAGAACAGGTTTTGGGTCAGGTCCTGACTGACATCCCTGTTCAGTCCCATCTTCAGGAAGAAATTATAAAGCTTTACATGATATCTTTCAAAGAGGACCGACATCTCCGACGAGGTTTCCGTTCTTCACATTCTGCATTATGGTTTCGTCAGGAATAATCTCCGTCATCTGTTCCGAGGTTTCTATACTGATTACTTGTAAAGTTAGAAATGGTTACAAAGAAAATCCAGAAAAATTCCGGTTTTCCCGTGAGGTATTTTGCGGCTCCCCGACTGGATTGAGTCCATTTGAAAGGAGGCTTTTACAGGAATCATCCACATTATCAACACTTATGTACAGGTTCATACCGGCATTTTTGTTTTCAGTGCCTGCCTGGAAAATCCGGTCAAACCGGAATCTACACTTTACATCGGGTTATATTGTTTTTTAAGATATTTACACATTTTCAAACTATTCTCATGGGGTTTAACCTGCAGGTTACTCTGGTCTTTTTACGCAAAACCCTGGGTGGTTCCGGTAGGCATCAATATCTAAATCCAGGCTGGAGTTGCATATAAAGGGTAATTCCAGCAAGCAGGGGATTTCCTTTCTTCGTTCGTCAGATTTCGTAAAGAGAGGATATTTTATTAGTGTTTTATTATTGTATTGCGATATATAATAGATGTGATACAATAAATATCTTACCTGAAACGATAAGGATGCCTTTTAACAGGACTACAATCATTATTACAGATATTATTTAGAGGTATCTGCCTTGATGTTCCAAAGCCCCGAAAGGGCCTGACAAAAACGCCACAAGTGTGGCGTAATGTCAATAACCTCCGGTGAAACCGGAGGCAGGGATAAAACAATGACTGTAAGCCCTGAAAGGGCGTTACTGTATTCCCTCCCTGTTTGATTAATATCCCTACAAGACCATATGGGCTGTTAATTTAATGCAGCTCCCTTGTACCTCCTGCCGTAACCTCTTTTTCATAACCGGGGATATAGTATTTTGTCTTGATCACGTCCCCGTTATTTTTCAGAACCGACTTTATCCTCTGGTTATCTGTCCCGTATGTGATCTGCATCTCGTATGTTCCTTCGGTTATCAGGGATGCTTTATTAAATCCTGTGTATGTAATGTTCTGGGCAGTTGATAAAATGATTCCCGTTGGATATGTAACTGAAGTAACTGCGTTTAGTTTTACTCCATCATAAGTATAGGATCCGGCATCGGGCTTACTTGTAATATTCCCATTGTTTGAATAATAAACCCTATTCAGACTTTGTCCCGAAACCTGGTATGTATTAAAGCCTGTTCATATTATCATACGTGAAGGTCTCGCTCACCGTGGCGGGATTATTTGTCTTTTTAAAGCTCCTTGTTGTAAGGTTTCCGGTATTCGCATCAAAGTTAAACGATTGTTCGCCGATACCGGTCGTAATTTTTGAGACAAAACCTTTCGTGTCATAGTCAAAGTTAGTTCTTAATCCTGAACTTCCGAGAGAATATTGTTTCGGCTGACCAAGTGAGTTGGCATCATCCAGTTTCCAGATCAGGGCGCCTGAATTTCGTATTTCCGTTAAATAGCTGTCGGTGTTAAAGGTATTGCTGATTGTAATTCCTGAAGGATATGTAACAGAAGTGTTGTTGTTCCAAAGGTCATAACCATATCCGGTAACAAAACTTTGATCTCCCTGGATCGCTTCGGTGGATTGGTTCATTCTGCCATACTCATCATAAGTATAAGAGCTTGAGACTCCGTTTGGACCTGTGATTGATTGAATTTGCTCCAATCCATTTCCGCTGGAATAATAATCGTATGCTATAATTCAATAATGAGGCCTAAAATGGCTTAATTAGGATAACTCTGGATCTTTTGTTTTTACATGATTAGTAGATCGAATGTTTCCAGTATACTTCCAATTATAAACTATTTAATACGTATATCGTTCAATATTAATATATTGTATTTTAGAGTTGTAGCGCGTAGCAGAATCGAACTGCTATTTTCGGATTGAGAAACCGACCTCCTGGCCATTAGAGGAACGCGCCAGAGTATGAAACTGAATTAATAACAAGCGCAGGGTTGAAGTTGTTTATACTGATTACTGCAAAAATACCATTTCAACCAGATAAATAACCTGTCCTGAATCCTATTTATTTTTTATCCTGAGTCCGGGATACTGCGGGCAGAATTTTGAAACAAATGTATTTTCAAATTTCAGATTTTCAATTTTCGGGCTCCAGTTCATCCTTACCATGTTCCAGACGTCCCTGTCATTATTTAATGAAGATGAGTTTTTAATCAACATTTTGCCATCGATTTCCGACCAGTCGTAATTATCTCCGTAACGGATACCTACTCCGTTATTCAGAAACGTGCAATTGTCAGCTAACACTGAATGGTTAGGGGAACTGAACCCCAGTTCCAGCCCCTGTCCGCAATTAGTAAAAACACATCCATTGAAAGTGTGGTTTTTAACAACCGTGCCTCCGCTTGATAATGCAGCGCCTTCATGAAAACAAGCCTCAAACCTGCAGTTTGTTACGGTGATTTCACCCCCCTCATCGTTGCCTGAATCGAGTCCGTCATCTTTGGCAAACATAAAAGTTGTGTTCCCGATTACTGCATCCGAAGCACTCAGGTAGAGGGCATCATTATCCTCATCACGAAAAACATAGGAATCATCAGGAAAGTCGGTAAATACAGAATTAGTCAGGGTGAGATCAGTACTATTGATCTGTCCTCCTGTTTTTGCTCTTTGGACCAGTATGTTATCCAGGGTAAGCGTGGCATTTTGCGGATAAAAGATCTGGCCAATATGATCGGTCATAAAACAATGATCAAGGGTCAGGGTACTGTTTTCCGTATAAAACAATGCCTGTCTCCCGGCATGGCCCCAGTCATAGCCGGCAGAATCGTGGTATCCACTCTGGCAGAAGATGGTATAATGAGCTTCAACGGTACCGCCTGATACTCTTGTTATAAATCCTCCCCAATACTTGTCGCTGCGGCTGCAGGTAACAAGCACAGGATTCCCGGCTGTGCCGGAAAAGACTAAGGGTCCGCTTACATTGATATCAACTGCCTCATCAACAAGTATAATTGTACCTTCGTGGATTGTCAATGATCCTGTTGAAGCAATATTAAGGTTTTCTGTAATCCTCACAAGGCTGTTGGCCGGAATGTCGACAGCTGAAGTAATAGTGCCTTTTAGCTCTGCAGGGGGTTCTGCAATTTTTTCAAGTTGTGCGATAATGCGCTTGCCGCCGATCAGGAAGTCAGCCTTGCTTGTAATTACCGACGGGGCAATATTAACCGATCCAACCCCCCGTTTAATATAGAATTTTTGGGCTGTACCGGCGTAGCTGGCTTCGCAATAAACAGGTTTGACATTTCCCGATACTTTGACATAAAAAATAAAGGGTACATTTATTAAGTCAGTATACCTGTGCGGGTAAAATATTTCGACATTTTCAGAACCAAGTATCGCAGTTTCAAATTGTGCCGGTACCCATGCCCTTATGCCCCATTCGGAGTCTTCTCTTTCTTCAGTCCTGGTGGTAAACAGAATTGTATCATTTTTCTGTTGTGAAAACTTATATATCAAAACCAGCTCATAAAATCCGTTTTCCTTGAAATCGAGGAAGCCCCCGTATGAAAAATCGACAGGTTCGTTGTTCAGCACAGCCGACTTAATGTTACCGTTATCGTTTGCCAGGGCAAAAGGAAGGTAATAGTCCTGCTTTGTTTCCAGGTCCGAGAGATTTATGCATCCCTCGGGTGGCTCTGTTATTTTGTTGTCGTCTCTTTTCCTGCAACCCGCTATAAGAAACATTGCAATTAACCAGGACATCAGGATATTGATTCTCATAGCTATCTGTTTTGCTGTTTGTTGAGTTCCTGAAGTATCCAGGTTCTCCTGTCCTTTAGCAATTGTCTTTTCGCTGCGAGATTGGCTGTAAAAAGATCATAATTGGTCTCGTCAACGTCATACTTCGACTGTGCCACAATAGCTGCATTTGTATAAAACGGACCAATATGCTCGTATGTGTAGTCAAATATTTTATCAATAGCGGCAAAATCAATCTTCTCGATGACACTCCTCAGGCTTTTGAGATATTCCTGGTACAGGAGACTGTCCTTCGCAATTTTGTAGTCCAGGTCATCCTCTATCGAAAACAGCAGCTTTGAACCCACATCTGCAATTACAGCATCCATCGTGGGATAATCGCGGTGCCCAAAGACTGTGCCTGTTGCCCAGGAGTTCCCTATTTCATGAGGCTGGTCGGAAAAAATATCATCATAATCCCATGGAAAAACGCCGAATACTTCCTTTTTATCCTTGATCTTCGTATAGAGAATTAGCTCATCGGTATAATCGCCATTTTTTATCAGCATGTCGATGCTCAGCTTTGTAAAATACTGTTCCAAATCCATATAAGCTGAAAGAGTGTCGTAAATCTGTCGGCCGGAATACAATGGAAGAATTGAATAAATTTCTCTGAAGCGATCAATATACTCTTCAGTACTGTATTTACTTCCTGGTCCTATGGAATATGCTTTTGCCACATGATTATAGCCCCGGCGCACGACAAATGATGCATTTTTCTGTTCGATAAAATATTCAAAGGGATCTTCAATAAAATGGTATAACCCCTGTGTATGATCATTCAGCCTGACTTCAGTGAAGAAACTGTAAACCGGCCACATCCCAACTTCCCTGAAGAGGCCAACTGCCGTGCTGTTTTCGATGTATGTGTAATCGTATACCATTGCCAGTAACTTGAATTCCTCATATTTCCTTTCTGATTGTTCTTCCGGATTAAAGAGGGTAAGCTTACGGTCCATATTCACGCCAAAACCCTTGCGTGTGAAATTCAGTGTATTATCCCCCCTGATCTCGAACCTGTCGATCGTGTACACCTCACCGGCAAAATGCAATACAGGCAAAGGATCTGTAACCTCATACTGCTCCCCGCGACTCTCATTAATGTGTGTCCGTTGTGCCTCAGTCACCACGAAGTTGAATACCCCCTTTTCAGGATCCATGACATCATTATATTCCTTCCGGCAGCCAGGCAGGAACAATGCCGGGATTAACAGAAGAAGCAGATAAGATGTCAGTTTGATTTTCATCGAATAGCTGTCCGGTTGATCTTGAATATCCCGTAAAGATAGTCAGCAGAAAACTAATAATTGTAATTAAACCGCCCCTTGTTCAGGCGGGGCACTAACGGTATCAGCCGTTGGCTGTTTAGTCCTTTCATATAAAAAAGGTCAAAAATATCTAAAACTAATCTTCATAAACGTCGTGATATCTCAATTCGTATTTTAAAAGTCCTTTAAGATAAACATGCCCTCATGTCCGCAGTAAACTCATAGTAGCGGATGAACAAAAAAGCTTTGCTAAGGTTCAGTATATATCATCCCCTGGAAACAGGAACAAATTCATAAATAATAACATTGCTAAACTATGAAAGAAATCAAAACTGAGATTACCATCAATGCAAGTCCTTCAAGAATCTGGAAAATTTTGATGGAATTTGACAGGTACCCCGGCTGGAATCCTTTTATAAAATCTATCACCGGGCAACCAATAAAAGGGAGTAAGATTTCAGCCAGGCTGGAACCGCCCGATGCAAGCGGAATGACAATCAAACCAAAGATCCTGGAAGTTAAGAAGGAAGAAGAATTCAGGTGGCTGGGACATCTGGTAGTTCCAGGATTGTTTGACGGGGAACACGTTTTTGAGCTGATTGATAATAAAAATGGAACAACTACCTTTATTCAAAGGGAAATATTCAAAGGAATTTTAATAACATTGTTTAAAAAATTGCTGGATGACAATACCCGCAGAGGATTTGTGGCGATGAATCAGCAGCTGAAAATTGAATCCGAAAAACAGAATAGCTCAACCTGAATAAATAAAGATTATGGGAAAAGACCTTGTCAGCCTTCCGAATATCGGCAAGACACTTGCTGAGAAACTTAAACTGGCTGGAATTTCCACTCCTGACCAACTAAAAAGTACAGGTAGTGAAAATGCATTCATCAGAATTAAAACAATCGACAGGGATGCATGCCTGGATATGCTTTTTGCGCTGGAGGGCGCCATTCAGGGTATCAGATGGCACAATCTCCGGGAAAGTAAAAAGCTGGAACTCAAGGAATTCTTCAAACGCATTTAATGCGGCGACAATACCTTTCGAACGCCTTATTCCCAAAATGCAATTCACATCATTTGAAAACGAACACAACAGATGAAATACAAAGGCATAACATATGATGTTGGAACAGAATACATACCCGGCATCTTTACAAGGGATACCCTCGATGAGGGCAGAGTTGAACATGATATGGATGCAATAAGGAATCAGCTTAATTGCAATTCGGTAAGGATTTATGGCAAGGAGCCCGGCCGACTTATTCTTGCTTCCGACACAGCCCTGAAGTACAATCTGGATGTGTGGCTTTCGCCAAGGCTGATTGACGGCGATATTGAAAGCACATTGATCTATTTAACGGATATTGCGAAAGATTTTGAATTATTGAAGAAAAAATATCCAACACGGGAGCTGGTTTTTATCATAGGCGGAGAAATGACAACCGACATGAGTAGTTTCGTCTTCGGAGACTCCATCCTGGAGAGGATAGCAAACCTGCTAAAACCGGCCTTTTTCATTAAAAACTCATTGGGAATTGAATCGGGATATCAAAAATCATTTGACAATTTTTTAAAGGAAGCTGTTTCACTGGTGAGAAAGGAATTTTCAGGGAAAGTCACTTATGCCAGTGCGATGTGGGAAAAGGTTGACTGGTCGGATTTTGACTTTGTTTCAATGAACCTTTATAATGCGTCATTCAATGAATCGTCTCATAATAAGACTTTGAAAAAACTGCTTTCAAAACGAAAGCCTGTTATAATAACTGAATTCGGTTGTGGTTCCTATACAGGAGCTGACAGGAAGGGTCCGACAGGATATTCAGTCCTTGATTTTTCCAAAATTCCGCCAGTGTTCAAAGAGAAATGCGTGCGTAATGAAAAGATTCAGGCTGAATATATAATTGACCTGCTTAAGACATACGACAATAAAAAAGTTGCCGGAACCTTTGTTTTTGATTTTTATACTGAACGGTTTGCCTACAGCACTAATCCTGAAAATGATTATGATATGGTAAGCTCAGGCGTAACAAAAGCCATGGGCAAAAATGGCTGGGAACCCAAAGAATCATTTTACCGGATTGCAGAGTACTACAAAGGGATCTAACAAATCAACTTCGCATATTCAAAGTTTTTTCTTTATCTCTGATTCAAATAATCCGTAAAATTCGTCTCTTATTTCATTCCTTACATCGTAAAAGGCATTCATTATTTCAGTATACGATCCTTTTACCTTTGAAGGATCCTCAATTCCCAGATGGAGGCGATTCCTGACTTTCCCGGCAAAGAAGGGACAGGTTTCATTAGCGTCGTCACAAACTGTAATAACATAGTCCCACTCTTCATTCAGGTATTGATCAACATTTTTGGGTTTATTTTTACTTATATCAATACCCACCTCTTTCATCACCTTGACAGCTGTCGGGTTTATCCGGGCAGCTGGTTCCGTTCCTGCCGAGAAGACCTGCAATCTCTTGTCGAATGACTGGAGGAAACCCTGGGCCATCTGGCTCCGGCAACTGTTTCCTGTACAAAGGATCAATATTTTCATCTTGTATATTCTATTTATCAATTTCCCGTTGCACTTACCCCAAATGCGCAGGACTAAAAATACGGAGGTTATTCGACAGCCCCTTCCATACACAGCTCAAAACTCTCCTTCGGCGATAGATTAAATATGCCATGAGCAAAAAACCAGTTTTCATAATGCATCGTAAAAGTATTGTCAAAAAGCAATACTTCGTAAATTTACTATTTTGTAACAAGAATTAGTTCTGAACTTATAAAGCTTATATAATCAGGCTGAACTTTGCAACTGATATATCGTTACTTGATAAAAGAAGAAATTAAAATCTGAAAGATGGATCCGCAAACCCTCGAAATCAAAACAGCCCTTCAGATACTCAAACCTGTCAGTGAGGTATTTGAAGCAATTGTTGACCCGGCTAAAATGTCAAATTATTTTATATCAAAAAGCAGCGGCAGAATGGAGGAAGGCAGGCAGATAATGTGGAAGTTCCCTGAATTTGATACGGAATTTCCAATCCGGGTTAGCAAAATAAGCAGAAATGAATATATATCTTATTATTGGGATATTGATGGCATAGAACTTCTCGTGGAGATGAACCTGGCATCCAGGGGCAGCGATTTAACCGTTGTAACCATTACAGAGAAAAGCATGAAAAATGATGAAAAAGGTATCAATTGGATTAAGGGAAATACTCAGGGCTGGGCCAATTTTCTCGCCTGTCTCAAAGCATATCTTGAATATGGGATCAATCTGAGAAAAGGAGCTTTTGATTTTATGTCAGATAAAGGATGACCCGTTCTGTTAATAGCCGGGCAGCATGAAATATCAAGGATCTGCTGAACAGGATCCCGGGTTTTAATACTAATCAATTTCATAAATTTTCGTCATTTTTTATTTTACTTATTCAATATTATGTAAATTGATACATGATAATTGATTAAAAACGCATCAATTTATTTTCGATTAAAAAATTAGCCTTAAAACTTAAAGAAATGGAAAAGCTTATTGCCTGTTGCGGGTTAAACTGCGCTACATGCGATGCGAGAATTGCGACTGTCAGCAATGACGATGTACTCAGAAAAGCTACAGCTGAAAAATGGCGCGTTGCTTTTAATGCCCCTGATCTGTCGTATGAAATGATAAACTGCACAGGTTGCAGGGAACAGGGCATGAAGTTCAGCCATTGTGAAATGTGCGAAATAAGAAATTGCGTGAAAGCAAAGGGATTCGAGACCTGTGGAGATTGCAAGGATATGGAGACATGCAGTCTTGTTGCAGGAATACATAAATATGTTCCGGAGGCTATAACGAATTTGCGAAGCCTGAATTAACCCTGAAGATCGGAAATTCTATCTTCGGGAACATCTTCGGTTTTTATTATCGCTGATCAATAAATACCACCGAAATTAACGGAAAAGATGAATTCAAACTTCATTTTCCTGGTTTCGGTATTATATATTGACCTTAATCCGGCTTCAAAAGGTGCGATGAAATTCAAAAAGCTGAAATCAGCGGTGAGGTCTATACCTGCGGAAGAAAAAGATCTGGGCAACAGGCTATCAGTGCTCCTGGCAAAATCATAGAACAGAGTCGTTTTAAATCTTTTGAAATACATGAGTTGCCCAATCTGCCATTCAGGATAGAACAAAGGCATTGAATACATTGCGGAACAACTGTATATTTCATCCCGGGTAATCTCCGTATAACCTCTTGGGAAAATAATCATATCAGAAAATGGGTAAACGTCTTCAGTCCTTTTCTGATAACCTGCATAAAGGCGAAGACCATGATGCCTGCCAATTCCCGGGAAATCCATTGTCACCTGTCCGGCAAATAAGGCATTAGAGCTGCTAATAAAAGGAGTGTTGCTATAATTCAGTTCCAGCAGCTGGCTCCAGCGCGGGTAAATATCACGTTGTGATGTCTTTATTTCATTGGAAGCAATCATAGAATAGTTTAAGGCAATGATCTGATCGTGATCAAATCCAAATGGTACGGATTCGTCCATTTTAAGATGCTTATAGTTCAGGGCAACACCAGGCTGAAAACTCCGTATCCAGCTGTTATGGATCCAGTTAAGAGGCAGTCTTACGCCGGCAGAGAGATTCAGTTCCTTCCATTTTTCAGGCACTGAATCATTCCTTGTATAAACACCAAAATCCTTTCGCCCGCCATAATCAGCGTTAATGTCGAAAGCGGTATATAAACTTTCGTTGCTTACCGATAAGTAAGTCTTGCCTGTTCTTTCATTCCTGTTATACAAATAACCTGTTGCGGTAACTGTTGTTCCAAGCAGGTTCTGGGACAGAAATGTAACTCCCGGTGCAGCGGAAAAATTCTGAAGATCAATGCCTAAAGGCGCCCAGCTGTGAAAATTAAGCAGATTAAGCATCTTGCTGTACGGTTTTGACCCGTAATTATTTTCAGGGACAGAATCTGTATTAAATATGAAGTTTTCCTGCCGGGTTAGCTTTTCTGCCAGGGGAAATGCACTTATTTCAGGAATAGAAATTTTAGTCCATGCCGACGGGTCAAGTATCTCCTTTACAATTTTGTAGCCGTCAGCTGTATAGTTTGAATATATTATTGCCGGCTGGTCATTTTTAACAAATGCATCTGAAGCACCAAAACGGGATGAGGTGATCCTGAAAACCTCTTTTGTGGTACGATCGATGGCGTAAATATTATCTTTTCCATTATAGGAGGCAGTATACAGGATATAATTACGATAAAAAGATGGCCTTTTCATTTCCATAAAGGAATATGAAAGCAATGTTTCCGTGATTGCCGGTTCCGGGATCTGTTATGGCAATATTGTTCCCCTCCTTACCAAGCACGATCGAAACAATCGATTTCCCGTCCTCGGACCATTTTGGATGGATAAACAAAAGGTTGTCAGGTGTACTGATTTTTCTGATCAGGCTTCCATCGGTTGGATTAAGAATTACAAGGAAGTAATTGTTTTCAGGAGTAACTTCGACAGCCGCGAGGTACCTGCCATCCCGGCTCAGAGCCGGGGCATAGTACCTTGTAAGATGCGTGAGCTGTTTTACTTTCCCGCTGTTAAAACTGTACGATTTTATTACGCGATAATCCCTGAGCAACCACCTCGGGTCATTTACCAGCTCTGACCAGTAAATAACACTGTCGCTTGCACTCAAAGATTCAGAATAGTAGTTTGCTCCCACGTTGAAAAGATACTTTTCGGTTCCTTTATTATCTAAAAGGATAACTTTCGTGAGAGCGTCCAGGGATGATTTTACAGCGATGATCATACTATCCCTGAAGACAACCGGCAATGTATAACTCGTATAAAACTTTCCGGCAGAATTTGTAAGTAGCTGATAGTTATTCTCATGTGTTGCATTGTCTTCCTCCAGCCAATTCTTTCGCATCTGGGAAGTTAGAGTGTCATAAAGCTGATATTTATTCAGACCTGTCTGTTTTTTGATACCTGATGAGAATGGGGTCAGGGTATACGGGCGTCGTCCGACATTCCGTAAAACTTCGCTCCAGATGTCTGGTCCGTAATTAACCCGGGCCCGGCCAACCAGCTGGTATCCGAGTTCGTATTTGCCGGGAACAAAATCAATGTAGGATCCATAATTGGCTTTTTCATAGGAATAAATGCCTTTTTGAACCAGTTGGGCACGTAAGCGCATCTCAAACGAAGGGGTCCTTCCCCGTCCGGTATAATGCAGGGCTGTTTCAGCGACTGTAGGATCACCTTCAATAAACCACATTGGCAGAAACAGACCGAAAATACCAAATACTCCCTGTTCCCCCAGAACATAAGAAAGGCCTTTTGTGAAACCGCAGCTTACAGCCGAATAGCCTACTGCATGGCGGAATTCGTGAATGATAAGCTGGTCAACCCAATCCTGGGGATAGGTATCCTGCGGGGGAGCTGTAAAGTACTCCATTCTTCTTGGGGCAATATATGTAACCGAGCTGGGAACCGTGGTCTGACTGTGAATTATTACAGGTGTCCGGGGGGTATGCTTATAAAGTGACCGGCTTCCCGGATCATATACATATTCAAGTGCGTTGGCGATGTACTCCGCCTTGCCTTCCCATGTTCGCGGGTAAATAACCCTGAAATCCGGAGTTTTAATCTGGTTCCATTTAACGGAGGCGGGATCAGTTCCTATAAGATAATACTGGCTTGTTCCTTCCTGAATTGTCAGAATGATAATGACTAAGGTTGTAAAAAGAAAATGACAACTTTTCCTGAAGAAATACGCCATTTTATTTCACTTTTGATCAGATTAATACATTCCTTTTGGTTATCGGACACTCAAAGATCTTTCGAAAATATTTGCCGGTTTTGGAGTTGAATATATAAAACACCCTCTTTGCCTTATTCTTGAAATAATATCTTTAAGATCTTCTTCAAGGCAGTTCCCCATCTTCTCCTGGCAAAAAGGACAGGCATGTGCAGAACCCTCTGAATCAATATAAAAATATCTTATCCCGGCGCCGAAACAACCAATCCTTCTCTGATGATAACCCGGAAATACAACCGCCGGATATTTTTCAAATTCAGGTTCAGAATTTACTTTAAGATAAAAGCCATCGAGAAACTTCATCGATTCCTCAGTCAGCCTGACATCCTCGTCTTTAAAATGGCCAGTTTCGCGTGGTTCCAGAAGCATAATAAATGATGCTTTAAGCGATTTTGCGAACTGCAGGTAGCTAAGAAGAAAATCCTCTGACAGATTTTCTTTTAATAAGCAAACAGCCAGTCCCATTGCCAGCCCTGCTTTTCTGCTGTTCCTTGCTGCGTCAGTTGCCCATGCAAATGCCTTTTGGTTGCCCCTGAAGTCATTGTGTTTCCCGGGGTCCCAATGGTCAAGGCTTATTCTTACACCGGTAAGCCCGGCCTTTTTAAGTTGCAGGGCTTTCTCATAACTAAGGTTATAGCCTGAGGTTAGAAGCCAGAAATCAGTCCCTTTTTCAGCACATTCGATCAGGGTTATCAGGTCTCTGAACCTTACCATAGGCTCACCACCTCCGATCTGTATCTGGCTGACACCATAACCTTGTAGTTTCTTAAGGATTAGTTTCAGGTTGTCAATTGAAAGAGACTCTGAATCATCCAGCCTTTCCCATTCAAAACAGTGCCGGCACCTGAGCGGACATTTTCTTGTGACAGAGAAGATTGAGGTTGTTAATCTTGAATGGCCATCCTTTATAGAAAGCAAATCGTTCAGTTCGTTTGTAATAAATTTATTATAGGACAATGAAGGACACCCCGGGACATTCGGATTAAAAAAGAAACGATTATTTGCATAGAAAAATTTTGCGGTTCCAGGTGTTCCGGTAAAGCTGTCTCTTTTTTCCCGGAGTAACCTGATTGCTTTCCGGGCTTTTACGGGATTTGGATAGCTCTTTAATACAATAGCCAGGGAATTTAATCTTACAACTAATCCTCCGAATTTTCGTTTAAATGCCGGTATAGAAAAACGGACGTTCATCACTTATCGGGTGTTTTGTAATTAACCGGTAATCAGTTAGATTTCAGGTAATAATTAAGAATATGGTCTTTTGAAAATTTAATAAATGAACCGGGTTCAAGAAAGCTCTTGAGGTAATTAATGTCAGGTTTCCCTTTGGCGTCACGAAGGATCTCATAATTTCCCCTGGTATGAAGAAAGAATGTTCTGCTCGCGCCCTTTAATACTGGCAGAGCCGGGAAAGTAATTGATGTTGCATTGTTTCCATCAGGCTGAATAAGATATTCTGTATCATCTTCACGAAGAAGGGAAGCAACATCTTTATTGTTTTCATCAATTGCGGATGAAACAGGAATTACAGTCTTGTTAAGTGCCTGATCAGCAGAAAAATCCATCCCAATATAATCCAAATCCCAGAATAACATGCCGGAAACGAGCTTAAGATTTACTTTATTCCCGCTTACCCCTGAAAGATCCAGCAAAAGAATGTCCTCTTTATCCGCCATAGGTCCCGGCAGGTTATAATAATCAACAAATCTCAGTCCGGAGTCGGTTTCCAGGTAAACTGAAAGGAACATCCCCTGGTCAAACTGCCATTGAAGTAATTCTCCGGCAGGTTTTTTATTTCTTTTTTCTTTCCAGTTATTATATCTTTTCCCAAAGAGATCGGAGAACCTCCCAAATATATAGTCGAGCCACATTGTATTTTTTCCTGAGATTACCAGCTTTGAACTGGAAGAATTCAGGGGTTTTTCAAAAGTTAATGATAGGGTGTCTTTCAGTAAGGCATCATTTTTTATTTCACTGATATATCTTATGCTGTCACGAAAAGAAAACTCCTTTACCAGCGATCTTGCATAATTATCAACCGCATTGAGAGGTTTTATTATATCCTTAACAGAATGGGCTTTTCCGTACTTATCGACCAGAATGTCGGTTCCGGCAGGCTGGTCAAAAACCAGAAGTTCAGTGAGATTGGTGTTCTGAATCTCATGCACCTCATTGGTCAGCTTTATATTATACGAATTATCAACTGGTTTGATTGATTTAAGCCTGAGATAATCATCCCGTTCGAGCGGGATTGCTGTAGCCCCGCTGTAAATTTCACCTTCAAAGTTGACATTTGATCCATCGTCGCTGTACACAAACGGGCAGGAAGATCCTTTTGTTAACAGGGCGATCAAGCCCACTACAAATAAGGCGGTATACGCTACTCCAATTCCCATCAACAGTGATTTTCCCCCATCGACCTTGTTCACCTCGACCTTTGCAATGCTGTTAAAAGGAACACTAATTGACTCGTTGGATTTTACTATTGCCGAATCGGGTGCAACATAAAGATGTATTGACTTATTTTTTTTGACGATCGCTGAATAATCAAGGTAGCCCGACAGAATGCCATTTGTGATAATTACACTACTTATTCTGTAGGAGGTATTCCTTCCATGAATAAAATAATAAGTCTTGCTGGCATATTGGATCTCTGATTTGGGAATGCTTCTCAGGCTGTAACACCCTGGAAGTTCAAAAATCATAAAAGCTGAAAGGAGCAGAGCCACCAGTTTCTGATATTCCTTAAACTTATGCATAGTTTTTATTGATTATTTAAGTCTGCAAATGAAATGACATGAAAACAGTTCCCTGACATAAAAGGACGTAATTAATAGAACAAAAAGGCATAAACGTAATAGCAAGCACTGCAAGGATTACGGCGCCACCAAGATTCATCCACCAGTCTACAGCGTAATAATCCGCTTTAGCAATATTTCCTTTTGGGATAGTCAGCTTATTGCCCTCAACCTTAACCGCAGAAAGCGGAGCTGCGTAAACATGAGAAACTTTTAACGTTGAGTTTTTGACTGGATCCCGGATAATTTGTCCCGTAAGATCATTTTCTGATACAACAATATTTTGGACAGCCCATAAGCTGTCATCAGCGTGAATAACCAGTGTATATCTGTTTTGCGGGAAGTTCATCGTATTGTTTAATGGAATCGTTCTCAGGATAGTACATCCGGAAAGAGAGAAGCACGCAAAAAGAAATACTACTGTTTTTTCCGCAATCCGAAGGTTCATTAATTGCGACATTTTAAGTGTATTTCAGTAAATTTAAGATAATTATGAAAACAGCAATGTCATTTAGACTAAATCTTCAGGGTAAGTTTAATTTTCTGAAGCTTTCAGCGCATCCAGTGTAACAATTTCACCCTCTTCAGTGATCTCTTTTGCTTTGCAGAATTTGCAGGTTCTGTACTTTAGCCTCATGAACTCACCCCAACCCCTCTCTGCTTTGCAAAGAGGGGTTAAAAAGCTTCACTCCCCCATCTTTTGCTTGCAAGAGAAGGGGGCCGGGGGGTTGAGTACATGCATTTACAAAATATTTCAGTCTTTTTGTTATTGATTCCGGATTGTCATTTATTATTAAAAGTTTTTTTTGTTCTGTGGAATAAGCTAGTTTTGTGAAATTATTGAACAATTGTTCATATTTCACATTAAATGAAACCTAAGCTTACGGATAGAGAAGAAACACTATATGTAGAAAAAGAAAAAGTTAATTCGGTTAAAAGCAGCATGAAAACCGAAAGATTTTTTCACTACCTGGCAGAAACGTTCAAGGCAATGAGCGATCCTACAAGGACTAAAATAATTTATTCCCTTTGCCAGGAAAATGAATTGTGCGTTCGCGATATTGCTGCAATTATAGGAACTACAAACTCTGCTATTTCTCATCAGCTCAGAACATTGCGAAATATGAAACTTGTGAAATACAATAAGGTAGGCAGGGTAGCGTATTATTCACTTGATGATATTCATATTAATAATCTCTTTGCTGAGGGACTAAGACATGTAGAAGAAAAATAATTTTTTTGATTTGACGATTGAATATGTGTTCATATATCATCGTAAATATTAAAAATGAGCGAATAACAAAAAAGATAAAATGAGTTTAACTGAAATAAAAGATGGGCAGACAGGGACTATTGTTTCGGTTCTTGGCGGAAAGATGCTGACAAAAAGGCTGGCCGATCTGGGAATGACTTCAGGGACAGAAATTAAAGTTATAGGAAGGACATTGTTCTCAGGTCCGGTCCAGATAGAAGTCAATGGTTCCAGGCTGGTTATTGGCAAGGGATTGGCATCCAAGATAATTGTGGAGTTAAAATGACGGATGAAAAGAATATCAATATAGTTCTTGCCGGTCAGGGTAACACAGGGAAATCAGCTGTATTCAATTATTTAACGGGTCTTCATCAGCATATAGGCAACTGGGCGGGGAAAACAATTGAAAAACGCGAGGGTTCGCTTTTCTACAAGGGTTATAATATTGACGTGCTTGACCTGCCCGGAATCTATTCTTTAACGACATTGTCAGTCGAGGAACAAATCTCACGCGAATATATTATTCATCAGAATCCCGACTGCGTAATAAACATCATCGATTCCACAAATCTTGAAAGGAATCTGATGTTCACACTTCAGCTTTTAGAGCTTGGATGCCCTGTTATTCTGGCCTTTAACATGACTGACCTTGCCAAAAAGAAGGGAATTGTGATTGATTACAGGAAGCTCAGGAATATTATGCATGTTCCTGTGATTCCCACAGTCGCTTCTCACGGTTCGGGATTAACGAATTTAATTGATGAAGCTATAAAGCTTAAAGGAGGTAAATTAGATTATAAAGAACCCAAATACGGAAAAGAAATAGAAAGCTGCATCGGACAATTGTCGGAGTTGCTAAGGGATGTTGACCTGTTATATCCCGCACGGTGGGTGGCAATCAAGCTGCTTGAGAAGGATACAGATGTAACAAACTCAATCAGTGAAATCAAACCTGAAATAGTAGTGAAAGCCGGACAGCTTTGCGGGATCCTCGAAGAAATTCACGGGCACGATTCTGCTGTCGTGATTGCAGATGAACGAAGCCATCTTGCTTCACAGATAACCAGAGAATCAGTAAAGATAGCCCCTCACGGGGAAATTTCCCTGAAAGACCGGCTGGAATCCATTACTACTCATAAATTCATTGGTTATTTGGTGATGATGCTGATTCTGGGTGGAATGTTTCTAACAGTCTTCCTTTTTGGAAACTGGTTCTCAGCCAGGCTGGAAACAATTTTCAAAAACGGCCATATCTGGTGGAGTGCAAATGTTGGGACCACATTTCGTTGCCGCTCTCGGATGGTCGGCAATTGAAAGCGTCCTTGCCCTGATTCAGATCGCCCTGCCATATATTTTACCCTTTTATGTCCTTTTGTATATCCTGGAGGACTGGGGTTATATAGCCCGTATCTCCTTCTTAATGGACAATCTGATGCACAAAATGGGTATCCATGGAAAAGGCTGCATCTCTTTCATAATAGGGTTTGGATGCAATGTGCCGGGTTGTCTTTCCTGCCGCATAATGGAATCGAAACGGGAACGGTTCATAACTGCCCTGCTTGTTACACTTATACCATGTTCAGCCGTATCAGTTATTGTTTTCGGACTCGTAGGCAAATACGTTGGAATACTCTGGGCCTTCGGATTATATCTTTTTGCCGTTGCACTTGTTTTTTTAGTTGGCAAGATATCCTCAAAATTTTTGCTTGGAGAACCAGTGGAATTGATTATGCCGATGCCTGATTATAAAACACCTCATCTCAAAACGATAGCCGTTCAGACATGGGAGGCACTGAAGGAGTTTATTTTTATTGCGGCTCCACTGGTAATAATTTCAGGTATCGTAATTCAGGCAATTAATCTGGCGGGATGGATGCCGGCAATTTCCTCGTTTTTAAGTCCGGTAACAGTGACATGGCTTGGGCTTCCTGCAATTACGGGTATATCTGCTGATTTTCGGGATACTGCGGAAAGAGCTGATCCTTGTAATGCTGGCGGCATTTTTAGGGACAGCCAACTTTGCAGATGCACTGACTTCGCAACAGATGATCACTCTTGCTATTGTAAGCATGTTTTATGTTCCGTGTGTTGCAACCATATCTGTCCTCTGGAAAGAATACGGGTGGAAAAAGGCAATTACAATATGTGTTCTTGAAACTCTGGGTGCAATTCTCCTGGCAGGAATTGTAAGCAGGATTCTGGATTTGGTTTATTAAAAGATTACCTGCACTACGCATCAACTCCCAGGAATTGCTTCAGTACAAATCCGATTAAGAATGAAAAAGCTGCAACCCCCAGACTGATGAAAGTCATTTCAAGGAAGCGGTGTCTGAAACTGAGATCCTTTGCAGTTGAAATATAGTAATTAAAGCAAAAGATAATAAGAACTGCAGTCAGAAGTGTTATGGCCAGCGCACCAAATTTGCTTGTCATAAGAAGGAACGGAAGTATTAAAAGGATAACCGTAATAATATAAGAAATACCCGTATAAACAGCTGATTTTTTAGCCCTGGCATTGCCCTCCGCCTTTGAAGAGAGGTAATCGGAGGCTGCCATTGACATGGAGGCAGATATGCCGGTAACAAGACCTGCAAGCGATATTAGTCTTGTATCACCGAGAGCTAAAGTGAATCCTGCAAGTGAACCTGTCAGCTCTACCAGGGCATCATTCAATCCGAGGACAATTGATCCGACGTATTGCAGGCTCTCTTCATCCAGCATACCAAGTATCTCCTTCTCATGTGCTTTCTCTTCCTTTGAAAAATGTTCGAATTCAGGATAAACGGATGATATTTCTGCGTAGAGTCTTGAGCCTGTGCCCTCTTTTTTCTCCATCTGTTTAAGTACAAAGGTCAGTCCAAGGAGCCGGGCAAGAAAAACTGTCCGAAATATCCTGAGCCGGTCCGGTTTTACATCCAGACCTGTCTTTGATTTCCAGAACTGGAAATGTTGCATTTCCTGTTCGCCAATGTTTCTTAAGACACTTGCATTTTTTTCATCCCTGCAGCTCTTTGCCAGCTTCATGTAGATATAATGCTCGGTGATCTCGTTTCTCTGAGATGTAAAAGCATATTTATTTAACCTGTCATCCATAACTTTGTAATTGATTCACGCAAGTTATCAAAGAAAACAATAATATAGCCTGCCTTCTTCTCTGTTGTAGAAACTTCCTGTTGAATTAAAGGAACACCCTTACAAGGCTTTAATGACGATGAAATAAAACCATTTATATTTACTATCCTTAACCTAAATTTTCTTTGTCATGCAAATACATTCTGTACAGGAAGGAACTTCATATTATTTTATCAAAAATTCGTATTCCTGGCTGATTGTTGTATTAAAGTCGCTGATACCGATTCTGGTGGTCGATATATTTAAATTATTCAGGATAAACACTACCAGGGATGAAAGGAATAATTAATCAGCAATTCTGAAATATTAAAAAGTCAAAAGGCTCATGAATAACGTCCATGGAAAATCCAATCCTTCAACGAGGATCAGTGAAATACTGAAAACCATCAGTCAGGACAGGGCAAGGACCAATCTGCTCAGGAAATTTGAACAAAGAGCTCTTGCTTTTTTCGTTCAGAGGATTCCCTCTGCGATCAGTTCCAATATGATGACAGCTGTTGGCTTTTTCGGCTGCGTTATAGTATTCATCAGCTTCGTACTGGGTGCTTATCTTAACAGAAACTATCTTCTGCTGGGCGTTCCGGGATTTATGATAGCCTGGTTTGGCGACTCACTTGACGGAAGGCTTGCATACTACCGGAATAAGCCCAGGAAACTGTATGGTTTTGTGCTTGACATCACAATGGATTGGATTAGCATCATCATCATCGGATGGGGATACATAATTTACTCTGAAGGTATCTGGGAAATCCTGGGATATGGTTTTGTCGTCATGTATGGCTGGGAAATGATTATCGTACTGATGAGATACAAAATCACGGGAAAATACGCGATCGATTCCGGCAAATTCGGACCTACCGAAGTAAGAATTATTATTTCAGCTGTTATGGTAGCCGAGGTGCTTTTCCCTGGATCACTGCACTTTTCGGCGATCCTTATAGGTGTAATACTGTTTATTATCAATATTGGTGATACCCATAAGTTATTGAAGGTGGCTGATGATATAGATACGCGGGCGAAAAAGGAGAAGTAAGCAGGAGAATTTAAGGAGATTCCTCACTTCGTTCGGAATGACAGGTCGCCTTTATGTAGTGTGGGAAGAAGCGGCGATTCGCTCCTTAAAACCATATTGAATCCAACGACACTAATTGCGAATCGCCGCTTCTTCCCTGTTAACCCCTGAACCGAAGTTGTCATTCCGAGCGTTAGCGAGGAATCTCTATCTTGGAATACCGCTTTCCTTCCAAACCTTATTGGGAATCTTTCTTACTAAAAACTGTGGTTTAATTCCGAGCTCCAGCGAGGAATCTCTTTCATGGAATACTGCTTTCCTTATAAACCCTATTGGGAATCTTACTAAAAAAACTGCGGTAAAATTCCAATCAGTAGCCAGGGATCTTATTCCTAAAGTACAGGGCGCTAAATATCCAACTTTACTTAAGAGAATTAATTTTCCATTGAATTGATAAATCTATCCAACCCGGGTTAAATTTATCAATCAGTGCATTTTTCTTGATTCGGGAGTATCCTTTAATCTGTTTCTCCCGGGCTATTGCCCTATCTACGAAATCAAATTTTTCAAAATAGAGAAGCTTGTGGACATTGTATTTCTGCGTAAATCCTTTTACTTTTTTCTGTTTATGTTCATGACACCTTCTCTCCAGATTATTTGTTATACCTACGTAGAGAACTGTATTATTTGTATTAGTAAGAATATAGACATAATACAAATAGATTCTCATTGCAGTATTTTGGCGTTAGACTGAAGGTATATTATTTATGCAGCTAATTCGAAATTAGTAAATTTTCACAAAGTACAATGCGAATTTGGACTGAATCTTCAGTTCCTTCAGATAAATATTTTTGCTAATGACCGCTGTATAAATAAAATTAAGTAGTGAAATTGCTCACTCCGTTAAGTTTGAAAGTCCAGCGAAGGTGGATGGGAAATAAGGTTAAAAGATTCCTCACTTCGTTCGGAATGACAGATCGCCTTTATGAGACAAGGAAAGAAGCGGCGATTCGCTCCTTAAAACCATATTGAATCCAACGACACTAATTGCGAATCGCTGCTTCTTCCCTGTTAACCCCTGAACCGAAGTTGTCATTCCGAGCGTTAGCGAGGAATCTCTATCTTGGAATACCGCTTTCCTTCCAAACCTTATTGGGAATCTTTCTTACTAAAAACTGTGGTTTGATCCCAACCAATAACGAAGAATACCCTTAAAATAAAATTCAGAAGTCCCGGGAATATAATCAATTATGAAATCTAATTAACACAAATTCAATATCATACCACGATAGACTAAGAAATAAGTCATTATTTCATCAAAATATTTGCAAGACTAAAATATTAGTCATATATTTGGTTTGAAGGATTGATAAAAGCATTCTGATACAAACTAATTAAGAAATAATAAATCAAAAAACGATGAAAAAATCAGTTGTTTTCCTTTCGACAGGAACGTTACTTCTGGCAGCTGCACTGACAATAGCTGCTTTCCGGAATCCTGGTTCATGTTCGATGAAGGAATCCCCCAATAATATTAAGGGTACTTGGCAGATGGAATCATATAAATATGGTGTGACACCAAGTTCATTTACCAGCATTACACCTGACAGACCTCATATTAAACTGATAACCGCTAACAGGTTTCTATGGGTAACCTATGATGCGGGTACGAAAAAAATACTTGAATCGGCTGGCGGTACATATTCGCTTGAAGGGGAAACATATATAGAATCAATTGATTACGGATACAATATGGATAGTTACCTGGGTTCAAAAAGTAATTTCAAAATAAAGGTTGAGGACGGTATGTTTTACCTGACCGGTGTACTATCAGATGGATATAAAATTGAAGAGATCTGGAAAAAGGTTAAATAATGATAACGATGAAAGAGAAAACTGAAATGCATCTTACAAGGGCTGAGGAGCAGATTATGCAGATCCTATGGGAGCTTGGGGAGGGACTGGTCAAGGATGTGCGTGAGCAGTTTCCTGATCCCAAACCCGTCAGAAATACTGTATCGACCATTATAAGGATACTTGAAAAAAAGGGTTTTGTGGCGCATAAAACCTATGGGAATGTATATCTATATTATCCTTTGATTTCCAAAGAATTATATTCAAAATACCAGATCTCCGGCCTGGTTGAAAATTATTTCGATAATTCTTTTCCGGCCATGGTTTCTTTTTTTGCCAGGGAAACAGATCTGACAATAGGGGAGCTTGATAAACTTCTTAAGGATTTAAAAAAAGAACTTAAAGGAGGGACTAAAAATGAATGAATTTGTATTATACCTGTTTAGGTCAGTGTGCTGGCTTTCCGGATTTGCCCTGATCTATTTTCTGTTCCTGAAAAATGAGCGTTTTTTCAATCTAAAACGTATTTACCTGGTCACAGGGATCCTTGCATCCCTCATTTTCCCTTTAATATCCTTTCATTACCCGGTTGAGGTACCTGCACCCGTCACATTAGCCTTTGATCCCGGACAGAATGTCCTGACATGGCATTCCGGAATCGGGCAGGAAACCCAGCCAAATAAAATTGATCTCATGAATTTACTGCTGATAATTTACCTGACAGGTATGGTTCTTATCGCAGCAACAAAGGGATGGCATATATTTCAGATATTCAATGCCATATCCGGGAATAACATTTATAGAATAAACTCAGCTAAGATTGTAAGGGCATCAGAATTTCGCTCATCATTCTCCTTTTTTAATTATGTATTTATTAATCCCTCAGTTGCAGATAATGAGGTAAAGGAAATCATGAACCATGAGCTTGTACATGTAAACCAGAAACACTGGTTCGACCTGCTTCTCGGTGAATTGTTGAAGCTGATTCAATGGGCAAATCCATTCGCATGGATTTATACAGGTTTCATCAGGCTGAATCACGAGTACCTGGCTGACAAGGTAGCTTTGCAATGCACCTCAAATCCGGCAAATTACAAAGTGGCTCTTCTGAATCAGATGTACAGGACCCCGGTCATCAGCCTGTCAAATCCTTTTAATTACACTGTAAACAAAAATCGTTTTGAAATGATGAAGAAAATAGTCACATCTCCTTTCAGGAAATTGGAGGTGTTATTGATAATACCTGTTTCTGCTATTATTTTTTATGCTTTTGCCCAGCCTGAAATCAGGTATACTGGACAGGAAGTGAATACTATTACAGTAATAGATCTCCCAGTAGACGGGAATGTTAAAGGCACCATTCTGAAAGAGGATGGCAAGCCATTTTCGGATGTTCAGATTGCAGTTACGGGAACAGAAATCAGGGGAACAACTGATGCTTCAGGTAATTTTGACCTTGCCGGAATTCCTGAAGATTCACACCTGGTTTTCTCTTACCGTGGTTATATAACCCAGGTTTTGAAGCCAAGGTTTTCAGGAGCAATGGCAGTTAAGCTCCTGAAAGATCCTGATTATCCCGGTATCAGGATAAGCAGTACATACAGGAATGCCCTGGTTGTTATTGATGGAGTTTTATCAGAAAAACCACAGATTCAGGCTCTGAACGACATCGATGAGAACCAGATTGCAAGAATGTCGGTCCTGCCGTACAAAGAGGCCACAGCTAAATACAGCGAAAAAGGGAAAAACGGGGTTGTCGAAATTACTACCAGGAAAAAAGCTGCTGAACTTGGAATGAAATACCCCTTCCGGAGGACAAATCCGGAAGATTACCCGACATTCTATGGTGAAAGCTATTTGAAATTCAACGCATGGCTTGCAGACAACATTAAATATCCATCAGATGCGGCCTCCAGAGGTATTGAAGGCAGGGTGACAGTCAATTTTGTCATTCAGCCTGACGGGTCACTTACCAATCCGACCATTATGAGTTCACACGATCAATCAATAAGTGATGCAGTAATAAAAGCAGTAAAAGAATCCCCCCGATGGGATCCTGCAAAAAATCAACAGGTACAGGATCCTTTCGCCACAACCGCTACCGTAAAGTTCTCACTACCAGGTAAAATTACTCCTGATGATACATATGTCATGGTTGAACAGGCGCCTGAATACCCGGGCGGAGATAAGGCTCTTCTTGATTTTATTAAAAGCAATCAGAGATACCCGGCAGGTGCAATAGCTGATAAGGCTGAGGGAAGGGTAATTGTAAGATTTATTGTAAATACAAAAGGCATGGTAGAAGGTGCAGAAGTACTAAAAGGCGTGCATCCTTTGCTCGATGCTGAAGCTTTAAGAGTGGTTAATTCATTGTCCGGCTGGCTGCCAGGAGCACAGGGAGGGAAACCTGTAAATGTCTGGTATATGGTTCCTGTAAATTTCTCATTGACACCTGAGGTTAAGGGAACCACAGCACCCACACCATCAGTCCCTGCCCCCTTTGAGAATCCTGAAGAGATGCCCCAATTTCCCGGTGGTCCCGGGGCAATGTCAATGACAATTGTAGAACGAATGCAATATCCCGAGGAAGCAAGAAATCAGAAAATACAGGGTCGGGTTGTGGTACGATTTATAGTAACTGCGGAAGGAAAGGTTAGAAATCCCATTGTCACAAAGGGCGTTCATCCCCTTCTTGACGAAGAAGCAGTAAGGGTCGTAAGCGCCCTGCCGGATTTCAAACCCGGAATGCAGGCAGGAAAACCTGTGGATGCATATTTTACTGTACCTATCACATTTATGACCAAATAGGGACCAGGTTAGGTAGTAGGGTAAAGAGGCTGTCTCAAAAGCCCTTCTTTCGAGACTTCCCCCCTAAATCCCCCAATGGAGACTTATTGATTTACTGATACTTAAAAGACCCTCCTTGCGGGGCACGGGGGTAAGGAAAGCCTTTTGAGACAGCCTCTTTTGATTTTTGTGAGTCTGTTATTTGTTCAGGCAGTAAAGAAATAAAACTAAACCGGAAGACCCGACGTTTGAAACGAAACGGTTTTTAAAAATTCAATTCGTTTACGTGATCAATAAGCCCGGATTTGATTCAAGCTGAGGACTGAACTGAACCAAATCGTAGTAAGCCTGTTTAACATTTCACTATAATGAGTACACAGCGCTTAATAATTTATGGGGTGGTTCAGCTGAATTTCCATATGAGTTTGTTCCACAAACAGATAAATTAAAAAAAATTTCTATATTTAGAGGTTTTTAAAAATAAAATATTTATAATAACCTGATAATCTGAATTAAAATGAACTTAAAAGCAATGAGAAAAATAGCCGGGATTCTTGTCATCTCCTCAATGATAAGTACAGGACTCTACGGGCAGGAATTGAATGATGTAATAAAAGTATACAATGAAGGTGCCAAAGCGATGCAAACTGATCCGCAGGCTGCAATAACGGCATTTGAGAATGTAGTTGGACTGGCTGACAAGGTTGGTGAGACAGCTGCTGACCTGAAACAGAAAGCCATCAAGGTGTTGCCCGGATTGTATGTCAAAGTTGCTTCCAACGCCCTGAACGGGAAAAAGCCAGCACCGGAAGTGATCCTGGCCGCAAAGAAAGCTGCTGCTGCAGCAACCAAATATGATAACGCAACCGGTAAAGAAAATGCAGGGAAGATATTGGTACAGGGTTATTATAACATGGGTACTGAATTTTTTACAAAGAAGGACTATACTAATGCCCTGTTGGCATTTGACAGCCTTTTGTTGATCAACCCTGATTATGCAGCTGCAATTTACAACAAGGCTCTGGTTTTCAGAAGTCAGAATAATGCCGCTTCCTTTGAGGAAAACATTGATTTGTTTATTAATAAAATGAAGATCGGGAATGATTCAGTAAAGGTAAAACAGTCATCCAAACTGGCGCTTGAATATTTCCGTGCTGCCGGATCGCAGGCAAATCAGGGAAATAAACTTGATGAGGCGCTGGTTTCGCTGAATAAAGCAGCTAAATATGGTGAGGACAAGGACCTTTTCTATTTCTTTGCTGATGTTTATAACAAACAGAAAAATTTTGTAAGCGGTGCAGAATATGCTGCGAAAGGATTAGCCCTGGAAACAGGTAATGCCGAAGCTAAGGCAAAATTTTATTTTCAGCTTGGCCTTGCACAGGCAGGTAAAGGACAAACAACCGATGCCTGCGCTTCATTTAAAAATGCGTTGTACGGAGCCTTTGCCCAGGCAGCAAAAGCGGAAAGAACAAACCTGAAATGTAAATAGTATCAAGGACTGTCAGATCGTGGCGCTGATGCTTTATCGAAAGCGCAGTGAGGGGTGATTAACAGTAACAAACATATTAATATGGCTCTTGGATTATTACCGCTAATTGGTTATTATTGCAGTCCAATTTTGGGGCCCCTGCCTGCCTGCCGGCCTCGAAAATCGATCAAAATTTCTTTGAAATTTTGTGATTTTCGGGATTAGAGCACCTGAGTTTAACAGGGGGTCTGGAAGTTCTTTAAATAAAATGTTTTACAGGGCCCATAGCTCAGATGGTTAGAGCACCTGACTCATAATCAGGGGGTCGCTGGTTCGATCCCAGCTGGGCCCACGCGCAGGCAGCCTTTTGGCTGCCTTTTCCATTTCACGCTGGGATCGAGCGACCCCTGCAGTCTGGCTCCTTCGCTAAAAATGCCCACAGGGCATTTTTTTAACGCTCGGCCCTGATCCCAGCTGGGCCCACATAAAACAGAGCGAGAGTGAGAGCGGGAGCGAGCATCTCGCTCTGTTTTCTCGCACTCACTCCCACACTCACACTTTCAATCAGATAGAACAATCGAATATTCCTGGTTAAGCTAATTTTGCCACCGCGGCAGTCTGACTCCTTCGCTAAAATTGCCCACTGGGCAATTTTTTAACGCTCGGCTCGGTGCCAGTTTGGTGCCAGGTTTTGAGGGAAAATGGGTTTTTTTAACGAAAGGTGAGTAGGAAATATTCCTTTCCCAACAAGAGCAAAATCCAAAATTGGATGCCGTTGGTGAGCACAAACTTTAAAGTTAGAGAGATCTGTCTATTGATTCTTGATGCACCTTATGGATGTGGCATCTCTTTTTGCTAAAATATTAAAGTTACTGTGTTTGACAGAGCTCCATAAACCTCTGGCGTAGGCCATGCCTGATGCATCAGGATCCTCTGTTGAACTACACCAGTAACCAGAATAACCAAGACTCTCGAAAATACCATAATGGGACCTGTAGCCACCAGGAAGGCCAGTAAAACCACTTTCGTTTGTTGCACCCACATTAAGGCCTTTCCAGTGCTTTGTACCAGTCTCTTTTAATTTACCACCGGCAATACTATCTTCACCGAGAAAATTCACTAATTCAGTCCATTCTGTCTTATCCGGCACATGCCATCCATCCGGACAAGCTCCTTGTCTGTCAGCAGGATTAATAATAATTCCCGGATTCCCTTTCATTGCCCCTCTCCAGTTATATAATGCCCCATAACGGCCTTTATTGTTAATATCATTATTATACCAGCAATATGCCATTGCTGTATCCGTTGAAGCATACCATGAACTCTGAGATTCTAATAATGCAATGGGTGATCCATCGGCATATTTTGTCGTTCTGAGATTTTCAGCCATCCAGATCCTGTCATTAATGGTTACAGTATAATAGACATTGCCGTCCACATCTGAAATTTTACCGGAATAGGTCTTTAATATTACCTGTTCTCCATAACCTGTTCCGGTATCATTTGTAGCATAGGCACGCACATAATATGTGGTATTGGGTAATAATCCGGTAATGTGACTAATAAATGATCCAATTTCGTTCCCGTCATTTGTTTTATTATTTTCTATAGTTGGTTCTTCATCAGTGTTCCAGCATACTCCTTTAGCGATAATGAAATTTCCTTCAGCCACAATGCCATAACCTCCGCAAGATGCCGAAGTCTCTGAAATGTCGCTTAAATCCCTTGTACCTACAGACGGAATTGGTTCCTTTTCACAACTAATTGTTAAAATATACAAGAGGCACAGTCGACAGAGAGGATAAGTCTTAAATATATTATGGATTTTAATCATGTTTAAATGTAGAGTTTAATTTATTGACCTCCATGTAAGTCCTTTATATAATCGTACTATTATCCCATCGTAAATCCTAATTATCCATCAGGCAGCGTACTGAAAAACCCTGCTTCTTATTGTCTCCCCAGCTTCTTCCAACATCACCGTGCATTGATGCCATTGTCCGGTACCAGGCAGACGATTGTGAAGGTTCCCTAGAACACCACCAATATCCATAGTAACCATCGTAGTAGAATGATCCTGAATTGAAACGCTGACCTCCTGCACGGGCAGAAAATCCTGTTTCGTTGGTTGCATCAGTGTTAGGAGAATACCAATAACCTGGCGGGGACGAGAAAATCGTGCCGGTTTCTTTAAGTTTACCGCCTGTACTATTTCCTCCCAGATAATTTATTAATTCTGTCCAATCTGTATCTGTTGGAACATGCCATCCGGTTGGACAAAGTTTACCTGTGTTTACCGCATAAAAGTTATAATATGCACCATACAGGTCTCTGTATTTTGCTTCATCGTTCTTGTACCAACAGTAAGCACCGGTGGTCAAACTGCTCCATTCAGTGTTATCTGTAACCCTGGGTATTTCCGAACCATCCCGGTATTTGGTTGTTTTTAAGTTTTCAGTCATCCATATCTGGGTACCTATAGTGACAGTTTTGTAAACATTCCCATCGACATCAGTTACTTCACCGGGGGGAATTGTAATAAAGACCAATTGATTGCCGTAAGAAGTCCCGAAACTATTTGTTGCATAGGCTCTGACATAATAGGTTGTATTCGTGGTTAGGTTGATCATGTTGATCCTGAAGCTCCTTTTTGTATCAATATCAACCGCATGATTATCATTTTCAGTAGGATTCTGGGAAGTACTCCAGCAAATTCCTCTGGTTGTAACAGCCGACCCTCCTTCACTCATGATTATACCACCTCCAATTGCAGAATTTGCAGCAATGCTGGTAATACCTTCTGAAATTAAGTCAGGAATTGTAATACTTGCTTCGGTGGTGAATGTGTTAGGCACACTATATCCTGTTCCTAAAGCATTGGTAGCATACGCTCTGTAGTAATATAGAGTAGATGACTGCAGGCCAGTTAAGGTACTTTTAAAGGTTCCGGTTCCCGTTCCTTCCTCCGTTTTATAGTCACTGATTTCAGGCCAGGGTTTTGTTGACCAACATATACCTCGTCCCATAATCTGACTACCGCCATCAGTTTTTATATTGCCAGCCACATCAGCTGAAGAAAGAGTAATAGAAGTTGCATAACCGACATTTATTGTTGGGAGAGATGTCTGACTTGAGGAAAAGTATAATTCGTTCCCGTAAGCAGTACCTTTGTCATTTGTCGCATAGGCTCTCACAAAATACTTAGTTCCGGCTGATAACTCAGTTAGAATACTGGTATATCTGTCGGTTCCTTGTCCATCAGTAGTGTGAAAATCAAGAATTGTTGGATTTTGAGCAGTATTCCAGCAAACTCCCCTTGAAATAATCACGGAACCTCCATCATTTATAATATCACCTCCTGAAACTGCAGTTGTTTGCATGACATTTGAAATCTCCCCGGTCGTCAGAGTTGGAGTGGTAATCTCAGGAGGGTCATAGGGATCTTTTTTACAGGAATTACCTAAGGTGATAAGAACTATTAACAAAATATATCTGTAACACTCAATAGAATATTTCATGACAAATTTTTACAGCTTTATTTATTAAGCATAAATTTCTCATAAATTTATGAATTCTGCT
>CAVSYN010000014.1:0-64019 GCA_963732115.1 uncultured Bacteroidales bacterium
AGCGGAAAAGCAATATACATTGAAAGGACATATGTCAATTTTTGCAATGGATTGAATTTCCTGTCTGGTGTTACCGGAAAGGGATGCTTCTCACTTTTGAACATACCGAGTGAATAGTATTTGAATTGTTTACCCATGTCTGAAAGGAAGTTCTTTTTTGCGATCCTGTAGAATCTGCCGTTGTCTGAAAGAACATTGCCTGCCACAAAAAAAATATAATTTAATATAAGAAGCATAGCTGCAATGTTATGCCATTTTACTGCCTTCGCAAATCCAACGACAAGTGCATAATCTGATTTACCCGTATATTGCATGCTGATACCGGTTACTATCAGTATTATGAACAAAATTGCGTTGGCAGTATGCCATAACCTTACCCAAACCGGATATAAATACATTTTCTTTTGGTTTAATTTCGCTTTCTGGTTACTCTGAAATAAGTATGAATTCCGATTATTATTATTATAACAGCAAAAATAACCAGACTTATAACGTTCAGATACTCATTACGGTTAGCACCTATAACATATGACTGGTTAAGTATTATTCCATTGAAAAATCCGTCTTTCCTCTGCTCTTTTGACTCGAATTTATAAAGTGTAGACATAAGCAACGAATTCTGTGAGTGGCATTCATTGCATTTTCTAACCGCTCCTTCTCTAGGTTTTATTAAATGAGATACAAGGATTGTGTCATTGATTTCAGCATGACATTCTATGCATCTGACACTCTTAAAGTGTGTTGCCTGATTTGGAAGCCATTCGTGTTTCTTAAGGATGTTTATCTCTTCCCTTTCAGACAGGAGCTGAAAGTGACCAAAGTTGGCATGGCAGTTAAGACAGATATTATTATCATATAAGATTGTCTCTTTCAGATTAGTGTTGTTCCTGCTACTTATTTTATAATCATGTGGGCCGTGGCATTTCCAGCAGGAAAACCCTTCGTCCTCAAGTTTAAAATGAACACTTTTCTTGTATTGAGCCTCAATTTCTTCAAAATGGAACCTGGCAAATTTTTCATCACCCCCATGACAATCGATGCAGTTATAGATTTGCTCCATCCTTAATTCGCCAGGATGAGGGAATTCTGTGTATTCATCCGAATGACAATCAGTACAGCTGAAACTCTTGTGATTTGACAGGTAAAATTTACTCTTGTCTACGATTCTTTCCGAAAACATCAGAGCCTTTACCTGGTGTCCGAGATTCTCATTTGTATATTCATACACTCTCTGACCATGACATTTGAAACAGCGTTCATTTGCCTCATAAAATGGTGAATTATAGTTAATTGAGTCCGCAGGTTCAGAAATTGTCTTTTTATCTATGAATCCCTTGCCAGAAGCGGCAGGCAGGAAAAAGACAATTGTTAAAAACAATATGAACCCGGGTCTGGTTAATTGCATCCTTTTGCAGAATTAAATTCAGAACCTGACAGTTATATTAAATCCTATAAGATAATCACCTTTTCTGAAATCGTTTGTATTAAAAACAAGATTACGCTGGTTGATGATCTGAGAATAATTGGCAACGAATATCTGGAATGTATGTGTAGCCGTTCCTATTTCCCAGCCGATAGAAAGGTTTGGCTGGGGTTGTTTATCAAGTTTCTGTTTTGTAAGAAGCTGGTCATATTCCAGAATAATGGAGTGTGGTCCGAAAACAACAGCCCTTGCACCTGCTGAAAGTCCAAAGTTCAGGTTTTTGTATTTCAGGTCATTTGTAAAGTGAGGAACTGCATTATAATAGATCACTGATGGTGCAATCTGGAATGAAAAAATATCATTGAATTTCCGTGCCAGTATAATCTGAGTAAAGTAAGAGAGCCTATGTATATCGCGGTAGCGTTCGACCGGCCCGAATTCTTCCTTCTTTTGAAGATCAAAAACAACATTCCCGTAATATGAGAGTGATACAGGCATACTGTTATCCTCGGTTTGCTGAAGTATCAGGTATTTCCACTGAATATCCTGAAGCTTGTAGTCCTTTGTTGTACCGGCTCCAATCATTAACCTGTCAGTTATTCCGTAGTTTAGTCCGAGTCGTGTATTTGCCGCACCATAGATCCCGAAGAGGTCATGATAGGTTTCGATAAGGCTGAACCTGTGATGAATCTGAAGTTCAAGTCCTCCCTTATATGGAGTTGCAACAGTATTGTTATCAATCAGTATCCCGGTTCCGAAGGTGAACCTTACAGGTTTTGATTTTTCTGCTTGATTGGCTTCCTCCTGGGCTGATAACGAAACTGCAAATGCGGATAAAAGCAATAGTACAAAAGTCCTTTTCATATTATGAAGTTATTTTAGGTTTAATGATCATTAGTTGTTCAGGGCTCCCTGCTGGATCCAGATAAGTATCAATTGTTTTTCCGCGGGTAAGGTACGGGAGAAATGGCTTGCGGAAGTGATTTGTCTGTAAAGCCTGCTGGTCTCGGCAGGCTGGTCGACATAGCCTCCTGTTCTAAGGGATGCATAGGAATTCCCCTCTCTCAGATCAGGATTGCGTGCCCCTTTATGACAATCAATACAATTATTGGTGAAGATCGGCTGGATCTGAGTGCTGAAATGTACTGTATCAACCGGATTAATTACCTCTTGCTCATAGCCATACTGTTCACAGGAATAAAGAAAAACAACTCCAGCGAATACTATTGCAGCCGGTAATGAAGACCTTAATAGCTTAGTTTTCAGTTTCATCTAAGGTTTATTGTTAATTATTTAACAAAGATACCTGATAATCCTGACCGGCAGAATTTTACAACTGATTTTTTAGCTATTATTTAATGCTGTTTATCACGTAAAAAATTGATCTATATCATCTGCAAAAGTGACATTTATTAAGTAATGCAAAAAATAATCCCATCCTCAAATAATCAGTGAAAACGGAGCTTCATTCTTCAGGATCAATGCCTTAAGTTTCGACATATTTTTTATGCCTCCATCAGTTGAAAAAATTTTCTTGATTTTGATGAAAAACAGTTTCAGCAGTATCAATGGTGACTATCCATGGATGTTCAACGGAATTTCTTAGACAAAGAAGTTGGTTTTCGTTGATTTTCTGTGACTTACAGAGACTTGCCTATTGCAGGTTAATCCTATTTAGAATAGTTTTGATAAAAATTTATTATATGATCAGAAGAATAAGCCGAAGCGGGTTCCTGAAGGAAATAATCCTTGTACAGTTGTTCCTTTTCTCAGGGCTGTTTTATTCTTTTGGTCAGGGCACCCAGGTCGGCTTCAACACAATTCCTAAAAGCGGTACAATACTGGTATATTCCCACCAGGATGATGACCTTATATGGATGCTGCCGTTCTGGAAGATAACCGAGAAGTTTATTGGAGGGGCAATGCCGGCATCACCCAGTTACAGGACAATTATCAGTCAGCAGCAAAGCTTCCTTAATAATAACGGTTACAATATCGATTATCAATCGAACTGGTACACTCCATGGGATGACGTAACTGACGTTGAATACACCGAGTATTACTGGGGAGCAAATACTTCATACAATTATCTGTTAAACGATCATCTCGAAACACGACTTTATAATAACACCACTGAGCTGTCGAGATTCGAGATCAATAAGATAAAAGCAAAGCTTGAACAATATTTTGCCGATCCTTCAATGTCACGGGTTATTTCCCACAATAACTGGGGTGAATACGGGCACAAGCACCATGTCGGTGTCAATAAGGCTGTCAGGGAACTGGCGGTAAAGTATCACAAGGATTTCTGGATGCTTGGATGCGACAATGGGGAATTTGTTGATGTCACTGTTCCCAATGGAATAACCTGGGCTTACGGAAGCTTTGATACGCCGGATCTGTATACTGGGATCAGGACAATTTATGAAAATAACGGGCGGTGGTCATGGTATACTGACAGAGTCCCGTCGGGCGACCACAAATTCATTAAGATAGTTGATGCGGGAAATGACAAATCTAATATTCTTAAAGGTGACGAGATAACATATCCGGGCCCAACCCAGCTTGAACCGGGGGCTTATATATTTGACGGTGATGACGATTATATGACGCTTAAGGGCAATAATAATCCGTCGTTCACCATTTCAATGCGTATCAGGCCAGACCTGATAAGGGGGATGGACATTTCATCCATGGCGGAGTACCCCGGATCAACAAAAAATGACAGGAACATTTACCTGAACAGCGACGGAAAGATAACCGCACGGATATTTGATGGCAATTCCGAGATAGTAACTTCATGCAACTTCAATTTCAGCGGCACCTGGTCGCATGTTGCAATAACGGGTGATGGTTCCAGCCTTAAACTGTATGTTAACGGGTTACTGGAAAAAAGCACAAGTGCAGGAACGGCAATAACAAGTTATTCCACACCTGAATTTGTCCTTGGGCTTGCAACCGGAACGAGTACCTGTTTCCAGGGACAGATAAGTGACGTGAGGTTTTATGATCATGCCCTTTCCGGAACTGAAATTGCAGCATTAAGCGGAATGGTTTATACGATCATAACGAGCGCAGGAACCGGTGGAACCATTGAACCTTCCGGTATTATTCCGGTAAACATTGGTACCGACAAAAAATTTACAATAACTCCAAATTTAGGTTACAAAATATCCGATGTGAAAGCTGACAATGCTTCAGTTGGAAATGTTCAAACGTACACATTCAGTTACATAACTTCGAATCATACTATTTCTGCAAGCTTCGAACCCTCTGCAACATACTCAATAACGGCAACCTCTGGCGCCGGGGGCTCAATCAGTCCAACCGGAGTCACTACTGTTAATGAAGGAGCCAGTCAGACCTTCACAGTGATTCCGGATCTCGGTTACCGGGTTTCTGATCTGAAGATAGATGATGTATCGGCCGGAGCAATTACTTCCCACACCTTTACAAATGTTATTGCCAATCATACTATTTCAGCATCTTTCGAGACCACTCCAACCTGGACAATCACTGCAAATGCGGGAACCGGAGGTTCGATCTCTCCGGGAGGTGTTTTCACCCTAAACGAAGGTTCAAATCATGTTTATACAATTACCGCGAGCCAGGGCTACAAGATCTCTGAAGTCCTTGTTGATAATATTTCAATAGGAGCCGTTTCAACTTACACTTTCAGCAACGTAACGGCAAATCATACAATTTCAGCAGCCTTTGAAATCCTTACTTATACCCTGACAGGAAATGCAGGGTCAGGTGGCACAATCAGCCCTTCAGGCATTCATTCAGTTAATTACGGAACATCTCAGACCTACACAATATCTCCGGAAAATGGATACGAGATCTCAAATGTACTTGTTGACAATGTTTCAGCAGGGAAACCATCATCGTACACTTTTAATAACATTACATCAAATCATACGATCAGTGCTCTCTTTTCTGTTAAAACATTTATCGTAGCTTCGAGTGCTGGCACAGGAGGAACGATTTCACCACAGGGAAATGTGTCGGTCAGTTATGGGGGAAGCCGGACTTTTACAATTTCTCCAAACAACGGTTATTATATTTCAGACGTTAAAGTGGATAATAATCCGGAAGGTGCAATTTCAGAATATACTTTCAGCATTGTCACCGGAGATCATTCAATATCAGCGACCTTCACCCAGATAACTTATACCATTACGGCCAACGCCGGAACCGGTGGCTCAATAAGTCCGTCGGGAAGTGCTTCAGTAAGCTATGGCTCCAACCTTACATTTACAATAAGTCCTACCTTCGGGTATCAGGTATCAGATGTAACGGTTGACAATGTTTCGGTTGGAACAGTTACAACCTATACTTTCACCAATGTTACAGCAAATCATACAATTTCCGCAACATTTGAGACTGCAACATATTCTATTGTCAGCAGTGCCGGGACAGGGGGCTCAATTAATCCGGCCGGTTCGGCAACAGTAATGCATGGATCAAACCGCACCTTTCTGATAACACCTGAAACCGGATACCAGATCTCCGATGTCAGGGTTGATAATGTTTCTGCAGGGAATGTGTCATCCTACACTTTGAATAATATCACTGCAAACCACTCAATTTCAGCATCTTTTTCAATACTTACTTACACCATTTCCGGAAGTCCCGGAACAGGCGGTTCAATTTCTCCCGCAGGGGAAATAATGGTTAACTATGGCTCAAGCCATGCCTACACAATCACTCCCCAAACCGGGTACCGTATCCTAGATGTAAAGATCGATAATGTCTCAGCCGGTCCTGTTGCTGTATATACTTTCAACAATGTAACTGCAAGTCATACAATCACGGCAAACTTTGCTCTTATTACATACGCACTAAATAGCAGTGCAGGAACAGGAGGCTCAGTAAATCCGACCGGTTCCAGGCTGGCAGCCTATGGCTCAGCCATTACCTACCTGATCACACCTGACACCGGATTCAATATCCAGGATGTAAAGGTTGATAATATTTCTGCGGGTGCTGTTTCGGAGTTTACATTTAGTAATATTACTTCAGATCATGCAATTTCGGCAACCTTTACTCCGATCACATTTAACATAAAAGGTATTTCACATACAGGTGGTACAATAAGTTCACAGGGAACAATAACTGTGAATTATGGGTCAGAAGTTGTGTATTCAATCACGCCCGACACAGGATATCAGGTTGATGATGTTATAGTTGATAATAAATCAGTCGGGCCGGTCACTGAATATGTCTTTAATAACATTATTACTGATCATACTATTTCAGCATCCTTCTCGGTAATAACTTATACCATCACCTCAAGTGCATCAAACGGGGGCTCAATCAGCCCTGATCAGACTGTAACCCTTAATTACGGGTCGGATCGGGCCTATGCCTTTGAACCCGACTATGGATACAGGATTTCAGAAGTTAAGGTGGATGGGGTTTCAGTGGGAAGCTTTGCCTCTTTTTCGTTCATAAATGTTACCGCAAACCATTCTATATCGGTGGTTTTCAAGCCTATCACAACATACACAATTTCTGCAGGTTCAGGAACCGGAGGCAGCATTAGCCCTTCAGGAAATACAACAATTTTTGAAGGAAGTGACCAGGTCTATTCAATCACACCTTTGGATGGTTACCGTATCCTCGATGTACTGGTGGATAACAGGTCTGCAGGGGCTGTTTCTGAATACGCCTTCAATAATATCGCCTCAAATCATTCAATTTCAGTCTTATTCACGACGCAGATCGATGTGAATATTTATCCAAATCCTTCTTCAGGGGAATTTAATTTACTTATCGCCTCACCTGACGGATTTCTTTTCGACATGTCAGTTGTTGATATGAGCGGAAAGGTGGTTTATGCGTCCAACAAAATCGGCGGAAACACGGTAATACCTGTTAACTTCGAGGCAGCTAAAGGCTTCTATTTCATCAGACTGTTCAGAAAATGGAAAGAAGATAGCAATGATAAAGTTCGTGAAGGCCTGAATAATGCTATCCAAATGATCTGGTGAATCCTAAAACTTGTAGGAGTTATTTTCTATAAGCTTATCGGCAATCCTTCTTCTTGCATCTTTCACATTTACCCCCCTGACCATGGTAAGTGTTCCGACAGCTTTATTCAATTTTGATGCAAGATCACCGGATGTAAAAGAAAAAACAGCATCTGCAGCCGATTTCCTGACTTTATCTGCTGTATCGTAAATGTTTACATCGAGAATATCCCTGTACACAGGACCATTACCTCTGATGGATTCGAGTTTTTCAATACGCAAAGCCAGCGATTCGGAAAGATATGTTTCCATCATCATATCGGCAAGATTGTTCATAATTTCCTGTTCATTGACCAGGCACTTTTCGAACCGTTTCGTAGCACCGTGAATGCAAAGAAGAATGACCTTCTTGAAGTTCCTGAGATATCTCCTTTTTTCCTCAAAATAGGATTCACCTGCGACTTCTTCCCCGTCAAGGTTTTCAAGATTATCAAACAGCTTTTCAGCTTCGGTGAACAGGCTGAAATCACCTTTCATTGCACGCTTCATTGCAGTATCCGATACAAGAAGACGGTTTATCTCATTCGTTCCCTCGAAGATCCTGTTGATTCTTGAATCACGGTAACCCCTTTCAACTGCCAGTTCGGCTGAATAACCCATACCCCCGTGTATCTGAACTGTTTCGTCAGCAACAAAGTCGAGCATTTCGGAACCGTAGACTTTCAGAATTGCTGCTTCAACAGCATAATGACTTATCGCGTCAATTGAAGCCCTGCCTTTATCGGCGCACTCAGATTTCAGCTTTTCCATTAGTTCATCAACATCCCTGCTCACTCTGTAAACAGCTGATTCTGATGCAAAAAGACGGATGACCTGTTCAGCCAGCTTGTGTTTGATAGCCCCGAATGTCGAAATCAGGACCCCGAATTGTTTACGCTCGTTTGCGTATTTCACTGAATCAGAAATTGACTTCTTGGCAGCACCAAGAACATTTGCGCCAAGCTTCAGTCGTCCCATATGCAGTATGCTGAGTGCAATCCTGAAGCCCTCTCCCCTTTTACCAAGGAGGTTTTCAACAGGCACCTTCACATCGTTGAAATATATCTGCGCGGTTGACGACCCTTTGATCCCCATTTTATGTTCGTCGGGACCAATTACCACTCCCGGATATTTACTTTCAATTATAAAAGCGCTCAGCACCCTGTCGTTGTCGATCTTTGCAAATACTACAAGAGTATCTGCAAAACCGGCATTTGTGATCCACATTTTCTGCCCGTTTATGATATAATGTTTCCCGTCTTCGGAAAGCTTTGCATTTGTTTTGCCTGAATTAGCGTCGCTGCCGGCTCCCGGTTCGGTAAGGCAGTAGGCTCCCAGTAATTCTCCTGTGGCAAGCTTTGTAACATATCGCTGCCGCTGATCCTCATTGCCGTAATAAAGTATCGGAAGCGTGCCAATACCGCAATGTGCCATGTAAGCAACTGAAAATGAGTAACCTGCTCCTGTAGTCTCGGCGGCCAGCATCTGGGTGACAAACGACTGGCCGAATCCACCATATTCTTCAGGTATTGAGATGCCCATTAATCCAAGCTCTCCCGACTTTTTCAACATTCTTTTCATAAGCTCCCTGTCGCTCTTTTCAACTGCTTCAAGGTTGGGATACACCTCAGCTTCAAGAAAATCCCTGCATGTCTGGGCTATCATTTTCTGTTCCTCATTGAATTCCTCAGGAATAAAAATATCCCCGGCTTCAACTTCGCTTACAAGAAATTCTCCGCTTTTTAAGACTTTTCTGGTTTCCATTTCGGTTATCTTAATATTAAATCCATTCTATTTACCACTTCAAAAGTACCGCCTAAACAAGGCGGGATCCTTTAATTGCAAAGGCAGCTAAGTTTCTTAGAAGCCGCAAAGTCCCACTATCGGGGGGTTACAGAGGTCCCAGAGTTTATAAAGTCCCATTGAATTTGCTATCAATTCAGCAATATCGAGATTTTTGACATCTTCTTCCCTGTTTTTATACTTCAACCCATCGGTGATCATCGTCATGCAGAAAGGGACACGCGGTTGCAATTATCTCAGCTCCAGTTGCAAGCGCATCTTCAGTTCTCTCAATAAAAACTTCCTTCGTTCCCTTTTCAGCCTCCTTGAACATCTGTCCGCCTCCTGCCCCGCAGCACAGTGCAAAGCTCTTATGCCTCTCCATTTCAACAAAGTTCTTCGTCACGCTTTTCACAATTGAACGGGGCTCGGAATATATCTCATTTGCCCTGCCAAGATAGCAGGGATCATGGTAAGTTATCATGACATCCTTAAGCGATTTTTCGGAAAGCTTTATATTCCCTTCTTCAATATGTCCTTTCAAGAAACTGCAGGTAGTTGATTACCTCATAGTTCCCTCCCAGATCGGGATATTCATTTCTGAAAATATTAAAACAATGAGGACAGGTGGTTATGATCTTTTTAACATCGTATTTCTTCAGTAACTCAATGACCTGTAAAGCCTGCATCTGGTATAGCATTTCGTTCCCTGCCCTGCGTGCAGGATCGCCTGTACAGGTTTCTTCTTTACCCAGTACTGCATAACTGACATTCAGTCATGTTAAGTATTTTTGCAAAGGCTCTTACGACCTTCTTGTACCTGTCATCAAAAGCACCGGCACATCCCACCCAGAAAAGGTATTCAGGTTTTTCGCCGCGTGCCGTCAGTTCAGAAATTACCGGTACCTCAAAATCCCAGGTCCTTGGTCCAGTTAAGACGGTCCTCGGCCGAATACTGCCATGGAGCGCCGTTGTTCTCAATATTGCTGAAACACGCTTTTAAGCTCACCGGGAGCTGAAGCCTCTTCAAGAACAAGATAGCGCCTCATATCAACTATCAGAGAAGGATGGTTGATATTTATCGGGCACTCTTTTGCACATGCGTTGCATGTAGTGCAGGCCCAGAGTTCTTCCTCTGAAATATAGTCCCGTCAGCAGTGAACGGTTGTCGCTGAAATCCCTTCCGTTCCGGATCATATAGCGGACCTTTTTCCTTCATCCTGGCCCGAAGATCCATCATTACCTTGCGCGGTGATAATTTCTTGCCTGTAATGTTTGCCGGGCAAACCGAGGTACATCTTCCGCATTCGGTGCATGACAGCGAATCAAAATAATTTTTCCAGGTTGCATCCTCGGCATCCTTTACACCAAAGCGTTCGGCAGCGGCACCTGCAGGGGCTGCTGCAAAGGCAGTTGCAGGATCGAGCATAAGCTTTACTTCCCTGGTGATGCTGTCCATATTCGTCAGTTTTCCCAGAGGTTCAAGCCTCGAGAGAAAGACGTTTGGTACTGACATAAATACATGGAAGTGCTTCGAGTATGGCAGATAATTGGCAAAGATGAAAATCAGAAGTATGTGTGTCCACCAGGATATTTCATTCATAATCCTGAAGCCTTCTGAAGAAAAACCGGTGAATAATCTTACAAGAATGAGTGCTTACAGGAAAGATACCTGATATTTTGCCACCTGTCAGGTTTTTATTTCCCATATATCCGGTGTTCATCAGCAGCAATGAGATCATCAGACAGCAGGATAAGTGAAAGTGCGATATTGGCGTCCAGATGGGATATTCTTCTTCATTTCGATGCCTTCAAACCGCTTTATGTGAAAGAAAAGGCGCCTGCTTAAGAATATAATTATGGCGAGGGCAACAAGGATCCCAAAAATGTCGCCTGTGGCAATCAGAAAGTTGTAAACCGGACCAAGGAAGCTAAGGACTCTTTCAGTCCCGGTCAGGCCATCAATAACCATTTCGATGCTGCCGAACAGTATAATACAGAATCCCCAGAAAACAAGGGCATGGAAGAATCCCGGTACCGGCTTCCTGAAGATCTTTGTCTGCCCGAAAGCCACACTCATCATGATCTGAAACCTTTTCCCGAAATCTCTTACTTTAAATGCAGGGCGGGTAAAACTGAAGAATTTGATTAACCGGTTTATTGTATAGGAAAATATTCCAAGGGTTATCAGAAGTACAACTGCAAAAATTATCTGTTTGGTCATGTATAGCCTGAAAATTAATTTTAAAGTACGCAAGAGGTAAACTATTCTCTTCATGCCTTTAACTGCTTCCACGAGCTTTGGCAGGACCTTCAATGCATCGCCCACAATGCCGTATTGTGCCGATTCGAAGATCGGTGCATCCTTATCGGAGTTGATCGCCACAATGTACCTTGATGAGCTGACGCCTGCCAGATGCTGAGTAGCTCCGGAAATACCTACAGCCACATATAGGTTTGGCGCATATTATTTTTCCTGTCTGGCCGGTATGTTCTTCATGAGGTCTCCATCCTTCATCGGAAACCGGACGTGAGCAGGCCGTAGCACCGCCGAGCAGTGAAGCAAGTTCAACAAGCGGAGCCCAGTTGTCGGGCGATTTCATGCCTCTTCCACCGGAAACAACTATATCAGCGTCGGTAAGAACGATCTTTGCCTGTTTGTTTAACAATATCGGTGACGCTTGTTTTTACTTGTGAAAAGTCGACATCAGCTTTAACGTTTCAGGTACGGCTCCGGTTGGTTTTTCAACCAGTTCAAATGAGTTCTGGGCGAGTGTAAGTATTTTTATATCTGATCTGATGACCATATGTGCAAAGGCGTTTCCGGAATAAGCCCTTTTATAAACCGTGAAAGGGATCAAGTGATAAAGGAAGCCTGCTCACTCCTGATCCGATGCCTGCCTTGAGTCTGACCGACAGCCTCGGGGCAAGGGCTTTGCCTGTAAGGTTGTTCGAAAAGATAATAACTCTTCGATCCTTCCTGAGGGCAACGGTATCTGCAATTATTTTTGTATAGACCTGATTATCAAGTACTGCAAGTTGTTCACTGACAACGTTTATGATCTTGTGCGCTCCAAAATTCCCGAGTTTTTTCAGCTCTTCATTTTCTGCTTTCCCGATTGATACTGCTGTCACATTCGTCTTCAGCATTTCAGCAACAGCCGATGCATAAGAAACAAGCTCAAAGGATAGTTTCTTGAACTTCCCGTCCCAATTTTCGGTATAAACTAAAACTGACATGTTGTTTATCTTTGGTTTGTTAACTTTAAAAATTATCGCTGGTTACTTGTTGCTGGTTACTTGTTGAGTGGCAATGTTTACTGATAACCAGCAACATGCAACCTGGAACTCGCAACTTGCTTTAAATAACTTTCGCCTCATTCTGAAGCAGTTCAATAAGTAATGCCGGATTTTCCGCATCAATGTATTTGCAGGCGGCACGCGGCTGAGGTTTTTCGAAACCGGTGATTTCAGTGAGTTTTTCAGCGGATACAGGTTCAAACAGCCTGACTTGTTTTGTTCTGGCAGCCATAATGCCGCGCATTGAAGCAATCCTTGGCTCTTTTGCGATTCCTTTCTGAACAATTGCAACAAATGGAACCGGTATCTTTATGCTTTCCTTACCGCCATCAATTTCTCTTGTGAGAAGAGGAACTTCATTTTCGACATTCAGAGCTGAAACTGAAGATACGGAGGGGATTTCGAGAAATTCAGAGATCATTCCCCCAACAGCCGATCCGTTAAAATCGCTCGATTCGATCCCGCACATAATTATGTCAAATTTCTCTTTTCTTGCTGTTTCGGCAATTTGAGCAGCAACGAAAAAGGCATCTGAAGCATCTGAATTGATCCTTATTGCATCATCAGCCCCAATGGCTAATGCTTTTCTGATAGTCGGTTCGGATCCGGCATTTCCGACATTTGCCACAGTGACTGATTTCACTCCGCTTGAAGGATCATCCCTGAGCTCAAGAGCCCTTGTAAGTGACAATTCGTCCCACGGATTTATAACCCACTGAATTCCTGTGGTATCAACAAAGGTGTTTCCCTGGGCAAATTTGATTTTAGTAGTCGTATCCGGGACATTGCTTATACAGACCAATATTTTCATCTGCTAATCAGGATTTTAGTTAGTTTATTTTTATTGCGATTTGAGAGCATTCTGATCCGTTATTTTGCCTTCAGGGCGGCAAATATAGCAATTAAAGATTCATAAACAAATCCGTAATCAGTCATAAAAAACATGTGTTCGAAATATGAAATTGCTTTAAGACTTTGAATTTCTATATTTTAAAATAAAAATAATGTTGGTTTTAAACTGGCATTCGAAAGCCATATACAGCAAAGAATCTAAGAAGTTTCAAAGAGTTCCGTCGAGTCGGAACAATAATTTGACAATCAAACATTAATACTTGACAATCTGTTAAAAGTGTTGCCTTTTCAAGTTTTTGTTTACGATCTAAAATATTTTTAATTAATAAGCTTAAATTCGCACTCCATAATAATTTGACTCAATAGCAGTGAACAGCAAAATCAGGATATACGGAGGAGTGCTTCTTGCAATGATTTTCTGGTCATTCTCATTCATCTGGTTCAAAATAGCCAACGAAACATTCCGGCCAATTACGATAGTCTTCATCCGCCTGGTTTTCTCAATTATCCTGTTGTCATCTTACCTTGCTGTAAAAAAGAAATTCGTAAGGATAAGAAAGGAGGACCGTAAGCTGTTTATCATGTTTGCCGTTTTCGAACCTTTCTTTTATTTTCTCGGAGAAAGTTTTGGCCTTACATATGTTTCAGCAACAGTCGGTTCGGTTATTATTTCTACTATCCCTGTTGTTGCAACAATTGGTGCATGGATCATATTCAGGGAAAGGCTGAAGATTATCAACTATGCCGGAATTGTACTCTCCTTCATTGGTATTTTAATCTTTGTCCTGAATAAGAACGGGTCCTTATCATTCAATTTTAAAGGTTTAAGCCTTCTGGCACTGGCAGTCTTTTCTGCGTCAGGGTATAACCTTACACTCAGCCTGCTTGTCAGGAAATACAGCCCTGTATTCATAGTTACTGTGCAGAATACCATTGGAGCGATTTTATTTCTTCCTGTATTCCTTCTTACTGATCTTAAGACTTTTATAAGTACACCTTTCACTTTCAATTCCTTTATTCCCATCATCGAACTTTCAGTTTTCGCCTCATGCGGTGCTTTTATTCTTTTTGCGTATTCAGTCAGAAATATGGGGATTACCAAAGCGAATGTCTTTACGAACTTCATACCTATTTTCACTGCATTTTTTTCATTCCTTTTACTTGGCGATAAGCTTACAGTTATGAATTCAATCGGAATGATTGTGGTTATCTGCGGACTTATTATGTCACAGATAAACGGCCAGAAGAAAGAAACTGATGACGCACTTATCCTGACCGGGAAAACTGCCTGATTGGCTTGATACCAGGCACTATTCCTCAAAAATGTATTACACGTTAACCTGCCCTTAAATATCATATCTTTATATCCGGGATCACCGGATGAAAAAGCGTACTGCCAATATTATCATTTTCTTAACTATACTCACAACCGGA
Organism: uncultured Bacteroidales bacterium; assembly: GCA_963732115.1. Lineage (GTDB taxonomy): Bacteria > Bacteroidota > Bacteroidia > Bacteroidales > VadinHA17 > LD21. The sequence continues at coordinate 14,806 of CAVSYN010000014.1, forward strand.
TCTTTTTCTCAGACCGGCGGCGACAATGTTTATGAGTTCCTCAATCTGACTCACTCCGGCCTCATAGCATCACTTGGCGGGACAAATGTTTCCCTGACAGACAAAAATCTGAACCTGGCATATCATAATCCCGCGCTTCTTGGTTCAGGAATGGATAAAAGCCTTGCACTCAACTATGTAAACTACCTGGCCGGGATAAACTATGGACTTGCAATGTACTCAGTTTCGATACCCGGAACAGGTAATTTTGCGGGAGGTATAACCTATCTCAATTATGGATCATTTACAGCAGCAGATCCATCGGGAAATATCACAGGTTCTTTTTCAGCTTCAGAATATGCTTTTTCAATAATATATTCCCGCGAAATTGACTCTATGTTCACCGGCGGAATTAATTTCAAGCCTGTTATTTCCCACCTTGAGAATTACACATCGCTCGGATTTGCATTCGATATCGGGGCTTCGTGGCATAACCCCGGGAACCTGTTATCTGCAGGCCTGGTCTTAAGGAATATTGGTTACGAGGTTACCACCTATGCAGCCGAATCGCGGGGCAAGCTGCCTTTTGAAATTCAGGCTGGGGCTTCAGTAAGGCTTGCACATGCTCCCTTCCGGTTCTCACTAACCCTGAGGCATCTCGAGAAATTTGACCTTACATATCGGTACACCGGATCATCCCAGGGAGAAAATGCTAACCAATCAGGATCAGGATTCCTCGAAAACATGTTGAGGCATATTATTGTAGGAACTGAAATAATCCCTCATAAGAACTTTTACCTGAGCCTTGGCTATAACTACCAGAGGAGAAGGGAATTACAGGCTGAAGCAAAAGTGTCGGGAGTTGGATTATCGTGGGGCTTTGGATTTAATTCTTCACTTTTAAGCCTGGAATTCGGCCGTGCTTCCTACCACCTTGCAGGATCGTCCAATCATATTTCACTTATAGTCCGCCCTGACCTGTTATATAAAAAGATCCGCAAATGAATTTTACAGGATCACCCCCTTGGGGCTGGTGAAAAAGTCAGGTGAACCACCCCGTCATGACCCTTCGGGCGGCCACCTCTGCATTCTGGCTCTATCGCTAAAATAGCCTACCAGGCTATTTTTTCACGCTCAGCCCCCTTCAGAAGGAGGGGAAAGTATTGATATACAACACTATAACTTTCTCCTCCTATTTAAGGAGGAGTACCCTGACCGAAGCGTCAGGGGGAGGTGGTTGGCTTTTTCAACAGCTCCTAATAATTACAGATTGAAGTACAATAAGTCCCCTTTAGGAGATTTAGGGGTGAAAAATAAAAAGTAATTTTAAGGAAATTTATTATTTTAAAGATTAAACTGAGATTTAGGGGTTAGAGCTTATATGAAAATGACTAAAAAACTCCTCATAGCAATTGACGGTTATTCCTCCTGTGGCAAGAGTACCTTTGCCAGGGAAATAGCCAGGGAGATGAATTACATTTATATCGACAGCGGGGCAATGTACCGCGCTGTCACTCTCTACTGCCTGAGAAAAGGATATGTAAAGGGAGGACTGAAAATGAACGGGATACTGGCGGATATAAAAGATATTCATATCAGTTTTGTTTATAATCCTGATATGCTTGAATATGAAACCTTTCTGAATTCCGAGAATGTCGAAAGAGAGATAAGGGGTTTTGAGGTATCATCATACGTCAGCCGGATAAGTCAGATTCCGGAAGTCCGCTCCCGAATGGTGGAACTGCAGAGACAGATAGGTGTTTTTAAGGGGATAGTCATGGACGGCAGGGATATTGGGACTGTCGTATTTCCCGATGCCGATCTTAAGATATTTATGACAGCCTCGGTCGATATAAGAGCAAAGAGAAGGTTTGATGAACTCATTCACAAGAATATTGAGGTAGAATATGAAGAAATCAGGCAGAATATTATTGCACGCGACATTGCTGATGAGAACAGGGATATAAGTCCGCTGAGAAGAGCAGATGATGCTATTGTTCTGGACAACAGCAGGATGACAGTGGCGGAACAGATGGAATGGGTGATGAAAATTATCAGGAATAAATTAAATGGAAGTTGAAATAGATAAAAGATCGGGATTTTGTTTTGGGGTCCGCAATGCCGTTGAGATCGCTGAATTGGCTCTAATCCGCGGGGAGAAGGTATTCTCACTGGGTCCTATAGTCCATAACGACAAAGAGGTGGAACGGCTTGCCTCCCTTGGTCTTGTTTCGGTCAATCATGAACAATTCAGAAACCTTAAAGACTGTAAAATACTTATCCGTGCACATGGTGAACCTCCTGAAACTTACAGGATTGCTGAGAAGAACAATATCAGAATAATTGAAGCGACATGCCCCATCGTGAAAAAACTGCAATCGAAGATAAGGGAGACATGGGTAAAGACAAAAGAAGATAACGGCCAGGTGGTAATTTTTGGTAAACCCGGTCATGCAGAGGTTGTCGGACTCCTGGGACAGACAAACAATGAGGGCATCCTGATTTCCTCAACTGTGGATTTAAGCAAAATAGACGTAAAACGACCTGTATACCTTTTTTCCCAGACTACGATGGGGGTATCTGAGTACAATCACATTAAAGAGCTGATTTTTAACAGTATGAAGGATCGGGGAATCCTCGATCCTGTTCGGGATTTCGAGGTTAATAATACTATTTGCGGGCAGGTTTCGAACAGAGAACCACATCTTAAAGCCTTTGCAAGGAAACACGATACGATCATCTTCGTAAGCGGGAAAGAGAGCTCAAATGGGAAGATGTTATTCTCTGTTTGTAAAAGTGTGAATCCTGACACTCATTTTGTTTCGTCGCCTGAAGAAATTGATGGATCATGGTTTACCAACAAACGGTCGGTCGGAATTTGCGGAGCCACTTCAACCCCGAAATGGCTCATTGAGAAGATCTGCGATTATGTCTCAAATATCTGAATCTGTCTGTTTTCCAACTTTTGCAGTGGTGGATTTTTATACTAACTTTGCGCGTTTTTACGATGTGATCAATGGGAAAAATTAAGAAAATCGGAGTACTGACATCAGGCGGGGATGCGCACGGAATGAATGCTGCAGGCGCTCAGCGTCAGTGATGTTGAACTGGCCAGGATACTATCAGTTTAATACATAAGAATGTCAAAATCAAAGGTATATTTTACAAACCTGCGCACCAGGCCTTCAGTTAACCTGCTGAAGAAACTCGATAAGCTTGTTGCCACGGCAGGCATTGAAAGCATAGATTTCAGCAGGAAGCTCGTTGCCCTCAAGATCCATTTCGGTGAACCGGGTAACCTGGCCTATCTGCGTCCCAACTACGCTGCACATATAGTAAAATATCTTAAATCAAAAGAGGCTGTACCATTTTTAACCGATTGCAATACCCTGTATTGCGGCAGACGGTCAAATGCTCCCTCTCATCTTGAGGCAGCATTCGAGAATGGATTCAATCCGCTTGCAACAGATTGCCCTGTGATCATTGCAGACGGGATTAAAGGCACCGACTACCGTGAAATAGAGGTGAATCTTGAACTCTGCAAAACAGCGAAAATAGGTTCTGCAATAGCTGACGCTGACGTAATAATTTCTTTAAACCATTTTAAAGGACACGAACTTACAGGTTTTGGCGGTGCGCTGAAAAACTTAGGGATGGGCTGTGCATCAGTCGGGGGAAAACTATTCCTTCATTCCGGCTCCTCTCCCAAAATCTATGAAAAAAACTGTACAGGGTGCAGGGTCTGTGAAAAGTACTGCGCTTATGGTGCAATAAAGGTTGGTAAAGACAAAATCGCACATATCGATTATGAAAAGTGTACAGGCTGCGGACAGTGTGTTGCCGTATGCCAGTACGATGCTTCAAGGGTTGTTTGGCAGAGCACTTCGGAAAAAGCCTGTAAACGGATTTCGGAGTATGCATTTGCTACCGTAAAGGATAAACCTTCATTTCATATCAACTTCATAATGAACGTTTCGCCCGAATGTGATTGCTGGGATTCAAATGATTATCCTATAGTACCTGACCTGGGATTTGCAGCTTCATTCGATCCGGTGGCTCTCGACCAGGCGTGCGCTGATATGGTAATAGCCGCCCCTGCTCTTCCAGGAAGCAAAATATATGATGATAACAGCAAGGATGACTTACGGGGGAAGGATAAATTCAAGCACTCCCATCCCGATACCTTCTGGCAGGCAGGAATCGAACATGCAGTGAAAATCGGACTGGGAAATAATGATTATGAATTGATCACTATCTGACTAAACTCTTTGTAACTGTACAATTAATTTATTTTCTTTGACGTAAAGTGCTTCAGGCACAATGCACTATCCAACCATCAGATGAATGCTAAAACCAATATTGCAAGGCTTTCTGTCGCTTCAAATACTCTTCTGATCATTATGAAGCTTACGGTTGGTATTATAAGCGGTTCAGTAAGTATTATATCAGAGGCGATCCATTCCTCAATGGACCTGTTAGCTGCAGTAATTGCATTCTTTGCCGTGAGGGTTTCAGATACTCCGCCTGACTCAAGGCATCCTTATGGTCACGGAAAGGTTGAAAATATTTCGGGGGTTATTGAAGGCATGCTCATCCTGATCGCAGCAATACTGATCATTACCGAAGCGGTAAAAAAGCTGCTTGGCGCTCCAATGGTACTCGAATCGATATGGCTGGGAGCTGTGATAATGTTCATTTCGGCGGTGGTAAATACCATTGTATCACGAAGGTTGTACAAAGTTGCGCGGGAAACCAATTCTGTTGCCCTCGAGGCCGATGCTTTACATCTTAAAACAGATGTGTACACTTCGCTCGGGGTTGCTGTCGGACTCATTCTTATAATGCTGACAGGAATTAAGTGGCTTGATCCGGTTGTGGCAATACTGGTTGCACTTTTCATAATCAAAGAGTCCTTCCTGCTTCTCAGAAAAGCATTCTCACCACTCCTTGATACCGCCTGGGGTGACGAGGAGATCAAAGATCTTGAAAGCAGGCTCGACAAAATGGATGTCAGCTACCATGATCTTCGAACCCGTGTTGCAGGGAATTACCGGTTCATCGACATTCATGTGGAGATTCCTGAGAATGAATCAGTTGGAAATGCACACAGTTACTGTGATAAAATTGAAGACGACCTGAAAAGCATTTACAATAACCTTACGGTTACTATCCACGTGGAGCCTGGTCAGTAATCTCCGGGAAATTCCTTATTTAGAGTATTTCAGTCTCAGACTGTTACTTACAACGCTTACACTGCTTAACGCCATTGCTGCGCCGGCAATCATTGGATTAAGAAGGAATCCGTTTATCGGATATAGAATACCCGCAGCCAGGGGAATACCAATCACATTATAAATAAATGCCCAGAACAGATTCTGCCTGATTGTCCTGACTGTGTTCCTGCTAAGTCTAATAGCCGCAGGAATTATGGCAAGATCATTGCTTATGATTGTCATTTTTGCTGCATCTATCGCAATATCTGAGCCTTTGCCCATTGCAATGCTGACGTCTGCAGTAGCAAGAGCCTGGCTGTCATTGATCCCGTCGCCAACCATCCCGACTATTTTGCCCTCCTTCTGCAACTGCGAAATAAACGCAGCTTTATCGGATGGCAGCATCTCCGACTTATATGAGAGGATTCCTGTCTTTTTTGCCACAGCTTCAGCAGTTTTTTGATTGTCACCTGTGACCAGGAAGACATCGATGCCCATGTCTTTCAGTTGCTGAACAGCAGTTGCTGAGTTTTCCTTTATCCTGTCGGAAACTGATAATACTGCAAGGACGTTTTTGTCATCGGCAAAATAGATTACAGTATTAGCCTCCTCTTCCCAATTGCCAGCAAGTTCTTCAAGCCTTGCATCAATATTGATCCCATTCTCATTTACCAGTTTCAACCCTCCTGCGAGATATTTCGTTTTATTGAAATATCCAGTTATCCCCCTGCCTGTTATGCTAACGACACCTGTCATAACTACCGGAGAAGCAGTCTCATTAAGATAGGTCACAACAGATTCGGCAAGCGGGTGTTCAGATAATTTTTCAAGACTGTACAGTATATTTATGTCTTTCTGCTCATCTTTTGCTGTCCTCCATTCGATTTTGCCGACCGATGGTTTTCCTTCTGTTACAGTACCGGTCTTGTCAAGCACAACTGCATTCATTTTATGGGTCATCTCCAGGGCTTCAGCATCCTTGATAAGAATGTTGCTTTCGGTGCCTTTACCAATTCCAACCATTATTGCAGTAGGTGTCGCCAGTCCAAGTGCACATGGACATGCTATAACAAGAACAGTAATCATCGACAGCAATCCCTGGCTGAAACCATTTTCGCCGCCGGCTATCCACCATACTGCCAGTGTAACTACCGAGATTGCCACCACCACGGGAACAAATATCCCTGCAATTTTATCGACCAGTTTCTGAACCGGGGCTTTGCTGCCCTGGGCTTCCTGGACCATCCTGATAATACTGCTGAGCAGTGTTTCAGCACCGACCTTCTGTGCAACAAACTGAAAACTCCCTTTCTGATTTACAGTTCCGGCAAAGATCCTTGAACCTGGTTCCTTTATCACAGGGACAGGCTCGCCGGTGATCATGCTTTCATCGACATAGCTGCTGCCAAGAGTTACGATCCCGTCGACAGGTATTTTTTCTCCGGGCTTTACCAGGATGATATCTCCCGGCTTTACTTTCGAAATAAGGAACTCCCTTGTATGCCCATTGTCGAGTACTTTAAAGACAGTCCTGGGCTGCAGCCCGATCAATTTCTTCAAGGCAGCCGATGTGTTTGCTTTAGCGCCGCCTTCAAGTAACTTCCCGAGCAGGACAAGCGCAATCACCACTCCTGCAGCTTCAAAATAAACATGTGCATGCAAACCCTGCCTGTGCCAGAACTCCGGGAAAAGTGTATTGAATACACTAAATAAATATGCTATACCTGTGCTGAGCGAAACGAGTGTGTCCATGTTTACACTGCCATGCCTGATAAGCTTAAAGGCATTTATAAAGAAAGAACGTCCGCAATAAAACACAATAGGTGTGGCAAGTGCCCACATTATGTAGTTGGCATAGGGGATCTTCATGAAAACCATGCTTATCAGCAGAAGCGGCACAGCCAGAACAATTGCCAGAATTGTCCTCTGTTTCATCGACCTGTAGGTCTTCTGCTGAAGATTCTCCAGCTCCTCTCTGGCGTTTTCCGATTCATCAATGATCAGGTCATAGCCGATGGATGTTACAGCTTCCTTGAGGTTTTGAGGCTGGATCAGAGAAGGCAAAAATTCAATGGTAGCCATCTCGGATGCCAGGTTAACTGCGGCTTTTACAACACCATGCTGTTTGTTGAGCATAGATTCCACGTTAATGCAGCACAGGAAGCACATGACATTCCTGTGACCGGATACTGCTTAGTCAGGATTTTCTTATCTGAAGCTGAACTCTGTTCCAGTTTTTCTTCCTCCATTGCTTCAACAGCTTCTGGACATTTTCAACCGGCTTTTCGGCCAGGTTTCCTGATTTTTTAGAATTGGTCATTAGTAATACCTCCCAAAGAAGTAAGTCGTACGAAATTAGAGAATATATTATTTAACAATTCAGGTGGAGGATAGTTTTATTTAAGATGTATTGAGCAATGTGTGAATAATGTAACTTATTCCCAAAATTATGTAATGGTTCTCAATACTATGAAATGCAACTTTGTTATTTTATATGGTACTCTCAGGAAGCCAGCTTTATCAAAGGCTTATAGAAATATTTTGAACGCCGACGAACATTTTAAAATGATTCCTGTAACCATAAAAAGCGGATACGAATAAAATGAAATAGCATAGATGTTCAGGTCTGTCTAATTCAAATGTGGTTTAAATATATTTTCATATTTTTTTTTGCCTTAATTTCAATAAGTGATTTTGCATTTGCACAGGAGGTTCCTGTCAAAACAGATTCAACTCATCTTTATAAGAATATTGAATCCTATTCTGAACGAAGCAAGTTTACCAGATTTATGTACCGGTTAATTTTCAAACCGGTTGCACCCGACTCAAAGGTCAGGGTTGTTAAAAAGAAAGGATATAAAAAACTGATACAAAAACCATACAGTACCTTTGAAGGAAAAATCATCCGGAATATCGATGTTGTTACCCTCGATCCTTTTGGTTACTCGGCTACTGACACCACTGTTAGAAACCAGCATTTTTTATCTAAAGCAGGGAATGGAATGCATGTTAAAACACAGGGTATCACGATCCGAAACCTGCTGCTTATACATAAGAATCAACCTTTCAATGCTTTACTTGTAAAGGAATCGGAGCGTTTGATCCGCAACCAGAAATATGTGCATGAGGTTTCTTTTTCTGTTATGGCAGCAAAGAAGAACTCCGATTCAGTAGATATCTATATTCGTGAACTGGATAATTGGAGCATCATTCCTGCAGTTATCCATTTCAAATTCAAAAATCAAAGTTGAATTAACCGACAAAAATTTTTTAGGATACGGACATGAATTTCAAAATGCTTTTTCAAGGAATTTTACCCGTGGAATAAGTTCTTTTAATACAGACTATTCGATACCAAACATATGGAACTCCTACATCAGTGCAAAGTTGCATCTCGGAATCGACGGATATGGAAATTTCAGCAAGAGCTTTTCTGTTGATCGTCCGTTTTTTTCTCCGTTAGCAAAATGGGCGGCAGGGGCATCTTTTGATTCTCAAATTAAAAAAGATTCCCTGAAAGAAATGAATTCAATTTATGTTCCTGTGAATTTGAAATTTCGTACACAGGATTACTGGGCAGGCAAAGCACTACAGCTTTTCAAAGGCAATACCGAAGATGTACTTGTAATCAATCTGATTTTAGCGGCCCGGTATCTGCATATAAAATATTCTGAGAAACCATCTGACCTTTATGACCCGTTACATATTTATTCGAACGAAGATTTTTACCTGGCCACAGTTGGAATTTCCACCAGGAAATATGTACAGGATAAATATATCTTTAAATACGGTGTCATTGAAGATGTGCCGGTTGGAAGCGTATATTCCCTTACAGGTGGTTACCAGATAAGAAATAATTCCGGGCGGCTATATTTAGGTGTGCGGGTTTATTTTGGCAACTATAATGAATGGGGATACCTGAGTTCCAACTTCGAATACGGAACCTTCTTTCATGCATCACATTCTGAACAGGGTGTTCTGACAGTAGGTGTAAATTATTTTACAGGATTATTTGAAATAGGGAAATGGAGATTCAGGCAATTTGTGAAACCGCAGTTGACTATTGGCATAAACCGGTTTTCGTACGATAGTTTAACTATTAATGATGGTTATGGACTGGATGGATTTAACAGTCATGCATTGTCGGGCACCAACCGGTTTTTATTTACGCTGCAGACACAATCATACGCCCCATGGAATATTTTTGGATTTCGCCTTGGGCCTTATCTTACTTATTCTCTTGGTATGCTTAGCGATGCGGTAACAGGCTTTAAAAACAGCAAAGTATACTCCCTGATAGGATTGGGTGTCTTAATTAAAAATGAAAACCTGGTCTTTAAAACATTCCAGTTATCCATCTCATTTTATCCATTAATTCCAGGAACCGGACAGGATGTTTTTAAAATGAACTCATTTAAAACGACAGATTTCGGTTTCAGAGATTTTGAAATTGAAAAACCGGCAAGGATGATATATCAGTAAAACGAACGCAATAAACTTTCCCTACACTTATTGAGCCTTCCTTTATAATGTGTGAATTATGTAACTTTTTCATGAAATTATGTAACGATTCCGGGAATAGGGAGACATACCTTTACCTGTAATAATTTACAAAGAAATTTAAGATTAACATCAATTAATATTGTTCCCAACATTATTACATAAATAAAAAAGAATTATAGAATTAAGATTTACAAATTAAAAATCAATTAACATGAAAAAGATCGTTTTTTGTTTAATGGTGGCATTCTTGTCATTAACTTTTCTTCCTCTTCAATCATTTGCTGCAACAACTGAGGAACCTACTTCTATACCTGCTCCGAAACCTGCAGAATCAGCAGAAGCTAAAGCTTTAGAACTAAGGTTGAATGAAATAAATTCAATGGATAAAACAAAATTGAAGTCAGAAGAAAAGAAGAATTTGCGAAAAGAAGTAAAGTCAATCAAACACAACCTTAAAGCAATAGGTAGTGGTGTTTATCTTTCAGGTGCTGCAATAATTCTTATTGTAATTCTTCTGGTTGTTTTATTGTAACCAATTTAAAATAAAAATCATGGGAAATCTACTTTATGTTGTAGCAGTGATTCTGCTTATCGCATGGGCAATCGGATTTGTAGGCTTTCATGTCGGAGGCATCATCCATATTCTGCTTGTAATAGCAATTATTGCGGTAATACTCAGGGTTATTCAGGGAAGAAAGGTTTTATAAAATCATCGCTTTAATTGCAACCAATGAGTCCACTAATTACAGTGGACTCATTATTTAAAAATAAAATTATGAGCTCAGGAAAAGTATTATTAGGCGTATTGGCTGGCGTTGCCGCCGGTGCATTGTTAGGGATTTTATTTGCTCCCGATAAAGGGTGGAACACCCGGAAAAAAATATCAAAAAAGGGAGAGGACTATGCGGAGTCTTTAAAAGAAAAATTCAATGAATTTCTTGATGAATTCTCCGAAAAATTTGAAGAGGTAAAGGAAGACGTATCCGACTTTACTGACCCGGGTACATCCAAATCAGGAAAAACCGGAAAAGACCCAAAGACTGCCAAGGTTTAAATGTTATCAAGACTGAAGCCATGGAAGACAATGCTAAGTTGATTGAATCACTTCTGGAAAAAGCTGCTGATTACGGCAAGGCAAGCTATGAGCTGGTAAAACTTAAAGCCCTTGACAAAACATCAGATGCTGTTTCCTCATTTATACCTCATTCAATTGTCTTAGTCATTGTTGCGGTTTTCATGCTTTTTCTCAATCTGGGATTAGCTTTCTGGCTCGGCGAAATCCTTGGCAAAACCTTTTACGGATTCCTTTTAGTAGCTGCTTTTTATGGTATTACAGGGATTGTTTTACATTTCTTTATGCATAAATGGCTTAAAGAGCATGTTTCCAATTTTATCATTAAACATGTGTTAAAATAACATCACATGCAAAACATAACATCAACTGCCGGGCTTAAAAATGCAATTCAATTATTAGAAGTTGAGCAAGCTGATAAGGGGCACTTATTGAAAGAACAATTCTTCCTTACCTACGAAAGCTTCAGGCCTGTAAACCTTCTCAAGGGTACTCTGAAAGATATCGCTTCATCTCCATATCTGATAGATAACATTTTAAGTACCGGCATCGGTTTAGCTTCCGGTTTTCTCTCAAAGAAAGTATTTATAGGGGCATCAGGCAATAAATTAAGGAGGCTTATCGGCTATGTTTTGCAGTTTGGTGTTACAAACTTTGTCGCTCAACGCCCTGACGCTATTAAATCAATCGGCCGGTTATTCTTCAACTTATTCACTCCAAAAAAGAAATAAACTCTAAGAAGCCGTGACAGATAAAGAATTAAAATTACCATTTTACACGAAGGCAATTTTTTCTTTAATCGGTCTTATTTGCCTTGTTTACGATATTGTATATCGCCCGGGGTATTATAGTTCCAATCGTTTTTGCAATCATTATTGCCATTGTACTTCACCCGGTTGTAAATTTTTTTACACGGAAAAGAATAAACAGGGTAGTAGCTATTATAATTACATTATTGCTTACCTTTTTAGTCATTGCTGCTTTTGGGTTTCTTTTCTTTTCGCAGGCAAGCCGGTTTAGCGAATCATGGCCGATACTTGTCGATAAATTAACCGGGATATTCAACCAAACCATCACCTGGGCTTCCGGTTATTTCGACATAAACCCCCAAAAGATCCATGAATGGTTTACAAATACCAAAGTTGAGCTCATCAATTCCAGCAGCGCTGCAATCGGGAAAACACTTATCACTGTAGGCAACCTGGTAGTGGTATTGTTTTTAGTTCCCGTTTACATCTTTATGCTGTTATTTTACCACCCTATCTTAATTGAGTTTATTCACAGGCTCTTTGGCACAAGCAACCAAAGTCAGGTGAGCCAAATAGTTACCCAGACCAAAACTGTTATTCAACGTTATCTTATAGGTCTGATTATCGAAGCTGTAATAGTTGCAACACTAAATTCCGTTGCTCTTCTGATACTTGGAATTGAATACGCTATCCTGCTGGGTATTATTGGTGCATTGCTAAATGTCATCCCATACATCGGAGGAATTATCTCAGTGTGCAATATTCATGTTAGTTGCATTGGTTACCAAATCGCCGGTTTATATGATTTACGTTATAGTGATCTATTCAGTCATCCAATTCATAGACAATCACTACATCGTTCCCAAAATAGTTGCTTCAAAAGTAAAAATCAATGCACTTTTCGCTATAGTAGTTGTAATTGCCGGAAATGCTTTGTGGGGAATACCGGGCATGTTTCTTTCCATACCGCTGCTTGCCATTGTAAAACTTATTTGTGACCATATCGAACCACTAAAACACTGGGGATTTTTATTAGGCGACACAATGCCACCAATATTGAAAATTAAACCGATCGACTTAAAGCGGATAATAAATAAATCTAAATGATAACGGTAAAAAGAAACAAGTAATTCCCTTAAAGTCAAAGTAATGCTGATTTGCGTACCGACTTAAGGCGGAAACCTTCTTTCTTACATTAAGCAGGCTTAATATTCTTCAGCATAAGAATCAGATCAAAATTGTTATATATTTGTTTAAAGGCTTGTTAATTATACCTGTATATTAAATTAATTGAAGCTCTACATTAAAAATATGGTTTGCATCCGGTGCAAAATGGTAGTAAAATCCGAGCTGGAAAAACTTGGGATTGCATTACACCAGGGTTGAACTGGGTGAAACTGAAATTATGGAGGATATTTCAGCCAGAGCAAATTGCAACTGTCTTGATGTTGCTCTCAGAAAGACCGGGCTTGAACTGATGGATGATAAAAAAAGCATACTGGTTGAGAAAATAAAAACAATTATTATTGAACTGGTCCATTATACTGATGAACAGATCAAAGATAAATCTTTCGGATTACCTGAGCGAAAAACTCAATCATAACTATACATATCTTTCAAATCTTTTTTCCGAAGTTAAAGGGACAACAATTGAAAAATTTTATCTGTGCCCATAAAATAGAAAAGGTAAAAGAACTGCTTGTTTATGATGAGCTCAATCTTACCGAAATAGCCTACAAAATGCATTACAGCAGTGTGGCACATCTGTCAAACCAGTTTAAGAAAATGACAGGGCTTACACCCTCTCATTTTAAAAATCTTAAGACACAAAAGACGCAGTCTTCTGGCAAACATGTGAATTATGTAACTTATTTCAATAATTATGTAATCTTTCACCAGTATTAATCTGTACCTTTGTCATAGCAATTGGATCTAATCTGACTGGTATTAAGATATAAGTACTGAGCATCAGGGTAAGTAGGAACTCTGTTTTTGAATTGTATCGTTGCAGACATAACTTAAAAGCATACTATTTGAAGCTATATATAAAATACATGGTGAGCATGCGCTGCAAAATGGTAGTGAAGGAAGAGCTTAAAGAAACTTGGACTTCACTACATTCTTGTCGATCTGGGGATAGTGGATATTATGGAAAATATTAATCCGGAGCAGCGTGAGCAGATAAGAATTGCTTTGCTCAGAATCAGGACTGGAACTTATGGATGACAAAAAAGCTGTTCTGATTGAAAAAATAAAAAATATAATTATTGAAATGGTTCATTATAAGGATGAATTGCTTAAAATGAATTTTTCTGATTACTTAAGCGAAAAATTAAATTACGATTATACTTACCTGGCAAACTTATTCTCAGAAGTCCAGGGAACTACTATTGAAAAATTCATTATTTCACATAAAATAGAACGGGTAAAAGAGCTTATAATTTATGATGAACTTAATCTTACGGAAATTGCCTGGAAGATGCATTACAGCAGTGTTGCACATTTATCCAATCAGTTTAAGAAAATTACAGGACTTACACCTTCTCATTTCAAACAATTAAAGAACAAAAGACGAGAAGCAATTGAAGATGTTCAAGATCAATGATAAATATTAATTATGAATTACTGAAAATATTAATATTGATACATAATTACGTCGTATCATAAAATAATATACATGGAAGACAATTAAGACAGACAGGAATCACGATATGCCAGAAGCCTGATAGAAGCCAGTCTTGATCCGCTTTTTACTATCAGTCCGGAAGGGAAAATTACTGATATAAACAATGCTTCGATAAATATAACGGAAATGACCCGCGAGAATCTGATCGGCACGGATTTTTTTGAATATTTTACAGAACCTGAAAAGGCACGTGAAATTTACAAACAGGTTTTTGCAGAAGGTTTTGTGGCAGATTATCCGTTAACCATTCGCGATGGAAAACTGACAGATGTATTATTTAATGGTTCAGTGTATAAAGATGAGTATGGGAAGGTTATTGGCGTAGTTGTGGTGGCAAGGGATATTACTGATCATAAAAGAATTGAATCAGAATTGATTGAAGCTAAGGTACAGGCTGAACGGCTACAAAAATTGCTGAAGAAGCGAAAATAAAGCTGAAAAAGCCACACAAATTGCTGAAGATGCAGTGAAATCGAAGCAACAGTTTTTGTCAAACATGAGCCATGAAATCCGTACACCGATGAATTCAATTATCGGATTTACAAAAGTGTTGTTGAAAACAGATTTAACTGAAAGACAAAAAGAATATTTAACAGCTATTAAAATGAGTGGTGATGCATTGACAGTGTTGATAAACGACATTCTCGACCTGGCAAAAGTGGATGCAGGAAAAATGAATATTTGAACAAATTCCTTTCAAAATGGCTACATCAATATCAGCCATGATTCATGTTGTTTGAAACAAAAATTCAGGAAAAAAATTTGAGGTTGATTAAAAAATATGACAATAGAATTCCTAAAGTATTGGTTGGTGATCCTGTTCGTTTGCATCAGATTATTCTGAACCTTGTCAGCAATGCCGTAAAGTTCACAACAGAAGGGGAAATTACTGTAAGTGTTCAATCTATTGAATGAAGATGATGAGAAAGTAACAATTGAATTTGTAGTTACAGATACCGGAATCGGAATCGCAGAAGAAAAAATAGAACATATTTTTGAAAACTTTCAGCAGGCAACCAGCGAAACTTCAAGGTTGTACGGAGGAACCGGACTGGGACTGGCTATTGCCAAACAATTGGTGGAAACACAGGGCGGAACTATAACTGTAATAAGTAAACTTGGATGAAGGTTCTACTTTTAGTTTTATTCTGCCTTTCAGGAAAACAAATGCTGATGCTGAATTAGAGACTGGAGACTGATCGAATTGATGACAGAAGTTAAAAACATAAAAGTACTGGTGGTTGAGGATATTGCACTCAATCAGTTACTTATGAAAACACTTCTTGACGATTTCGGATTTGAACATGATATTGCAGCCAATGGGAAAATAGCCATCAGAAATATTACAGAAATAAATCGTATGATATTATTTTAATGGATTTGCAGATGCCTGAAATGAATGGATTTGAAGCTACCAGGTATATACGTTCGATACAATGAATTATCAAATTCCCATTATTGCTTTAACTGCTGATGTGACCACGGCTGATCTGGAAAAATGCAAGGCTGTGGGAATGAATGATTACATCTCAAAACCTGTTGATGAAAGATTGTTGTATAGTAAAATAGTTGATTTATTAAAGAAACCTGTGCCACTACAAAACACCGGCCTGACTGCAGGCAGTATCAAAATGTGTTGATTTGACCTATTTGTACAAACGAACAAAGGCTAATCCTGAACTTAATGATGGAAATGATAGCACTTTATCTGGAGCAAACCCCGCCCTTGATCAGCAAAATGAAACAAGGTATTGTCTGATAAAGACTGGGATTCTGTTGCATTCAGCAGCTCATAAAATAATTCCTTCATTTTCAATAATGGGTATTCATAAGGATTTTGAAGATATGGCAAAAAAAATCCAGGAATATTCAAGCACACAAACAACATCTTGATGAAATTCAGGAATTGGTTTTACAGCTTGAAACAGTATGCTCAAAGGCCTGTGAAGAATTAAAAGAGGAATATGAATATGATTAAAAAAGCCTAAATGATGACAAACGAAAAAAAAATATTGCTTTTTCTTGTTGATGATGATGCATTGTTTTTGAAGTCACTGGAAATTGAATTCGCACAAAATACTGAATCTGAAATTAAGACATTCTTAACAGGAGAACTATGTCTTGAATCATATATCACAAAATCCGGATGTTATAATTCTGGATTACTATCTGAATAGTGTTGATAAAAATGCTATCAATGGTCTGGAAACGCTCGACAGAATAAAAGCAATCAATCCGGAGATCCCTGTTATTATGCTCTCCTCACAGGACAAAATTGATGTGGCTGTAAATTGCATGAAACACCAGGCATTTGATTATATTGTTAAAAGTGAAACTGCTTTTTTGCGCTTGCAAAAAACTATTACCACCATTTTTCATTATCAGAAAATAGAAAAAGCATTGAGCTGGTATATGGAGAAGATGTAATAAACACATAAAAGAAAAAAATATGACAAGAAGAGAAACCAGAATACTCTATTATGTAATCGCATTTGTGGTTATAATAGTTGCCTTTTTTCTATTGGGCGGAGGACCATGGATAAAAGGGATGGGACATGGACATGGTTCGCTGGGAATGACCAATTTGCGCTGGGGACAGATTCTGATTAGCCTGGGTCTCGGTTTCCTGCTCGGTTGGTTAGCCTCCAGGAAGAAATGGTGATCGGCTTTCGGAATTCAGTCATGAATGTTGGTTGATTATTCTCATTGCGTATTCCTGATGTGGTTGATTCTAGACAGCCGGCTGTTTTAATTATATAATTATCAGATGAAGACAAATAAAGTGAAAAAAGTACTGATTGCGCTGGATTATAATCCAACCGCACAAAAAGTAGCCGAATCAGGATTTAATTTGGCTAAAAATATTGGAGCTGAAATTATATTGCTGCATGTAATAACAGATCCGGTTTATTATTCTTCACCAGAATATTCTCCGATAATGGGGTATACCGGTAATCTGGATAAAGATTTAATGCAATTAGACAGTATTGCCGCGCTGAAAAAAGCATCCCAGCAATTTCTTGATAAATCAAAACATCATCTGGGTGATGAAACCATTCAAACATTGGTAGAAGAAGGTGATTATGCTGAATCGATATTAAAGGCTGCAAAAGATTTGCACGCAGATATTATTGTTATGGGCACTCACAGCCGGAAATGGCTGGAAAATATAGTCATGGGAAGTGTAACTGAAAAAGTGTTAAATCACACTTCTATACCGCTTTTCATCATACCAACCAAAAAACACAATTAATTGCGGCCCTTTACAATTTCCTGCGAACTGATAAAATGAAAACACTACTACGATTATCTGTTAGAGGATCATCTGTATAACATGTTGTTTTAATATATTTGTAATGTGTGAATCATAGTAACTTTTTTCAAAATTAATGTAACACTTATCTGATTATAGTGGGTTAAATTGGTTCTTTCAAAATTCATTAATACTTGGAAATCTAAAAAAAACTTATATGAAAGGAAATAAAGAATTACTCGCAAAGTTGAATTCGCTGCTGGCAGATGAACTCACTGTCGTTAACCAATATATGGTACATTCTGAAATGTGCGAAAATTGGGGTTACATCAAACTTCACACGGCAATAAAAAAACAGGCAATTGATGAAATGCACCATGCCGAGTGGCTTATTGAGCGGATACTTTTCTTTGATGGAACGCCAACAGTATCTAAACTTAATCCTATTAAGATTGGTAAAAATGTATCAGAAATGATCAGTAATGATAACATGGCAGAACTTAATGCTGTCAGTGCTTACAATGCTGGGATCAATCTTGCCCGTGAGGTAGATGACCAGGGCAGTGTTGACCTGCTGACAAAGATACTTAAGATGGAAGAAGGCCACGTCGATTGGGCAGAAATACAACGTAGCACAGATTGCACAAATGGGCATGGAGAATTATCTGGTTAATCAAACTGAACGCCCGGTAAGCTGATTCATCATTATCTGACAGAAACAATTCGCGGAAGCTCTTAATTGTGGCAAAAGCAACTGATCAGATGACTGAATATCAAAGATATGTCTTTGTCAGAGAATATTTTAAATAGCTGATGTTCAGATGCCATATTAATTCAATTATAAGAATGAAAAAATGAGCTCCTTTGAAAACGATATCAGAGTGATTGTAGATAACGTTACATTCAGTTACAACGATGAAGGACCTGATAACGCTCCGGTTATAATATTCATTCACGGCTTTCCTTTTAATAAGTCGATGTGGAATTTACAGGTTAAAGCATTAAGGGATAAATACCGGGTAATTACGTATGACGTACGCGGACATGGGAAATCCGATGCAGGGAATGACGTTTTTACTATCGATCTTTTTGTCAAAGATCTTATCAACCTTATGGATGCCCTGAAGATTGACAATGCGATATTGTGTGGTTTATCCATGGGCGGATACATTGCATTAAATGCCATAGGGAAATACCCTGAGCGTTTTAATGCACTTATATTGTGTGATACTCAATGCATTGCCGATACACCCGAAGCAAAAGAAAAACGTATTAAGGCAATTGAAAGCATTAGGAAGAACGGAGTGGAAAAGTATGCCGACGAGAGTATAAAAAATCTTTTCGCGTCCGGATCTTTCATAACAAAACAAAAAGAAATTGCAGCTGTAAGGGAGATGATATTGAAAACCTCTGAACAATCGCTTTGCAATACCTTGCTTGCTCTATCTCATCGAAAAGAAACCTGCAACATATTACCCGGTATTAAGATACCGGCGCTTATAATGGTTGGTAATGAAGATAAAATAACACCTCCCGCATCAGCCCGCTTTATGAATGAAAATATAAAAGATTCAATCCTGAAAATCCTGGAGTATGCCGGACATTTAAGCAACCTGGAGAGTCCTCATGAATTTAATGTCCATCTTAAGAGGTTTATTGCTTCGGTTTACTAAAGAACCAAATAAGTCCCTCCCAGGCCCTATGTTTTACACATAGAGCGGGATTTAGGGATAAGTCCCGAAAGAAGGGCTTTTGAGACATCTTCGTTTTTATCTAAAACCTATAGTTAAAACCGATATCCGACTGAAATACCGAAGCCTGTGTTCTTGTATGAGGCTTTACTATCAGTAATCCAACTATACTCGGGATTGATCTTCAATACTCCGAGCTGGGCATTGAGCTGTAAGAAGACTCCCATTGATAATTCATATCCGAAGAAGATATTTGCACCGGCATCAAAAGGCCTGTAAAAAGAATTATCAATCAAATCAATTAAATTCGTAACAGTGCTCTTAAATTTAACATCCCTTTCATAACTGATAGAACCATATTCAGAGTTCTCTTTGCCACCGATACCAAAAGCAATGTATGGTCCAAAACCAAGGAGAATATATCCTTTCCCTAACTGAGGCCTGTACAACAGGTTTAAAGGCATTTCAATATAAGAGAGTTTTGTGGTCGTTACAAAATCGCCTGATGCTTTGGCTTCCGGTGAAAAAAAGTCATCTTTTGCCCCCTTGATGGAAAAAAGCAGTCCGGGCTGAAAATAGAAGTCAGGTGCCACCGGGATGTTTATACTAACTCCGGCGTGAAACCCTGTCAGGAGACCATTCTTAAGTTTATTCCCATAATTATCCTTCCCATTTATATTCTGGAAATTTATGCCGCCCAGAAGACCAAAGGAGATTTTCGCCTTTTCTGCATTTTGGGCAATTGCTAATGGAGCTGAAAGCATAAGGATTATTACAATAGAAAATAGTTTTGTCTTCATAATTAATTGGCTTTTAGATTCTGATGTATGATTTATTTAGCTGCTTCTTTTTTAGCTTCAGCTTTCATCTTTTCATTTGCAGCGATCAGAAACTCAACCCTTCGGTTCTGAGTACGACCTTCTGCTGTCGCATTGTCATATTTTGGCACAGTTTCGCCAAATCCTTTAATTGTCAGACGGCTGGCTTTAATACTTTTACCGGACAGATACCCTGATACTGCATTAGCCCTTCTTTCAGATAACTTCTGGTTATATGCTACACTCCCTTTACTGTCAGTATGTCCCTGAACTTCAATGTTGGTGTCAGGATAATTGTTCAACACTACAACCAGTTTATCAAGGTTAGTTCTTGCATCAGCCGACAGGTTTGATCTGTCAAAAGCAAACAGAACATTGCTGGTGAATTCCACGACTATCCCTTCACCAACACGTTCAACCTTTGCATCAGGAACAGTCTTCTTTATTTCCTCAGCCTGTTTGTCCATCTGATGGCCAATTATAGCACCTGCCCCGCCTCCTACAGCAGCTCCGATAATTGCACCCAGAGCGGTATTACCTGCAGCCCTGCCAATAACAGCGCCCATTGCACCACCTGCTGCAGTTCCGACAACAGCTCCTTTCTGCGATTTATTCCATGAAGCGCATCCTGATAAGATCAACACTCCACTTAAAATAATGATCAAACTCATTCTCGACTTTTTCATAATAATTGTATTTAATTGTATAAAGATTCCTGTAATAGTGATTATTCACTAATATTCATCGAAAGGTAGGCCCATTTAAACAAATCAGTGTTACACAACTTCCAGTAAGAGTTACATTATTCACACATTTTTAGTTTGTGATAAGCCTTATTTAAAGAATGCCAGGCCATTCCCAGCTATACAGGAAGGGTAATTTGGCCGGTCGGGCTCTTAAACTGACAGCAGGCCCTTTTAGCCCGAATGTGTGAATAATGTAACTCTTTTCCGGTATTGTGTAACGCTTCCTGAAATTATAAGCCCAACCTTTGTATTGCGAATTTAAGGTGAGTTAGTCATTGACATATTCAAACTTATTATTATCAGAATGAAAAAAAATTTCGGTTTATTAATTGTCGCCTGCCTTCTGGCAGGATGTGCATTAAATCTGGTTACCGGCCGCAAGCAGTTGAGTCTGGTAAAGGAATCAGATTTACGATTAATGGCAGTAAGCCAATACAACACATTTTTATCAGAGAATAAGGTATTAAATTCCAATACCAGTAAAGATGCTGCAATGGTTGACCGTGTGGGAGCTAGAATTGCAAATGCAATTACAAAGTATTATGACGGCCAGGGAAAACCATCGGTGATGGAAGGGTATGCCTGGGAATTTAACACGATTGATGACAATAAGGTTATAAATGCCTGGTGCATGCCTGGTGGAAAGGTGGTTGTCTATACAGGTTTATTGCCAGTTACTCAAAACGAAACATCACTCGCAATTGTTATGGGACATGAGATTGCCCATTCCATTGCCAAGCATGGCAACGAAAGAATGAGTCAGGCAATGGTACAGCAAATGGGAGGTATGGCATTGGAGGTTGCTTTAGCCCAAAAGCCGAAGGAAACACAGGATCTATTCATGACGACCTATGGCATTGGAAGCGACCTGGGAGCTATGTTACCCTGGTCGCGGCAACAGGAAACTGAGGCTGATCAGTATGGACTTATATTTGCAGCCATGGCTGGTTATGACCCGCGGGAAGCAATTCCTTTCTGGCAAAGAATGTCAACAGCAGGCGGAGCAAGTCCACCTGAATTTCTAAGTACTCATCCTTCTGATGAAACAAGGATGAGAAAACTTAAACAATTTATGCCGGAAGCCCTGAAATATTATACTGCCCGCAATTAAGTGCCGTGTCACAGTCAGTTTGAACAGCCTCGTGGAGGAGATGGTGACCCGACAGGACATAAAAACAGCTGGTTGACTGTGTTGAATTTGATATTTTTTTATTTATTTTGTACTTATATGTAATTGTATATGACTTAATTCTGTTGTATACAGATAATATATATGTTACTCAGCAAACACTTATGAGACCTCAATCACAATGCAATTAATATGTTCGGTTACTCAGTAAAATGGTTGATCATGTAGCTGAACGACTAAATAAGTCATGAAATCTCATTTCAATCTGAGAGGATTAACCATATCCAGTTTTAAAACAAAGCGAATCCGGTTTTTGAATGATCCGGTTATTGCATCAATATTGTCTGAGACAAGCAAAGGGAAATAGATCTCGAAAAAGTTCCAAATTCCTGCTTTCAAACCTGCCTCAATGAAAAATGGTGATTTATAAGCTGTTTCAGCACCATGATCGTTCAGTAATAAATTAACAAAGGGTTTTACAGGAAGCCAGGATATCTTTTCCAGGCAGGCTACTGCTGAATGAGAGCGAAAAAAGCCAGCGACTGTATCCAAGCGTATCATTAACAGGAGATACCAACCCTCCCTCAGATATAGTCATCTGTCTGGACCAGAAGGTTTTCGAAATCTCTCCAAAACGATCGGGGTAAAACCCCTCGTACAAATATTGTTCGGGACCATTTCTGCCACTTGCCGAAAAAGCATAAAAGGGATCGGCAGTATTGTTCTTCAGCATGGTTCCTGCAAATAATCTAATTTCCAGACCCCTGTTTTTACCATAATAACTGTACTTATAATTGGATTCAAGTGATATCTTCTGAAACGACTTCCCCGCTTCAATAAAACCAAATAAATTATAAGGATTAATTATTCCGGTCCGGCTCACAGAGTATCCGAACTGCAGATATGAACGCATTTTTGCCGGCATAAGAAGTTCAACCTCACGAAGGTCTGATGCAGCAATATAGTATCCAAAGAACTTCTGATTAACAGGATTAATCATATCGGATCTGAAACCAATATCTAATCCCAACTTGGCTTTATGATAATTCTGATTACCCGGTGCACCGAATTGTTCTCCTTCAATTGTAAATGTTGCAATTCTGATCAGATTGTCATAGGGAATTATATTGAATGAAATCTTCCCATAACCAGTAAACCCTTGATTACGAAATGTATATAAAGGAATGAGAAAGTATTCCAATGGCTTGGGTATGAGTGTTCCATTATTTAAGATCATTCCTGCCATAAAACCATCCGCGCTGTTCCAGTTAAAAGCAGGAACATATATTAAGGATCGTTTCTCAATATCTTCAATAGTATATAAGAACCGGAGCTGAAAAGGATCAGCTTTACGGCATACACCTGATGTCCGGATGTTGTTGTTAAGCCTGAATAATTCGGGCATCTTATGTTCAGGATCAATTTTTATTTCAGAATTATTATTCCATGGGACATTGATCCATTTTTGCCCTTCAAACCCATCTTCCCAATATTCTGAGCGGATAGAATCTCCATTTATTCCTGTTATCAGCAATGGCCCTTTCAGTTCACCCTTGTTTTTTATAAGGAGCTTCTGGTGCTCAAACCGAACTATTTCATAATCAAGCCGTTTGGTTGTGCCCAGAAAATCATCAAAAAACCACGAGAGATCCTTAGCTGTATTGGATTCAAAGATCTTTCTGAGGTCTTCCGGCCGGGGATGCTTATTTTTCCATGTGCTGTAGTAATCATGCATACTGGAATCAAAGAGGGAATCTCCCAGATATGCTCGCAGATAATTGAAACCCTGGGCGGCTTTGTTATAGATTATACTCCCGTAATTATCGTAGCCATAATCAGTAGCTGCAAGATTAACAGGTTGTTCCAGGTTCCGTCGGGCTGGAACAAGCCATTCGAACTCCTGAATTCGTTGCACCGGCATTTTATCAATGTGAAAAAATTTTGCCAGTTTCTTGTTTCTGAAACCAATTTCCCAAAGCTTTTTCTCCGGATACAATTGATTCATATACCTGGATTCATATGCACTCGCGATGCTTTCATCCATAAAAGGGAATCTTCGTTCATCAGATCCGATCGAGCTGTAAAACCAGCTATGACAAATTTCATGGGCTATCACCTCATCCAGCAGGTATGGATCTTCGGCAAGACCAACAACTGTCAGACCAGGATATTCCATCCCTGCTCCTGAATTAAGCGCACTCTGAACAGCTGTAAAAGTGTCATAAGGATAGTCTCCGATCCATTTAGAAAAATACCAGACAGCATTATTTATATATGAGATTGATCTCCTCCAAAGATATGCTTCCTGATTCGTAAACATCGCCCATGTAGTTACCTCTCTGCCCGAGTCCGGAAGTTTTAATTTTCCTTTAAGAACATGAAATCTCTTATCAGCGAACCATGCGAAATCATGTATATGGTTCTCTGTGTAGCGTAAAGTCTTTAGTTGTTTTGAGGATGGAGCAAAATCTGTACCTCTGAAGGCAATTGTTTTAATCCATAAGGTATCAGTAGAGATCATATCAAGTATTTTCTTCTCCTCCTCATTCTGCAGGTTACCTGTTGCACCAACAATATAATTAGCAGGCAGAGTAATACTTACGTCAAAACTGCCAAATTCAGAATAGAACTCAGCCTGATCGAGATATGGCATCTGGTGCCAACCTGATCTGTCATAAACTGCCGGTTTGGGATACCATTGTGAGATCTGATATGATTCTCCTATATGACCTAATCTCGAAGTGACTCCTTTTGGGATTTTTACATGAAAAGGTGTTGTTATGTGTATTGTGTCACCATGATTAAGAGGCTTATTAAGAATGATCTTGCAAATATCAGGAGATCCCGGCAATAAGTCCCATTCAACACGATTGCCTTCTACTTCAAAATTCAACGAATCAATAAATCCTTTTAACTCCGGATCGTTGAACAGCTTTCCCTTACCCTTCATATCGAATATCTGCCTGGCTAATTCTGTTTTATTGTCTGAGTAGGCGTTTGGCCAGAGATGAAAATATAAAAATCTCAACGTGTCGGGAGAATTGTTAATGTATTCAACTGATTCGGATCCATTCAATTCATGATTCCTGTCATTGAGGGTCACATTAATTTTATAATTTACCTCCTGCTGAAAATAATCCTGGGATGAAACATTCTGAAAGGGCCAGAACAAGACCAGACTTAATAGCAAAAATTGTCTGAAGACATTTTTAAGAAGGAGCTTTTGCATACCTGCCCGGACTTAACTTTTCACCTATTAATATTAGTGGATACGAATATACTGCAAAAGCCCGGATGGTCAAGTTCCAATTTATCAAATGTGTGAATGATGTAAATCATAACAATAACTATGTAACATTCTTGCCAGTACATTTCTTTAACTTTCCAATAACATTATTAATATAAAAAAACCAAATGAAAAAAGCAGGTTTCGTCATAATCATAATTGGTTTATTGTTAACCATTGTTACAGCTTTTACTTTCTTCACGCGAGAGAAGGTAGTTGACATCGGAAAAGTTGAAATCACAGCAAATAAACGGCACCACCTCAAATGGTCACCGCTGTTTGGAATTGCCGTTATGGGGGTTGGCGGAGTCGTTTTATTGTTGCCTTCAAAAAAATTGTAATTTTTTAAATCTACAGACATGTATATGTTTACCAGGATGATTGTGCAAACAGCACTGAATCGTGCCCTTTGATTGGATAATGATACGAGATACAGATTTGTATGGTTTATTTGGGCATTCGAAGAAGCTGTAGGTCTTAAAAAATACAGGTCTGGATTTGCTGCCTGAAGATTTTTCTAAATACTCATCAAACAGAAAGTTCGCTAGAACTATGTGGAACTATCCGGACAGGTCGGGACAAGTTGTGCAAGTTTTTAAGTTTGCCATCCTTTCCAAAACTGCAGGTTAAAGCATGCAATTTTTCACTTTTGACGAACAAGAGACAATGAAAATTGTTTCTTGTTTGTGTTTTATATTATCGAAATAATGATAAAATCATGGACTTAAGCAAGAAGAAGTGTGTACCCTGTGAGGGGAAAGTGCCACCTTTGAACGGGGAGCAGATCGCTGAGCTCAAAAAAGAGATTTCAAAGGACTGGATGATCCTTGAAAACAAGAAACTAAGAAAGGAATTCCTGTTTGTAAACTACCAGCATACGATGGACTTTGTCAATAAGGTAGCCACTATTGCCGAGGAACAGGGCCACCATCCGGTGATGACTGTTTACTACTCAAAGTGCGAGGTCGAGTTGTGGACACATGCCATAAACGGGCTCTCTGAAAATGATTTTATCATGGCCGCAAAAATCGATAAGGTCAAATAGCAACGTTTACGAATCTGAAATTCCTGATTTTCTGTGAAATTCTTCTTTGGCTGACCGGGTTGAGAAGATAACCCTATCTTTGCATATTTGTTTCAGATTAAAGTAACTTAATGACGGTCAAAGAAAAGAGTAAAACCGGTAGCGGATTTAAAGAACTCCTTAAGCTGTACAGGTTCCTGAAGCCATACAAGTGGATTTTTGCCCTTGGTATGTTTTTCCTGCTGATATCGAGCGGGGCAAGCCTCATGTTCCCAAAATTCCTCGGGAACATGGTGGACCTTGGGAACAAGGGTAAGATGATGAGCGAGATAAGCCGGACAGGGATGATATTGCTTGCGATCCTGGTTGTACAGGCTGTCTTCTCCTACATGCGCACAAGAATCTTTGTATATGTAACAGAAAATGCGGTGGCTTCAATCCGCCAGCACCTCTATAGTCACCTCATCAAACTGCCTATGTCCTTCTTTGCAGAGCGAAGAGTAGGTGAACTTAACAGCAGGATATCCTCCGATATATCACTTCTTCAGGATTCGCTTACTTATACCCTTGCCGATTTTATTTCCGGGCTTATTATAATAACTGGCGGCATAACGCTGATGATGATAAGCTCCTTCAAGCTTACCCTGTTCATGCTTGCGATCCTTCCCGCTATGGCGCTTTTTGCATACTTCTCAGGAAGAGCAGTTCGAAGGTTTTCAAAAAAAGCCCAGTCGTTTGTTGCAGAATCCAACACCATTGTTGAAGAAACCCTGCAGGGAATACAAAATGTGAAGGCATTCACAAATGAATTGTTTGAGATCAAAAGGTACAGGGAAAAGACAAACGAGGTGGCAAAAACTGGCATTAAAGGAGGTAAATACCAGGCGGCGATGTCTTTTATTATCCTGGGATTTTTTGTTGCTATGGGCGCAGTGATCTGGCGTGGTGCAACCCTTATCTCAACGGGACATATGGAAGCAGGACAGCTTTTTTCATTCGTAATTTATTCAGGTTTCATTGCCGGGAATATAGCCGGCATGGCCGGAGTCTACACCCGTTTTCAAAGGACTATCGGCGCAGCTGAAAAGCTCCTTCTCCTTATGGATGAGCCGGTTGAGATTGTTGATGAAGCTTATGTTCATGATCCTGTCAATGACATTCACGGTCAAATCACTTTTGACCATGTAAGTTTTACTTATCCTTCACGTACCGAGAATGTTGTATTAAAAGATGTCAGTTTCGTCGTCAAACCGGGACAGCAGATTGCACTTGTTGGTCCAAGCGGTGCGGGTAAAACTACCCTCGTTTCGTTGCTGCTGAAATTTTATGAGCCGTCTGGCGGATCGATACTTTTCGACGACCGCGACAGCCGCTCATTCCCGATAACAGCCCTGCGCACGCAGATGGCAATCGTGATGCAGGATGTTTTCCTTTTTGGAGGCACGATCCGTGAAAACATCGCGTACGGAAAACCCGGTGCAGGTGAACGGGAAATCATCGACGCAGCCATCCAGGCAAATGCCTGGGATTTCATACAGTCATTCCCTGACAAGCTTGAAACAATCGTCGGCGAACGCGGTATACAGCTTTCGGGAGGCCAGCGCCAACGCATAGCCATTGCACGTGCAGTGCTGAAGAATCCAAGGATCCTGATCCTCGATGAGGCCACTTCTTCCCTTGATTCGGAATCTGAGCGCCTTGTCCAGGAAGCACTTGAAAAGCTGATGCATAACCGTACTTCTGTGGTGATTGCCCACCGTCTGGCTACAATACGCAATTCCGACAAGATCATTGTCCTTGACGGTGGAACAGTCGTCGAGCAGGGTACCCATACCGAACTTCTCTCTAATGGGAACGGACTTTACAAATCCTTAACCGAGCTTCAGTTTGCAACATAATGCCTTTGCCGCGCACCTCGAACCGTACTCCCTTTTTATATATCTTTACACCTTAAATCGGATAATTTGTTAAATAATTAAACAACAAAACTATGTCACTTGCCCAGAAAATAGCCAGCGATCTTATTAATGCAATGAAAGGAAAGGATAAAGCCGCCCTCGAAGCAATAAGGGCTGCCAAGACCGCCTTTATTCTTGCCCGGACTGAAAAAGGAGCAAATTATGTCCTCACTCCGGATGAAGAACTGAAAATCATTCAGAAACTGGTTAAACAAAGAAGGGAATCCGCTGCCATTTACAAGGAACAGAACAGAATTGATCTTTACGACCGGGAAGTAGCTGAGGCCGATGTTCTTGAGAAATATCTCCCTGCAAAAATAGGCGATGAAGAACTATCAGCCGCTATTAAGGAGATCATAACCCGGCTTGGTGCAAAATCCCCGGCAGATATGGGTAAGGTGATGGGTATAGCAGTAAAAGAACTTACCGGAAAAGCTGATGGAAAAGAAATTTCAGCCAGGGTTAAGCAACTGCTTGGCTGAAATATCTTTTATCAATCTCTAAAGATTACCTGTACTTCAACTCATCGATCTTAACTTTTGGTACAAGGGCAACTGATTCCTTCTTTACCGTCAGGTTTTTACCCAGCGTGAACGACCCGTTCAGCTTTATGTCTTTTGAGGAAGCGCCAACCTTAACAGCATACTTTCCAGCTTCAGCAATCCAGGATGAAGTGACCGGATCGAATGATGCAAGACTCTGTCCGCTGATGGTGAATGTCACGGTCTGGGATTCCCCGGGCTGGATAAGACGCGTTTTTGCAAATCCTTTCAATTCACTTTCCGGTTTATCGAGCTTTCCGGCAGGAGCGCCGATATAAAGCTGGATAATTTCCTTTCCGGCAATCTTGCCGGTGTTCTTAACCTCAACAGTAACTGTAATACTCTTGCTGAAACTTTGCGAGCTGAGTTTCAGGTTCGAGTATTCGAAAGTTGTATAAGAAAGACCATAGCCAAATTCAAATGAAACCGGGACATTGAATGTATTGTAATAGCGATACCCGGTATAGATACCTTCCTCGTATGTTACTTCCGCAGCCTGCGGGCGCATGAACTGACCCGTCATGCCTCCTTCACCTGAAGGTTGTGCCGGGGCCTTCTCCGTGACTTTGCCCGGGAAGTTCTTTGCTGAAGGCACATCACTGTACTTTACTGGGAATGTGGTAGCCAGTTTTCCCGACGGATTCACTTTTCCGCAGAGTATGTCGGCAATTGAATTCCCGGTTTCCTGTCCTGCCTGCCATGCAAGCAGAATTGCATCAGGAATATCCTTCCAGCTCGTCGTCTCAACAACACCTCCGACGTTCAGGATCACTATCACTTTTTTACCTTTTGCCTGATAAGCTGCGGAAACCATCTTTATCAGATCCTTTTCAGCTGAGTTAAGCTCAAAATCGCCCTCTTCAGCTTTCCGGTCATAACCTTCCCCCGAGTTCCGGCCGATGGTGATTATTGCAGCATCAGATACATTGACCATACTGTTTACGATATCCGGATTAACAGCAAGCTCTGTAACCGGAACTGATCCCATCATGAATCCGCGGCTCCTTGGTTTTCCTTCCTTTGCCGCCTTCAGGTAACCTGAATACATTGCCTGAAGGTTTTCATTGACGGAGTAACCGGCATTCTGTAATCCTTCAACAAGTGCAACGCTGTAAGCCTCGTTTACATCACCGCTTCCGGTTCCGCCTGTGATTATCTCAAATGATGTATTTCCAAAAGCAGCTATTTTCTTTACTCCCTGAGGTAGGGGTAATGCAGAATTATTCTTCAGTAATACCATTCCCTCAGCTGCAGCCTGGCGTGTAACCTCTGCATGTGCTTTCAGATCAGGCTTGTTAGAGAACTTATACCCCTTGAACCTTGGTGTCTGAAGAACTATATTAAGTATTCGTTCAATATTCCTGTCCAGAACCTTAACATCAAGCTTTCCTTCTTTTACTGCAGCAAGGATTGCTTGTGACTGAGTCGGAGTTCCCGGCATCAGCAGGTCATTCCCTGCCTTCATCATTGCAACAGGATCTTTGCCGCCGAACCAGTCGGTCATGACAAAGCCCTTAAAGCCCCAGTCGTTTCTTAGTACCTTGGTCAGAAGATCGTAGTTTTCAGGAGCATAAGTGCCGTTAATAAGGTTATAAGACGACATTACTGTCCAGGGCTGTGCTTCCTGAACTATAATGTTAAATCCTCTGAGATATATTTCACGGAGCGTTCTTTCACTTACGATGGTATTTAATGAGTTTCTGTTGGTCTCGGCATTGTTACCTGCAAAATGTTTTGTGGAGGTTCCTACACCCTCCGATTCAACTCCGTTTACCATGGCAGCAGCCATTTTACCCGTAACAAAAGGGTCCTCCGAATAATATTCAAAATTTCTTCCGCACAATGGGTTCCTGTGAATGTTCATTCCCGGACCCAGCAAAATATCTACCCCATATTCAAGGACTTCATTTCCTATTGCCATTCCAACACTTTTCACGAGGTCAACATCCCAGGTTGATGCAAGTAATGTAGCTACAGGAAAAGCTGTGCAATAATAGGTGTTCTTGTCATTCTGCCTTGTCGGACTGATCCTGAGTCCTGCAGGACCGTCGGCAACGACTATTGAAGGGATGCCCAGCCTCGGGATTGCATAGGTTGTTCCTGCAGCTCCTGAAACCAGGTCCTGTGTTTGTCCTACAACAGGTCCCTGCTGTCCCTGAGGTGCCTGAGCAGGTCTTGTACGCTGGGCGCCGGGAGCGCCGGAAGCAGCATTACCTGGACCCGCTCCTCCGAAACGCATTCCCACTCCTACAACAATGGTTGCCTTCTCCTCAAGGGTCATAGCCCCGATCACTTTTGACAAAGGATCCTTACCCAGTTTTGGAAGAGTCTGAGCCTGTGAAACCAGCCCTGTCGCAAAAATAACGATCAGGGCAAAAAATTTATTTTTCATGATGTTTGATTTTATTTTGGAAGATTGAGCTGTTATTTAAAAAGTAGAGGTGCAAATTCTGAAAGATAGATCCGCCAGTTTGCCCATGTATGACCACCGGTGCTTTCACGGTAAGTATACTTCAAACCAACCTTATCAAGAGTTTCTCTGAGAGTGACCACACCCTTGTAAACGAAATCATCTTTTCCGCAGCCTATCCAGTAAAGTTTATAACCGCTCTTTTTAAGGACTTCAAGTTTGGTAATCCTCTCCTGTTCAATCTTTGCAGCGTCAGGATTCGGAGGACCCATATTCATAATACCCATGCTAAATACCCCGATATAGCCGAACATCCCGGGATTATTGTTTGTAATGGTCTGTGTATGCCCGCCGCCCATCGACAATCCAGCAATTGCCCGATTGCTCATTCCGGTCATTGTCCTGTAGTTCTTCTCGATGAATGGAACGACATCTTTAACAAGATGTTCCTCAAATTTACCGGCTAAACGCTGGTATGCAGCCATCCCCTGTTCTCCTGTTGAAGCAAAGGGCGCTACTTCATTCTGTGCTCCTGCCTGATTTGCGTTGCCATTCGTCATAACCACGATCATTGGAACTGCTTTACCCCGGGCTATCAGGTTGTCCATGATCTCAGCAGCCCGTCCCATATTTGTCCATGCATCCTCATCGCCACCCGCCCCGTGAAACAGGTAAAATACCGGGTATTTCTTAGTGCCTCCTTCATATCCTGCTGGTGTATATACATATACCCTTCGATCCATATTCAGAACAGCTGATTTATACCACACTTTTGTCACTGTCCCGTGAGGCACGCCATTTTTATTTAAATAGAGATCCGATTCCGGTCCGGGAACTATGAAAAAACTCTGATAGTTGGAGCCGTCCCGCCTGACCTGCACATTGCTTTGATCAATCCCTCTTACACCATCTACCGAAAAAGTGTAACCGTATAATTCCGGCTTAAGAGGTCCTACTGTGAGGCTGAACAAACCGGTATCGTTCCTTACAAGGGCTTCAGAGGCGCCGAAACCTGCCTGCCATTCTCCCGATACGGTGATCTTTGAGGCATCCTTTGCATACACCCTGAAAGTAACCATATTGTCCGGAAGGATTTCGGGTGATACTATTCTTGGAGGCATTCTGAAAGCCGGCCTTGCTGCTGGTGCAGCGGCTGGTCTTGCCGGTTCCTGACTGAAAGCCGTAACTGCGGCTAGTAAAATTGTAACAAATGTTACAAATGATTTTCTAATGTTTTTTTTCATTTTTTCTTAATTTATAATTTATTACATCCTTGTCCCAGTGATCTGCAAATGAAGAATACGCATTTGCATACCTTTTTCCCATTATTTGCGGAGCCGAATTGCCCCACCAGACAGCAGGAAAAACATCAGTCCGGGGCTTTGGCTTCTGAGGAGGCATGAGCCGGTTTGATCCTGAAGTAGCTCCAATGGCGATTCCGGCAGCGCCAGCTCCCATGGTTTTGATAAAAGTTCTTCCGGGTGATTTCAAAGGTAGATCATTATTTTACAATTATAAATTTACAACTACCTGTTTTTTAGGACGTCGCTTTTTTCAGCATTTTCTATTTCCTTACTTGCATCCTCAAATAGCAAAAAACCTTCTTTCACCAGTTCTTTTGCCGCACTCCTGACCGCCTTTACATATCCCTTATGCGAGCCGTAACGTTCTTGCAGCGACAGCCGGGGATCTCCGGCAGAGATTCGCTCATCCCTTGTTTTCAAGAACGGTATGAACATTCCGTTCAGCGATGACAGATCTCCCTTCCCGAATCCTTCTTTTCGAAGGGCCCATCCTGTATATGTCCCAAGCGGAACCTTGAGGTTTACGCCCCTGATCCCGGCAATCTCGTTGCCGTCTTCATCAACGCGGGGAACAAGAGTCTTATAGCTTTGATCCGATGCTACCTTTGGTGGTTCCTGCAAAAGAATACCTGTAACATTTTTATAATCGTACAATGGTCCGTAATCGAGCAATGGCAGTTCATTCACCCTGCCGTTATATATGACATCCGGGATATCCGGCCAGTTAATACTCTGCTTGTTCGCAGCTGTCAGAGTTCCTGAAGCAATTGTCGGGTATTTGCTCACAGGAGGCTGTTTACCATTAAGTATCCATTTTTCAAGTGCAATTATCACTGCACGGTGGTAGGGCGTATAGGAATTGTAATTCTGCAGGAAACCACTCAGAGGATCTTTCCAGTCACCGGGGGTATGTTGGGTGCCGGTGAAAAAGTATACCCTGACATTTTCAGGCATTTTCAGGTCTTCGCGACCATAGGAATCGGTTGTTGTGAGTGATGCGCGCAGCTGCCAGTATTCTGATGAGCTGAGAGTTTGTATTACTTTCGGGCAGGTACCGGTAGCTATGCATCGTTCGAGGATACCACCTGTGACACCAGAGATCGGATCAAAAACTGTATCCCATGTAAATGGAGGATCGTTTGCCGGAAAGAGATGATCCTCGTGCTGGAGTCCTCCTCCTCCTGGACGTCCAAACCTGACATTCAATGAGATGCGTCTTGTCCCTATATGTGCATTAACACCATCAAAAACCTTCAAACCTTTTTCATCCTGGTTAAATCCGAGGAAAAGAAATGTCCTGCAAAAATTGCTGCATTGCGAAACACCCTGTAACACTGCTGCCTTTATTGGGCTGACCTTAGCGTTTTTACCTGTGAGGGGATTCAAATTGCCTGATTCATCTTTAAGGTCATGCCTGAGAAATGAGGCGATATCACGAATCGCAGCGAATCCTAATCCCAGTACTAGAGGATCTTTCGCAGTATAAATCAGCTCATATATATAATTCGGACGAAATCCTTCTGCCAGGGATATCTTTGTTGCATCTGGTGCGCCAGGAAATGGCCGCCGGGAACAGTCGGAAAATGCCCAGTCACTGTTTGGCACAGGTACCCGGGGATCCGATTCAAGGACCCTCTTTGTAAGTGTAAGGCCTTTGTTGTTAAGGCTGACCGTTTCATAACTCTGATGGGTCTTTCCTGTGAAAAAGCCGCCGTTGAGATCCAGTGTTCCGGTTATTTCGGAAACCTGAAATTCAGTCCGTACAATGCCGGTTATCTCCTTTCCATTTTCAGTGGCAACCGGCACTTTCATTGTCAGCCGACTGCCTCCATCCAGCACATCTCCCTGCCAGGCACACCAGAGGTAAACATACCCCCGATTAAGCAATGCTGTGTCGGGAGGTAACATAATACCGCGGTTTGGGAGGCTAAGGAAAAGCAGTCCATTACTTTTTGTCATATCTGCAGGCTTCAGGATAACAAAATCCGACACATATTCAACCATCCCCCGGGTGTTCCTGGGGGCATTCTGAATATCCTGGATCAGGCTGTTCAGGGGATTTGAGGGATCAACTTCCCCATAAGCTCTGCCTGCAATTCTTTCGTAAGGTCCGGCGTTCCCAAACGATCTTCCTTCAAAGTATTGTATCGCCGTACCGACAGTTACCCTTACGATTTTTGCTTCCCCGGAACAGCAGAACGCAAGGAATGCAAGGAGAAAAAGAAAGTACCTGTTAGACAATTCTGGGAAATAAAAGATTCCTTAAATGTAGTGAAAATTATTGTCGGGTTTGCCAAATCAGGAAAGCTCAGAAAGTATAAATCCGGGATTTTGTTGTACATTTGCCCCGGAATCAGCTTCGTGATTCTGCGCATTACTGTGCTAATCGTAAAACAGGTTAGTATAGCATTGCACACCATCATGTTCATTAGCTGATTGCAGGATTCTTTATTAACCAGACTATAAATATATGGGCAGATCGCAGGAAACATTCAGCAAGAAGGAAGTAAGAAGCAAGAAAGAAAAAAAGAGAAAAGAAAAAGAACAGAAGCGTTGCTAAGAAAAAAAGTGAGGGGAAAAAGAACAGCTTCGACGATATGATCGCCTATGTCGATGAATTCGGAAAGATCACCTCAACACCTCCCGATCCGGATAAGAAAACAGTTGTCGTTGCAGAAAATATTGAGCTTAATATAACAAAAAACAATCCTGAATCTGCTCCTGATTTTGTACGCAAGGGAGTAGTAACCTTCTTTAATGATTCAAAAGGTTATGGCTTTATCCGTGACCTGGAATCACGGCAAAGCATTTTCTGTTCACGCAAATAACCTGCTCGAACCTGTTAAGGAAAACAATATTGTCATTTTTGAAATCGGCAAAGGACCCAAAGGACCTTCAGCCATGAAGGTGAAGCTGTTTAAGGAAGAAGCGAAATAATGTATAGTGTATTATGTATTATTTCGTTCGCTTGGTTGTAACACGTGATAAATAACGGTTTCTTGCTTCCTCAACGTCTGCCCCGAGAGCAATATATATTCTTGTTCTGTGGTCAATGATAACTTCCTTCAGCTTTGACAGATCGGGTGATTTATATATACTTGGTTTTTTTTCGAACATAATTTTCTGATTTTAAATAAAAAGTCCCGCTTTTGGCGGGACCAAAAATTTATAAATGATTTTAATGGATAAACTACGCAAGTTTAACATTTACTGCATTTAATCCTTTTTTCCCCTGTTCCAGATCAAAGGTCACTTCATCATTTTCCTTGATGGTGTCTTTCAATCCCGATGAATGCACAAAATACTCTTTTGATGAATTCTCTTCCTTTATAAATCCGAATCCTTTGGATTCATTAAAGAATTTAACTGTTCCTTTACTCATAATTTGATTTTATTAATAATGGCGCAAGGTACGCTTAATTATCGGAATAATATATTTATTTTCAATAAATTAATTTTATTTAACAGATAAATAGCAAGTTTTACCCGCTGATTTTGTGTTAAATTTTATTATCAGGATTATTTGATTATCTTCGCCCCCTTAATTAACAAAGTGATTTCCACAAAGCGTTGTCAGGCATTTTGCCCAGTCTGTATTTGAGTTCATTTCAGCCGGGATAACAAATCCTTCGCTCCCGGAAGCACACCATAAACTATTTAATGATAAATTTTGAAGAGATGGGATTCACTCCCGGTATTCTGAAGGCTATTCAGGAACTGGGATTTGAACAACCCATGCCGGTACAGGCAAAAGTAATTCCCCTGATGCTGGGAGGTGAAAGAGATATTATCGCCCTGGCACAAACAGGAACAGGAAAAACAGCAGCATTCGGGCTTCCTTTGGTCCAGGCAACAGATACAGAAATGAACAGCACCCAGGCGCTTATACTTTGCCCCACACGTGAACTATGCATTCAGATCACCGGCGATCTTACTGATTATGCAAAGTATACCGGTAACTTGAAAATACTTGCAGTATATGGAGGTTCCAGCATTGATAATCAGATAAGGGAACTAAAAAGAGGAGTACATATAATCGTTGCCACACCCGGAAGGCTGATCGACCTGATCGGACGGGGAGCCGCAAAACTACCCCATGTAAGTACAGTGATCCTTGATGAAGCTGACGAAATGCTTAATATGGGATTTCTTGACAGTATAAATGAAATTCTTGAGGAGGTTCCGGAAGGCAGAAGAACACTCCTGTTTTCAGCAACAATGTCATCGGAGATTGCATCAATTGCAAGAAAATACATGAATAATCCGGTTGAAATTACAATTGGAACAAAAAATTCATCTGCCGAAAATGTAAGTCATGCTTATTATGTTGTCCATGCAAAAGATAAATATAAGGTTCTTAAACGTATTGCTGATTTTGAACCGGATATTTATGCAATTGTTTTTTGCCGCACCCGCAGAGAAACCCAGGAGGTGGCATCAAAACTGATAAATGACGGTTATAATGCTGATGCACTGCATGGTGATCTGTCACAGTCACAGCGCGATGCGGTAATGCAGAAATTCAGGTCAAAAAACCTCAATCTGCTTGTGGCAACTGATGTTGCTGCACGCGGACTTGATGTGGACGACCTTACTCATGTTATCAATTTCAGCCTGCCTGATGATCCAGAGATTTATACACACAGATGCGGCCGTACCGGAAGAGCCGGGAAAACAGGAATATCAATTTCGCTCGTTCACCTGAGGGAAAGGCAGGAATCTTCAGAAGATAGAAAGACTTGTAAAAAAACCTTTTAAAGCATTGACCTATTCCGACAGGAAGTGAGATCTGCGGGAAACAGCTGTTCAACTGGGTCAATAAGCTTGAAACTGTTTCAACTGATCACCAGGAGATTGAAAAATTCCTGCCTGAAATAAAGCAGAAGCTGGAAGGACTCGACAGGGAAGAGCTTCTTAAACGGGTTATTTCGCTCGAATTTGACAGGTTTCTCGATGATTACCGTCATGGTGAAGATCTTATTGAGCCGGTTCCTGAAAAAGAGCACAGCTTTGAAAGAGGACGCAAAAATGGTTCACCCCGTGAACAATACTCAGGCAATTATACCAGGCTGTTTATCAATCTTGGAAAATCTGACGGTTTTTACCCGGAACAACTCATTGATCTTATAAATACCAACACAAGAGGAAGAAAAGTTCCTATCGGGAAGATTGATCTTATAAAGACCTTTTCCTTTTTTGAAGTTGAAGCCGGTTATGCTGATGACCTTATCGGAGCATTGAACAATTCAAAGTTCATGGACAGAAGAGTTGCAGTGGATATTGCCCAGGAAAGGAGTGACAAACCATCCCAGGGCGGGTATTCCGGAAGGAAGCAGTCGAAATGGTCGGGCCGGAAACACGAAAAGAGAAGGCCGAAAGAAGTACAGAGATACAGGTAAGATTTGAAAAGAGCGTTTTTAGGACGCTCTTTTTTATGGGTTGCACAGAGGAATCTATTCCCCAATGCTCTCTGCGCTATGAGCTCCGGGCTTCAATCCCAGAGCCATTTGTCATGGGTCGTCTACCTTACTTATTATATGGCTCAATAACCTTTTTAAGCAGCGCTATTGTGGCCTTTATCCCTTCGTCTTCACTTAGCTTATTACCTTCGTACTCAACATCGATATACCCTTTGAATCCTGAATCAGATACGATCTTCATCATCTTCGCGTAGTCGATCTGGGTCTCATTTCCGTTTTCATCAAAATCATGGGTTTTCCCGCTGACTCCCTTTGCATACGGCATCATCTCGGTCACTCCCCTGTAACGGTCGTATTCATAAAAGTTTCCGAGGTCGGGCAGAGTTCCGCAATTTGGTTTATTGACAGCTTTCATGACCTCTACCAGCCATTTGGAGATTGAGGAGTTCCCCCCGTGATTTTCAACAATGACATTAATTCCGTAATCTGCAGCATAAGATGATAACCTGCCCAAAGCATCAATGGCTGCTGCCTGCATCTGGCCCATTGTCCCTCTTCCGCCGGCATTAACCCTTATGGAATGACATCCCAGGAATTTTGCAGCCTTAACCCACTTGTAATGGTTTTCAACAGCTTTGGTTCTGGCTGTAAGTGAGGTGTCTGCAAGGTTCCCCTCGCCGTCGACCATGATCAGCAGGCTCTTAACGCCGTACTTATCGCACTCATTCTTCAGCTTGGTAAGATAATCCATGTCTTCGGCCTTATCTCTGAAAAAAGTGGAAACGTACTCCACTGCGTCGAGGCCGTAAGTCTCCTTTGCAATTCTGGGGAAATCCATGTTTGTGATTGTTCCCTTCCTCAGGGTTCGGTTCAATGACCATTCAGCCAGGGAAATTTTATATGCCTGCCCCTGGGCAAATAAACTGATGTTGATAAGGACTGTGAAAAAAATAACGGATAAGAGAGATCTGGTTTTCATATTTATATGTTTTAAGAATGTTTATTCAAAGTTAATGAAAAGGATTGAAGAACTTACACAACTTGTCCCCATCTATCCGGAGTGATCTACTGAGAAAAAAATGTTATAGTGGTTTTGTAGCAAATAACCTGGTTAAAATCTCTATCTTAACTGTTTATAATGAAAGGCCATAACAATTATTAAAATGGAAATAAAAGAAATCAACAGGTTCAGCGTCAAAGTGTTTGATGCTGTTTTAAGGTTATTGCCCCAGCTTGCTTCCGGATCCGGATCAATTCCGGATGAACGCTTCAGGAAAATTCTGAAGACAGAAGGGACTCATCTTTTCATTGCTGAACATGAAAACAAGATCGTCGGAATGCTGACGCTGGTCATTTACGATATTCCGACAGCAACCAGGGCATGGATAGAGGATGTAGTTGTAGATGAATCACAAAGGGGCCTGGGATTTGGCATGGAACTTATAAATTTTGCAATCGAATTTGCCAGGTCATCAGGTGCAAAAGCAGTTGACCTGACATCAAGACCTTCCAGAATTACTGCAAACCGACTTTATCAGAAAACGGGATTTGCAATCCGGGAAACTAATGTTTACAGGTATGACCTGAAGTAAAACAATTTCAATTTATTGCATTGAAGTAGCCCGGGACAGTGGTAATCTCTCCATTGTAATTATTCTAAATAGCTAAGCATATTAGTTTATTATGATTTCAAATTGTGAGGTAATATTTAACGCTGATTTAAGAGGGATTTTGCTACCTTACATAGGTAAAATCATTAGTCATGTCAGATAACCGGAAAAATCAGCTTTACTTCGGTGACCATCTAATTTACCTTAATACCAGACTTTATGAAAACAAAATTAAAGCAAGATGAGAAAATTATTATGGAGACAAAACCTCATTGGTTAACATTGTCCGGACCATTTCTTTTAACGCTTATTTGTGCGATATTGGGTATTGTAGTAGGTAGCTATGCATTACTTTTAGTTTTAGCTTTAGCAGGATACTTTATATACAAGATTATCCAAAGAAATAATAATTTGTGGATTGTAACGAACCTGAGAGTTATTGATGAATATGGTGTGTTTTCAAATAATACTAAAGAAAGTCCACTTGATAAAATAAATAATGTAACCTATTTGCAGTCATTTTGGGGCAGAATATTTGGCTATGGTAATGTACAAATACAAACAGCAGCCGAAATAGGGTCGACAACTTATTTCTCAGTTGAGAATCCCAGGGAACTTAAAGACACGATTACTCATATGCAGGAGGAGTATAAACTATATCAAATAAAGAAACAGGCACGTGAATTTGCGAATGTTATGTCAGAAGGTCAACAAAATAATAAAACTGATGTGGCTGCTGAACTTGAGAAGTTGTATGAATTGAAACAGAAAGGTATTTTAACTGAAGAGGAATACAATAATAGAAAAGCCAAAATATTAAACTCATAATGGCATACAATGAATGCCAGCTTCCAGCGCACTTTGATTAATGAACTTAAGAACTTTATCAGCTCAATCCTGTTATTTAAATCATAAGATTATTCCTATATAACAATCAGGATGATAAAAACAAAAACAATAGTCTTCATTCATGGACTATTCCAGAACCCGAACAGCTGGAAAGAATGGCAAAAATATTTTGAAGAAAAAAGCTTCACATGTTATACACCGGCTTATCCTTACCATGAAGGAATTCCTTCTGACCTGAGAAAAAAGGCTGATCCAAAACTTGGAACTCTTACTTTTGGACAGGTGATCGACAGCCTTTCAGACTTTATCGAGAGGCTGCCGGAAAAGCCGTTTCTTATCGGACACTCAATGGGAGGACTTGCAGTTCAGAAACTTATCGCCCTGAATAAAGGAATTGCCGGTGTTTGCATTGATACAGCGCCTCCAAAAGGGATATTCACGTTTACCTGGAGCTTCCTGAAAGCAAATCTGCCCACAATAAATCCTTTGAAGGGAGATTCAGTTTGTCTTCCGGGAGTAAAATGGTTTCATTATGCATTTTGCAACACTATGTCATTGGAAGAGACAGCCATTGAATATGATAAGTTTGTAGTTCCGGAAAGCAGGAATATTCCGAGAAGCTCTACCGGGAAAGATGGATATATTGACTTCAGACAACCACATAAACCGCTTCTGTTCATTGCAGGCGAAAAAGACCACATTATTCCGTCGTCGCTTAATAGAAAAAACTATATGGCTTACACAGATAAAAGCAGCATTACGGATTTCAGGGAATTTCCTGACCGAACACATTATATATGCGGACAGAAGAATTGGATGGAAGTTGCAGGATTTATCCTTAACTGGCTAAATAACCTTTAATTCAAACAGGTAACAAATAAACATATTGGTCCATGTAGACAGCAATTATAAAAATTCTTTATAATTTAGTAAAGCGTAGCATTAACCGGACCCTATGAAAGAAGCTGAAGAATTAAAATCAATGGTTGCAGATTTCCCCAGACATCTTAAATTGAATCTTTCAGAGATTAATGATCTTATTAATTATAAATCCTGAGTCATGATGGAAACTTCAGTAACATTTGACAAATCCCTCATTGCTCCATGTGGCATGAATTGCGGAAGCTGTATGGCATACCTGAGAGATAAGAACAAATGTTACGGTTGCTGGATGGATTTTGATTCTAAACGCAAAACCTGTGTCCAGTGCAGGATTAAAAATTGTGAACTGCTTTTAGAAACATCATCTAAATTTTGTTACGACTGTGAGACGTTTCCATGCCAATGGATAAAGCACATTGACAAAAGATACAGGACAAAATACAGAACAAGCCTTATTCAGAATTTGCTTATGATAAAAGAAACCGGGATTACAAATTTTCTTGCCTTCGAATCTGAGAGAAGGACTTGTTCAAATTGCGGCTCAGTTTTAAGTGTTCACAAAAACTACTGTATGAATTGTCAATTTGAATTAAAAGAAAAGGCCTTATAACTACACTGTATTAGCTGTAATTCATTAATCTGTTAAGTATGAAAAGATCACAATTTTGTAAAAAGCTAATGACTCCGGGTTTAG
The DNA here is from genome assembly GCA_963732115.1 of uncultured Bacteroidales bacterium. Lineage (GTDB taxonomy): Bacteria > Bacteroidota > Bacteroidia > Bacteroidales > VadinHA17 > LD21. The sequence continues at coordinate 56,624 of CAVSYN010000014.1, forward strand.
CCTGTGGCTGTGTCGTTGGTTTGCAGGCAACCGGTATGCTTGAAACTGTTCTACCCTTAAATAAAGATTTTCCCGCAGATCCGAATGAAACTCCCTGTAGTGAAAAAATGGATTTTACTCAAAGATGGGTAAAACGGTTCTTTGATGTAATGGATCAGCAGATAGATGAGAAAACCCGAAAGAAATTAATGCAGGCTAACGGTGTTGCATGTGCAAAGGGGGCTTATGGGGAGATTACAGCTGGAAAGCCTGCATCTCTTGAAGAAATTGATAAAACAATTACTTTATGGCAGCAAAAGCTTGGAACGGGAAATATTTACCGCAAAGATAATACAGTCTATTTCAATTATGTAGGTAATCCAAAGGGATTGAAAATTTCCGATGGCTATTGTCTTTGTCCCATGATCGAAAATGGTCCCGCTACCCTATCTCCAACCTATTGCCAGTGTTCAGCCGGATATGTTCAGCACATGTTTCAAAAACTGATCACATTTAAACCTGTTGAAGTTGAGCTCCTTGAATCATTGCGTGGAGGAGGCAAGGCTTGCAGATTTAAGGTTACGGTATAGAAAAAAAATTGAACTGATCAGTTTATGTCTTTTACTGCTAAGAAATCAGCCAGGATTAAATTGCAGTATAGCCATGTTAATTCACTTTGAAATTTTTCCGGGCGGATATTAATTTCCCGTCCGGGGTAATACCCTGAAGATTAAGCGTATAATCCGAAACAATATCTGAGGTCCGGAACTCCACAGTAACCCTACCATCTATTCCCGGTTTCACCGATGGATTCCAATAGAGGGTATTCCGGAAGTCGGGAATTGGACTATTCTTCATTACTCCTGATGAATGATCAGGGATAACAAAACGACGTACCGGCTCAATTACCCTGTAAGGCAGCCTGATCATATAATCTGGCAATGGAACAATGGTGAAATCGGCCGATTTGGTGATCACATTAATAATACCCGGAAAGGAGTACTTTCCAATCAAATATTTTTCTCTTACGATGTCTATCCTTTCAACAATTGCCGGATCCAGATCAGCTATTATTGAAGCGTTATTGATTTTTACGCCATCAAGGAACAAGTCGGGCAGCAGCTCATACCGGTCGTCATAAATGCGGTCATTTATCATTATTTCATATCCGGAGTTCTTCTTTTTCATTGAAACATGCGGTAAAAGTTCAAAAAAGACCTCCTTCATTTCAGGAAGTATGACGTAATCGGCCATGACCAGTTCCTGATCAGGCTTCCCGTAGAACCTGACCGGTTTTAACGGTAAAGCTTTGGGATCAATTGTGTCTCCAATATCAGTAATTCCATAGATCTTCCTTACCTGATAGTTAACTCCCCAATCTGAAATATACAGTGGAGCTGATTTGACGGTTGAATCAACAGAGGTTTCAGACCGGGTATCCCCTTCTGCAAAGGATGATTCAATTATTATCCTGTGACTGGCTAAGGCATCATCTGGCATCATAACAAAATCCTTCAGATCTTCATCAATATGAACGTTAAAAGTAAAGTTGCCTTCCTCATCCGTTTTTGCATACTGAAATCCTGGCTCTCTTCCCGGCATGCATAATAAAACGTACTCGGATGAAACGGTTGCAGACTGATTGTTGGAAAGAAGTTTTCCGTAAAAGAAATGACTTTCCTTTTCGGCCCCGTATTTAAAATTTGGAATAGTGTCTGAGAGGATCCTTTCCCAATTAATCCAGCTGCTATTAACATTAAGAAGGAGGCTGTCAATTGTTTCCTTCCGGATCTCTCTGATCTTTCCGGATGCTAACAATCTCTCCGGGATAATACCGAATTCGCTTCCAAATATCAAATAATCATCAAGATCGACAGAATTATTCGCGGTCGCAGGAGCAACTGATATGCTGAAATTTGCAGTATTTATTGCTTTTGCCGATGATTCGTTTAGGTCAATGTCCAGAGAGTATTTTTCCCTCGTTCCGATGGTATCCGGTGATTGAAGATTAATCGTCCGATACTCCGCAGCAGGATTAAAGATATATCTTTCGCAAACCGGCCTTGCTTTTGAATCAAATATTGTAATCTGGCTGATACCCGGGGTCAGTGACTTCCGGGGAATAGTGATTTCAGTATTTTCCCTGGAAATTGTTTCTGAGCTTATGCGGTCGATTATCCCATGAGTCTGAATGAACAGAGAAAAGAGATTACCATTTTCCCTCCGGTAAATTTCATTTGCTGAAACAGTTATTTCCAGAACATCCGGCTTAAGATCGTTTACTTTAATAGTTATCCCGGAATTGGCCCTCATAAAGCTGGTTCCGGTCAGGTTTCCTTTCAGGGCCGTTTTGCCGGATGCAAGTTTTTCATTAAATTTCTTGTTATTTATTGCATTATAGATATTTATATCCTTTTTAAAGCAGTTGTCCGGAAGGAAGTTTTTCATCCAGTTCGTATAAGCCCTGATTGTATATTCACCTGAGGTTAATGTGTCAGGCAGATGTATGCTGCCGGGACCGGAACCTTTATCCAAAAGGATCCTCTTCTGAGCAACAGGTCTGCCTTTGGCGTTTAAAAGTTCAAAATATACTATCCTGCTGATCGTTGCCGGCATGAAGCTCTGCCTGTCGAAAGCATAAACATTGAACCATAGCTCTTCTCCTGAAATATACTCTTCCCTGTCGGTATGGATATAAATTTCCTCCCAGGGGGTGGCTTCAAGATATTTCCGGAACTTCTGCCTCAGGAAATCGGGTGTTTTATCCCGTTCCTGACAATTAGCATTCCAGCTGACCAGGAAACAGATTAAAATAAAGAGGATGGGTTTTATATATTTCATGAAAATATCTTCTCAAAAATTATTATTAATCTTCCCAGTAGGAAGGTCTTTTATTTGAACCCCTTACTGTACAATCTGCACATCCTTTCTTGTCAGTTACGATCCAAAAAGGAATAGGCATGATCTAAATGATCTTCAAGTATCCAGTACGATACTCCCAATCCTTCCGGAAGAAAACCATAAATTGTACCTGTTACACAATTGTTATATCTGTCGATAATTCCTTTGAAGTCACCCTGAATAAAGAACCGTTTTGATGTTTTTGCTGAAACGCTGAAGTAACCAAGTACCTTTTCTTCAGGATTCTCAACGCATGTCATATTACTCGGAACCGAAGCCGGGATTACATCATACAGGCCGCCCGACGGCTCTCTTATGTTCTGTATTTCCTGCCAGTAGTTGTATTCGTCCTCGCTGATTGAGTATTGATTTACCAGTATACTGTATTTCCTTTTCAGTCTGTCAGTTACATTGTTAATAAAGTTAATCGGATGCTTGATTATCTTTGCCTCATCGAAAGCTGCTGTACTTTTGATATTTATGGGTCTGGATTTTTCAGTTATCCAGCATGTCTGATTGACCACAAAAAAGGGCAGCCTCAGGACCCAGGTTTCTGAATAATCCCAACGATAGTATTTGCAGTTATTTGAAGAATCATGAGTGTCAAGGTAGATTTGACATCCATCTATTTTGAAGAAAACTCCAACTCCCTCCTTAATAACCGTCTTTTCATAATAAATACTGTCAATCGGAGGAACCGCCTTCATTTCAGTTGGATATGACTCATAATTAATGCCGTTTAAGGTCCTGATATGTAAAGAATATATTCTTCCGATCATTCCTCTGAAGGTGGCGGAATCGGTAATATATGTTCCCGCTTTTTGCTCCGTTAAAAGGTGAATATTCCCAAGGTCATCATTAATAGTGACGAAGCAATCGCTCAGAGGCTTTGCTTCGTTTAATCTACCCAGGGGAATTGATTTTGAAAGCTTTACTGTATCGGTCCCTGGCTGATCCATAATAAAAGCCTCTACAACCAGCAATTCCTTTTCCTCCGCGACAACAGGATAAAAATCAGAAATACATCTGCTGAGAAAAAGAAAGGATGGAACAAGGAGAAATAACAGATAAGATTTAACCGGATTATATCTGACCAGTGGCTGTTTCTGAGAACCTGTATTTCCTAAAGCGATGTGCATATTAATTTGATTTATCAAAACATAGCTTTCCGTCCGGATCAGAAGTCAAAGCTGAAAGTTACCGACGGAATAGCTCTGGCAAAGATTGACAATTTATGACCCTTATAGATCTCTCCTTCCTTCCTGAAATAAATTGAATAAACATTTTGCCTGCCAAAGAGGTTATAAACCGATAACGTCCAGTTCGGATGAGCAATCCTATGCACTTTAAGGCTTGCTCCTATTTTCATCGAAAGATCAAGGCGTGCATAATCAGGTATCCTGTATTTATTCCTGTCAGAATAATGTACAAGTTCTTCATCGTACATTATATATGTAGCAACAGGAAATGTTATGGGACGACCAGTGCTCCAGGTATAGTTTGCAGCGAAGCTAAAACGTCGCGAAAGAAAGTAGTTTAAAGTGGCAAACAGGTCATGAGGCTTGTCAAAATTTGCCGGAAACCACTTTCCTTCATTAATGATCTCTTCCCTGAAGTTAACCGGACTTTTAATTAATGTCCTGGCATAAGTATAACCAATACTGAATTGCAGCTTGCCCTCTGTCTTTTTCAGCAGCAGCTCAAGTCCATACGCCTTCCCTTTAACATTTATAATTTCTTCCGCAATCCTTTCATTCATTAAAAGACTTGCACCCCCTTTAAAGTCGGCAACATCCCTTAATTTCTTGTAGTAGACCTCTATGGAAGTTTCAATACCGTTATGCGCCAGCAGCTGATAGAATCCCAGGGCAAACTGATCGCCGATCTGAGGCCTGATATTATAATCACTCAATTTCCAGGTATCAGTCGGCGATATCGAAGTTGAATTTGAAAGGAGATGGAGGTATTGCCGGGTAGTGTTATAGTTTAATTTCAGGGAATTATTTTCCGAAAGCCTGAAATTCAATGAAATCCTCAATTCCGGACCAGCATATATTTTTGCGACCTCCAGCGATCTGAAATCAAGGGTATCAACAATGGTGGACCGGCTTTTAGAAAAGCCTGGTTGATAGACCATTACTGAGGCGGGACCCAGAGAATAATATGACGATAACCTTAAACCGGCATTGACTGACAAAAATTCCGTCAGAGTAAATTTATCGTCAAAGTATATTGATGCTTCAAGTGCCCTCTCCTTTTCAAGGATATGTGGGTTTACGAGCGATGAATCATTAGCGGGCTGATAAGCACCGGGTAATATTTTATAACCGTTCAGATCGAGGCCAAAATTAATTTCGCTTCGTCCCCGGAACCAGTTAAAATCGGCCTTCACGCCGGTACTGTTTAATTTATGGCTCAGGATAAATGACTCAGGCTTGAATTTTTGGCTCGAAATATTGTATGCTGAAAAGCTGTGGTTTATCGAAAAGGATGAAAAGAACCTGGTAGTTGAAAAGATGACGCCAGCTTAAGGCAAATATCCGGTTATCATATTTGTAAAGTGAATCGGAACCAAGGCGGAATGCATCATGGCTGAGATAGGATGCAGCCTCTATTTTATTGTTTTTATTCAGATCGTAAGTCAGCTTGCCGTTAAAATCGTAAAATGATGCCCGGCTTTTGCTGAGGGTTTTGTCGGGGAGCAGGCCCAGTATCCAGTTTGAATAGGTATTCCTGAATGACAGGATGTAACTAAGGGTATCTTTTTTCAAGGGGCCTTCCACCATGATATGTGTTGTTATCGGACTTATTCCTGCGCTGCCTTCAAATTCCTTTTTATTGCCTTCGGCAGTTCCAATGTCAAGCACTGATGAGATCCTTCCTCCATACCGGCTGGGAATTCCTCCCTTATATAGAGTGACATCCTTTATTATATCGGGATTCACTGCTGAAAAGAATCCGAAAAAATGAGATGAGTTATAGACAGGCGCTCCGTATAAAAGTATCAGATTCTGGTCGGCTGAACCACCCCTGACATTAAAGCCTGCCGATCCCTCGCCGACTGATTTTACACCGGGAACAAGAAGAATGCTGTTTACAATATTGGATTCACCAAGAGTTGTTGGTGATAATCTGAATGATTGAAATATTGATCTTTTCAACGCCCACTTCAAAACGCTGAAGAATTACTTTCTTCTGAGCATAGATCACGGTCTCCTTCAAAGGGATAAGAGTGCTCTTCATCTCAACATTCATTTCCCCGTCACTGAAAATATTCAGGTTAACCATTTTTTCCTTCATCCCGAGAAATGAGAACTGAAGTGTGTGTGTTCCGCGTGAAAGCTTAAGGGTATAAAATCCGAATGAATTGGAGATGGTTCCAACAGATAGTTTCTGATCCAGGATCGTTACTCCCGCCAGCCGCTCCCTGGTATCACCGTCGGTAATATATCCTGAAAGGGTGGCTTTATCCGGCTTATTCCTGTCGGCAGGATTTCCAATTTCTACAAATGTATTTCCCCTTTGCTGCTTCTCCTCCTTCTGATCTGAAAAATCGGAAGGGGGAATAAAGCTGCTTTCCTTTTTATCAGATATATCTGAAACCTTAACTTCAAAGTCCTTCGTAAGTACAACGTTTCCATGCCTGTCAATAAAATAAAAGACAGATGTCCCCCTTAAAAGGTTATCGAGAACCTGGCGTAAACTAAAACTGTCAGGATACTCACCCATCTTCAGGTTCTTCACCCATTCATCTTTGTAGTAGAATTTAACTTTCAGCAGTTTTTGGGCCACTGAAACAAATTCTTTGAAGGACAGATCCTTATATTCTGAAGGTAGCCATTTGCTTTCCTGTGCCCTGACCTCGCAGGTCAGGGACATTATTAAGAACATTATGAGGACTCTGATTTTCATTAAGGATTGCCTTTTATCTCAAAGTATCCAGATACCTGAGGACTGGAATTAAACTCTCAGGATCTTCCATTGAAATAGTTATCTCATTTTTTTTGATAAAGTTTCTGATTGATTTTTTATCCGTGCCAAAAAGCTTCAGGAGGTCATTTTTACCGCCGACAGGATACTGTATGCTATCTTTAACAAGATAGGTCCTGTTAATCTGATAGAACTTATCTAACTTGCCCTCATCTGTTTGCTTACCGATCTTTTTACTGTACTTGACATAAAGTGCATGTCTTCCGTTATAAAGCAAATTGCAGTAACCACCAAACCCTGTCAGACTATCAGAAGTAATTCTTGTAAACTGATATCTTTTATTCCTGAAAAGAAGTGAAAAGCTGTCAACCATTTCCTTGTTCAGCTGAAGGATCCCTCCCTGATTATCTGGTGTAAGTATTTCATCTTTAAATATATCGTATTTGATCCTGATATCTGAAAATGTTTTTCCCCTCATTGTAACTGATCCCGATAAGAACTCTTTTGAAAAAAGAAACCGGTCATCCTTAACCGATGTATAAAGGTTATGCCAGGATCTGCCGTTATAAAGAATCTGATTATCCGG
>CAVSYN010000015.1:0-35225 GCA_963732115.1 uncultured Bacteroidales bacterium
AATATTAAATGAATCGGCAGGTATTCCATACACTAAGACAGTACTGTCAGGTTTACTGATAGAAGCGGTATCAATTACCGTCTGCGCCGTCTGAACATTTTGATTTACTGAATTTCTGCAGGAAAAGATAAGGAGAATAATAACCGGCAGAAATATGACTTTTATTTTTGAAAGCATTAATGGCAGGTGATTTATTGTTTGACTACGACATTTACAATTTTGTGCAGAACTACTATTATATTTAATGGTTTTGAAGCCCCTATCCATTTGGCTGATCTTTCATCGGCAAGGACATTCCTGATGATTTCATCCCTGCCCATATCGGTCGGCAGGATTATCCTGAACCTCATTTTCCCATTAAATGAAACAGGGTATTCTATAACATCCTCTTTAAGATATTCCATAATTACATCAGGCCAGGGTTCATAAGCCAGTGTATGGTCATTTCCGAGCATTCCATAACTCTTCAGCAACATGCGGGGCAAAAGGAGAAAGGACTTTAACTAATGTGAGAGCAGTTTCCCTTGTAACCTTTTCTTTTTTGTAAACAAGGTTAAGAAAAATCATCATTTCCGAGATAGCAGTGTTGAATTTGAGACTTTCAATATCATCTTCAACTTTTTTGATGGTTTTATGCAATCCTTTCAGAATTTCAATATCCTCTGCCGCTGATGTTATATTATCAGGATTGGAGAAGAACCTGAACACCCTGCCCAGAAAATTAAAGACCCCTTTAACATTCCTTTCATCCCATGGTTTCATCACGTCGAGAGGGCCCATGAACATTTCATACAATCTTAGCGAATCGGCTCGTACTTTTTCGACAACCTCGTCAGGGGTTACCACATTTTTCAGTGATTTTGACATTTTCGCGACTATCTGCTTTAGTTCTGCGCCATTTTCGGTATTATAGAATTTCCCGTCGCGTTCTTCAACCTGGTCGGTAGCTACTTTTGCACCGACCTCATTCTCATAAGCAAATGCCAGGATCATGCCCTGGTTAAAGAGCCTTGAATATGGTTCGTCCGTTGAAACGAAACCCAGATCATAAAGAACCTTGTGCCAGAAACGGCTGTAAAGTAAATGCAGAACTGCATGTTCCGCACCTCCTATATAAAGGTCGACCGGCATCCAGTATTTCTCCTTTGGCTTGTCAAAAATCAGGTTATCGTTATCCGGATCAATAAATCTCAGATAGTACCAGCACGACCCTGCCCATTGGGGCATTGTATTGGTCTCTCTCCGGCCTTTTCGACCGGTTTTATCAGTAACTGCAAGCCAGTCCTCCGAATTGGCCAGAGGCCGTCTCCGATCCCCCCGGAAGATATTTCTCCAGCTCAGGCAATTCAAGGGGAAGCTCAACCTCATCCAGGACTGTTATTTCACCATCTTCCCAATGGATCACGGGGAATGGTTCACCCCAGGATCTTCTGGCGGCTGAAAAGCGAGTCGCGCAGCTTGTAATTGATCTTGGCTCTACCAAGATTTTTGGATTCAAGCCAGGAAATAATTTTAGCGATGCCAGCATCCTTGTTAAGCCCGTTTATATCAATACCTGTAGTTTTTGTATCGGCGGAATTTATGTATTTCCCGTCCTCTGTCCAGCACTCGGAGCCTTCAGAGGATCCTTTTTTCTGTTCTGGATCCGTAACGTCCGGGTCCTGGATACAGACTATCGGCAGCTTGAATTTAATAGCAAATTCAAAATCCCTGGTGTCATGGGCCGGAACAGCCATGATCGCCCAGGTTCCATATCCGGTGAGGACATAATCGGCAACCCAGATTGGGATCCTTTTCTTATTAACAGGATTAATTGAATATCTTCCGGTGAATACTCCCGTCTTTTCTTTTGCAAGGTCAGTTCTGTCGAGATCTGATTTGAGGGCGGAGAGTCTTATGTATTCATTTACATTTTTAATGTTGGAGTCCGTCGTTATTTTACCAACCAGCTGATGTTCAGGGGCAATCACCATGTAGGTAGCACCAAACAAAGTATCGGGCCGTGTAGTAAAAACTGTCAGGTTCTCAGCAAGTCCTTCAATTTTGAAATCGACCTCTGCACCTGTCGACCGTCCGATCCAGTTCCTCTGCATATCCTTTATCCCTTCAGGCCAGTTAAGGTCATCAATGCCTTTCAGGAGTCTTTCTGCATAAAGAGGAATCCGCAGCATCCATTGCTTTAGGTTTTTCTTTTCAACAATATTTCCGCATTTCTCATGCGTCCCATCGTTTAAAACTTCCTCATTAGCACATACAATACGACAGCTTGGGCACCACCATACCAGTGCATTGTCATAATAAGCCAGCCTTTTTGAATCAATGTATTTTCTGACCTCTTCCTTGCCGAGCCTGGAGATTTTTTCAGAAATTTTTAATTCAGAAATTGGTCTCCCTTTCTGGAGATCATCATCGAACCATGCGTTGAAAAGCTGAACAAATATCCACTGGGTCCATTTATAATATTTGGGATCAGTCGTGTTTATCTCTTTTCCCAATCATAACTTAACCCCAGTTCCTTGATCTGACGTCTGAAAGTATCACAATTATTCCTGGTTGTAATTGCAGGATGGGTTCCTGTTTGAATGGCATACTGCTCGGCAGGAAGTCCGAAAGCATCCCATCCTATAGGGTGGAGGACGTTGAACCCTTTCATCCTCTTATGGCGCGCAAAAATATCAGTTGCTGTATAACCTTCAGGATGCCCAACATGCAGTCCGGCGCCGGAAGGGTAGGGGAACATATCAAGGACGTAGCATTTTTGCGGATTGGAAAGATCCTCAGGAGTTCTGAAAGTCTTGTTATCCTCCCAGTATTTCTGCCACTTCTTTTCTATTTCTTTGAAATTATAGTCCATTTTAATTAAAGATGTTTTTGGTTGTCAGTTAAAGACCGAAGTCGGAAGACGGAAGACCGAAGACGGAAGACGGAAGTACTATTCTATCTTCTTTTTAAATGCTACCATCATATTCATTAGATTATAAGCAAAATCGTAGTGTTCATTAAATTCTGCTTCAGAAATATATTTTCTTCTGAAAGCTTTGTGTAAACAGGTAACTACTTCAGCCAGAGAGCGTGTAGCCATGCCGATAAATCTCTTTTGTTCAAGACTCGATTGTCCTGTTGAGCCTTCTGAAATATTCAAAGCAATCGAATCAACTGCCCTTCGAATCTGAGAGGTAAGATTGAACATTTCATCTTTTGGAAACTGAGCTGAGAGATGAAAAATATCTTCACCAAAATCCATTGCTTTCTGCCAGATTATGAGATTTTCAAATTTAAATTTCATGTTCCTCTTTATTTGCTTCGGACTCCGGACTTCTGACTTCCGTCTTTCTTCTTTGGAGTGCGAAATTAGAAAAAATTAGCATTATTATATTGACTTAGTTGTAAAACCGGTCGAATGGTCTTATTTTTGCTTATTGTTGTGACGGCATGCGAGCCGTATTCACAAAATCCGGTCCCGTAGTTCAATGGATACCTGTCCCGCCTTCAAGCGGGAGAATGGCAGATTCCATTGACTTGAATGAAAGTATTGGTCCCGTAGTTCAATGGATAGAATGGCAGATTCCGGTTCTGTTGGTTGAGAGTTCGAGTCTCTCCGGGATCACGAAGCAAAACGTAACTCTACTATAATTAAATGAGTTGCGTTTTTTTTATTGTCCTGTAGAAACTCGCATTTGAGCTGAAGTATATTATTTTCTGAATTGAAATGACAATTGAAAATCTTTTTCACGATATTTCTTTGCAACTGTTGAATAACATAATTCCATTCTAATTGTTAATACTTCAATGAACAAAAGAACCTCCTATGGATTAGTTATTTTCATAAATCTCGTATCAAATTCAGGTCCCTTATTAGTCTATTCTTTTTAAAAGGGACTTATATCAAGTTGAAGGTGTCTGTGCAATTGACAGGAAGTGCAGTATGAGAAGCTGGTATTTATGATTAAATTGGCTTAGTTACTAATTTTTAAATATTTAAAATTGACAGGATGAATTTCACCAACCCGGAATACGGAATAAATGATCTGGAACCTGAAAAGAGTAAACCAAAATCAGATAAAATTGCCACTACTTTCCAAAAAGAAATATCATTCATAAAAGCAATTGAAAATTCTATTCCTAGTGGTATTTTTGTGGTTGATGAAACAGGGAAACAGGTGTATGTCAACGAATCATTTTGCAAAATGGTTGGTTGGGATGAAGGCGAGCTTTTAGAAAAACAACCGCCCTTTCTTTATTGGGCTCAACAAGACATCGAAAACATACACAATGCTTTTAAGCAAACTCTTAATAATAATGTACCTAAGGAAGGATTTGACCTTGTTTTTTGCCATAAAAACGGGAAGTTAATCTCTGTTAATGTTATAATTTCCCCCTTAATACAAGAAAATAACAAAACATTTTTTTTAGCGAATGTAATTGATATCAGCGATCGAAGAAAAACAGAAGAAGCGCTTAAAGAATCGCATCTACTTCTGATGTCAAGCATTGAAAGCCAGAAGGACACTATTATTTTTTCAATTGACCAGGATTATAATTATCTGTATTATAATAAAGCCCACGGAGATGCTATGAAATTCGCATATAACAGTAATGTGAATATAGGGATAAATTTTCTGGATTGTATTTCTAAATATGAGGACAGAAACTTGTTAAAGGAGAAAATTGACCTTGCGTTAAAAGGCGAGGCCCAATCACTTTTACATAGATTTGGCGATGTTAACCTTGACTATTATGAAGTTTTCCTTAATCCTATTTTGAATGAAGAGAATAAGATTTTTGGCTGTACCTTATTAGCCAGAAATATCTCCGCGCGAATGCAAGTAGAAAACGCACTTAAAGAAAGCGAAACAAAATTTAAGGAAGTAATTGACCAGGTTAACGATGCTATTGTTGTTTTTGATGAGCAGGGGGATATAATCATTTGGAACAGAGGCGCTGAGCAAATTTGTGGGTTAAAAGCAAAAGATGTTCTAAATAAAAGCATTATTGATATTCAAATTCAACTTTCACCACCACACTCAAATGATAGAACCAGAATTGAAAAAGTGATAAAAGGCATAATAACACAAGAAACACCTGAAATTTTCAATCAGATCAGAGATAGTGAAATCATTCCATTCAATTCTGAGAAAATACGAAATATCCAAAGCATTGTATTCCCCATTAAATTAAGTGGATATTATTTGTTTTGTGCGGTTGTCAGAGATACGACAGAAGTTAAACGATACGAAAAGGAATTACTGCACATAAGTGCTGAAAAAGACAAATTCTATTCCACCATTGCCCAATACCTGTACACTCCATTCAATGTATTCAATAACTTTTCAAAGCTAATGGCTGAGGAATTGGATAGCTTGCCAATTAAAGAAATTCAAAAAATGGCTGTTATGATGAGCAAATCAGCTACTAACCTTTATAACCTTCTTGATAATCTGCTTCAATGGACAAAAATGCATCAGGGGAAAATTCCTTTTGAACCACAAACATTGAATTTTAAAAAAATCAGTCAGGATGCAGTTTCAATCCTTAAACCACAAGCCGATGTAAAAAACATCAAAATCAATTATTTTATAGCAGACGAGATAAATGTTTTTGCGGATGTCTTTATGCTAAAAACGATATTAAGAAATCTTGTTTCAAATGCAATGAAATCTTCCAACATTGATGGACAAATTGATATTATAGCACAGCAAACATCTTCAAATGTAATAATTTCAGTGTTGGACAATGGGATTACAAAATCCCCCGGTTATTTAACAAAACTATTTGATATTTCACAAATTCATTCAACAATAGGCGAAGCAGAAGAAAAAGGAACAACCTTAGGATTATTACTCTGCAAAGAATTCGTAGAAAAACATGGCGGGGAAATTTATGCAAGTAGTGAGAATGGCAAGGGCAACGAATTTAAATTTACTCTGCCAAACGCAACCGAATAGTCAACCGCAATTGAAGGAGAAGCATCTATTTCTTTGGGCCACAATCCTCCATAATTTTAACCAGTTTCCTTCTTCTTTTAACCAGGTCGCGGAGTTCAATGGCCATATTTGAATTAACCTCGTGTGCCATGGGAAGGACATATTTTTCAGTCTCATCCAGGTAATCGTTCATTTTCTTCCGGAATGGGTATCGCGGTGAAGGTCGGTAAGATTGCTTATACGGTCAGCCACTTTCAGGAATTTTGCATTGCGCGATCCTTTTTCAAGTATTCTTTTAAGGTAATCAGCCTTTGTCACTCCCTTTCGTCTTGTTACTTCCATTACAAGGTCAACTACCTGGTTTGCCTGGTCATCTATATGCCTTAATTCATTTTCATTTGTTTCCGGAACATCTTCCAGGAGGTCGTGTATGACAGAAGCCTTCAGCAACACATAATCATCGAACAGCTTGTAATCCAACAGTATTGCCATAGTTGCCAGGGCATGACGAAACTGGTTGCCCCCGACACCCCTCTGCTTACCGATGAGCGTCGTGGCTTTAATAATGTAAGGTGCCAGCACAAGATTTTTAAGCTTTTCAGTTTCGTTCATTCCGCTTCTTGTTTAAGTCAGAGATAAACACTTATATATATAAACACAAAATTATTAACGAAGTTCAATTTTCGAACAATTAATCAGCACTAAATAAGAGTCTTAGATCCCACAGGACGCCTTCCATGCATCTTTGTTCACCTACTTCCTCAGTATCTCAATCATCTCTGTCACCGCCTCGGCATCGGCTACCTCCCTTACGGGTGACAATCCGGCAAAGGCTCTTGCTTTATTAAGGTCATCTTCAGATACATAGTCTTTGCCGATCATTATCACGTAAAGCACTGCAGATTTCAGTGTATTTGCTTTGATCCTGAATGTATGGGGACTCGATCGTGCAGGGAATATATGGACATACCTGGTTTCGTGGTTATGGAATTTTAGGGTCCATTGTGAACCGTCTGATAACGGAATGATCCTGAAATCATTGAAATCGGAACCTGTCCATTCTTTATAGATTTCCCTGGCTTTAATATTATTTACCACAAGGAATTCTTCAATTTGGCTAAAGATAAATTCCTGCGATAATTCCCCGGTATAAATATCCATGACACTTGTTCCGATATGCTTCACCTCCCTGATAAGATTCTTTATCTCAGGGTTTAATGAATTTGAAAGATAATAACCTATGAAATCCCTTATAAAAGGCAGGTAATGTTTAAGCGGATTAAACAGAATGGGTTCAGGTATATGATTTTCAGTCAGCATACAATAGCAAAGATAAAAAAACTGAGATTGACCCGAAAGATCAATCTCAGTAAAACAATTGACTTTTAATCTAAAATCCAGTAACCCGGATTCGGGTTATAAAATTTCCTGGACGTGCAAGAACGTCCAGGAAATCAATGAATATCAATTCTAGAAGTATCCGTAATTTTGCGGGATTAGGATCAGGCGGATTAACATTGTCGATATATGTCTGCGGTATGGGGCGGAAGCGATGATACTTCTTTATAGCACCACCACTAACACCATTATCATTGCTTGCCCAGTAATCGGTGGCTTTTACCCGGTTGAACCAGTAATCGGCTCCATACCGGACCAACAAGTCGAAGCGATTCAATTCGCCAGCTGTTTCATGACCCATTTCGTCCAGGTAGAAATCTGTAAGTGCATCACCTGTAAAACTACCAAGGAAACCTGCTGATACCTGCATGTCAGCTTCAGTTGAAGTAGTTCTTGTAGCCCAGGTGCCGCCATCATATTTCCAGTAATGGGCGGATTTTACTTCGCCTTCTTTCCATGCTGCGCGCAAACGGACCTTGTTAAGGGCGTCGGCAGCATTTGTAAAATCACCTTTACGGGCATAAGCTTCTGACAGCAAAATGTAGGTTTCGGCCAGACGGAAACGATAAAAGTTCCTGAAACCAGCCTGATCATTTGTAGCTGCACGTCTGTTATCCAGATATTTAACCAGTGGAGGGAAGCTATTGGTGCTGACATCAAATCCGGAGACTTCACCCCTTAACAAAGGAACTTTAACGGATTGCATCGGAACCAGCCAATATTTTTCCTTTGCACGCGCCAATACAAGCTTTTCCGCTTTGGTCCCAGGTCCGGCACGTTGGCTGACATCCTCAGTAGTTAAGAGCATTGCGGTGTCGCCTACATTGTACTTTTGTGTTCCGGTTACCATCCCGATACTTGCAGGATCAAATGTGCCAGCTGGATTCGTAACGACAGCCCATTTGAAATCCCTGGCTGTGCTGTTGCAGTATTCTACCCAGACGTGGGATTTGTAAAGCCGCGAATCGACAAGCTTACCTAATTTACCTGTCTCATAGTTTTTAGCAGCATAGAGCCCGGTTTCAGAATAATAATATGGTGAAGGAGCAACACGCCTCCATGGACGTCCGGTCATTAAATCACGTACAAGCCCGACATTGGTTCCTAAGGTAATAGTGGTTCCACTTTCAAGTTTAGTTGACAATGGATAATTTTCCAATTGCCCGGTGTAATACAAATGCAGCTGGTTTCCGTTGGTATTAACATCTGTTGCTCCTACATTGTTCCAAAAATAGGTGGATGAATTATTAATCGAAAAAACGATTTCCGGACCTGCATATTCGGCTGACAGACCGGTTTTTGGATTCCACCCCCAGAGTGTCGAGTAATTGGCTGCCAGGGCATGATTACTTAAACTTGAAGCTCCGGGCCCGAATTTGCAAACCTGGCTTGCGTAGTAAATCACAGAGTCGATATCTGTTTCCAGTCCTCCGCGATCCTCATTCATATTTGCGTCTGACTGGCTCTTTGCATATTTGTCGCAATAACGGAACATATAAGCCTTGGCAAGCAAATGACCAGCAGAGCCTTTGCTGGCACGTCCAAAATCACCCGTCACTTTTCCGCTGGCGTCAGCCCAGGGCAGAAGATCCCATGCCTTACGGGCATCTGAAATGACCTGTGCCCAGATTTGCTTTTGCTGAGCGCGTGTAAAATCTGTTTTGACTTTATCTACCGGAATGGTAACCAAAGGTACAGCGCCAAACTGAATGGCAAGTTCATAATAATAATAGGCACGAAGGAACAGCATTTCTCCCTTGCGTATGGCTTTTGTAGCCTCAGCCATATCAGTATTGCTTTCCAAAGTTTGCAATCCCAGGTTACATGAGGCAATCCCCTTGTAATTGTTATTCCAGAAGCCTGCTATATTTCCATTTTGAGGAGTCATGGCAGTTGAAAGAAACTGGCCAAAAGCATCACGATGAGAGCCGTCGCCACCGATCATCCAGATGTCGGTACCCATATCTTCAAAAGGGTATTGGGTTTCAGAATTTACGCACCAGCGGGTTTGCTGGTAACACGCTACGGTTAAAGCATCTAACCCAGCAGCGGAATTATAGTAAGTATAGTCTGCGTTATACGATTTCTCATCCAGAAAATCGGAACAGGATAAGCTGAACAAGGTAAATCCCGCCAATAGTAAAATATTACTAATTATCTTCATTTTCATTGTTTTACTGATTAGAATGTTACATTAATTCCGAACATATAGGTTCTCATCGTGAATGGGGCATCATTATAGGTTCCGATAGTCCCTCCGGAACGGGTTTGAGCTATAGATCCTTCAGGATCAATCCCTTCAAAGTTTGTCCACATGTATGGGTCTTGAATCTTAGCATAAACGCGAACACTTTTAATACTTACTTTTTCAATCAGATTGGCAGGCAATGTATACCCTAATGTGATGTCTGAAATTTTAAGGAAGTCCCCATCCCAATAATACATGGCATCTACGTTAGCCGGCATTTGTATGTCCAGCTGAGGTTTCAGCCACTTGGTATCCTGATGTTCAGGAGTCCAGTAATCATTTTTAATGCTATTATAGCGGCCAATGATGGATACGCCCGGATTCCAGTAAATCATCTGCCCGAAGGAACCATATAAAAATAGGTACAGATCAAAGGGACCGTATTTGAACGTATTTGCCAGACTGGCCGACCATTTAGGCATCCTGGAACCTATGATTTTTCTGTCGGCATCAGTTATCTTGTAGTCATTGTTCAGATCCTCAAGGCGTATCTCACCAGGTTTAAAGTTTGTACCATTGGCATTGAATTTAGCCATCTCGTCTATATCTGCCTTGGAGCAACCCCAGACTCTTGGATATGCCAGATAACCATAATATGTGTCGACAGGATACCCTACAAACCAGTTGTTAACCAGATCCTGCGGCAATCCTGTGGCAAGCTGGGAGACTTCTTCCTTATTGGTTGAAAATGTCAGGTCGGTTGTCCAGTTGATTTTACCTGTGGTAATGTTGACGGTACTCAGGCTGATTTCCAGACCCTGGTTCTTTGTTGCCCCAACATTTTGAACTATAGAGGTAAAACCTGAAACACTTGGGAGTGAACGAGTCATTAACAAGTCAGATGTTTGTTGCAAATAAAGATCGATAGATCCGGAAATACGTCCCCTGAAGAAGCCAAAGTCGATACCTCCATTATATTGGGCTGTCTTTTCCCATGTCAGGTTTGGATTGGAAAGTGAATTGGGGGCAAAACCCATAAATCCAGTCGCTTTATCAAAGTTATAACGGCTCGCAACAGTCGTACCCACTGTACTGTAAGGAGTAACAGCTGAGTTTCCTGTTACTCCATATCCCAGGCGGAGCTTCAGGTTGTCGATCACACTTATGCCCTTCATAAAGCTTTCTTCTGAAAGGCGCCATGCAAGAGCCACCGACGGGAATGCTACCCATTTATTACCGGTTGCCAGTCGCGAAGAGCCATCGTACCTGATAGATGCTGTCAAGAGATACCTGTCCATGAACGAATAATTTACACGGCCCAGCCACGACATCATGGTCCACTGTGTATAACTGCTGGAAACAGATTGTGATGATGCTGAACCGAGTGAATACCAGAGCTGCGTTTCCAGCGGGAGGCTGCTACCCGTAGCACGGGCAGGTTCCTGCACAAACTTTTCACTTGACTGAACAGCAGTTACACCTATTGTATGAGATTTGATTGTTGTGTTGTACGAAAGAATGTTTTCAAATGTCCAGCCATGATCGAAGGCAAAATTCTCGTATGCAACAGGGTTACCGAAATTTGTCTCAGTCGAATATTTACTGGCAAAATGCTGGTTTTGAGTAACATTCATGTTATATCCAAAGTTTGCTCTGTATGACAGCCCTTTAAACGGGTTTATAATCAGATAAAGGTTTGTCAGCAACCTTTGATTTTTATTCTGATTTTGAATCCCCTCCAAATCGAAGAACGGATTGGTACTCAAAGGTTCTCCGGCCGGATTTTTAATAATTCCATATTTTTGATCGCCAGTTTGTCTTACATCAGGGAGTCCATTGCTGCCCGGAGGTGAATAAAAGGGATTACCAAGCGGATTAAAGACGGTAGAAATACCTTTACCGCCATTCCAGTCAATATATCCGAAATTAATATTTCCACCCATAGTCATCCTTTTTCCCAGGTTCTGATCAAGGTTCAGTCGAAGTGTATACCGTTTACGGAACGACTGAAGCTGAATATCATGAAGGTTCATGTATGAACCCGAAACAAATACTTTTGTGTTTTCCGAACCGCCCCTGATACTTATGGAGTGGTTCTGAGAAGCAGCATAGTCGCGATAACCCGCCATTTGCCAGTCAAAACCACGAAGCTTCGAAGGATCATATACACCTCCAACCCAAGCTGTGTCTATCGATTGTTTTACGTAGGGATCGTTGGTGAAATAAGTCATCCCCATGTCCTCGCTGTAATCAGGCGTCAAAGAGCCGTAAACACCGGTTGGATCTACCACGAAACCACCATTACCGTCATAAGTGTACTTGCGGCCTCCTTCCCTTACATAGTCAACATATTCGGCAACATTGAATACCTTGCGAAAACGGTTAAGGTTGCCGATGCTATAGTAGGCGTCGTATTCGACAGTAACCTTGCCGGCTTCCCCTTTCTTGGTGGTAACAATGATTACCCCGTTTGCACCTCTGGAGCCATAGATTGCCGTAGCTGATGCATCTTTCAAAATTTCAATCGACTCCACATCGCTGGGATTTATGGTTTCCAATCCACCTGTGGATGGTATTCCGTCAATAACAAAAAGCGGATCGTTGGTAGCAGTGACCGAACGGTTCCCGCGTACACGGATCGTGGCTGTTGAATTTACCAGATTTCCCTGAGCAATCAGAACCCCTGCAGTTTTTCCCATAAGGGCTTTTTGAATGTTTGTAGGAGCAGTTGCCATAAGATCCTCTGCCTTTACCGAAGAAACAGATCCGGTCAGATCCTTTTTCTTAACAGTACCATAACCAACAACCACAACTTCGTCCAATCCTGTAACAAGTTCCAAAAGAGTAACATTAATAGCAGTCTGATTACCAACAGCTATGTCCTGTGGGGCATATCCTATAAATGAGAAGCTCAGCACTGCCTGTCCGGAAGAAACTGCAAATGAGTAAGTTCCGTCAGACGATGTTAATGCTCCCGATGTAGTCCCCTTTTCACGGACGTTAACTCCCGGCAAAGGATTACCATTTGCATCGATTACTCGGCCAGTAATGGTCCTTTGCTGGTCATCAACCGCAAGGGAAACACCTGAAAAAACCGAAGCACTGATCTGGATTGTCCCGGCCAATAACAATAGTCCAATGATACTCAACGGCAGGGAAATCTTTTTAAAGTACTTTACCGACAAAGTACTTCTGGAAGGTTTTTTTACCATAAATTTAAGTTTTAGGATTAATAAGAGGAATTAATATGTTACTGCATCAATTGTTGACTTCCGGTAACAGGAAATGCTGTATCATTCACTGTTTGATTTAATACGGATACTGATATCTGATCATATTTTTTATCATAGGCATTCAGTTTAAATGTTATTTCAGTTAAAAACGCCATGAACAGATTATTTCGTTGGTAGAATCAGGTGTATACAAAATACATTACCAAATTTAGGATAAATTTTCAATTCTGCAACCGATTGCAGAGATTTTTTTAATTAACCAAATTATTTTGGACTAATACATAAAACGGGGGAGTAAAAAAGAATATAATGGTAAGTTAAACCTGATAAAAAAGAAAAAACTAACTTTATGAATGCAATAATTAAACTTGAAATAATCATAATATGACAGCATCTTCAAAACAGAATTTCGAAAGGACAATTAATCATAAACAGCCGGAAAAAGTAGTTGTGGATTTCGGATCGACATCTGTCACAGGAATCCATGTTCGCATGGTTGAAAAGCTGAGAGAGTACTATGGGCTGGAAAAGAAGCCGGTGAGAGTGACAGAACCTTTTCAGATGCTTGGTGAGATCGACGATGAACTGGTTCGGGCGATGAATATTGATGTGATAGGTCTTTACGGGGAGAACAACATGTTCGGAATTCCAAACCGGGACTGGAAACTTCACAAGACTTTCTGGGGACAGGAAGTGCTCTTCCCCGGAATGTTCAACTATACTTATAACAGCAACGGGGATATTCTAATTCATCCCGAGGGCGATGTTTCAGTTCCGGCAAGCGCAATGATGCCTAAAACGGGATATTTCTTTGATGCAATTGACAGGCAGGAGCCAATTGACGATTCAAAACTAAAGGTGGAAGATAACCTGGAAGAGTTTACAAGAATCACCAATCATGATCTTGCTTACTGGAAAGCACAGGCAGAATTTGTTGAGAGTTCCGGCAAAGCGGTTATGGCCTCGCTCGGAGGTACTGCTCTTGGTGATATTGCCCTGGTACCCGGTCTGAACCTTAAACATCCGAAAGGCATAAGGGGAGTCGCCGACTGGTATATTTCAACACTGATAAGGGAAGATTTTGTTAAGGAACTTTATGACAGGCAAACTGACATTGCACTTGAGAATCTTTCAAAGCTTCATGACGTGATCGGCGAAAGGATAAATACAGTCTTTATCTGCGGGACTGACTTTGGGACCCAAAACTCTACTTTCTGCTCCCCGGAAACCTATGCCAGGGTATGGATGCCATATTACAAAAAGGTCAATAACTGGATACACCGGAATACCAGCTGGAAAACTTTCAAGCATTCATGTGGTTCCATAGGAACTCTTCTGGAACTGTTTATTGAGTCGGGATTTGATATTATTAACCCTGTTCAGATAAATGCTGAAGGCATGGATCCTGCAACCCTGAAGCGAAAATTTGGTGACAGAATTGTTTTCTGGGGAGGCGGAGTTGACACACAGGGTGTGTTCGCATTCGGAACTCCCTTGCAGGTTAAGGAACAGGTGAAGAAACAATGCAGCATTCTGAACAATAATGGCGGATTTATCTTTAACACCGTCCATAACATACAGGCAAATGTTCCATTTGAAAATGTCGTGGCAATGCTGGAAGCTTTAAAGGAATTTTAAAGAGTTCGACCCCCTTTTCAGTTTCCCCCAAGGGGGAAATGAGTGTGCTCCGTCCCCCCTGGGGGAAGGCAGGGAAGGGGGTTTGATGATTAACAAATACAAGCTCCTTTAAATCACTCAATGAGTAATCAAATTTACAACTGGTCATACCTTCTGGGGATTTCCCTTATCTCAGCAATGGGAGGTCTCCTTTTCGGATACGATTGGGTTGTCATCGGTGGCGCAAAGCCTTTCTATGAACCATTTTTTAAGATAACCGGAAATCCGGCAATGCAGGGCTGGGTAATGAGTTGTGCGCTTATCGGCTGCCTTGTGGGTGCAGGACTTTCAGGATGGTTCAGCGACAGGTTCGGAAGGAAAAAATTATTGCTCCTGGCAGCATGCCTTTTTGTTTTTGCCTCGCTTGGCACGGGCACTGCAAATCACATAACAGCATTCATAGTTTTCAGAATTACTGGAGGTATAGGCATAGGCCTTGCATCAAACCTTTCGCCGGTCTATATTGCCGAAATTACGCCTGCAAATGTACGTGGTCGATTTGTCTCAATAAATCAGCTTACGATCGTGATCGGGATCCTGGCAGCGCAGCTTATCAACTATAGGATCGCGGAACCCGTGCAGGCAGGAGCTTCCGTTACGGATATCATGACCTCCTGGAACGGACAGACAGGCTGGAGATGGATGTTTTATGCCTGTGCAATACCTGCTTCATTGTTTTTTATTCTTATGTGGCTGGTGCCTGAGAGCCCGAGATGGCTGGCAAGAGACAGAAGGAACGATATAAAAATTCACAGGATGCTCTCCAGAATCGGTGGTTACGACTATGCTGACAGTGAGCTTGTGGCAATAAGGGAAACATTACGCGAGGATCGGACGAAGGTTGATTATCGTTTACTAAAGGAACATGGAATTTCAAAAGTGCTCCTGATCGGAATTATTATTGCTGTTTTTCAGCAATGGTGTGGAATAAATGTGATTTTCAATTATGCACAGGAAATATTCGCCAATGCAGGCTATTCGGTTTCGGATATTCTCTTCAATATAGTGATCACCGGGAGTGTGAACCTTATTTTTACTTTTGTCGGGATGTCACTGGTTGACAGGATCGGACGAAAAGCCCTGATGCTTCTGGGAGCCGGAGGACTTGCGGGAATATATGCAGTGATAGGAGTTTTGTACTATTTTCATATCCAGGGACTGCCTTTGCTGGTTATGGTAGTAACAGCAATAGCATGTTATGCAATGTCCCTGGCTCCTGTGACATGGGTTGTTCTTTCCGAAATCTTCCCGAACAGGGTAAGAGGCATGGCAATGTCAGTGGCCACCTTTGCCCTGTGGGCAGCATGCTTTATACTTACCTATACTTTCCCGCTTCTGAATAATCTGCTTAAAGCTTCAGGTACCTTCTGGCTTTACGGGCTGATCTGTATTCTCGGATTCTGGTTTATCCTGAAGAGACTTCCCGAGACAAAAGGAAAATCTCTCGAGGAGATCGAAAATGAGATGAAATAATATCATCTAAACTGCATCATCAAAAGGATTGAATGATGCTGCAAATGAAATAAATGTTTCGAAATGAAATACTTACTAATCGTTTTACTGTTTCTGACAGGCTGCCAGGCAAACAAAGAGTTTAAAAGGGACACACTTCCCCTTGCGGGAGAATGGAAGTTCAGAATTGACTCCCTCGATCGGGGTATAAATGATGAATGGTACAAAACATCATTTGCAGAAACTATCAGGTTGCCGGGTTCAATGGCTGAAAACGGGAAAGGAGAAGAAGTTACCCTCAACACCCCCTGGACAGGCGATATTGTCGACAGATCATATTTCACAGATAAAAAGTATGAAAAATACCGCCAGCCCGGGAATATAAAAATCCCATTCTGGCTGAAGCCGGTAAAATATTATAAAGGTGCAGCCTGGTATCAAAAGGAATTTGAACTGCCTGCCGGTTGGACCGGGCAGAGAGTATTCCTTTTCCTTGAAAGATGCCATTGGGAATCTACTGTTTTTGTGAACGATAAGAAAGCCGGCATTCAGAACGGTCTTGCCACACCCCATGAATACGATCTGACCGGCATGCTTGTCCCGGGAAAAAACGTGATAAGCATAAGGATTGATAACAGAGTGATTATTCCGATCGGGGTAAATTCACATAGTATCAGCGATCATACCCAATCGAACTGGAATGGCATTACCGGCAATATCTGCCTGTTTACTACTCCGAAGGTGTACATTGACGACATAAAGGTGTTCCCTGATATTCATAAGAAAAGTGCCAGGGTGATTGTAAGCATTAAGAATCCGGATAATACAGCTTTTAAAGGGAGTTTGTCATTTCAGGCTAGCGGTTTCAATACCGAACGACCGCAAAACCTTCCAATCAAAAATGTAACAATTGTTACAAATTCAAATGAACAACAAACTGTCTTAAACTACAAAATTAATTATCTCCGGCTATGGAGTGAGTTCAAACCGGCATTGTACAAAATGACAATCACTCTTAAGGAGAATGGCAAAAGTGTTATTGATCAACGATCAGTTGATTTTGGAATGCGTGAATTCAAAACAAGTGGAACCCACTTCGAGGTAAACGGCCAAAGGATCTTTCTGCGCGGTACCCTTGAATGCTGCATCTTCCCGCTTACAGGGTATCCGCCTGCCGATGTTGAATCGTGGGAAAAGGTTCTGAGAACATGCAAAGAGTACGGATTGAATCATATAAGATTCCATTCCTGGTGTCCGCCTGAAGCAGCATTCAAAGCAGCGGATAAGCTTGGAATGTACTTTCATATTGAATGCAGCTCATGGGCAAATGGTGAGGGAAGCGGTCTGGGAGACGGAAAGCCTGTCGATAAATTTATATATGAGGAAAGTGACAGGATTATAAAGGAATATGGTAACCATCCGTCATTCTGCATGCTCGCTTATGGCAATGAACCGGGAGGGAGCAAACTGAATGAGTACCTTGGAAACCTGATCAGTTACTGGAAGTCAAAGGACAACCGCATGGTTTATACCTCTGGTGCAGGTTGGCCAATCATTCCTGAAAATGATTATAACCTTACACCTGTTCCAAGGATCCAGGGTTGGGGTGAAGGACTGAAAAGCATAATCAATGCCAGTCCACCACAGACGATGTTTGATTACCGCGATTTTGTTTCTCAGTATAAGATCCCGACGGTCAGCCACGAAATTGGCCAATGGTGCGTTTATCCTGATTTTAAAGAGATTGTTAAGTATTCTGGTGTATTAAAACCTACGAATTTTGAAATATTCCGGGAATCGCTATCTGATCACAACATGGGTGATCAGGCAGAGGATTTCCTTATGGCATCAGGTAGACTTCAGGTATTATGTTACAAGGCTGATATTGAAGCAGCATTGCGCACTCCGGGGTTTGGCGGGTTTCATCTCCTTCAGCTGCATGATTTCCCCGGTCAGGGTACTGCTCTGGTCGGGATCTTAAATCCGTTTTTTGAAAATAAAGGATACATAACTGCTGAAGAATTCAGGATGTTCTGCAATGAAACAGTTCCGCTTGCAAGAATACCGAAAATGACGTATAACAATAATGAAGTATTTAAATCGGAAATTGAAATTGCCCATTTTGGCGCAAAGCCATTATTAAATTCTACAGTCGCTTGTCGCGTTATTAATTCCAGAGGTGAAATTCTTAGCGAACAGAAATTTAAAAAGGATACAATAGCGATTGGCAATTGCATCCCAACAGGATCATTATCAGTTAATCTCTCAATGATCAAGGAAGCTCAGAAACTTACACTGGAAGTCAGCATTGAGAACACTTCATTTAGAAACAAATGGGATTTCTGGGTATACCCGAAAAATGCCACAGCCGACCCGGGGAAGGTATTCATCACTGACAAACTGGATCCTAATGCTGAAAATATCCTCAGAAACGGAGGGTCGGTTTTACTACTTTCATATGGCAAGGTTGGGAAAACAAAAGGAGCACAGGTTGCGATAGGATTTTCAAGTATTTTCTGGAATACGGCATGGACCAATAACCAGCCACCCCATACTCTGGGTATTCTGTGCGATCCTGAACATCCTGTT
Source organism: uncultured Bacteroidales bacterium (assembly GCA_963732115.1). GTDB lineage: Bacteria > Bacteroidota > Bacteroidia > Bacteroidales > VadinHA17 > LD21. The sequence goes on from CAVSYN010000015.1 coordinate 18,462, forward strand.
TTCAGGGAGTTCCCTACCGAATACCACAGCAACTGGCAGTGGTGGGATCCGGTGTCACATTCTCAGGCAATGATACTTGACGGGTTTCCTGCAGGAATGAAACCGCTTATCCAGCCTATCGATACATGGTTCGAGAACAGGAGGCTTGCACTTGCATTTGAAGCCAGAACAGGCGGAGGAAAACTTATGGTATGCAGTATTGATCTGAAAGAGTTATCAGATGAGCGGCTTGTATCGAAGCAATTATTGAAATCAATGCTGAATTATATGAACAGTGATTCCTTTAATCCTCAAACAGAAATAAACCTTAATACAATAAAGGAACTAATAACTGATTAAGAAATCCTTTCTTTCCTTAGCGTATCTCTGTGTCTTTTTTCTGCTTAACTTGCTACCTGATATCAGTAATACATTATAAACCTTAAAACACCTAACAATGACATTAATAGTAATCGGAATCCTGATTCTCCTGGTCGCTTTGGTTGCAGTCAGGACTGTTCCATATTTTCAGACCCACAAACTGCAGGTGAATATATTTGCGGCGGTTATCTTTCTGATACTCCTTGCATTTGCATCGGTTGTACAGGTCGAACCTGGAATGGTAGGGGTTAAAAAGCTGTTTGGCAAGGTGAACAACAACATTCTGGAGAGCGGACTAAGTCTGATTAATCCTCTGGCTAAAGTCGTTATGTTCGATATCAAAACAGAAAACTACACCATGTCGGGAATCCAGGATGAAGGTTCAACACAGAGGGACGATGCTATTCGGGTGTTATCGGCAGATGGCCTCGAAGTAATTATTGATCTGACAGTCCTGTATAAAGTTGTTCCCCCGGAAGCACCACGGATTCTAAAGGAGGTTGGAACTGATTACAAGAATGTCCTGGTTCGCCCCATCTGCAGGACCGGGATAAGGGATAATGCCGTTTATTATGACGCGGTATCGCTTTTTTCATCCAAAAGAGATGAGTTTCAGAGCAGGATTTTTAAGGCTATTGAATCAAATTTCAGTAATCGCGGGCTTATGCTTGAACAGCTTTTAGTCAGGAATATTTCACTGCCTGAATCGGTAAAAGCAGCCATTGAATCAAAGATCAATGCTGAACAGGATGCACAGAAAATGACATTTGTTCTGCAAAGGGAAAGGCAGGAAGCTGAACGTAAAAGGGTTGAAGCCCAAGGTATTGCCGATTACCAGAAAATTTTAAGTTCGGGACTAAGCGACAGGTTATTACAATATGAAATGATAAAGGCTATTTCGGCCTCACCAAATGCCAAAGTTATTATTATGACCAATGGAAAGGGGCTGCCGATTATGGTGGATACTAAATAAAGTTGATGTTACTTGTTTCTGGTTAAATCAATTAGGAACCAGTAACAAGGAACCAGTAACCAGCAACTTTTGATCGATTGTAGTTGAGTCGAAAAAGGGATATAGTTTGTGATAATCACTATTTAAATTAAAATGCCATGAGAAAGGGGTATTCAAGACGAAGTTTTTTAAAGAGCACAATAAGTGCAGGAATTGCCGTTGCCGGCGCACAGCTGGCATTTTCAGAAGAACACAGTTCGGAAAAAAGAACCATGAATGTTAAAAATCAATACGACCCAAAAGGATTGCCAACGGCAATGCTTGGTAAAACCGGGGTAGTAATTCCGAGGATCGCTATTGGATTGGGCAGCAGGTTCCTTAATATCAAGACTTTAGATGAAGCGCTTGAAATGTGTAGTTATGCTCTTGATAATGGACTTTACTACTGGGATACGGCTCACAGCTATGTAAACACCGAAACGGGGGCCATAAGTGAAGAACGTCTTGGGCATATCATAAAGAACAGGCGTAAAGAGATCTTCCTCTCGACAAAGATCGCTGAAAGGGATCTTGAAAAGGCAAAAGCTGAAGTGGAACTGAGTCTCAAAAGGCTCCAGACCGATCACCTCGATATGATGAAGATCCATGCAATTGAATCTATGGAAGAGGTGAACAGGATCTGCAAAACAGGCGGAGTGCTGGATCTGTTTTCAAAGCTGAAAGAGGAAGGTGTTACAAGGTTCATCGGATTTTCCGGTCATGGGAATGCACAGGCACTGATGGCAATGCTTGAAACCGGCAGGTTCGACAGCATGCTATTCGCAATGAATCACTACGACGGAAATAAAGAAAACCGGCAGGGCACCCTGATTCCGGCGGCAAAGGAACGGGGTATGGGCATAATGCTTATGAAAACCGTAAGACCAAAAGAGACCATAAAGGGTATAGACGTCGCTGAACTGGTGAGATTTGCTTTATCGCTCGAAGGCCCCAGCGGGATAGCTGTTGGAATGGATAGTAAAAAGGTGGTGGACTCGAATCTGAATTTACTTAGGAATTTTAAGCCGATGAATTCCAATGAAATACAGAAATATGCAATGTTATTGTCACCATATTTCCGGCACGAAAACCTTGAGTGGATGAAAAAAGGCTATCACGACGGATATAAGGTCTGATAGCCTGGAATGATAATCAATTCTTCAGGTAATTCAATCTTTTTTGGATCTTTTTCCTGACCTTACGGAATGATGGGGCAGGGCCGAAACCCATTTCTTTTCCATCAATATAAAGGGCATCGAAAATCCCCCATTCCTTAAATACTTCTTTATCAATTGTTTCAATCACCTGATAATTCGTTTGCCCGGGAAATTCCGCGGAAGCCCTTCTTGCCCGTTCAAATGCAATATTCATGTTCGGGCACCATCCGTTCCTGAAAACAGTGACATTAACTTTTCCGTCTCCTTTTGAAGGAGACTTTTTGGGTTTAGTGAATTTCGGAGGGATGGCTTCTTCTTTGAAGGATTTCCACAACAGCCTTATCATCCCGCTTTTATCCACAACCCTGTAACCATGTCTTTTAAACCAGGAAGCGCGCATAAAAACCGGTAACATGAGTCCCCAGGTGACAAGACCTTTTGCCCCAAGATTCCTGCAGTCATCCTCAGCGGCTTTCAACAGGGCGTTACCCATCCCTTTTTTTCTATGATCTCCGCGCCCCTGCTTATGTCCATGGACCCAGATACACAGGACAACATAGAGGTCTTTCCCTTCGAACATTGAATATTCTATAGGGATATATTGGATCATGCCCCCGATTATACCATTGTCAGTTACGGCGAATTTTACTTTCAGTCCTTTGTCTTTCATCTGGTGATACCATTTTTGTTTGGTGTCGCCAGCTTCCTTTATGTCATCCGACCATTCCTCAAGACAGCAGAAATAGTGGCATTCGGTTTCGGGAGAGATATCAATAATCTTCACCATGTTAATTTTTTTTAATGTTTGATTTATTGGTTTCTAAAGCAATCAGCCGACTAAGTATTAATTATTGCTTTAAACAGGCTTATGCTTTGTCCTCCTCGACATGTAAAATGTGCATTATCCTGTGAACTATGGGAGCAAAGAATACAGCTGTAATGCTTAAAAATGCAACGCCGCTGTACAACGCAAAGATTGAAGAGAAAAGCTTGGCCCCGTTAGTTTTCATTTCTATAACCGGACCCATACCCGTAAGGATCATGCACGACATATGAAAGCTGTCGAGCCACTTTATATCTGCAAAATAATGATACCCCAGAGTTCCTAAACTTACCGAGAAAATTATAAGAATAAATGATACCAGGGTGTACCGTCCTACCCTTAATAAGAACTGAGGCATTGAAACGACCTTTTGTCTGCGATGTTCCAGTTTCACTGAGTATGTTTTTATTTCATTCCAAAAAATACCGGGAATCCAAATACCACAATAAGAATCCAGATAAGATATACAGGCAGGAAGTTTGTGACTGACATTTCAACTTTTTTAAATTCAGTCTTTTTAAAGATTATCCTGAACAAACTAATCATTATAAAAACCAGGTTAATAAGGATCAATATATTTGACACCAGAATCGCTAATCTGTTCGGGGTAATTCCATATTCGCTTAACCTGTAAAAAATTGCAGTAAGTGCTATTAAATCAATAATTATTGTAATAATTGAAAGGAAAAACAAAACCGACTTATTGAATCTCTGGTTCTTTAAAATGGACGTTTCTGAAACTGAAAAAACAATAATTCCCATGACACCTATCAACATAACGTTGAATATCAACAAAAAATCACGGTCATTGTATGGATCTTTGCCAGAGACAATAATAGCAATCAGATAGACCAATAAAGTCAGCAGTACAAGAGGACTAAAAACACTTGCAATCAAGGGTGCAATTTTGTTAGTAAATGCAGTATAGTTCCTTACTATATATGCTCCGACTACCGGAGCTGCGGTTGCACCTGCTATTACAATATTATTCATGTAAAACTTTTGAATATTGATACCAATGGCGTGAAACAGACCAATTGTTATCATTGTTAATAACATGCCGGCTATTGCAATCAGAGCATAAATGATCGCCAGATCACCATTATACCTGATAAAATCAATCCATCTACTTTTGTCTTTAAGGTCAAAATCGGTAAAAACTATTCCATATACGCACCACATCAGAAAGGGGAGGTGGATATATGCCAGATTGATTGAATCACTTTTGTAAGCGGGTAAAATATTTATGTAAACCAGGGGAATCAAAAATGCCAGAGACGTAAAAAACAATTGTTTTTGATTTTCACTTTTACTGATCCAGATTGCGAAAAGGGTCAATCCGAAAAAAACGATTATTGCAGCATTCTTTTCATAAAAGTTGGAGACATCTGGATTGAGATGAAAGAAGTCCGGAAGTTTAATCAGGAATACTGTAATCAGGCACACAGCAATCATAGCAATTATTTCTGACAGGGCAGGTATTTTCATCCTGTAAGTGGTTTTACCATAATTCAGCCTTGCTTTCCAGAATCGGGCAAGTTCAGTATTTTCTATTTCTGGAATAATATTCAATAAAGCTGACTCAAAAACTTTTCGATCAGTGTGGTATAACTTCTCAAGTTCTTCAGGATTATTGATATACCTCCTTATTTCTTCTTCCATGACCTGACAATTTTAAGTTCTGATGCTTTTAACTTACAATACTCAAAGATATACTTTGCTGTAGTTTGAATCAATAATATTTCCCGCATATCTCGCAGATTAACGCAAATTGACCAATCTGCACCCTCTGACTTTACAGACTTTGCAGACTTTCAGCCTAATTTGTTATCGTTCATAATTATCCTCAAGCCATCTTGAAAAGAAGACATCGTAAACCAGCCAGGTACCATTCTCATTGACAATCATCTCCTTATCCTGCAGCGCTTTCATCGATGTACTTACCGAACCTGGACTTGTAAGATCATGGTTGTTTATAAAAATGCCGGAGGTAGGTTTTGCCACTCCATTCTCAATAGCAATCGCCTGTAATAACCTGAACTGATGAGCCGGGATCAGATTCCTGTAACTTATATATTGCGGTTCGAAATCTGTTAGTATCCTCAGAAATACTTTGCTCAAATGTGATTGGTCAATTGATCTTACTTGTGCCTCATAAAGCAGCGTTGCAGATATATTGAACATAATAGGTATGGAGTCTGGTCCATTCAAATATCCTGGTTATGGTTTCATTGCTTATTGTCTTATTGCTTTTGAGAAATTGTTGTGTAATGAATTTACGGTAATCACCTTCATTTATCCTTTCAAGGAACATGAGCTCGGAGCTTTGATAAAAGGGTCTGCCTGCGGACAGGAACATATTTTCCAGCATATGCCTGCTGCAAACAGAAAAAATAAACGGGATTAATGGATATGCCTGAATAATTGTCCTGAGCATCTTTTCTATATTCCTTTCGAGATATTTGCTGATCTGCTGAAATTCATCAAACATAAAAACGATATTTTGTTTTATTTCGGAGATGAGCTTTAAGAGTTGGTCAAATCCGGATTGAATCCCGGTGGACGAATCAACAAATAGTTCAACTGACGGTTCTCCGGTCAGTGAGTCGATAGTCAGTCTTGGACGCATTGAAGCGAGCATACCAGGTATCTTTTCAAAAAAGTTCTTTTCTTCTTTCTTAATGCGGATGAGAGATGAAGTAATGGAATTTAACATTTCATTTCCGTTCATTGTTGGTAAAAGATCGACATAGGGATGGACAGTGGATGGATTTCTTCTGAGCTCAGAGTCCACAGGAGATGCTTAGCACTCTCTGACTCCTCCCTGCGATCGCAGAAGAAATCCGGATTCACATAACCGGCTGTAACGAATGGATTTGAAATCTTGTTTTTCATTTTACGCAATTTACGTAACGCAATTTACGTAACGTAATTTATGTAAAAATTTCAGAAAATCAAAAGAATTTTCCTTAAGATATAAAATGGAGTTGGTGGTGAGTTTATGATTCCATTCAGGGGATTATTCGATTCGCTCATGATCCCCCCAAGGGGAGGCTTCAAAGCCAAAGCAAACATGAAAGTCCCTCCCACCCGGGGGAGGAATTTAGGGAGAGGTCGATTCGTAAGGGTTGAGGGTGGTTTCATGAGAAGGCCAGGTGATTTGTTTTATTCCTGTCCTCACTCTGGCTAGCCAGGCTCGGCCAGTCATAAAACAAAAATCCCATTCGCCTCCGGCGTATGGGAGTAATTTGTTGTTGCGGAAAGAAGGGGGATGCCTCCCTTTCAAAAACCTCAGGTTAAAGTAACTTGAAGTATGCAAATAGATAAATTGGAACTGCTACATTTATCCGGACAGTAAGTTAAGCTAAAATACTTAACTTAACGGATATGAAAAAGAGAAGAGGGTTTGGTTAGGTTGAGTTATTAATATCAAAAAAACTTTCGATATTTGCCTCCCAATCGTCTGTTATTTTTAATTAATTTATTGATTAAAAGAATCGACCCGGTTTTACTGGTTGCAGTCAACAACCAGACATAAAAATTAAAAACATTAACAATTCAAATACACAAGCAATAATCGGATTTTTTCAATCTTTTTTAGGATACAGAATTTCTTTTGCCTTTGACCTGCTCCACCATAACAGGATTGCAAGTGCAAATACGATAATTGCTGGCAAAATAGTAAACCACAGTTTCGCTCCTTCTTCACGATTGATCAAAGCCCATAACAGGCCAAGACCGCAGAGAAGACATCCCAAAGCTATGGTTGTCACAAAGATACCCTGATTTTGCGGATTAAGGTAAACAAGAATAGCACCTATTCCAAGAGCAATCAAAACGCCCCCTGACCAGCGTAGCCAGCCATGAAACACCGGTTGTCCTCCGGACATATTCACCAGGAAATCAGGTACAAACAGATAACTAATGCCATAGATAAGAGATACTATAGCATAAATTAACAAAACAACTTTTAAGATTCCAGCATTTTTAATTTCAGCCATACATTTTCCTCCTTATATTTTTACCGGGTCGATATATTTACATTTACTGCTTCATTTATAATAGCTTAATAAGCTAAAGTTAAATCAATAAAGAACCAAAGTCAATTTTATTTTTTCTGGTGAACTGGTATATTGAACTTTACATAATATTAGAAAAAGAAGCCCCCGGACACTTATTCCGGGGGTCAAGTAGGTCCTGTTTCCCCTTACAGGATTACTCCAAACTAGATCAGATTAACTTGATTCTAGGGTCTAAGACGGTATTATTTTTTTTCTTGGAATGTCATATACTTTATTATATAATGCATAGTCCCTTTTCTTTTAGTACACATTCAAAATGAACCGCATATTATTTGAATACTTTTTGCAATGTCTTATGCCAAATGGCTGTAAAATGCACATATGTTTATGAGATATTTTATCAGGTCATCTGTGTTTTCAGGAGTAACAAATACTTAATATGTAATTTCTTCTTTCTTAAATGTTGAAAAGTGTTTTGCTTCCAATCAAACTATCTGTTTAAGCATCATGAAACAATACTTACAATCAAAATTACGAATTCCCTGAGAATGGGATTAAAATAAAAAGCTCCGGAGTTCCGGCCTCTTATGTTTGTTTACAACATTCCAAGGAATGTTAATTAGCCAGAATGTTCTTTGAATGCATTATTTTAACACTAATCGGACCTTTGATGTCGGCTGGCATCCTTAGGATTCTGTGGTTTATTCATTTATCAAACATCATGTTTTTCATTTTGGGGTGCCAGCTTCTTTTTAAAAAAATCCCGGCTTTTTACTTCCGGTGCTTCAAGTAGCGCTACTTAAATATGTCTTTTATTTTCAAGCATAGTTCATTCATAGTTACTCTATTCTTCTGCCAAATTGATTCTTTAAAATTATAATAGGCAATAGCTTTATTTGTGGTAGTACAATCAGGTTTTGAATTAAAATATAGATCAATCAATTTATCATGAATTGCCATTATCCCCTTTGTTAGTTGTTAGAAGAATTTATGGCAATCAGCATCAAAATATATCTTTAATTCCAACAGTATTTCCTGTAATTCATTAAGTTGCGGGATTATTAGTTGGTCCATTTCTTGGACTGTAACTTTTTATTCAAAACATCATAAATTGCAATTTGATGCCACCTTAGCTCAGCTTTAGCATACTTTGAGAAGAATGTTCTAACAGCTATAATTCTATTCTGTTGAAATAGAGAATGATTAATCTCTGTCTTTTTTGATTAGGCATCTAAAAATCTTTTTAGTAAGAAGCTTATTGAAAGTAAAAACAGTAAAACTTGATAAAAGGGCATGCTGGGAGACGGCAACTTACCATACCGTAAATCGTTAGCCATTGTATAAATAAGAAGAATAGCATCATGTCTCAAGGACTGTACAATCAACTTAGTATTGTCGAACCAGGAGATCCAAGATGGAATAATCTCTACAAAGTAAGTAGTGCTGCATCTCTAATATTGGGAGTGTTGTTTCTCATCACGGCTATAGGCTTTATTATATCATTAATATGGACTGGGAGCACTAAGGGTTGGTTTTCACTGCTACAGAGTAATTGGCTTATCATAATTTTTAAACTACATGCAGGATTAATCAATATTCAAAATGACCCTTTGCATGGACTGAACCTTTTAGATATTGTCATATTAGTGCTATTTAGTGTTACATGTTTAGGATTGTACTTTAATCTTAGAAAATCCAGTAAAATATGGTCATTAATTGCTTTAGCATTATCATTGATTACTATAATCCTCTTTTTAGTGACACAAATTGCTGGTAGAAGCACTGTTATGCTTTCCGTTCTAATATTTTCCATCGTGATGATAAAGGACAAAATCTATAGTAAAGTGACCATTTATACGGGTATACCTGCAAGCGTTTTTCTATTTTCAGGTGACCTTAGTGTGGGTATTCATTCAAGTTTTATTACAATTCTTTTTGGTATTGGGTATATATTATTGACATTATGGTTTTTTCTGATTTCTCGGACACTATTATGGCTTGGGAGTCACAAAAAAAGGTAATTCCAGATTAAACAACACTTTACTCAAGATGACTGGCTCGGTTTTTGCGGTAATTATGTTAATCCTAACCGTTTAATGCCGTGAAAAAAATAGCATTGTTGTTATTCTTTTCTCTCCTGCTATTTTCCTGTGAAAAAGATAAACAGTTAATTATCGAAAATACGGATATCCCGTTGATAAGTAAAGTTTTAGTTGCTGGTGTATCTTGTTATGAATTTGCATATAATGATGCCAATTTACTGACCGAAGAAAGAAGTAAATTCACTTACACCAAGCATTCTTATAGCGATAATAACCTTTTAACAACATCCGATTTTTATATTGACCCTGCCATGTTCAGTAGTGATAGCCGTGTAATTGAAGCATCCATGAACAGAAAAGAATGGGTTAGTCCTCTTAATACGGCAAAAAGCCTCACACAGACATTTGATTATAATAGTGATGGAATATTAACCAGAAAAACTTATACTCGACCTTCTGTCAACGATTCAGAGTATTCAGAATTTACATTTGAGAATGATAGAATTAGCAGGCAAACAATGTATTGGCAGAATGTAATGTCCTTCTACATTGACTATGAATATGATGAAAAAGGGAATTTAATAAAAGAATCAAAATTCCATGTGCCATCGACTGGAATTTCTGAGTTATGGACAACCACTGAATATGAATATGATAACATGCATAATCCTTTTCAGGCATTTAAACGTTTAATGTCTCCAAGTAAATTTACCAACCCAAACAACATAATAAAAGAGACATACACAATTCATTTTGAGGTAGACCAATGGACTCAGAAAGTACAGGTAACTAACAACACATATGAATATAATGAAAATGGCTATCCAATTAAAATAAACGAAGAGGCTGAATATATTTATAAATAATGAAAAATTTAAAATTCCTTTCGCTTCTCATTTTAATCTTTTCAGTTACAAGCTGTGAAAAGAAAAATGAAATAGTAAACATAGTTAACAGTACAATAGATGCTCAAATTGTCGCATTTCATACTGAAAAACTTTATTGTTATTGGGGATGGGATATAAAAATTGGTTCAGAAATCATCAAGGCTGACAGTATTCCTAATCTTAAACCATGGGCAGACACAATTTTCCCTATCAACGGTAAAATCACAATAGGCTCAAAAACAAGAACTTGTGGTAGTAAAGGGATTGATTATTATGAAATTAAAGAATTTATACCGAAGAAATAAACCGTATTAGCATGAAAATTCAAAGGTTAATTCTCATACTCCTGATAGTTTTATCATATTCATGTACGAAAGAATTCTTAAATCAATATGATTTTGTTGGTCTGTGGATTGAAAAGGGCAAAATAGGTGGATGCACAATAGAGTTCACTGAAAATGGTAATGCATCAATTAGTTTGTACAGCAATGATAATGTACGAGAATATGTGTATCGATTTGATGAAGATTCTAATAAAATATTCTTCTCCATGCCTGACAAGCCAGAAAGCGAATGGTCATTTAAGTATTCTTATGATGAAAAGAACAAAGAATTGACAATATGGGGATTGTATATCAGCATTCCCGAAAATCCAAGTAAAACAATTTTAGTCAAGGTTTAATCTCAGCAAACAGAAAAATAAAGTCATGACTTTCATTTTAAAAAAGATAATATTTCTTCTGTTAATTTTTGCATCCTGTTTCGGATGTAAAAAAGAAAATCATATAGATACTGATTTATTGAAAGCTAAATGGATATTATCGCATATTCAGGACACCAAAACGAATGTTATTACACAATATCCGAGTGATGCAGCAAAAACAATTTCAATTGAGTTTAGCAATACATCGGATATTATTTCATTTTGGGGTATTTGTAATGGTGGTTCAGGTACTTATACATATTCTTCAGTTACTGGTGAAATTAAAGTAACTGACTTAATAACTACCTTAATTGGCTGTAAATATGTTGAATGGGAAACATATACAGTTCAAAACCTGTATTATGCTTCAAGTTATAAAATAAATGGGAACGACTTGATAATATATTCGACTGGTGCGTATAATTTGTATTTCACGGAAAACTAAAATCATAATATGAATTCCAATTTCTTAAAATATCTGATACTGACATTTTTTGCTTTGTTCATTAGTTGTCAAAAAGATAAGGAAACTATATCAGACTTAATTGTTGGCAAATGGGAATGGGTAAAAACAATAATTCCATACGGAAGACAGGTATCAAATCCTCAGACTGTGGGATTTTCAGAAACTCTTGAATTTATGAAAGACGGTAAAATGAATGAATATAGAAATGATTCACTTTTTGCAACATCAGGCTATAAGATTGAAACAGATTCTTCTACCCCAAATTACTACGTTTTAACTAATAGTACAATAATTGGTTCACACTTTTATATTGTAGATGACAGTTTAATTTTCAACGAGGCATATGTCGATGGACCTGTTTCATCTTACGTAAGAAAAGACTAAGCGATTAAAATCCTTAATGAATAAACGATTGAATCTATGAGAACTTTAAAAATAATCTGTCTTGTCCTCATTTTGATGGCTTGTACCAAAGAAAATGACTATAAGTCAGTAGGCACAATAACAGGCATTGACGGCACAATGTGTGGATGCTGTGGTGGTGGGATAATTAATATTGACGGTGGTCGATATCTAATTGATTCAATGCCTAAAAATTCAGGTTTTGATTTGTCAAAAGAAACATTTCCTATTACAGTTAAACTTGATTGGCAATTGATTAATAATGAATGTAGTTTTTTTGGCAGAATTGCAGTACAAAGGATTAAAAAGATTTAGAAAATAAGCTGATTCCAAAGCGGTGAAAATATCAACGCTAAAACCATTATCATGCTGTATAGATTTACTCTAATCAAAAAAACGTCAATTCTTATTGGGATATTTTTGATAACCATGTTAGGCTGTAAAAAAGATAAGACTTTTTGTGGATGTGGTAAAGAAAATCCAATTGAAAACATAGAATGGCTTAATTCGTCTGTCAAATATTATGATAATGATACTTATCACAATTGGAGTGAAGTGAATCTGTACATGTATGATTACAAAAACTCTAATGCTTTTATCTTCGAAGCTAAGGAAATCGGGTTATACGATGTTCCAACATCTATATGTGATTGTGATGGAAGAACAATATTTGTTTGTGGTGGGTTACAACCCCCACAATTAGATAGTTGCAATATTTTTTTTCAATCAGCAACAAACAAGACATTAATCTGGAGTAAAAGATGATATGAAAAGGATGATATTTCTTTTGATAATTATTGGATTCGCCTCTTGTTCTAAAAAAGAAGACGATAAAGATATTTCTCTTAGTATGACAACTTCTCAGTGGTATCTCACAAGGACTAATTATGGTGGCGGTATGGTAAACTTGAAAATAGCTGGTTCAACTAACAGTGACAAGGTGACGGTTAGAACTTATGGGGACGGTGTGAGTGTCTGATGAAAATGTAGAATTGGATTCAAATAAGAATTTTAATAAAGATGTTGTAATTTCTTTTACGGCAACCTCTGTACCAAGTGGAGAATTTGAAGTAACCACCAAAGTTATGGCTTATAAAGGTACGGACACATTAGTAGTACCTTTGAACAGCGGCAAATTGAAATATTGATAAAATTATTTTCACGCTCAGAAGTGACAGTCATGCCTTGGCAGGAGATTCTACGATAAAAACAAATTGTTCCTCGAAGCAGTAGATTCGATAAGTAAATAAACATCTACGACAAATATCAGGATATGAAGCAAAAAAACAATTCATGTAAGTACAGTCTGTCGTTAACGGTTAAGTTCCTATTTGTCATTGGAATGGCAACATGTTTTGTTAATTGTTCAAAAGAACCAACATATGCAGAATCTCTTATAAAGGTAGACAGTCTCACAATTAGCTACCCCGAAACACTTTTCTATAGCGGATTATTCGCTATTAATCTTTATGGAACAATAAGTTCCAATGGTTGCTCAAGTTTCAGTCACTTTAATATTTCCAGACAAAATCAGGATGTAATCATTGAAGCGTGGAAAAATGTTCAGGTCAATGCAACTGTTTGTCCAACTGTTATGGTATATCTGAACCATAAAATCCTTTGTAATCGAGATTCTTTACCCGAAAACTTCACCATTAAAGTAAGACAGCCAGATGGGACTTATCTTGAAAAAACAATGAAATAATGAAAATACATGAAGATACATCAACTAACTTTTGAAAAAGATAATATAATGTCCAAACGCCTCATTGCGATTTTATTGGCTGTAACAGTAATAATTGGTTGTAGTAAAGAACCCAATAACCCTGAAGACGATTTGACAAATAGTATTAGATGGGTGGGAGATTACGAAATCAAATTACGATTTTGACATTAATCCAAGAGACATATTTTTCGTAAATCCGAACATTGGTTTTGTTGTTGGATATAATGGTGATATTTATAAAACCACCGATTCTGGGCAAACATGGATGAAAAAGAATTCTGGAACTACCTTGCATTTATTCTCCGTATTCTTTCTTAATGAGAATGTCGGATTTGTATCAAGTCAGGCTTCGAGTGGTTGTTTGGATGCAGATTGTGATAAAGGCAGTGTGTTATTAAAAACGACTGATGGTGGAGAAACTTGGACAAAAACCTTTTTTCCTGATTACACCCGTATTTTATCTTTAAAGTTCTTTGATGCTTTAAAGGGAATAGCAATAATATATACTCCTGAATATCCAAATTCAAGGGATGATGAATATGTAGCTATTACATCAGACGGGGGCATAAATTGGAATTTGCTTGATTTAGCAATTATACCATACTGTGATAAATTATTCTATGTTGACAATACCATTTTTGTTATTGGAGAAAACCAGAAAATATTCAAAAGTTCAGATTATGGTTATAACTGGGAAACAATAAACACACCAATTGAAGCGTACAATTCTGTCAGAAATTTATACTTCTACAATGAGAACATTGGATTTATTGATGGCATAACGTCTGTATATAAAACAACTAACGGTGGTTTAAACTGGATTAAAACCAATTTCCCTTTTACGAATTTTGGCACAATTCATTTTTATAATGAAAACGAAGGATTCAATATAGAACCTGTTATGGTTTATGAAGAAGGGGTGATTTCCCGACCTTTAAAGGAAGCATTTGCTATGAAACTAAAAACGGTGGAGAAAGCTGGAGCAAATCTGACTTGGTTAAATCTTTGTATTTGGGATTGACATTTTTCCCTCAAAGAAATTTGGGATATGGATTTAACTTATCAGAGTTCTGCACGATTAAGAAGAAGGAATAAAAAATTACTATAATGAGAAAGTTGTCATTTATTACTATCCTGATTCTTCTTTGCATTGGTTGTGAAAAGGACAAATTTGATATAGATAATCCAGATGTTGAAATTTTTGTTAAGCAATTGAAAAATGGAACATACGATTGCTATGAGAAAGGAGAAACAGGTGAGAATTTATGGCTTTTGATGCCGAAATTTACTCGAAGTCATATACAATCCCTTATTGACTTTTCAAAAGACACTACTCATATCACGGATTTCCCAATTAATCCAATCTCATCTCGTAGACCATTTCCAGAAGGAAGGGATTATTTTATCTTGGGTGAGTGTTTATTATGGACGGTAGAAGGAATAAGAAATGGTTATGGATATGGTTCACTTGACCCATTTTTAATTGACACTGCTTTGACTGAAAGTGAAAGATTTAAAGGGTTAAAATGTATTGAAATACTGATTGTCAGGGATATTTACAAAGATTGGTGGAATAATTTTAAAGATAATGATTGGAAGGATATAAATCCATTGGGAGAGACTTCTTATAGATGGTTTTAAATTTTGACAGGAAATAAATTGCTATTCCTGCTGTGTATTTTTAAATTATTGATATCTGAAAACATAACTGCAGAAAGTAATAACATCATTTACAATATCTATCAATCAATTCTTGTTCAACACCTGAATTCTTTGCTTTTCTGGCAATACGCTTGAGTAAAGGGGAAATCAAGGTAAAAAAACCCGGTATATTCATGTCAGCCATAATTGCAACTATTGCCTTATGCTGAATACTTTTGGGAATTCCATTTTTATCTGTCATTCCATCGGCTGCCATTCCATAAAGAATCCTTAAAGAATTTTCAAAACCCTCATGACCGGGTTCAAGTACAGACTTAAATTTAATCTCCTTGTTAGTGGGATTAAAAAAATAATGAAGATTATTGGGGTCAACGGTGTATGCGTTTCCCGGCTTCAGGATTTTCTTCTTCCCTTTTCCTAATCCCAATCCCAAATCACCGTCAATTGCAGTGAATGTTTCTGAATAACTTTTATGATAGTGAATGGGATTTTTACCACCAGATAATAGGGTTATTTCCATTTCAGAAATCTTTCCGTCAGATTCAGCAGATGTCTTGACAAATGTTACTGTGTCTTTATATAGCGGATTAATGATTATTCTTTTCAAATCTTCTTGTTTTAGTTTTTGTCCGTAATAAACTTTGAACAATGCCGCAAGTGCCTTTCTATAACAATTATTGAGATGTATTGTTTGATATACCACAATTCTTTGCAGTCGTTTTATGAAATTTCCAATGTTGCTATGGAGATTGCAGATGTTAAATTTCATAATCACTTTTAAAAAGTGTTTTAAATAATCGGACAATAATTTAACTTTCTATATCAAAGGAGCATCACAAAAGTCACACTAAAAATAATCAGGGGACAATTATTTCAAGACTTCATGAATTTAAAGGTTATTGTGAAATTCCAAGCACCTTATAATTGATTTCAGCAGAAATTGATACTTAGTCAAGAAATAAAAAAATCCTACCGCTTTTTGTAACACCAGGTTTTATATAGAGGAATTTTCAACCATTTTAGTTTCTCTTTCTGAAGTTAATAAAAAGAAGGCGGTACATTTTGTCTCTACTATCCCGGTTCTTTTAATAAGATGGCATTCATTCTCCATCCCTTTATCAGACAGGATTGTATTGCAGACATTGACTTTCACATCGACAGGAGAATAAGAAATCTCCCAGATTTCTAAGAATGCCATCTTTCTTTTTTAATATGAAGAATCCTTTGCAAGCACATTCCGCAAAATACAAAATTCAATATAAATCTGAATCTCCTTTTGCGGAAAGAGCTTGCAAAGATCAAACTCAGAAACATCAAGAAAGTTTCAAAGGCACATTTGCAGCTTGAAATCCGGAAGCTGCAAATGAGCCTTGTTGCCCATCGTTTAATTATAGGGGAAAGCAAATTATAACCTACGCATAACAAATTCGAATTCCGCAGAGCAAATACAAAAGCAGCAGTTACAATGATTGTTCGTCTTTAGCCTGAATTTAAAATTATTCTAAAAATGAAAAAGTTAGGGA
>CAVSYN010000016.1:0-29717 GCA_963732115.1 uncultured Bacteroidales bacterium
GTGAAGTTTCCGGATTTGATGTTACAACCAATAGCTTCCCTCCACTGGTTAAATATCTGGATAACAGACGTGCAGCTACAAATGATCAGGGTGGGTACAGGAACTTTTATCGTTTCCGTCTGGCCGAAACCTACATTTTGCTGTCAGAAGCTTATGCCCGTAAAGGTGATTTTACAAATGCTGCCGACGCCCTTAACAAGGTCCGTTTGCGCGCAGCATGGAAAGAAGGCGAGGTAAAATCCGCCCATTACTGGAAATATGATGGCGGCACCTGGGCTACAAGAACTACTACAACTGAAGCTGACATGCAGGTATCAGCAGGTTTCCTTGGTAGTTTTACAGGTGATGCACTTACAGATTTCTACCTGGACGAAATGGGTCATGAAACAGCTGGCGAATTGAATCGCTTCGACTTGTTGGTCCGGTATGGAGCCGATTACTGGTTCAACCGGGTAAAAGCCACCGATTACTGGGCAAGCAATGATAATGGTGTTAGTGGTGGTGCTATAAAGAAGTATCATCGCTTCCGCCCCATACCGCAGACATATATCGACAATGTTAATCCGCCTGATCCTAACCCGCAAAATTACGGATACTTCTAGAATTTATATTCATTGATTTCCTGGACGTTCTTGCACGTCCAGGAAATTTTATAACCCGAATCCGGGTTACTGGATTTTAGATTAAAAGTCAGTTGTTTTACTGAGATTGATCTTTCGGGTCAATCTCAGTTTTTTTATCTTTGCTATTGTATGCTGACTGAAAATCATATACCTGAACCCATTCTGTTTAATCCGCTTAAACATTACCTGCCTTTTATAAGGGATTTCATAGGTTATTATCTTTCAGATTCATTAAACCCTGAGATAAAGAATCTTATCAGGGAGGTGAAGCATATCGGAACAAGTGTCATGGATATTTATACCGGGGAATTATCGCAGGAATTTATCTTTAGCCAAATTGAAGAATTCCTTGTGGTAAATAATATTAAAGCCAGGGAAATCTATAAAGAATGGACAGGTTCTGATTTCAATGATTTCAGGATCATTCCGTTATCAGACGGTTCACAATGGACCCTAAAATTCCGTAACCACGAAACCAGGTATGTCCATATATTCCCTGCACGATTGAGTCCCCATACATTCAGGATCAAAGCAAATACACTGAAATCGGCAGTGCTTTATGTGATAATGATCGGCAAAGACTATATATCTGAAGATGACCTCAATAAGGCAAGAGCCCTTGCCGGATTGTCTCCCATAAGAGAAGTGGCCGATGCCGAGGCAGTTACAGAGATGATTGAGATACTGAGAAAATAGTTCCCGAAATGACAAGAAGCTTCACTCGAACCTAAAACACTTATTCAGTGCCGGTTAATTGCAGAGAATTGAACCAGATTTGCAGTTCTGTGTTTACATTTAAATATGTTTATCTTAGGTTTAAACAGGAACAGATATGAACGAAACTGAAAAACTGAAGAATCTGATACTGGCGCCCTATATTGTTAAGGCTACAGCCCTTATCGGGAAACAAAGAGGTGTCGGGGGGAACCAGTTCCGGCATGCAATGGCGACAATGGCAATACTGCTCGATTATAAGCTTTTCGATAATTATGTTCTGCTGAAAGCATCAGTGATACATGACCTTCTGGAGGATGTGCCGGAAACAGATGAGTTTGAAATAAGGATCATCGATGGGCAGGCAGATCAGGTCCTTGAACTAGTAAAGGAAGTTACAAGACCAGAGTGGATGACAAAAGCTGATTACCTCAAAAGAATACTTGAGAAAGGATCGCTCAATGCCAAATTACTCAAATGTGCCGACAGGATCAGTAATCTTACCGATCTTCACCGCGATACCCATTCCGACCAGAAGATCACAGATTATCTCGATCAGACTGAACAATATGTAATTCCGATGGCACGACAAGTGAATAAAGATATGGTAATCGAACTTACCGACCTGGTTAAAAGAAGAAGGAAACTGGTTAAAATTATGGAGGATTGTGGCCCAAAGAAATAGATGCTTCTCCTTCAATTGCGGTTGACTATTCGGTTGCGTTTGGCAGAGTAAATTTAAATTCGTTGCCCTTGCCATTCTCACTACTTGCATAAATTTCCCCGCCATGTTTTTCTACGAATTCTTTGCAGAGTAATAATCCTAAGGTTGTTCCTTTTTCTTCTGCTTCGCCTATTGTTAAATGAATTTGTGAAATATCAAATAGTTTTGTTAAATAACCGGGGGATTTTGTAATCCCATTGTCCAACACTGAAATTATTACATTTGAAGATGTTTGCTGTGCTATAATATCAATTTGTCCATCAATGTTGGAAGATTTCATTGCATTTGAAACAAGATTTCTTAATATCGTTTTTAGCATAAAGACATCCGCAAAAACATTTATCTCGTCTGCTATAAAATAATTGATTTTGATGTTTTTTATAACGGCTTGTGGTTTAAGGATTGAAACTGCATCATGACTGATTTTTTTAAAATTCAATGTTTGTGGTTCAAAAGGAATTTTCCCCTGATGCATTTTTGTCCATTGAAGCAGATTATCAAGAAGGTTATAAAGGTTAGTAGCTGATTTGCTCATCATAACAGCCATTTTTTGAATTTCTTTAATTGGCAAGCTATCCAATTCCTCAGCCATTAGCTTTGAAAAGTTATTGAATACATTGAAGGGAGTGTACAGGTATTGGGCAATGGTGGAATAAAATTTGTCTTTTTCAGTACTTATGTGCAGTAATTCTTTTTCATATCGCTTAACTTCTGTCGTATCTCTGACAACCGCACAAAACAAATAATATCCACTTAATTTAATGGGGAATACAATGCTTTGGATATTTCGTATTTTCTCAGAATTGAATGGAATGATTTCACTATCTCTGATCTGATTGAAAATTTCAGGTGTTTCTTGTGTTATTATGCCTTTTATCACTTTTTCAATTCTGGTTCTATCATTTGAGTGTGGTGGTGAAAGTTGAATTTGAATATCAATAATGCTTTTATTTAGAACATCTTTTGCTTTTAACCCACAAATTTGCTCAGCGCCTCTGTTCCAAATGATTATATCCCCCTGCTCATCAAAAACAACAATAGCATCGTTAACCTGGTCAATTACTTCCTTAAATTTTGTTTCGCTTTCTTTAAGTGCGTTTTCTACTTGCATTCGCGCGGAGATATTTCTGGCTAATAAGGTACAGCCAAAAATCTTATTCTCTTCATTCAAAATAGGATTAAGGAAAACTTCATAATAGTCAAGGTTAACATCGCCAAATCTATGTAAAAGTGATTGGGCCTCGCCTTTTAACGCAAGGTCAATTTTCTCCTTTAACAAGTTTCTGTCCTCATATTTAGAAATACAATCCAGAAAATTTATCCCTATATTCACATTACTGTTATATGCGAATTTCATAGCATCTCCGTGGGCTTTATTATAATACAGATAATTATAATCCTGGTCAATTGAAAAAATAATAGTGTCCTTCTGGCTTTCAATGCTTGACATCAGAAGTAGATGCGATTCTTTAAGCGCTTCTTCTGTTTTTCTTCGATCGCTGATATCAATTACATTCGCTAAAAAAAATGTTTTGTTATTTTCTTGTATTAAGGGGGAAATTATAACATTAACAGAGATTAACTTCCCGTTTTTATGGCAAAAAACAAGGTCAAATCCTTCCTTAGGTACATTATTATTAAGAGTTTGCTTAAAAGCATTGTGTATGTTTTCGATGTCTTGTTGAGCCCAATAAAGAAAGGGCGGTTGTTTTTCTAAAAGCTCGCCTTCATCCCAACCAACCATTTTGCAAAATGATTCGTTGACATACACCTGTTTCCCTGTTTCATCAACCACAAAAATACCACTAGGAATAGAATTTTCAATTGCTTTTATGAATGATATTTCTTTTTGGAAAGTAGTGGCAATTTTATCTGATTTTGGTTTACTCTTTTCAGGTTCCAGATCATTTATTCCGTATTCCGGGTTGGTGAAATTCATCCTGTCAATTTTAAATATTTAAAAATTAGTAACTAAGCCAATTTAATCATAAATACCAGCTTCTCATACTGCACTTCCTGTCAATTGCACAGACACCTTCAACTTGATATAAGTCCCTTTTAAAAAGAATAGACTATTAAGGGACCTGAATTTGATAAGAGATTTATGAAAATAACTAATCCATAGGAGGTTCTTTTGTTCATTGAAGTATTAACAATTAGAATGGAATTATGTTATTCAACAGTTGCAAAGAAATATCGTGAAAAAGATTTTCAATTGTCATTTCAATTCAGAAAATAATATACTTCAGCTCAAATGCGAGTTTCTACAGGACAATAAAAAAAACGCAACTCATTTAATTATAGTAGAGTTACGTTTTGCTTCGTGATCCCGGAGAGACTCGAACTCTCAACCAACAGAACCGGAATCTGCCATTCTATCCATTGAACTACGGGACCGGATTTTGTAAAGACGGCATGCAAGCCGTATCATCAATAAGCAAAAATAAAATCATTAGCCCGGTTTTACAACTAAATCCATGAAATAATAAAATCTGATGGTTCTTAAAAGGCGGTAGACCAGTAGAGGAAGCATGCATGCTGCCTCTACTTTTTAATCACAAAGAGTGCAAAGAAAGGAATATTCCCAAAGTTTTTCTATTTTCGCAATCCAAATGATGGAGCCGGAAGTCTTCGGTCTTCGGTCTTCAGACTTTAGGCTTCTAACTTACAACCAAAAACATCTTTAATTAAAATGGACTATAATTTCAAAGAAATAGAAAAGAAGTGGCAGAAATACTGGGAGGATAACAAGACTTTCAGAACTCCTGAGGATCTTTCCAATCCGAAAAAATGCTACGTCCTTGATATGTTCCCCTACCCTTCCGGCGCCGGACTGCATGTTGGGCATCCTGAAGGTTATACAGCAACTGACATTTTTGCGCGCCATAAGAGGATGAAAGGATTCAACGTCCTTCACCCTATGGGCTGGGATGCTTTCGGACTTCCTGCCGAGCAGTATGCCATTCAAACCGGAACCCATCCTGCAATCACAACCAAAAATAATTGTGATACTTTCAGACGTCAGATCAAGGAACTGGGGTTAAGTTATGACTGGGAAAAAGAGATAAACACGACTGATCCCAAATATTATAAATGGACCCAGTGGATATTTATTCAGCTTTTCAATACATGGTTCGATGATGATCTCCAGAAAGGGAGACCAATTTCTGAATTAAAAATTCCTGAAAAAATCTCCAGGCTCGGCAAGGAAGAGGTCAGAAAATACATTGATTCAAAAAGACTGGCTTATTACGACAATGCACTGGTATGGTGGTGCCCAAGCTGCCGTATTGTATGTGCTAATGAGGAAGTTTTAAACGATGGGACGCATGAGAAATGCGGAAATATTGTTGAAAAGAAAAACCTTAAGCAATGGATGCTGCGGATCCCTCTTTATGCGGAAAGACTCCTGAAAGGCATTGATGACCTGAACTGGCCTGAAGGGATAAAGGATATGCAGAGGAACTGGATCGGACGGTCGACAGGTGCAGAGGTCGATTTCAAAATTGAAGGACTTGCTGAGAACCTGACAGTTTTTACTACACGGCCCGATACTTTGTTCGGTGCTACCTATATGGTGATTGCCCCTGAACATCAGCTGGTTGGTAAAATAACGACGGACTCCAACATTAAAAATGTAAATGAATATATAAGACTCTCCGCCCTCAAATCAGATCTCGACAGAACTGACCTTGCAAAAGAAAAGACGGGAGTATTCACCGGAAGATATTCAGTTAATCCTGTTAATAAGAAAAGGATCCCAATCTGGGTTGCCGATTATGTCCTCACCGGATATGGAACCGGGGCGATCATGGCTGTTCCGGCCCATGACACCAGGGATTTTGAATTTGCTATTAAATTCAAGCTGCCGATAGTCTGTATCCAGGATCCGGACGTTACGGATCCAGAACAGAAAAAAAGGATCCTTGAAGGCTACGAGTGCTGGACAGAGGACGGGAAATACATAAATTCCGCCGATAAAACTGACAGGTATTGATATAAACGGGCTTAACAAGGATGCCGGCATCGCTAAAATTATTTCCTGGCTGGAATCCAAAAATCTTGGGAAAGCAAAGGTCAATTATAAGCTGCGCGACTGGCTTTTCAGCCGGCAGAGATACTGGGGCGAACCATTCCCGGTGATCCACTGGGAAGATGGTGAAATAACAGTTCTGGATGAGAATGAGCTTCCGCTTGAATTGCCTGAGCTTGAGAAATATCTTCCCGGGGAATCGGGAGAATCGCCTCTGGCCAATTCGGAAGACTGGCTTGCAGTTACTGATAAGAACGGCCGAAAAGGCCGGAGAGAGACCAATACAATGCCCCAGTGGGCAGGGTCGTGCTGGTACTATCTGAGATTCATTGATCCGGATAACGATAGCCTGATTTTCGACAAGACAAAGGAGAAATACTGGATGCCGGTCGACCTTTATATAGGAGGTGCTGAACATGCAGTCCTGCATTTGCTTTACAGCCGTTTCTGGCATAAGGTACTTTATGATCTGGGTATCGTGTCAACGGATGAACCATATTCAAGACTCTTTAACCAGGGAATGATCCTGGCTTTTGCTTATGAGAATGAGGTCGGTGCAAAAGTAGCTACCGACCAGGTTGAAGAACGCGACGGGAAATTCTATAATACCGAAAATGGCAGCGAACTAAAGCAGATAGTCGCGAAAATGTCAAAATCACTGAAAAATGTGGTTAATCCTGATGAGGTTGTCGAAAAATACGGAGCCGACTCGCTCAGATTGTATGAAATGTTCATGGGCCCCCTCGATGTAATGAAACCATGGGATGACAGGAATGTTAAAGGGGTCTTTAATTTTTTGGGCAGGGTGTTCAGGTTCTTCTCAAATCCTGATAATATAACATCAACGGCAGAGGATATTGAAATTCTGAAAGGATTGCATAAAACCATCAAAAAAGTTGAAGATGATATTGAAAGTCTGAAATTCAATACTGCTATCTCGGAGATGATGATCTTTCTGAACCTTGTTTACAAAAAAGAAAAGGTTACAAGGGAAACTGCTCTCACTTTTGTTAAAGTCCTTTCTCCTTTTGCCCCGCATGTTGCCGAAGAGTTATGGAATTTGCTCGGAAATGACCATACACTGGCTTATGAACCCTGGCCTGATGTAATGATGGAATATCTGAAGGAGGATGTTATTGAATACCCTGTTTCATTCAATGGGAAAATGAGGTTCAGGATAATCCTGCCGACTGATATGGGCAGGGATGAAATCATCAGGAATGTCCTTGCCGATGAAAGATCGGCCAAATGGATTGGTGCTTCAAAACCATTAAATATAATCGTCGTTCTGCATAAGATCGTAAATGTCGTAGTCAAACAATAATATCACCTGCCATTAATGCTTTCAAGAATAAAAGTCATATTTCTCCCGGTTATTATTCTCCTTATCTTTTCCTGCAAGAAATTCAGTAAATCAGAAATGAACAGCCGTTGCTTATGGTAATCTGACTACCGCTTCTATCAGCAAACCTGACAGTACTCACATTAGTGTATGGAATACCCGTAGATTCATTTAATCTTGTTACAGGACGTATTAAAAGGAATGGATTCCTTTCATCAATTCTTCTTGAACATGGCATCACGATGGAGGAAATTGACAAGGTGATAAAGAATTCATTTGCAGTGTTTGACGTGAGAAAAATAAGGTTTGGGAACAACTATCACACTTTTTTGCGACAGGGACAGCACAGCCAGGGCACGATACCTGGTTTATGAGCACGATCCGTCAACAAGCTATATCTTCAGCTTTAATGATTCACTCAATATCACTCCTCTCAGAAAAAGATATTACAAGGATTACCAGGTATTCATCGGCCTGACAATTGAGACCTCACTATGGGATGCTATGCATGCAGGGGGACTCCATCCCATGCTGGTATCGGAATTATCGGAGGTATTTGCCTGGACAGTCGATTTCTTTGGCCTTCAGAAAGGAGATAGCTTCAAGGTTATTTATGAAGAGATGCTTATCGACGGGAAATCGATCGGAATCAGCAGGATCTACGGGGCGCAGTTTTCGGGTTCAGGTGTGGTAATATGACGCTATCCCGTTTATTCAGGACGGGAAGGAGAGTTTCTACGACGGAGCAGGGAACAGCCTGAGAAAGGCTTTTCTCAAAGCACCACTACAATTCTCAAGGGTAACCTCAAGATTCTCATCAAGCAGAATGCACCCGATACTCAGGATCCGGAGGCCGCATTACGGGGTTGACTATGCAGCGCCTGTAGGTACTCCCGTTCATGCCATAGGTGATGGCCGTATAACACAAACAGGTTTCGAGAACGGATCAGGAAGAATTGTGAGGATAGTGCACAACAGTGTTTATTCAACTGCTTACCTTCACTTAAGCAGGTTCGGTGATGGAATTACACCCGGAGCTATATGTTAAACAGGGGGATATTATAGGATATGTCGGCAGCAGCGGACTTTCCACAGGTCCGCACCTCGATTTCAGGTTTTACAGGAACGGATCTCCGGTTGATCCCCTTTCTGTTAAAGCGCCACCGGTTGAACCGGTCGCTGACACAAATAGGGTGAGGTACGAAAAGGTAAAAACAGTTGTACTGAGTCTTCTCGAGACTTTTTAGCCCTCTTTGATCGATTTTTCTTAACAGGTTCTCAATTACAAGGGGAAAATATTCATATTCAAGGGCATGCACTTTTGCCGCCAGTGAAACAGGAGTTTCGGATTCCTCAACTTTACATCTTGCCTGAAAAATTATATCACCTGCATCATACTGGCCATTGACATAGTGTATGGTGATCCCTGACTCTTTGTCATGGTTCGAGATAACCTCCTTATGGACCTTGTCGCCATACATTCCCCTTCCACCATACAGAGGCAGCAAAGCAGGGTGGATATTGACTACCCTGTCGCCGGTAAAGGTCAGAATATTGTCGGGAACAAGCCATAGAAATCCGGCAAGAACAATAAAGTCGGTTTTGTCTTTTTGAAGGTACTCTAATAACCTTTCCCGTGACGTAAAAATCATTTCGGTCGAAAAAAACGGATTTTATGTTATGCATCGCAGCCCTCTTTAATACGATAGGCGTCACGCTTATTCGACAACACAAGACTTACTTTCCCTGTTTCTTTGTTCGAAAAGTATTTAATAATATTTTCAGCATTGGTTCCCGATCCTGAGGCAAAAATAGCGATGTTCCTCATTTTGTGATAATTAGCGATACGGACCTGAAACAGTCGGCAATTTATATGTCGACAAGTTTATTTCTTTGATTTTCAGCACATTATACTTTCATCTTCAAGAAAAAACACAAAATCATTTGAAAAATATAGTACAAATATATTTCTTTGCAAGGTTTTAGCTTATTACTAATTAAAATTAATTATTATGTCTGACATTGCCACAAGAGTAAAAGAGATCATAGTTGATAAACTTGGAGTTGATGAATCTGAGGTAACTCCTGAAGCAAGCTTCACCAATGACCTGGGGGCAGACTCACTTGATACAGTTGAACTGATCATGGAGTTTGAAAAGGAATTCAATATCGGAATTCCTGACGATCAGGCAGAAAGCATCAGTACTGTGGGTGATGCTATCAAGTACATCGAAGAGAATGCAAAATAATCTGCATTTCTAAAAATCCTTTTATGAAGAGAGTTGTAGTTACTGGCATGGGAGCCATAACTCCCCTTGGAAATAATTTGCAGGAATATTGGGAAGGACTTAAGAATGGAAAAAGCGGATCGGGAATGATAACCCGGTTCAACACGGAGAAGTTCAAGACAAAATTTGCATGCGAAGTAAAGAACTATGACTCTACCAAATATTTCGACAGGAAAGAGGCTAATAAACTGGATTTATATTCCCAGTTTGCTCTTGTTGCTTCAGATGAGGCAATTGCAGATTCCGGTATAGATCTGAATACCATTGACAAAGACAGAGTTGGCGTTTTATGGTCGTCGGGTATCGGTGGACTCTCAACTTTTTATGAGGCAATCAGGGGCTATGTGCTTGGTGACGGGACTCCAAGGTTCAGTCCGTTTTTTATTCCCAAAATGATAGCAAACATAGCCTCAGGATCCATCTCCATCAGATATGGATTCAGAGGTCCAAATTTTGCAACTGTTTCAGCCTGTGCCTCGTCTACTCACTCTCTGATCGATGCTTTCAATTACATAACGCTCGGGAAAGCAGATATGTTTGTTTCGGGAGGTTCCGAAGCAGCGATCAATGAGCCCGGAATCGGAGGGTTCAATGCTATGATGGCGATATCGACCAACAATGATGAATACTAGTCGGCATCCCGTCCATTCGACCTGACAAGGGATGGCTTTGTTATGGGTGAAGGTGCAGGTGCAATTATCGTTGAGGATTATGACCATGCACGGGCAAGGGGAGCAAGGATATATGCAGAACTGGTTGGCACAGGTATGACTGCCGATGCATTTCACCTTACAGCACCCCATCCTGACGGAACCGGAGCCTGCAATGTAATGAAACTTGCTATAAGTGAGGCTGGCTTAAAACCAGAGGATATTGATTATATAAATGTGCATGGAACTGCCACACCACTTGGGGATGTTTCTGAAATCAAAGCCATTCTGAATGTATTTGGAGAACACGCATATAAGCTTAATATAAGTTCTACAAAATCCATGACCGGGCATCTTCTAGGTGCCACCGGTGCTATTGAAGCCATTGCATCAATCCTGGCAGTTGTTTATGATATGGTTCCTCCTACAATTAATTTTAAGGTCCCTGATCCTGCAATCGATCAAAACCTGAACCTTACCCTGAATAAAGCACAAAAGAGGACTATCAATACTGCCATCAGCAATACATTTGGTTTCGGGGGCCACAATGCTTCCATAGTCATAAAAAAAGCAGAGGTTTAGTGGCGCTGTTCAGCAGAAGAAAAACTGGCACTTATTTACTTAACAAGCAGGAATTTAATTCCCGCCTTAAAAAGATAACAGGTATCCGTACCGTTAATCTGCGTCTTTATGAAGCTGCTTTTATCCACCGGTCAGCTTCGTTTTGCCTCCCCGATGGCAAGAGAATAAACAATGAGAGGCTTGAGTTTCTCGGGGATGCAGTTCTTGATGCAATTCTTTCGGATTATCTTTTTGAGAAATTCCCCGATGCAAATGAAGGTTTTATGACCAAAATCCGCTCCAGGATCGTGAACCGGGATGTTCTTAACCAGCTGGCCGTATCAATGGGACTTGATAAGCTCCTGGTAAGCAATGTAAATTCAGCTCACTCCACCGGTAATCTTTACGGAGATGCCCTCGAAGCACTGATCGGAGCAGTTTTTCTTGATAAAGGGTTCAGAAAAACAAAAGATCTGTTTATTGGCAAGGTATTCAGGAAATACCTCGATCTGGCAACCATCATAAACACCGATTCCGATTACAAAAGCCTTGTTTTTGAGTGGGTTCAGAAGCATAAAACCAATCTTACCTTCACTTATAATGAAGAATATGATTTTAAATCAAAAAAATCAGTCTTCTCTACCACATTGATTATTAATAAAGAAGAATTCGGAACGGGTCAGGGGGCCTCAAAGAAGGAGGCTGAGCAGGAAGCGGCTGGAAAAGCCTGGGTAAGACTTAAAGGAATTAACAGCTGATCCGGCATAAGATCTTATTCTTTTACTACTTTTATGGTCCCGGTTACAGCCATGAAGGGTCCTCAAAAAATAACAAAAATCCAGTTATCTGTCAGTGAACAGGATGAACCCTCCGTTTTTGGGATAGTTACATCTGATCCTGATTATAAACTCTCACTAAAACTAAATAATAAGCTAAAGATTTCCCTGAAAGGATCTGCGCCGCTGGAAGCTGATAGTAAAAAAGGCGAAAAACTTTATTTCAGTAAATTCTCAGATCTTTCAGCTGCACCCGATTCAGTTTTTCATCTTATATCCAACAGGTCGGGCAAGAACTTTTTTCTCAAGGATCTGAAAAACATCGATTATATCCTGGTTCTCTATGACCCCGGAAGCAACTACAAAATAGAACAGATAACTGCCATACTGAGGGAAATTGAAACTATAACAGCTGTTTTCAATATCGATCGTAAAGCCATGAAAAACAAGAGCCTGGTTTATCTGATTTAATTTTTTGGAATTCTGTTTCTGATTTTAAGGTATCCTGAATTATATAAAAAAGAAGAGCCGCCGGGGAGGCGGCTCACTTTTGATAACCCTAAAACTAACCTAACCTATGAAAAAAACCTCTATTACTTAAGAATCAAATATCATGCCAAATCCGATTCAAAGATACATATGCAAAATGTAAAAAAAAAATAAATAAACCTTAACTAGTGAAAATTAACAAAACTTTAATGATTTGTTAAAATTTTTGCCCCGTTAAATATCTTCTTGTCAGTGATTAGCTTTCTAACTGACTTGTTGTTAAAGATAGTTAAAGAGTAGATAAATAAAATTATCCAAGTACCTTTGCAAGGGTATGAAAAGTAAAATGATAGTGTTGCTGGCGGTATTTTTTTTTCTGGTAATATCCGGCCTTATCCTAATACAATTAAACTGGATCAAGAATGCTATTGATATTACCGATCAGCAATTCCGTTATAATGCCAACAAAGCCCTTGAATCTGTAGTCCTTGACCTTGAAAGACAGGAGCTGATTGACCGCATTGTCGATGAAATTGACCCTGAATCTTCCGATTCGGTTACTGCAATTGTCCCGGCAAATTCAGCACTGGCAAAAAGATTAAGGAATTATAAGTCCGAATCAAAGCTTTCTGAAGCTTACGGACTCAACAACCCGGATAACCCTCTTTTTATTACTGCCTCCGGACAGAAAATATATATTTCAGCAAAAGAGATATCCCCTTTTCCCGAGGAAGAGATAACTGAGCCTTCCCAGCAGGCTAAAAGCGCAGGAGTTTCAGGCCGCTTAACGAATAAAATCGTATTTCTCGAAAGTATCATGGAGAAGATTCTCCAGACTCCGCCTGATATAAGGGAAAGGATCCATCCTGAACAGATCAGTACGCAGCTCCGCAAGGCACTAAATAACGTTGGAATTCATCTCGATTTTGAGTTCTCAATAAGATCAGGCCGGCTGGGAACAATCTGGAGCACACCGGGATTTACGGACAAGCCGGGTACAAATAAATTCATAATTCAGCTATTCCCAAACGATCCGGTTCCCGGCCAGAATCAGGTTGTTCTGTACTGCCTCCAGGAAAAACAATACAAGTTTGAAAAAATTGGGAACCTTGGCATACTATCCATGCTGT
The DNA here is from genome assembly GCA_963732115.1 of uncultured Bacteroidales bacterium. GTDB lineage: Bacteria > Bacteroidota > Bacteroidia > Bacteroidales > VadinHA17 > LD21. Next base: position 13,331 of record CAVSYN010000016.1, read on the forward strand.
TCACTCTTTTGCTTCTTTTGCTTTCAACAGGAACATTTATTATGATCTTCCGTCAGAAGAAGATGTCGGAGATAAGGAATGACTTCATCAATAACATGACTCACGAGCTTAAAACTCCGATTTCGACAATTTCCCTTGCATCAGAGATGATAGCGGACAGGACCATTCCTGATAAAAACAAGAATACCAGCCATTTGGCTAAGGTCATTAATGATGAAAGCAAGAGGCTTAAATTTCAGGTTGAGAAAGTTCTTCAGATGGCGATTTTCGAAAAAATGAACACCAGGCTTTCTCTTACAGGGCTTGACGTTCATAAAATCATCGATAAAGCTATCGCTAATTTTTCGCTTCAGATTGAAAGCCGGAACGGAATGCTGAAGAAAGATTTCCAGGCTGCCAATCCGGTTGCAATGGTTGATGAGATCCACTTTCTGAATGCAATTTCTAACCTTATCGACAATGCAATAAAATACTCTGTCGAAAAGCCTGACATAATTATCTCAACCCGCAACAATAAGAAAGGTATTGTGTTAACCATTGAGGATAAGGGCATAGGGATCAGGAAAGAAAACCTGAGGAGAATATTCGATAAGTTCTACCGTATTCATTCCGGCAATGTTCATAATGTGAAGGGTTTCGGTCTGGGGTTAAGCTATGTTAAAAAAATAACCGACGAGCACAACGGCACGATAAAGGTTGAGAGCCAGCTTAATAAAGGGACGAAATTTATTATGTTTATTCCGCAAAATGGAGCAAAATGAACCGGGTTCTGATTCATTTGGACGAGCTACGTCATACCATCAAAAATAATTAGATTATGATGAATAAAAGAATTCTTTTGGCCGAAGATGACACCAATCTTGGGACTTTGTTAAAGAACTATCTCATTGCAAAAAACTATGAGACCTCATTGTTCATGACAGGCAAATCAGCCCTTGATTCATTCTCGACTGGTTTTTTCGATTTATGCATCCTCGACATTATGATGCCTGAAATGGATGGACTTACTGTCGCTCTTGAGATCCGCAGAATTGATCCGGGTATTCCTATTATCTTCCTTACAGCCAAAAATCAGAAGGAAGATATAATTGAGGGCTTCAAATCGGGTGGGGACGATTACATCACAAAACCATTTTCAATGGAGGAACTGCTTTACAGGATCGAGGCGATCTTCAGAAGAACAGCAGGTGTTCCGGCAGGTAAAAGTGAGAAATTGTTCCAGATAGGAGGCTACTCGTTCGACAATAAACGACAGCTATTGACCTACAAAGACCAGACTATCAGCCTCACAACAAAGGAATCGGAACTCCTTGAGCTTCTTCGCAGTAACAAGAACGAGATACTCGAACGCAATTTTGCACTTAAAACAATCTGGATCGATGACAACTATTTTAACGCCAGGAGCATGGACGTTTATATTACCAGACTGAGAAAGTATCTTAAGAAAGATCCGTCAGTTAGAATATTGAATATCCACGGAAAAGGTTACAGACTTATTTGCTAAAAAATACCCTGACAGGGATAAGCTCCCATCAGGGTAATAAGTTTAGGTTAGATAGAAGGGATAGTTTCTTAAAGATCCCCAAAATTCCCGGGTTCTAAAATAGTAATTTTTTTGTAATTAGAGCCTATTCCGGCAATAATCTGATATTAATTATATTCGATTGAATTATAGTTGTTTTACAGCTTCAGTCGAGTTTTAGCACAGCAAGAAACGCCTGTTGTGGAACTTCAACATTTCCTATCTGACGCATTCGCTTCTTCCCTTTTTTCTGCTTTTCAAGCAGTTTTCTTTTCCTTGTTATATCGCCTCCGTAACATTTGGCTGTGACATCTTTTCTTACTGCTTTAACAGTTTCCCTTGAAATAATCTTAGCTCCGATCGCGGCCTGTATCGCAATATCAAACTGCTGGCGGGGGATCAGCTCTTTCAGCTTGATGCATATCTTTCTGCCAAAATCATAAGCATGGCCCCTGTGAATGAGGGTTGAAAGGGCATCGACCATCTCTCCGTTAAGAAGGATATCAAGCCTGACAAGGTCAGCCTTCTGATATGCTGTGTAATAATAATCAAATGAAGCATAACCTTTGGAAATACTTTTGAGCTTGTCATAAAAATCAAACACAATTTCCGAAAGCGGCATTTCAAAGGTTAGTTCCACCCTGTCGCGAGTCAGATAAATCTGATTTTTAAGCGTCCCTCTTTTGTCAATGCATAAGCTTCATTATTGACCCCACATATTCCGATTTGGTAATTACCTGGGCACTAATGTAAGGCTCTTCAATCCGGTCGATAGTGGTTGACAGAAGGCAGATCCCGAAGGATTATGAACATCAATCTCCTCTCCCTTCGTGGTAAATACTTTAAAAGAAACGTTGGGGACAGTTGTAATAACATCCATATCAAACTCCCTGTCGAGACGCTCCTGGATTATTTCCATATGAAGCAGGCCAAGGAATCCGCACCTGAATCCAAATCCAAGGGCAGCTGATGATTCAGGGACAAATGAAAGTGACGCATCATTCAGCTGAAGCTTTTCTATTGAGATCCTCAAATCCTCATATTTATCCGCATCAACGGGATAGAGTCCGGCAAACACCATGGGTTTAACATCCTCAAATCCGGAGATAGCCTTTTCGCAGGGGTTTTTGACATGAGTAATTGTATCTCCCTACCTTAACTTCTGACGAAATTTTAACTCCTGTAATTATATAGCCGACATCGCCTGCACCCAGTTCATCTCTCGGATCCTGCTTCAGCTTCAGAACACCTATCTCTTCTGCGTTGTAATCATGATCGGTATTTACGAATTTCACCTTCTCCCCTTTTCTGATGGTCCCGTTTACAATCTTGCAGTAAGCAATAATGCCTCTGAATGAATTAAAAATGGAATCGAAGATCAGAGCCTGCAACGGGAGCATCGGGATTTCCGGCAGGTGGAGGTATGCGGTTTATAATGTCATCAAGTATCCTTTCAATACCCATTCCCGTTCTGGCACTTGCTTCGATAATATCTTCCCTGTTGCATCCAACCAGGTCAACTATCTGATCCTTGACCTCTTCCGGCATTGCGTTCGACATGTCCATCTTGTTCAGTACCGGGATTATTTCAAGATTATGATCAATAGCCATATAGAGGTTCGAAATGGTCTGTGCCTGTATGCCCTGAGTGGCATCAACGACAAGCAAAGCTCCTTCGCACGCAACAATTGACCTTGAAACTTCATATGAAAAGTCTACATGGCCGGGCGTATCAATAAGGTTCAGGTAATATTTTTCCCCGCCTGATAAGTATTCCATCTGGATTGCATGACTCTTGATCGTAATGCCCCGTTCCCTTTCAAGATCCATGTCATCAAGAATCTGGTCCTGATATTCTCTTTCCGATATTGTATTGGTTATTTCAAGCAAACGGTCCGCCAGGGTGCTTTTACCATGGTCGATATGAGCTATAATGCAGAAATTGCGGATTTTATGCTTCATTCAGCGCTTGATGAGATAAGGTGCAAATATATAAAATATCCTTCTTTCCCTTCTCGCCGTTCAGCAGTCAGAAAATAAAAAGGGCTGTCATTTTGGGACAGCCCTGAAAGAATATTTATAAATTTTACATCATGCCCGGCATTCCCCCGCCCATTCCCTGGGGAGGCATTGAAGACTTTTCTTCTTTCTCGTCAACGATGACAGCTTCTGTGGTAAGGAACATTCCAGCCACTGAGGCTGCATTTTCGAGAGCTACCCTTACAACTTTAACCGGGTCGATAACACCCGAAGGATACAGCTTTTCAAGTTTATCGGTCTGGGCATTGTATCCGAAATCGCCTTTGCCTGACTTGACAGCCTGTGCTATAACTGCACCTTCCTTACCGGCATTGACTGCAATTTGACGCAATGGTTCCTCTATTGCCCGCTTTATTATTTCAATTCCTGTTGTTTGATCTTCATTGTCGCCTTTGAGGTTCTCAAGTGCCGAAATAGCACGGATGTATGCCACACCGCCTCCGGGTACAATACCTTCCTCAATTGCAGCACGTGTTGCGTGAAGTGAGTCATCAACGCGGTCCTTCTTGTTTTTCATTTCAACTTCAGAAGCAGCACCTATATAAAGAACGGCAACACCTCCTGATAACTTAGCAAGACGTTCCTGAAGTTTTTCCTTGTCATAGTCGGAGGTTGTGGTGGTCATCTGCTGTTTGATCTGCCCTATTCTTGCCTTGATCATTTCCTTGTCGCCATAACCATTGACTATGGTAGTGTTTTCCTTGTTGACAGTTACCTTTTCAGAAGTACCAAGCATATCAAGTGTAGTGTGTTCAAGTTTAAGGCCTTTTTCTTCCGAGACTACGGTACCGCCCGTCAGGATTGCTATATCTTCAAGCATCTCTTTCCTTCTGTCGCCGAATCCGGGAGCTTTAACGGCACATACCCTTAATGATCCGCGCAACCTGTTGACTACGAGTGTTGCCAGAGCTTCGCCTTCAACGTCTTCAGAAATTATAAGAAGAGGACGGCTGGTCTGGGCAGTAGCTTCAAGGATTGGAAGCATATCCTTCATTGAAGATATCTTCTTGTCATAAATAAGAATGTATGGATTCTCGAGTTCTGCTTCCATTTTTTCAGTATTTGTAACAAAATATGCTGAAATATAACCGCGATCAAACTGCATACCTTCAACAACTTCAACCGAAGTGGAAGTTCCCTTGGATTCCTCAACGGTGATAACGCCTTCTTTGTGAACCTTGCTCATCGCTTCAGCAATTAGCTTTACCGATTTCTTCGTCATCATTTGCTGATACCCTTGCAACCTGTTCAATCATGGCGAGGTCATCACCTACAACCTTTGCCTGGGATTTCAGATGTTTAATAACTTTTTCAACGGCTTTGTCGATACCTCTCTTTAATATCCATAGGATTAGCACCGGCTGTGATGTTCTTCAATCCGACATTTATTATTGACTGGGCAAGAACGGTAGCGGTTGTTGTTCCGTCACCCGCGATATCGCCGGTTTTTGATGCAACTTCCTTAACCATTTGTGCACCCATATTCCTGTAAGGATCAGATAATTCAATGTCTTTTGCAACAGTAACACCATCCTTTGTGATCTGGGGAGCACCGAATTTTTTCTCCAGAACCACATTGCGGCCTTTCGGTCCCAGTGTAACTTTTACTGCGTCTGCCAGCTGGTCGACTCCTTCTTTAAGAAGAGCACGTGCATCAATATTGAATTTAATCTCTTTTGCCATATTATGTCTTATTTAATTGGTTATCAAAAATTAATGCTATAAATAAAATATCCGATTGAGAAATCAGAAGATAATCTTCATTTTCGATGGTCAGTTCCTGACCGGAGTATTTACCGTAGAGAACAACATCACCCTTTTTTACTTCCATTTCTTCATCTTTTTTTGCTGCACCGACCAGAATTACAGTGCCCTGACGAGGTTTTTCCTTTGCTGAATCAGGAATTATGATTCCACTTGCAGTTTTAGCTTCAGCTTCGTGGGGTTTTACTAAAACCTTTCCAGCCAATACTTTTCCTTTTAGTTGTGCCATTTTTATTTAGTTTTAAAGTTAAACACTATTTTCCGTGTGTTCCATTAACATAATTTATGCCAAACGATAAACTGACATTATACGGCGCATTCCAGCCGACATTTTATCGTTTTCAGTCTGCCAATTTAAGGAGAACTCTGAGACCTGTTTTTTATAAAAAGCTGAATACTAATACACTAATCATAAAAAATAAAGAGTGGCAGTTAATGACAATCTGACACTCTTTATTTATATTCATAAAGTATTCAGCTTATTTCTTTGGCTGTTCTGCGTGGCTTTTGCTGACCCTCCTGCGGGGTTGTTACGGGTTTCTGTTGGCACAGCAGTAGGAAGAGTGGGAACTGCATTGGGATCAACTGCATTCTGAATCGAATTCTCTATTCTTGACCGCCCTGTTGTAACCCCCCTTGGAATTGTAGCAGTAGCAACTACGCAAAGCAAAAGTATTGAACCTGCAAGTGTCCAGGTTGCCTTTTCAAGGAAATCAGCTGTCTTTCTGATTCCCATTGACTGGCCCGCTGAGGTAAAATTGGCAGCTAAGCCGCCTCCTTTTGAATTCTGTACCAGAACAATCATTACCTGAAGAATGCATGCTATGATAACGAGAACCGAAATAAAAATATAAATTCCCATCTGTTAACAATTTATGATCGCCTTTATTTTTTCAATTTGAGTCGCAAAGTAACTACTTTTTTCCGGATATTTCAAACATAATTTTTCATAAATATCAATCGCCTTGGAGTAATACCCCTGATTTACATAGATTCTGGCAAGGGTTTCAGTGACAAATCCTCCCTTTTCATCTACATAGGGTTTTGAAAGGTCCTCTGTCAGTTCCGGTCTTTCCCTGCCAGGTTCAATTCTTGGATTTGTTGAAATGAATTTATCAATAAGTTCAGACTGAGCCCGTTTCCTGAGGTTCTTCGCATCCTCCTCGGATATTGATGCAGAACCCTGAACCGGCTCTGTTTCCGGTTCAGACTGAGCTTCAGGTTCAGCTTTTGTCTCCGACTCTGCCTGTATCCCGGCTAATGATTCTTTTAAGACTTCTCCTCTTTCTTTATCCGCCAGTTCCAGCATGTCATCCTGTTCAGGAGCAGAGAATCCGGGATCCATGTAAAATACCTCCTCTTCAGTCTCCGCAGGCTCATTTTCACTTATCGGAATTATTTCGACGGTTTCTTCAAGTTCAGGTTCCGATGATAATAGTATTGACCGGTTTAATATCAGATCTGCCTCATCCGTCTCTTCCTCCTGTGGTTCCCTGCCTTCGCTTCTCAAACTCATTTATAAGGTCTTCGCTGTTTCTTCCCTGCTCGATTACAACCTGCTCATTATCTCCTGATTCCATCTGTATATTTCCAGAGGAGTAGGGTGTTTCAACCGGAGATTCAGCAACAGGTTCAATGGCAGGCATCTCCATCGGTACTTCCGGAACTGGTTCAATCACAGGTATCTCAACCGGAGTTTCCGCTACTTGTTCAGCTGGCAGGTGCTCAACCGGAGTCTCAACAACAGCTTCTTCCTTATTTCCCTGATCCATCATTTTGTCTAACGGCTCAGGAGCAACGTTCAACAGTTTGTACAACCTCTCTCTGTCAGCAACATGAATTGCTGAATTCCTGAGCTGGTTTTCAAATCTTACATCAGCATTATCCCTGAGGCCTTTAAGAAGAAGAAGGTGAGCTGTCTGAGAAATACGGGAAAATATTGACCAGTTCATTTATCTCGGCCAACATAGTGCCGGTCAACAGGCGTGCTGCTCTCCAATAAGTTTCAGAAAGTCGCTTTTGTTCATGACTGGTCACCAGTTAACAAATGCCCTGTTAAAGATGTCTTCCACAATCATTTCAATAATCTTTTTGGAAAGATCCCGTTCGACCTGGCTCAGGTCCGATGAGCTATCATAATCTTCATATCTTGAGAATGACTGTTCAAAGTTAAGATCGGGATCGGAACTGTTTGTGAATTTGACCTTTACGGTTATAGTAAACCTGTTCATAGCGGCTGTTGCATCTGCCGATACCGTAAGAGGCCTGGTATTATAATCAGCAATCTCACCTTCGAAATTTGCATCACCGAGACCATTAACAATTTTAAGGTTGGTCTGGGCTTTACACTTATCAATAAGTGCATCGGTGAGAGACTGGCTTAAGCCAGGCTGAACGAGGCTTGCCCTGTTCTGGAAATACTGAATACTTATTGTTTTTAAACCTTCAGTACTTGCCCCTGTGAATGAATAGCTAACTTTGCATCCGTTCAGCAACACTGATGCTGCCAAAAAAGCCAGCAAAGCAAAGCTATCGGGAGCAGTTCACAATGTTTTTACAATTCAATCCCATACTCTTTTATTTTCCTGTAAAGGGTTCTCTCAGAGATCCCTAGTTCCTGGGCGGCCATTTTACGTTTTCCGTTATATTTCTCCAGAGCCTTTTTGATCATCTCAATTTCCTTGCCGGAAAGTGACAGGGATTCCTCGACTACCTCTTCCGTATCCTGAATATTTTCCCTGCCGTGCCGGTGGGCAAAATCCGGAGGTGATGAATCCGGAACCGGACTAACACGTTCTTCCCGTGTTGCATCTCTGAAAAGATTTTTAATAACTCCGGAATTTGTTTCACTGAATGGAACGTCGAACTGACCTGTTTTTATAAGATCCACTACCAGTTTCTTAAGGTCGTTCATGTCGCTTTTCATGTCGAAACAGGATCTTATAAAGAATCTCCCGTTCGGAAGAAAAAGATTTCTCCTCATCTTTTCTGATCACTGCCGGAAGTTTTATTCCCGTATAATCGGGAAGGTATGTATGAAGTATTTCCGCGTTTATCTCCCGTTCTCTTTCTATTATGGATATCTGTTCCGTTATGTTCTTAAGCTGGCGTACGTTGCCCGGCCAGGAATAGTTCAGCAATATATTTTTTGCCTCATTGCTCAGCCTGATTGCCGGCATCCTGTATTTTTCCGCAAAGTCAACTGCAAATTTCCTGAAAAGGAGAAAAATATCCTCTCCTCTTTCCTTCAGGGGCGGTATTTTTATCGGGACTGTATTGAGCCTGTAAAAAAGATCTTCCCTGAATTTTTCATGTTCAATTGCCATTGTTACGTCGACATTGCTTGCTGCAATCACACGAACGTTTGTCTTCTGGACCTTTGATGAGCCGACTCTTATGAATTCACCGGTTTCAAGCACACGCAGAAGACGGACCTGGGTTGAAAGCGGCAGTTCTGCAACTTCATCGAGAAATATTGTTCCTCCATCAGCGACTTCAAAGTAACCTTTTCTGCTTTCAGTGGCCCCGGTAAAGGATCCCTTTTCATGACCAAACAGTTCGGAATCGATTGTACCTTCAGGAATTGCACCGCAGTTAACCGCAATGTACTGTCCATGTTTTCGTGCACTATAGCTGTGAATGACCTGAGGAAAGGCCTCCTTGCCGGTTCCGCTTTCTCCGGTTATCAGGACAGAAAGATCGGTCGGAGCAACCTGAACAGCAATATCAATAGCCCTGTCAAGCCCTGCATAGTTCCCAATAATCCCGAACCGCTGTTTTATGCTCTGAAGGTCTTTCATACAATGTTTTACGATGGTGCGAATTTAAGACATTTTTAAAACATTGTGAAATCCTATTTTCGTAAATTCGCAATATGAAAATGGTTAAGGGATATTATTTCGCCGGCATTATTCCGGCACGTTATGCATCCTCAAGGTTCCCGGGCAAGTCGCTGGTCACGATCGCGGGAAAAACTATGATCCAGAGGGTTTATGAACAGGCATCAAAGTCACTCGATACAGTTTATGTTGCAACGGATGATTCCAGGATCTTTGAAACTGTTTCAGGTTTCGGCGGCAAGGCAGTAATGACTTCGCATGAACATCGGAGTGGGACAGACCGCTGCGCCGAAGCTGCTGCAGAAATAATGAAATTAGAAGGAACCACGATCGATGTGGTCGTCAACATCCAGGGCGATGAGCCTTTCATACGACCAGGGCAGATTGATCTGCTTATGTCGTGCTTTGCAGATAAATCGGTTGAAATTGCAACCCTTGTCCGCAAAGTTGAGCCAGGGGAAGATATATTCACGCCAAATCATCCCAAGGTTGTACTTGACAAATGGGGAAATGCAATTTATTTCAGCAGGGCAGCGATCCCATTTATACGTGATATTGAGAGAGACAAATGGACAACCAATCACATATACTATAAGCACCTGGGGCTTTATGCCTACAGGACCGATACTCTTAACAAAATAACTGCATTGCCATATAGTCTGCTGGAGAAGGCAGAATCGCTGGAACAGAACAGGTGGCTGGAAAACGGCTTTAAGATAAGGACCGCCCTGACTGACTGGGAAAGCATATGCATTGATACTCCGGATGACCTGGAAAAGGCAAGGAAATATTTTGATCAGTTTAAATAAATATTTGTACCTTTACACAATAAATGCGGGAGGTTAATAAAGGGTGCTTATGAAGCATAGTTTACTCGTTATTTCTTTATTAATTATTGTATTAAGTCTTCAGGCTCAGAAGGATAGCACAAGTATTGTCCGTAATTACCCACCAAAAACCTTCGCCAGGGAAACCATTACTTCAAACATAAATATTTACCCTGTTCCAGTAAGGGAAAACACTTTCTCGGTCAGGTCCGACAGGGAGATGACCTCTGTTAAAGTCACCAATATGATTGGTCAGGACATTTTCAGAGCTCAGTACAGAAATCCCCTTTCCGTCGCAAAAGTTATTCTCGTAAAACCTGCCAGGGGAATCTACCTGGTGACTATTTCCTTTAAGGATGGGACGAGGGTTGTTCGAAAGATCATGATTGAAAATCCTGAATAGGACAAAATTCATTTTCACCCACAGCGGAATAGAGGGGAAACATCCGCAATAAGGCATATCATATTTTCCTGATAATTAAAGAACAAACTTCTTTTTAATTTGTTTGTTAATACAAAGGTAAAACATTTTGAAAATATGATTTATTGTGACAGCCATGGAAGAAGGGATAAATGTTTTTTCAATAAAGGATCTTGAGAATTTTTCAGGAATAAAAGCCCATACTATCAGGATCTGGGAAAAAAGATATAAAATTCTGGAACCGGACAGAACTGATTCGAACATAAGGACATATAACGAAAATGAATTAAAGAAAATCCTTAATGTTGCTTACCTTAACAGGAATGGTCTTAAAATATCCAGGATAGCGCAGCTTAGTGAAAATGAGCTTACAAGGCAGGTTATGGCTCTAAGCAGCCAGGATGAAAATTCTGATAATACTTTTCAGCCCGGGAAGATACTGATGTCTGCGATAAAATTCAATGAAGTTCAGTTTAAGGAAGCCCTCGAACCTTACATCAGGAATCATAATATAGAGGACTCTTACATCAGGTTCTTTCACCCGCTTCTTGAAAAGTCAAGGATACTATGGCAAACCGGCAGCCTTTCAAGAGCCCAGGAACAGTTTGTCAGAAGCACTATAAGACAGCTGATGATATGTGAAGACATTAATTTAAAATCACACGCGGGTAAAACAAAAGGGTCAGTTGCTATGATAAATACTTCTGATAACCTGCCTGACAATAATTTTCTCTTTTATAAATATGTTCTCAAGAAAAGAGGTTATGATGTGATTTTTACCGGCGGCATTCTCCCCGCATCGGAGGTAGTCGAAATCCATAAAATAAAGTCGTTCGATTACCTGGTTGTAAATTCAAGCGCGTTTGATTTTGCCAGAAAGAAAATCGGGTATTTCAGCAGTATTGGTAAATCCTTATTGATCAGAAAAATAATTCTTACAGATTTTCCCGATGCCCAGGAAAAGAAAATTCCGGAAAACATAATTGTCACCCGGAACCCCGAAGATTTCCTCAGAACTGTTTCTACCCTGAAATAGTATTCATACTGATCTTTAACTTTCTCCCCTGGCAGCCAGATCAGTGAAATATTCCTTTTCCTTACTGAAGTCGATACCCTGGATTTTGGCACTTAAGGAATCAATCCTCGCAAGCATGGTTTCAGCAAAATTCCGGACCTGATTGCCCGGTCCGGGTCTTATCCGGTGTGAAACAGCCTTTGAGATTTTGACTGCCTCCTGCCATAGTTCCATAGTACTTTTATCGAAATAACAGTGCGCAAAGGCGTTCCAGATATAGTCCACTGCCAATTCAGAAGGATGAAGCATGTCATTGTCATAAAACCGGTAATCGCGCAGGTCATCCATGAGCAATTCATATGCTGGGAAATATCCTGGCCCTGAGGGATGTTTTAATAGCTCCTCCACAGCTATGAAGAGTATCGATTTGCTAACCTGGTTTCCATGCGCTCCATCCTTCCAGTGACGGACAGGGCTTATTGTAAATACTATTTTCAGTTGCGGGAAGAGCGATTGAAGCCGGTCGAGCTGATTATTCCACAAAGTAATTATGTTGTCGGTCGTAAGAAGTTCCGTGGTAAATTTTGAGGCAGGTATTTTATGGCAGTTCGAAACAATACGGGCGGTTTCATTCCACCTGAAAACCCTGGCGGTACCAAATGTGATGAAAAGGAATCCTGCTGAAGAAAGTATCCTCAATGCTTCTTCAGATTTCCTGTTGATCCTGTTAAGAAGCGCTTCGGGATCGCGTGAGGAAAAATCAGTGTAGTGGTCCAGACTAATCCAGGTACCGCCATTATTATAAAGATCACCGATTTCATACTTTTTTCTGCCGGTGACGGCATTCAGTGTGCTGCATACCGAAACTGGATTATATACCGTACCTGAAGGATTGATCAACACAGGCATATAGCCAAATTCAAACTGTTTGCCGATGGAGGTTGCAAAGCACGAACCGACGAACATTACCGGATCGTTATAGGTTATCTTCCTGTCAGAAAAAGGTATTTCGAAGGTGGTTCTGAGTTCCATCCTGATAATTAAGCTAATTAGCGAGTCTGGAGTTAATCCAGTTCATTATGTAATCGAAGACCTCTTTTTTAAAGAATTCATTATGAAGTTCATGGTATCCATCTTTCCAAAGCCTGAATTCAGCCAGTTTGGTCTTTGAGGCAAATTCGCGGCTTCCTTCGGGGGAACATATCTTGTCGTCACTGCCATGTATCAGGAGAAGCGGGATCTTAAGATTTGACGCGTTCTTCAAAGCATTTTCAGCAGAGGTCATGGCGTCGTGAAACAGGCTGACTGATATTTTCCCATGATTAAGAGGATCATTTTTATATTTTTCCACAACTTCCTTATCGTGTGAAATATGTTCGACCACCAGACCTGAAGGCTGGATAAGTCCTGGCAAAATATTTTTCATTATCCCGGCCAACCTTACTTTTGATTTGTCGGGCTCAAATGATAGTTTAAGCCATGGTGACGTCACAACCGCTCCTTTCACTTTCGGATTTTTGCGTACAAGGTAGTCCAGCACAATTCCACCGCCAAGGCTATGCCCGTAAATAAAAAGCGGGGTGCCAGGGAAAGTTTTCCGGCACTCTCTTATCAGAATATCTATCATTTCATCTGTAAGTCTCATTGCTTTTTATATGACCCCTTTTACCGTCAGAGCTGCCGTGTCCGGGCAGGTCAACTCCTGTGAAGCCTATCCCCTCCCCTTTGAACAGCTCAGCCCATGCCAGATATCTCTGAATATGCTCCCCAAGTCCGTGAACCAGGATCATCATTGCACGCAGGTTCTCTCCCGGACTTGAAATGAATCCTTTCAGCACCTGAGAGTTACTCAGTCTGATATTAAAATCCATAGCATTTTTTCTTTAAAAATACGAAAGATGAACCGAAAATCACCTATCATCCAGGCAATTTTTTGAACCTCACCCCATCCCAATACGTCCTCCGACCCTCTCCCCGGGAGAGGGACGTGGGGTGAGGTGCAACAATGGATGAGAAGGAGTCGAGCTGGCGAGAGGCAGAATTTGCCCGAAAAGAGCCAACAAATGTAATTTATCCGTAATTTAGAATGACACCTTTAAAACAAGCTGCAATTATCTTATTTACCTGCTACTTAAATTTCAATGGAATTTAGAATAATTTTGGATTCAACGGATTTTAAGATATTAAGATTTGTTTATCTTTATTCTACTTGTATACATTTGCTTAAACAATCAAAAAAGACTGTTAATATGACAGCTCATGAATTTAACACCAGTCTGATAGAAATGAAGCATAACCTCCAGAGGTTTGCTATGAGTCTGACTTTGGACCGTGATACTGCATTGGATCTGGTCCAGGATACTTACTTGAAAGCGATAACTTACAAGGATAAATTTGTCGATTATACAAATCTTAAAGCCTGGGTATTTACCATCATGAAAAATACCTTTATTAATAATTACAGGCGCAACGTTAAGGAGAACACAATAATCGACGGCACGCAGGATCTCTATTATCTGAATATGCCCCACGACAAAGGATTCATTTCGCCCGAATCAAGCTACGCCGAGGATGAGATCCAGAAAGCCATTGATTCGTTAAGCGATGAATTCAGGATCCCATTCAGGATGCACATCGATGGTTACAAATACGATGAGATCGCTGAAAAGCTGGGATTAAAAATAGGTACTGTAAAAAGCAGGATATTCTTTACCAGGCAAAAATTGATGCTGATACTGAAAGATTATGATCGTTAGTTGATTACATAGTCAGTTGGTTTTTAGGTTAAGGGGGAAGGCTGAGACAATCAGCCTTTTCCCTTTTGTTTTATTATGTCGCCTGTGACCACAAACAACAGGAACAAGCCCGACACGATCCATGCCCACCTGTTGGGCACTTTCGATTCTGCCCACATTTCATATGGTTCTGTCAGGAAATAGTTTGACTGTACCGGCCAATTGAGAACATTTGTGGAATCAATGAAACCGTTGGTCCCAGTTACCTGACCCGGCATGACTATCCTTAAAGTATAGTCACGGAAATTCACAAAGACATCATTTGTTACCATGTTCATTGAAGAATCTGCTTCGGCTTTATATTTCAGAGCATTGACTTCTCCGATATATCCTTAAGAATAGCCCCGTTTTCCCATGAGCTGTCGAATTTTTTATCGTCGGCTTCGAGGCGTCTGACAAATTCATCCTCACGGGCTTTTAAAGATTCAAATGATATTCTTACACCTTCCCCGCGGTAAGTCTGTAAATCCGCCAATCCATTCAGAAACAATAGATTTAGCCCACCACGGTCGGTTTTCTTCTTAACAGTATCACTTAATGCCTTGATTTAGACTGTCAGGACCATTTTTTTCGATTCATTATGTTATAGGGAGAATAAAACCAGGCCAGCTCCTCAGGGTTCAGAAAATCGGAAACGGATAACCATTGGACATTTTTTTGTCAATGGTTTCGCGAATCGGTAGCCAGTATGGAGCCACCTGAAATTTTTACTGAAGGCAGCTTTTCCTGTTATCGGATGGTTGTTGCTGCTGTCAGCATTATGGTACCGGTTTCTGCCTAGACATTTTTGAACAGCTTCTCTGCCCTCTTTACCCAGCAGTATCGCCGTTTTTACTAATCTCAACTGAATCCCTTACAGTCCAGGTATTATCTAAAGGAATCTGTGTCTCCGATGCCTTGAACTTGTTTTCCGCGTTTTTTATCTCAATTCTGCGTGTTTCGGATCCGTCGGAATGTTCACATCGGTTACAACGGTTTCGGTTCATTGCACGATGCAACAATTGCAAGTGCTGTTGCTATTATAATTTTTAACTTACTGTTTTTCATAACACTAAAGATAGATTTTTTGTTTCTTTCCTCTGCAGTTTCTTTTCAATGGATTCTTTCAGAGCCGGATCTTCTTCGATGATTTAATAAGGTCGCTATACTTTTCCTGCAATTCATTGTATGAATTGAGAATCTGTTCAAGCTGTTTCCCTGATATTTCAAGATCAGAAGCAGAAATCCTTCGGCCTGTGAGCTTTAGCATCATGAGCTGTTTTTCTATCGCATCATTTAAAACCGGAAATGACTCTGCCTCCATTGCGATTCCCCATTTGTTTAATTATTCACTCCTTTCATGATAATTGTATCCTGGTGTACGAAGAACAAAATCAATATCCTGGCGCAGTTACAAGGCTTCTTGCTTACCCACCCAATATAAATCCCGGCAAGAATGCTTTCAATCAGGTCTGAAAAGACCTGTGAATTCTGCCAATACCTCCGATCCTGCTTATGACGTTCTCTTCCATATTCTCAACCCCGTCCAGTTTTGGTGCCGATTTGCTGAGAATACTCAGAACCTTTTTATATTTTTCACTTTCTGATGTCATAATCAAGGATATTTTTCTATCATTCCTGTGATATTTTTTCTTGCATCATGCAGATTTGCTTTGATCAGCGTTTTTACTCATCGCGGTAATTTGTGATATGTCGTCATTCGACATTTCTCAATTTCGGGAAGTTCAAACCCAGCCTTGTGCTCGGACTTAGTTTATTAATCGATCAGTTTATCACTCTGGCTATTTCCTCATTTTCAAGTCCCGAAGCAGGCTCTTCGGGAGGGTGGCTCGAGATGACTGCCCATGCCTTGTCGTTCGGCCTGATTCGGATTCTCTTTTCTTTTTCCGCAGATGATCATAGCCGTTGTTGACAACGATCCTGTAGAGCCACGTCCTGAAGCTGGCAGCTGATTTTATTTATCAAGTTTTTCCCGTACAGTGACCATATTGTCCTGAACAACATTCCTTGCCAGATCTTCATCACCCAGAATTCTGAATGCAACCGAGATCCAAACGGAGAAGCTGATTTAATAACCTCCCTGAAATTCTGCAAATTTCCTTTTCTGCATCGCTCTATAAGTCCCTGATCAATCAAGCTTGTTTGAACTTTTTCTAATAAGACG
>CAVSYN010000017.1:0-116699 GCA_963732115.1 uncultured Bacteroidales bacterium
CACGTTTGGGCGGAGAGTTCATTCCGCAGCTCGAAGAGGGTGATCTGGCAGCCGGTGTCATTACCCTGCAGGGAGGATCGCTTTCACATACCATAAGTACAGTTGAAAAAGCCAATGCGATACTTCTTAAAAACTTTCCGGAAATTAAGCACACGGTTTGCAAAATAGGCGCTGCAGAAATTCCTACTGATCCTACACCGATGGAAACAGGTGATTATATTATCACGCTGAAGGACAAGAGCGAATGGACCTCTGCAAAAACCAGGGAAGACCTTGTAACTAAAATGGAAGAAGCCCTGATCCCCCTTGCCGGTGTCAAATTTGAATTTCAGCAGCCAATACAAATGCGCTTTAACGAACTGATGACGGGCACAAAACAGGATGTCGCTATTAAGATATTCGGAGATGATCTCAATGCTCTTACTGAAGAAGCTGCAAAAGTCGAAAAACTGATACAGGATATTGCAGGGGTGCAGGATATTAATGTTGAAAAAGTAACGGGTCTTGCTCAGATACAGGTTGAATTCAATCGTGATCGTCTGGCTCAGTATGGCTTATCGGTCGATGAGGTCAACAGGGTCCTGAAAGCTGCCTTTGCAGGAAGCCAGGCAGGTGTTGTATTTGAGGAGGAAAAAAGGTTTGGGCTCGTGGTCCGGCTGGATAAGGATTACCGCCAGAGCCTTGATGATGTCAGGAACCTTCTGGTTGCGCTTCCTTCCGGCGGACAGATCCCTTTCGATAATCTTGCCAGTATTGAGATCAAATCGGGGCCGGCTCAGGTCTCACGTGAAAATACAAAAAGAAGGATCACTATCGGATTCAACGTCAGGAGCAGGGATGTCCAAAGCGTTATTTCCGAAGTTTCGGAAAAAATAGACCAGAACATGAAATTACCAACAGGATACTATATCACTTACGGTGGACAATTCCAGAACCTCGAAGCTGCCAAGGCAAGGTTATCGGTCGCAGTTCCTGTTGCTTTGCTGCTGATCTTTATAATTTTTTTTTCACATTTAACTCTGTGAAGCAGACCCTTCTGATCTATACAGCAGTGCCAATGGCGGCAATCGGAGGCGTATTTGCACTCTGGATGCGCGGAATGAATTTCTCAATCTCTGCCGGAGTCGGATTCATAGCGCTCTTTGGAGTTGCCGTGCTGAACGGTATTGTTCTGATCGCTGAATTCAACCGGCTTGAAAAAGAAGGCGTCGCTGACATAAAGGAAAGAGTATTAAAAGGGCTGCACGCCCGGCTTCGTCCGGTTATTATGACTGCCGCGGTGGCTTCAATGGGATTTTTACCAATGGCATTGTCAACATCAGCCGGGGCGGAAGTGCAGAAACCACTGGCAACAGTTGTGATAGGCGGTCTTATTACAGCCACTATCCTTACGTTGATAATACTTCCTGTTTTTTATATAGCCTTCTCATCACGTAAATTTAAGCTGTCTTTAAAAAGCATGCCGGCCAAAGTCATCTTTATAACTTTGCTGTGTCTTCTCCGGTTTATCGCTTGCGAACAAAGCATATGCACAGCAGCCGAGGAATATCAGTTTGCAGGACGCTATCAGGATGGCACTTGATAATAATCTGCAGGTCAGGTCAGCCGGCTTGTCGGTAAATACTCAAAAAGCGTTGAAAGGAGCATCGTGGGATATCGGGAAAACAAACGTTGACCTTGAATATGGTCAGTTCAACTCATATTTGAAAGACAACAGCATTTCTGTGTCCCAGTCTGTCTCTTTTCCGTCTGTTTATATCAATCAGAAGCAGCTTGCAGATGCAAAAGTCAGGAGCAGCGAATTGCAGCTGAAAGGCACACAGGTCGAAGTTTCAACTGAGGTTAAACAGGTATACTGGAGGCTGGCATTACCTTTGTTCGAAACACCGGCTTCTTCTTTACCAGGACAGCCTCTACAGCCGCTTTCTGAGGGCTGCCGAGCTTAGGGCAAAAAGCGGCGAAACCAACCGGCTTGAAATGATCACTGCCCGTTCGCAGAGCCTTGAAATTAAAAATCAAATGCTTCAGAACTCCTCTGATATTGTGATATCTGCACGGAGTTTTAGGACGCTTTTAAATACGGATATTGACTTCATTCCTTCCGATACAATCTTAAGGAAAGCAGGTACCATTCCTGTCCAGGATACGGCAGGTATCAGGCAAAATCCGTCACTTGGGATTTGTACAGCAGCAGGTCGAAGTTTCACGCAGGGAAAAAGATCTGGAACTTAGCCGGATCTGGCCTGATCTGAGTGTTGGTTATTTCAGCCAGACTATCCGGGGTACCCAGGAGGTAAACGGAGTTCCGCGTATATTCGGACCCGGAGACCGATTTACAGGTGTGCAGGCCGGAATTTCGATCCCACTGTGGATAGTGCCATTTACATCAAAAGCCAGGGCAGCAAAAATAAACGAGGAGATTGCCCGGATCCGATGCTGACTATTTCGCCAGATCCTTGTCATCGTCCTATCGTTCAATGCTCGATGAGTACAACAAGTATTCAAGCAGTGTTGAATATTATGAAAAGCAGGCAGTACCCGAGGCTGACCTGATAATTGACCAGTCGTCCAAAAGCTATAAAGCCGGCGAAATGGACTATCTCGAATATGTAATGAGCCTTAACAGAGCTCTCGATCTGAAACAGAAATACCTCGATGCACTCGACAACTTTAATCAGACTATCATAAAAATTGAATATTTAACTGGCAAAACTTTATAAATATGAATACAATGAATGGAAACGACTTTTTAGTAAACATAAAGTATGCTGTAATTGTTAGTCTTTGCTTCTCGTGCAGCGCAAAGAACATAACAAACAATGAAGCAGAAGAGACTGAAATACTTCCCGAGGATATCGTTGAAATGCGGTATGACCAGATAAAAATTGCAGAAATTGACACAGGTTCGGTTGAAATGCTTTCACTTAACAGCTCTTTGAAAGTAAGCGGTAAAGTTACTGTTGCCCCGCAGAATTTTGCAACTGTAAGCGCCCCGCTGGGAGGATTTGTAAAAAACACCACCCTCCTGCCGGGCAATCCGGTTACAAAAGGGCAGAAACTGGCCGTGATTGAGAATCAGGAGTTTGTGGATATACAGAAAAACTATCTTGAAGCTAAAAGCAGACTGGAATTCGCTGAAGCCGAGTATAAAAGGCATTCCGACCTTTTCAGGGAAGAAGTTTATTCCGAACAAAACCTGCAACAGGTAACTGCCGATTATAAAAGTATTAAAGCCCAGGTTACCGCCCTTGGACAGAACCTTGAACTGATAGGCATTGATCCGTCAGGTCTGAGAGAGGACAACATTACCCGTTTTGTTACTTTGGTTTCTCCGATTAGCGGGTACATAAAATCTGCAAACATAAACATCGGTAAATCAATAACATCCACTGACATTCTGTTTGAAATTGTTAACACCAGTAGTCTGACCCTCGAACTCACGTTGTTTGAAAAAGATGCAAGCAAGGTCTCTGCGGGGCAGAAGATCAGTTTCTACATCAATAATGAAACTGAAGAACATAATGCGGTTGTTACTCAAACGGGCAGGTCGATAGATGCTGATAAAGCCTTTAAGGTGTATGCAGAGGTAACAAAAGGGTGCAAAAACATTATCCCCGGCATGTATGTTAATGCGAAGTATTGAAACTTCAGGCAGCAAAGTTCCTGCTTTACCGTCAGAAGCAGTCGTAAGCTTTGATGATAAGGATTATATCTTTGTTTTCGACAGGAATAAGGAAGAGAAAGGCGATTCATTTACCGAGTATAAAATAATTGAAGTTCACAAAGGTGTTACGGACGGTGGACATACTGAAGTTATATTGCCTGAAAGCTTTGACCTTAAAAATACAAAGGTTGTGACCAGGGGTGCATATAACCTGCTGTCAGCCAAAAAGAACGCCGGAGAAATGGCTTGTTGATTAATCAGGTCCATATGGAATATGAACATTCTGTAAAACCTGTTTCATATTTTGGCAATGCTTTTAAAATTGGCATTGCCCTTAATATCATATTCGTGATAGTCGAAGTCATTTACGGTTCTATATCCAATTCAATGGCTCTGATGTCGGATGCCGGTCATAATTTCAGCGATATCCTGGTGTTGGTTTTTTCGTGGATTGCAATTCTGTCTGTCACGAAGAAAGCCCGATCTGAAATTTACCTATGGATTCCGGCGGTCAACAATTCTGGTTGCGCTGCTGAACACTTTGATCCTTATTGCAGCTGTTACACTCATATTGATTGGAGACAATCAGGAGACTGAAGAATCCGGTAGCTGTAAATTCATCCAGTGTTGTTATTGTTGCAGGAATAGGAATTATAGTCAACAGTATTACGGCGTGGCTTTTCAGGAAGGGACAGAAACAGGATCTGAATATCCGGAGTGCATTTTTGCACTTTGTTGCTGACACTCTGGTTTCTTTCGGGGTTGTAGTAACCGGCATTGTCATGGCCCTGACAAAGATCTACTGGCTTGATTCAGTTGTTTCATTTGTCATACTGGCAATTATTCTCTATAGCGTTTACGGTCTGGTTATAGACTCTGTAAACATGGCACTTGATGCAGTTCCGGAAAATATAAACATAAACGAGATAAAGGATTTCCTGCTCAGTCTTCCTGAGGTTTCCGAATTGCACGATTTGCATATATGGGCTATGAGTACTACAGCCTCAGCCCTCACAGTGCACCTTATAACAAGGATTCAGACTGATGTGAGCTTTATCAGCAATATTCAGGAATATCTGCAAAAAAATTTCCGGATCGAACATACCACAATCCAGGTCGAGTTTGGACAGAAATCAAACCCATGCCAGAACTGTAATTGAAATGCTTCTGTGGTGAATGCTAATCAATAACAAAATTACCAGGACCAGAAACCAGCATTAGTAATTAAAACTGTCCTCATGTCCGACGGTTCTGATACTGTGTATGTTCCTGAGATTGAGGAACATTACCATTCCGTAAATGGTGCTCTTCTGGAATCAGACTTCATATTTATCAAAAATGGTCTTAATTACTGTAAAACAGCTCCTTTAAGGATACTTGAGGCAGGATTCGGTACCGGTTTGAATGCACTGCTTACCGCGGTCAAATCCCTGAAGGATGACAGGGAGATTTACTATACCTCAATCGAAAAGTATCCATTGCCCGCAAATATTATCAATTCATTGAATTATAAGGAATTCTTCAGTGGGGAGGGGAAAAGAATCTTTGATAATATCCATTCGTGCCGTTGGAATAAGCCGGAAAAGCTGTACCAGTAAACTTTACTTTGCACAAGATTGAGGGTGATCTGTTGACATATGATATTGAAGGCAGTTTTGACCTCATCTATTTTGATGCTTTCGGTCCGGAAAAGCAGCCTGAATTATGGACCTGTGAAGTGTTCAGAAAGATTGCCGTCCTGACCTCTACTGACGGTATACTTGTTACCTATTCGTCTAAGGGAGAGGTAAAAAGGGCTCTCCGATCTAATGGATTCAAAGTGACCCGGCTGCCTGGGCCACCTGGAAAACGTCATATTCTCAGGGCTGTTAAATTTATTAAATAAATATACGATGCTCTTTTTTCATACTTGCAAAGTACTATCTTTGCGGAATTAAAAATTTAAAATTAGATGAAATGAAAATCAAGGGATTAATTGTTCTGACTTGTGTGATTGCTTTAGTGTTTGGCTCCTGTAGTAAACAATCTATTTCGAATGCAAAGATTAAATCACCGGAAGATTCTCTTTCCTATGCTTTCGGGATAATCAATTATAACATGCTCGTAACTGATAGTGTTAAGCTCGATCCTGTATTGGTTGCAAAGGCGATGCTTGATGGAGAAAAAGGCAAACCAGAAATGTCCGATGAAGTTGCAAGAGGTTGCTTCATGGCATTTGTAAATAGCCGCCAGGCGGAGAAAACTGCAAAGCAGTCTGAATCGGATAAGGTCACTTATAAAGATTATATCGCTGAAAATGAAGCATTCCTGGCAAAAAACAAGGAAAAGGAAGGCGTAACAGTTACCCCGAGTGGTCTCCAGTACGAAGTAATTAAAATGGGAACCGGCCCGAAACCAACAAAAGATAATACGGTTAAGGTTCACTACACCGGAACACTTATTGACGGAACGGAGTTCGACTCTTCAATAAAAAGAAATGAACCGGCCCAGTTTCCGGTCTCAGGTGTTATTCCGGGCTGGACCGAAGGTTTGCAGCTTATGCCGGTAGGATCAAAATTCAGGCTGGTCATTCCTGAAAACCTTGCTTATGGTTCCAACCAGGCAGGTTCGGTGATCAAACCTTTCTCTACCCTCGTATTCGAAGTTGAACTTCTTGAAATTGTTCAGTAATATGAGGACCGCAGAAATCCATACAGCCAAAGGGATTATGCAGGTCAGGTTTTTTGAAGAAGATGCTCCTGTAACGGTTGATAATTTTGTAAAACTGGCAAAAGAAGGTTTTTATGACGGACTGGCCTTTCACAGGGTTATTCCCGATTTTGTTATCCAGGGAGGCTGCCCTTACTCCAGGGATATGAACGACCCGAGGGTTGGAACCGGCGGTCCGGGTTACAAGATTAATTGCGAACTAACAGGTGGTAACCAGTATCACGACAAGGGTGTGATGTCTATGGCACATGCAGGGAGAAACACCGGCGGATCCCAGTTTTTCATCTGCCACAGCCGTACAAATACGAAACATCTCGACGGGCAGCACACATGTTTCGGCAAAGTCACCTCAGGCCTTGATGTCATCGATAAGATCCGTAAAGGCGACAGGATAGAAAAAATAATAATACACGAACAATAATATGGCTTTCGAAATTACTGGTAAAGTGATCGATATTTTGCCTGTAAACCAGGTAAGCGACAAGTTTAAAAAACGTGAATTCGTAATTGAGAAAAAGGATTCCGGAGGTGCAGCTGTTTTTATTGATTACATAAAGTTCCAGCTTGTCCAGGACAAATGTGACCTGATTAACGAATCATTTCTTAATGAAGAAGTTAAAATATGGTTTAATCTGAAAGGCAATAAATGGGAGCGTGACGGAAAGATTAACTATTTCACTAACCTCGATGCCTGGAAGATTGAGAAAACATCTGCTGCTGGAAAGGAACAGAACAATCCTCCGCAGAATACACTTGAAGACTTTCCTGCAGATAATGAAGAGCTGAGCGATCTTCCTTTCTGAAGAATGTACAACGGAAGCTGTATTAAAAGTCCTTCGCCGGAACTGCGGGGTGCTATTAATGCAGCTTCATTTTTAATATTATTTCAATTATCTTAGTTAACTGACAGATTCAAAAATTGTTTTCTTTTAACCAACCGACTTATCAAGTAGTAAATTTAATACTGTACTAATCATGAGATATTTCACAGTCCTGTTCTTTTTTATCTGGTACTTTTTCCCGACTGAGGCACAGGTAATCAAAACTCAGAAAGTTGTAACTGATACGAACAGGATACTTCTTCCTTACAACAGGATTATAAATCCTGCAGGTATTTCGATTCGTATTCGGCGATGCTTCTGTCGAAAATCATGCTCTTGATGCTGCTCTTTCACCAGACGGGAACTGGCTTGCAGTGGAAGAAAGGTACAGTATAGTGTTTATCAGTACTTTGGATAATAATGTATCAGACATTCTCAGAAATAGTTTCCAGTCAGAACTAAGAGGAGGCATGAACACTTACTCGGGAATAATGTGGCGTTACAGAAACGGCAGTCCTGGAGGTATACTGGAGTGTTATAGGCACGAGTGACAGGTCTTTTGTTGCATCTGCAAAATGGAATGGGATAAAGGCGGAATTCTCAAACCTTATTGAATACAAAAGGGTACCCCCGGCCGCAACTTGCATTACCAAATGAAATACTTATCAGGAATGAATCAAATCGTGAATACCTGTATGTAGTCCTGAACGGAAATAATAAGGTAATCAAACAGGATCTGACAACAGGAGATACAATCTGGGTAGCTGATCCTGGAGTTGCACCTTACGGTCTAGTAATGGCAGCAGGTAAGCTTTATGTCACCAACTGGGCCGGGAGAAATCCGCTGCCCGGAGATACCGAAATTGCAGGCGTTCCCTGGGGAAAAGCCAGAGTTAATAACTTAACCGGCGGAGGCACGCGTGAAGGCAGTGTCGCAATTATTGATCCAAAAACCGGAAGAATAATTAAAGAGCTGCTGGTCGGACTGCATCCAAATGAAATAATCAGCGACAGGGGCGGAAGATATGTTTATGTGACAAACTCGAACAGCGACAACGTGTCGGTTATCAATACATCGATTGATGAGATCACAGAGACTATAAGCGTCAGGTTACAGCCCGAAATAAATCCTTTCTTTGGTGATTCCCCAAACGGGCTATGCCTTTCGTTTAATGAAAGAGAGCTCTATGTGGCCAATGGTATGGATAATGCTGTTGCCGTAATAGAGCTTTCACAAAGGGCAGCAAGAAGGGGTTCAGGAAATTCAAGCATGGTTACAGGTTTTATTCCGACCGGGGCATACCCTTCAGGTATATGCCTTTCACCAACTGGTTATCTTTACATAACCAACCTCGAAGCTTCAGGCGCTCGTCTGGGTTTAAATTACTCCACTACCACAAACCTGATCTATAATTCACATAGTATGGCTGCATCAGTGTCGGTTATCAGGGTGCCCGATTCAAGAAAACTTAAGGTTTATACCGATACAGTGCTGGCCGTGAACAACCTTTCCAGAGCAACGCTTGCCAGGGAAGCTCCGAGGAACGGCGTTCTGCCTAAACCTGTCCCCGACAGAATCGGAGAACCATCAGTTTTCAAACATGTATTATACATAATAAAAGAGAACAGGACATATGACCAGGTTCTGGGAGACATGAAACAGGGAAACGGCGACCCTGCCATCTGCACATATGGAGCCAATATCACCCCAAATACCCACAAGTTAGCCGAAGATTTCCTGCTTCTGGATAATTTTCTTGTATCAGGCAAGTGTTCTGCAGAAGGCCATCAGTGGACTGATGCTGCAATAGTAACCGATTATATTGAAAAGAACATGAGAGCATGGTTCCGAAGCTACGCTCATGTGCAGACCGATGCCCTGGTTTATGCGCCCACCGGATTTCTCTGGGATAACGCTTTAGGCCACAAAAAATCAGTTCGTATTTACGGCGAAGCTTCAATTCCGGTCATTCAGAACAGACTCAGGTGGTCGGATATTTATAACAAATACAAAAACGGAGAAAAGGTTGAGTTCTATAATCATACAACAATCGAACCGGTAAAGAACATTCTTTGTCAGACATATCCATCTTACGGCAACCATGAATTTACAGATGCAATGAGGGCTGATGCCTTGATAAAGGAATTAAAGGAGTTCGAAAGACTGCCCGGCGACCAGCTTCCTGAGCTTATGATCGCTGCATTGCCAAATGATCATACAGCAGGAATCAGACCGGGTTATCCCACACCAAGAGCTATGGTTGCAGATAACGATGCAGCCCTGGGGAGAATAGTCGAAGCCTTCAGCAGGAGCAGATTCTGGGAAAATACTGTAATATTTGTCGTGGAGGATGACTCTCAGTCAGGATGGGATCACGTCTCAGCTTACCGGACTGTCGCTCTGGTTATAAGCCCTTATTCAAGACTGAAGAAAACAATCCATAACTACTACACTCAGCCTTCAATGGTAAGGACCATTGAACAGGTACTTGGTCTGCCTCCCATGAATATTCAGGATGCGATTGCAAATCCAATGACTGAATGTTTTTCATTAGTCGCTGATAAAACACCTTACATTGCACTTCCGAGCAATATCCCTATAGATGAAACGAGCCCTCAGATAAGTTCCCTTAAGGGCAAAGCATTATATTATGCGAAGAAGAGCCTTCTTCCGGAATTCGATGGGATTGATTCAGGAAATGATGACCTTCTGAACAGAATTCTCTGGTTCGCTGAAAAAGGGAATGCCCCCTACCCTGCAAAATATGCAGGTGCTGTTAAAAAAGGAACTGCCGAACAGGAGGTAGAAGAAAACGATTGACCCATCGGTAAAACGAAATTCTCATGGGAAATCCGTTACTTGAAAATTGGAACACACCTTTTAATGCTCCACCATTCCACCTCATTGGTGTTGATCACTTCAAACCAGCAATCGAAGAAGCCATAAAATCGGCAGCTGAAGAAATAAAGCTGATCACTGAAAACAGTGAAGATCCAACATTTGAAAACACCATAACCGCTCTTGACCGCTGTGCTGAGAAGCTTGGAGAGATTTCATCGGTGCTTTTCAACCTTAACAGTGCTGAAACCTCGAAAGAACTTCAGGCGGCGGCTCAGGAAGCAGCTCCCCTCCTTTCAAGGTTCTCCAACGACATTACCCTGAACGAAAAATTGTTTGCAAGAGTAAAATCGGTCTTTGATAAAAAAGATATTCTGCAACTAACAACTGAACAGAAAATGCTTCTCGAAAAAAAGTACAGGAGCTTTCTGCTTGGAGGAGCTGTACTTGACGAGCGAGAACAAAGCCCGCTTCAGGGAAATTTCGGAGGATTTGTCAAAATTGTGTCTGAAATTTGAGGAGAATGTCCTGGATGAAACCAATTCCTTTGAATTGCACCTGATAGATCATGATGATCTGGATGGGTTACCCGAAAGCATAATTGAAATGGCTGCCATGGAGGCCAGGGACCGGCAAAAAGAGGGTTGGGTATTCACACTTAATTATCCCAGCTATATCCCTTTCATGCAATATTCGGGGAAAAGGGAGCTTCGTGAAAAAATGCTGAAGGCTTATGTAACACGGGCTTTCCATGGAGATGAAAAGGACAACCGGACACTCGTTGCCGGAATTGTAAACTATCGCCTTGAAGCAGCCAGAATGCTTGGTTTTAAGAATTATGCTGAAATGGTACTTGGTGACCGCATGGCTGAAAATCCGGCAAAAGTGGAAACATTTCTTGAAGAACTCTTTAAAGCTTCACACGTGGCTGCTTTAAAAGATTTCAGTAACCTGAAAGAATTCGCTGCAGGACTGGGCCATACCGGAAGGATTGAAAGATGGGACTGGGCTTATTACTCTGAAAAGCTGAAAAAAGCCAGGTATGATATTGATGATGAAATACTCAAACCATATTTTTGCTCTTGAAAAAGTACAGGAAGCAATATTTGGACTTGCTTCCCGCCTTTACGGACTGAAGTTTGTAGCTAACAATACAATACCTGTCTATCATAGTGAAGTCCGCACCTGGGAAGTTTACGACACCGGTCATCTGATTTCAGTTCTTTATCTCGATTACCATCCAAGAAAGGGAAAGAATGGCGGTGCATGGATGACAAGTTTCAGGGAACAAAGGATAGATGAGGGAAAGAGAATAATACCACTGGTTTCAATTGTCACAAATTTCACCAGGCCCTCCGGTACAATGCTTTCTTTGCTTACTTTCAACGAACTTACTACGTTCCTTCACGAATTCGGCCATGCACTTCATGGCATGCTTTCACAATGCACCTATGAGACCCTTTCAGGGACGAATGTAGCCCGTGATTTCGTTGAGCTTCCTTCCCAAATAATGGAAAACTGGGCATTTGAGCAGGAATGGCTCGATACCTGGGCTGTCCATTATAAAACCGGTGAAAAAATTCCTTTCGAATACATAAAAAAGATCCGGGAGGCTTCCATATTCAATGAAGGATATGCCTGTGACCGCCAGCTGGGCTTTGCACTTCTTGATATGGCATGGCATACAATAACTGAGCCGCTTTCAAAAGATATCGAAGAGATTGAATCGGCTGCATTGGAAAGGACCGAACTTCTCCCGAAAGTTGAATCCTCGAATTTTAGTTGTTCCTTCACACATTTGTTCGGAGGTGGTTATGCGGCAGGTTATTATGGGTATAAATGGGCCGAAGTCCTTGATGCTGACGCATTCAGGCTATTCAGCGAATCAGGGATATTTAACTAAAACGTAGCCCGGTCCTTCCGCGAGAATATTCTTGAAAAAGGCGGCACCGACAAGCCAATGAATTTATATGTCAAATTCAGAGGCAAAGAGCCTTCGATGGATGCGTTTCTTGAAAGAAGCGGACTGAGACCTCTCCCCATTCCGATAGCTATCGGTTCCCTCTCCCGGGAGGGAGGGGCTTAATTTTTGAATTTGCATGAATTAAACCCTCTTCTCCCAGGGGAGAAGGGCATTGGGAGAAGAGGTCAGACCACAGAGAAAACCAAAACAAGTGTTATCTTTATCAGATTGTTTTTTTGATAAACCTGGATTCATAAATTATTATATATCAATTCCATAATACCCTCTTATGATTCTTTTTTTCAAGTGTGCAACTGGAAATTTCATCGCCGTAGGGACAGTCTCAGAATTGCCGCAACGGGACATCGAAAAGCTTAAATGGCTTTTCGGTGAAGCTGATCCTGTTAATGAACCCGGTATTGAAGGCACCTTTGTCGGTCCAAGAAAAGAGATGATTACTCCCTGGAGTACAAATGCTGTTGAGATTACACAGAACATGGGTATAACCGGTATTAAAAGGATCGAGGAGTTTTTCCCGGCAAAATCGGCGAATCCTGAATATGATCGGATGTTACAGTCGGTATATGTAAATCCTGACCAACAAGTTTTCGCAATCGACCGTAAACCTGAAAAGGTTCTGTCAATCAATGATATAAAGCAGTATAACGAAAAGGAGGGTCTCGCATTAAGCAAAGAAGAAATTGAATATTTGGAGGATCTTTCAAGATCAATCGGCCGGCCACTGACAGATAGTGAAGTTTTCGGCTTTTCGCAGGTTAATTCTGAACATTGCCGACATAAAATATTCAACGGGATATTTATAATTGATGGTGAAGAAAAGGATTCAACTCTGTTCCAGCTTATAAAGAATACAACTCATTACAACCGGAACAAGGTTGTTTCAGCTTATAAAGATAACTGTGCATTCCTACAGGGACCTGTTGCAGAACAATTTGCACCGGCAACCCAGGATAAGCCTGATTTCTTTACAATCAAAGAATTATGAGTCGGTTCTTACACTGAAAGCTGAAACACATAATTTCCCGACTACAGTAGAGCCGTTTAATGGTGCATCAACCGGTACCGGAGGAGAAATAAGGGACAGGATTGCCGGAGGAAAGGGAGCTTTTCCAATAGCAGGAACTGCCGTATATATGACATCATATCCCAGGCCTGACGGTACCAAGACCGTGGGAAGCAAATACTGAAGAGAGACCATGGCTCTATCAGACACCGGAGGATATTCTGATCAAGGCCTCAAACGGAGCCAGCGATTTCGGAAACAAATTCGGGCAGCCACTTATCTGCGGATCGCTATTGACTTTTGAACATTTCGGGAACCTCAGAAAATATGGTTACGATAAGGTCATAATGCTTGCCGGAGGCATCGGGATCGGCAAAAAGAAGGACAGTGTAAAGGATGTGCCTGAAAAAGGAGATCTCATTGTTCTGCTTGGAGGTGACAACTACAGGATAGGTATGGGAGGAGGTGCTGTTTCGTCGGTTGATACCGGGCAAGTATGACAGTTCAATAGAGCTGAATGCCGTCCAGAGGGCAAATCCTGAAATGCAGAAAAGAGTTTATAATGCAATTCGCGCCATGAGCGAATCGGATATTAATCCGATTATCTCTATCCATGATCACGGAGCCGGAGGGCATCTGAACTGTCTCTCAGAACTTGTCGAAGCTACGGGCGGAAAAATTAAAATCGATAAATTACCCATAGGCGATCCTACTCTTTCTGCGAGGGAGATTATCGGCAATGAATCACAGGAACGTATGGGGCTGGTAATGAAGAACGGCCAATATCGAAAAGCTGAAACAGGTTGCTGAGAGGGAAAGGGCTCCATTCTATATTATCGGAGAAATAACCGGGGATCATCAGTTTACTTTTTCAAACAGCGTAACCGGCGAAAAACCAATCGACTTGCATCTGGATTCACTTTTTGGTGATCCGCCAAGAACAACAATGGTCGACAGATCACTTGCTTCAGACTTTGAAAAGCCGCAATACTCACCGGACAAGATACAGGAGTATATCGAGAAGGTTCTCCAGCTCGAGGAGGTAGCCTGCAAGGACTGGCTTACAAACAAGGTTGACAGATCAGTTACAGGACAGGCTTGCAAAACAGCAATGTGCAGGCCCGCTGCAACTGCCGCTTAATAATCTTGGAGCAATAACACTTGATTACAGGGGAAAAGCGGAATGGCAACTTCAATTGGCCATGCACCGGTTGCCGGGCTTATCGATCCTGCCGCCGGTTCTGTCCTGTCAATTGCTGAGGCTCTTACAAATATAATCTGGGCACCACTGGCCGACAAGCTTGAAAAGTGTTTCCCTCTCAGCCAACTGGATGTGGCCATGCAAAAATCCCGGAGAAGATGCAAGACTCTATTCTGCGGTTCAGGCAGCCAGTAAATTTGCAATTGAGCTTGGCATAAACATTCCTACCGGAAAAGATAGCCTTTCGATGACTCAGAAATACGGTGATCAGGTTGTTATATCGCCCGGAACTGTCATTATATCAGCTGCAGGCGAGGTAAAAAATATCAGGATGATTGTTGAACCTGTAATCGTCCCGGATCCGTATACAAGCCTCCTCTATATCGACATGAGCAGGGATAGTTTTAAAACGGGAGGCAGCACTTTTGCCCAGGTACTTAACAAGCCGGCGAGTGAGAGTCCCTACAGTCAAGGATCCCTGTTATTTTGCAGAGGTTTTTAATACCATTCAGGAGATCGATAAGCAGGGGAAAAATCCTTTCAGGACATGATATTTCAGCAGGAGGAATGATCACTACCCTGCTTGAAATGTGCTTTTCAAATACTTCAGGGGGATTGACTATAGACCTTACGGCACTGAATGAAGAAGATACTATAAAAATCCTGTTCAGTCAGAATCCCGGGTATCATAATTCAGGTCAAGGATGTTAATGAGATTACCGAAGTCCTTTGCGAGCATGGAATCTCATATTTCTCAATAGGTCATCCGGTAGCTGAGAGATTGGTCAAAGTCACTAACCATCAGGAAGTTATATCATTCGATATTGACTATTTGAGAGATAAATGGTTTCATACCTCTTATCCTTCTCGATCGCCGGCAATGCGGCCGGGAACTTGCCCTTGAGAGGTACTCGAGCTATAAGAATCATGCACTTGAATATTAACTTAAAAGATTTCCAGGGAACTTTTAAATCCCTTGGGGTATCTCCCGACCGACGTAAAAAATCAGGAATCAGGGCAGCAATTATCAGGGAAAAAGGGGTAAATGGCGACAGGGAAATGGCATATGCGCTCTGGCTCGCCGGATTTGATGTCAAGGATGTTCATATGACCGATCTGATCACCGGAAGGGAAACGCTCGAAGAAATCAACATGATCGTTTTCGTTGGAGGGTTTTCCAATTCCGATGTTCTTGGTTCAGCCAAAGGATGGGCTGGTGCTTTCAGATATAATGAAAAAGCCAGAAAGGCTCTTGAGAACTTCTACAAAAGAAGCGACACTCTTTCACTCGGTGTCTGCAACGGATGCCAGCTCATGGCAGAACTTGGGTTAATATATCCAGGCCACAAAGAAATGCCAAAATTACTGCATAATAACTCAAATAAATTTGAATCGGGTTTCCTTGGTGTCAGAATTCCTGAAAATAGCTCTGTAATGTTCGGCGATCTGTCGGGAATGGAGCTTGGTATCTGGGTTGCGCACGGTGAAGGACGTTTCAGCCTGCCATATCCGGAAGATAAATACAAAGTTGTTCTTAAGTACACCAGGAGCACCTATCCTGCAAATCCCAATGGATCGGACTTTGATGTTGCCGGATTATGTTCAGATGATGGGCGCCATCTCGTTATGATGCCGCATCTCGAAAGAGCATACTTTCCCTGGCAATGCGGATACTATCCTGCAAAAAGAAAATCGGATGATGTTACACCCTGGCTGAAAGCCTTTGTAAACGCACGTAAGTGGATTCCTGGAAGACTCAGCGGGTCATAGGGGTCAGAATCACTGACATAAGCCTCGTATCTTCAGGTCCGAGTGAACTCTTGCCTCTGGCTTCTTTTGTAAGTACCTTTTCGCTGATCACCTGAATGCTGTATTCCCCCGGTTCTGCAATATAAAATGAACCCATATAGGAATCAGCCCTGAAATACGGGTAAGAGACATCATTTGAGTTCAGCACAACCCTGTCAGGTTCGGGATTAACCTCAAGAAGCTTATCAAGAAGACTTATTTTAACAGAATTTACATAGCTGAGATCAGTTGTATCTTTTGTGGCGCTCGAAAGCCAGACTTTAAACCGTCCCGGTTTTGAAACCACAACATTCCATTCGGCTGTATTGCTGGAAGGATTAACAACATCGCTATAACATGTAGCCTTTTCCATCCTAAGCGCAAGCGAACCGTCAGGGGCTTGTAAAATAGCATTACCTGAAACATTTTCGGTTTCTGCTTTACGTCCGCATGACCACAATAGAAATATACCCAGCCCTAAAAAGGTAAATACTTTTCTCCTCATTTTTCTACTCTCCTAATTTTTGAATTCTTTAATTGATAACGCAGTAAATTTATAACGTTGTAATAACAAATTCAGTATGCAATTGTTTGGCTAAAAAACAAAAAAAGTACCAATGTTATCATAACCATAGAATTAGTTATTAACAAAATGATACAAAAATTGTACAAATGTGCAGGTTTTACTTTCAGATTATCCCGGCTGATTGCCTTACAAGCAGATTTTGCCGTTTATTTTTTTTTGCAGCGGGAATGACAATTGCTTCTGCAACCAATTCGGAAATATCAGCCACTCTGGTGCTGGTAGCCTGTGCAAGTGTTTTCTTGCAAAGTGGACATGCAGTTGTGACGTAATCGGGATTACATTTTGTAAGTTCGGCAGTAACATCAAAAGCAATCTTACGCCTTTTAACAGAACTTAGCTTTATATTTCCAAGGCTGCCGCCGCAGCACAATGAGTTCTCATCATCAAAACCAGTTGACTCAAGCCTGGCAACATGCCTGATCACATCTTTAGGCTCATCATATACTCCTGAGCCCCTTCCAAGTTCGCAGGGAGTATGGTATGTGACTCTTTTGTTAAGGAAATTCATTTTAACAGAGCCCTCTTCAATCAGATTATTAATGAACTGGGTATGATGAAGTACCTCAACATCAAGATAATAGCTTTCCCTGAATACTTTATAGCAGATCGGGCATGAAGTGACAAGTGTGTGAGCGCCTGATTTCCAGATTATCTGTGAGTTGTAGTTAATGAGTTCCCTTGCTTCCTTGTCCTGGCCTGCAAGCATAAGCGGCCTGCCGCAGCAAACACCGCCGTTCTCATCAATGAATGACCAATTCAGACCTGAAGCATCCAGGATTGTGGTCATAGCATTCTTGATCGATGGTGTCAAATGGGTCATACATCCTGCGAAGTAAAGCACGTCCGCATTCTCTGAGTCTTTCTCAGGAAGATAATCATAAGCATTACCGGAAGTTGGTTTCTGCACCACCTGATTCTGCCTGTTACGGAAATATCCCTTCCAGGTGTTTGCATAATTAAACTGCGATTCACCATTTCTCCTCTGAATCATCCTGATCGGAGACAATTCAATCCCGACAGGACATTTCAGATCGCACCTTCCGCAGAGAAGACAGTTTTGAGCTATTTCGCCGGTATCATCATTGTTCCTGATAGCTTTCATCAGGTAAGCTGACTGAATATTGTTTATTCCTGCTGAGGAATTCAGCTGGCACTGGTCGATGCAAATCCCGCATGAAGAACATGAATGCACCTGTACTTCTGAAAAAGTTCCTGCTTTGTCACCCGTACTGATGCCTGAGTTTCTCATGAAAATAAGGAAGAGCTCGGTAGGGATATGCAGGTATCTTGTAAGAGGCAGAAGTACAAAAAAGGTTCCGAGGGATAGCGAATAGAGCCACCAGAATGGGTATGCGGCCTCCCGGGCAGGTAAAAAGGAAGCAAGAAGTGAACCAAGAGAACCGGTGAGGAAACTTCCGGTACCGTAAGCACCGCTT
Organism: uncultured Bacteroidales bacterium; assembly: GCA_963732115.1. Lineage (GTDB taxonomy): Bacteria > Bacteroidota > Bacteroidia > Bacteroidales > VadinHA17 > LD21. Next base: position 18,032 of record CAVSYN010000017.1, read on the forward strand.
GTGAGGCTTTCAGCTATAAGGCGGCTCGGGAAAATAAGCCATAAAGAGGTAAGTGCTACCTTATCAATCGTTTTCAGCTTCGTAGTCTTCTTCATCCCGACAGCCTTAGTTGAAAATCTTTTTAGGATGGCAATAAGAAGCCCTGAAAGAATGAACGCAAGTATAAAGTCCATCATGAATGCATACGCAGCTTCAAATGCTGTCTTACCATGATCGGGATTGAAAAACTTGAAGAAGATTGCCTTGTATGGTGCGTTCAGGTGCGATTCACCGAAAACATCAGCTTCAATTGTGCCAAACAGGATAAGCAGGAACCATCCGAAAGCAAGGCTCATATGCATATAACCAAGACGAGGATTTGTCTTAAGGATTTTTCTGTGGATAAGGCTCTCCAGGAAGATCTCTTTAAGGCTCTGTCCGAATGCCTTACCGAAAAATCCCCTCTGCAGCCGCAGCTTATCAGGTCTGGAAAGTTCCATGAACCATACAATACTTCTTGTTACTACATAGATCAGAATGAAGTAAAGCCCGATATTAAAGGGTATTATGAAAGGTTCAAAATGCATCGTCACCGAATATCTGAAAAGCTTTTCTGGCACTAAATACTACATTTCTCGTATTAACACCGCGTGGACAAACAAGCGTACATTTTCCGCAGAGCATACATTTTTTCAGGTCATTCATCGGTTTTGTGTTTTCACCCCGGTGAATTAGAATATTCAGTTCCCTGAGGCTGAATTCTGTAAATTTTCCAGCTGTGCAGGTGGCGGCACAACCTCCGCATGCAATGCACAGCTTAAAGCTTGGTTCATTTTCACGGATGAAATCAGCCACCTTCCTGTTATTTGCTTCCCAGTCAATCTGTCTTCCTTTTGATATGGCAAATCCGAATTTATCCATTTAGGAATTAGTGTTGTTAAAATAGTTTATCACTTCGGATACAGCTGACCTGGCGTGAGATATTGTCTCTGTTATATTCATTGGAGCTGTGCATGTACCTGCAAAAAAAACACCCTTCACGTTACTGAGATTGTTGGCGAAATGATGATCGAGAGGTGCAAAAAACCGGTTTTCTCCCTTTTTAAGGCCTGATAGTGCGGCAATCTTATTTCCACCTTCCGACATTTCCATACCAGCCATTAAAACCAGCATATCAAGTTCCATTTTTAAAGGCCTGCCTGCCAGGGTATCCTCAACTTTAATAACAATTTTGTTATTGATCGATTCACTGGCTTCAGATACTTTTCCCCTTATAAAATTAATCCCCCATACCTCCTGTGCTTCCCGGTAAAGCTCCTCATAATAAGCGCCTCCCATTCTCATATCCATATAGAAAGAGAATACCTTTGATTCAGGAAGATGTTCCCTGACTTCAATTGCCTGCTTGACTGCAGTAACGCAGCAAAGCTTGGAACAATAGAAATTGCCTGCCTTCTCATCCCTTGATCCTACGCAATGCACAAATCCAACTGTTTTTGGAGTCATCCCATCCGACATGGAAATTTTACCCTTTCTGAACATGGCTTCAAGATCGGCGGATGTAATTACATTATCATAAATGCCATAGCCATACTCCTCCTTCCTCTCACTTTTAAACAGGTCAAATCCTGTGGCCACAACGACTGCATCAGCTTTCAGTTCCGTCCCATCCTGCGTAAAGAGTGAGAAACCATCCCTATGGCTGCGAAATTTCTCAATGTATGTCCCGGTCATTATTCTGATGCTTTTTGAGGTAACCTTTCTTTCAAGATAATCTCTGATTTCAGAACTGTTTCTTCTGTCGGGAAATAATTTGTACCAGTCTTTAATGTGGCCTCCTGTTTCCTCTTCTTTTTCAACCAGGCTTACTTCAAATCCTTCTTTTGCCAGCTGGCCAGCAGCCTCCATTCCGGCTGTGCCTCCCCCTATTACAACAACGTGTTTACCCATTATTTATCAAACGTTTACAAGTCCCGGAATCTTCACTTTTTCGTCTGGTATGCTTGTATTGTATTTTTCATCAGGATCATACTCGATACCCATTTTATCGAGTACGGGCTCGCAATCAGTCTGATGCATTTGCAGCCCCAAATCCCATGGATTGTATCCGAGTACGAGTCCTGCCACTTCTTCATATGTAAAAACAGGTATGCTTTCTCCATTCTGCCCGTACCTTTTGCCTTCCATTTCGTTTATTACATATTGCCATCTGTCGAGGAACATCGGGCATCCCGGACAATTTGTGATTATCATGTCAGGTTTAAAAGGCTTCATTGATTCAAATTTTTCCTTTGAACAGGCGATGGAGAAACCCCTGTTAGCCTGAACAAGATATTGCCTGAAGCCGAATCCGCAGCAATGCCTGCGTTCAGGGTAATCGATTACTTTCCCACCCCATTCTTCAACCATGCCTGCAAGAACATAAGGATATTCTGCTCCGCCAATTCCTTTTGATGGAAACATCTTGGCATAATGGCATCCAATATGGTCAACCACCTTTAATGGTTCACCCGTGTTCTTATTTACTAGCCTGAATTTTGCTTTTGCAGAAATCTCTTTTCTGAATTTATAAATTACGTCGCTGGCATGGGCAAGGTTCTTTGGTTTGATGAATTCCCGGCCTGTGGCTTTCCTGAGTTGTTTCCTGATTTTTTCTTCAACTTCGGGAAAATGATGCCATGTGTCCAATATCTCGGTGTATAGGCCAAAAGAAGTAATGCAGGAAGGAAGAAGGTTTTCGTAACCGGCTTCTGTCATCAGCGAAAACTGCCGTGCAACAACTGTCATGGCTGTCTCAACCGGGACAATGTCTCCATGATACCCGATTCCTGTGCAAGTGGTATGGCACGGATGTTCATATATGTCTTTCATTAATTCCTTTCTCATTATTTTGAGGAAGGTTGTTTCTGAACCCGGAAAGAAATTTTGTCTGACACAGCTTCTGACATAGAAAAACCGATCGTCAGCAATTTCTTTCTGATATTCACTCCATATTGCCTTTTTCCCTTCTAATTTCATCTTAAACTATTTGGTATGGGATCCGTTATTCGTCTTATAAATATATCTGAAATACTCATTATCAATGCCTTCATCAAGTTTCATGTCCATTTCTTCAGCCTTTTTCTTTGAGTAATACTCAATTTTTTCATATCTGCGATTTCCACCTGTTACCTCAAATATTTTTCTGATTTCCTCCATTGCCTCTACCGGAATCTTACGAAGTATGCCGGGACCTTCACCCTGGTAATTAGCTCCCAGCCGATGGAAAACCTCCCTGTAATTATCCTGGATCCAATCCCAGACAGGACCCTGTTCAGGATGAAGGTCAGTGCCAACTCCTTCAAGGTAAAGACAATATCCATGGTCGAGGATCCATTGACCTACAGTCCTTTTTACAGCAAGTTGCTGTCTTCCTTTTTCGGATTCTACAAAGAAACCAAGTTCCTGCGATAATCCTCGCAATGCCATAATGACCAGCCCCGGAGCATTACCCCTGGGACAACGGGTCTTGCACGACATGCACTCACCGCAGTACCATATTTCTTCTGACTTAAGAAGCTTTTCGATTTCATTATTATCTCCCGATTGTACGAGGTCGATAATCTTCCTGGGATCGTAGTTGTAGAATTCTGCAGCAGGACAGATAGCAGTACAAACTCCGCAATTCATGCATGCATTAAGGCCTTCTTCAAATCTGATATCCTGCTTTAGCAGTTCGAGGTAGTTTTCCATTTATGAGGGGCCCTGAGAAAAACAGGTTCTGTTAATTTGTTAACAACAAATGTATTGGTTTCCGGTCAGGCAAATGACAGGCTTAAAGCCTAATTTACAGGGGTATTTATACTTATAATAAAAGGCATCAGGGTCAGGCGTCAGGTATCTATAGGTGCCTCCGGGAGGGGCGGCGTTAGGAGGCTGTCTCAAAAGGTTTCTATGTCCCCCTCTTGAAGGGGGTCAGGGGGATGTTCCTAGTTTTTTGTACTTTTGATTTATGAAACTGATTGCTGAAAGCGGAGGTACCAAGACCAGCTGGTGTGGGATCTCCGGGTTAATAGAGACTGAAATCATTTCCACCATTGGATTAAATCCAAATTTTGTAACTCTTGAATCTTTTAAGGAAGTTCTCTCTACAAGAAGTTCTGGCAGTAATCAAAAAACCGGATGATGAGATTGAGGATGTATGGTTTTACGGCGCCGGCTGCTCAGGTAAGGCTATGGAAAACAGGATAAAGGATGCTTTCAGGTCCGTTCTCCCTTCATCACGGGTTTTTGTTTATTCCGATCTGGTAGGAGCAGCAAGGGGGTTGCTCGGAAAAAGAAAAGGGTTTGTGTGTATGATCGGAACAGGTTCCAATTCAGGGTATTACGATGGAGAAACAATCACCCGCAACATTCCTCCCCTGGGTTTCATACTTGGTGATGAAGGAAGCGGTGCATCCCTTGGCAGAAAATTGCTTGCAGATTTCCTGAGGGGGATAATGCCTGCAGGACTTGCGGAAGAATTCAGGAAAAGCTATGGTGCTGAAAAAGATGATATTGTAAGTCACGTATACAGGGGAATATTTCCCAGCAAATACATTAGTGGTTTCGTTCAGTTCCTTAAAGAATCGCATTTCAGATGAATATTGCAGAAACCTGATAAGAAGCTCGTTTGAAGAATTTGTAAAAAGAAATCTCATGCTCTACAACCAGACCGGCGAAACTGAGATTGCAGTTACCGGCTCAGTGGCCTGGCATTTCAGGGAGATTCTTGAGGAAGTCTTCAGGGAACATGATTTTGTTATTTCAACCCTGACCAGCGGGCCCTATTGAGGGACTGATCAGGTATCATAAAACGAATAATTAGATTCAGTTGCGTGTTACTTAGCTTTTTCTTAAGACAAAGAGATGATCAGCATTACAGAATCTGAATCCTTATATCACGATCTTGAAAAGATGTCTGTCAGGGAACTTCTTGAATCAATAAATACTGAAGATCAGAAGGTACCGCTTATTGTTAAGAGATCAATCCCGGATATCGAAAAGCTTGTTGAAAGCCATAGCTGAAAGAATGAAAAAGGGCGGAAGGTTATTCTATGTCGGTGCCGGGACAAGCGGAAGGCTGGGTATTGTTGATGCATCCGAGATACCTCCCACTTTCGGACTCGATCATGGATATGTGATAGGACTTATAGCAGGAGGTGATGGAGCCATCCGTAAAGCCGTTGAAATGGCCGAAGACAATGAGGAACTTGGATGGAACGACATTCAGGCATTTAATCCGACACCGAGGGATGTCATAATAGGTATTGCAGCATCAGGTACAACTCCATATGTTGTAGGTGCATTAAAAAGAGCCAGGCAAAATGGGATATTTACCGGAGCAATAACATGTAATTCAGGGACTCCACTGGCAGAAAATGCAGACGTGGCTGTTGAAGTCATTACAGGTCCCGAGTTTATTACCGGCAGTACCCGGATGAAGGCAGGTACAGCTCAGAAACTCGTTCTTAATATGATCACTACCTCGACAATGATAAGGTTGGGTCGGGTCAAGGGGAACAAAATGGTAAATATGCAGCTTACAAATCAGAAGCTCATAAGGAGGGGAACAAAAATGATCTCCGACGAACTTGGCCTTGATCCCGAAACCTCAAAAAAGCTGCTTCTGCTTCACGGTTCTGTGAAAAAAGTACTGGATGTTTTCAAAGAGGAAAATCAGTAGATAAGTTATACAGGCTATTTTATTTTCGCCTTGAGATCGATGAGCTTATAAATATTTTCGAGGTCTCCGGTACCTGCCACCTTTATTGTTATCGCTCTGATATTGCCATACCGTTTACCTTCAGCAAAATCATCTTTAAACTTTTTGGGAAGGTTGCTGGCCAGAATTAGCGGTTCAGCTTTATTGCCGAAATAGAAAGTGATCCGGAAAGTATCTTTAGGGATTCCTATCCAGAACAGGGTCTTTTTCTTCAGCTGCATTTTGAACAGCCATTGTTTGCCGTCATTATAGTATCTCCATTCTTCAGTAGCGTCTTTGTAATTATCTTTCACGTAACTCATTACCTTCTGCCAGACAATCTTGTTATCACCAATTATGGCATAAATGATCTCCTCAGACGGAAATACATTTTTGTCACCAAGTACCAATGGTTCAGTTTCTGCCATTTCGATCGGGATATTAAGTGTTTATAAGTCGTTAAAAGAATCAGGATTAAATTTAATAATTTTATAACATATTAACCTTTAACCGATGAACAAAGAAAAGCTCCTTGATCAGCTCTGTGAAAGATTTCCTCAATTTAAAGAAATAAAGGACTCAATAGGCGAGGCTGCTGCAATAATCATTAAGTGCTTCTCTTATGGAGGAAAGTTGCTTATCTGCGGTAATGGAGGGAGCAGCGCCGACGCTGATCACCTTGCCGGCGAACTCATGAAAAGCTTTGAATCACCGCGCTATCTGGATGACAGCCTGAAAAAAAGGCTCATCGAAATATCCGGTAGCAGGGGTAAATTTCTTGCTGAAAAACTTGAACACGGACTACCAGCGATTTCTCTTTCAGTTCATACAGCACTCACCACCGCTATCGCAAATGATCAGGATCCAAACCTTGTTTTTGCACAACAGGTTATTGGTTATGGTATGGAGAAAGATGTTCTTGTAGCAATCAGCACATCCGGAAACTCAAAGAATGTGATCGATGCCTGTATTACTGCCAGGGCCCTGAATCTGAACATAATAGGAATTACAGGCAAAACAGGTGGAAAAATGAAACAATATTGCGATGTTACCGTAAACGTACCGGAAAAACGGACCGCCTATGTTCAGGAGCTGCATCTGCCAATATTGCACACATTGTGTAACATAGTCGAAAATCATTTTTACAGCAACTAAAATCTAAACATATGAAGCCGGCTTTGTTGCAGGAAATAATCGAAAAGATCAAATCAGTCAGGATAGCTATCGTTGGTGATTTCTGCCTTGATGTTTACTGGTTTATTGATGAATCAAAAAGCGAGATCTCGATTGAGACCGGTCATCCGACCCGCCCTGTCCAGCAGCAGAAATACTCCCTTGGCGGAGCAGGAAATGTCGCAAGTAATCTTGCTGTAATGGGTGTTGGAGATATAAGGGCATTTGGTGTAACCGGCAGCGATCCTTTCGGGGAAGAGATGCTTTCAATCATGAAAAAAACGGGTATAAACACCCGTAACATACTGATCCAGAATGAAAACTGGGCAACACATGTTTATATTAAACCAGTGGTGGCTGAAAGGGAACAAAACCGGATTGATTTCGGAAATTACAACGTGCTGGCAAATGAAACGGCTGATTTGCTTATAGGAAATCTTGAAAAAGAAATAGTTGAGGTTGATCTTATCATTATTAACCAGCAGGTCTTATCGGGTATTCATACAGAATATTTCAGGCAGAGGCTTGTTGACATTATAACCCATTCCCAGGAAAAGATTTTTATTGCCGACAGCCGAAACTATACCGACTTCTACAAGGGAGCTTACCGTAAAATGAATGATGCAGAAGCTGTCCGGCTCTGCGGAGTTCAGAAAAACCTGGAGGAAATGATCTCCTACGCCGAAGTAACAAATGCCGCTGAAAAGCTTTTTGAAAGTTACCGGAAACCTCTTTTTATCACCAGAGGCAACAAGGGGTCAATTGTGACAGACGATAAGGGGATATCGGAAATCGCAGGATTAATGATCATTTCGCGGACGGATACGGTCGGGGCAGGCGATAGTTATCTGGCAGGCGCTGCTGCTTCCCTAGCAGCCGGCCATTCCCTTGAAACAGCAGGGGAATTCGGGACATTTGTTGCCGGCGTTACAGTTCAGAAATTATTTCAGACAGGGACAGCCACTCCTGAGGAGATCCTTGAGATAGGAAGAGATCCCGATTATATATATAACCTTGAGATTGCGGAGGATATCAGACTGGCCAAATATTTTGATAAGTCAGAAATTGAAATTATAAACGGATTGTCAGGCAATACCAGTATCAGGCATGCTATTTTCGACAACGACGGAACCGTCTCGACTATGCGGCAGGGATGGGAGCAGATTATGGCACCTATGATGATAAGGGCAATTCTGGGTATTAAATACATGGAAGCAGATGAATCACTGCTAAATAAAGTAAAGGCCAGAGTTGATGAGTTGATTGACAAGACAACCGGAATTCAGACACTTATGCAGATGAAGATCCTGATAAGGCTGATAATAGATTTCGGCTTTATTCCAGGTGACCAGATTCTTGATGAATCCGGATATAAGGAGATCTATAACAACGACCTCATGCAGATGGTAAAACAAAGAGAAGAAAAGCTTCAGAAAGGAGAACTTCAGGTGGAAGACCTTACCATAAAGAATGCAGTCCCCTTCATGAAAAGGCTTTACGATAAGGGTATCAAACTTTATCTGACTTCAGGCACCGACGAAGCTGATGTCCGTCATGAATCAAATGTACTTGGATATGACTCCCTGTTTGAAGGTCGGATCTATGGTTCGGTTGGAGATATTAATAAAGAGGCGAAAAGAATAGTGCTCGACAGGATACTCGATTCCATAGGAGAATCTGAAGCCGGATCGATCGTCACATTTGGCGATGGCCCTGTAGAGATCAGGGAAACACATAAACGCGGCGGGATCACAGTAGGAATTGCCAGCAACGAATTACGGCGTTACGGATTGAATCAGGTTAAAAGGACTCGGCTCATAAAAGCCGGAGCCGATCTGATCATGCCCGATTTTTCACAGCCGGAGCTGTTGCTCGGATTATTAAATGCCAGGTAATATGCCTCATCCGAAATTTAACAGGAATCTTCTTCTGATAAAAAGCCTTTCGGAACGGAAAAATCAGCTTTCAGTTGGAAAAAACATGGTACCCGTTTTCATTTATTGCTTCGGGTATTTCGGAAAAAAATAAAGAACTTATTAGGAAAACCACTGACAGGATAATATCAGCCAGAAGGAACAGGAGGTCAGTAATGCTGGTATTCGGGGCACATGTTATTAAAAACGGGCTGGCTCCCTTTCTGACAGGAACTGATCAGAAACGGCTGGGTAACACACCTGGCAACAAATGGAGCAGGGATCATCCACGACTGGGAATTTGCTTTCCAGGGGAAATCGGGAGAGGATGTCCGGGAGAATGTTAACAAACGGTCAGTTCGGGATATGGAAGGAAACAGGATTTTATATCAACCTGGCGCTCATAATCGGAGCCTATGAAGGACTGGGCTATGGTGAATCGATCGGAAAAATGATCTCAGGTGAGGGGCTCATTGTACCTGATCCTTCATTACTTGCTTAATGAAGCCAGCGAAAAAATGACAACCGATCCGGAATCGGCTGCCGCAGCGCTCGATCTGCTCGGTGTTATCAAGCGGAACAAACTGAATCCGGGTTTCATGAACATTCCGCATCATTTTAAAAGGTATTCCGTACAATGTTCTGCCTTTGAGCTTAATGTTCCTTTTACGGGTCACCCCATGTTCGGGCATGACATTATTTACAATCATCCGCTAAATCACGGTGCTGCCATAGGCCGGACAGCCCTTTCCGATTTTCTCTCCTATGCCAACAGCGTGAGTAATCTCGAAGGTGGTGTTTATATTTCCGTGGGTTCCGCCATAATGTCGCCTATGATCTTTGAAAAATCACTGGCGATGTCACAGAATGTAGAGATCCAGAATAACAAACATATCGACAACCACTTCATGGTAATTGCCGATCTTGCAAAAAATGACTGGGACTGGTCAAAAAACGGTGAACCTCCGGCTGACAATCCCGCATATTACCTCCGATACTGCAAGACTTTCAGCAGGATGGGAGGCGAAATGCACTATATCACAATTGATAACAGGGATTTCATTTCGGAATTATACCATGATCTCTCAGGCCAGGGCCGCATAGGATAGTATTACTTCAGCCAGATAAGAATAAGGATTGTAATAATTGTAAGCACCAGAAGATGCAGTCGCCAGTCTGTTATCCCCTTAAATGAAGCTACACCTTTTGAATAGTCAATTGTTGTTTTCTCAAGTTTAACCGGATCTGTCTTTTTGGTAAATGCGGAAACAGCAAAAAGGACAATTGTAATCAGGATTTCAGCCCACAATCCGCGGTACCCGAAATTCAGAGTAAGCTTGTGGTGTAAAAACGGGAAAATATGCTGACCGGTTTCCGGTCCCATAAGCTGATCGGCGACAAAAATTGTAGCCAGAATGATTCCGGCGAAAACTGAAACCACCGCTCCTTTTAAAGTGACCTTTTTGCTTATTATTCCGAAGAGAATAGCCGGAAAAACCGGGATCACCAGGTAGGCTGAGATTGTTTGCAAATACTTGTACAAACCTTCCTCATTCTTATATACCATATAGGCAGCTCCTATTCCCAGCAAAGTCACTGCGAGGATCACTATCCTTCCGACAGTAACCTGTTTTTTCTCCGAAAAACCAGGCTTAAATTCGACAATGAAATCCCGTACTATAAGCGTTGAAACTGAATTGAGTACTCCGATCAGGGATGTTATCAATGCTGCCATAAGCGAGGCCATAAGCAATCCCCTCAGACCTGAAGGAAGAAGCTTGTTCAGCAAAAGTACAAAAGTCTGTTTGGTCTCATCACCCTGGAGTTCTCCTGGAAACAAAGCAAATGCAATGACGCCGGGAAGGGCAAAAATGAAAACAGGCAGGAGCTTCAACAAGGTGGCAAACATAGCACCCCATCTTGCATTTTTCAGATCGGGGGCAGCAAGGGTCCGCTGGACATTTACCTGGTCCATGCCCCAATAAAAAATTCCTGCATAGAATGCAGTTGCCAGGATTCCCCAGAAGGGATAAACCGGATCATTATAGGGTTTGGCGATCGACATCATCTGAGGTGCCTTTTCCATAAGACCATTAAAGCCTCCAACCTTATCAAGTCCGATGAACATCATTATCGCTGCCCCACCGATTATGATAATAACCTGAAGTGCATCGGTGTATGCTACGGCAGTAAATCCGCCTATGATTGTAAAAATTGCCACAGCAAAACCGATATAAAATATTGTCGACATTATGTTCCATCCAAGCAGGCTGTTAAGTACAAGAGCACCAGCAAACAATGTAAATGCAAGCTTTGTCATGATACTGATTATCAGCATTAATCCTGAAAAGAATGTCCTGGCACGACGATTATACCGGAGTTCAAGGAATTCAGGAATTGTAAACAGCTTGTTCTTCATGTAATAGGGAAAGAGAATTGCACAGGCTACTCCGAGGGTTATTACCGTTGTAAGTTCCACAAGCCCTGCCGACAGACCGTATCGGTACGAATCGCCCGACAACCCGACTAGATGCTCTGCTCCAATGTTTGTAGCGAACAAAGATGCACCGATAACCGGCCATTTGATCGATCTTCCTCCCAGGAAAAAGCTGGAGCTGTCCCTGCCTGATTTTTTCCGGTATGCCATGTACATACCAAAACCGAGACTGCCCGATATGACAAACAAAAGGACAAACCAGTCGAGAGGTGCCAGAATAAGATTCATAATTTCAGCCGGGTAAATAGATTGAATAACCGGGTATTAACTTATGAAAAACATCTTAAAGATCTGAAATAATTCTGTCCAGCCGCTTAATACTCTGGATCATCGACCTTACCGTATGGTAATTGATCTTCCACGAGTGGCCCATATGTGTCCAGATCGGTTCTCCTTTCCTTGTAAGTAAAGGATACCACTCTCCCACTCCCTTATTTATAACCTTGTCAAATACAAACCTATGGACGTTTTTATAGGCATCCCAATAAACTTCATCCCTGAACATTATGTATGCATCAAGAAGCGCTGTCAGAACCTCGGCCTGCTGCCAGAATTCCTTTTCACGGTCATAAACACCACCAGCATGCGAACCCTCCACAAAAACACCGCCGAATTCATAGTCAATACCATTGTTTACCGTATGATCGAATATTGTACGGAATACCTCTGCATAACCAGCAGGATCAGTTTTAAGGATATCAAATGCGTGGATCAGGAGCCAGGCAAACTCTGCATTATGACCGTAACAGGTGTTATCCGTGACATTTGATTTTTGTCCTTCGGCTGAAAATCTGTCCCAGCCCCAGATAATGTCGAATTTGATCTGTGGCGCAATCTGCCAGTCCCGAAAGAACTGAGGGATCCCGGTTTTATATTTAGGATGAATTATCCGGTATAAAAGAATATCTATTATCTCATTTAGTTTCCTGTGGTGGACATCCTTTCCGCTGCATTCAAAAAGGGTAGTAAACCCTTCCATAAGATGCATATGGACATCAAGCGTTTTTCTGTCGCCCCCCTGGCTTCCGGGACCACACAGGGTCCAGTCGCGATGGAACATCTCCCAGTATCCTCCGTACATTGTATCAGCACAGTATTTCTGAACCAGGTCAAAAACTTTTTCGGCATATTCAATTCCCCTGGGATCGCCTGTCGCGAGTGTGTATTCACTGAGGGCATAGATAGCGAAACTGTGACCGTAGATAATTTTCCTGTCAATTTTAACCTTACCTTTCCTGTCCATCATCCAAAAGAAGCCCTCATTTTCCCTGTCCCACATCTTTCCGATAAGGAAGTCAGCACCATGTTTGGCCATAACAGCAAGCTTACCATTACCGTATCCGGCCCGGTGTGCTGATGAAACTGTATACAGGCAACGGGTTTGCGCAACAAGTGACTTTTCATCTTCCCCGGTGTCTTTCCCGTCTTTATCAAAGTGGGTGATAAAACCACCATTCTTTTCATCCACCATGCGTGAGGTCCAGAACGGCAAAAGCTCATTATTAAGGTGATTTTGAGCTTCTTCCCTGATTTTAATAACTTCTTCCCTCTTCATATTAATTTGTAATTACAGGTTAGTTACAGATGTCGCATCCGTTTCTTCCAACATGGCGGTAAAACTGCCATATCTCCAGGTTTTGAGCAGAAGCCTTGAGTACAGGAACAACTGAGAAACAACCAGCATCAGGAACACTCCGCCTCCCCGGACAGGCTCCCATCCGGGAAGAATACAAAATATCAATAAACCAAGTGCCGACTGGCAGATGATAATAAGTAACATCATAAAATATGATGGCCAGAACTTTTTGAAAGTCCTGCTGAATCCTGATCCAAGCGATTGCGACCATGATAGGTTTTCGTCCGATGTCTTTTTTGCCCTTGCATAATCGGCTGTGATTAAAAGAACGGGAAGAAGCATCAGAAAAACAATTGTGGCTGCAACTCCGGTCATAAATGCTCCTTTTTCAGAAATAGTCTCCGAGCTATTTACGATAGTTACCGGAATTCCGATAATAATAAATAGCATAAAAATTAGTATCACGGTAATTAATGCTGAAATTATTAGAAATGACCAGAAGTTCTTTGCCCCGTTTCTGAAGAATTCGGCTGATGAAAACCTGGAGGAATCTTTCCTGAGGCTGCCGAATAAACCTCCTGTAAGGAATGCGTTGGCTATGAATCCTACAATGAAGACAAAGAAAAATCCTGAAAATACTGATGAAATAATCGATTTCAGAGTTGGGCCAAGGTCCATATAGGCTTCCAGGTTAAAGCCGTCGGCGAGCTTTTCTGTGATCATGCTGCTTCCGAACCCAGATTTTAAACCTCCCCGGAGTGGAATTGTCATAAAAGAAACAAGTATCAGCATTACAAGCCAGACCACCAGGACACCTTTCCAGGCCTTCAGGGCACGGTAAAAACCTGATCTTAAAGAGTTCAACATTTTCATTTTAACCCGGATTACAATAAAAACATACTAAGACAAAACTGGACGAAGGAAAGAAATTTATTAACCAGGCGATTTACAGGAGCCCGGTATGGTTCACTTGTCATCGAGTTATTTATATAATTGACATCCATCCTGATCTTGAATTCAGGATCAACCTTAACCCATTGAATTTCCCTTTTACCTGTATATTCAAAATCTTTGAACCTGCCCTTTCCGTCCCATTTTTCAAGAACCTCCTCACCGTTTGAAAAATGGACAAGTACATCTACTGGTAGCATCACCTCTCCTACTCTTTCAATCTGAGCAACAGAGGTATACAGAGAGTCATATTGCGTTTCACCTGTTTCATTTATGTCTGCAGCTTCTTCTTTACCTTCGAATTTCCTGTGTTGCTTGTTTAGGATCCCCGAGACCTTGTAGTCACAAATTCCGGTACCGTAAAGGGTCTGGTCGAAAAACCAGTTCATATCCGTTCCGAATTTATCTCCGTGCTCTCTTTTCACCACCTCATTTACAACATTTACAAAATCTTTTCCTGAAGGATGTTTGAAAGCCCATTCTTTATAGTATTCCCTGAACACATCGTTCATAGTTTCCTCACCAATGATCCCCATCAGTGTAAAAAGCCAGGTTGCTGTCTTCAGGTAAGTCATCATGCCGTAAGTATAATGAGGATAATTCCATGAGTAACTGGCATTGCTTGTAACCTGTTTGTTCCCCGATAGAGTATAGCTCAGCCTGGAGTAGGTAATGTCGGAAATTTTGAGCAGTGGATGATTCAGCAATCCTGAATTGGCTCCATAGTAATGATCAACTATTCTTTCTTCCCAGAATGAATTAACTCCCTCATCGAGCCAGGGTTCCTCAAATTCATTGCTCGCAAGGATCCCCATAAAATAGGCATGTCCGAATTCGTGGATTGTGACCATTTCAGGCATATGAAAAAAAGAGGGCATGAAATAAGAAGAAGCGGATGTAAATATTGTGGTGTATTCCATTCCTCCTGCTCCCGAACCAATTGAAGGCGGGTCAACAAAGGTGAGATATGGCCATGGGTATGGCCCGACATTGTCATTCAGATATTCCAAAGCATTTTTGACTGCAGTAAATTGTCTTTCAACCTGGCCGATCCTGTCTTTAGGAATCAGAAGCGTAATATTGACATAATTCCATTTATCGTTGAATTCGGCATAACCCGGCCAGGCTGTCCATGCAAAATCAACAATGTCCTCGGCACGGTAAACAAGTGTTTTCTGCTCCCCTTCATTTTTTTCTGAAATCAGGAGTCCTCCGGAGCCGGCAACATAACCCGAAGGTAATGTAATGGTTACGTCATAAACGCTGTGATTTGAATAAAATTCCGAATTGGCATGAAACTGATGGCAGTTCCAGGCACCTTTTGTTGCATATCTCATCCCTTCAGGTTCGTATACACCAAATTTGGGAAACCACTGTGCAACAAAATAAAATTCCTGTGTGTAGCCGGTCCTTCGTATTTTGGAAGGAAGCTTTGTTTCAAAATCAGCTTTTAAAAAAACAGTATCTCCGGGTTTTGCAGATTCAGGCAGTGATACTTTTATGACTGTTCTGTCGTCCGGATTTCCATCATCTGGACTTATGTACTGCATTCCTTTAATAAGGTCGATCCCATTCCGATCGGTCAGGGATAAAATATCTATCCAACCAGGATCTGTCTTCTTGTTCCCGGGGGAACCGCCAGATTCTTTGTAATAAGTTGTTCGGTTACCTTTAAAAGCATTCATGTAAAGGTGCATCTGAATATCCGGGACGGTATCTGTTGATTTGTTAACCCAGAAAGCATCCATGGTCCCGCTCACAGTTTTCTTTTCTGTATCAAGCCTTACATTCAGCTTGTACCCTGTGATCCTTTCACTTAGAGGTACTTTATTGATTACCTGGGATTGAATTGAATTTATAAATAAGAATGTGCCAATAAGAAAGATTGAAATTCTTCTCATAATTCTTCAAATGATATTGAGAAATAAGGTTTCATTATTAGTACCCCTGTATCCCCCAGTTGAGGACATAACCGTGATAATTAAACCCCACTTAGCGGGAGGAAGTAAACCATTACTTTCACACTTTATCTTTTCACCTGAGGGGATTTCAGACTTGGTTTTTTAATTATTTGGTATATCCCTGGTAAGAGTCAAAGGAATTTCGCCTTCAGAGTATACTGCTTTACCTGTCATTTTTTTGTCATTCTCTGCAATAAGACTGATTACTACTTCACCGCCCTCGATCATTACTACGAATGAAACATTCTCCTTTTCAACCTTTATCCTTTCACCGGGGATTTTATAGTCGCTGCCGGTGAAAGAAATTGTTGATGAATATTTATCCTCTGCAAATGCTATATCAATTGTCCCTGATGTGTATCCTTCCGGAGCATAGGGAGCTTCAAATTTCCATTTACCAACAGGGTTTCTGGGTTTTTGTGAATCCTGAGCGGAAATAACAGAAACGCTCAATAAGAGCAGCATGAATAATGGGATGAATTTTTTCATAAAAGTCAGTTTTTATATCAATTGGGCACAATACATGAAGCCGAAGATAACTTATTTTTTCAAAAAATAGTTAAACTCAGGTTATACATAAGACATAATAAATATCATAACCAGATATTTAAGTTTGATCATTTCTCTGCATACATTTGCACTGTTAAAAAATTAACAGTGCCTGAAAGCGTGAGAAAACTTTTGATATTAGGTGCCGGTACGGGAGGCACAATTATGGCAAATAAGATGCGCCGGAAGCTGCCAGTGAATGATTGGCAGATAACAATTGTAGATCAGGATAAAACTCATTATTACCAGCCTGGTTTCCTTTTTCTTCCTTTTGGATTTTGCGAAAAAGCTGATATTGTCAGGCCGAAAAAGAATTTTATTCCTGCCGTTATTACTTCGATTTATGAGCGGATAGATCAGATCGATCATGCGGACAATAAAGTCATTCTGGCTAACGGAGAGGTTTTAAACTATGATATTTTAATAATTGCAACAGGAACCAGGATAAATCCTGAAGAAACACCGGGATTGAAGGGTGAATTATGGTACAAGGACATTTTCGATTTTTATACGATCGAAGGTGCAGAAGCGCTCGCTGAATATTTTAAGGAATGGAGGGGAGGCAACCTGGTTATTAATGTAGCCGACAATCCCATAAAATGCCCTGTTGCACCACTTGAATTTGCATTTTATGCCGATTTCTATTTTACGAAGAAAGGCATCCGGGATAAGGTAAATATCACTTATGTGACTCCAATGTCAGGGGCATTTACAAAACCCAAAGCCTCAAAAGCATTGGGATCGCTTCTTGAAAGCAGAAATATCAATCAGGTTAATGATTTTTTCCTTGGTGAAGTCGACAACACTAACAAAAAGATTATGGATTTTGGAGGGAGGGAGATCCCGTTTGACTGCCTGATTACAGTTCCTTTGCATTCAGGCGACCAGGTAATTTCGAAGAGTGGACTTGGTGACGAATTTGGGTTTGTGAAGGCGGATATGTACTCCCTTCAGTCCAGGATTAAAGGCAATATTTTTGTAATCGGCGATGCCGGCAACTATCCTTCCTCAAAAGCCGGTTCTGTTGCACATTTCCAGGCAGACATACTTGAGAGGAATATCCTGGATTTCATAGATAATAAGCCGCTTACCAAATCATTTGACGGCCATTCCAATTGCTATATTGAAACCGGATTCGGGAAAGCCATACTTATCGATTTTAATTACACAACCGAGCCCCTGCCGGGATTATATCCTCTGCCAGTTTTCGGCCCCTTTTCCTTATTAAAAGAGTCACGGATTAATCATTACGGGAAATTATTTTTCAGCTGGATTTACTGGAATATTCTGCTTAAGGGGAGGAACCTGCCAGTGACCAGTCACATGTCAATGACGGGGAAGAACAACAACTGATCAGCTAAACCATTAATATACAGACTATAAACCCAATACTCTTAATTTTAATACTATGGCACAAAAGACTTATGCAGGTGTAACTGTAGATGTTAATGAGGAAGGCTATTTTACAAATCCCTCCCAATGGACTAAAGAAATTGCTATCGAAATTGCCAAAGAAGAAGGCATTGTCCTTACCGATAACCACATTGCAATAATTGAGTATCTCCGCAACAAGCATAGTAACGGAGAAAATCTTTCAATCAGAAGCATTAATCACTCCGGTGTAATTGATGTTAAATCCTTTTATCAGTTGTTCCCCGGTGCCCCACTGAAAAAAGCTACAAGAATCGGAGGTCTTCCGAAACCTGCAAGTTGTATATAATCTCTAAATGTTAAATAAAATGGAACAAACTCACCCAATTAAAAAAGTCAATCTGATATGCGCTAAAGGTGCCATTGAGGATGTTTACGCAACTCTCATACTTGGCAACGGGGCCGTGATGGAAGGGATTGAAACCAATATTTTCTTCACTTTCTTCGGTCTGGACGCAATTGTTAAAGGCAGAATGGACAAACTTCATACCGCAGTTGTAGGAAACCCTGCCTTAAGGCTGCCCGGCGGCATGAGGATGCCAAGTCTTCTGGGGGTAATACCTGGAATGGAATCATTTACATCATGGATGATGAAGAGCGAAATGGACAAGCTTGATATTCCGCCTGTAAGCGAATTCCTTGATCTTATTACTGCAGGTGGCGGCAAGATTTATGGCTGCAAACTTGGATGCGACATGTTCAAATTCAAGAAGGAAGACCTGTGTGAACATGTTTCAGGTATTTTAACCGTGGGCGAGTTTTACGAGCTTGCAGGGGGTGAAGGATCGCAGATTATTTTCACCTAGATCGTCAAAACCTTAAATCCCAGAACGTTAACAAGTGACTGACCAGGTCGGAAAATCCTGAATGCTACAGGCCATGCCTTGGCGAGACATTTATCCTGCTCCTGTTTTATAATCAGAATAAGCTCGTCGAAAGCTCCGCTGATTTCAGTTGCATTATACTTGTACCCCAGGGTATCAATGAGAATGGCAAAGTCGTTGTACCTGCCAAGATTCTGTGCCAGAGAATCAAGTCTCTTTTCCAGACTTTTTGCCGATTTTGGATTCAGCGCTCTGAAAAAGTAAAGCTGATAAAGGAAATCCTTGGTCTTCTTCCTGAACTCATGAAGGTTGGCGGTCTTTGGATAGTTACGTGCAGTCAAATAACAGGCTGCGACAGATTTATGTGTTGTTTCCAGTTCCTCTAAAAGGAGATGTGGATCGAGGCTGTTCATTGTCCGGAATCTCCACCTGTAGCCGGATTTAAGTAAAAGGTTGATTATATTTTCCAGTCCCTGCTTCATTTCAGGCGAAGGAGTACTGTTAATTTCGGGCTTGCTTAAAAGCAGATTGATTTTTTCGTTACCGGTCAGCTGAGAAAATAATCTGGGATACTTTTTCTTGAGGCTCTTGATCAGCTTCCTGTGCACTGATGTCTCACGCCATGTACTCATAATTCTGCCAGCTTCCCTTAATGTACCATATTCCTTGTCGAACGTTTCCTCATCAATCTGTGACTTCA
Source organism: uncultured Bacteroidales bacterium (assembly GCA_963732115.1). Taxonomy (GTDB): domain Bacteria; phylum Bacteroidota; class Bacteroidia; order Bacteroidales; family VadinHA17; genus LD21. The sequence continues at coordinate 37,308 of CAVSYN010000017.1, forward strand.
GAAGCTTTATTGCTGCCCTTGATTTCTTCATCAGGACCCTCACATCATGCACTATGTTATCCCCTGGTATCCTTTCCGGATCAAGCATGAACTGAGCCTCCCTGATATACCCGAAGAGTACAGGCTTGATATCCTTAAGCTTCACCGAATTATTCAGCATAACAGTAATTACTATCTTTTCAGAACATTATAAAGTTATACTTTTCAATCAAAAACAACAAATTGTGGTCCTTTGTGCCTGCCTGCCGGCAGGCAGGGTTCAAGGATTTATATTTAACCACAGAGTCGCACCAGGTTTGCACTAAGGTTTACAAAGGTCTTTTTCGACAGCTCCTCAGTGTAAGAAAAAAAAGCTAAATTTGTTAATGCTAAAGGCATTAGAGATGAAAAAGATAATTTTCGTACGCCATGGAAGAGCTGAGGAACAGACTTCGCCAATCCCTGATTTTGAAAGGTCCCTGACAACCAAAGGGAAAATCATCTCGGAACAGATGGCCCTCATTTTGAAGAAAAAGGAGGAAGATCCAGGGATCTTTATAACCAGTCCTGCTTTCAGAGCGTATGAAACTGCCCTTGTTTTTGCCAGAGTATTTGGTAAAGACCCCGACAAAATTCTGATCAGGAGCAATCTCTATAATAGGGCAAGTCTTAACTACTTTGCAGAGATTCTTGATAAAATAAGCGGAGATGTCGATTCCATCATACTCTTCGGACACAATCCGTCCTTCACCGAAATACCTGACAGACTATCAAAGGAGGGATGCGATTTTCTACCGAAAAGCGGCATCGCAGGTCTCTCATTCAAAACCGACAGTTGGAAGGGAATTATCCATGAACGTGGAAAAATTGAGTACTTCCTTAAACCTGAAAAAACACTATGAACAAGACATATATACCTAAAGAGATCAGCTGGCTGTCGTTTAATGAACGTGTCCTACAGGAGGCTGAAAACAAGGATGTACCATTGATTGAAAGATTTAAGTTCCTTGGTATCTATTCGAACAACCTTGATGAATATTTCCGTGTGAGGGTTGCAACGCTGAAGAGACTTTCCCAGTTTGGATCCAAATCAAATGAGATTCTCGGATACAGTCCCAAATCCACGTTGAAAAAAGTGCATGAAATAGTTCTTGAGCAGAATATTAAGTTTGAGAAGATCTATGCCGGACTCCTCCAGGAGCTGACAAAGCATAAGATTCACCTCGTCAATGAGAAAGAGATCAACGAAGAACAGGCTGAATTCGTGAGGGAGTATTTCCTGAGAGAAGTCAGGAACCGGCTTATGCCTTTTCTGATAGAAAAGAATTCTGAACTGCCCAATCTTGTTGATGATGCGATATACTTTGCCATTTCCTTGTCAAAAAAAGGCAGCCAGAAGAAAAGATACGCTTTGCTTGAAATACCAACAGGTGTGCTTCCCAGGTTTATTGTACTTCCAGAAAAGGACGATGGCAGATATGCGATCTTCCTCGACGATGTCATCAGGTTTGGCCTGAAGGATATCTTCTTCATTTTTGATTTTGATGAGATAGTCGCATATACCATCAAATTAACCAAGGATGCTGAACTGGAACTGGCAGATGATTTTTCCGAGAGCTATATAGAGAAGCTGTCGCGCAGCCTCCAGCAGCGCAGGCATGGGACTCCGGTACGTTTCATCTACGACAGGGAGATGCCGAGGGATATACTGAAAATGATTACCCGCCTTCTGAATTTCGGACCTGACGATGTGGTAATTCCTGCTAACAGGTATCATAATTTCAAGGATTTTATGCACTTCCCTTATGTAGGCCGGCAAGAAATTCTATTTTGAACCTCTTAAACCTGTTCTGCATAAAGATATTCAGCCCGGCAAAAGCATTTTAGCTGTAGTTAAAAAGAAGGATATTATGCTTTTCTTCCCCTATCATCCGTTTGAGCATTTTATTGATCTTCTCAGGGAGGCATCTATTGACCCGTATGTAACTTCAATTCAGATAACACTTTACCGTCTGGCAAGCAATTCCAATGTGATTAATGCACTTATGAATGCGGTGAGGAATGGCAAAAAGGTTACAACAGTGGTGGAACTGCAGGCAAGATTTGATGAGGAAGCCAACATACTATGGGGCAATAAATTAACTGAAGAAGGTGTAAAGGTAATATATGGAGTTCCCGGATTAAAGGTCCATGCAAAGCTGTGTCTTATAACCCGCATTAAGAATGATGTCACACAGAGGTTTGCAGCTATCGGCACTGGAAACTTTAATGAAGATACTGCCAGGGTCTATACTGATCACCTTCTTTTTACGGGCAATAAGAAAATAACTAATGAGGTTTTCAAGGCTTTTAATTTTTTTAATCTCAATTACCGGAAGGACAACTATTATCATCTTGTAGTGTCACCGTTCTTCCTGAGGAATAAGATGACACTTCTTATTGATAATGAGATCAGGAATGCCAAAGCAGGCAAGAAGTCATTTATCTACATCAAACTGAATAATATCTCGGATCCGGAGATTATCAATCATCTCTACAGGGCAAGCAACGCGGGAGTACCAATACGTTTGATTGTCCGGGGAATGTTTTCCCTTGTGACGGGGATTAAGGGAGTAAGCGAAAATATCAAGGCGATCGGGATTGTTGACAGATTCCTGGAACATACCCGTTTCATGATATTCTGTAATGGCGGTAATGAAGAGTGTTTCATATCTTCAGCTGATCTGATGACCCGCAACATCGATCACCGGATTGAGGTGACATGTCCGGTTTTTGATAAAAGTATTAAGAATGAACTGAAAAATATATTTGAAATTCAGTGGAGCGATAACGTAAAAGCGAGGAAGCTTAATCCAACTCTTTCGAATAAGTTAGTCAAGCCGGGGAAGAAAATGATACAATCGCAGGTTGAAGTTTACGATTATATAAAGAAAACCAACACCAAACCGGTAGAAAAATAGATCTGTTTATGAATTTGCTGGCTGTAATAACAGGAACTGCTGTCATTGTACTTTTTTCATGGTTCTTTTCAATCAGGCATGGAAGGTACCACGGCATACCCAGATTCTTTGCCTTTGAAAGTATATTTCTGCTACTTCTGCTGAACATCAGGGGATGGTTTCACGAGCCATTTTCCCCACATCAGATCATTTCATGGATTTTGCTGATTCTTTCAGCCTGGACGGGTACTGAAGGTTTTTTGCGCTTAAAGAGAAAAGGGAAACCTGAAGGTAATTTCGAGAATACAACCATTCTTGTGAAATCGGGGATTTACGGTCTCATCAGGCATCCTCTCTACCTGTCGCTGTTTTTGCTGGGCACAGGCATTATGATGAAAGATCCCGAACCCAAATACTTATTGCTGGGGCTGATTAATTTAATTGCCCTTTATGCCACTGCAAGGATGGAAGAAAAGGAGATGATTAAGAAATTCGGTGAAGCTTACAGGCAATACATAAAGGAGACAAAGATGTTTATTCCGTACATTGTCTGATTATTATGAAAGTTGTGCAAGTTGGGCTGAAATTATACGAGGTAACAAAATCAGGTAACGTTCTTACAATTTTACTTTGAGAACCGGACAGATTCTTAAACTATAAAAAAGAAGCCGCATTGGCTAGATCCTCTGCGGCTCCTCCCACATATAAACCCAATCAAAAAATGAAACAAATATTACTATTCCGATAACCACGCTAACGTTTTATCGGATCCGGGTTTTTCTTTTGAATACAAAACATCGACAAGGTTCCCGTTCTCATCAATAAGGTATTTCTGGAAGTTCCATTTCACCTCCGAATCCATGACTCCATTCAGAGCTTTTGATGTTAGCCACTTGTACAAAGGGTGCATGTCATCACCTGTTACAGAAATCTTTTCCATAAGAGGAAATGTAATATGGTAATTGTTGTTGCAAAACTCCCTGATTTCGGCTGCTGTTCCGGGTTCCTGTTTTCCAAAATTATTGGCTGGAAATCCAATGATCACAAGTTCGTCCTTATAATTCTCATACAGTTCCTCAAGCTCCTTATACTGGGGCGTGAAACCACATTTTGAAGCAGTATTTACTACCATCACTTTTTTCCCCTTTAGTGATGAGAAATCAAACTCACCACCTTCGAGGGTTTTTACTTTGAAATCATAAAATCCCGATTTTTGTGCAAATCCGGTTGCAGGTATCATTAATAACAGCAATGCTAATTTTATTATGCATTTCATATTTAATTGTAGTTTATTGATAAACAGGAATAAGGATAAATTGTTCATATTTATTTCTTCACCTCACTCACCGTGGTCATATCCATAACCACGGGAAATGACATGGCCTCAGGTGATGTGATCTCCATATTCCCGGTCATTTTAGTGGTAACTGTCTGCCTGATGAAATAACCTTCTTTTACTGCAAACAGTATCTCCGCTGTTCCGCTAAAAGGACCCTTTATGAATATATCCATCCCCTGGTTTACCACAGTCATTTGCCGTGTGCCTGAAATGACAGCAGATATTTTTGCACATTCCATCCCTTCTGCCGTTTCGTAACCCTCAAGCTTGTTTACGCTGTTCACCATCATCTTCATTGACATTGCAGTAGATTTTGATGTAACAGAGTCGGTAAAGTTCCAGGTATCACCAGGCTTAACAGAATTGGCCGGCAGAACGGGGAAGAAATCTGAGACAGTCTGTGACAAATCGGTTTCCCCGCTTCCTTCGATGGTATATGTAAACTTTTGGGCTTCCGAAACATCTACACTTTTGCCCTCGGGTGCAACCACAATATTAAAAGCTTTCCCGGTAACATCAGCCACTGCTCCGCCTGAAGAGCCCATCGGAGATTCGGTAGATTGTCCAAGAGTATCCACCGTTATCTCAAGTTTCATGTTGTTGCCCTGGTTTCCGTTTGCCTTAACAGTGCAGCCGAAAGCCGTTTTTATGTTTACTTCCATAGTTTGTCCCCCAAAATCCATGGTTTGAATCACTTTGCCCGTGCTAATGTATTTCACAGGCTGGTTCATTGGATAATTATATTGCAGCTTCACCGGATTCCCCGATTGATCACTCTGAGAATAAGCCTCCGACCAGAAAGTAATGAGAATAGCCAGGGCGACCGGGCAGATTAGTTTTAAGAACAATGTTTTTCTGATTTTCATTTTTAAGCTTATTTGTTTTGATTATACTGTAAATTCACAAAAAATGATCTTATTTTAAAGTTATTTTCAGCACTCCGTTGGCTCCCTTTGAACCATAAAGGGTTGTACCGACGTCATCAATGAACTCAATCGCCTTAACATATTCGGGATTAATGTAGGATATATCCGAAACGATCACATTATCAACAACATAAAGCACCTGGGGATTTGAATCGAAAGACCTTACTTTAGTATTAACAACTGAACTGCCCTTCACGCGCACGTTATAAATCTCGCTGCTTATCAGCTCGTAGATTGTCTGGTACCTGGAATAGTCCTTTTCGTTCCTGGAAGCCTTGGTAACTATTGACCGGCGCAGAAGATCCGGCGAAATATGCCCATGTGCTGTTGCTTCATTGAAATTGGTTTCATTGTCGGTGTAGGAAAGGTCAACCTTGTACTTTTCCTGATTCCCGACCTTTATTTTTCTTTCACGAAAACCGGCTGCTGAAATAACAATGAGATCCTTATCAGCACATTTTATCGAGAAAATTCCGGCAGAATTGGTATATACACTTTCTCCTGACTTCTCCGCCGAGATCCTGACCTTATTCAAAGGCACAGTTTTGAATGCAGTAATCACACCAGTTACAGTTCTTAGATCCTGGAATCTTTGAGCAGCCAGTCCGGCAGTTATTATCAGTCCGGTAAGTAATACAAATATATTTTTGATCATCTTTTCAATTTGATGGTTCAAAATTACTAAAAACGATTGTAGTAAGACTGTTTATTTCACAGCACTTTCAATCTTTTCCACAACAATGGTACAATGTGAGGCCAGGGCGGTCAATGCTCCGACTGCAGCAAAAATAGGTGCCAATGCTATTCCAATCGCTCCTATAGTCAGTGTAAATTCCATAATGGTCTCATCCTTATCATTCCGGATAATGATTTTCCTTGCATTGCCTTCCTTGATGATTTCCTTGATTTTTGACAGAATCTCATCGCCGCTAACTTTAAAAGATTCCTGATCGGTTTTTTTCTCGTTTGACATGGCTTAAACAAAATTTAAGAATCATTTCGGATATTATATTTAGTACTAAGATAGAATGAAAGCACTGAAATGATATGATTTATGATAAAAGAAACCACATTAATTACCCAATATCAGTAAATTCACAAGGTAAAACAATCAAAAAGCCAAAAATATCATTGTCTGAGTTTCTTGTTATTTACTTCAGGTGAACAACAAAGGCTTGCTGAGTGTTCTAAGAAATGGAACAGCATAGGTTTTCAAGTTGAGAACTAATCGATCGAATTAATTTATTTTTAATCAAATGGCAATTACCAAAGTCTGGATAGAAGAAGGATGTGTTGCATCGGGTCTGTGTTCAAACCTGTGCCCGCAGGTATTTGTGCTGAAGGACTTTGCAACAGTAATAGAAGGGATCAGTTACTCCGGCTATGAAGCAAAATATAAAGGAGGCTGCCGAAAACTGCCCAATGGAGGTGATTAGATACACTGAGGAAACTGAATAGCCAAACAGGGTCCTTTTACCTCCTATGTTTTGGCCCGTTTTTGTACAAACGAGCTTTTTATTCGATTTTCATTAAATCCTCCAACCCTTTTGTGACCATAAGATTACACCTCCAGCGTAATAATTTGGGCAACTTTCCGTTTATACTCTGATAAAGAAAGTCAGGTCCATCGTATACAGTTTTTGATTAATTTTTACCTAACCGCGGATGCAAAGCATTCTGATAACCGGATTGGACTGCAATTATAACCTGTTTTTAACTCAGGGAATACTTGTTTTTGTAGATTTTAATAATACGTATTATAAAATATCGAGTAGATTTTTTGAGCCGGACAGGCACGGTGTACCGTAAGGAGTTATTTATTTACCTTTTAAAGAAAAAATTCCCGGGTCTATGAAAAACTGGCTTCTTAGTGTATTTTTAATACTGGTTTCACTTGATATTTTTGGACAGAATTGTACTATTATTTCCAAGGCCAATAATATTACTCCTGACAGATTATGTTCTCCTGTAACCGTAATCTGGACTGTAACCTATACAGGAGTCACTAATGCCGGTAGACCTGTAAGTATCAGGTTTGACTGGGACAATGGTACTGTTGAAACCATTCCGGCGACTCAGACAAATAACGGTGTTTTCCAGGCTACTGCCACAAATACTTATACATCCCGGGGTAATATCTGCAACTATCATCCTCAGGCCACATTGGTTGTGAATGGCGTAGTCTGCACTTCATCAACCCAGGAACAAATTGTTACAGTATGGGATGACGATGACCACAATGGCGGTCATATGCACATTAAATCCTAGAGTTTACCCAATTTGTTTCGGTAATGGTGCAGATGTCCGTTTTCAGGACCTGACCCAGTTCAATTGTGTTCCTCCCCAGGAAAGGGACAATCCCAACGTCAATACCAGGTGGATCCAATGGATATATGGGACCGATATTACCATGACAGGTATCCCTGTCAGGATAAATAACCGGTTAAGAACTTTCCCCTATGCTGATGCTGTTCAAACTCTTGTCGGCCCTGTTACAGGTTCAGGAGTCTGGTCAGATGTTATAAACGTGGCTAATGATAAGCTGGTCGGTCAGTACTTTCAGGTAACCCTGAGGAACTGGAATTTTTGCAACCCTTATGATGATCCCAATATTCCAGGCCCTCCAAGAGATCATGTGAACGGGGATCACCCGCCGGTTGTGACAACAGCAATAATACTTATCGTACCCTATCCCGATGCAACAATAACACCTGTCGATACACTGTGTGCAAACAGTAACCCGGTCACGCTGACGGCTCACGATCCGGGAGGAACATGGTCGGGACATGGGGTATCAGGAAGTACATTTAATCCATCGGTTGCAGGCCCTGGTAACCACCGTATAAGATATGATTTAACGAATGCAGACGGATGCAGCGACAGTGACGAGACAACTATTACGGTAGTACCGATTCCGGATGCAACAATTTTTCCGATCAGCACTTTGTGCGGTACAGATTCAACAATTATACTTAAAGCTCATGACCCGGGTGGTGTGTGGTCAGGTACTGGTGTTGTTGGAAGTACTTTTGATCCGGCCATCTCCGGATACGGAAATCATAATGTCACATACCGTGTAACTGATAAAAACGGTTGTATTGATTCTGACAATACCACAATTACCGTTGCCTTGCCGGATGCAACAATTAATCCAACAGGTACTTTATGCGTTAACAGTCCGCCAATAACACTGACGGCTCATGATCTTGGCGGAAACTGGTCAGGTCCAGGCGTTAAGGGTAATATTTTTAATCCGGCAATCGCCGGTGCCGGGAATCATATCATCTCATATAATATCGTCAATCCTGATTGCAAGGATTCAGATACTGCCATTATAAAAGTTGTTCCTTTTCCTGTGGTACAGATTGATTATGTCGGCACGCTTTTTATTAATAGTCCCGATGTCACACTTAATGCGACCCCGCTTGGCGGAATATTTTCAGGGACAGGAGTCACAGGTAATGTTTTTAGTCCCTCTGCAGCCGGATTGGGAACACATATCATTAAATACGAAACGATCCCCGATATTTATGGTTGCCTGGGTTCAGATACCATACACATCCAGGTACTAATGCCTCCTCCCCCAATAGCCGATTTCGGACCGGATACAGTTGGATGCAATCCCATGACGGTAAAGTTTGTCAATAAAAGCTCCTATGGCGAGACTTTTATATGGGGTTTTGGCGATGGCCAGTTCTCAACCGAAAAGAACCCGGCTCATACCTATTATGTTCCTGGGAGCTATATTGTAAAATTAATAGTCTACAATGCCGCCGGAGAGTCGGTTCACAATAGTATAATCACTGTGTATCAGAATCCTTCGGCGATTTTTGAAGCGTACCCCACCGATGTGGTAAATAATGAACAGATAGTCGTATTCTCCAACAGCAGCATCTATGACTCCTTGTACTTATGGAGATTTGGGGACGGGGAAATTTCCACCGAAAAAAATCCCTACCATAAATACCAGGAAGAGGGAATTTACATGGTTTCACTTACGGTAACTTCCAGAGACGGATGCATCGATTCATCCCAAATGGTGACTCCGATAAGGGTTGACTGGAAAACCGGCTATATCAAGTTTCCCAATGTGTTCAAATGGAATGAAACAGGACCAACAGGAGGGTTCTGGAGAAAAGGAGCCTATCCTGAGATGGACTTTGTTTTCAGGCCTTTTTATGAAAATGTGATCGAATATAATCTCCAGATCTTTAACAGATGGGGAGTTCTGATTTATGAAAGCCACGACCTTTACCAGGGATGGGATGGCTATTTTGGAAACGGGAATCTTGCAGTGCAGGGGGTTTATGTCTGGAAAGTAACCGGACGATATGCTGATGGCATCTATTTCACAAAAGTGGGCGATGTAACATTCCTGCATTAAAGCAACTGAACATATCATAGTCATTCTAAACCCATTTACGGTAAGGTAAGTTGTAAAAGCCTTTTTCCATATTTGTTATGTGTTCAGGACTTTTATAACTTTATCTCAATGAATCATCGGCATATTTTACAGTCGCCCGGATTCACCGGCGAGATTAAATAATTTATTATTCATTATGAAAGCGATGATCTTATCTGCCATAACGGATGTTGCTAAAAACAACAAGCCGCTTACAATGGCCCTTGTAACTGATCCTGTCCCATCCGACAATGAGGTTCTTATCAAAGTTTCAGTGTGTGGTGTATGCCATACTGAGCTCGATGAAATTGAAGGCAGAACCCCTCCTTCCCTGTTTCCTGTAATACCTGGTCACCAGGTTATCGGGAAAGTGGAAGCTGCCGGTAAGAATGTGAGAAACCTGGAACCAGGTGACAGGGTGGGTGTTGCATGGATTTTTTCATCATGCGGGAAATGTGATTACTGTCTGGCAGGTTTTGAAAATTTATGTACGGGTTTCAGGGCAACCGGAAGGGACGCTAATGGTGGTTATGCTGAATATATGACTGTTGCCGAAGATTATGCCTATAAGATCCCGGATATCTTTACCGACTCACAGGCAGCTCCTCTGCTGTGTGCCGGGGCTGTTGGGTACAGATCGTTTATGCTCACGGGACTTAAAAATGGCCAGAATATAGGACTGACAGGTTTCGGAGCCTCAGGTCATCTTGTACTGCAGATCATTAAATACAAATATCCTGATACAAAGATTTTCGTTTTCGCAAGAAGCGAAAATGAAAGGGCATTTGCACTTGAACTCGGTGCATACTGGGCGGGAGATACAACTGCTGTAATTCCCGAACTGCTTGATTCGATTATCGATACAACACCTGTGTGGAGAACCGTCGTTGAAGCTTTAAAAAATCTTAAACCGGGGGGACGGCTTGTAATTAATGCAATCAGGAAAGAGGAAGCTGACAAGGATTATTTATTGAACATTGATTATTCCCGTCACCTCTGGATGGAAAAAGAAATTAAAAGTGTCGCAAATGTCACCCGTAAAGATGTTAAAAGCTTTCTTGAGATAGCTGCTGAAATACCTATTATTCCTGAAGTGCAGGAATACAGCTTCGAAGAGGCCAATTTGGCTTTAACGGAGCTTAAGAAAAGGAAGATCAGGGGGGCCAAGGTGCTGGTAATTAATGAGTAACTAATACTTGCGACCCTTTAATCCTAATTAAAGAACATAAAAATGAAAGCCAGGCAAAAAGTGTCATGAAACCAAAGAATGATATGCAAAAACATGCTTTATTATCCGGAATCGCAGTTATCTGCATAATGACCATTGCATGCAATAATTCGCCAGTAAGCGTCTGTCCCCTTAATCCTCATTATTTCTTTTATAAAGACAAACCCCTGGTGCTTATCACTTCTGATCACCATTACGGAGCAGTAATAGATAAGGATTTTGACTATGTGAAATACCTTGATTACCTCGCCCGAAATGGCATGAATTTAACCAGAATTTATCCTGGCGCAATGTTTGAGACCACAGATAAATACCTCGCCGGAAACCCATTGGGACCAAAGCAGGGCCGGCAGTTACTGCCATGGATGAAATCAGGACAGACTGGCGCAAATCCGATGCTTGCGGAGCCCGGGCAACCGTCTTACAAGTATGATCTGGACAAATGGAATCAGGACTACTTTGACCGGTTGAAAAAATACGTTGAACTCGCTCGTAAAAAGGACATCATTGTGGAGATCCCTTTCTTCAATGGGATGTACAACGATTGCTGGCCTCTAATGGCAATGTACCATGAAAATAATATCCAGAATATTGGCCGGTATGAAGGTCCGGAATGTGGATTATTTACATCAGCTGGAGTTCTCAACCAGGATGTAATCAATTATCAAAAGGCATATATAAGAAAGATTGCCACTGAACTAAATGAATTTGACAATCTGATATTTGATATCTGCGATGAACCCTCTTTGCAGGGACTGCCGGGAGGAAGTGTTTTATTCCTTCCTGACAGCCAGGTTATACCATGGATAAATGAAATGAAGGAGGCTTTTCTCAATGCGGAGGGATCCCTTCCTAAGAAACACCTTCTTGGACAAACTGTGCAAAACCTTTCGCCTGACTTTTCCGGTGAATCCTGGTGTAAGTGGCTGCCTGCCGAATATGTGAAACCGGCAGCAAAAGCACTCGAGCTGAATTACAGAAACAATAAACCCCTTGTTGATGTTGAATCCAACTATTACGGAATCAGCCTCACTAAGAATGCCTATGGTGTTGATGCCATCCGGCTGGAAGGATGGTGGTTCATGTTGGGAGGCGGTGCAGGATGCATAAATCTGAATGGTGAATATTATCGCGGGCAGGAAGAAGGCGGCTCAAATACCAAATCTTTCATCGTCCCGCAAAGGAAAGCCCTGAAAGAATTTATGAATAGTTTTAATTTAGCCGGATTGTCACGATTCACTGATTTTAGTATTACATCTTCAGGTGCATTCTGTAATGTCCTGGCAGAAAGTGGCAAGCAGTATGCCCTTTACATCTTCCATGGTAATTATGAAGGAGAATGGGGAGCGCACTTCATTCCTGATCCTGGAAGTCACATGGATACACTTAATTTGAATAATTTTCCTGAAGGCAGGTACTCGCTTGAATTTATAGAACCTAAATCGGGTTTGGTTAAGAACTCGCAAAAGATTAACTGGACTGGCGGAAAATTAACATTAATAACCCCCGAGTATTCTTTGGATCTGGCTATGCGAATTCGAAAACAATAATGAGCACATAACCAATAATCTCACCTGGTTCTTAAATATGCCTTCATGGCTTTCCAGTAAAACTGTTTCCATCCGTCCTTTAGTGAGTCAACCTTATGTTCCGGGACATCGGTCTGAACGAACTTTAGTTTTGTTTTATTGTCCGTTTTTTCGAGATCGAATGTGCAGATGCTGAAGTGGTCATCCGGCCATCCATCTTCTGCAAAATGCCAGGCCTGGACTATTTTTTCACCTTTAATAAGTTCAATATTGTATCCATGGCAATATCCGTCAAAAACATTGAATTTACCATTCACTTTTGTACTCATTGTTACTTTTGAACCTGTAAAAGCAGCGTGTTTTTTCTGGTCCATTATCAAATCATAAATTTCCCCTGGTGTTGTATCAAAGGTCACTGTTTGTTTAATGGATTTTGTTTTCATTTCTATTCTCCTCCGGTATTTATTTTGAATATTTAACTTTATTCAAATGATAAAGCGTATTTACCAGGAACGAAACAAAAACAGAGTCGAATAGTTCATAGCCAGCCCGTTTCACACTCCTTGAGTTTCCAGGCCCCGGTAAATCAGCGCGGGGGTCTTTCTTTTTAAGGCAAAACTACAGGATTTATGTAAAGCCTTAACAGTTAATGATTAGAATATTGATAATCTTCGGGCCTAATAATGATGTTATATAGAAAGTTGGCGTGTTTGTCCCTGTAGGTATATATTAAAATTACCTTTTGCTGTCTGAATAATTCCATAGTTGAGTCAGAGCGAACAGCATTGGTAAGAACAGGTTTACTTTTTATGATAAAATTCTTGATCTGGGTAGTGTCAACTTCTTCTTTTAATAAACTGGTAAGAGTGAAGTTATATTGAAATTTTCTCCAGGGTAATGCATTAACATTTTCGCATCGAAGACCGCTCTCAACTACTATCGGCATTGTCTCATTTATTTCCCGGGCAATTTTCTTTAACATGTGAAAGACTTTTTTGTCATTTAGCTGCTTATCTGTTTGATTTTGTGCAATATCCTGCAAAGATGCAATATTGATTGTGACTATAAACAATCCCATTAAACTGATGAGTAATTGTTTGATAGTGGAACGTCCCATGTAATTTGTGATTATAATTTATCCTGTAAGTTATGTTTTTTGATGGAATATTGATTTGCTGCATTATTTAAAACGGGTAAGATAAATCTGGTTCTGACCCACTCTTAGAAAAGCCAGTGGTCTGACGATTTTTCACAAAAGTAACTTGACTTTTGCTTTGTTTTTAATGCCATCAATTGTTTTAGTCCATTCTGAATTAAACATCAAACCTATTCCGTTTTTTGAAGTTGTTTTGGGAAAATAATAGACTATGATTTCGGATGTAGAATAAAATTGGGTTACTACATATGTTGTTTCATCAGTAGTCAACCTGGCAATTAAATCATTACCGTTAGAGTTAAGGTAAACATATCTCTCTGCCAAATAGTTTTCTAACAGGCTTAATTGATCTCTGGGAATTTCACAAAAGCAACTGGTAAATGCTGAGTTTTCAAATGAATACGTAAGACCATCAATAAATGAATTTTCCCCTGAGTAATATATAGATGTATCGTTTTCTTGATAAATTTGTCTTGTTTCGTAGGATTTAATGGTTGATTTGGGTCTGCCAAAAACGAGATAAGGTTCTCTGTACATAGTATATTCAGGGGTAACTGTCACTTTGCATTTTGCAAGGTACCCTTTGTCGGCATTTGTCACAACAATATTAGTTTCCCCAACTAATCGTGCATTTATTAATCCCGATGAGTATGCTTCTGTAATATTATCGTTTTCCGATTGAAATACACAACCACTTGCATCGGGCGAAACAACTAAATTAAAGGTTTGATTTGTTTTCAATGTAATTTCGGTTGTATTAAGCGAAAGCACTTCCTCTTTTTTACACCCTGCCATAGAGGATATGATTATTAGATCCATTGGGTATGTTCAAAATGCAAGAATGAAGGCGTAATTAGTGAATGGCAGGGTACAAAGTGGGATAATAGAGCGGGCAATAAGAAGCAATATTTTTTACCACATTTTTTACAACAAAGAATAAATCCGTTGTAAGTTATTAATTTACAACGGATTCAATTTTATTTTAGTCGGGGTGGCAGGATTACCTGCGGTGATCCTGAAGTGGGGTGATTCAAAAACAAAAAGACTACCTTGCAGGTGTTTATTAATTGCCACTCAGTCGCTTGTGAAAACCAATTTTCAAAGCTTCCTCGGGCAATTAAAAACCCGGACACCTTGCGGTGCCGGGTCTTTTTGTTTTTGTCGGGGTGGCAGGATTCGAACCTGCGACCCTCTGGTCCCAAACCAGATGCGCTAACCGGGCTGCGCTACACCCCGCCTTGACCTCAGAAGCCCTGGCGCAGGAGGTCCTGAAGATGATAGCCAAGGCACTCTTAAGGTGCCGCAAAAATAAGAGGAGTTTTGATAAAATCATAGGATTGATGTAAATAATTTGAACTTTAATAAAATGTACTACCTTTGCCGGACTATCCATTCTTTTCGCAAGAAAAGTTTTGGTTTATAGAGAAGAGGGAAGAGACTAGGCTCAATGATCCTCTAGCAACCGCAGGATGCAATATCCTGAAAGGTGCTAACACCTACCCTAAGAAGGGAATTATAAATTGAAATTTTTGCAGCCAGCCAAAAGCTTCAGCAAAGATTTAAGATGAAACGCAATACTATTGTAGTATGTTGAATGTAAATATTTTAACTATTTAAGTATGCCAAAGAAAAGAAGTATCGAGGAAATAAATGAAAAGATCCGAAAGGGAGATGTCGTTGTTCTGACCGCTGAACAGGTTTCAGCTATGGGAAAAGAGATGACGCCTGCCGAAATAATGGATAAAGTTGACGTTGTTACAACCGCTACTTTTGGTCCTATGTGCTCATCGGGCGCATTCATTAATTTTGGTCATACAACTCCTGCGATGCGAATGGAAAAGCTCACTCTTAACAATGTTCCGGCTTACGGAGGTGTAGCTGCAGTCGATGCTTATATCGGGGCAACAGAGACCGCAATGCCACACGATAAATACGGCGGTGCACATGTTATAGAGGATCTGATTGCAGGTAAGGATGTTCTTCTCCAGGCTTCTGCCAAAGGTACTGACTGCTATCCGCGCACAGAGATAAAAACGCTGATTAACAAGAACTCAATCAACGAGTTCATAATGTTTAATCCGCGAAATGCTTACCAGAATTATAATGTCGCTGTGAATAGTACGCCCAAAATTAAGTTCACCTATATGGGAACTCTTCTTCCGGCCTTTGGAAATGGCAACTTTTCAACATCCGGGGAATTAAGCCCTCTGCTGAATGATCCCGAATTGCGAACAATCGGCATAGGTACCCGTATCTTCATCGGTGGGGCTACAGGTTATGTAGCCTGGAACGGCACTCAGTTCAACACAGGCAAACCGCTGAACGATTACGGAATACCTGTTGGCAATGCAGCAACCCTTGCTTTAATTGGCGATGCCAAACAAATGAGCTCCCAATTTATTAAGGCAGCTTATTTTGAGAAATACGGTGTTTCCATTTTTATCGGGATCGGGATTCCCATCCCGGTCCTCGATGAGGATATGGCAAGGAGGGCCTCAATTCGTAACAGCCAAATAGAGACAAACATAATCGACTATGGATCAGGTAATTCTGAAATTCTGGGCCGGACCGATTATGAAACTTTATTTTCCGGAGAGTTGCAGCTCAACGGGAGAAAGATCCGCACAGCACCCCTGTCGAGCGTAAAAGTCGCCCGGGATATAGCAGATATTCTTAAGAAAGAAATATCAGACGGACGATTTTTCCTGACTCAGCCTGTTGCTTTATTCACAAAAACAGCAGGATTAAATAAACTCGAAATACGGCTTTGATCTTAACAATCAGAAATTCAAAATTATGACAAGCAAGAGATTTGTACTGACATTTCCGCCGGCCGCAACCGGGGAACCGATAACATATAACCTGATAAAGAAATATGATATTATGGTCAACATCGTGAGAGCTGATGTCTCTCCCGGCAAAATTGGCCACCTGGTAATGGAGATGACTGCTCCTGAAAACGTGCTCAGGGAAGGGATGGATTATATCAGGAATAATAATGTTGAATGCGAACCGATCAATAAAAAGATCCACTACAAGGAAGATCTTTGTATTCATTGCGGAGCATGCTCGGCAGTTTGCTTTGCAGGTGCTCTTACCATGGAACGCCGGACCGCCGAGCTCTCATTTGACCCTGAGAAATGCGTAATCTGTGAGCTTTGCCTTAAATCCTGTCCACTGAGCCTTTTCTCAATTGACATTGGCTAAAAGCAATACATACGAACCTAGGTTTTACCGTGAGGCCATGGGCAACGCGAGATGGAAAAGCTTCAGGGTGGAACATCTCGAAACAGATCTTTGGATTGCTGTCGATTCAGGCAATTATTCGATAAAAGCTGAGAAGTTTTCTAAAGAAAAGGCGGTTTATTACCGTAATATCCTGGATAAGCATATCCGTGAGTTCCCTGAGTTCCTGACCTCACTGACACCTCTTGCCGTGCCTGCCGGAGCACATCCTCTAATAGCGGAGATGTATAAGGCTTCTGGTATCGCAGGCACAGGACCACTGAGTGCAGTCGCCGGTGCGGTGGCAGAATATATCTGCAATGATCTGATTTCAAAATTCGGGTTCAGCGAAGCAATAGTTGAAAACGGCGGCGATATATTTTTAAAGATAAATCACCCGGCAACAATCTCCGTTTATGCAGGTGCCTCTCCCCTGTCAGACAGGATTGGCTTATTTATTAAACCGGAGGATACTCCCATGTCAATATGCTGCTCTTCAGGCACCGTTGGCCACTCCCTCAGCTTTGGGAACGCTGATGCCGCAGTAATTGGCTGCAGATCAGGGGCTCAGGCTGATGCCTACGCCACAGCCTGCTGCAATGAGGTTAAGAGCGCTTCAATGGTGAGTGAAGTCGCACAATCTTTTCTTCAGAAGCCCGATATAATTTCAGTTATAATAATCAAAGATGATAAAGCAGGAATCGGCGGGAGACTCGAAGTTAAGATCCTTGATAACGGTACAGGCCCAACTCTCTGATTTTATTGCTTTTTAAGCGTCTGGGATATCTCTCCCGTCTTCTTGTCTTTCAGGATCAGTTTAACCGAACCGTCAGGCATTGTTTCCTCCTTAACCAGGAAATGGTTTTCATCGTAATCCTGTACAGCAGAGATCTTTGGAGTCTTTTCACGGCCATGCCAAACCTTGAGCCTTACCGGCTCCCATTTTTTTGATTCGGACGACCTGTAACAGGCATCCATAATTTCATTCACAATATACCCGTCATAAAATGACTCTCTTGGGTTCTTCCTGTTTTCAAGAGAATTGAACATATCGGTGAACATATCGGTATAGCCAAGCTCCACCACTTCGTCACCTACCGGAAATATCCACCCTTTCTCAGTCTCAGCCTTTTCAGCGACATAGCCTTTTTTGCCTCCTGCAGTAAACATTTCAATTCCTGTCCTCAGAAAGTTGTTTGTCCAGATTGTCCCTTCAGTACCCATGACTTCATCGCGTAGATCCATTCCTCCTCGGAATGACCAGCTCACCTCGAACTGTCCTATTGCTCCGTTTTCATACTTTACCCAGCCAAGGGCATTATCTTCCGCTTCAATTGGTTTTACGAGTGTATCGGCCCAGCACATCACCTCAACCGGCCTAATGTCCTTACCGATATAGTTTCTTGAGATCTCGATGCAGTGGCATCCCATATCGAGCAAGACTCCGCCTCCTGAAACCTGTTTGGTCCAGAACCAGTCGCTGTGAGGTCCGGGATGCGTTTCGCGCGACCGTGCCCAGGTGACCTGTCCGATCGATCCAAGCTCGACCGCTTTTATTGCTTTAAGTGTTTTTGGTGTATAAACAAGATCCTCCATATAACCATTTGTGATACCGGCCTTTTCAACCAATTCAAGCATTTTTATAGCCTCGTCAGCATTCCGTCCAAGCGGTTTCGTGCAGAAAACAGCTTTTTTAGCCTCAGCGGCAAGCTTAACAGCCTCAAGATGCAGGTTATTCGGGAGCCCTATTACAACTGCATCAACCATAGGGTCATTTATTGCCTCTTTCATGGATGTAGTCCACCGGGGCACACCATGCTTTTTTGCAAAAGCCCTGCCTCTCGAATCATCACGTGAATAAATGATCTGAACCTTGTCGCGGTTACGCTGACCATGCATTGAGAAGGTATAAAAATCGCCAATAAATCCCGCTCCGAGCATTGCTACTTTTGCCATTAAATTATGATTTTTGTGTTATATTAAACTTATGATTTCAATTACATTATTTTCTGGATCAAGGACAACGCTTTCATAGTAGCCATCGCCTGTGACCCTCGGAACGCTGGAAATAATAAATCCATCATTATCAAGCCGTTCCGTAAGTTGCCTGACCTTTTCTCTGCTCCCTGCATTAACAGCTATATGGGCAAGACCCGAATTCTCACCTTTCAGTTTTTCTTTAATATCCTCCCGGGTCATCAACTCTATTCTTGAACCATCCGGGAAAGAAATAAAATAGGATTCGAACTTCTTTCCCCTGTTCACATACTTCTCATTTACCGTGCACCCAAAATATTTCAGGAAAAAATCCTTCTCCTTTTCAAGGTCAAGAGTCCAGATTGCAATATGGTCAATATTCATTTTTTAATGAAATGTTAACTGAAACAAATATAAAAATAATGGTCAATGAATTGCAACAATTGCTCAAAACTAACCTGCAAAAAACGAAACATTACCTGTGAATTTGCGTATAATTTTAAGAAACACTTACCTAAAAAATACTATGAGATATATGAAAAGAAATGTTTTCATAATCGCAGGAATTGTAGCCCTTACCGCATGGCAGTGCTCCAAATCCGACAGGTCAAACCTTTCGCTGAAAGTGTCTCTGGAAGTAAGTGCTGATAAGATAAACACAGCCTTTGATAAGATTTCGGCTTCGAAAGGATATGAGCTGCTCTCGGTAACAGAAGCTGATACAAAATCGGATGACAGTTACGGTTTTCGCGACAGCATCGATCTGGCTCTTATCGCAGGAATTTACGATTTTAAGCCGATAGCTGAAACTACACGCCATCTTTACTTCCCCTTCCGGCTTTTCGAGAAAACAGGAACTAGCGACAAGCTGGTTGTCAATCTTCCTGAAAGGCTTGTATTTCATCCAAGGCACCTTCATTACTACAACAAGTCCGATTCAGCCCTTAAGAACAATTTCATAATCACTGCTTCGGATTACCATTTCTACTATACGTGGTGGAATAATTACGACTATAACCTTTCTGCTGATTTCACCCTCGATACAAAGGATGTCGGGGCAATGAACTTATTCTCTTCCTGGAAATCCGGTACAGCGGGAAAATATTCCAGGAGCTTCACATTTCCTGAAGGCTACAGCATAGCACAGAATGGTCAGACAGGAGATACGGCAAAAATATCATTTGCCCTTGCACAGAATGAAGATACCCTTTTAATGGAATCCCTGACGTTTATTGGTCAGGACTTTAAAAGAAAAGAAAGGCAATATATATTGTCGATCGGCAAGGTTGATATCAAAAGAACCTCTGGCATTGATTCAATACAGGTCTTTCTCGATGGTGTTCTTCAGAAAAAGGCAGCCGCTAAGATAATTGACACTGAAGATGCCAATGCCTCCATTTGCTACAAAAGGGATATCCTGCTCACTTTTGACGACGGGACTACCTCAAAGCTCAGTGAACTGATCTCTCCTTCGATTGAAACACTGAGGACTCTTTCACGATCCCTGGGTGAAATGTATATTTCAAAGCATATTGTCGATTATATTGCTTTCAGCATATATTATAACAACCATTAATCAGCATAACTCCGAATACATAGTGCCTTCCAGAAGAGGATTGCAGAGACGCCCAAATTGAGCGCCTCTGCTTTTTTAATGAATACCTCCACTCCTTTATTCAGCCTGTTTAAATATTTCAGGAACTTTTTATCTCCGGATTTGTTATAGTATGTGTAAACCAGCGAAAGGGAATTATTCCGGCAGACAATCATGTCAATTATATTTTTTTGGAATTCTTTATCATTATTAATTAAGATATTTCAGCTATGACAAATTTGAAAACCAGTTACATGGGTTTGGAATTGAAAAATCCAATCATCGCAGGAGCAAGCAACCTTGTAACAAATTCTGAAAACCTTAAAAAAATTGAAGAAGCAGGAGCTGCTGCTATTGTGTATAAATCGCTTTTTGAGGAACAGGTGCAGCTCGAAAACCTTGAAATATATGAACGCAGGACAGAATATGAGGAGAGACACGCGGAAATGGTTACACTTTTCCCCGAATCCCACAAAGACTTATCATACCCCATACAGCATCTTGAAAATGTAAAAAAGGCAAAGGAGCTGGTCTCGATCCCGGTTTTTGCCAGTATCAACGCAATTTCCGAAGAAAGCTGGGTTGAATATGCGAAAGATCTTGAAAAAACAGGCGTGGACGGGCTTGAGCTAAACTTCTATACAACCCCGGAGAAATTTGACAATAATTATGAAGAGATTGAACAGAAGCAGGTAAAAACATTTAAAAAGGTCAGGGCTGCAGTGAATATCCCTCTCGCGATCAAGCTCAGTCCATTTTACAGTAACCCGTTGAAGCTTATTTCGGATCTTGAGAATGCCGGGGCAAATGGATTTGTCCTGTTTAACAGGCTTTTTCAGGCTGATATTGATATTAACACTGAAGAACACCAGTATCCCTACAGCCTCAGCAATGTTGAAGACAACAGGCTGCCAATGCGTTTCGCGGGACTGCTTCACGGAAATATAAAAGCATCAATTTGCACAAGTTCAGGAATATTCAGTGGATATGATGTAATAAAAATGATCCTGGCAGGTGCCGATTGCGTTCAGGTTGTAAGCACATTGTACCTTAATCAGATTGGTGTTATAAGCACGATGCTTGAGGAAATTGAAAAATGGATGAATTCCAAAGGGTATACATCGCTCGAGGATTTCAGGGGCAAGCTTTCAAAAAACAGGTTACAGGACAAGCTTCCCTATTACCGTGCGCAATACCTCGATTTCCATATGAGCACCACCGCCATCCTTAAAAAATACAAGATTATAAATTAAGGTTCAGGTTGCCCTGAGGTTGGATTTGAAGCTCACCACCTCCTCCCGACGTAACCGTCGGGATACTCCTCCTCAATGAGGAGGAGAAATTTAATGTATCGTATATCAGACATTTCCCCTCCTTCTCAAGGAGGGGTGTTACGACCATTATGTCGTGACAGGGTGGTTAAGGGTGCTTTATGATCTGGTGTCTTTTAATCAACTTTTACCTTAACCACCACCTTTCTTACAGGTGAATTTTCTTCATCTTTAAGTCCAGGACGGTGTGCATCCTCCGGGAAGAATATAAAGAACCTGTCAGGCAGCGCAATATGGTTTTCAACTTTGCTGACGGTCAGAAACTCAACGTCTTTTGTTGAATCATAGGGTTCAAGAACCTCCAGTTTCTGTGACATTGGAGCAATTCCGATTAGCTCTTTCCCGCTTACAACATATTGTATGTCAATATATTTCTGATGTGCTTCGTATTTCGCATCCGCTTCATTCTTGGTAAGATATTCACTTACCGGAGCATAAACATTGTCGCCATCAATATTGTATCGTTTTAGCTCAAGTCCCTGCAGATCATTGGTTTTTAAAAAATTGAAGGCTTTATCCCATTTATCCTTATTTTTAAAATAGGATACTGCAAACGCTTTCCTGTTAATCGAATTATCGGGCTGTACTTTCCATCCATTAAGCCAGTCTCCCTTTTCGAACCATTTATCTATCTTGCTGCTGCTCCACGCTGAGGGGTCGGAACCACCGGTGCAACCTGAAAATACTGACATACCAGCCATTGCCATAATTATTAAGAATGAGTTTTTCATATGTGTTATAATTTCTGAACAATCAGGTAAATATCAAATTGCGCGACATTCAAAACGCAGATTGATTAATCAAATAGTATGAACCCCAGAGCAAGCTCTGGACTCAAACAACGGTGCAAGCACCGAGGAATTAGACCTATACTTCGCGTCCGCCGAAGCTTACGCGAAGGCGGATTAAATGCAAAAGTTATAAAAAATGCCAGAGAAACCATACCTGTAATCCAAAATAAGTTTATCAGGCCAGAAACGGTCCGATCATCCTATAGCAATCCTCCCAGAAGGCTTTATCCTGAAGTTTTTCTGCTTCGAATATACGTTTCTTGCGTGTACTTGATTTATAGATCATTCCGCTGGTCAGATCATCCGATTCAAGAAGCTTGCCAATCCGGCGGGCAGTTTTCTCCGGACGGCTCATAAATGGCGATCCAATCCTGTACATTATCCTGAACCATTTCTTTTGCATTCTGTAGATCCCGGAACTGAATATTCCCGGATCGAATGCAATGCATTTAAGGTTCAATGAAGGGTATCTTTGTGGAAGCCATAAAACCATCAATGCAAGATACAGTTTGGAATTTGCATATGCTTTAAGAGGACGGTAATCCGATTCGGAAATCCGGATATTAAGATCAGGGTTGGCAATCCTGTAAACCAGCGAAGTTATTGTTACAATTGTAATTGGTTGCCCGGTCTTTGCTTTGCTGAGAATAATCTCATCCAGTATGAGATGTGAAAGGAAATTGACCTGAAATGTATATTCAAAGCCATCATTGGTAAGCATTAAATCCGGCGGACTTAACACACCGGCATTGTTAACCACAATGTCGAACCTGGAATTCCGGCACAATTCCTTTACAGCATCTACTGTATTTTTAAGATTGCTGAAGTCAACCGCCAGGAAAGTAAATCTATCAGCATTTTCAAAAAGAGTTACTGGCTTCCTTCCTGTTGCGGTAACCTCAAACCCCTGATTAAGGAGAACTTTCACCAGTCTGAGACCCAGTCCTGATGTCCCGCCTGTTACAAGGACCCTGGTTGGCTCTGTACCTGTTTCATTCATCTTTAATAAATGAGATTACCATGTTATCAAACATAATAAAAGAAACAATGCAAACTTTTAATTAAATTTGTTTTATGTAATTAACGGTCAATACGTAATTATTTGTATTTATACATCAAGGCCAATTTCAATCCGATAATGAGAAAGTTGCTAATTCTTTCTTTTTGCACATTCCTGACCGCAGCCGGTTATTCACAGGCTTCTGCAATTTATCAGAGGGGTCTTGCAGCAGATGAAAACTTAAAGGCAATAGCCAATCTCAGTCCCTATTCACCGGGAGGCGTTGGCTTTGATACCCGGTATGAAGGTATTGTGGGTACACCAAGAATGCTGGACACGCTACTCCCTTCCTTTCTGCAGATAAAAGGTCAGGATTTCTACATCCAGTTGCAGGCTGACATTGATCTTGTAAATAATACATTGATTTACATCCATCCGAAAACAAAAAAGCTTTTCTCAGTTCCCGCGGAGTTGGTATCCGAACTGATTATTCAAAAAGACGGTAAGGAACTTTTATTCAGAACTACAACTGGATAAAACCTTTGATAAAGAGATTAAGAACCCGAAGTTTTACCAGGTGCTGAATGATGGTCCATATCAGTTTATTAAACTTCCGGTAAAAACCTTTGTTGAAGCTGAATATAAAGGAGCTTACAGTGCCGACAGGCGCTACGATGAATATGTGACAAAAAATAAATATTACCTGAAGAGCAGCGATAGTGTTTTTTGCCAGATTCAACTTACAAAGAAAGCAATCCTGAAAATCTATCCTGACAAGAAAACTGTGATAAATGAGACTGCCGGCGACGACTCGATTGCCGACAAGGAAGAAATGATTATTTCACTTCTTAAAAAATTTTGAGGCCTGGCTTGAAATTAACAGGCACAGATGAAGCGTTATTTCTTATCTAATTAAAAATCAATTTTTTGTAATTAAAGAATCATTCAGGTACCATAACATTAAATAATCTCATGAAATCATGAAAAAGAAAAATTGGCTTTTCAGTATTTTGATCTTATTGATGATCAATCCTTCAAATCTGTTTTCACAGGACTGGCCACAGTTCAGGGGACCTGGCCGTGACAGCAAGGTGATGGGTTTTAAAGCACCAAAGGCATGGCCGAAAGAATTAAAGCAGGCATGGAAGGTAAATGTTGGTTTTGGTGACGCCTCTCCCATCCTTTCAGGCAAGAAAATTTATCTGTCTACACGCCAGGAAGCCAATGAGGTCATAATATGTCTTGATTCAGAAACAGGCAAGGAGATCTGGCGCAGTCCGTATCCCGCATCTGCTGTAACAGGTCCCTCAACATCTCATCCCGGTCCAAGAAGCACACCTTCAGTATCAAATGGAAAACTGGTCACATTCGGTGTAACAGGGATCCTGTCGTGTTTTGATGCAACATCCGGAAAATTACTCTGGAGAAAAGAAAACCCTGAGAATGCTGTTCCGCAATTCTTTACCGCAATGTCTCCCCTTCTTACAGATGGCCTCTGTATTGCCCATCTCGGCACTAAAGACAAAGGCACAGTAGTTGCTCTCGACCTCGCTACCGGCGCTGAAAAATGGAAGTGGGAAGGAGACGGACCAGCCTATTCTTCGCCTTCACTGATGACTGTTGATGGTAAAAAAACAATCGTTGTTCAGACGGAAAAGAATCTTATAAGTCTTTCCCTGGCTGACGGAAAACTGCTCTGGCAGGTTGCCACGGCACCTCAGCAACGATTCTACAATTCAACGAGTCCATATATAAATGGACAGATTATCTATTATACCGGCCAGGGTACCGGAACAAAAGCCATCCAGATTGTTAAGGATGGCGACAAGTTGGCTACCAAGGAAATATGGAGCAATACTGAAGTCGGTGCAAAATGGAATACCCCGGTACTGAAAGATGGTTTCCTGTACGGTTTTACTGACCAGAGGAGGATTTACTGCCTGGATGCGGCAACAGGAAAAACAGCATGGATCGATGAAACTGTTAACAGCGATTTTGCTACGATTGTCGACTGCGGATCAGTTATCATCGGGTTTCCGAGCACAGGCAACCTGTTAATTTTCAAGCCCGATACAAAAGCATATTCGGAAATAGCTAAATACAAGGTCGCCGAAACCCCTGTTTATGCATTTCCAATAATCTCGGGAAACATAGTCTACGTCAAGGATGCAGAATCCCTGACATGCTACAAAATAGAATAAGGAAATTACGGTTAAATTTTTTCCTTAAGAAGGATCTGGCGGAGATCATTGGGGGAGATATTTTCTTTTATCTCTCCGCTCTCCGCGATTGTGATTTTCCCTGACTCTTCTGATACCACAACTACCAGGGCATCAGTATGTTCCGATATTCCTATAGCAGCCCTGTGCCTCATTCCGAATCGCGGCGGCAGTGAAACACGGTCAGTGATCGGCAGGGGACACCGGGCTGCAAATATTTTTCCGTCCTCAATGAGTACTGCACCATCATGTAACGGGGAATTTTTAAAGAATATAGTTTCAAGAAGTTCAGCGCTGATAAGGGCATCAATCTTTTCACCTCCTTCGGAATAGATATCAAGGCTGCTTTTTCTGCCTAGAACGATTAGCGCCCCGGTTTTCTTTGAAGCCATCGATTCAGCAGCTCTTACAATCTCCTCTGCCTCTTTCGGACTGCCGGTTTCTTCCTCGACAGATGCAAAAATCTTACTGAATGAGAATTTTCTTCTTGTCATATAACGGTTGCCGATAATTAGAAGAAATCTCCTGACCTCCTGCTGGAAAACGATGATCAAGGCAATAACTCCAACTCCTATAACCTGGCCCAGCAAAGCACTGATAAGTTCCATGTTAAGCGCTTTTACAATAAGCCAGAACATGTAAATAAAGAAAATTCCCACAAAAATGCTTATTGCAGTTGTGCCCCTTATCAGCTTGTAAAGCTGGAAAAGAATAATTGCAACCAGGACAATATCAATTACATCAAGTATTGTCATATTAAGCGCCATAATCAACTCTTGCTACAAATGATAAAATTATGAAAACTCCGGTATTATTAGCGATCTGAGAATGCTTAAGCAAAATATTATCTGCCGTTCTCATGTTATTCTTCCGTTTTCCTTAGCATTTGAACCAGCTTAACAGCCTGAACTGCTTCCTTAACATCGTGCACCCGCAGCATGTCAGCTCCGTTCAGCAAAGCGATAGTATTCAGGACTGTAGTGCCATTAAGTGCACCTTCCGGCATTATTTCAAGAGTTTTCCATATCATTGATTTTCTGGAAACACCTACAAGAAGCGGCATTCCTGCTATTAGAAAATCACCAAGACGCCGGAGAAGGTCGAAATTCTGACTGGCTGTTTTCCCAAAACCGAAACCGGGATCAAATATCAGATCCTTTACTCCGGCCGACTGAAGCCTTGCAATTCTTTCCCCAAGCCAGCGAATTATATCGGCAACAACATCATCGTATACTGGATTTTTTTGCATCGTCCGTGGTGTTCCCTGCATATGCATTAAAATGTACGGGACATTTAGCTTCTCAACTATATGGAACATTCCCTTATCCGCATCACCGCCAGAAATATCATTTATGATTCCGGCACCGCATTCAAGCACGGCCTCCTTTGCGATATCCGCCCTGAATGTATCGACCGAGATAACCATATCAGGCAATTCACGGCTTATGAGCCTGATAGCTTTAAGCACGCGGGTTCCTTCTTCCTCCAAAGTTACATCAGCAGCGCCGGGACGGGAGGAATAGCCGCCAATATCCAGAATATCAGCCCCGTCTTCAGCCATCTTCAGGGCAGCCTTCAGGTAGTCCTCCTCCCTGAAAAAACGGCTTCCCTCATAAAATGAATCGGGCGTTACATTAATTATTCCCATAACCTTCGGTACCGAAAGATCAAGAAGCTTTACCGCCAACATTTATATACCGGGGCTTAAGAGACATTGAAATTTTTATTTAATCTTCTAAATTAATGCATTTTTTTGCCCCCGTCTCACTGAAAGGGGTTTAAAAAATTAAAATAAGCTCCGTTTGGGCTAACCCTTTATATGCATTTCTTATTCTATTACTTTTGTGTTCTTTGTTGGTAAATATCATATTGTTATAGGTAATATATTTATTGTATTGAATAAAATATTTGTTGATTTACAATATATCTCCTGATACTTCTGTATGTGGGATCTGTTAAATCCTCTTTGCAAGCGATTAATCCCGGACTGGCAACATAATCCTTAACCATGAAATGGTTTAACATAGGCACCGCGATTAGTGGTGCGATGTGAATAACCCCCGGTGCAAACCGGGGGCTGCGATCCCCTCACGATTCTCAGCTCTGAAGGAGCTGAATATGCTGTCTAAGGGAAATACCTCTCATCTATCTTTATCCCGGATTGAATTATCAGGTTCCTGTACTCCTCCTCAAAACTTTTCTTCCTATGATGCTCCGGTTGGTTCCTGACATAGTCTATAAGATCTCCCAGATCCATATATGAACATGTGAAAGATCCATATCCATCAGCCCATCCTTCAAAGCACGGGAAGAGTCCGCTTTCTTTCATCCACATTGAAGTTGATACTTTTAACTCCCTCATGAAATCTGAAAGTGCATATGAAGGGTGAAGATCGGTCAGGATGTGCAAATGATTTTCGGTACCATTTATCCGATACAGGTGACTGTTCTTGTTTTTTATTATCCCTGTAATGTAAGAGAAGAGCTGGTCAGCATGCTCCGGTTTTATTGAAGGTATGCTGTTTTTAGTCCTGAACACGATATGATACAGCAATTGACGATAACTTGACATAATGGCAAAGATTAAGTTAAAAATACAAGCGAGACAAGAGCAATGTACAAATTCTGAACTTAAAATGCAACTATATTAAGGCCCTTCAGGGCTTGACATCCGGAGAGGCTGCCTTACCTCCGGTTGCACCGGAGGTTATTCACATTCAGTCATTTTCATGACTGCTTTGTTAAGCCCCTGACAGGGCTTGGGAGTTTAACAATTCTCCTAACCAGCCGTGTCTGGTCAATATTCTCGCAAACTATCAGGAAGGTGCAGAATTAATTAATCCCGATCCAATAACCTTATTTAACAGAAAGAAAGATGAGTATAAAGCGTAGCCTTCAGGGAAAGCAGGGTTGGTTACATTAACTAAATTAAACTGACCATTACCTTTTTACTTTCATGAGGCGTTATTACTTTTGTATTGCACCTAATCAGAGGAAGTATGAAGCTTTTTGTTATTGAGGGAGTTGACGGATCAGGAAAATCCACACAATTAAAACTGTTGAAAAAATTTATCACAGCCAAAGGCTACGACTGTGAATTCCTTCACTTCCCAAGGACTGACGCTCCATATTTCGGTGAACTTATCGCCAGGTTCCTGCGAGGAGAATTTGGTTCCCTCAATGAGGTCGATCCCTACCTGGTGGCCCTTCTCTATGCAGGCGACAGGAAAGATGCGGCAGAAAAAATCAACAGTTGGCTTGAAAAAAAGAAAATTGTTTTGCTCGACAGATATACATATTCAAACATAGCTTATCAGTGCGCAAAACTCTACGATCATAAATCGCAGGATAGGCTCATGAAATGGATACTTTCTCTTGAATTTACCCATTTTGCGATACCAAGGCCCGATCTGAACTTTTTCCTGGATGTTCCATTTTCCTTTACCGAAAAGAAGCTGCAATCAAACAGGTCAGGAGATGACAGGGATTATCTGAACGGAACAAAAGATATTCATGAAGAAAGCCTGAATTTCCAGAAAAAAGTAAGAGATATCTACCTCAGGGTTGCAAGGTCGGATAAAAGACTGGTTGTGGTAAACTGCTGTACAAAAGATGGCAGTATGCAATCTCCTGAAGAGATTTCACAGCTTATCCTGAAGATCATAAGCGACAGAAAGTTGATCTGAAATGAAAACAATCAGGTATCTTTCCAGGATTGTATTGGGTCTGGTTTTCATGTTTTCCGGGATAGTCAAGGCTGTTGATCCGCTCGGTTCCGCATATAAATTCACAGACTATTTCCAGGCTTTCCATCTTGATTTTCTTCAACCATTGGCTCTTGCCATTGCGATATTGCTGTGCACAGCCGAATTTATCTCAGGCTTTTCGGTATTGAGCGGTTACAGACTGAAAGCAGGGATATGGGGAATAACTCTGCTGATGCTTATCTTCACTCCCGTCACCTTGATCCTGGCTATTAATAACCCTGTTTCCGATTGTGGTTGTTTCGGCGATGCGATCCACCTTACAAACTGGCAGACATTTGGTAAGAATGTTGTCCTTCTGGTTTTCACAGCTATTCTTTTCTTAGGAAGGGACCTGTCAAAACAACTTTACAATCCATTAAAAGAGTGGGGTGTGATTGGTTTAATTATAGTGCTTTTTGCCGGTTTCTCACTGCTGAATCTCAGATATTTGCCATTGTTTGATTTTCTACCTTACAAAAAGGGCGTCAGTATCCCTGAAAGCATGATCATACCTGCAGGTAAGCCCGTTGATGAATACAGGACAACATTTATTTATGAAAAAGACGGGACAAGAAGGGAATTCACGCTCGAAAATTATCCTGCTGACGATTCATCCTGGAAATTCATTGATCAGAAATCAGTACTGATCAAAAAAGGATATACCCCGCCAATTCATGATTTCAGCATTGCTTCTGCCGAAGGAGAGGACCTCACCGGGAAGATATTAAGTGATAAGGGATACACCCTTCTTATGATCTCAAAAAAACTCACTGAAGCAAAACGGCGGAATCTTGATAAGGGATTTGAACTGGGCTTTCATTGCAGTTCGGAAGGTATCGGATTTTATGTAATTACTGCTTCCGGTACCAGTGAAGCAAAGGAATTTGACAACAGACTCACTGTTTTGTTCCGCTGATGAAACAACACTGAAAACGATAATAAGGTCAAATCCCGGGTTTGTTTTGCTGAGGGAAGGGACGATCATCGGTAAATGGTCATACGCAAATCTTCCTTCAAAGGAATTGTTTGTTAAGAATATGACTGAAGAACAAACACTAAAGATAGATAACAAAAGCCCGGTCCTTGTCGTTTATTCTTCAACACTATCAGTAATAGTGCTTCTATTGTTGATAAATTCCCATTACAGTGAGAAAAATGGGTTGAACCGAAAATGGATATTTGCATACACTTTGATAGACAATACTAATTATTAGCAGCAATACATTTAAACATTTTATAACTCATGAGAAAAAAAATTGTAGCCGGCAACTGGAAAATGAACATGAACCTGGATGAGGGACTTAAATTTGCAGAAACGATCGATACCTATTTTAAGACAAAGCCCTCAGTGGCAGAGGTTATTCTCTGTACTCCGTTCATCCATCTGGCAGGGGTTTCCACGATTGTAAGCAAGGGGAAAGTTCTTTGCGGAGCACAGAATTGCGCTTCAGAGCCGTCGGGAGCTTTTACAGGCGAAGTATCGCCATCAATGATAAAAAGCACTGGTGCTCAGTACGTTATAATAGGCCATTCAGAGAGAAGAACCTATTATAATGAAGATGATAAGTTGCTGAATAAGAAGACATTGCTCGCCCTTGCGTCCGGACTGATAGGTTATTTTCTGCTGTGGTGAAGTAAAACAGGAAAGGGAATCCGGAATCCATTTCAAAGTTGTAAAGAGACAGCTTGAAGAAGGGTTGTTCAATGTTC
Organism: uncultured Bacteroidales bacterium; assembly: GCA_963732115.1. Classification (GTDB taxonomy): domain Bacteria; phylum Bacteroidota; class Bacteroidia; order Bacteroidales; family VadinHA17; genus LD21. The sequence continues at coordinate 68,399 of CAVSYN010000017.1, forward strand.
CGGAACAAGATTTCAAAAAAGTGGTTATTGCTTACGAACCCGTGTGGGCTATCGGAACCGGACTGACAGCCTCTCCGGAACAGGCCCAGGAGATGCATAAATATATCCGGGACCTGGTAAAAGGGAAATATGGAAATGATTATGCGATAGGTCTCACTATCCTTTATGGCGGGAGCTGTAAACCTTCGAACGCAGCTGAGCTGTTTTCAAAGCCTGATGTTGATGGCGGTCTGATTGGAGGAGCTTCTCTTAAAAAAGATGATTTTGTTGCGATTGTCGAGGCAATCTGATTTATAAAGTGAATGTATAAAAAGCTTATCATACTGAACATTTTTATTCTGATACTCACAACCGGAACGATCTTTCCGCAGGCAAAACGAGTATTCAGCGGGGAACCGGAGAAATTCAAGGATGAGCTTGTAGGTTATATGGGTCCCAATCTATCTGGAGAACAGAAAACTATTCTCAATTCATTTATTGCAAAGTGGGACAGCACTTCTTTCAGTGAGGAGAACCGGACACGGATACTGGATCTTTCTAATCAGCTTACCGGAAGACAGTTACGTGCCGGGACCCAGTTCAGCCAGTTTCTGAAAGCCATTAATGATTTCGTGGAGACTTAAAAAAGATGAACCCAGCCTGAATTACTGGCTGAGAGGCCTCGGCGAAATCCTTTTCAATCCCCGTTACCTTAACGAAAGTGTCTGTAAAGCACCTGCAGAATATCAGTTCACTGATCAGGGAAAACACTCTTAACAATACTGGTCCGGTGAAATGGCGGATCAAAAATTCAGATCTTAAATTTGCACACGATACTGCTTTCCGTGTTTCGATAAATAATGCAATTCTTACATGCTATTCCCAGAGGGACAGTACTGAAATTTATAATGTCACGGGATCCTTTTCTCCCGATCTGCAGCTGTTTCACGGTACAAAAGGGAAAGTTAACTGGGAAAAGGCCGGCTATCCGCGTGAAGATGTCTTTGCGGACATGTCCGATTACACGATCAATACCACAAAGAACTCATTTACATGCGATTCTGCAAAGTTGTTTCACAAAACTTATTTTAAGAATCCTGTTTATGGCGTTCTGACTGACCAGGCGGCCTCGATAACAAGCAAAGAAAGAGCCACATATCCGCGTTTTGAAACTTATACAAAACATTTTCAGTTAAAGGGGATCTATAAAGACATTAATTACGAGGGTGGACTTGCTTTTGAAGGGGCGAATGTCAAAGGTAAAGGTGATAATGCCTTTCCTGCAAAAATCACTCTGTTCAGAAAAGATACACTGTTCCTCAAGATCGCTTCCAACAATTTTGTCTTTTCCACTACAGGATTGAACAGCCCGGAAAGTGCATCAACGCTTTACCTTGGCAAGGATTCAATTTACCATACGGACCTGGGCTTTTCATACAATGCCAAAAGCAGGCAGGTAAATCTTTTCAGGACCAACAGTCCGGTTTCAGGCAGTCCTTTTTACGATTCATTCCATAATCTTGACATGTATTTTGAAAACCTCACATGGGATATGGGAGGATCGAAAATAATCATTTCACGGCCTAAGGGAGCAGCAATGGGTCAGGCAAAATTCGAATCATCCGATTTTTTCAATGCGAATTACTTCCTGAGACTGATGGGCCTTGATGATTATCATCCACTGACAAGACTGAAGCAATTCAGCGAATATTTCTATTCAGAAACATTCCCTGTCAGTGAGTTTGCAAAATGGCTCAACAAGCCTGAGGATGTGGTGACCGGCATGTGCATTGATCTGGCTAATAAGGGATTTGTTTTTTATGATCACATAAATCAGGAGGTTACTCTCAAGAAGAAAACAAAGGATTTTATCAATTCATACGCCGGGAAAAAGGATTACGATGTTCTTTCGATTTACAGTGAAGCAAAAGCTCCGGTCGATAATGCAATACTTGACCTGAATAATTACGGAATCACTGTGAACGGGGTTTCAAACGTATTAGTGAGCGACTCCCAAAGAGTAGCTATATATCCTTATAATCAACAGCTTACAATCGAAAAAAACAGAAGCTTCAAATTTGACGGTGTTGTTGAGGCTGGTCTGTTTACCTTTTTCGGACATAATTTCGAGTTCATTTACGACACCTTTAAGATCAGGCTTCAAAAGATAGACTCCATTAAGGTTGCTGTGGAAACAGATAAAAAAGACGCTTACGGAAATGCACTAATAAAAGAGATTAACAGTATAATTCAGCTTTCAAGAGGTGAATTATATATCGATGACCCTAAAAATAAATCAGGATTAAAGAGCCTGGCCCAGTATCCGATCATTGATGCAACTGCACCTTCTTATATATTTTATGACAGGATACCCGGACTGGAAGGTGTTTACAGCAAAAAAGATTTTTATTTCAAAATAGATCCTTTCAACTTTGAAAATATTGATCATTATAGTCACCAGGATATGAACCTTTCAGGTGAGTTTTTCGCCGGAAACATTCTGAAACCAACGCGACAATTCCTTACAATTCAGGAAAACAATTCACTTGGGTTTCAAATGGATGTACCTGAAGAAGGAATTGATATCTATAACGGAAAAGCAAGGCTTTTTGAGCAGATCAACATGAGTAACAAAGGACTTGTCGGCAGCGGGACTCTTAAACATCTGACGTCGACATTAAAATCCGACGAATTCAATTTCTATCCTGATTCCATGCTGACGCAGGCTGCAACTTTCAAAATAGAAAAAGATGGCTCAGGACTTTACCCGGAACTTGACGGGCAGGACGTAAAAGTAAAATGGTTGATCCCAAAAGATGAGTTACTGGCTTATAATGCTCAGGATAAGAACTTTAATTTGTTTGGCAACCAGACAACCCTTGATGGAAGTCTTAGACTTACTCCCAAACAATTGGGCGGAACGGGGATAATCAATACTACCGACTCGAGAATCAATTCAAATCGTTTTGTATTCGGCTCAGATGAAATCAAGGCAGATACAGCTGATTACAACCTGAAATCTCCTTCAACCAGCGGATATGCCTTCATTGCAGAAAATGCCAGCACTTATGTTGACTTCAACAGTAAGTTTGCCAGGTTCCACCTGAATACAAATTCTTCACTTGTTAAATTTCCTGAGATCCAGTATAACTGCACCATGACAGACTTTGAGTACAATATGAACGACAAAGTGCTCAACATGGAGCAAAAGGGAAAAATATCCAAAGGGCTGACTCCTCCTGATAAACTGCTTCAGTTAGACCCCCATAACCTCGATAAGCCAACCTTTATCTCAACAAACAATATGAAGGATACCATTTCCTTCACATCATTAAAGGCTAAATATAATGTCGATAAGGAATTTATTGAGGCTGAGGACATAAGTTATATTCCAATAGCTGATGCTCTTATTCAACCTGAAAACGGGAAGATAATTATCGAGAGGAAGGCAAAAATTAACAGGCTCAATAATGCCTATATTGCTGTGAACAGGCTCCATCTGCTGCATTCGGCAAATATTGAGATCGAATCGGCAAAAAGATATTCAGGAAGTGCGGTTTACGATTATGTTGATGATAATAACGAGGTAAGAAAGATCAGCTTTCCGGAAATTGCGGTTGACACCATGACTACAAATGCAAAAGGCTTTATTGCGGCAGATCAGAAATTTATGCTCAGTCCTGCTTTTACATTTGCGGGTGATGTAAACCTTTCAGCCCGATCAAAGAATCTGTTTTTTACCGGTTCTGCCGGCATCGTAAATACCTGCCAGTCATTTAAGAGCTATCCGGTTAAGTTCAAAGCATTTATCGACCCGAAAAATGTGATGATCCCATTAGGCGAGAAGCCAAGGGATAGCAATGATAATCTTGTTTTTTCAGGTACATTCCTGAATATCGATTCGACTCATATGTACCCGGCGTTCCTTTCACCTCAGAAAGCCTGGACAGACATAGGGCTTGTTAGTGCCAGCGGGGTTTTGTATTTCAACAAAGCTCAGAGCAAATACCAGATCTCTTCGCAGGAAAAGATCGCTAATCCTGCCAGCAATGGGAACATGGTCTCCCTCAACAGGGCGCTCTGTACCGTGTCGGGAGAAGGAAACCTCAATCTGGGAGCCAGTTTTGACCTGGTTAAAATGGCAACTGCCGGAAACTTTACCCAGGCTACCGACTCAAACAAAGTGGAGATTGAAGCCATTCTTGCCCTTGATTTTTACTTTTCGGCTGACGCACTGAAGGTAATGAGCGATGAATTAAGAATGATGCCTACCTTAAAACCTGTCAACGTGAATTCTGATTTTAATTCCAAGGGAATGAAGGACTTATTGGGGATCAATGCTGCAGGTCAGCTTAAGGAAGAAACAGACTTGTTTGGATTGTCGAAGAACCTTCCGAAGGAATTCACCTATGAAATTCTTCTTAATGACGTTCATCTTCGCTGGAATGAAGCCACATCATCATACAGGTCTGACGGAAAGATAGGAATTGGCTTTGTAGGCAATCAACCTATAAATGTGTACGTTGACGGTTTTGTCGAAATACAGAGAAGACGTTCCGGCGACATGATAGATATCTACCTGAAAGCAGATGGATCAACCTGGTACTATTTCTCCTACTTCAAGGGCGTTATGATGGCCCAGGCCGGCAGTACCGACTTCAATTCAATCCTGGCCAACATGAAACTGAAGGACAGGAGGCATCCTGATTCATCTACCAGAGTTCCATACACCTATATGATAGCCGTAGAGGACCGTCTTGGCCGCTTCCTCAGGAGAATGGCGGGTGAAGTACAGGAAGAACCTTCCGTACTCGAAGGTATTGTCAGGTGATCACAGATAATTTCAATACATTAGGATAATGCAGGTTTTCTATGCTCCTGATATAAAGGATAATACCTGTGCGCTTGATAAAAACGAATCAAGGCACTGCATAAGGGTTTTAAGGATGACGAAAGGAAACCCTGTAAAGCTTATTGATGGTCGTGGAAATCTGTTCGAAGGATATATTACTGACCCGGATCCTGACATGTGCGTGATTGCAATAACCGGGACTTTCAGGAATTTTGAAAAAAGAGGCTACCGTCTTCATATCGGAATATCACCATTGAAAAACCAGGATAGATTTGAATGGTTTGTAGAAAAGAGCGTTGAGCTTGGGGTTGATGAAATCACACCCGTAATTTGCTTGAACACTGAAAAGCCGGGAATAAAGGCAGAACGAATAAACAACATAATCATTTCTGCAATGAAACAATCGCTAAAGGCCTCCAAACCTGTTCTGAATGAGCCGATCGCCTTTGATAAATTTATCGCTTCTGATTTTAAAGCTGTAAAACTGATCGCTCACTGCAATCCCGGATTCGAAAGGAATAAAATCGACAGTGTTTACGTGCGGAACATGGATGCAGTAATTCTTATCGGGCCTGAAGGTGATTTCAGTGGTGACGAATTAACCCTCGCAATTAATAACGGGTTTAATCCTGTACATCTCGGGAGCAGCCGGCTGAGAACAGAAACGGCAGGAATTGCTGCCTGCCATTCTGTCTATTTCATCAATCAGAATCCCTGATTTCCTCCTTCTTTTCTTCATCCGGATCCGCATCCTTCAATGATTTCCATCTGCCTGATTTACGAAGCGCCTGATCGAGAATGTACTCAATCTGTCCGTTTGTGCTGCGGAATTCATCAGCAGCCCATTTCTCAAGGGCCTTAAGCTTCTTCTGATCAATCCTGAGAACAAATGGTTTCTTTTCACTCATATCATGAATGTAAAGTTCCGGTATTTACAACAGGTGTGACATCTTTATCGCCGCAAAGTACTACCATAAGATTGCTGACCATGGCAGCCTTCTTTTCTTCATCCAGCTCTACAATATTTTTATCGGAAAGCTGCTCAAGAGCCATCTGGACCATTGAAACTGCACCTTCAACAATCTTGAATCGTGCTGAAACTACTGCGGTAGCCTGTTGTCTCCTAAGCATTGCATTGGCTATCTCTTCGGCATAGGCAATGTAATTTATCCTGGCTTCTATAACTTCAATACCGGCAATTTTAAGCCTTTCGCGTATCTCTCTTTCCAGTTCTTCATTTACTTCTTCACCACCGCTGCGGAGTGTCATAATAGCTTCATGGTCCTCGAGATTGTCATAAGGATAAAGGCCGGCAAGTTTACGGAGGGCTGCATCGCTCTGCACAAGCACAAAATGCTGGTAGTCATCGACTTCAAAGACGGCTTTGTATGTTTCGGCTACTCTCCATACCAGCACAAATCCGATCTTGATTGGGTTTCCGATCTTGTCGTTGACTTTAATAGGTTCACTGTCGAAATTGCGTGCTCTGAGAGATATCCTCCTTTTAATATAAAAAGGATTTACCCAGAAAAAGCCGTTTTCTCTTATTGAACCCTTGTATGCACCAAAAAGCACCATTACACACGATCCGTTGGGGTAAACAATTGTGAATCCTATCGCGGTAAAGACGAAAAGCATTGTAAGCAAAATACCGAGCCAGATTATTTCGTACGCAAATCCGGCAATAGCTCCGCCGAGTAACAATATTGCAACCAGCAAAGCCACATAACCTGAAATTGGTTTGACAGTTAATTCCTGTTTCATTGCAAATTGATATTATTTTAATATTACAAATATATAATATTTAATTCAATTTGATACTACTATAATATAAACTATTTTTGAAATGTAAAAAGATTCCTCGCTGGCGCTCGGAATGACAGCCAGAAATTGGGAGTAACAGAAAAGAAAAGGGGAGATTCACAAAGTGGTGAATCTCCCCTTTTCTTTCCCAGATCTTAAAATGAATTTGTCATTCCGAACGAAGTGAGGAATCTTCTGATGCCAGTCGGATAAAAAAAACACAGGAAAATTTTCCTGTGTTTGCTGATTTTTTCAGTTTTGCTTCCTGACCCGCTCAATTAATCGCATTGTCAGTCTTTTCCTTGGGACAGGTTTTACCTGTTCGAGAAGTGTGATCACATCACTGAACTGCTGGTAGAAACCCCATGCATCTTCATAGATATCAATATTGTCTACCTGAATTTCGTGATATGAAAGAAAAGGAGTAGAATTTAAATCCATAGGCTTTTTTTGTCTTTATTTAAATAAAAACGGCCTATGGATTAAAAAATTGTACTGACTTAGTTGAAAGTCAGACTAATTTTTTTCTCCTCCATCATTTTCCTCATGTTAATGAGGGCATATCTCATCCTTCCAAGGGCCGTATTGATACTGACGTCAGTTATGTCGGCAATTTCCTTAAAGCTCAGACCCGAATAATGGCGGAGTATTACTACTTCTCTCTGATCGTCGGGAAGCTGGCTTATTAGCTTTCTTATGTCCTTCTGTATCTGACGTTTTATCATATGATCTTCAACATTCGCTTCGCAAAGTTTCTTTGAATTGAACAGATCTGATTCATAATCGTCGTTTGAAACAGTATTAAGCTGTTTTACACGGCGGAAATGATCAATAATAAGATTGTGGGCAATTCGCATAACCCAGGAAATAAATTTTCCATTGTCGTAATACTTGCCGGACTTTACTGATTGGATCACTTTCAGAAAAGTATCCTGAAAGAGGTCTTCAGCAAGTGCCTGATCACGTATATAAAGACTTATATACGCAAATACTTTGTTCTTATGACGGTGGATTAGCTGCTCGAAGCAGGACTGCTCACCTTTTACGAACTTTTCGATCAGTTCGTAATCGGTCATTGACTTTTTCATAGCTCTCTCTTTAAATTAAATACAAGAGTAGAGTTGTTGAATAGGCAGTCCTCCCTGGTTTTTGTGGTTAATGATATGCAAAGAAAACATTTTTTTTTAATTTCAAAATGTTTTTTACGAAATTTTACATAAAAATTTGTCAAAAACAGCTCTCACCTATCATAAATCACAGTAAATAGTGCTTGAAAATCATAATTTTACACCAGCTTTAGTTTAACCCCCACCCCTCCTTAAGGTGGGCTATTCGCTTCTGACGAATATTTAAAAATGTTTTATTGTGTATTATGGACGGATATATTGAGATAAAGGGCGCAAGGGTACATAATCTGAAAAATATCAGCCTGAAAATACCAAGGAACAAGCTTATTGTTATTACCGGAGTCTCGGGATCAGGGAAGTCATCCCTGGCATTTGATACTATATATGCCGAAGGTCAGAGAAGATATGTTGAGAGCCTTTCCTCTTATGCCCGACAGTTCCTTGGACGAATGAACAAACCTGAGGTCGATTTCATAAACGGCATTCCGCCGGCAATCGCCATTGAACAAAAGGTTAATTCCCGTAATCCACGCTCAACTGTCGGAACATCGACCGAAATCTATGATTACCTGAGGCTCCTTTTTGCACGGATCGGCAGGACCTATTCTCCGGTCTCCGGCAAGGAGGTTAAACGTCACAGTGCCGACGATCTGGTGAAGTTTCTGACAACCCTTGATGAAGGTACAAAGGTTATTATAACGGCACCTGGTACTATCCCTGAGAGTATAAAGGTGTCGGAGTATCTTTCATTCATTATTAAACAGGGATTCAACAGAGTGGAAGTTGACGGGGATCTGATCAGGATCGATGAACCCGGATTGGAACCCAAGTTCTTTCCCTGCCAGAAAATCAATATCGTAATTGACAGACTTGTGGTAAGCCATGATTCCGACAACCTTAGCCGTTCTGCCGATTCGGCACAGACAGCTTTCCAGACCGGTAAAGGCCACTGCCAGGTCATTGTAATGAAAGATGCCGAAATTTTACGCGAAAATTTTTCAACCAAATTTGAAGAAGACGGTATTGAATTTGAGGAACCAAACGAATATTTTTTCAGTTTCAATAATCCGATAGGAGCCTGCCCTGTTTGTGAAGGGTATGGTAAAATAATAGGTATTGATGAGAATTTGGTTATCCCCGATCAAAACCTGTCGGTTTACCAGGATGCTATTGTTTGCTGGAAGGGAGAGACAATGAAGAGATGGAAGGAGAGGCTGATAGCAAGCGCCTCGCTGTTTAATTTCCCGGTCCATAAGCCGATTTTTCAGCTTACCGATGAACAAAAGGAGCTTCTATGGAAAGGCAACAGGTATTTTTACGGACTGAACCGTTTTTTTGAACATCTTGAAGAGAAAAAGTATAAGATCCAGTACAGGGTGCTGCTGAGCAGATACCGCGGTAAAACAATATGTCCTGAATGCAAGGGATCAAGATTGAAAAAAGAAACTTCTTATGTCAGGGTTGCAGATAAAAATATCCAGGAACTTGTTTCCCTTCCGGTTGGAAGGCTCTTTGAATACTTCACAAATCTAAAGCTTGAAAAGGGCGATCTTGAAATAGCCGAAAGGCTTCTGAAAGAAATAACTGTCAGGCTGAAATTCCTGACGGATGTAGGTCTCCCCTACCTGACCCTCAACAGGCTCTCCTCATCCTTATCCGGCGGAGAATCCCAGCGTATCAATCTCGCAACATCATTGGGGAGTAACCTTGTAGGTTCAATGTATATTCTCGATGAGCCGAGTATCGGGCTTCATCCGCGTGACACACGTCTGCTGATCAAAGTTTTAAAGGAACTGAGGGATCTTGGTAATACAGTGCTGATCGTTGAGCACGAAGAGGAGATAATGAGGGCAGCGGATGAAATAATTGACCTGGGTCCGGAAGCAGGAAGGCTTGGCGGCGAAGTGGTCTTCCAGGGAACTGCGGATCAGGCAGAAACCAGTACCACACTCACTGCAGGATATCTGACCGGTAAACTATTGATTAAGGTTCCTCCGTGCAGAAGGAAATGGAGCAGTTTTGTCGAGATAAAGGGCGCAAGGGAAAACAATCTTAAGAATATTGATGTAAAGTTTCCCCTCCACGCCCTTACAGTAGTCACAGGAGTAAGCGGATCGGGAAAATCAAGCCTGGTTTCTGACATACTTTACAATGTGTTATCGAATAAAATAAATGGTAATAATCTTAAGCCTGGCCAGTTCCACGAGCTTTCAGGTGATGTATCAAGGCTGACAGGTGTGGAGCTTGTGGATCAGAATCCTATTGGCAAGTCGAGCCGATCCAATCCGGTCACATACCTTAAAGCCTATGATGAGATAAGGAAGCTTTACGCTGAGCAGCAGGCATCGGTTCAGAATAATTACAAAGCTTCACATTTCTCATTTAATATTGAGGGAGGAAGGTGTGAGGAGTGTCAGGGAGAGGGAGTGATAAGGGTAGAGATGCAGTTTATGGCCGATGTTGAACTTACATGCGAGAATTGCAAGGGAATGAGGTTCAAGAAAGAGATTCTTGAAGTTAAATACCACGGGAAGAACATATACGATATGCTTGAAATGACAATAGATGAAGCAATCGAATTCTTTGGCAGCTACCCGGGAAAGAGCGAAAAGAGGATTATTGAAAAACTTAAACCCCTCTCTGATGTCGGACTTGGCTACATTAAAATGGGGCAATCGTCAAGTACGCTTTCAGGAGGCGAAAGCCAGAGGGTAAAGCTTGCCTACTTCCTGAGCCAGGAGAAAAGTTCGGGCCATATCATGTTTATTTTTGACGAACCAACAACGGGTCTTCATTTTCATGATATCAACAAATTGCTTAAGTCGGTCAATGCACTTGTTGACCGCGGTCATTCAGCACTACTGATCGAGCACAACCAGGAGGTAATTAAGAGCTGTGACTGGGTTATTGACCTTGGGCCTGAAGGAGGAGAGGAAGGAGGTTATGTTGTTTTCGAGGGGAAACCAGAGGACCTTGCAAAATTCAAGGGATCGTACACAGGGAAGTTCCTGGCGCCGAAGCTTGTGCCGAAATCCGCCCCCAACTCCCTGAAGTAGCCCCTAACCCTCACTTAAAGCAGCCCCCAACCCCCTAAAGGGGGCTTATTTAAAAAATAGGGGCGCTGCACGCAACGCCCCTTCCATTAAAAAAAGAAATATTTCCGATAGGTCAGGTTTTAATTTTGAATCCGAACATAATTGCAATACAACCGCTTGCGGGAGTTCCTCCCTGCTCACCTGATGAGTTCACTTTCAACACAATTCTGAGCTGCTGGCTCGACTGAAGTTTGAAATCCCAGGTTCTGGCATTGTTTGCTTCCTTGCTGGAATAAAGTATGTTCTTATTGGCATCGAAGACAGTAAACTCGACCGGAGGAAGATTTTCATCGCTGCAAATTGACAGACGGTATTCCATGTCGGAGTAAAATGTCTTATAAAGTTCAGCTTCCTCTCCTTCCATAAGGACAGTGGCATGATAGTTCCCATCGTGGGTATACGATCCCAGTTCAGGAAGGCATGTCCTTTTGGCAAAAGCTTTGCACTGTGCATTACCATCGGTTCCTGCGATGGTTATTAACAAAATCAGAAGCGGAATAATTCTGAATTTTTTCATAGCGGATTTTATTTAACGAAAGTACCTCTGATTTCACTGACTGCTGCCGCAAGCTCTTTGAAAACTTCAGGCGTAAGGTTTGCCTTAACTTCTGATTTCAGAACTGTTACATTGGTAGCCTGGTCGTATTCAGGCCTGATAGGCGATGTTTTCAGGGTTATCTTGTCAAAAATAATCTTGACCTTATTGACCTGGGCTATCAGCTCGTCAATTGCAGGGTGCCCCTTGCTGCTTTCAAGCAGATTTATAAGGATACCGACAGAAAGCTTCTGGTCAATAATCCTGCCGACGAGTTTGTTTCCGTTAAAATCTTTCATATCCACAAGCCGGGTCGAGATATATAATCCTTCCATCCAGCCCCCTACCAGTACGATTGCAGCTACTGCCGGCTGGCCGTTATCTTCAAGGTAGGAATTTGAATTAAGGTAGGTCTGCGAAACAATATCCATAATAACATCGGTATTATGGATGTTCTCCTCGAGCTTGTCAATATCTTCCTTTTCTATTGCCTCAAGAATACCCAGTCCGTCAGCCATTTTCTTTGCGGCATTCATATAGTCAATTATGAGCTGCGTCTGGTCGTAAAGGCTGGCAAAACTAAGGTCGCAGGTATAAACTCCAAGGTTTAAAGCCATGCTCTTGTTCGTATTATAGTTGTTCGTGTTTCCGACCGGGTTCAGAAGGTTATCATCAAATAATGCACCTGCTGATTTAATGAGCATTGCTGATTCAAGAGGAGATGGCAGTGTGTAGAATATTTTTTCAGCTTGTTTTATGTCTTCATAAACTGCAGCATTAGGTTTTTCTACATTAACTGAATCTGCATTACTTTTCTCAGGTTTTCCACCTGACCGGCAGCTGGCAATGATTAAAGAGAAAAGGATTAGCAATGTCAGAAGAAAGTTTCTGATTCTAAGAAATTGGTTCATGGTTCGGTTATTTTTATTGTCCTTCTATGCTTCGCTAAATTAGTACATAATTTTTTATTTTTCAAAACCGCCATTTCTAATTAACGGTATTTCTAACTTTGCACCAAATGATTACAAATGGCCATTCAGGAAAATAAACGTAAAGAACTTGAACATATTTTAAACAAGGAGAACTTTGTTAAGATTACCGGGGCAATAAAGATGCTCAGAAATGACTCACCTTTTACAGGAGCAATAGCTTTACTGGTTTCATATTACAACCAAAGCAGCAACGATTCAATTAAAAGACTCATCAGGGAATTCCTGAACGATCTTAAGTACCAGTCTTCATGCATTGAGGTGATTGCTGAAATAAGAAAGGACATTAAACCAGAGACCCTGAGGATGGTAATTTCATCGTGCTGGCAGTCGGGTCTGAACTATGCTGACCATTTAGCCGATTTTGCCAATTTGTTTATCACAGGAGACTATATGACTGCCATCGAATGCTTTTCAGTAATTGAAACCTCTGTTCATGGCATGACAAGGGCAAAGAAAGATGAGATAATCAGAATGATCAGGAAAAGGCTGGTTTCGGATACCGATGAAAAGAAAGCTCTCTCACTCGCATTAATTGCTGTTCTTAAGTAAGTAGCTGCTGGTTACCGGTTACTGGTTACTGGTTACTGGTTACTCGTTAATCATTACTGGTTTAACTGGCAACTAGCAACCAGCAACAAGAAACAAGGAACTGTTTAAATAATCTCAGAAGTTAAAATGAACTATTCAACAGCTCATTCATAGGATGAGAAATATTTCATAAACTGGGTTCTTTCAAAAACAGTAGGTTTTCCGTAGTTAAGATAATTGAGCCTGCCCCTGAATTCATCTATGCTTTCAAACTTGTTCCGTTTCATCCATTCAGTGATCTGCTCGTTCATTGTCTTCATGTGTGGTATTCCTTTATGATAAAGCACTGAACAGACCTGAACACTATTTGCTCCTGCAAGAAGGTATTTAACTGCATCCTGACCTGTATATACTCCTGTTGAAGCAGAAATATCTATCTTTATTTTCTGGGCACTCGCCATTCCGATCCATCTCAGCACATAGCGTCTCTCATTCTCCTGGCTGAAAATAGAAGCAGGGATAACTTCCATCTTATTAATGTCTATATCAGGCTCAAAATACCTGTTAAACATTACAACTCCTTCGATGCCCCTCATATAAAACTGATCAACCATATAAAGGATGTTTGAAAATCTGTATCCCATTTTAATGGCGATTGGGATCTTTATGGTTTTCTTCAGGCTTTGAATAAGTTCAAAATATAGCTTTTCGGAATCCGCCGATGATTTTTTTCTGTCGGTGGGCATAAAAAAGACATTTATCTCAATCGCATCTGCTCCTGCATCTTCAATGTTCTTTGCAAATCCAGTCCATCCGTGTGAAGTATAACAGTTTATGCTTGGGATTACCGGTATACCCAGGTTTTTTTTGGCACTTTTGATAAGGTCGAGGTATTTTTCAACAGAATTTGCCTTGATGTAGTTCGATAAATAGTCGTCAGCCTCCGGAAACCCCGGAGAGCAGGGAATTGAATTGATGTGATGGTTTATCTGTTCTTCAAAAAGCGATTTAAGTACGACTGCCCCTGCCCCGTTATCCTCAGCCTCCTTTAGCTGGCCAAGAGTTGAAGTCAGGCGGCTGCTGCTGACTATCAAAGGACTTCGAAGATTGAGTCCAAGGTACTTGATTGACAGGTTTTTCATTTTATGTTGTTTAGTTCTATTTATCTTCTCTCTCCAAATATAAGACTTCCTATTCTTATCATAGTGCTCCCCTCGTTTATCGCAATTTTAAAATCGCCTGACATTCCCATAGAAATCTCCTTGAAATATTGAGCTTTTTTAAAATAGTCTTCCTTAATTTTATTGAAACACCCCTTAAGATACCCGAATTCTTTTTGAATTCTGGAAGTATCGTCTGTAAATGTGGCCATTCCCATGACACCGCATATTCTTATGGAATTAAGTTGCTTAAAATCTCCGCTTTGGATCATTTCATTGATCTCTGTCATATCAAAGCCGAATTTGGTCTCTTCGCTCGCAATATGGATCTGCAGCAAACAATCCACAACGCGGTGTATCTTTGCAGCCTCTGAGTCGATCATTTTCAACAGTTTGAATGTATCGACCGATTGAATCATTTTTACGAAGGGAACAACATATTTGACTTTGTTGGTTTGCAGGTGGCCAATGAGATGCCACTCGATATCGGCCGGAAGGAAATCCTTCTTCTGAAGGAGTTCCTGCACCCTGTTCTCTCCGAAGCAGCGCTGACCTGAATTGTATGCTTCGAGGATGTCGTCTGCACTCCTGGTTTTTGAAACAGCAACCAGCTTTACAGATGATGGTATTTGTTCTTTAAGGGATTTTATATTTGCAGCAATTTCAATCATATCTTTACCCCCAACACCCTAAAGGGGGCTATTATTAATGAACTTAAAAAGCCCACCTTTAGGGGGGGATGGGGGGCGAAATGAGTTAAAGAAGGTGGATCACTAAACCGCTTCTTAATTTTGGTTCAAACCATGTGGTTTTTGGAGGCATAATATTTCCGGAATCCGCAATTGCAATGAGCTGTTTCATCGAAACCGGGTAAAGTGCGAAAGCGACCTTCATATCCCCGTCGTCGACCCGCTTTTTTAGCTCTCCAAGGCCGCGTATACCTCCGACAAAATCAATTCTTTTTGAACGCCTGAGATCCTGAATATCCAGGATCGGGGTCAGTATAAGATTTGTAAGGATTGTCACATCAAGCCCGCCTATCGGATCATTGTCATTATAGTTTCCCCGCCTTGCAGTAAGGCTGTACCATTTACCGCCAATATACATTGAGAAGTTATGCAACTTTAATGGCTTATAGATCCTTTCTCCTTTTTCCTTTATCACAAATCCTTTCTCAAGCTTTGAAAGGAACTGATCCTCGCTCAGACCGTTAAGGTCCCTGACTGTCCTGTTGTAATCAAGTATCCTTAACTGATTGTCAGGGAAATGAACAGCCATGAAGTAGTTATATTCTTCAGAACCATTATGACCGGGGTCCTTTTCACGTTTCTCCTTTCCGACCAGTGCGGCTGCTGCAGTTCGGTGGTGACCGTCAGCCACATATGTGAACGGCACCTTTTCGGCAAAAAGCTTTTCAATAAGAGTGTTGGTCTCTGGTTTCCTTATTACCCAGAATTTATGGCCGAAACCGTCCTCCGAAACGAAATCATATTCCGGTTCCTCCTTGCCAACTATCGATTTAACAATTGCATCTATTTCTTTTACAGCAGGATAAGCAAAAAAAACAGGTTCGATATTCGCATTGTTAATACGGATATGTACCATCCTGTCCTGTTCTTTATCAGGCCTTGTAAGCTCGTGTTTCCTGATAACTCCGTTCAGATAGTCATCAACTGAAGCACAACCAACAATTCCATACTGGGTTCGGTCATTCATTGTTTGCGCATATATGTAAAAACCAGGCTTTTCGTCCTGTATCAGCCAGCCTTTTCCCCTCCAGAGGGCAAAATTACTTTTCGATTTATCATAAACCTTTTCTGAATGCACATCAGTGTCAGGTGGCAGGTCTATTTCGGACCTTGTTATGTGAAGAAGTGAACATTCCTTACCCTCAGCCATCTTAAGAGCCTCTTCAGTGCTCATGACATCATAGGGCAGACATGCCAGGTCACTGGCTATAGAACATGGAGGTCTTAATCCCCTGAAAGGTTTAACAACGGCCATCTAATTTCTATGTTTATCTCATTTATTTATTCGAAATTTTTCGTTGCCCGTTTTGAAATAATCAATGATCTGTAATGCACCGGCAACCCCTGCATTTATATTTGCCTCCTCAGTCTGGGCTCCCATTTTTTTTGCAGTGAACAGAAATCTGCCCTGGTACTTCTCTTCTATTACAGATCTGCAGTCAGGCTCAACATCGGCCAGGTATTTAAAATCGGGTCGGATTTCAAATATTTTAAGAAGATCGGTTTCGTTTATGATTTCCTTCCGGGCTGTATTAACAAGGATCGCATTCGCAGGCATACTGTTAAGAAGATCAAAACCAATAGAATTTATGGTCTTTTCATTAGCCGGAATATGCAGCGATACATACTGGCATTTGGAATACAGCTCTTCAGCACTTTTAATAACATATATCCCGGAACCGGTGATCACACAGTCATTTACGAAAGGATCATAGGCATATACCAGCATACCAAAACCCTTTGCAATTTCTCCCACATATCTCCCGACATTGCCAAAAGCATGAATACCAATAGTTTTACCCCTCAGCTCTGTACCTGATTTACCATTGAAACCACAGCGTACCTGATAGAGCATCATTTCAAACACGAGCTCGGCGACAGCATTTGAATTCTGTCCGGGTGTATTCATAGCTACTATTCCATGTTCAGTGCAGGCTGCAAGATCAATATTATCATAACCTGCGCCTGCCCGTACGACAATCCTGAGCCTTGATGCAGAATCAATGATCTCGTGTG
Organism: uncultured Bacteroidales bacterium; assembly: GCA_963732115.1. Lineage (GTDB taxonomy): Bacteria > Bacteroidota > Bacteroidia > Bacteroidales > VadinHA17 > LD21. The sequence goes on from CAVSYN010000017.1 coordinate 85,235, forward strand.
TGACCTGATCGCTTCGGACAATAAGCGCATCAGCATCAGAAACTGCATCAAGGAATTCAGAGACGTTTTTATAGTTTTCGAGTAAAGCAATCTCATGACCCTCTGCCATGGCAATTTCCCTTATCTGTTTTATTGCCACAGGCGCGAATGGTTTTTCTGTTGCTACAAGTATCTTCATTGTAAAACTCAGCTTATCAATTCACTAATACCCAATTACCTTTCAAAGGTTATATGTTAATTCTTTGCCTCAAACTCTTTCATCGTGTCAACAAGAGCTTTGACGCTTTCTTTCGGGAGGGCATTATATGTAGAAGCGCGGAAACCTCCGACAGAGCGATGGCCTTCAATGCCAATCATCCCTTTTGATTTCGCAAATTCGGCAAATGGCTTTTCGAGTTCCTTGTATTCTTCGGTCATCACAAAACAAATATTCATAAACGAGCGATCTTCAGGATCTTTGATAGTAGGCGTGAACAGCTTATTCCTGTCAATTTCATCGTAAAGCATTTTGGCCTTTTCAATATTCATTTTCTGAATGGCTTTAACGCCTCCAAGTCCCTTCAGCCATGAAAGGGTCTGCTGGGCAGCAAAGACTGCGAAAACAGGGGGAGTATTGAACATCGACTCTGCCTTGATATGTGTTCTGTAATCGAGCATGGTGGGGATCGGATGGGTTACTTTCCCAAGCACGTCTTCCTTCAGGATTATTAAGGTTACGCCTGCCGGTGCAAGGTTTTTCTGAGCCCCTGCATAGATAAGGGAATATTTCGATACATCCACCGGACGGCTGAAGATATCGGATGACATGTCGGCGACGAGAGGGATCGTGACATCAGGATCTTTTTTCAGCTCTGTGCCGAATATTGTATTATTTGTTGTTACATGGAAGTAGTCGGCATCCTGCGGGACAGTATATTTTTTAGGAATATAATTGTAATTCTTGTCTTTTGATGAAGCCACCTCAACAGCATCACCATATAATTTAGCCTCTTTCAGAGCTTTGTTTGCCCATTCACCTGTATTAAGGTAGGCTGATTTCTTGACCATCATGTTCATAGGGACCATTGCAAACTGAAGGCTTGCTCCTCCCCCCAGGAAGATGACATGGTAACCGGCAGGCACCTCCAGTAATTCCTTTACCAGGGCAACTGTATCATTCATGCATGCAATGAATTCTTTGCTGCGGTGAGAAATCTCAAGGACAGATAATCCTGATCCTGCAAAATCCCTGATCCCTTCAATTGTTTTATCAATTGTGTATTGAGGAAGAATTGAGGGTCCGGCGTAAAAGTTATGTTTTTTCATCTTGAGAGAGTTATGTTAGTAATTTGATAATTATTAACGGTTGTTACACAAAAATAACGAATTTAAACATCGTGTTTCGGCAATATCGCAGGACTAAAGTCCAAAACTGCCTTTTTCAACTACCACGACCTTAAGGTCGTGGTTAATCAAAGTCCACACCACACGGGCTTTAGTCCGGCATTCCAATACAGGACTGAAGTCCAAAACGAAACTTGTATCTTTCAACCACGACTTTAAGGTCGTGGTTGATTATCCCTTGACGAGAATTCCGTCCCTTATTACGGGTACAGTTGCAGTAAAGTCCTCCTGCAAGCAAAAGTCAATACAATCATCAAGCTTCTTATTGCGTAAACGGGATCTCTGGGCAGCTTTCTCAATATAGCCACGAACATCAGCTTTCGCTACCGACCACAGGTCAAGAGCTGCAAGTGTTGAATCGTCTATAGTTGAATATTGTGAGCCAGCCATTAGTCTTTCGGATATGGCACCGGCACAAATCGTGTCTTCAAGACTAAACCTGTTTTTCCAGCCAGCGCAAAAAAGGACTACGTTTTTATCTCGTTCCGAGAGCCATTTCACGACAGCACTTATATTAAGGAAAGAACCAACAATTATTTCACCTGCCGAGACAGCCATCTTAATTATTCCTGTTCCATTGGTAGTACTGTAGGCAATTGTTTTGCCTGCAACCTTTTCACGGGTAAAATTGAAAGGTGAATTGCCAAAGTCTGCAAAGTCGAGCACATACCCATCACGCTCAGCAGCTACCAGGTAACCCATGCGTTTGTATTCCTTTGCTTCGGGAATTGTTCCAACCGGGATTATTGAAGCTGCACCGTTTTCAAAAGCAGTGCAGATAGCAGATGTGGCGCGCAGAATATCAATAATTACAACAATTGAGCCGGAATGGCTTTCAGGCTCATACAGTGCAGGGGAGAAACATGTTTCCAGTTCCCGCATTACAATCACTTATTATTAATGAACGGCAGGTTTACAACCTTCGCCTTCAGGTCCTTATTCCTTATTCTTATGAATATTTCAGTATCAGGTTCCCAGAAACCCCTGGCGAGGTAGGCCATGCCAATTCCCTGTTTCAGCATCGGGGACATTGTACCTGATGTCACTTCTCCAATTATTGATCCGTTTCCATCAACTACTTCATAATGCTGTCTTGGAATTCCGCGGTCAATCATAATAAATCCTTTGAGTCTTTTTTCTACTCCTTCATCTTTTTGCTTAAGAAGAAGTTTCTTATCGATAAAATCCTTGTTAGCCGTGAATTTTGTAATCCATCCAAGTCCTGCTTCAATTGGAGAAGTCTTGTCACTGATATCATTCCCGTACAGGCAGAATCCCATTTCAAGACGCAGCGTATCCCTTGCCCCAAGTCCTGCGGGTTTTATGTTATATTCTCTGCCTGCTTCAAATACCGCTTTCCACAGAGCTGGTCCATCTTCATTCCTGACATAAATCTCACATCCTCCTGCACCTGTATAGCCTGTAGTTGAGAAAATAACATCCTTTATACCTGCAAATTCTATGATCTTGAAAGTATAATACTCCATATCAAGAATCCTGGAACTGGTGAGTTTCTGCATAGCCTTTAATGCAAGCGGGCCCTGGATGGCCAGCTGGGCAATTTCATCAGATGTGTTTATAAGGTCCTTCCCGACCAGGAGATTGAATTTTTTTGTATTTTCAACGCACCACTTCCAATCCTTCTCAATATTAGCCGCGTTTACCACCAGGAGATATTTTTCCTTGCTGAACCTGTATACAAGCAGGTCATCGACGATTCCTCCCTTTCCGTTCGGAAAGCATGAATACTGCACTTTCCCGTCAAAAAGAGCTGAAACATCGTTTGATGGTCATGTACTGAAGATACTGCAATGCAGAAGGCCCGGTAACCCAGAACTCGCCCATATGGGAAACATCAAATACCCCGATGCCCGTTCTTACATTAATATGTTCTTCATTTATACCGGTATATTCTACAGGCATGTTATAGCCTGCAAAAGGAACCATTTTAGCTCCGGCTTCCTCATGAAACCTGGTAAAGGCAGTGCTTTTCATAAGAAGGAAAATTAGTTAATTATCTGAATCCGTAAATTTAGAATATATTTCACCATTACAAAATGATTGTACTCCAGAACTTCCAATCATTGCCATATCTGCAGCTCTCATCTTGTTAAAGATAGTAAGCACAAATAAAATAAAATTCCTTTAAATCTGTTATATACAGTGATCTTCTGTACTTAGTGTAAATGACCTGTAATTCATGGACTACAAATTTATAAAAACTGATTATCTGGAGATGGTAGCAGGTGGAGATCAGGAACTGCTGAAGGAACTGATAAATATGTTCCGGGATCAGGTCGCTGAATTCAATTCGGAAATGAATATGCTTTTTCTGAAAAAGGACTTTCATGCACTCGGTCTTTTAGCCCATAAAGCCAAATCGTCTGTTGCCATAATGGGGATGGACAGCCTGGCTAATCTTCTTAAAACTTTTGAGGTACAGGCCAGGGAAGAAATAAACACTGACTTATATCAATCATATATCACCAGGTTCGAAAATGACACCAGATCGGCATTAACCGAACTTAACACTTTGATTGAAAACTAATAAAACCGTATTGATATGATCAATATTGAAAAAAGAGATAAAATTGACATTATTACCTTCTCTGTCAATAAGATAAATGCCACAACAATTGATGAAATAAAGGAAGGGGTCAATAAAGTATTCGACAATCCAAATTCGAAAGTGATCATAGACCTTAAAGGTGTGGAATATATAGACAGTTCGGGGTTTGCCTGTTTCCTGTCTCTTCATAAAGCAGCCAAGAATAATTTCGGAATCCTGAAATTTGCCAACCCGGAGCCCCGTGCCACTGAGCTCTTCCATACGCTTCACCTGCACACTATATTTGAAATATACGATGATCTGGATGCCTGCATCAGGTCATTCAGGTAATGAAATCATGTTGCTGGTTACTAGGTGCTGGTTCCGGGTTAACCAAAATTAACAAACTAACGCAACTAGCAACAAGCAACCAGCAACAATCAATTATGTTCAGTTATTTCTTGCTGGCAAACGATAAGGTGGTCTTTATCAACATCTAATCACCACGGTGTCCTCCTTTGAAATCCTGCCTGCAATAAGCTCCTTCGACAGTTCATTTATAATTTCTTTCTGAATCAGCCTCTTTACCGGCCTGGCCCCCATCTGCGGGTCATACCCGTGCTTTGCCAACCAGTTTATTGCACTATCGGATACCTCAAGTTTCAGATTGTTTCCTTCAAGGATCCTGGTGATACCGGATAGCTGGATCTTAACAATTTCCCTGATCTGGTCAAGGCTCAGTGGTCTGAACATTACTATCTCGTCGACCCTGTTAAGGAATTCCGGTTTGAGCGATTTCCGCAACAGAATGAATAATTCCTTCCTAAGCAGCTCTTCTTCATTTTCCGGCATATTGTCCTTCCATTTGTCCATCTTGTCCCTGATGATATCCGATCCAAGGTTTGAGGTCATAATGATGATCACATTTCTGAAATTGACAGTCCGGCCTTTGTTATCAGTCAGCCTGCCGTCATCCAGAACCTGGAGAAGAAGGTTGAACACGTCGGGATGAGCTTTCTCAATCTCATCCAGTAAAACTACTGAATACGGCTTATGCCTGACTGCTTCAGTAAGCTGTCCACCCTCATCATACCCTACATATCCCGGAGGTGCACCAATTAATCTCGATATGGAATGACGTTCCTGGTACTCTGACATATCTATACGGGTGAGGAGGTTCTCATCATTAAACAGGAATTCGGCAAGGGCTCTTGCCAGTTCTGTTTTGCCAACACCTGTGGTTCCGAGAAAAATAAATGATCCTACAGGTCTTTTCTGATCCTGCAGCCCGGCCCTTGATCTTCTGACGGCATCAGCAACGGCGCTGATAGCCTCATCCTGGCCCACTACCCTTTTATGCAGCTCCTCTTCAAGCCTTAGAAGCTTTTCCTTTTCACTTTCAAGCATTCTTGAAACAGGGATACCAGTCCACTTTGAAACTATTTCAGCAATATCTTCCGACCGAACCTCTTCCTGAACAAGCGATCCTTTGCTCCTTTTCTTTTCAATCTTATCTTTCAGATCCGCAATCTCCTTTTCCATACCGATTATCTTGCCATACCGGATCTCTGCCACCTTTCCGTAGTCGCCTTTCCTTTCAGCCTGGTCGGCTTCAAACCGGAGCGATTCAACGGCTTCCTTCTTCTCCTGAACCTTCTCGATCATTTCTTTTTCCGACTTCCATGCTGCCATCAAGCCATCTTTCTTTGCCTGTAATTCAGCAAGCTCCGAAGCAATCTCACCCTCTTTTGCAATATCCCCGTCCCTCTTTATCGCTTCTTTTTCAATTTCAAGCCTGGTGATGGTCCTGGAAACCTCGTCGATCTCCTCCGGTACCGAGTTCATCTCAAGCCGCAGCCTTGATGCTGCTTCGTCGATAAGGTCAATCGCCTTGTCAGGCAGAAACCTGTCGGTTATATACCTCGTGGAAAGGTCGACAGCAGCAATAATGGCTTCATCCCTTATTATAACCTTATGATGAGTTTCGTATTTCTCCCTGATCCCCCTGAGTATTGATATCGAGTCTTCCCTGTCGGGTTCATCGACCATTACTACCTGGAAACGCCTTTCGAGAGCCTTATCCTTTTCGAAATATTTCTGGTATTCGTTCAGTGTGGTCGCACCAATTGCCCTGAGTTCGCCTCGTGCAAGTGCAGGCTTAAGAATATTAGCTGCATCCATGGCACCCTCCGACGTACCTGCTCCGACAAGAGTATGGATCTCATCTATAAAGAGAACTATTTCACCGTTCGAGGCTATGACCTCATTGACTACCGATTTGAGTCTTTCTTCGAATTCACCCTTGTATTTGGCACCGGCAATAAGAGCTCCCATATCAAGTGAATATATAGTTTTGGATTTCAGGTCTTCAGGAACATCACCCCTTATAATCCTATGTGCAATTCCTTCAGCTATTGCTGTTTTGCCTACTCCCGGTTCCCCTATCATAATGGGATTGTTCTTTCGTTCGCCTTGTAAGGATCTGAAGTATTCGCCTGATCTCTTCATCACGTCCTATGACAGGATCAAGTTTGCCTGATCGTGCCCGTTCATTAAGATTAATTGCGTACCTGTTCAATGAGTTAAAAGTTTCTTCAGAGGTCGGATTTTCAACTTTTGCACCCTTTCGCAAGTCCATAATGGCCGCCTTAAGATCCTTTCGTTGTAACACCATAATCCTTAAGTATCTGTGAAGCTTTATCCGTAGTGTCCAGCAAGCCCATCAGAATGTGCTCGGTGGTGACAAACTTGTCATTCATCTTCGAGGCATGATCATTTGCCTTCCTGAGGGCTTCGGCTGCCCCTGATGATAAATATTTTTCTCCTCCTGAAACACGGGGATAGGTATTAATCAGTTTTTCAACATCTTTTAACACAGTGGTGCTGCTGACACCTATCTTTCCAAAGAGCCAGTCGGTTATGCTTTCAGCCTGGCTTATCACTCCCTGGAGCAGGTGACCACATTCAACTGCCTGCTGACCTTTGGCTTCTGCAATAGTAAAAGCCTGTTGCACAGACTCCTGTGCTTTTAATGTAAAGTTGTTCAGATTCATACCCCTATATATTTACTTTTCCTTTTTTAATTTAAGTTGCTTGTTACTGGTTTCTGTGTTCACTTGTTCACTTGTTACTTGTTACTTGTTGCTTGTTGCTTGTTGCTTGTTGCTTGTTACTTGTTGACTTGTTGGTAGCTGCATGTTGCCGAGCAACCAGCTACTTGTTAATCTGCAATTTTGTATTAGCCAACAGATGCATTGGACGTTTTGGCAACCAGAAATCAGAGACATTCTGCAATTTGTTTACCAAAGGATGGACCCTTGACGAATCGGCACCAAAAGGGACTAAGATTTTGCCAATATGACAAGAGCCCTTCTAGATCCCCTTCAGGGGGGACTTAAAGACATGCATTATAGCTAAGGGCCCTCCTTGGGGGGTTGGGGGTGATTTTAACAATGAAGCAAAATTATCTCTCATTTGGCTTATCTTTAGTTTTTTAAAGACAATTCAATATGAGTAAGATCCTTTGGAAGCCGGGAACAATGATTTACCCTCTTCCTGCTGTTATGGTAAGTTGCGGGGCAGCACCTGAGGAATACAATATTATGACTGTTTCGTGGACAGGAACTATATGCACTGACCCTCCAATGTGCTACATTTCAGTCAGACCCTCGCGCCATTCATATGGGATCATCCGGAAAAACGGAGAATTTGTAATCAATCTGACAACCAAAGCACTTGCATATGCAACAGACTGGTGCGGTGTCAAATCGGGTGCAAAGCATGACAAGTTTGCTGAAATGAAACTTACGCCGGTAAAAGGAGAAAAGGTAAACGCCCCGCTTATTAAGGAATCCCCTGTAAATATTGAGTGTATCATTAAGGAAATAAAAGAGTTAGGATCTCATCATATGTTCATTGCAGAGGTGGTTGCCGTTAATGCCGATAAGGATCTGTTACGATGAAGACACAGGCATTTTCAGACTTTACGATTCAAATCCAATCTGCTATTCACATGGCAAATATTATGAATCCGGCAGGTTAATTGGCAAATTTGGATTCTCGGTTGAGAAAAAACGGACTAAAGCAAAGAGAAAACAATAAACTGTGGTTTAGATAGTTTCATAATTAACAGTTTTATCAGGTATCTCATTTCATCTGTTGATAATTTAGTGTTGTTTGAAGAGAATACCGGATTATGAAATTAGGTTTTCCATATGCATTTCTTTAGATTAGCATCTTGTTTTTTTTCAGACATTTAGCCTGATCAATTTCTGATTTGCAATGAGTGAGAAGATTATTGAAACTCTGATGCAATTGTTTGCCCTGATTGCAAAGCCTCAGCGGGATGATGCCCAGAGAAGAGGTAGTGGTCGAGGCATTCCTGCAGTCATATTCTTAATCAGGAGCTTGTAAAAAAATATCTTGCTTCTTACGGCCAGGCTTACGAGGAAGCACAAAAGAAGCTTGAAAAAAGTAGTCCGGAAAGACGTGAAGGTGCTATTGCAATAAGGATCACAAAACTTTGCAATGACATCAATGAAGAAGGCCAGCTCGACCAGGAACAGAGGTTTGTAGTTGTAATTAAGGCTCTTGAATTCTGCAAATCGGGTGATGAAGAGGTAACTCTATTGGAGCTTGGATTTATTCATACTCTGGCCGAGGGATTGAATATTTCAAAGGAAGAGTATGAGATCATTGAACATTTTGTACTTAATCCATTTACTCAGATACCCTCCAGTCCGAATCTGCTTTTAATAACCGGAAATAAAGCCTCAGTCGATCCTGAAATCAAGTATGCTTACCGGGAAATGCTCAAAGGGCAGATATGGATCCTGTTTGTTCCCTCAGTAAAAATGTATTTCATGAGGTTTACCCGTTCAGGTGAACTGTCAATGAATGGTCAGCTGCTGGAGGAGAATAAGGTTTATCCGATAAGTCAGGGATCTTCGATCAAGGGTTATAATATTTCCCCTATTTACTACTGGGATATTACCATGCAGTTCCTGAAGGAGGAGTTCCTGTCGTCAAGGGTTGTATATGAAGTGAATAACCTGGAATACAGGTTTAAAAGCGGTGAGGTAGGAATTCATCATATGTCTTTCAAAGGTGAATCGGGACGCATGATCGGTATAATGGGCGCCAGCGGTGCAGGAAAATCTACACTACTTAGCGTACTCAACGGCATTAATCCTCCGAGTGACGGCGAAGTTCTTATAAACGGGATCAGCATTCACAAGGACCATGAAAAAATAAAGGGACTCATTGGATATGTTTCCCAGGATGATCATCTGATCGAGGAACTCACAGTATTTAATAACCTTTATTATAATGCAAAGCTCTGCTTCGGTAACCTGACTGAAGAGCAAATCATTCAAAAGGTGGACGAAGTACTGAAACATCTTGGATTGTACAAGATCCGTAATATGAAAGTCGGATCACCTCTGAACAAAAAGATCAGTGGCGGGCAGCGAAAAAGGTTGAATATATCCCTTGAACTGATAAGGGAGCCCGCAATTCTTTTTCTTGATGAACCTACTTCCGGCTTGTCATCCAGAGATTCAGAAAACATCCTCGACCTGTTAAAGGAGCTTGCCAGAAAAGGGAAGCTGCTTTTTATTGTTATTCATCAGCCCTCGTCTGATATTTTCAAAATGTTCGACAGGCTGATCATCCTCGATAATGGAGGGTACCTTATCTATAACGGCAATCCCGTTGATTCAATTGAATATTTCAAGAAAAAGATCGGGCAACCAAATTACAGTGAAAGTGAATGTTATGCCTGCGGTAATGTCAATCCGGAACAGATCTTCAATATTGTTGAGACCAGGGTTATTACAGAAAACGGGGTACCAACCGAGACCAGAAGAATTTCGCCGTCTGAATGGAGGAACCTGTATGAATCTGAAAGGCGTGAAGAAAAAATTGAAAAGGGAGACAGCCTTCCTGAAATCAGTTTCAAAACTCCCGGAAAACTAAAGCAGTCTGTCATCTATGCAAAAAGGGATGTTCTTTCAAAAATAGCTGATATGCAGTATCTGGCTATTACGCTTTTAGAGGCACCTGTCCTTGCATTTTTTCTGGCTTACCTTATAAGATATTTTGACGTAAGCGCTAAAAATCCGGAATATCATCTTATAGATAATAGCAATCTGCCTGTATACCTTTTCTTGTCGGTGATCGTTGCACTCTTTATGGGATTAACAGTAAGCGCGGATGAGATATTCAAGGACAGGAAAGTTCTAAAGAGGGAAGCCTTTCTGAATCTCAGCTGGAACAGTTACCTGATGTCGAAAGTAGCTGTCCAGTTTGGAATATCTGCGCTTCAGGCCTTTACGTTTGTAATAATCGGCAATGCAATTACAGGTATCAGAGGCATGACATTTGAATACTGGCTGATTTTATTCTCCTGCTGGGCTTCGGCTAATGTTCTGGGTCTGGTTATTTCGGACAGCTTTAAAGCGGTTGTCACAATCTATATTCTGATCCCTTTCCTGATTATCCCACAGATCATTCTAAGTGGGGTCCTTGTAAAATTCGAAAAGCTAAATCCCAATATATCATCACCTGTGGATATTCCTTTCTATGGTGAGATGGTTACCGCGAGATGGGGTTATGAAGCATTGGCTGTCAAGCAGTTCATTGACAACAAATATGAAAAAGAATTCTACGAGTTTGACAAAACAATGAGCATTACCAGGTTCAAGAAGGATTACTGGAGTTCAAAACTGAAAGGGAACCTTGATAAGATGATGCTTGATCTGAAAAAGGGAGTCAGGGATGAAGATTTCAATGATAATCTTTTGCTTGTATCGAATGAAATAAGGAAGGAGATGGATGTTCTTCCGGAAATCAAGTTTAAAAATCTGGACTTTACTGACACCTGAGCTCATCTCAACCAATGTCGTATCATCGGCTCAAAACTATGTGGAAATTGTTCGGAAGTATTACGTAAGAAAATATATCGAAGCCAATGCGAGAGAGGATGAACTTATAACATAATGGAATCGAAGGATAAAGCTCGGTTTTCAAAAATTAAGGAATGATTATTTCAATATTTCACTGGAGGAGTTTGTGGTTTCCAAGAATGAGAATCAGAAAACAATCGACTACAGGGGGGAACTCGTGCAAAAACTGGATCCGATCTATATGAATCCCAAGCATAAGTTCATCAAGGCTCATTTCTATTCACCTACTAAGCAAATCTTTGGTCTCAGGATCGACACTTATATAATAAATGTGCTGGTTATCTGGACAATGACATTAGTTCTCTACCTGATACTCTATTTCAGGCTGCTTAAGAAAGGGTTGAATTCCGGAGAGATTATTATCGGGAAAAAGCCGAAAAGTTCAGACAGGGATTTGATATAATGTAAGAAGATGTTCCAAAAGATTTGAACTACCCCCCAACCCCCCATTGATACGCCAGGCATCTACGTGTTAATGAAGAAGGCTGATATTATCGGAGAGTTTTTATTCCACAATTTCAATCATCTTAAAAGGCACCCTGATGATCGATTCATAGTCTTCACCGGCCTCGAGCATGTCTTCATCATCCTCCTCATAATACCAGTTCACTTCGACATCATTCTTTGCCTTGTGAATGGCTTCAAGCTTCTTGAATACATCAAGAATGCATTTTGATGAACTTGTATTAAAGTACTCGAGCCTGATATTAACAATAGTCTTGTTAAGAGGAGATTCCTGTAATTTTCAAGCCAGTCAACCAACGGTTTGTAAAATTCAACAGAATTCTCAGGTATTGAACGTCCCTTGATTTCGAACACACCCTCTTTTGCATCAAACTTAATTGTTGGGGTCTTCGGTGTTCCTTCGATAATGATCGGTTCCATATTAGTTACTTTTAAATTTGTTTCAATTGGTTTCACCCACTAAGATATTAAGGTAGAAAAAAGAACATTTATCATTATACTCTTTGAATGTATATTCCAGTTTATTACCTGTTTTTCTAGCAATATCCACAAGTCCAAGTCCACCGCCTCCTTTTGATGAGATCCGCTGATGGTTCAGTATGAATTTGTAGAGTTCTGTTATCTCCTCGTGACTTGCACGGTTGATCCTTTTAATCTTCTCTTCAAGCTTATTTACATTATCAGACCGTATGAAGTTTCCGGTGACGATCTTATATCCTCCCGGAACCTTGCTTATAGACAGTAAACCAAACTTTTCTGAAGTCTGGTCCTCAAAATCTTCAGGAACTTTATCAACATGATGGTAAAGGTTCTGAAGGCTCTCCACCAGAACATTGTATACTTTCTTCCTGAGTTTCGATTGTTCTTTCACTTCAACGAGCTTTTCTTCAACCGTATCGAGTACCTTGTTGATAAGCTCCGAATCAATATTACCCTTATAAAAAAGGATATTATTACCATTGGCCAGTTCTGAAAAGTAATGTTCTACGTTAAAGCTCATCTAAGCTTCATCTTAAGAAAGGTAATAGATATCTGTCAGCAAATATATAAAAATTCTAACCATTTGTTTTTGCCGGTTTTCAAATAATGGGGTGACTTTTTGATCAAAACTGCATTTAATGGTGATTAACGTAAGTTTTGTAATCACATTGTTTTCTCTTTCTTCTTTGATCCGGAGTACATTTTATATTTTACCAGAAGGCATTCCAGCGATCCGTTAAAAAGGACTGTCTTTTCAGCCGGTTTAAGCCCGACTTGTTTTAATGCCTCCCTGTCTGATGTAATAATCATGGCTTCATATCCGGGGAAACCATGCTTGAGCGTTGACCCTATCATGCCATAAAGATTATCAATCTCCGCAGTCTCGATCCTTTGTCCGTAGGGTGGATTCATTATTATAAAACCCTGACTTTCAGTCAGCCTTTAATTCTTTGAAATCCTGTTGGCTAATTGTAATAATATCAGCAACACCTGCAGATCTGACGTTTATCTTGGCCCGTGTTACTGCCATTTCAGAAATGTCGCTCCCAAGAATTTTAATATGAGGAGTCACAACCCTGGATTCACTTTCGTTTCTGACTTTGTCAAACAGTTCCTTATCATAGTTTTTCCAGCGTTGAAATCCGAAAAACTGCCTGTACCGCCCGGGTGGAATTCCAGAGGCAAATAAAGCGGCTTCTATCGGTATGGTACCTGATCCGCACATTGGGTCCATTAATATAGAAGCTAGCATCCCAACCTGAAATGGAAACAATTCCTGCAGCAAGCACTTCGTTTATTGGAGCCGGACCCTGCTCTTTCCTGTAGCCTCTTTTGTATAAAGGGATCACTGAAGAATCCACCGAAATAGTAACCAGTTCATTGCTGACATGAAGATTAAAAACAATACCTGGATCCTTGCTGTCCACGGACGGACGCTTTCCAGTCCTGTTCCGGAACCAGTCGGCAATTGCATCTTTGAGAACCAGTCCCGCATAGCCGGAATGACTGAATAAAGGAGAATTAATTACCGGCACTATTGAAAAGGTTGATTCGGAGTCCATGAATTCGGCCCAGTCGATTTTCAGTCCGTTTTTATAAAGATCTCCTGACGACCTGATCCTGAATTCAGAAATGATCATTAATACCGATAAAGCCGTTCTCAGGCAATAATTGGATTTATATAATAATTCGATATCGCCATTAAAACCAACAGCCCGGTTAAGAGGAACTACATCTGAAGCTCCCAGAGACTTCAGTTCTCCGGCAAGGACTTTTTCAAGGCCATAAAGTGTCTTTGCTATAAATTTCATCTCTGAATGATTGTCAGTGAGATGAAACTATTTGTAACCCAGCATTTTGTTGTAGGCTGTTTTATCTGAAAGTATTCTCAGGGCGTTTCCAATTACTACATCATCTTCGTTTATTATCCGGTAATAATAATTAGTCTGCCAGATATTTGCAGCAATAAGTCCTTTCAAGACCTTAAGCATTTCGTCCCGTGATATTTTAAACTGGGAATCGTCATATTTCACGCCTGACTCCTCAGCCTTTTTTATAAAAGCTGCGATATCATCCTGTGAAAAACTGAATCCATTCTTATAACCTTCAAACGATCGAAATTGTGAAGTAATGGATTTTCTGTTTTTGTCAGAGTATTCCAGGGAAAACGAATTAAAGAGCCCTTTCCTTAAAATGTTCCTGTAATAATCGGTGTAGTTTGAGGTATCAGCCGGAACAAACAGGTCAGGCATAATCCCTCCGCCTCCGTAAACTATCCGTTTATTTAAAATGGTTTTAAATTTAAGTGAATCAGGGAAATGAATACTGTCGGCATGTCATAAGTTCTCCATCGGTGTACCTTTTGTAAAAGTTTTCAAGATACTTATCATATCCTTCATTATAAGGACTTTGTATTGATCTGCCGGTAGGTGTGTAATAACGTGCAATTGTAAGCCGTATCATGGAGCCATCGGGGAGGTAGAAACCGTTCTGTACAAGGCCTTTGCCAAAAGTCCTTCGTCCGACAATAATTCCCCTGTCCCAATCCTGAACAGCACCTGCCAGTATTTCACTTGCAGAAGCTGATCCTTCGTCTGTCAGAATTGCTACTCTGGCAGAGGAAAGAATACCTGATCCTGAGGAAGTATATTCCTGCTTCGGTGTTTTCCGGCCATTCAGGAACACAAGCAGTTTTTTGTCGGGGAAAAACTTATTGGCTATGTCGGTTGCTGCAACCATATAACCCACCGCCATTTCCACGAAGATCAATGATTAAATTCTTCAACCCATTTTTCTGCATCAGCCTTAAGGAATCGGTGAATTCCTTGTCGGTTGTGGCAGCAAACTTGTTCAGCTTAATATATCCGGTCTCCTTGTCAAGCATATAAGCTGCATCAAGGCTGTTTATTGGAATTTTATCCCGGATGATGGTGAAGTCAAGAACCTTTGGTTCGCCTTTCCTGAAGACATTAAGGTTAACCTTCGTTCCCTTCATTCCCATGAGTCTTTTACGGACTCCGGCTGTTGAAATACCAACACCGGTTACCTTTTCACCATCGATTGTAACTATTCTGTCACCGGCCAGAAGACCAACCTTTTCAGAAGGTCCGCCTGAAATCGGTTCTATCACAATTATAGAATCGCGAAGAAGATTGAACTGTATTCCTATTCCCTCAAAATTGCCGTTAAGAGGCTCATTCATCTCCTTTACATCTTTTGCAGATATATAAACAGAGTGAGGATCAAGGTTTTTAAGTATCTCGACTATTGCCTTTTCGCTCAATTTATCAATATCAACGCTGTCGACATAATATGCATCGACCAGATTAAGCGTCCTGCCAATCTTAAATGTATTTTCATTCAATACCTGTGATGAAACTGACTGACTAAGGACACTTAGTGCAATAAATATTAGAATTATTCCTGTTTTTCTGATTCCCATTTTAACTCCTGGTTTTTCTACAAATCAAACAACTTAGCAGATTAAAAGTTCCTGCATTCCTATTTTATTCCCATTCTATTGTTGAAGGTGGTTTTGAACTAATGTCATAAACCACCCTGTTAATGCCTTTTACCTTATTAATAATCTCATTTGAAACCAATCCAAGGAAGTCGTACGGAAGGTGTGACCAGTCGGCGGTCATTCCATCGGTGGAAACAACTGCCCGCAGGACTACTGCATTTTCATAAGTTCTTTCATCTCCCATAACACCGACCGATTGTACCGGCAGTAAGATAACGCCTGCCTGCCAGACAGAATTGTACAAACCATGCTTTTTAAGCAGGTCAATAAAGATCTTGTCGGCATCTTTAAGAATATTCAGGTTTTCCCTGGTCATTTTACCAAGTAACCTGATTGCAAGTCCCGGGCCGGGAAACGGATGCCTGTTAAGGATTGTATCGGGTAGTCCAAGAGCCTTCCCTACCCTTCTGACTTCATCCTTGAATAATAAGCGTAACGGTTCAACCATCTTAAGGTGCATTTTATCGGGCAGTCCGCCAACATTGTGATGCGATTTTATGGTTGCCGAAGGACCGTTTACCGAAACAGACTCAATTACATCAGGATAGATGGTTCCCTGTGCAAGCCATTTAACGTCTTTTATTTTACGAGCCTCCGCATCGAAGACTTCAATAAAAACTCTTCCGATTATTTTTCTCTTCTTTTCCGGATCAATAACTCCCTCAAGCTGATCAAGAAATTTGTCCTCTGCATTTATTCCAAAAACGTCAATTCCCAGTTCCTTATAAGATGCGAGAACTGTTTCAAATTCATTCTTCCTCAGAAGGCCGTTATCGATAAAGATGCATGACAGATTCCGCCCTATTGCCCTGTGAACCAGGGTTGCCGCAACAGTT
Source organism: uncultured Bacteroidales bacterium (assembly GCA_963732115.1). Lineage (GTDB taxonomy): Bacteria > Bacteroidota > Bacteroidia > Bacteroidales > VadinHA17 > LD21. The sequence goes on from CAVSYN010000017.1 coordinate 101,435, forward strand.
GAATCGACCCCTCCTGAAATTCCCAGAATAACTTTCTCATTACCCAGCTGCTTTTTAAGACTTGCAATTGTTGATTCAATAAAAGAATCGGGTGTCCAGGACTGGGAGCATTTGCAGATATCAACCACAAAGTTCTTAAGTAAATGAACTCCATCGGTGGTATGATACACTTCAGGGTGAAACTGGATCCCCCAGGTTTCTTCTTCTTCGATCTTAAATGCTCCTGCCTTCACGTCGAAAGTTGACGCTGTGATCACAAAATTTTCAGGGATATGATCAATCGTATCGCCATGCGACATCCAAACCTGCGTCCCGGATTTTATGTTCCTGAAAAGCGGATCTTTGTCGTTAATATATACAAGATTTGCCCTGCCATATTCCCTGGTTTTTGAAGGAAGGACATTTCCTCCGCTATTTTGAACCAGAAGCTGGGCGCCATAGCAGACACCCAGTACCGGGATAATGCCTTTGATTGTTGAAAGATCAGGATTCGGAGAATTTTTGTCCCGCACAGAGAAAGGACTTCCGGACAATATTACTCCCTTAACGCTCTTGTCGGGTGCGGGGAAATGATTGAAGGGAAATATTTCAGAGTAAACATTAAGTTCCCTTATCCTCCTGGCTATTAGCTGAGTGTATTGAGATCCAAAATCAAGAATTAATATTTTTTCCTGCACGCAACCAACAGTTTAAAGTTCCAAACATTGTCGACAAAGAGTGTTCAAGTGGATTATATTCATAAGATTCTTCCTTTGAGGTACTTTGTGCAGCACTTTGTGCACCTTTGTGGTTGAATATTTTTTTTTAAGTAACCACCAAGTTGCACCAAGGTTTCACAAAGGAGCACTAAGGGCTTCTTCGACAGCCGCAAAGATAGCTAATCTTTGGGTTTTTTTAGCTCCCTTAAATCGTATGTTGTCCCATCAATTGCAGGGATTGTTGCCGGGAAGATCGTTTTTGCCTCATTTACAAGCGCTGAAATATCCCTGTAACGTGCAGAAAAGTGACCAATGATCAGAGTTTTAGCATTTGCAATTTTAGCGCAATTTGCTGCATCGATTGTTGTGGAATGGCCCGTCATTTTTGCCAGTTCGCTCAGGTCAGAATCAAATGTAGCTTCATGGTACAGTACATCCACGTCCTTTACAAACTCAGGCAGACGGCTGAAGAACATTGTGTCGCTGCAATATGCATATGATAATGGTTCAACCGGAGGGGTTGTTATTTCTTCATTTCTTATTAATCGTCCATCTTCTGTCAGGAAATCCTCACCTTTCTTTATACCAGGGATCCTCGCGATCGGAATTCCGTATTTTTCAATGCTTTCTTTAATAATGTTCCTTTCTGCGGGCTTTTCCCTGAAAACAAATCCGAATGCTTCAATTCTGTGCCGGAGGGGGAAAGAGGTAACGGTAATATATTTCTCATCAAGAATCCTGACAGGATCTTTTCCGTTGAGGGGTGTAAAATCTATCTCAAAATTTAGTTTTATGTCAAAATCCTTCAGATGTGAGTTGAGCATTTGATCATAGCCTTCAGGGGCATAGACATGAACGGGACTTTCCCTTCCCATGAGGTTTAAAGTAGAAAGCAAGCCATAAAGCCCGAAGATATGGTCACCATGTAAATGGCTTATAAATATATGATTGATCTTCCCGAATTTTATTTTGCATTTTCTAAGCTGCATCTGAGTGCCTTCACCGCAGTCGATTAAAAACAAACGCTCATGTGCATTGAGCACATGAGCGGATGGATATCTATCTGATGTCGGCAATGCAGAACTGCTACCAAGTATGGTAAGCTTCATTGGCACTCTGCAATGCTTTCTTTTATGATATCATTTTTTCAGCCTCAGCGACTGATCCTGTAATTGTTAGAACAGTATCCAACTGTGAGATTGTAATCAGTCTTTCAACTGCTTCACTGAGTCCACAGAGAATGAAAGTGCCGCCGGCATTTTTGCAAAGCCTGTTGGCAACAAGGATTGCACTAAGGCCTGAAGAGTCACAATACTGACATTTTTCAAGGTCAAGAATGATGTTTTTCTCACCTTTCCCTGAAACAAGCACAAGTTCCGATTTTAAAGCTGGAGCTATGTGTGTATCAAGCTTTTCGGACTGAATCTGGATTAAGGTGCTGTTATTCCGATTCTCAATATTGAAATCCATAGTTATAAATTTATCAGCTTAAAATTAAATCTTTTTTCTATTTTTTCGAAGCTTTGTTGGCTTTTTCTTCCATTTCTTCTTTTAAAGCTGCAAGTTGCGTAATATCTCCGAGTGTAGTTTTTTCAACATTCGGTTTTGCTTTTCTTGAAGATTTTCTGGGAGCTTCCGTTTCAGTTTTTCTGGCTGTAGATTCAGCGGCTTTCTTTTCATCCTCAAAAATCCTGCTGTGAGAAAGGATGATTTTTTTGGCTGACTTGTTAAATTCAATAACCTTAAATGGCAGTTTTTCATCGACCCTGGCAATCGTACCGTCTTCTTTCACAAGATGCTTCGGCGTTACAAAGCCTTCAACTCCATAAGGCAGGGCAATAACAGCACCTTTATCGAACACTTCCACTACTGTACCCTCATGAATTGAGTCGACAGAGAACAGGTTTTCAAAAACGTCCCATGGATTCTCTTCCAGTTGTTTGTGACCCAGACTGAGACGTCTGTTTTCTTTATCGATTTCAAGAACGATAACTTCTATTTCAGAATCAATTGATGTAAATTCTGCCGGATGTTTGATTTTCTTTGTCCATGAAAGGTCAGAAATATGAATTAATCCGTCGACACCTTCTTCAATTTCAACGAATACACCAAAATTGGTGAAATTCCTGACTTTAGCAGTATGTTTTGAGCCCACCGTATATTTTTCGTCAATATTCTGCCATGGATCCGGTTTCAAGCTGCTTGATTCCCAATGACATTTTACGTTCTGCCCTGTCCAGTGTCAGGATTACAGCCTCAACTTCGTCGCCTACCTTAAGGAATTCCTGTGCACTGCGAAGGTGCTGCGACCATGACATTTCTGATACATGGATCAGTCCTTCAACACCCGGGGCTATTTCAACAAAAGCACCATAGTCAGCCATAACAACAACTTTACCTTTGACTTTGTCGCCAACCTTAAGATCAGGATCAACCGAATCCCATGGATGCGGTGTAAGTTGTTTCAGACCGAGTGCGATACGTTTTTTGTCATCATCAAAATCAAGAATAACAACATTTAATTTCTGATCGAGCTGTACAATTTCTTCCGGATGGTTGACTCTTCCCCACGAAAGGTCAGTAATGTGAATAAGTCCGTCAACACCACCAAGATCGATAAAGACACCATAAGATGTAATATTTTTAACGGTTCCTTCAAGAACCTGTCCTTTTTCGAGTTTCGCAATGATCTCTTTTTTCTGCTGTTCGAGTTCTGCTTCGATAAGGGCTTTATGTGAAACAACGACATTCTTGAATTCCTGGTTGATTTTCACCACTTTGAATTCCATGGTTTTACCAACAAACACATCATAGTCGCGTATTGGTTTTACATCAATCTGTGAACCTGGAAGGAATGCTTCAATTCCAAAAACATCCACTATCATACCTCCCTTTGTTCTGCACTTGATGTAACCGGTAATGATTTCATCCTTTTCAAGAGATGCATTTACCCGGTCCCAGGAATTTATTGCCCTGGCTTTTTTGTGCGAAAGCAGAAGCTGTCCTTTCTTATCTTCCTGGCTTTCAACATATACCTCAACAGTATCACCCACTTTGAGATTAGGATTGTAACGGAATTCATTAAGGCTGACAACGCCTTCTGATTTGTAGCCGATATTGACCACGACTTCGCGGGGTGTCATTTGGATAACAGTTCCTGTGACTACTTCGTCGACAGCAACAGTTGACAGAGTCTGATCATACAGGGCCTCATATTCCTTATGCTTTGGAGAATTGTGCGATTCTTCGTTTTCAAAGCTATCCCAGTCAAAATCTTCAGCTGAGCGGACTGGTTTCGCTTCGCCCTTAATTTCCGGAACCTCAATTTTTTCCTCTTGTCCGGATTCGCGTTCCGGTTTAGTTTTTCTGGTTTTCTTCACTTTGGCCGGTTCATCTGCCTGTTCGGCAACCATTTCGGTTACCGGTTCTGCCTCTTTTACAGGTACATCTATCTTTTCAGATGTGATTTCTGTTTCTTCAGCTGCGGTAAGGGTTTCCTCCTCAATTGTTTCTTTTGCAGCTTTGTCTTTAATCTCTTTTAATTTTACCTTTTTTGCCGGTTTAATAGCATCCTCATTGTCTTCAACTTTCCTGGTTGTTTTCTTTTTGCTTTCAGTCATGATCGTAATAAAAAGTACTAATAATTAATAAGTTAGACATTATTTTGATAAAAAGTGGTTGCAAAGGTATTAGTTTTTTGTTGAAAAGTAACCAAATAATTTATGATTTTCATTGTATTAAAAGCTGGTCCGAAGCCGGAAGACCGAAGTCCGAAGTCGGAAGTCAGGAGAATGGAATTCCCCTTTGAAGGGGGTAGGGGGATGTAACCTGCGAAACGAGTCGGAAGACGAAGTCGGAAGCGTAAGATAGTTCCCCTCCTAGGAGGGGCTACTACCCTTTATACACATCTTTTATGCTTGACATCAATAATCTGATTATTAGTTTTTTAACCACGGAGTCGCTCGGAGTTAACACTGAGTTGCACTGTTTTTGTTTGTCAGCTAAACCGTGAAACTCCGTGCAAACTCCGTAAACTCCGTGGTTTAATAAATTGTTTTATATCGTTTAATTTTTATCTGTTTTAACATCCTGACTTATTATCAATTATGAATTGTGTATAAAAGGTAGAGGAGGGGCTAGGGGTGGGTTAGTTAAAGCAGTAAGTAAATAAAACGAGGATTGCTTCGTCTGGCATAGATGGACTCGCAATGACCGTAAAACAATTTTAAACTCCATCGGCTGATAGCTGAAAGCTGATCGCTTTTATTATTAAGATGTTCTATTATCTTTGTACAAACGTTAAACTTAAGAGCTAAAGAGTCTCAGGATTATGAAGATTGCGGTCATTGGAACTGGGTATGTGGGTCTGGTTACAGGTACGTGTTTTGCCGAATCAGGGGTTAACGTAGTATGTGTGGATAATGATGTAAAGAAAATCGGGCTTTTAAAAAAGGGCAAAGTGCCCATCTTTGAGCCGGGACTCGAGCCAATGCTTATACGAAATATTAAAAAGTGCAGGCTTTCTTTTTCAAATAATACCGGTGAAGCAATTGATGGCGCTGAGGTGATATTTATTGCTGTCGGCACTCCACCGGGTGAAGACGGTAGCGCTGATCTGAAGCATGTGCTTGCAGTAGCATCTGACATTGGAAAATCACTGAAGCACTATGTTGTTGTGGCCACAAAGAGTACGGTTCCGGTTGGCACAGCTGAAAAGGTAAGAAAGACAATTCAAGCCGAGCTGGATAAACGTCATAGCAGTGTCAAATTTGATGTTGCATCAAATCCGGAATTTCTTAAAGAGGGTTCGGCTGTTGAGGATTTTCTAAAACCGCAGCGGATCATTATCGGGCTTGACAATGAGAAAGCCGGAGAGATAATGAAGAAATTATATATGCCTTTTCTCCTTAACAACCGTCTGGTTCTTTTTATGGATATTCCTTCTGCCGAACTGACAAAGTACGCAGCAAATGCCATGCTGGCAACCCGTATCAGCTTTATTAACGAGATCGCAAATCTGTGCGAGATACTTGGAGCTGATATTAACCACGTAAGAAAAGGTATCGGTAGTGATTCAAGGATTGGCAACAGGTTCATTTATCCGGGTTCAGGTTATGGCGGATCATGTTTCCCGAAAGATGTCAAGGCAATTATAAAAACAGCAACCGATAATGGTTATGAGCTGAAGGTGATTACTGCTGTAGAAAAAGCAAATGAATACCAGAAAAAAATCATCTTCAATAAAATAGATGCCTTCTTTAAGAAGGACATTAAGAATAAGGTTATTGCAGTTTGGGGATTATCATTTAAACCCCAGACCGATGACATAAGGGAATCTTCAGCCATTTATCTGATTGAAAGGCTTCTGGATGCTGGCGCAAAAGTAAGGGCATACGATCCGGCCGCAATGGAAGAAGCGAGGAAAGAGACAGGAAACAAAGTATACTATGCTTCTGACCAGTATGATGCACTGACAGGAGCTGATGCGCTGGCAATGATGACTGAATGGCCCGAGTTTCATCTTCCGGATTTCAAGAAAGTAGTCAGAACTTATGAAAGGCAGAGTAATATTTGACGGAAGGAATATTTATGATCCGGAAGAGATCAGGAGATCCGGATTTAAATATTTCGGGATAGGAAGGAAGTAATGGTGCGGGGTACGGGGTGCGAGGTGCGGGGAATACGGTGTGCAGTCTGCGGCATGCGGTTTGCGGAAAATAAAACGGTGTAACTCAGTGCAAACTCAGTGAAACTCCGTGGTTAAAAAGACAAAAGATAAATGTAAAAAGATAAAAGTAAAAAGATTGCTTCTCCCGCCTGTTGGCGGTATCGCAATGACCGTCATCAATATTAAATTAACTAGTTTGATGAAAGGAATAATTCTAGCCGGGGGTTCAGGAACACGGCTCTACCCTATCACAAGCGCCATATCAAAACAGATGCTTCCTGTTTACGACAAACCGATGATTTATTATCCATTATCGGTTTTAATGCTGGCAGGTATCAGAGATATCCTTGTAATCTCAACCCCAAGGGATCTTCCCGGCTTCAGAAACCTGCTTGGCAACGGATCGTCGCTTGGCATAAAATTCAGTTATCTGGAGCAGCCTTCACCTGACGGTCTGGCACAGGCTTTCATTTTAGGAGAAAAATTTATCGGGAATGATCCTGTTTGCATGATACTCGGAGACAATATTTTTTATGGTCAGGGTTTCGGAGACGTCCTTTTAAAAACAGCTGAACTTGAAAAAGGAGCATGCGTATTTGGTTATTATGTAAATGATCCTGAACGGTATGGAGTTGTTGAATTTAATCGGGACAGAAAAGCTGTCAGCATTGAAGAAAAACCTTCCAAACCAAAATCAAATTATGCAGTAACAGGTCTTTACTTTTATGACAATACGGTGGCTGGAAAGGCAAAATCACTAAAACCATCAGCCAGAGGTGAACTTGAAATTACGGATCTGAACAGACTCTATCTTGAAGAAGGAACACTCCAGGTCCAGTTGATGGGAAGAGGGATGGCATGGCTTGACACAGGGACTTACGAAAGTCTTCTCCAGGCCGCAAATTTCATTGCAACCCTCGAACAAAGACAGGGACTTAAAGCATCGTGTATTGAAGAAATCGCTTATAAAAGAGGATTTATCAGACAAGGAACAATTAATTTCACTTGCAGAACCTATCAAGAAAAGCCAGTATGGAAAGTATCTTCTTAAAATTGCATTAGAAGATATTGATGGATTTGAGGAATTGAAGTAGGTAAATTGTTGCTGGTTGCTGGTGCTGGTGCTTGTTGCTAGTTGCGGGTGCTGGTGCGAGTGGTCATTATGGTATTTATTAATCATAATGATAGTTGAACCAGAAACCAGAAACCAGGAACTGGCATTGATTAACTAGGTAACATTTATGAGATTACGAGACAGGTAACGAAGGAACTCAGGAAGCACGCTGAACAGAGCTAACTTGAATATAAAATGAGTAGTACCAGATGAGAAATAATTGAAACCGGATTTAAAGGATTATATATAATACAGCCAAAGGTTTATACTGATAGCAGAGGATATTTTTTTGAGAGCTATAAACATGATGAATTTCTTAAACGCAGGAATTTACTTTACACCTGTTCAGGACAATGAATCCAAATCAGTTAAAGGGTGTAATCAGGGGACTGCATTATCAGCTGAAACCTTTTGACCAGGCAAAACTTATCAGGGTGGTGTTGGGTAAAATCTTTGATGTGGCAGTCGATCTCCGGAAAGATTCCCTAACCTATGGAAAATGGTACGGCATTGAGCTTGACTCGGAGAACAAAACCCAGCTTTTCATTCCCAGGGGTTTTGCTCATGGATTTTCAGTATTAAGCGATACTACAGTAATACAGTATAAATGTGACAATACTTATAATCCGCAATTTGAAAGAGGAATTTCACTGAAAGATCCGGATCTTGAATATAGATTGGAAGACAGGAGATTTAATTCAGGTGATAAGTGAAAAGGATCTGAAACATCCACTATTGAGGGAAGCGGAGAATAATTTTTAATACATAGGACCCCCTTCCAACGCGACAGGCTGGCTCTTTCGCTAAAATAGCCCACTGGGCTATTTTCAAACGCTCAGCCCTCCCCAAGGTGGAAGGTGATCCCAAGACCATCATTTCCACTTTGGGGGAAACAGGAAAGGGGGAAATATTTAAAACTTAAATACTATGGCAGTAATTCTTGTTACAGGCGCATCCGGTCAGCTCGGAAAGGAAATAAAGGTTAAGTCAAAGAATTATTTTGGCTATGAATTTATTTTTACTGACATAGATACACTTGATATTACGGATGGGAAAAAGGTCAGGGAGTTTATAAGCAAGAATCATTGTGACTGGATCATAAACTGTGCTGCATACAATTTTGTTGAAAAAGCCGAGACAGAATATGATAAGGCAATTCAGATCAACAGTTTTGCCGTTAAAAACCTGGTTGATTCAATTAAGGGAACAGATTCCAGGTTGATTCATTTTTCAACCGATTATGTATTTGACGGTAAAGCGAATGTCCCCTACAAGGAAACTACTGTAACCAATCCGCTTTCTGCTTATGGGAGGTCAAAGCTTGATGGAGAGAAATCTGCATTGCAACACCCCAGCTCCATGATCATAAGAACTTCCTGGCTTTATTCTGAATTTGGAAGTAATTTTATGAAATCCATTCTTAATAAAGGAAAGGTTAATGAGCCGTTGAATGTAGTTTTTGATCAGATCGGAACGCCGACCTATGCAGCTGATCTTGCTGATGCAGTTTTACTGATCATTTCAAAAGTAATTAGGAACCAGATTGCATTTAATGCAGGATTATACCATTACTCAAACGAAGGAGTTTGCAGCTGGTATGATTTTGCAGACAGAGATAATTCAATGAATCAGGATTAAAATGCAAGGTAAATCCTATCCTGTCAAAAGATTTTCCTTCAGCAGTGCAAAGACCATGTTACTCTGTACTTGATAAAAGTAAGATAAAGGAGAATTACGGAATTGAAATACCGCATTGGAGGAAAAGTCTGAGAAGATGCATAAAATTGTTTAAATAAAAAGAATACTCGTTGAAATAGTATTTATGAACGACCCCAAATTCAGAAAATCAATTTGTCTGCCCCATCCCTAAAGGGAGCAAATTGATTTTCTTCACACCCTTCAGGGCCGGGGCAGATGAAGAAAATCAATAGTAATTATAGGGATATAAAAACATAAAATATATAAATTCAATATCATGTTATCAATCGACGAAATAAGAGAAAAAGCCAAACAGTGGCTCGGACCTGAATTCAATGAAGAAACCCGAAAAGAAGTCAGGGAGATGCTTGAAAATGATGAAAAAAAGCTTATCGATGCCTTTTACCAGGATCTTGAATTTGGTACCGGCGGATTACGAGGAATTATGGGTGCCGGAACAAACAGGATGAATATCTATACACTTGGAATGGCAACCCAGGGACTTTCAAATTATATTATCAAAGAATGCGGAAACAAAGGAATAAAGGTAGCCATAGCTCATGACTGCCGGAATAACAGCAGGAACTTTGCTGAAACAGCTGCTGATATTTTTTCCGCAAACGGATTTGAGGTATACCTTTTTGAATCACTGCGTCCAACTCCCGAGCTTTCTTTTGCTATCAGACAATACAAATGTCAGAGCGGAGTGGTAATAACTGCTTCACACAATCCTCCGGAATATAACGGCTATAAAGCTTACTGGGACGACGGTGGTCAGGTTGTTGCTCCGCATGATGAAGGTATAATTGAAGAGGTCAGAAAAATAAAATCAGTATCCGAAATAAAATTTAACGGAGGAAAAGAGAAAATTAAGATCCTTGGAAAAGAAACTGATCAGCTATTCCTGAATGAGGTTCTGAAAATGAGCATCAATCCTGAAATTATCAGGAAATACAGCGATTTGGAATAGTCTACACACCTATTCATGGGACAGGAGGAACTCTTGTTCCTCAGGCTTTAAAGATGTTTGGCTTTAAGAATATCCAGACAGTTCCCGAGCAGGATATGGTTGATGGCAACTTTCCAACTGTAAAATCACCTAATCCCGAGGAACCTGCTGCTCTTTCTATGGCAATCAAAAAAGCAACTGAAACAGGGGCTGAGCTGGTTATGGCAACTGATCCTGATGCTGACAGGCTGGGTATTGCGGTAAGGAATAAAAAAAATGAGTTTGTTTTACTAAATGGAAATCAGACAGGTGTTCTCCTTATGTATTACATTCTTTCTCAATTTAAGGAAAGAAAGAAATATAAAGGCAATGAATTCATTATCAAAACAATAGTTACTACTGACCTGCTCGACAGGATTGCTGAAAAGTATAGAGTCAAATGTTATAATGTACTCACAGGATTTAAGTTTTTTGCAGAACTCATCCGGAAACTTGAAGGAAAGGAAAAATATATTGGAGGAGGAGAAGAGAGTTATGGTTTTCTTCCCGGTGATTATGTAAGAGATAAGGATGCAGTTGCTTCATGTTCTTTAACAGCAGAAGTTGCAGCATGGGCTAAAAGCAGGGGAAAATCCCTTTATGATCAGCTAATTGACATATATATTGAATATGGTTTGTACAAGGAAAAGCTTATAAATATTGTTCGTAAAGGTGCTGAAGGAGCTGATGAGATTAAGGCAATGATGACTGAATACAGAAATAATCCTCCGAAATCAATAAATAACAGTAAAGTTGTAAAGATCAACGACTATGAAACGCTGATCTCTTTAAATTGCCTCACAGGATCAAAAAGTAAGATTGATCTTATTAAATCAGATGTACTTCAGTTTTTCCTTGAGGATGGATCAAAAATTTCTGTCCGGCCATCGGGTACTGAACCGAAAATTAAGTTCTATTTCAGTGTCAATACAAAGCTGGCATCAGCAGATAAATTTGAGGAAACTGAAAAGTTTCTCAATAACAGGATAGACAGATATTATTAAGGATATGAGACTTTCTAATAATTTTAATCGACATGTACGTCACCCGCTAGTCCCCTCTCTGCGTTGCAAGGAGTGGGTTGTAATCAGTGAATCATATCATGTTATAACTCCGTCTTTACAAAGTAGAGATGAGCGGAAAGACGATACATGGGTCGTCGGTACATGAAATGCATTAATTATATTAAAATTATGAAATCATATCGTAAAGAACTCTGGTTTGAAACCCCAACACGAAGGGCATTTATAAACATCACCGGACAGGTAGAAAGATGTCTTGCAGGAAAGCGGTATTAAAGAAGGTTTAATACTGGTTAACGCAATGCACATAACCGCAAGTGTTTTCATTAATGATGATGAACCCGGACTGCATCATGATTTTGAAGTATGGCTTGAAAAGCTTGCGCCGGAGAAACCTTATTCACAATACAAGCACAACGGATTTGAAGACAATGCCGATGCTCATATCAAGAGAACAATAATGGGCAGGGAAGTTGTTGTTGCAGTTACCAATGGGAAACTTGATTTTGGTCCGTGGGAACAGATCTTCTACGGGGAGTTTGACGGGAAAAGAAGGAAGACGGGTGCTCGTGAAGATAATCGGAGAATAATGTTATGCAATTGTGCAATTGTGCAGTTATGCGGTCTGTGCGGTTGTGCGGTTGTGCGGTTGTGCGGTTGTGCAAGTTGTGCAAGTTGTACCGGTCGAACCTGCAAAACCTGCATAACCAGCAAGACTTGCAGAACAGGTCTATTTGAACCACTCATCTGAAAAGTTCACGAGGTAGACTCTTTCGGTAGCACGGGTTAGAGCAGTATAAAACCACCTCAGGTAGTCGATTGTAATTTCGTTCCTGTTAAACATTCCCTGATCGATAAAGACCCTCTCCCACTGTCCGCCCTGTGCTTTATGACATGTCACTGCATAAGCAAATTTTATCTGCAGAGCATTAAAATAAGGATCACTTCTGACAGCTTCGTATTGTTTCCTTCGAGTTTTAAGATGAAGATAATCAGCCAGAATATTCTTAAACAGTTCACTGTTTTTCTCTGCAGGTAATGCAGGAGTATCAAGATGCAGGACATCCATTAATACTTTAGAATCAACTTCATAATCATAGTCAGGAAAATAAAGAACCATTTCTGCAAACCGGAAACCGTATCTTTCTTCGTATTTCCTGATCTTCTTTATTTCGGCTATGTCACCGTTTGCAATAAATCCCGGGGCCGTTTTCATCCTCTTCCACAAGAAAATAATTGTTTTTAACGACCATAACCATATCACCGGGACTTATCTCCTCTTCCCTGAAAAAGATCCTGTTACGTATACCCTGATTATACCTGTTAGCCTGCTTGTTGGAATTGACAACAATAATAGTTCCCTCCAAACCGCAGGTCCCGTATGAGGCTGAGATCTCTTCGATCAGCTCTTCGCCGCTCAACCTTTTCATGTCATTGAAATTGGTGCAATCAAGTGCCGGATGATTAAGGTTATTTTCGGCGATCTGAAGCCTTATCCCTGTGGCATTCATCAAGTATTCCGGATGTTTCACTTTGTCTGAGTACCTGGTGGAGTTCAGCTGTTAAAAGTTTAAAACCAAATTCAGAAAGTGCCGAAGGGTCAAGTGCCGGACTCATAGCGGAACCCACGGGTGGAAGCTGCGCAACGTCACCTACCAGGATTAATCTGCATTCTGTCCCGGAATAAACATATTCAACCAGATCTTCAAGTAACTTTCCGCTTCCGAAAAAGCTGGTATCTGAGGAAGTGTTGGAAATCATTGAAGCCTCATCGACAATAAAATAAGTATTCCTGGATAAAGATTTCTGTCAAGTACAAAGCTGCCCATTCCATCCTTTGAGGATTTCTGCCTGTAGATCTTTTTATGAATTGTGTAAGCCTGTCGTCCTGCATATGATCCAAGGACTTTGGCAGCCCTGCCTGTTGGTGCCATCAGAACTGACTTCATTCTCAGGAGATCAAGGGTTTTAACAACAGCGCTTATTACACTGGTTTTTCCTGTACCTGCATACCCTGTAAGCAGAAAAATAATATCACTTTATCATTGCAGATGAATGCTGCAATTTTTTTCAGAGCTTCAGACTGATCACTGGTCGGGGTATTACCAAGGTTTTTACAGAGGTTATTGTATATTATTGTTTCACGCATTATTTATCAACTCAGGTTGCTGGTTGCAAGTTCCTAGTTGCTGGTTGGTTAAGTTTTCCAGCTGGATTCCACATATTGAGTGAAGCTATTAATTTTTTTACCAAGATTATCATATTCGGGTAATAATTCATGGAAATCCGATAAATCAGGATATAATTCCATAATCATCTCGATCTGGCTGGTTGTCTCATCGCAAGACGATTGAGCATATATCAGGAATTTTATAAATTCAGGTTTGTATCTCCTTCTCCATACCTTCTGGTGAAATACCATGTGATAAATTAAGAAAATTATTAAGTCTGGTTGGTCTGGTCTTGATACTTTTCGAGAACGGCGAACTGGTACCCTGTTCGTAAAGCTCAAATGATGGTAATTTTAATGAACTGTATGAACTTTTTAGATAATGCAAATGCAATCTGGTATATTTCCAGATCTTATAACTACTCATGTCATTAAGTTTAGCACAACAAAAATCACAACGAGAACTAAATGTAAAGATAAGTATTTTTATACAATCGAGCAACAATCACCAATCACCAGCAACTTAGATTAATAAAGCTCTTTCGTTGCAGAAACGGTGATATTTTTTACTTTTGTTTGAAAACTTAAGCAAACAATGCCTTTTCTTGAACTTTTCGATGAGACTCTTGATATAAACTCAACTGAGAATTATGAGTTGTCGGTTCAGTTAAGTACTTCTGACCTTTCATTTTGCATTCTGGATACTTTAAGGAACAAGTTTGTTCTTCTGAGATCGTACGAACCAGATGATAAAAAAGAGTTTGAAATAATTGGGCTTAAGGATATATTAAATACAGATGATTTTTTATCAAAACATTATAAGAAAGTACTCATTAGTCACTCCTTCAGCAAAATCGACGCTTGTTCCTGTCTCCGTTGTTTGACGAGTCAAAAAGGGATGAGTATTTTAAATATAATCAGATCAACTCAGTGAGGTGATACTATCCTTACAAATCATATTACTGATCCGGATATTTTTCTAATCTTCTCATTATCTACCGAAACACTAAATCTTGTTAAAGATCAGTTTTCCGGGAATTATTCCGTTGCATCAATTAAAATCACTTTTTAACAACATTAAGTTGAACCGGAGGACTTAGGTAGCAATTATGTTCATCATTCATTTTGAAAAAGAATTTATTAACCTGATAATATTTGACCAGAATACATTAAAGTTTTGTAATACATTTCACTACAATGATTTGTCTGACATTCAGTATTACGTCTTATATGTCTTTAAAAGGATGAATATTAAAGAGGATGAAGTAGTTTTTTGCAGCGGAATGACAAAATATAATGGTGGAATTGTTAAGGATTTCTCGAAATACATAAGCAATATCAAATATGCCGAGCCTATCGGGCAATTTCACTTTCAGTTATGTATTTAATGAAGTGGAGCTTCACAGATTTCTGAATCTTTTCAATGCAGTGAATTGCGAATAATCGGGGGTAAATACAAAGGAAGGATTATCAAACCGGTTTCTGGTCTGAAAGCCCGGCCTACGACTGATTTTGCCAGGGAAGGTCTTTTCAATATTCTGAATAACAGGATTGATTTTGAGTCGGTCAGTGTGCTGGATCTTTTTTCCGGTACAGGGAGTATTGGTTTTGAGTTTGCTTCCCGTGGTGCTTAGAAGTACATCTGGTCGAGAAAGACCACATTCATATTGCCGGAATTAAACGTACAATAAATGATATTGGATTCACCAATATCAAGCCAATTCATATTGATGTTAAGGCATACCTGAAGGCCTGCAAATTTAAGTATGACATAGTTTTTGCTGATCCACCTTATGATCTGTCCTGGTTAAAAAGTATTCCTGATCTTGTTCTTGAATCAGGAGTTCTGAAAGAAGATGGATTTCTTATTCTGGAACATCCCAGATCAATGGATTTCAGGGATATAG
>CAVSYN010000018.1:0-72505 GCA_963732115.1 uncultured Bacteroidales bacterium
TTTTCAGCTGGCTGACAAAGGTTTAACTCCTCCGGGAAATCCAAGGCTCATTAAGTCCGATGGAGTAAAATTATCATGGGATACCAGCTTTGCAGGTGATGAACCCATTGTGCATTATGAAATAGAATGCGATGGTAAGATCATTGAAACAGTCCGGCATCTTCCCCAGGTTTCCAAAGATCCTTTTATTTATGAAATCCATTCGGGAAAGGAATTCAAAGTTGTCGCAGTTGATGCAATCGGGAGAAAAGCGGCAACTGAGGTACTTACCGTGTGAACTAAAATTGGGCAAAACTTGCTGAATCCCGCTGATAATTGATCATGCGGGATTTACGTTTTTAATAAGTTGTTCCACCAGCTTCCCGGATAGTTTATGAAGTATGTCAGCTGACTTAAAAGATGTCTTTGATTTTAAATTCAATACTCCTGCTAAAGATTTAGATTGCACTTTAAGAAAAATATAAATTCTTAAACCAGGCTGACTTCCATTGAACTTAAGTAAATTTACTAAATTAACTATCTCATAACAAATGAGTAATTGCCTGAGCCAATTTCACGATTATAAATAGCAAACTATATATTTAAAATATGGTTTTAAAAAGGCATATCGAAGAGCTGACCGGAAAAAAATTTGACCTGATAATTGTAGGTGGAGGCATTACTGGAGCTGCCGTGGCATACATTGCAGCTGCCCGGGGACTTTCGGTTGCTTTATTTGAAAAAGAGGATTACGGAGGAGCTACTTCTGCAGCCACATCAAAGCTTATTCACGGCGGACTAAGGTATCTCGCAAATATGGAGATAAGGCTTGTACGGGAATCACTCCGCGAACGGAGGATCCTGGGCAATATTGCCCCTAATTTTGTATACCCGTTGCCGTTTGTGCTTCCTAATTACAAAAAATGGAAAGGGAATATATGGAAAATGCTTGCAGGTATGTATTTGTATGACTTTCTGTCGTACGATAAGAAAGATACCTGGGACAAGAGTAAAAGGCTTCAGAACCACAAACTGATTTCACATTCAAAAACTATCAGACTCGAGCCCAACCTTAAAAGGGAGAATCTTCGGAATTCCTTCTATTTTTTCGATTACCAGAGTATTTTCCCGGAGAGACTTACCCTTGCATTTATTAAATCGGCAGCTGAATACGGTGCTAAATTTTCGAACTACTCACCCGTTAAAGCTTTTAAATACGATTCTAAAAACAGAATTACAGGTGTTGAGGTCAAAGATCTTTTTTCAGGTGAAACGAAAAATGTTTATGCAGATTTAATAATAAATTGCGGCGGAACCTGGGCAGATAAGATCCTTGGCATGGCAACAAAAAAAGAGTTCCAGGTTCATAAAATTAAGCGCTCAGAAGGTATTCATATAATCACAAATAAAATTGCCGGTAACCATGTTGTGTCTCTTCAGAAAGAAGACGGAGGACACATGATGATAATGCCCTGGCGTGATCATTCACTTATCGGTACCACCGATAAGGAATATGATGGAGACCCTGATGAATATTGCGTTTCAAGAGAAAGTATAAACGATGTTATACAGGCAGTAAATGACAATTTCGGGAAGAAGATATCTTTTAAGGACATAAGGCATGCTTACGGTGGACTGCGGCCTCTGGTTGATGACCAGACCAAAGGCTCTTACCAGACATCAAGAAAGTATGAAGTTTATGATGACGCAGTTGATGGAATAGAAGGAATGATAACTGTCGAAGGAGGAAAATTTACAACAAGCAGAAGTCTCGCCAGGGAGGTATTAAACCTGGTCGCCAGGAAACTTAATAAGACTCTTTCAGATCCTGTTTCTGACAATCTTTATCTTTCTGGTTGTGAGATAAGGGATATGAGACAGTTTATGATCAGGCAACACCTTAATTATACCGATTTCAGCAAACAAACAATTGAATACATCAGCAGAAACTACGGCACCGACAGTAAGGTCATATTTCAGATTGCAAGGGATAATCCACGATATGCTGAAGTCGTCAGTCATGACGGCGAAATTCTGGCGGAAATTGTGTACGCTATAAAATATGAAAGCGCTAAGACCCTGAAAGATATTATGTTAAGAAGAACAGGAACCGGAACATTGGGAAATCCAGGCAAAGATATTATTGGTAAAATAACAGCTGTGGCAGTTGAAATGCTGAATTGGGACAGTAAGAGAATTGAAGAAGAGACTGCCTCAATGATGAAAGTATATAAATTATTTTAACGGATGCCCTTGGCTGAATTTTTTTGATGTTCGTAACTATCCTGACAGCTAAATTCAATAACAAATGGATTATACTTACCGCCAAATTCTGAAATGGGGAGATAAAAGAGAAGAGAAAGTTGACCCTCTGATGATTAAAGTTATCAGGGAGAAATTTGATCTGAAAGATTCTGATCTTGAGAAGAAATACCTCTCCGGATCACAACCTGTAATACTTGAGAAACCTTCTTCACTAAAACCACAGCAACTGGATTTTTTTAAGAGTTTAGCCGGTAACGAAAATGTACAGTCAGATGATTTTTCCCGTGCAAAATTTTCTTGCGGAAAATTTTATGCAGAACTGCTTGATATGAGATTGAACCTGGTACCAAATCCGCCGGATGCTGTTGTTTCACCAAAGAGCTTTGATGAACTTGTAAAAATAGTTGAATACTGCAATCAGGAAAGAATTCCGTTAATTCCGGTGGGCGGGCAATCATCTGTAACAGGGGCATTGCAGGCTCCACACGGAGGAATAGCATTGGTTCTGACAAAACATCTTAATAAAATTGAAAGAATAAACACTGCAAACAAAACAGTGACTGTCCAGGCCGGGATTAGCGGTCCGGCACTTGAAGAGGAACTGAACAGACACGGATTCACATGCGGTCATTTTCCGCAATCCTTTGAGTATTCAACAGTAGGCGGATGGATCGCAGCAAAGGGTGCAGGACAGGCTTCTACCGGTTACGGAAAGATTGAAGACATGGTTGTTGCCCTGAAAGTCGTCACTCCTGCCGGTGTCATTGAAACAAAAGAGTATCCCCGGACAGCACAGGGATGGGATATCTTCAGGCTTTTTATAGGCTCTGAGGGTACTTTAGGAATAATTGCTGAAGCCACTCTTAATATTCATAATTACAGGCCTCAAAATACCAGTTACGCATCTTTCATTTTTAAATCTTTTGAACAGGCTGTTGCAGCAATGCAAAAAATTATTCAATGCGAGTACGGTAAGCCACATTTATTCAGGATTTCTGATCCCGATGAAACGGATATTGCATTCAAAACCAAAGGATTCGACAACAGTTTCTCTGACAGGTTGTTAAAAGTACTTGGCTTTTTACCTGGTAAGAGATCTCTTATGTTTGTTGCTGTTGAAGGTGATAAAGACTTCACAAAATTCGTACTGAACAAAATAAAGAGGACAGCAAGAAAAGGGAAAGCAATGTATATAGGTAAAAGTCCTGTAAAAAAATGGCTTGATCAGAGATACTCCAGTGCATACATGCGTGACCCGCTGATGGATATGGGCATTATGTCAGATACTCTGGAAACTGCGGTAACCTGGGAAAAACTTCTGAAAGTATGGTATGCTGCGCGTACTTATGTGAACCAACGCCCGAAAACTGTTTTAATGATACATATTTCGCATGTTTATGAAAGCGGGGCAAATCTTTATTTCACATTCCTTAGTCCGATGGAAAAAGGAAATGAGAAAAATGACTTTGCAGCTTTTCACAAAGGGCTGGTCAATACTATTCAGGAAAACGGAGGTTCTCTCTCTCATCATCATGGTGTAGGAAGAGTTCTTGCTCCCTGGATGGAAGGACATCTGGGCAGACCATCCATGCTGGTTCTTGGTGCAGTAAAGAAACATTTTGATCCAAACAATATTATGAATCCTGGCAGTACCCTTGGGTTGTAATAAAAAGATGAATTCATCAGATGAGCTAATACTGGCAATTGACTGTGGGACGCAGTCTGTCAGAGCGGTTTTAATAGATCTTTCCGGAAATATACTCCAGATCGCTAAAACCGTAATTGAACCTTATTTCTCAGTAAATCCGGGTTTAGCTGAACAATACCCGGAATACTTCAGAGATATGATGTTTGAAACATTGAAAAAACTCTTTAGTGAAACAAAATTCGGGAAAGAGAGAATAAAAGCCGTTACCATTACAACGCAGAGATCTACTCTGGTTAATCTTGACAAAAACGGCAATTCACTCCGCCCGGCGATTTCCTGGCTTGACCAGAGGCAGAATGCACCTGGAAAATATCCGGGAAAAATGATGCAGCTGGCTTTACGGGCTATAGGCATGAGGGAAGCCGTTATTTACGCGGTTAAAAACGGCGAATGTAACTGGCTGATGCAGAATTCGCCGGATATCTGGGAAAAAACCGACAAATTCTTATTCCTTTCCGGATACCTGACTTTTGTACTGACTGGTGAGTTTACTGATTCGGTCGGATGTACAGTAGGTTATGTACCTTTTGACTACAAAAAACAAGAGTGGGCAGATGAAGGACATATGAACTTTAAAATGTTTCCTGTTGAAAGAGAAAAGCTGCCGCGACTGGTAAAACCTTCAGGAACACTCGGATATATCAGTAAATCAGCCTCAGAAAAGTCCGGAATTCCCCAGGGATTACCTCTTATTGCAGCTGCTGCGGATAAAGCATGTGAAGTTTTAGGCTCAGGAGTTGTGTCACCCGATGTTGCCTGCTTAAGTTATGGAACCACATCTACGGTACAAACGACACACAGGAAATACTTTGAAGTTATCCCGTTTTTTCCGGCATATCCAAGTGCTATTCCTGATTATTTTAACACTGAAATAATGATTTTCAGAGGCTTCTGGATGATAAACTGGTTCAAAAAGGAGTTTGGCCTGAGAGAAATACAGATTGCAGAAAAAACCGGCAGATCCGTTGAAGAGCTTTTTGATGATATGATTATAAATATACCTGCAGGCTCAATGGGACTTATCCTTCAGCCTTACTGGTCGCCCGGCCTGAAAATCCCGGGATCTGAAGCTAAAGGTGCAATAATTGGATTTGGGGATGTACATAGCCGGGCACATATTTACAGGGCTATCCTTGAAGGACTGGCATTTTCGCTTAAAGAGGGCCTGATCAGAACGGTAAAAAGAACGAAAATCCCTGTAAAAAAGATCATTGTTTCGGGTGGGGGTTCGCAAAGCAAACAGGCAATGCAAATAACCGCAGATATTTTTAACATGCCTGCATATAAACCCCATACTTATGAAACCTCTTCCCTGGGAGCTGCCATAAATGCCGCTGTAGGCATGAACTACTATCAGGAATATAATGAGGCGGTTAAGTCAATGACACGTCCGGGTGAACAATATCTTCCGGACAGTAATAATGTGCATTTGTATGACCAATTATACGAAAAGGTATATTCAAAAATGTATAAGCGACTTCAACCTCTGTATGACCAGATAAGAAGTATTACCGGTTACCCTCAGAAAATATGAAGGCCTGGGGCAAAAGCATCAAAGGGAAAACTAACGGTTATTATACCGATTATCAGGTTATGCGCAGCCTGAGGAAACCAGCCGGAGAACCTTAATTATGTTTATTCATACTTCAGGGAATCAACAGGATTCCTTGAAGCTGCTTTAAGCGATTGATAACCTACGGATAAAATCGCAATTAATACAGATATAATTCCTCCTGCAATAAAAGATAAAACACCAATGTCAGTTTTATAAGCAAAATTATTCAGCCACCAGTTTATAATTATATACGACAGCAAAGCGGCAATAAAAAATGAAATAAAAATAAGGTTCAGGTATTCCATCGACAATAATTTTATTATACCTGCTGAAGATGCCCCCATAGCTTTACGTATACCAATCTCTTTGGATCTCTGCTCTGCGGTAAAGGATGTGAGACCCAGCAATCCCAGTGATGCTATGACAATAGCCAGAAGGGTAAATACAAGAAAGATCCTTCCGAGCTGCTGCTCTTTACGGAATTTTGCATTGAAATCATCCGAAATGAAGGAGTAGTCAAACGAACCGCTTTCAGGAAATGATTTCCATTTTGACTTAATAAGGTTTATCTTATTGTTAATATCGCCGGATGTAAGTCTTACAACAATGTTATCACCCTCTTTACCCTGGAATATGAGAAGGGATGTTATCTCTTCTTCCAGTGACTGAAAATTATAATCTTTTACCACCCCGATTATTTCACGTGTATCCAGGTTGTTCTCTTTCCAGAATGTCTGTATCTTCTCTCCAACCGGATTGTCAAAACCGAAAAGGCGGGCTGCAGCTTCATTAATTACAACTCCGTTAACATCGGAGGAAAACTCTTTTGAAAAGAATCTGCCATCAACCATCGTCAGCTTTAGATGTTGACATAAGATCCTCATCTGCAATACAATAGTTACTGCCGCGTTCCTGTATGTCCTCTCCTACCGGCCGGAACAGATCGTGAATAAGTGACATCAGGGGGAACCAGGTTACAGATGCTGGCATCTTCAACCTCCGACATTTTTAAAAGTTCCTCTTTAAAGGCATTTTTATTCGTGCCCAATGATCCTGCATTTTTAAGTACTATCAGGTTATTTTTATCAAAGCCAAGGTCTTTGTTTTGAATGTATTGCAACTGCTTATACATAAGCAGGGTACAAATTATTAACCCTGTTGAAATAGTAAACTGGAAAATCACAAGTATTTGTCTGATACCTTTGCTTTTTATCCCCGCTTTGAGTTTTCCTCTTAAAGTTTCGACAGGTTTGAATGATGTGAGATAGAATGCCGGGTAGCTGCCTGCAATTATGCCGGTTATCACAACCAGGCAAATGATGGAGGAGATATAATAAAAATTAAATAATGCCTTTCAGGTTAAGAAGCTTGCCTGACAGAATATTGAATTGCGGAAGGATTAATATGAGAATAATCTGGGCAAGCAGTAAAGATACGAGTGTATATAAAACCGACTCTGTAAAAAACTGTGTCCGGAGGCTGCTGGTCGTACTTCCCAGAGATTTTCTTACTCCAACCTCTTTTGCCCTTCCTGAATACCTTGCGGTTGAGAGATTCATGAAATTAATGCAAGCGATAACAATAATAAATATCACTATCCCTGCCAGCAAATAGATTGTTTTCATATTACCTCCTGGTTCCAGGTGCAGATCAGCATTGGATGCAAAATGAATCCCGGTCAGTGGCTGCAGGTAAAAACCATATGCTCCTCCCTTTTTCAGGAATTCTTCAAACGATATTCCAAGATATTTCTGGGCCTGTGGACCGATGTGTTTTTTTACAAGTTCCTGAATTTGAGATTCTACCAGATCCGGGTCCATTTCCTCACCAAGCCTTGATATATGTAAGCAGGGAGTTGCTTACCCAGACAGAACTACGACTATAATCCCAGGATTCCATGGAGAGGATCATAGCTGAAATGGAAGTGTGAATTTGAAGGAGGATCCTCACAAATGCCTGTAATGTTACAGACCCGTTTTTCACTTCCAAATTCCAGACTCTGCCCGATACAACGGTTATCCCCTGGTCCTGAATACCCGAATATTCTTTTTGCAGCCGTTTCTGTCAGTACTATGCTATTTGGCCTGGCAAGGACATTTATCGGATCACCGGAAAGAAGTTTAAAACTAAAGAAATTGAAGAAATTTGAATCTGCAACAAGTACTGTTTTTTCGGTAAACAGATCTTCCTCATGTTTGATTGGCTTATCTTTCCAGAGAGCAATCCGGCATGCTTGTTCCACGCCGGGTATTTCGTTCATGAATCCGGAAGCAACAGGTGCAGATGTATATGGTGAATTGAATTCATGTCCCGACATGCGTCCCATAAGATTAATCCGGTATATCCTGCCGGCATCCTTGTGGAACCTGTCATAACTGAATTCATCGACAATATAAAGTATGATTAACAGACTTGCAACTAATCCGATAGTCAATCCGGTTATATTGATAAAAGCATAAAATTTCTGCCTCCTGATGTTCCGTAATGCTATTTTAAGGTAGTTATACAACATTAAGTTTGGTTTTAGTAATCAATTGTTTAATTTATGATTTAAAAGACGAAACAAATTTGAAAATGATGCCTGATTTACCTGGAAATAACGGATGCTTTTATTCAGTTTGTCGTCAATCCGTCACCAATTCACTGCCTGAGGCCAGCCTGCCTCCTACTGGCCAGAGCTGGAAGTGCTCAATATCCCCTGGACTATTTTTGTAACGCTGCGGAAATCTATCTTGCCGGTACTCATCATAGGTAACTCCTTAATAACTATAAATTGCCTTGGAAGAGCAATAATGGGTAGCTCATCCATCATCTTCCTGAGTATTTCTGTCTTGTTTACCTCCATAGAGACTGTTGCTACAATATATGATCCCTTTTTTTCGTCCGATACTTCGACTACACAACAGGATACTCCTGACGGAAGAAACTTCTCCAGAGTATTCTCTACCTTAACCAGAGAGACCATTTCCCCTCCGATCTTTGCAAATCTTTTAAACCGCCCTGCATGCCATAGATAGCCGTCTTCATCAAAGAATCCCATATCACCTGTATTATACCAGCCGTCAACCAGGGCATCAGCTGTAAGCTCCGGATCATCATAATAGCCTTTCATTACAGAGTCTCCTTTTACAAATATCTTTCCAACTTCCCTGGTTTTACACTCTTCACCGGTTTCAAAATTCACCAGTCTTACCTGAACGCCCGGGATCACTTTCCCGGTACTGCCGGGTCTGTTGAACTCATGTGAATTAACAGAAATAACAGGAGACGTCTCGGTAGCCCCGTAACCTTCAAGCAGTGTTACTCCATGCTTATTCCTGTATCCCTCCCTCAGTGCATCCGGACATTTATCTGCTCCTGCTACCATTAACCTCAGAGATTTAAAATCCCCTGGTTCCGATTTCTGCAGATAGCCCCAAAAGAAACTTGGAGTACCAACCATTAATGTTGGCTTTTCATCGCGTGCAATCCTGCTGATAGTCTGAAAATCAAGCGGATTAGCATAGGATACCATAGTCATACCATAAAAGAATGGTACCCAGAGATTTACTGTTAAACCAAAAATATGGAAGAAAACAAGATTTGACAGAATGATATCTGATTCAGTTATATTCACATAGCCGCCAAAATTTTCAATGTTTGAAGAAATATTAAGATGGGTCAGCAGGAACTGCTTTCGGGTCTTTCTCACTTCCACTAGTAAATAAGATTGCAGCGGTGTCATTTTCATCTCCTTTATGGATGCTTTTGAGGATCATATTAACAGGAAGTTTGGTTTTCAATGCCGCCTTAAGCTTTTCACCTGTGGTGACACTTTCCATTATATCCTCGATCATTATCATTCCGTCAACTACCGGACAACTTATTTTTTCCAGTAATGCTTTGGAAGTAATAATTGTTTTGAATTTACATTTCTTTTGTGCATACTTTGCACTCTCTGCAGCACGTGTTGAATAATTTATCATTACCGGTATTCTGCCGCTCATTAATGCTCCCACTGTAGCCAGTGCGCAACCTGCGGAAGTCGGGATCATAATACCAATAAATCCCTCATCGTACTTATTAAATTTTGAGCTCAGTATCAGAGCGCCGATTAAAGCCCTTGAATAAGTGACATTTTTCCCTGTGGTCTTATCAATTACAGCCAGCTTACTGGCATGTTTCTTTGCCATTCGAACAAATTGCTGATGGAGTAACATAATGGTTGATGTTAATTAGAGTCCTGGTGAAAAGGTTCAGGAGCCTAATATAATGAATTATGTTTTAATTCAAATAGGAAAATAAATTTCATTCGAAAATTACAGGATATGTTAAAGCTGTGTATCTCGCTAATTTAGTAATATTTATAAGCTCTGAGTGGAAAATTCCGGAAGATGTAAATACCTCCGGTCGAAAATCTGTAAGTCCATAAAGTCCTTAAAGTCTTTAAAGTCGAAAGTCTTTAAAGGCTTACAGACTGAGACCTTAGTACAGTGAACCCCGCGCAGCGGGGTGAACAAAACATTAAGACAGCGAGCCCCGCACAACGGGGCAAGTAAGACCTACAGACACCCGGCACAATCGCTTCCGCACACCGCATACCGCAAGCCCCAGGCCGGGATTGGCTTTATTCCTTACAGGCTCCACCCATCGCGGTATTCAAAGTGAAGAAGTTTATTCGCTTCCTCGTTATTGGTAATTTTAAAGTTTAGCGAATCCCATTCTATTGCCTTTCCCCCATCCTCAGGCAGATATTTCCGAGCTGACAAGCTTCGGTTAATGGCCCGGCAAAGCTGAAATCAGATTCGGTTGTTCCATTGCCCTTGCATGCTTCGATCCATTCCTTGTGATGCCCGATAGAACGTGGCAGGGTTTGAGCTGGTTGCTTATAATCATTAATCCTTGATTGAGGGATAAACCTTAGTGTCCTAGTACCTTCCCCACGTGAAAGGAGCTTACCTTTATCACCGACGAAAATTACTCCATTTGCCTTATCCCAATCCGGCAGATCGGTACTGTAAACGCCATTAACAGCATCCGCATCAAGCTCCCTTGGCCTTTGGGGCAGGAGACCTCCGTCATACCAATGTACGGTTACGGGTGGCATTTTATCGCGTGCAGGAAACTCAAAGTGAATCAGGGAAGCAAGCGGAAAAGTTTCCGGAAAGATTGGTGAAGAACTACCATGAATACGTGTGGGCGCGGTCAGCTTTAAGGAGGTGAATACAGGCGCAAGGTTATGAATAGCCTCATCACCTATGGCTCCGCTTCCAAAATCAAACCACCCTCTCCAGGCAAAAGGTACATAGGCTGGATTATAAGGTCGGTTGGGAGATGGGCCAAGCCATAAGTCCCAGTCAAGTGTAGCCGGCACACGGGGAGTCTCCAGAGGCCGTTCAATACCCTGTGGCCAGATTGGGCGATTGGACCAGGCATGCACTTCACGTACCTGACCGATAGCTCCATCCCAAAGCCATTCCTTTAGCTGTCTGTTTGCATCATAAGCCATACCCTGATTCCCCATCTGTGTGGCTACTTTGGCTTCTTTTGCAGCCTTTGCCAATGCACGCGCTTCATATACTGTATGAGTTAAAGGCTTTTCGCAATACACATGCTTTCCCATCTTTATTGCCATCATGCAGGCAACAGTGTGAGTATGGTCCGGTGTACTGATAACAACTGCATCTATTGATTTTTCCTTTTCAAGCATCTTCCGAAAATCTTTATAAATCTTCGCTTTTGGATAACCCTTATAGGTATTACCCGCTCTTTCTTCATCCACATCACATAATGCATAGATGTTGGCAAGTTTAACTGGTTCTCTTGCTGCCTGCGATCTGGCGCTGGTTTGTGCCGGAGCAGCAATCACGTCCTCATATGTTATTTTTTGAGGTTGTGCAATTTCATCAGGATCGCTTATTGCCCGTATATTGTTTGACCCACGGCCTCCGGCTCCAATCGCTGCAATATTAAGCAGGTCGCTGGGGGCAGTATATCCGATTCCACCCATAACATGACGTGGAATAATAGTAAAAGCCGCCGTAGCGGATCCAACTGTGCCGATAAAATTCCGCCTTGACAGACTTTTACCTTTTTGGCTTTTTGCATACTCATTCTTTTTCATATGTCTAAATGTTAATAGTGGAATTTGCTTAAGGTTTCTAAACAATATTACAACTTTTTCGGGTAATCTGTGGGGAGTACACCTCAACATTTAAAAAGTTAGTCGTTTACTTCAAAAATCTCAATTAAATAACCTAAGTTGCCACTGCAACTAATCAGAAACCTGAATTATCAATGAAGGCTGTAACATTAAAGGAAATCAGTCAGGAATTACATAACCTCTCACCTAAGGAGCTCCGTGATCTCTGCCTCCGGCTGGCAAGATTCAAAAAAGAGAACAAGGAGTTACTGACTTACCTGCTATTTGAGTCGTCAGATGAAGCATTGTATGTTGAAAGTGTAAAAAAGGAGATTGATCTTAAGTTTGAACAGGTAAATAAGAAAAGCTATTACTTTATTAAAAAAGGTCTTCGCAGGATTTTGCTTACCGCCAAAAAGTATATCAGGTATTCACATAATAAGAAAACGGAGATAGATTTGCTTATTTATTATTGTTTAAAACTGAAAAAATTCACTCCTTCCATTCAGAGGAAAGCTGCACTCCGGAATCTTTATTTAAGGCAAATCGCTGCAATAAGGGAAAAACTTGGCTCACTCCACGAGGATCTGCAGTATGACTATAGTCTGGAGTTGAAGGCACTGGAATGAGGGGCGTGGGGCTGGGAGCAGGGAGCCTACCTGCCGTGTCTCCTCTTAAACCCTCTTTTTTCAGTTCTCGACTGGTAGGTACGTCGACCGGGACCCTTATCATGTTTTTCGGCAATAAATGCTGGCAGCGGCGCCTTATAAGACCTCGTAACCGATTAATTTTTCAATACGTTTCATCATGGGTTGATCAGTCCTGTTGACGAGCGTAATCGCTACACCGGTAGTTTCAGCCCGGGCAGTACGGCCGACACGATGCACATAATCCTCGGCATCAGAAGGGGCGTCAAAGTTAATTACCAGATTGATATCCTTAATATCGATCCCGCGGCTCAACACATCGGTAGCAACCAGAACACGGGTTATGCGCGACCTGAACCTCAACAGCGTTGCTTCTCTCTCCTTCTGCTCAAGATCGGATGAAATGCCTTCGACTTTATAATTTGGAGAGCGCAGCCCCCGTACAATCTCACTCACTTTCCTTTTGGTCGAACTGAATATCAGAATGCTGCTGTATTCGGGGTGGTCAGCTATAAGACTGTTTATCAGCGGTATCTTCTGATGGTCACCAGTAATGTAAACAACCTGAATAACACCTTCGGCAGGCTTTGACCTTTCAAGGGAAATTTCCACCGGATTCTTCATAATATGCTTCGACATCGACCGCATCTCGAGTCGGTATGGTGGCGCTGAACATCAAGGTCTGTCGCTTTTTTGGCACATAGGAAATTATGTGCATAATATCGTCGTAAAACCCGATATCGAGCATCCTGTCGGCTTCGTCAAGAACCAGGACCTCAATCTGGCTGAATTTCACATAACCCTGGTTAAGATGTGAGATCAACCTGCCTGGAGTAGCCACGATAATATCAGCCCCCCTTGTCAGGGCATCCCTTTCCTGATCCCATCCGCTGCCAACACCGCCATAAACCGCTAAGGAATTAATATTCAATGTGTAAGCAAATCCCTGTATTTGCTGGTCAATCTGTAGGGCCAGTTCACGTGTCGGGACCAGAATAAGTGTGTGGGTATAACCTGGTCGTTTTTCTGAAATGAAACTCATCATTGGCAGCAGGTAAGCAGCCGTTTTTCCGGTACCTGTCTGTGCACAGGCAATCAGATCCCTTCCCGACAGGATGACCGGAATGGCCTGTTCCTGAATAGGTGTGGTCTCCCTGTAGCCCATGTAATTAATTGATTCCAGCAATTCAGGATTCAGATCCAGATCTTCAAATATCATTTATTCCATGTTAAAAAAGTTCGAAGAGACGATTTATTGTTGTGCGGTTGTGCAAGTTATGCAAGTTTTGCGGCTTTGCATATTGTCTTTAGGTACTAGACTTTGGACTTTAAGGACTTTAAAGACTTTGAGGATTTTCATATAAAATTGCCATCATAGTCCATTCTTGGATCATCATTGGATAAATCAATAATTCTCTGAAATCCGATATTTCCGTTTTTATGGGTCGACGAACCAGCATTGTAACATCGGTTAATGCCCCAGGCGCCATGATATATTTTACCGGCACTTGTCGGATCAACGTGATAATGCCCAAATAAAAGCATATCGATTTTATTTTCAATAATTTTCTTTAAATCACTATGGTCTTTTAAATGCATTCCGGGCTTAAAATCAAACGGATGATGGTGTAAGTATACAACCTTTTTCAGGCCGGCAACCTCAGGGCCATTCAACATTTCCTTTAAACGATTTAATTGTTCCTTCCCTAATTCGCCCTGGGAAAGGAAACGATCGAGCCAGTGAAGCTCTTCGGCTGTTGAATCGAGCCCGATAAAAGCAATTTCATCAATAATATCGAGTTTTGGATAAGAAATTCCCCTAAACTTATAATACCTTTCCTTGAACAGATCAACAAATTTCTCATCTCCCTTAATGCCGGTTCCATAGTCATGGTTGCCCGGAATAACGAGTATTCTGTATCCGAGTTCTTCAAATTGTTTGATAGCTTCAACAGCTTCATCAATTTGTCCGCCATGATTGGCATTATCGACGATATCGCCGGTAATCAGAACGATATAGTTATTTGCCGGTTGTTTTAAAAACGCAATGTTGTCAATAATTAAGCGAAATTTAACACCACAGTCTTCGTGTCCGACGTGTAAATCCGACAGATGGATAATTTTCTTCATGTTCCGGAATCTGATGTTTATAAAAGGCTAAAGATATTACAGATTAACGGCAATAGGAAGATTTAAAGGGTTATGTGTTGAATTTAAAAAAGAATCGGGCGGCAGGTGAAAGTTTGTTATAGGGTTGTTTTCAGGTCATACTTGCCCCGGCTCGCGGGGCTCCCTGTCTTGTCGTCTTGCTCACTTCGTTCAATGTCCTAAGGTTTCAGGCTTTACGACTTTAAAGACTTTAAGACTTTATAGACTTTAAGAATTTGTACCTCTGTGAATCTCTGTGTAAGTTTTTCAACGAATTTCCTGGAAGTCATCAACTATTTCCCGGTACCGGTTACTCTGCAGCACCGACAAAAGCTTTTCACGGTCATCCGAGAAGATGGAGGTGCCGACGCTGGTGTTGCTGTTGCCTTCCCTCACCCACAGCTCGTTGCTATCAAGACTGGCTACTACCTTACCGGATGAATTCAGCTTCGATATTTCACCCTTGATCTTCTGCAGATAATTCTCCGTAAGCTCTCGGTAGGATTTGAGTATGGCCTCGTAAGCCTCTGTAAAAGGCCTGTAATTACTGAGCGCTTTATACTGAACGGGATATTTCCTTTTCATATAAAGCAGATACTCCCTGATAAAATAGTCGAATTCGAAGAAAGCGCTCATCTTGCTCTGCGAGTTATGGACCCACTCAAAAAGCCCTGAGGCATCAGATCCTTCAGCGGTCTTATACGGCTCAAGCACCTCATAGCAGAATTTCGATTCCAGGTAATACGAATGCAGTTCATTTAGAAGCCCTATAACGCCCTCCGACTGTGTTGAAGTCGTGCCGTTTATGTAGGTATCAAAGCGGAATGTTCTCAGGGTCCTGGGAATAATGGCTTTCAGCTCGCCCGACGGGAAAAGTGATTTCATCGGAAAAGAGACGTAAAAGGACCTGGACGGTGAATAATAGAAGAATTCTTCTGCATTATGTATATCAAGCTTCAGTCCCTTCTCGCTGGCATAGCGAAATATATTCAGTCCGGAGTATGCATGTGCAATTTCATGAACGTTGGTTGCCATTGATAACAGGAGCTCGCTCCTGGTCCTGCCTTCAAGGTAATAAAATGTGCCGGCGGTCTTTTCTGTTTGCGCTATTTTGCCGTCAACTGCATCGGCTTCCAGCCTTTCAGGCAGGCTCTCATACCTCATCAGAAGGTCCCATGAATCAGGGGAATATTCCCTTGTCACCTCCTTCATCCATTCTCTCCTGTCGGAAGGCCTGGAATTTCCCTGGCTGCAACATGGAGGGTTCCATATCAGGGTAATGACCACTGGTGGAAATAACAGATTAAAAGGGAATTTCATCGGAGTGATTCTTATGTTAACAAAACAAATAAAGGGAATTTTTATTGTAAATTGCATCCACTCGCTGTAATGTTTGATTTATGTGTGCCCTGTTCAGAAATAAATACCGTATTGGTTCAAAACGATGTCGTGGTTACGATTATTCAAATTCCGGAAATTATTTTGTCACAATTTGTACAGGGAACAGAATTCAATATTTCGGAAATGTTGTAAATGGCAAAATGATATTATCTGAATTGGGATTTTGTCTGAAAAATGAATGGATTAAAACACCATCATTACGACCGGAAATGAATATTTCGCTGGATGAATTCATTATCATGCCTGATCATTTTCATGCAATAATTAATATCGGGAATAACCGATACAATAATATGCCATACAATTGTACACACGCCATGCATGGCGTGTCTGACAAAAATGATAAATTCAATTTCCGTAATGAATTTATGCCCCAATCAAATAATTTATCATCAATAATGCGTGGCGTGAAATCGGCTGTTACGATATATGCCAGAAAACACAATATTGATTTCCAATGGCAACCCCGTTTTCATGACCACATAATTCGCACAAATTCCGAATTGTTCAGAATCAGGAAATATATCATTGAAAATCCGAAAAAATGGATCGGTGATTTTTAATTTGTATATTTAATTCGTCGCCTTACCATATTTTTGCATTTCACAATCGGAATAACAAAACCATCACCATGGACCGCTATCTGAAAAATCTAATCGCAGAGGGTGAAAATCAACATCTTGACTTTAAATACTGTGTTTCTGACAGCCGTAAGATCGCAAGGACATTATCAGCATTTGCAAACAGCGATGGCGGTAAATTGCTTATCGGAATAAGGGATAACGGAAGCATTGCAGGAATCAAATCCGATGAAGAAATTTACATGGTCGATACAGCTGCCCACCTTTTTTGCCGGCCAGAAATAGTTTTCAGCACAAAACAACATATCATAGCAGGGAAAACCGTGGTGGAGGTTGAGGTTTCCAAAGGAGATAAAAGGCCATACCAGGCTAAGAATGAAGATGGAAGGTGGCTGTCATATTTCAGGCACGGAGATCAGAACCTTGTTGCAAACAGGGTTTTGCTCCAGGTGTGGAGAAAAGAGGAAAAGAAATCAGGCGTACTCGTAAAATTCAGCAAGGTTGAAAATTCCCTCATGGATTACCTTGGAAAAAACGGGTCAATTACATTGTCGAAGTTCAGAAAAATTGCCCGGATCTCTTCATACAAAGCCGAAGCTATACTTGCAAACCTTATCCTGTTCAGGGTTTTAATAATGAAGGCGTCGGAAAAAGGTTTCAGCTATGAACTAAATCAGGATGAACCCGTTATTTTAAATAAATAAATGAATCTATATGCAAAATACAGTTTTTCATAAGGCTGAAACCCGTGGGGATGCAGACCACGGGTGGCTTCACAGCAGGCACACCTTTAGTTTTGCCGATTACTACGATGCCGACAGGGTCCATTTCGGAATGCTTCGGGTGCTTAATGACGATACCGTTGAAGCCGGCAGGGGATTCCCTACTCACCCACATGATAACATGGAAATAATTTCAATCCCTCTCGAAGGCGATCTGGAACATAAGGACAGCATGGGCAATATCTCAGTTATACGGCATGGCGACGTGCAGGTTATGAGCGCCGGCACAGGAATCACACACAGCGAATACAACAGGAATAAGGATAAACGGGTTAAATTCCTGCAGATCTGGGTGTTCCCCAATAAGAGGAATGAAAAACCACGTTATGGCCAGATAACTTTGAACATTGCAGACCGGCATAACACTTTCCAGCAGATCCTTTCTCCCAATCCTGATGACGCAGGGGTCTGGATCTATCAGAAGGCCTGGTTTCATCTTGGTCAGTTCGATAAAGGGTTCAGCTCTGATTATGAAATCAAAGCAAAAGGGAACGGAGTTTATGCTTTTGTTTTGAGCGGTGAGATGACAATCTTTGATCAGAAATTAAAATCGCGTGACGGATTCGGAATCTGGGATGTTGATAAATTCAACGTTAAAGCCGAAGCCGATGCTGAATTTCTACTGATGGAAGTTCCCATGAAGTAAAATAATTTTCGCTTAGGTTCAAAACAAATCTGAAATGCATCGGACTGGTCATATTTCCGGGCTCATTTCCGGTAAATGCACAATTGCTTCATGATTCGGTTGTCCTGAACCTGGTTAAGGAGGATATCGATTATACAAATCGCTGGTTTTCCTGTTAACGGTCGGGTATATTGAAGCAGGACTAGATCTGCGATAATCAGCGATCCTATTACTATCGTACGGCGAGAGAAAAAATATATGCCTACCTTTATATCTGGAATTAAACTGACTAATGCAGATAATCATGATAAATCTAAAATTCAGTTCGCTTATAAAAACCAGATTGCCTGCATTTTTGTTGGTGCTGACCGGAATCAGTCTGATATCCATTCCGGCATTTGCGGGAAAGGATATGAGAACCTCATTCATACACGATAGCCTGAAACGGACTTTTAATATTCATATTCCCTCTTCTTTTGATAAAACTATTCAGCTTCCACTGGTTATCGCATTGCATGGCAGGGGAGCGAACGGATTCAGCATGATTATTCTTACCCACAAAGGTTTTAATAAAATGGCTGATCAGGATGGATTTATAATTGTGTATCCCGACGGCATTGAGCTGAACTGGAATGATGGCAGAATGGATGAAGAAGCAAACGACCGTGCGCACAGGGATAACATCGATGATGTGGGCTTTATTTCTGCACTTATCGATTCAATGATCAGCGATTACAACATAAACCCGAAACGGGTTTACGTAACAGGCATATCAAACGGAGCTATAATGTCATATCGTCTGGCCTGTGAATTATCCGATAAAATCACTGCAATTGCTCCGGTAGACGGAAATATTCCAATCATGCTTTATCCTGAATGCTCGCCATCCAGACCCGTTTCAGTATTAGCAATTAATAATACAAATGATCCTCTGGTTCCATTTGAGGGAGGTTATATTTATGGAATCCGAAAGATAAACCTTGGTAAAGTTTTATCTGTTAATGAATCAATAGAGTTTTGGGTATGGCAGAACAGGTGTTCAGTCATACCTGTGGTGACTGAAGAGCCTGACATTGACCCCGAAGATGGTACAAGAGTAACAAGTAAGCAATATGTTAATGGTATTGAAGGAACGGAAGTCATACTTTATGCTGTTGACGGCGGGGGACACACCTGGCCCGGAGGCGTTCAGTATTTACCTGCAAGGGTAATAGGGAAAACCTGCAGGGATTTTGATGCCAATGAAGTCATCTGGTCTTTTTTTAAAAAACATTCCAGGTAGTTAAATTGTATTTCATTTATAAGGAGGGGCAACACTATAAACTCAGAATCTTTTAAGGAGCGTGGCTGGTTGAAGCTTGATAATGCGGCGAAATTGTTTCCGGCGATTATATCCGAAGATCTTACCTCTGTCTTCAGGTTAACGGCTGCTTTAAAAGAACCTGTTCGATATTCTGCTCTCAAAGAGGCTGTGGAAATAACTTCACAAAGGTTTCCTTATTTCAGTGTTTCCCTCGGAAGCGGAATATTCTGGAATTTTTTGGAATATAAGGATCAGTCGCCGCGTATCCAGGTTGAAGAAAAGATTCCATGCGCTGCTTTTGCCGTTAAAAGAAAAAACGAGCCATTGTACAGGGTTATCGCTAAAGCCAATCGGATTTCGGTTGAGTTTATTCATATACTAACCGATGGAGGAGGAGGAATGGATTACCTTAAATCCCTACTATACACATACATGACACTGATCGGTAAGACTGTCAGTTCTCCCGGGAATATAATTCTGCCCGGTACGCCGGTTTCAGAAGAGGAGTATGAGGACGGGTACATCAAGTTTTTTCAGAAACTGCCTCCACCTGCCAGGCTTGTCAGAGCCTGGCATCTCCCTTACAAGCTTAACCCAAGGCCAAGGTTGAGAGTACTCAGGGCTGAGGTCAAAGTTGATGAAATCCTTGAGGTATCCCGCAGGTATAATGTGTCGCTTACAGAGTATTTTGTATCAGTCTACTTCTTCTCACTCCAGAAGATCTTTATTTCCACGAGGGGAAAAAGTAAAAAAGATATCCGAAAAGTTCTGAGGATCGAAGTACCTGTTAACATGAGAAACAAATTTCCGAGCAGGACAATGCGCAATTTTTCTCTTTTCGTGTTGCCGGAAATTGACGTCAGACTGGGAACTTATACATTTGAAGAGATAATCAAATCGATTCATCACCAGTCGCAGATAGGTACCGATATCAAGCAGATATCACGGTTTCTTTCGTCGAACGTCAGTTATGAAAGACTATTAATTGTCAGGATAATGCCTCTGGTAATTAAAAGACTGGTTATTGCCGCGATTTACAGAAAGCTGGCTTCAAAGCGCTGGACGGGGATGGTTACTAATCTTGGAGTGGTGAATCTTCCGGTAGAAATGGAGGATATGATTGATTCTCTGGAACTCATTCCAACTCCGCCTAATCATAAAGTGAAGTCGGGCTGTGCTCTGCTTTCCTATAAGGGCAGGTTAAGGATTAATTTCTGTAATATCACACAATCGCGTGAGCTTGAACGGAATATTCTAACCTATCTTAATGATGCCGGTATTCATGTTAAGATTTTGAACTACAACTAAATAACAGTGTATGACTATATGCGTCAATTGCGGAGTCGAGCTGGATGACGGATTAAAGATATGCCCTCTTTGCGGCAAGGATCCTGAAAAGAAAATTGAGCAGGAACCTCTTTCCGATAGCTTTCCTTCTGATATCATTCAGCTTCAGAAAAAAGAAAACAGAAAGTATCTCTGGGAATTAAGCGGAGTACTGGCCTTTTCCGGAATCGCTGTTTGCACCATACTTGACCTGTTAACAGGCAAGGGCCTGAACTGGTCGCTATTCTCTGACATTTCAATAACTGCAGCATGGATAATTATGACACTTTACCTTTATGTATACAAAAGGACTCTGGCTTTAGTTACTCTGCAAATGCTTGTAATTCTGACAGCTCTTTTTTTTATTAGCCTGATCACTGCCGGCAAGGTATGGTTCTTTCCGGTCGGTCTTCCCTTAACGGTCGCCGCGTTTATTGCGGCAGGAACCGTCATTGTACTCTACAGGGTGGCCCATTTCAAAGGGCTGAACATAATCGCATCAGCATTTATTGCATTATCAGGGTATTGTATTATAACAGAAATTGTATTTGATAAATACAAGAACGGCCTTCTTGATTTGCAATGGTCGCTTATTGTAGCCGTCTCGGTTCTTCCGGTTGCGTTGTTATTCTTTTTCTTCCATTACCGGTTAAAAAAAGGGAACCGGCTTGACAGCTTTTTCCATATCTAAGATCCTTAAACCACAGAATCGCACAGTTTTGCAACTCAGTGTCTTACTCCGCGAAACTCCGTGCGACCCTCAGTGGTTAGAAATTAATTATCAGCTTATTTGGTGTCTTTTTTCTTTCTTTCCAATGGTACTATCCCTGCCATCTCCCCTATGATATTAACCAGTTCACTTCCCGCAGGAACAACAATTTTGGCGTTATTACCGAGTGATGCCTCAAGAGCCTCCAGTTTGCGTAGTAATTGCGCATTCCCGACAAAATATTTATCTGCTGCGTCATTTACCAGTCTGATGGCTTCAGCTTCTCCTTCAGCATGCAATATCTTCGATTGCTTATAACCTTCAGCCTCTTTGATCTTGGCGCGTTTTATACCATCTGCTACAGTTTCTGCTGCTGTAGCCGAGTCAATGGCCGCAATTTTCTCATTTTCAGCTTTTACCACTTTATTCATGGTCTCCTGCACATCATGTGGGGGATCAATTTCTTTCAGCTCTGTGCGGACAATTTCAATACCCCAGGTCTGTGTTTCGGTATGCAGTGTTCTATAGAGCTCGGAGTTAATTTTCCCCCGTTCGCTGTTAGCTGATTTAAGAGTGAGTGTGCCGATAATATTACGCAGCGTGGTACGCGCGAGGTTAACAATCTGCAATCTGTAATTATTAACGTTGTAAATTGATCCTTTAACGCTATCCTCATCAGATTTCACCCTGAAATAAACCTGTGCATCAACGCTTGCATTCAGATTATCATTTGTGATTATTTCCTGGGGCTGGGCATCAACCATCTGTTCGGTAACATTAACCTGGTATAGTTTGTCAATAACCGGAATAATCCAGTGGAATCCGGGATTGGCAAAAAAATGATACTTTCCAAGCCTCTCAATTAAAGCCCTGTGAGTTGGCCGTACAATTCTGATTCCTGCAAAAAACAATAGCACTACAATCGCAATTAATAGATACAAAATGTTCATTTTAATTTCCTTTCAATTAATTAATTATTAACAACATTTGAAAAAGATAAAATCTAAATATCCTATTTCTTATAAAGGTACCAATAATTATCTGAAAGTCAACAGGTATTGAGTAGTATATAAAAGGCGACAGGCGTCAGGCGACAGGCGTCAGGCGACAGGCGTCAGGCGTCAGGCGAGAGGCGACAAGCGACAGGCTTCCGGCGACAGAGAGTCTGCTGCTGGTTGTTATCGTAAGCAAATTATCGTGAGTTGTATGTCGTTTAATTGCAGCTTTCTATAATCAGGTCAGCTAACTCATTGAAATTATCAAACATATCGCCGCTTGTATATGGCCAGGCAGTATATATGACTACCAGCTTCTTTGAAGGAAGCACAAAAATAAATTGCCCTCCATGCCCCACAGCCGCGTAACCGCCATAAGCAGGAAAGATCCAGAAATAATAGCCATAGGAAGTGCCTGGACTGTACATTGTTACAATTGGTTTTGTAGCTGCTGAAATCCAGCTGCTGTCTACAATTTGCTGGTTTCCCCATTTGCCGTTCTGAAGCAGCAACTGTCCGAATTTTGCAATATCGCGCGGTTTCATATAAATACTGACTGCACCAAAAGTGATTCCATCATTTGCCGCTTCCCATTTCCATTCGGTTATTCCTAACGGTTTAAACAAAAAGTCATCGGCAAAAACCGAAAGCGGTTTTCCATACCCTTTTTGAATGGCAGCAGAGATTAAATGCGGGGCACCATCATTATACTGAAAAACAATTCCTGGTTCATAATTTTTTGGAAGGGATAGGATATAATCAACTGAACTTTCATCTGTTTCATAAAGTGGACGAGTATGATCTCCGTCGATGAAGTTTATGCCAGTCTTCATTGTCAGTGCATTTGCAATAGTAATGTTTTTCTTATCCTGATGATTCTTAAAGTTATCGGGATAGATACTGTTAAAAGTCTGGTTAAGTGAATCGAGATAGTGATTCTTAAAGGCAATACCTGTAAGGATGGAAGTAAACGATTTGGTGCAGGATTGAATATTTTCAATCCTGCTAAGATCATCCGGGTCGTGGGGATATGCTTCTGCTACAATCTTCCCGTTCCTTAAAACCAGCAGGCTTCTGGCCATTACAAATCGTTCATTGTTGTAGATCAATTGATATGCAGCATTCAGAAAACCTGCATCCATTTTTTCCTCTTCAGGCGTTGATACCGGCCAGTCATCACCGATTAACAGAGGTTTAAATCCACTATATGCCACCTTAATTGGTTCATCTTTCAGGCACGACGGCAAGGCAAGGGATAAAATTCCCAATAATATGATAACTAAAATCTTTGCTTTCATAGCTTTCATAACATAATTTTTATTCCGAACCGATTAATTATTTGAAAAATGGGCTGTTCATTATTTCCCGAAATGCGGAATATATCCGTGTTGAAGGTTATTGCCTCCCGTTTATTTACAAAAACCGGGAACCGGTATTCGGTTTTGAAATTAACCTGTAATAACTTATTCATTAATCCCGGTTCAATGTTACTGTTAAGAGCCTTCAGAATTCCCCCGAAGGAGGAGTCGTCCATTTTAAAAGGACGGATCTCTTCGGGGCGGCTGAAAAAACCAAATAGCGAAAAGGTTACAGCTGTAAACCATTCACTTTCATGTCCAAGCGAAACAGATAAAATATTATTCGCACCAAATGACAGATAATCGGCCCAGTAACCGTGGCTGTCATCCCAGTTCGGAAACAGCATAAAAGAGTAACTCAGTGATGACTGAGGGCCTAAATAATACCGGAGACTGTTTTTCTGGAAAACCAGGAAGTTAAAAGAGTAATTAAGGCCAAGCCTGATATTGCCGCTTTTGGACATTTCTTCCAGGTTGGTTTTAACACGGCTGTAGGTAAATATGAACTGAAACTGACGCAAACTGCTCTTTTCCCTTTCAGTTTCAAAGGATAATTCTGTAAGGATTCCCCTGTGAACCAGGGGGAGAAGATTCATCTCCTTAATCTGGTTCAGGCCGGCCCGGATATTGACTGAATGGATTTTATTATGATTGAATGATGAGTCCGGAGTCTGCCCTTTAATCCCGCTGCCAATTATAGTAAGAAAGAATATCAGAATGATTTTTGTTTTCATTTGATTTTCAGGTTTTAGATGATAAGAACAAACAGCTTATGATTTGATTTTTCTTTCCTTTCCAAACTTAAGCCCGATATTGAAGTTTATTCCGCTTAAATCTTTATTGGAAACATGGGTGATTGAGACATTCTCATCGTTTTCATTCAGACCCGTGACAGTCCTGTAACTAACACCGGCAACCAGTGTCAGCCTTATGCCAAGGTTCAATTCAAGGTTTACACCCGGTTCCGTTAAGAAGAACCTTGCCCCGGAAATATTCCAGAAATTATCCAGAAGACCTGATTTGGGATTCTCATAATCTTTTGTGGTCCCGTAGGCAATGAGCATCTGACCGCTGAGATGTAACATCTTTTCGGGCCTGTAGATATATTGGACAATACCCCCGAAATAACCATAGTTAACCCTGGGATGTCCAAGGTTTACCCCGCCGGAAATACCTATCAGAAATTGACGATTTATCAATGCGCCTCCATAAAATCCGACAAGCGTTCCGATATCTCCCTGGATAGAATTGATCTTAACTTCCGGAGTCCAGAGTTCAGCGACCTTAACATTTGATTTAAATAAAGTCTCAGTTGAATCCCGTTGCTGTGCAGCTGCTCCGGAGGAAAGGAACATGAGGGTTACAATCATTACGAAAACTGCTTCGTACAGATTAGCTTTTTGATTTGTGGTTCTTGTTTTCATGGTTTCTTGTTTTTAAATTAATACTGTTTAATATTCTGATAATTAATTATTTGTCTTAGAAAACCAAAAAGAAATACTCAGGATTCACTGGCTTTAAAGCAGTAAATCATCCATCCAAATGAAATTATAAGAATGAGTCTTTGCCAGACACCTGCCAACCGGTCAGCTTCAGCCATCAGAACCATTAAAACCATGGCAGATGTTCCTGCAGCTCTGGCCAGCAGCCTGTCTTGTTGTTTCTCCAGGATAAAGCTTGTGGCTATACTAAGAATAATGAAAGATAATACTGCTGTACCGGCGAAATATGCATGCCACCCGTCTTCCCTCAAATTGTATTGGACTTCAGGATTGACAGGAGCATGGTTGAAGAAAGCCATCAGTGCCAGGCAAACCCCGAATAAGATCAGAATGATCCGGTGAAACACAAAGCCATCAAAAAATCTCCACCCGGCAATTACAGAACCTAAAGCAAGGGCTGTAAATATTATGTTCATTATCCATGCCTCAGGTGCAGACTGTGCTCCAAGCTCACTTAAGGTATTCCGGATAATGGAATATTCGGGCACACTGAACAATGGAAGAATGAACATTGCCAGAAGCATCAGTAAATAGGCTGCGGAGAGTGGCATTATCCCCCTTCTCTCTTTTATTTTACTTATTAATTGAGCAATAGCCAGTTGACGTTCCGGTTTATTATGTTTGACTCTTGTCATTTTTACCAGTTTTGGTTTTCATGTCAAAAGTAAAACCCATCTGCGGGACAGAACGAATCAGCCTATCGGAACGATGTATGAGCCTATCGGATTAAACGGAATTGAAGAATAAAATAATAGATAAATATCAGATAACGTGAATGTTACTGAGTAACCAGAGATTTTCTGTATTCTGATGGAGTTTTGAGCGTATATTTCTTAAAAGCTATATTAAACGACGATTTTGAATTGTACCCAACCAGTTCTGTAAGCTCTTCAACGGTAAGTTTTATTTCTTTATCCTCCCTTATAAGCTTTTTGGCATATTCTACTCTGTAGACTGCCAGGAGTTCAAAGAAATTTTTATTCAATTTCTCATTAATTACCTGCGAGACATGGTGGGAAGATTCATTAATTTGTTTTGAAAAGCCGGCCAGGGAAGCCAGATTATTTGTAAAATATCTGTTCCCCTCCATTTCCTTTTTGATCCTGGCCAGAATTATTTCTTTACTTTCATCCGAAAGAGAGGATTTCTGATACTTGGTAATCGGAAAAGAAAGGAACGAACGCTGAGTATTAAAGAAATCCGACCGGTTCAATATCTGGTAACTGGTTACATAAATCATGAACGAGACATAGGAAGCTACTATGTAACCTCCTAAATCGCTTCGCATTCCAAAATAGATTTTTGTCACAATAAAGATTACAACGATCAGTAGAAAATGAAAAGTAGTATTGCGCAGTATTACCAGCGATTCATTATCTGTCTTAAATATTGATTGATTCAGTGACGTGAATTTTTTAAACAATAATACCAGGGAAGCGATAAGATAAACCGCGAACTGGACCACTGTAAACTGGTTTACATATTCCCTGATGCGTAACGGATCATCTGATATCTTATAAACTGCTTCAAGATAGCCCCAGTCCGGATGTTTTGTTTCAATGTAAGAATTATACTTATATTCATCTGACTGGATGAAAGGGAAAACCATGTAGAACATCCAGAATAAAGCAGGGATAAAATGTATCCATGCTT
Source organism: uncultured Bacteroidales bacterium (assembly GCA_963732115.1). Classification (GTDB taxonomy): domain Bacteria; phylum Bacteroidota; class Bacteroidia; order Bacteroidales; family VadinHA17; genus LD21. The sequence goes on from CAVSYN010000018.1 coordinate 26,659, forward strand.
TTTTACTCTCATCTGGGTTCAGAGTGCTTCTTACATATAAGTAAAAAAGAGGAAGGAAGGTGAAATTCAGGGGCTCACTGAAATTTGTAAGCCACAATACTTTAACAATGAATCCGGTATTGTTCAGCCATTCTTCAAAGATTGCAAGCGATATAAAAAGCAGCAGCAAACCCTGATAAAGATTAGCTTTTCTGTTATTCTGCCCGTTTTTTATAAAAAACCATGATATCAGAAATCCCTGGAATACACCAAGGAAAATGAAAACATCAAAAATGCTGACATGAATATCTGTTCTCATCATGTTAAAGCAAACCAATAACTTTTCTAAGGCATATAACTTGTTCCGGCAATGTCCTGCATAACCAAAATTAGGCAATAGATACTAATTACCCAATTATTTTTTAAGGATTCAAGCACGATGCCGGGTGGTTAAAACGCAATGGATGATTCCGATCCGGATTTGATAAACTAAAAGCTTATTCAGAGAGAATTTTCAATGTGGAACCCCTGGTTTTGCACGAGCTCATTTCAGATGCTTAGTTTTTTATTTTTTGATGGGTATTTAAAACCAGCTTCTTTTCCTGTACGGTTTAATTTGTCATTTATCGAATTATTTAAATAGTATCTTTATTTGATACAATTACTGAAATAACTTGGCATTTATAAATGGGTGACATTATGGCTAAAGTCTCTGTTACCAGGGATTCAATTCTTGGCATTGACATCGGCTCAGTTTCCCTCTCTATGGTGCAAATGGATGCGGATGGCAATATTCTGCAACAATTTTATCAATTTCATAAAGGCAATATCCGCGAATCTTTTTCTGATGCGGCTAAAATATTTGATCTGGCTCAAATAACTGCTTTTGCATGCACCTCCTCCTCTGCCTGTCTTGATAAGAATCGCGTTCAGAACTATAATACACAGGTGGCAATTATGGCTGCGACAAGGCGTTTTTGCAGAAATGCCGTTTCGGTTCTGCATATTGGGGCCGAAAAATTCATGCTTATTAAGTTTGATGCCGGTGGTAATTACCAATCCACAAAAATAAATACCTCCTGTGCTGCCGGTACGGGCAGTTTTCTTGATCAGCAGGCTGGCAGATTAAACCTTTCAGGTATTGAAGAATTATGTGATAAGGCACTTAAAAACACCGATGCAACTCCCTTCATTGCTTCACGTTGTGCGGTGTTTTCCAATACGGATATTATTCATGCCCAGCAGAGAGGCTTTTCTGTCAATGCAATCTGCGACAGCCTTTGCAAGGGACTTGCTGAAAACATCAACAACACGGTATTTAACCGGGAACCACCTGCCTTGCCTGTTTTGATGACTGGCGGTGTTTCAAAAAATCTGGTTGTCCGAATTTATCTGGAGAAATTATTAAAAACCACGTTTTTAGACAATGAGAATGCACATCTTTTCGGAGCTATTGGTGCCGCGCTTATGCTTCTCAACGAAAAGGTTGACCCGGTTCAATTAAAAATTAATTCATTCGAAGATATTCTTGTCAGGGAAAATGCTGAAAAACAATATTTTCACAAACCACTTTCTCTAAATCTGAGCAAATATCCCGCCTTCACCACTAAAGGATCATTTAGTTTCAAACCTGTTGTTTCCCTGCATCCTGCAGAAGTTGAGGTTGATATCTATCAGGAGTTAACTCCTGATACCAGCTATATGGTCTATGCCGGCATTGATATTGGTTCGACAAGTACCAAGAGTATCCTGATTGATGAAGCCAAAAGCCCGGTTGCAGGCTTCTATACTTACACTGCTGGGAAGCCCTTATCTGCCGTCAGATCTTTGCTGGAGGCTGTTGAAGATCTTTTCAGGAAGAAGAAAGCTGAGGTTACCATAGCTGGTATAGGGACAACTGGTTCCGGAAGAAAATTTATCGGTAAGATTTTAAATACCGACCTGATTATTGATGAGATTACCTCACACGCAAAAGCTGCTTATGAACTCAATCCCGAAACAGATACAATAATTGAGATAGGCGGACAGGATGCGAAGTTTACTCTGATGCATAATGGCATTGTGACATTTTCGCAGATGAACAGTGTCTGTGCGGCAGGTACAGGGAGCTTCCTGCAGGAGCAGACTAAAAAGCTGAACTGCTCATTATCCGATTATGCAGTGAAAGCTGAAAATGTCAGATCACCCCTGGCCAGTGATCGTTGTGCTGTTTTTATGGAACGGGATATCAGCCAGCTACTTAACAGCGGGTATTCGGTTAATGAAATTCTTGCAACAGCATTGCATTCGGTTACTGAGAACTACTTAAAGAAGGTTGCCACCGAAGCATCCATCGGACAAAAAATATGTTTCCAGGGTGCTACGGCAAAAAATAAATCACTGGTAGCGGCTTTTGAGCAACGGCTGAACAGGCCGATATATGTATCAAAATACTGTCATCTTACAGGCGCCCTGGGAACTGCACTGATGCTGCAGGAAAAGAAATTAAGCAGAACAGATTTCAGGGGAATTGAAATTTATAGGGAAGAGATTGATATAGAAACCGAAACATGCACCCTGTGCACAAACAATTGTTGCATCAGCATTGCAAACGTTTCAGGGGAGAAAGTTGCCTTCGGGTTCATGTGCGGCAGGGATTACGACACCCACCATTATATTTCAAAAAACAGGACAGGATTTGATCTCCTGAAAACCAGGGACAAAATATTTTCACAGGCGAAAAGCACTTACTTAAAGCAGGATATAACTATCGGGATACCTGCCACACTTCATTTATTCGATGAATTATCGCTCTGGAAAAGGTTTTTTAATAACCTTTCTATCCCGACTATTACAAGCGAAGACTATCCCGATTCGCTTAAAACTGGAAAATGCCTTGCCGGGGCTGAGTTTTGTTCTCCTGTCAATTCAACATTTGGACATGTTGTATATCTTTCTGATAAAGTCGATTATATCTTTTTGCCTGTCTTGCTTCAAACCCTTGAAAAGTCAAAAGAAGATGAAGGCCAGTATTGTTATTATACCCAGTTCAGTGCATCTCTGGTTTACACATTAAAAATTAATGATATCCCGAATAAATGCTTATCCCCATTTTTGAGCTTCGCAAAAGGGAAATATCATATGGCACAAAAACTGCATCAGTGCTTAAAACCTGTAATAAAAAACGGGATAAGCTATTTTACGGTGTTCGCTGCCTTTAATGAAGCATTATCCTGGTACTCAAATAAAAAAAATCAGCTGGGCAATGTTTTTAAGAAACAATTTCAGCCGGAAAAAGAGATCTCCGTAGTTTTACTTGGAAGACCTTACATTGTACTTTCAAAGACTCTGAATAAAGGTATCCCGGATATTTTTAACAGCCTGGGTATTAAATCTTTCTACCAGGATATGATTTCTTTGGATGATATTGGGACAGAAGATGTAACAATCTTATTAAAGAAACTTCCCTGGTATTTTGTGACTAAAATCCTTGAAGCTGCCAGAATAGCAGCAAATACCAGGAATCTGTATCCGGTACTGATCACAGCATTTAAATGTGCTCCTGATTCATTCATCATTGATTACTTTAAGAAAATATTCAATAGTTGCAGTAAGCCGTATCTTATCCTTCAGATTGATGAACATGATTCTAACTTGGGATATGAAACCAGGATTGAAGCCGCAGTCCGTTCGTTTAAAAACCATGCTTCAATCAGTAATGAAAAACCAAAACCCGAAGGCGGCCGGATCTTCCCTCAGATAACAAGAAACATTGCGGACAATACATTATTGTTCCCCCGGTGGGACCCCATAGTTTCACCCCTGCTGGTTGCAAATCTGAGAAGAATAGGTATTGATGCCCGCCTGCTGAAATCGAGTGAGCTTACCATAAAGAAAAGCATGGCACATAATACGGGACAATGTCTGCCAATAAATATTATTGCCCAGGAATTTATAGAATATGTCGGTGAACATAAACTGAAACCGGAGAACACAATGCTTTGGGCAATTGAATCAAAGCTATCCTGTAATATCAGACTATACCCTGAGTACTTTAAAAGCATTTTTGAAAATTACGGGCATGGCTTCGAGAATGCCCATGTTTACAGCGGCCTGCTGACGCACCTTGAGATCTCTTTAAGTGCATGCTATTATGCCTATTTTGCTTACCTGCTTGGCGGTTTAATACGAATGACGGGCTATAGAATAAGGCCATATGAGATCAATAAGGGCGACACTGACCGGGTAATAAAGAAATCGGTTGTAATTCTGGAAGGGGCATTCCATGGAAATAAACCGATGGATAAGGCTGTTTCTGAAGTAATTTGCCTTTTTGATAACATCCCCCGAAAGGATGGTAATAAGCCAAAAATTGCATTGTTCGGCGATTTCTATGTATGCGACAACGACATTATGAATCAGGAATTAAACCGCACCATTGAAGAAGCAGGTGGTGAGGTAATAACGACTCCCTATACGGATCTGGTTAAAATGACCCTCGAAAATGTGATACGCCGTACTCTTTCCCGGGGAGAATACGTTACAGCAGCACAGCAAAGAATGATCAGCTCATGTCTTAAGCTATTTGAGGATAAATATTACCGTTATTTCGAAAAATATTTGGGACCGAGGAAAATCATTAATCCTAAAAAACTGGAAAAGCATCTTGAGCGGTTTAATATTAAACCCTATCATTCAGGCGAATCATATGAAAATATCTTAAAGATCTTTTATTTTCTCGAAAACTATCCGGATATATCACTGTTTGTACAGGCAAATCCTGCTTTCTGCTGCCCGTCTTTAGTTACGGAGGCAATGACCGGCGAAATCAGGAATATAACGGGAATACCGGTTGTTACAATTACTTACGACGGTACCAATGATTATAAAAACGATGTAATAATTCCGTATCTGCAGCCTAAGTAAGGTCTTAAAGTCTGTAAAGTCAAAAGTCCGAAGCCCGAAGCCGGAAGTCGGAAGGTATTATTAAATTCCCTCCTGGGCGGTGGCCGAGCATTAAGAATCCCGCCAGTGACGGGATTTAGCGAAGGAGCCAGACTGCAGGGGAGATATGTAGTGCGGAAGGGCTGGGTTTTGTTCATGAAAAATTATAGCTTTGGGAATAAGGTAACCTTAAAAGAAAAGAATATGAAAAAAACCATTGAAATACATTCTTCAGCTATCGACCGCCGGAATTTTTTGAAATCAGCCGGGGTCGGCGCGATAGGTATTGCCGGCATGGGCATATTAACTTCAGCAGAGCCAGCAGAACAGAAAAAGGTTGTTAAACGGGCCAAAAAAGAACGATTGCAGCAAATGGCATCCAATTCTTATGCTGTAAACCAGTTATTCAAAAGGCGCTCCTTCCCCGGAAGAACTGAGCGTCCTGAAATTACACAGCTAAAACAGAAATATGGAGAACTTACCCTGATCGACTTCCCTCAATTCACCCGGAACACATATCCCGGGGTAACCGCAATGGACCTTTGGTCTTCGCTGTTCGGGGATATCAATGATGACTCGATGTTTACCCGGATTGAAAGAGACGGGCAGACACGTTTTGGTGACTTTGATCCGTCAACTCCCTCTTCAAAACATTATCTGGAACAGCTTGCGGCTAAAATAGCCTCGACAGGAACAAAAGCTATTCATATATCAAATAATGCTCCCCGTAATATTGCTGATCCTAACGATGAATTAAGGCGTGAAGGGATCAGGGTGGCAAAGCTATGGCTTGATGCCGCAAAAATGATCGGTGTCCTGTCAATGCGTGTGAATACCGGTGGCCCACAGATTATTCCTGCTTCGGTTATCAAGGATGGATATCCGCAAAACACAGAGATCGTTCCCTATCTGAAAAACGCTATTGAATCCTTTAAGGAAATGGCTGATTACGGAGAAAAAGTTGGTGTAAAGGTTACAATTGAGAATCATTGGGGACTGGCTGCAGATCCGATTAATATCAGAATCATTATCAATGAGGTGAACAGTCCATTCTGTGAAGCCTCCCCTGATTTCAGCAATTGGGAGCATGAATACATGTTGTATAACGGGCTTGAAGTTCTGATTCCGATGGCGAGAACAATGTGTCATGCAAAAAGGTGGACCCGGTTTCCTGAAGTTGATATCAGCCGTTGCGTCAGGGTACTTAATGATGCCGGATATAAGGGATATATTTCTGTTGAATACGAAGCCGGTGGTGATCCGGTAGAGGGTACATTAAAATTATTGGAGGATGTGACAGAGGCTCTTATCTAATCCGGTAATTAAAAGAGCGGCTGCCTGGTTATACATGGCTGACTTGATCCAAATGCTGGTAATGAAGCAAAAGCTAAAACCAGATAGGAATAATCAGGCAACAGGCGACAGGCGCCTGGTATGAGGCTTTGAACTTCCGTCTTCGGACTTCCGTCTTCGGACTTCCAAACATTTTAACTGGTTTATTCCATCGGCATAGTACAAACTTCCTACTAAGCCGAATATAATAAGATTGATTTTGGGCGAGCAAAAAATGAACAGAAGATCTTTGGACGAACAAAGAAAGAAAAAGAAAGAATTAACAGGTTATATAAACCTCCCGCCTGGTGGCGCAGAACTCACTGGGTTATAGCCATTAAATCAAATTTTTAAAATATATTCCCTCTTAATTCGTCTATGGAATTAAAGACCCTTTGAAATGAGTCCAAAAGAGTCGGAAAGAATTTCAGTTGCCTATGCGCAGGAGCGAAAGCGCCTGCTCGGGTATATAATGAACAGGATCCCCGACCGGTTTGAAGCTGAGGATATTCTGCAGGATGTCTTTTATCAGCTAACCATTGGATTCAGGGATATAAGAAGGATTGAAAATCTGACTGCATGGCTATACAGGGTGGCAGATAACCGTATCGCCGATCTTTTCCGCAAGAAGAAGCCCGTCACTTTCAGCTATAAGGAGAACAGTTCTGAAGATGAAGACGGACCTCTTACACTCGAGGAGATCCTTCCTTCAATCGGATCTGCACCGGGCGATGAGGAACTGAAGGAAATAATATGGGAGACTATCGAAGAGACATTATCGGAATTGCCTGAGGAGCAAAGCAGGGTGTTTATCGAAAACGAGTTTGAGGATCTGAGCTTTAAAGAGATCTCTGAAAGGACCGGTACCGGAGTCAACACTCTTATTTCGCGGAAACGTTATGCCGTGCTTGCACTCAGGAAGAGACTGAACGAATTGTATAAACTGTTAAAAAATAATTAGTATGAAAACACTCAGAGTATTAAAGTATGTTGGTTTTGGAATTCTTGGTTTTGCTTTCATAGTACTTGTGGTATTTGGTGTCCAGGCTCTCTGGAACTGGCTGATTCCCGGTCTGTTCCACGGACCCGAACTGACCTTCTGGCAAACAGCCGGATTGTTCCTCCTGTCAAAGATCCTCCTTACAGGTGTTGCACCTGGAGGTCATCACCATAACTACAACTACAGAAGAGACTGCTACAGGGGAGACTGGAAAAGGAGATACAATGAAAAGTTCAAACAGACCCCGGAGGAAAACCAGTTCTCGCCAACAACTGAAGAGGTTTGAATGGATTTTGGACCAGTAAGAACTGAATATAGTGACGGAGCCTTATTTATAATTAACTACTTCTTCCAGCTTTTTCCTTGTTGAAGCGGAAGAAGTAGCATCAACATTATTATCAATATTCCCCACCCTGAGAACCGATACAGCCCTGTATCCTTCAGGGATTCCAAGCGTTTGTCTTTTTGTTGAATTTATGTTTCCAACAGGTCCTGCGTAGATGTGCGCTCCGAGACCCAGACTCTGAGCAGCTATATACATATTTTCAGTTGCCAGCGCACAATCAAAATCGACATTTACTCCCGGCTGTTCCGACTCCTGACCTGAAACAACTATCAATATATTACCCGGGGTTATATTGGGGACAATAGCAGCAGTTAAAGCATTGTCTTTAACGACAGTAAATCTCCATAACTGGCTGTTCCGTGCACTTGGGGCTTTTATGCCGCATTTGAGGATTGTTTCAATTTGCAGGTCAGTTACAGGCTGCGATGTAAACATCTTTGCACTGTAACCCGACATTATTGCATCAACGGCGCTCATGGTGACAGTCTGAGCTTTTAATATTGTTACGCTTGTGAACAATATTAATAATCCTGAGATTAGCGATTTTTTAGTCATAGTAACGGGTTTATATTAAACATGGATTTACGGTTCTGAAACAATTGGTTCTGGAATAACAGGTACTCCAATCACGTATGAAAGGTAGTAAATGTTCCTCTGTGAGCCAAATCCTTCCAGGCATGTCTGTCTTGAGCTTTGCGAGCAAGACGTTAAGGACAGTATTCTTCGGACTTCGGTCTTCGGTCTTCCGACTTTCGGCTAATTTAATATTTTGATTTACATTTACATTCAATTATTGATTGATAAACCGACAATGAAAAACATTATCACCACGGGATTACTTTTCTTATCGCTCATCAGTTTTTCCCAGCAGCAAAATCTTCAGAAGTCTGAGGCCTGGAAGAAGATCTACCGGGCTACTCCTGCAAAGATCAACGACCTTATCCACACTAAGCTTGACGTCAGCTTCGACTTTTCCGATTCGTGGATGTATGGCAAGGAATGGATCACCCTTAAACCTCATTTTTATCCTACCGACTCTTTAAATCTCGATGCAAAAAGCATGGAGATAAGGGAAGTGTCGATGGTCACCGGAGGAAGGAAGATCCCGCTGAAATTCAGCTACGACAGCTTAAACCTTCGGATAACCCTCGACAGAACTTACAAGGATGGCGAAAAGTACATGGTATATATTGACTATATAGCTAAACCCAATCAGATCAGGGCAAAGGGAAGCGCTGCAATCAGCGGTGCCAAAGGGCTATATTTTATCAATCCGCTGGGCAAGGATAAAAACAAGCCCACGCAGGTTTGGACGCAGGGAGAAACTGAATCCAATTCAGGTTGGGTTCCGACTATTGATAAACCAAACCAGAAAACGACAGATGAGATCAGCATAACTGTTCCTGCGCATTTCCGTACACTATCAAACGGCCTTCTGGTGAAGCAGAAAAAACACTCCGACGGAACCCGGACCGACACATGGAAGATGGATTTGCCGCATGCTCCTTACCTGATGATGATGTCGGTGGGCGACTATTCTGTTATTAAGGACAGCTACAACGGCAAGGAGGTTAGTTATTATGTTGAAAAAGAATATGCTCCGGTCGCCAGAAGGATCTTCGGCTACACTCCTGAGATGATAATGCACTTTTCAAATATTACAGGAGTGGATTTCCCGTGGCAAAAGTATTCCCAGGTAGTGGTTCGTGATTATGTAAGCGGTGCGATGGAAAATACAACAGCTACCGTGCATGGCGAATCAGCCCAGCAGGATGCAAGGGAGCTGATAGACGGAAATTCGTGGGAAGACGTAATTTCCCATGAGCTTTTCCATATGTGGTTCGGTGATTACGTTACAACAGAAAGCTGGAGCAATATTTCAATGAATGAGTCATTTGCTGACTTCAGTGAAGTTTTATGGGAAGAATATAAGCATGGAAAAGAGGCAGGTGATGAGCATAATTTTTCCGGTATGCAGAATTATTTATACAGTAACAGCAGCAAAAAAGATCTGGTCCGTTTTTATTACCAGAACCGCGAGGAAGTGTTCGATGCCGTCAGCTACCAGAAAGGCGGCAGGATACTGAATATGCTCCGTAACTATGTGGGCGAGGATGCTTTTTTCAAATCCCTGAACCTGTTCCTGAAAACCAACAAATTCGAAGCCGTAGAGGCCCAGCAGCTTCGCCTTGCATTTGAAGAGGTTACAGGACAGGACCTTAACTGGTTCTGGAATCAGTGGTTTTATGGAAGCGGCCATCCGAATCTCGATATAAGCTATAGTTACGACCCGGCAGCACGAACTGCGAAAGTCTTTGTAAAGCAGACCCAGCCTGACAAGGTTTTCAGACTGCCGGTTGCGATTGATGTTTACCAGGGCAGCAATAAGAAGCGGTATAATGTCTGGCTCGAAAATCAGGCAGATACATTTGCCTTCACGGCTGAAACACGTCCCGATCTGATCAATCTCGATGGCGACAAAATACTTCTGTGCCAGAAGACTGACCATAAGACACTCGATAACTACATCTTTCAGTATAAAAATGCCGGTTTATACCTCGACAGACGCGAAGCCATCGATTTTGCTTCCATGAACCAGTTAAACGACCCTAAAGCTTTTCAGCTTCTAAAGGATGCAATTTATGATAAGTTTCCCGGACTACGAATATATGCCATCCAGAAGTTGAACCTGCAGAGTGATTCTGTAAAAAAATTCGTTGAACCGATTCTGGCGGGGCTTGCTGAAAATGATCCCTTAACAATCATCAAAGCATCTGCAATTGAGGCACTTGCAAGATTTCAGAATCCTGCCTACAGGGAACTCTTCCTCAAGTCAATTAACGATTCTTCCTATTCAGTGGCAGGCAGCGCATTGAACGCCCTCGGATCAATAGACAGTGCAGCTGCTTATTCCACGGCAAAGAAGCTGTCATCCCAGCATATAAAAGGAGATCTCTCGCGGGCTACAATTAATTTATTATATAAGTATGCGGGTGAGAATGAGTTTGATTCACTCGCTTCACGATTTGAGAGGTTACCGCTCGGGAATAACAAGTTTTCAATGCTGCAGCCATTTGCAGGCTTTCTTAAAAAAGTAAAGAACCCCGAAAACTTCAGGAAGGGAATTGATATGATTGTCAGGTTCCGTGACACGATCCCGGAAGCATATGCCGCTCAGGTCAGGTCTTATATCAACGGACTGGTTTTGTATGGCATTGCGGCTGCCAAGGAAAAAGCAGGGCTGCCTGATCAGGCGGATTATGTTAAATCGAAGATTACCGGCAAGACAAAAGATCCGGAAAGACCGGTTCTTTCAGAAGAGACCCTCAGACGATATGCAGGTGAATATGAATATGAAGGGGAGACAATCAGTGTGATCCTGAAAGATAATAAAACATTGAACCTTGTTTTCCCGGGCCAGACAACAATGGAACTGGCTCCTGTCACCGCAACAAAGTTTTCAGTTAAATTCATGGAGGGATATACCGTTGAATTTCAAACCAACGAAAAGAACGAAGTAACTTCGCTGTCGTTCACCTCTGCCGACGAGGAAGTTAAAGCTACCCGAAAGAACCAGTAAAGTCTTAATCTATTTCGAATTACAGACCCTTGGGGGGGTTGGGGGGTAGAGCCCGCATTTTGGGGTTAGGCGGTGGTCTATGCAAATGGATTCTCCTTCCCGAAATCCGGCTTGTAATTTTGATGGCTGTCCATATCCTGAACCCAGCCGTTCCGGAAGCCGAAGTTTTCCAGCGCCTCAACAACCTCCTGGTACTCCGACCTGTAAAGGGTTCGTCCAAGATCCTCACTACCGGTTACCAGCAGAGTCGGATGATACTGTGACATCAGTGAAATACTGACCCCGGTTGAGATCTCCTCTGCGATGGTCTTCAACACTTTTTTGCTCTCTTCAGCATGCCCGGGCAAAACAAGATGTCTTATCAGCATTCCTCTTTCCGCCCTTCCTTCTCCGTCAGTCGCCAGTATGGAACCTTTCTGGTAATACATCTCCCCTACTGCCTTAAGTGCAACACCCGGATAATCATTGGTATCCGACAATTCCCTTGCTGTATTTGGAGTCACATATTTATAATCAGGAAGGTACACATCAATCATCCCCTCCAGGCTGCTGATAGTTTCTTTCTTTTCGTAACTATTTGTATTATAAACTGTTATTGGTTTATAACCTTTGGTATTTAATGCCTTTAAAATAGCTCTGACTTGCGGTACCACGTGTGAAGGTGAAACAAAACCTACTGCTTTTATCCCCTGGTCAAGGATCCCCGCAATAGTTTTAATTGCTTTATCAAAGCTGGTGGAACCGCTTCTGCATTCTGCACCCGGACGGCTTATCTCGTGGTTCTGACAATAAATGCACCTCATGTTGCATCCGGAAAAAAATATGTTGCAGATGCCTTCAGGACCGCTTATCGGAGGCTCCTCCCCCCTGTGGATGCAAATAGAGGCAATATTGGTACCTGCGTCCGACCTGCAATATCCTGTTCCTCCCTTAAACCTGTCCACTTTGCATTCCCGGGGACATAAAGTACAGTTTGAAAGAAGCTCAATATCGTTCTGATCGTATATTTCTCTGATTGTTAATTTATTAACAGACATTTAAAAATTAATACATGAAATTAATTAACCCTGTCTACCGTTAGGCAGGCACAATGGACGCAAAGGACGCAAAGTCTGCTCAAAGGTATAATTGTCAGGATTAATTCAAATTAAAAACTTACAACTAATTAATCAATATCCTATTAACCACTGGGTTACACGGAGTTAACACTGAGTAATACTGTTTTTCTCAGAAATGATCCAGTTCATGTTTTCCCCCGTGCAACGCCAAGTTACTCCGCGGCAAAATGAAAGGGGGTAAACCATTAAGGGAATTATTTATTATTCCTTCAATTTTGCTATTTCCAAAACATTATTTACCTTTGTCCCCGAATTGAGGGGCAATTGATAACTAGGGGACCAAAGTCCCCTATTTTATTATCGTTTTGAGAGGATGATTGATAAAGGGAGAATAGAAAAGCTTGTAAAGGATTATATTATCGGGACAAAACTGTTCCTGGTGACTGTTAAGGTTAATACCTCTAACAGAATAACAGTCCTTGTCGACAGGAATGAGGGGATAACAATTGATGAATGTGCCGAACTGCACCGTCATATTGAAAAGAACCTCGACCGGAATATTGAGGATTTTGAGCTGCAGGTCTCTTCACCCGGACTGCATATGCCTTACCTCGTTATTGAGCAGTATTACAAAAACGAAGGCAGAAAGGTGGCAGTTGTTGATAACGACGGATTAAAGTACGATGGCATTATGAAGAATGTCACCAAAGGCGGATTTGACCTGGAGACTGAGATAAAAACCAGGGGAAAAGAAAAAGAGGTTAAGGATATCCCATTCAATTTTGACCAGATAAAATCGGCAAAAACAGTATTAGCAATAAAATAATATCAAGGAGATTACACGAGATGGAAAATGTTAATTTGATCGATACTTTTTCGGAATTTAAGGAGCTGAAGAATATCGACCGTCCAACAATGATGAGCGTCCTGGAGGATGTTTTCAGAAGCATGCTCTCCAAGAAATACGGTTCAGCTGACAATTTTGACATTATCGTCAATATCGACAAGGGCGACTTTGAAATTTGGAGGAACAGGGTTGTGGTTCCCGATGATGAACTCGTTGATCCCAACACCCAGATACCTCTTTCAAAGGCTAAGGAAATTGATGAAGATTATGAGGCAGGAGAAGAAGTCTCCGATGAGGTTAAGTTCCTTGACTTCGGCAGGAGGGCAATCCTGTCACTCAGGCAAAACCTGACGGCAAGGATACTCGATCTTGAAAAGAACAATATCTACATCAAATATAAGGACAGGATCGGTGAAATTGTTACCGGCGAAGTTTACCAGGTCTGGAAAAGGGAGATCCTTGTTCTTGACGATGATGGCAATGAACTTATAATCCCAAAAAGCGAACAGATACCCTCCGACCATTTCAGGAAAGGTGATTCAATCCGAGCGGTTGTTATTAAGGTGGAAATGAGGAACAATACTCCGTTCATTATTCTAAGCCGCACTTCTCCTGTCTTCCTTGAAAGGCTTTTCGAGCTTGAGGTACCTGAAATATTCGACGGACTGATAACCATCAAGAAGATTGTAAGGGTTCCGGGAGAGCGTGCAAAGGTGGCTGTTGAATCGTACGACGAGAGAATTGATCCGGTCGGCGCCTGCGTAGGGATGAAAGGTTCGAGGATACACGGAATTGTAAGGGAGCTTCGAAATGAGAACATCGATGTGATCAACTACACTTCAAATAACCAGCTGTTCATTCAGAGAGCTCTTAGTCCTGCAAAAATTACTTCAATAAAACTTATAGAAGAGACAAAGAGAGCCGAGATTTATCTGAAACCCAACGAGGTTTCGCTTGCAATCGGGAAAGGCGGACTCAATATTAAGCTTGCAAGCCAGCTTACCGGGTATGAGATAGATGTTTACAGGGAACCGGGAGGTGAGGATGAAGAAGACGTCAATCTTGAGGAATTCAGCGATGAAATTGAAGATTGGATAATCGAAGAGTTGAAGGCAATTGGATGCGATACCGCAAGAAGCGTTCTGAATCTTTCAATAAGTGATCTTGTTAAGAGAACAGATCTTGAAGAGGAAACCGTAAAAGAAGTGGTAAATATTTTAAGAGCTGAATTTGAATGATAATAAATTATCTTTGACCCCTTAAGATATAAGAATTAAGAAAGGACAGAAACAGATCCATGACTGAAGATGTTAAGGCAACCCGATTAAGCAAAGCCGCACATGAATTTAATGTGGGAATAGCAACTATTGTGGAGTTCCTCCACAAGAAGGGCTTTGAACTTGATCCAAATCCAAATACAAAGCTTCCTCACGAAGCATACATCCTTCTTTTAAAAGAATACAGCAGTGATCTTAATGTTAAAAAGGAATCAGAAAAACTTATTCTGAAAGATCTCCACAGAAAAAAAGAGTCAGTTTCAATTGATGATTTTTCCGAAAGGGTCACCAGCGAGGAACTGGAAAGGGATGATGAGATACTTATCAAGGATTCTTCATTGCCAAAGAAGAGTGTAGATATTATTCCTGAGATTAAAAAGGTTGACATAAAGCTTGTCGGTAAAATTGACCTCGAAAAAACATTAAAGCCGAAAACACCTGCCAAGGCTGAAGCGCCTGTTGAAGTTGTAGAAAAGAAATTACAGAAGGAAGCTCCTGCGAAAGAAGCGACCGAAAAGAAAAAAGCCGTCGCGGGACAGGAAAAAGAGGCAGTTAAAGAAGCTGCAAAGGAAGATCAGAAAGCACCCATCGATATTAATGTCGTGGGTAAAATCGATCTCGGTAAAGTAACAAAGGAGGGAAAAACTCCAAAGAAGAGTGTAAAGGGAAAAGAAAAGGCAGAAGAAAAAGCACCTGAAGCTGAAGGAAAGGAAGAAAAGAAGGTTGCTTCCCAAAAGCCAAAAGAAAAAATCGAAGCAACGGCAGCTGAAACTCAGGCTCCCGAACCAAACGCTGAAGAGGGTGCTGCGCCTGATGTGGTTGCCGGACCTGAGGAAGAAGAGATTATTGAAGTTTACAAGCCGGAATTTAAAAAACTGTCGGGACTGACAGTAGTTGGCAAGATCAATCTTCCTGTGGAAGAAAAGAAGAAACCTGTTCCGTACCAACAGGTAAATATCGAAGGTGAATCTGATTTCAGGAGGAGGAAGAGGAGAAAAAGGATAACCAAGGAAAAAGACCAGGTACCTGTTGTCAAACCGGTTCCTTCCGATAAAAAAGAAACACACGGAAAGAGGATCATAAAGAAAAGATCAGTACGCACCGAGGTTGATGAAGAAGAAGTACAGAAGCAGATAAAGGAGACCCTTGCACGTCTTACCACAAAAGGTAAATCAAAAGGTTCGAGATACCGGAGGGAGAAGCGTGAAGCTATCAGTCAGAAGCATCGTGAAGTAGAGGACAGGATTGAACAGGAAAAGAACATTCTGAAGGTAACCGAGTTTGTATCGGTTAACGAGCTTGCCTCAATGATGAATATCCCTGTCACCGATATCATATCCACCTGTATGAATCTTGGGCTTTTCGTATCGATCAACCAGCGGCTTGATGCAGAGACTCTGGCTCTTCTGGCCGATGAATTCGGGTATAAGGTCGAATTTGTAAGCGCTGAGCTGCAGGAAGTAGTCAGGGAAGCTGAAGATACAGAAGAAGAACTGAAGCCCCGTCCGCCTATTGTAACTGTAATGGGACATGTCGATCACGGTAAAACCAAGCTACTTGACTATATACGCCGTACAAATGTGATCGCCGGTGAAGCCGGTGGGATTACACAACATATCGGTGCATACAGTGTAAACCTCGACGACGGACGTCAGATATCATTCCTTGATACTCCCGGTCACGAAGCATTTACTGCCATGCGTGCAAGAGGTGCACAGGTTACAGATATCGCGATCATTGTGGTCGCCGCTGACGATGGGGTCATGCCGCAAACAATCGAAGCAATAAACCACGCTTCAGCCGCAGGTGTCCCGATAGTCTTTGCAATAAACAAAATCGATAAGCCAACAGCTAATCCCGAAAAGATCAAGGAGGCCCTTGCCAACATGAATTACCTTGTTGAGGATTGGGGCGGGAAATTTCAGTCGCAGGAGATCTCGGCCAAGACCGGCCTCAACGTTGACCTCCTTCTCGAAAAAGTTCTGCTTGAAGCTGAAATGCTCGATCTTAAAGCCAATCCCGACAAGCCTGCAATAGGTACGATCGTGGAATCTTCGCTCGACAAGGGGCGTGGATATACTGCAACTGTCCTTGTTAAAGCAGGTACGCTCAGAGTTGGTGATATTATGATCGCCGGCGCAAGTTTCGGCCATATCAAAGCGATGTACAATGAAAGAGGTACAAAGGTTGATGAGGTAGGTCCTGCCACCCCCGCGCTGATCCTGGGGTTGAACGGTGCGCCTCAGGCCGGCGACAAGTTCAATGTAATGGAAAGCGACCGTGAGGCTAAGGATATTGCAACTAAAAGAGCCCAGCTTCAGAGGGAACAGGGTCTGCGCACCCAGAAGCATATTACGCTCGACGAAATCGGAAGGCGTATTGCGATAGGCAACTTCCAGGAGCTTAATATTATTGTGAAAGGTGATGTTGACGGTTCGGTTGAAGCACTGAGCGATTCGCTTATCAAGCTTTCAACTCCTGAAATTCAGCTTAATATTATACACAAAGCGGTTGGACAGATCTCTGAATCGGATGTCCTGCTTGCAGCTGCATCAAACGCTATTATAGTCGGTTTCCAGGTGCGTCCTTCCATGAACGCCCGTAAACTTGCTGAAAAGGAAGAGATCGATATTCGGTTGTATTCGATCATTTACGATGCCATCGAAGAGGTCAGGGCCGCTATGGAAGGTATGCTGTCGCCTGAAGTAAAGGAAGAAATAGTTGCTACCCTTGAAATCAGAGAGATATTCAAGGTCACCAAAGTAGGAACTGTTGCCGGTTGTTATGTTAAAGAGGGTAAAATAACAAGGAATACCAGGGTCCGCGTGATCAGGGATGGTATAGTTATTTATACCGGCGAACTTGGTTCTCTCAAACGTTTCAAGGACGATGTCAAAGAGGTTGTCGGTGGATATGAATGCGGCCTCAATATCGCCAATTTTAACGATATCAAAGTCGGAGACGTTGTTGAAGGATACCAGGAAGTTGAAGTGAAAAAGACACTATAATATTGCCTGATATTTCTCAGGAGAAAGGAGGCTGTTCGCCTCTGCAGGGTCAGTAATCTTTATTTTTATCATCCATCCTTTACCGTACGGGTCTTTATTGACCACGTCAGGTGTGTCTTCGAGTGCTGGATTTACTTCAAGGATTTCACCTCCTACCGGCATGAAAATATCGGAAACCGTTTTAACAGCTTCGATGGTCCCGAATACTTCCTCTTTTTTAAGGGTTTCACCAAGTGTTTCAATTTCAAGAAAAACTATATCACCCAGTTCGCCCTGTGCAAAATCGGTTACTCCCACATATCCGAATTCACCTTCGACCCGAAGCCATTCATGATCCTTTGTATAAAGTAAACTTTCCGGTACATTCATAGTAATAGTAGTTTAGAGTTATGTATTTTCAACCTGGATGTCAGGTTTTTTTCAAGCCAAAAATAGGTTATTTTTTTAATATTCCCTTATTTCAGCTTTCCCTTCTCTACCCAGTGAACCCGGTTCATAAGAGGATGACGCAATTTTATCGCACCCGCTGTGGGACATTCAACAACGCAGCTTCCGCAATACCAGCATTCTCCGGGAAACAGGACCAACGGTGGTCCGCCTTTGACCTGGTTTGGAACAAAAACATCAACCTGACAAATCTCAACACATCGGTTGCAGCCTGTACATTTTTCACTGTTGATTATTACAGGATTGGCAGCAGGCATTTCGGAAATATTATGAAAACTTTTCTGAGACATCTTATCTTCTGTTAATATAATCTTCGTTGTGCTTTTCGTAGTTTTCCTCAAGATCGCCAAAGAAATCAACCGGGAGTTTGTTGATTACAACCATGTTATTGATTTGCTTCAGAGTAATTAGCTTATCATGATCTTCGTTCTCCTGTCCGGAACTACTTTGTTTTTCAAACCGGAGTGGTTTCGAACTCGATTTTCTGGCGATACATGCATTCAGAATTATCCGCGAAACAGTGATTATGTCAAATACCTCAAGAAGACGTACAAGCTCATGTGGATTATAGGCAAATGTTTCAGGAACTATTTTATCCTCATATTCTGAAAGCTGTTCAAGTCCGATTTTGAGCAATTCATCATTCTTAATCTCACCGCAATAGTTACGCATTGTCTTGGAAACACCCATGTTAAGTTCCTTCCACCCGATGCCCGATAACGGATTATTATAAACAGGTTTGTAAATGCGTTCCTTTTAACATTTATTGTTTTTAACCTGCTCACAATTATCAGTACTGCAAGTGATGCAATATAGGCATAAAAAAGTCCAAGGTCAGCATTTATCCATCCTTTCAATATACCAGGAATACCCGCCAGAAATGCGCCTGCCCCTATAATCCCTCCGGTGAAAATTGCAGCTATTGCTCCTTTTTTTGTCGCACCTTTCCACAAAACACCGGCCAGCAATGGTATTAAAAGACTGCCCATGTACGGATAATTGAAAATTATGATTGCATCAAGGATATCGGTTATTTTATAGGAAAGCAGAATTCCCGCTACTACCGAAAAAACAACTGCCAGTCGCGAAATAAACTTTGCAACCGCACCTACAGATGAGGTCAGAATTCCAATAAAAATCACAATTATACCTGCAATTATGCATCCCCACTTTGCTGTCTTTGCATCCCTGGCAGCCTGGTATCGTATGTAAGCATCATAGGAAACCGAAATTGAAATGAGAAACGGCATAACAAGGTAAACAAACTTTGTGAAGGTTCCGGCAGGTATGAATGGTGTCGAAAAAACAGCTGAGGGGCTGATATTATAACCTTTTAAGGACAAAAGCGAAACAATGCTTATTACCGGTATACTTATTAATATTATTGTTGTCTGAATAACATCAGTTAATACGATTCCCCAGAGTTCGCCGAGTGTACAGTAAATCAGAATGACACCGGCGCAGATCATTACTCATTTGTAAAAAGGGATTCCGAATCCCGACAGAATGCTTCCGCAAGCCAGTAGCTGAGCAATAAAAACACCCAGAAGGCTCGGTACATTGCTTACCCAGGCCCATAACCTTACCCATTTATTCGGACCATATCTTTTTTCAAAGAAGTCAAGCGGGACATATCCTTCCTTTTGCTTTAGTTTTCCGGCTACCAGAATTCCAGCCAGGATCAATCCTCCCCCACAGCCAAGCGAATACCACATTCCTGGCCAGATGCCCATCGATGCCCCTGTCGCAGAGCCTCCCAGAATAATTCCCGCGCCGATCTGAACTGCAGTCAATGTGGCATCCGTGAATGGGAGGGTGAGTTTCCTGCCTGCAACAAGAAAGTCGGAAGCCTTTTTGTTCTTCGACATCACAATCAGACCGGCAGCGATCATAATCGTAAAATAAATGCAACACACTATTATTATAGTCGTCGCTTTATCCATTAAACTCTTCTCGTCGAATCTTTAACGACAAGCTCCGATTTGATTATTCTGGTCTGAAAAGGGAGCTTATTTCCTTTTTCGATCCGGTTAATAAGCAGATTTACAGCTTCCTTACCAATTGCGTACCCATGTTGTTCAACGGATGTAAGCGACGGATCGGTCAGGTCTGATATCATCCCGCTGGTAAAACCCACAATTGCAACATCATCCGGCACCCTGAAACCTTTCTGCTTGACAATCTTCATTGCTTCGGCAGCCGTGAGATCATTCACTGCAAAAATACCATCCGGCTTGTCATTCCTTTCAAACAAGGCGGGTACAACCTTCCATGCATCACCCGATGTATCACAATTCACAATATTCTTTTCCAGTACTTTCATATTGTGATCCTTCAGGGCATTGATGTAACCGTTTTTCCTGTTCATTCCGATGTTGACATTGGCCGGGCCCGCAAGGTGGATAATATTCCTGCATCCAATATTTATCAGATGCTCGACTGCCGCATAAGCTCCTGTTTCATCGTCAATTATAACCTTGTCCGATTCTATCTCATCGCATACCCTGTCGAAAAAAACAAGCGGTATGCCGTTGTTGATTATCTTTCTGAAATGGTCAAAGTTCTCGGTCACTTTACTTACTGATACCAGAATCCCGTCAACCCGGCTTGAAAGCAATGTCTCAACTGCCTTGACTTCCCTTTCGTACGATTCATTTGACTGACAGAACATTACGTGGTATCCTGAATCATAGGCATCATCTTCAATTCCGCTGATCACCGTGGAAAAGAAGTAATGGACTATTTCAGGTACAATAACTCCTATGGTTTTGGTAAGGCCGCTTTTAAGGCTGAGTGCTATCGGATCAGGCTTGTAGTTCCACTTCTCGACAAGCTCCCTGACCGTCTTCTTGGTCTGCAGACTAATATCAGGATGTCCCTTCAATGCTTTGGAGACTGTCGATGGAGAAATGCCAAGTTCCCTGGCAATGTCCTTGATGGTCACCTGTCCTTTGTTCATGATTTTGCAGAAAGACGGATTTGACTTAGCTCCCGAAGGTAGATCAAAAGATTTTAATTTCCTAAGACGACAAAATATGAGGGTTTTATGAAGGATTATTGCATGAAATTTGCTTCAGTGTCTGGATATTTTCCGTGGAAATCAACAAGTCTTATTCATTAGAATTACATTTCAAACGTTTGCGGTGAAATATGTTAAATGTCTGAAAATTAATGCTTTCAATTATGTGAATCTTGTTTTCTTTGTTAAATTTGATGTTCTTATAAAATACCCTAATACTGAAATGCTTAAATCAATTCAAATTTAATATTAAACCAAAATCCAATGAAAAGACGAATTTTTATGATGTTGTCAGTAATTTTTCTTGGAATTTTAGCCTCTGGAGCAGTGATTGCACAGGGAATAAAAGTATCAGGAAAAGTTACCGATGCGGCAGATGGTTCCTCTCTGGTTGGCGTGACAATCATGGAAAAGGGAACGACAAATGGAACGATAACCGATGTAAACGGCAACTTTAGTTTAACAGTTGCAGGGAATTCCTCAATCCTGGTTTCATATATCGGCTACAGGGCGCAGGAGATTCCTGTGAATAATCAGACCACAATTAATGTGGTTTTGGCAGTAGAGGATACCAGGCTTCAGGAAGTGGTGGTAATCGGATACGGTACCACTACTAAAAAAGATGCCACCGGATCAGTATCAGCTGTTATTTCCCGTGATTTCAACAAAGGGTCAGTTTCTTCACCCCAATCACTTATCGTCGGTAAAGTGCCCGGCGTTTCTGTAATCAGTGCAGGTGGAGATCCGACCGCCGGCGCAACCATAAGGATCAGAGGCGGCTCATCAATGTCAGCCAGCAATGATCCTCTTATTGTCATCGACGGTGTTCCGGTTGACAATAGCGGCGTTTCAGGTATGCCAAATACCCTTAATCTTCTTAACTCAAATGATATTGAGTCGTTTACAGTACTGAAAGATGCTTCTGCCACCGCAATTTACGGTTCAAGGGCTTCCAATGGTGTTATACTTATAACAACTAAAAAAGGATTGCTCAACAAACCATTAAAAGTATCCTACGATGGTTCACTTTCATTCGGAACAAGGACCGGTCAGATTGACGTTCTCTCAACAGATGAGTTCAGGGAACAGGTTCTGGCTAAATATCCAACAGGCTCTGCTGCTGCCAATCTTCTTGGCACCCAAAGTACTGACTGGCAGAACCAGATTTACCACACAGCTCTTTCGCAGGACCATAACCTGAGCCTTACAGGAAGTTACAAATTCCTTCCTTACCGTGCTTCGGTAGGTTATACGAACCAGACTGGTCTTTTGAAGACATCAGGCCTTGAGAGGTTTACCGGTTCGCTTAACCTGAACCCAACCTTTTTTGAAAACCACCTTACAATGACTGTCAACTCCAAGTATATGCATATCAACAACAGGTTTGCAAACTGGGGCGCAGTTGGATCTGCACTTGCATTTGATCCCACGAAGCCGGTTTATGACCTGGCAAGCCCCTATGGAGGTTATTATTCCTGGAGACAGCCTTCCGGGGCTCCGATAACCCTGGCTACAAGCAACCCGGTTGCGCAGCTGTATATGAGGAATGACAGATCAAACGTAAACAGAGTTCTTGGTAATGTACAGTTTGAATACAGGGCTCATTTCCTTCCTGATCTGAAAGCAACCCTTAACCTGGGTGGTGACTTTTCCGGAAGCAAGGGCAGTATCGACGTCCCGGATAACGCTTCATGGTCGTATGACGCCGTTAACGGCGGAGGTGAAAAACAATACTATGACCAGCATAAGAGAAATGAACTACTCGACTTCTACCTTAATTATAAGAAGGATCTGACTTCACTCAGGAGCAGGCTCGATGCAACTGCAGGGTATGAATGGCAGCATTTCTACAGGAACGATTCAACTTATTCAGCCAATGCTTCTGAGACACGTATTTACAGGAACGATCCCCGCCATAAAACCGAGAGCTATCTGGTATCGTTCTTCGGCAGGCTTAATTATGTATTTGCTGAACGTTATCTTCTTACTGCCACGGTCAGGGCTGATGGTTCTTCGCGATTTGCAGAAGGCAACAAGTGGGGCATATTCCCGTCATTGGCTTTCGCATGGGATCTTAAAGGAGAACAGCTCCTTAAGAATGTCAATTCAGTAAGCCAGTTAAAGCTTCGTCTGGGATACGGCGTTACTGGTCAGCAGGAAATCGGAAGTAACGATTATCCTTACCTGGCCAGGTATACCTTTGGACAATCAACTGCCCAATACCAATTTGGCAATCAATATATTACAACTCTAAGGCCGGAAGGCTACGACAAAAACCTCAAATGGGAACAAACCACCACGTATAATATCGGACTCGATTTCGGATTCTTCAGGGACAGGTTGACTGGTACGATTGATCTCTACGACAGGCCAACAAAAGACCTGCTGAATACGATCCCGGTTCCTGCAGGAACTAACCTTACAAACCAGATCCTTACCAATGTCGGCGACCTGGTTAACAAAGGAGTTGAGTTTTCATTAAATGTGAGGGCAGTTCAGTCCACCAATGTTGACTGGTCATTCGGTTTTAACGCCACGTACAACAAGAACAAGATTACAAGACTGACCGCAGTCGATAATCCTAATTATATAGGTGTGGTTACAGGCGGTATCTCAGGCGGTGTAGGAAACTATATGCAGATCCACACAGTAGGCTATCCTGTAAGTTCATTTTACATGTATGAGCAGGTATACAATACCGACGGCAAACCTGTTGAAGGATTGTATGTTGACAGAAACGGCGATGGTAATTTTACGGTGCTTGATAAATACAGGACAGGAAAGCCGGCTGCCGATCTTCTTATGGGTGTTTCTTCCAGCCTCAGATACAAAGACTGGGATTTCAGCCTGAACGGAAGATTGAGTCTCGGAAACATGGTTTACAATAACATGTCATCCAATTACGGCTCATACAGCGAAATTTACAGATCTGTAGGTTTCCTGGCAAACCTTCACCGGAGCGTGCTTGATTCCCAGTTTGCCAATCCACAGTACTGGTCCGATTACTACCTTGAAGATGGTTCTTTCTTCAAGATGGATAATATCTCTCTTGGATATACTATCAAAGATCTATTCCAGGGAGCAGGTTATCTGAGGTTATATTCAACCGTTCAGAATCTGTTTACGATTACGAACTATTCAGGTCTCGATCCTGAAGTGAATGGTGGAATTGACAATAATATTTACCCGAGACCGAGAACATTCTTGTTCGGAGTAAGTATGGAGTTTTAATCTTAAAAAATCTTAAATCATGAATACAAAATATTTGAAAATCTTATCCGCATCGCTGATTGCCGGGATCTTTATTGTCACTTCGTGCGTGAAGGATCTGAATACTGTTCCGATCGATCCGACGGTTGTGACTTCGGCCACAGTGTATAAGGACGCCAATGCCTACAAACAGGTTCTGGCAAAGTGCTATGCAGGTCTTGCCCTTTCCGGGCAGCAGGGAGCCGCAGGTGATCCTGATATCAGCGGGATTGACGAGGGCTTTTCACAGTATCTGAGGCAGTATTTCAATGCCCAGGAACTGACTACCGACGAGGCAGTTATTGCCTGGAACGACGGTACACTGAGGAACTACCACGAACAGAACTGGACACCCGCCGGTGAGTTCGTTACAGCAATGTACAACAGACTTTATTACCAGATTTCCCTTTGCAATGAATTCATAAGGGAATCGACCGATGCCAAGCTTGATGCAAGAAACATAACTGGTGCTGATAAAACAACCGTGCAGACATACAGGGCAGAAGCCAGGTTCCTGAGAGCGTTCAGCTACTGGCATGCGCTTGACATGTTTGGTAATGTTCCGTTCATTGATGAAACCAACGAGGTCGGAGCGTTCCTTCCGGAACAGATCACCCGTGTGGCATTATTTTCATATATAGAATCAGAACTGCTTGCAATCGAAGGTTCGCTCATGGAACCGAAAACTGAATACGGAAGAGCCGACAAGGCAGCAGCATGGATGCTTCTTGGCAAGCTCTACCTGAATGCTTCAGTATATACGGGAACGGCAAAGAACAATGAGTGCATCACTTATATGAAGAAAGTGATCGATAGCGGTAAATACTCACTCACTGCCAATTATTCAAATGTGTTTAAGGCTGACAACAATACAAGCGCCGAGATAATTTTCCCGATCACATTTGATGGCATTCACTCAAAAACATGGGGCGGTACAACATTTATTATTCATGCAGCCATTGGCGGATCGATGGTCCCCGCTGATTTCGGAGTTGAAAGCCCATGGGGCGGGTTAAGGGTCACCGGCGCATTTGTTGACAAGTTCTCAGATATAACAGGTGCTACCGATAAAAGGGCAATGTTCTACACAAGCGGACAGAATAAAGCTATTGCTGACGTATTTACTTTCACCGACGGTTTTGCCATTAAGAAATGGAGTAACAAAACATCCGGCGGCGTCAGTGGTTCCGATCAGACTTTTACCGATACCGATTTCCCGGTGTTCAGACTTGCCGATGCTTACCTCATGTATGCTGAAGCAGTTGTAAGAGGCGGTACAGGTGGCAACCCTGGCGATGCACTTACCTATGTCAATGCAATCAGAACACGCGCATACGGCGATGCTTCAGGCAACCTTGCCTCATCCGGCGATATTACCCTCGACTTCCTGCTTGATGAAAGAGCACGTGAGTTATACTGGGAATGCCAGAGAAGAACCGATTTAATCAGATTCGGGAAATTCACAAAATCGAGTTATATCTGGCCATGGAAGGGCGGCGTACCTGCCGGCAAGAGTTTGGATGACAATCACATGGATCTGTTCCCGATCCCATCATCAGATATAGGGGCAAATCCGAATCTCGTTCAAAACACTGGATACTAGAATTTTAATATTAAATAAATCTGAAATGAAAAAGATAAGCATACTATTAATGTTACTCACAGGGCTTTTCACAATCATAAGCTGTGAAAAGATGACAAAGGATCCTGTAGTAAAAGCTTCTCCTGATTTACCGGCGATTACTGCTCCTACAACAGGTACAACCCTGGTGATGACAAAACCGGATGCAGACAAGACCGTTACATTCACCTGGTCGGAAGCTGACTATGGAATGCCCCTTGGAATACTTTACACTTTGCAGGTTGCCAAAGCAGGTACCAGTTTCGCAAAAGCAGTCGATGTAATTGGTGTTAATTCACCAACTGTAACACTGAAGTATTCTGAATTCAATACAAAAATGGTTGCACTTGAGGCAAACATGGAGCAGCCAAATTCAATTGAAATGAGAGTTAAGGCTACTGTACCCAATTCTGCCGCAGCAACCGTATATTCCAACCCGGTGACTATGAATGTCACTCCTTACACCGCCAAGGATTTTGTTTACCTGGTTGGTGCTTTTAACGGATGGAATGTAGGAGCAGCTCCTGCCATGAACAGGAACTTGCCCGGCCTGAAATATGAGTATTACCTGAATTTAACTGCAGGTAATCTTGAGTTTAAAGTCGTTCCGCAACAGGGTTCATGGAACAATGACATTGGAAATGATCCTGCAAATAATGGAAAGCTGCTCGTTACCGGTGAAAACAATATGTCGGTGACTGCTCCTGGTTTTTACAGGGTTAACGTGGATCTGACTTCAATGGAATGGTCAACGCTTGCGACAACCTGGGGTGTCATTGGCGGATTCAACAACTGGGGCGGTGATCAGGCAATGACCTACGATGCTGTTAACGGGATCTTCACCACAACATTCGATATCACCGCGGCAACTGAATTTAAATTCAGGGCTAACGCCGGATGGTCGCTTAATTATGGTGATACGGGAGCCGACGGTAAACTGGATGACGGTGGAGCAAATATAGTTATCGGTGCAGCCGGTAATTATACGATTACTCTGAACCTTAATCCAACAGGAAATCCACAGGCATATACTTATACTGTTAAAAAGAATTGAATAGTTGGATTTGGTTGGGATGAAAGGTCACTGTGGTTAATCTGCAGTGGCCTTTTTCCACTTATTGTTAAACATATGCCTTTCCGGTTATCCGGCGCACAGAATTCTTAATAATCTGCGTTATAAATACTGTCAGGCCTTTTAAATGAGATATCTTTTTTACATTATTCTAACCCTGATTATGCTGCCGGGATGCAAAAGACAGAATGATGATTCATCAAACGATTCCCTCGTTTTTTATCCTGCAACAAAGTTCGTCATGGGGGCAGATCTTTCGTATGTGAACCAGATCCTTGACCATGGAGGTGTTTATAAAGATTCAGGAAAAGTAGCTGATCCTTATCTGGTTTTCAAAAGACACGGTGCTAATGTCATAAGATTCAGGCTTTTCCATAATCCTGTCTGGACAAAGGAGGCTTATGGCACAGAAGGTTCGCAGATGTACAGCGATTTCAACGATGTCAGGAAAGGAATTGAAAAGGCAAAAGCAGCCGGACTGAAAGTCTGCCTCGACTTCCACTTCTCAGATACATGGGCGGGTACAGCAAACCAGGTCATTCCGGATGCATGGCTGTCGCTTTCCCTTACAACCCTGCACGACAGCCTTTACAATTATACCTATAAAGTCCTCAGCAAGCTCGGAGATGCCGGAATTATGCCCGACTATGTGCAGCCGGGAAATGAAATTAATCCCGGGTTGCTTCTCCCCTTTGGCAACCGGTGGAACGGTAACGAATCCGATATGATCTATCTGCTTAACGGGGCAATAAGCGCCATCAGAGCGGCTTCTTCTTCAAATGCCATTAAACCGCGAATAATAATCCATATTGCCCAGCCTGAAAATGTTCGGGGGTGGCTTTACGGACTCTCGGAAAAAGGGTTGACCGATTATGACATCATAGGAATTTCATATTACTACATGTGGTCGACAGTCACCCTTGACAAAGTTAGTAACTTCGTATCTATGCTCAATACTACATTCAGCAAAGATGTAATGATAATGGAAACTACATATCCATGGACCACAGGGTATGCCGATAATTACAACAACATAATAAACACATCCCTTCTTAATGCCGGATATCCGGCAACTGAGACCGGACAATATAATTACTTCCATGCCCTTACACAGGAGGTGATCGATGGCGGAGGAGCGGGTATTTTCGCCTGGGAACCGGCATGGATCACTTCACAGATGAAAGACAAATGGGGAACCGGGTCATCATGGGAATGCAACACATTCTTCGATTTTGAGGGGAATACAATAAAGGGGATAGGATTCATGACTGATAATTATAACTTTTGAGGAAATTTAAAGCAACCAAAATGCGTCGACTGCTGGTTTTATTTTGCCTGCTCCCATTTCTTGCACTGTCGCTTCAGAGCCAGATGGTGACAACAGATCCGGCTGTCCCGGTAATGGGGAAGTTGATAAAGATCTTTTACGACAGCTCAAAGGATCCAGGAGGGCTCCACAATTACATCGGAGATCTTTATGTGCATACAGGGGTTACTATTAACGGGACCAACTGGCAGAAAGTGATCGGAGCCTGGGGAGATAATTCAGCACAGCCAAAGCTTAAGTACCTTGGCAATTTCCTTTATGAACTTGATATTACACCTGACATAAAAACATTCTATTCTATTTCTTCTTCTGAAATCGTTTCTAAAATATGCCTTGTTTTCCGCAACCCGGCCGGAACGCTTCAGACAAAACCTGATATTTTTATTGAAGTATTTCAATCGGGCCTCAATGTGACAATCTCCCTTCCCGAGAAATCTTCACTCATTGCAGAGTTAAACGAACAGATCCCGGTAAAAGCTTCTGCCACCAATGCAGATTCTGTTTCACTTTATATTAATAGCCGGTTTATTAAAAGCGGAAAGACTCCCGATCTGGTAACTGACACAATAACAGCAGATCAGTATGGGGAGTTTCTCATAAAGGTTATAGCATGGGATAAACCTGCCTTTACTGCTGATTCATTCTTTTTCTATGTAAGGAGGCCGGTCGCAACAGAAGCATTGCCTGCAGGCTTACAGAATGGGGTAAACTATACGGGAAGCAATTCCGTAACTCTGGTTCTGCATGCTCCATATAAGGATTACGTTTTTGTTACAGGTGATTTTACTGACTGGGTTGTCCGCGAAAAAGGGTATATGAAAAGAACTCCTGATGCCGAAAGGTACTGGCTGCAGATCAATAATCTCGAACCGGGAAAAGAGTACAGGTTCCAGTATTTCGTAGATAATGAATTATATATTGCTGATCCCTATGCCGACAAAGTCCTTGATCCATGGAACGATCCATTTATAACAGCTGAAACGTATCCCGGACTTATTCCGTATCCTAGGGACACTGCCTCAGGTATTGTTTCGGTTCTGCAGACATCACAGATCCCTTATCAGTGGAAGACAACAAATTTTCAGCCGCCCCTGAAAAAGGATCTGGTGATCTATGAACTTCTAATCAGGGATTTTATTGGTAAACACAATTTCAAAACCCTGACCGACACGCTAGATTATTTCAGCAGGCTGGGCATTAATGCCATCGAACTTATGCCTGTATGCGAGTTTGAAGGTAACCTGAGCTGGGGTTATAACCCGTCTTTCTATTTTGCTCCAGACAAATATTACGGCCCGAAAAATGATATGAAGGCTTTTGTCGACAGCTGCCACTCCAGAGGGATCGCTGTAATAATGGATATGGTGCTTAACCATTGTTATGGGCAGTCGCCATTCGTTCAACTATATCTTGACTATTACGGCACAGACCAGATCTATATGAAAACCCCGAATCCCTGGTTCAATGCAAGTTCACCGAATACCGACTATAAATTTGGAGCGGATTTCAACCACGAAAGCACAGCAACTCAGTCGCTGGTAGACCGGGTAAATGCTTACTGGCTAAACGAATACAAGATTGACGGATTCCGGTTCGATTTTACAAAAGGATTTACAAATACTCCCGGCAACGGAGGGAGCTATGATGCCTCGCGTATAGCAATCCTTAAAAGGATGGCAGGTAAAATCTGGACTGTAAAACCTGATGCGTATGTGATACTTGAACATTTTGCGCCAAATACTGAAGAAAAGGAACTGGCCGACTATGGCATGATGCTGTGGGGAAATATGAACAACGATTATTGCGAGGCTGCCATGGGGTATGCATCCGATTTCACAAATGCCTCTTACCTCGGAAGGGGATGGAATGAACCTGAACTGGTAAGCTACATGGAGAGTCATGACCAGGAACGCCTGATGTATAAAACAATTACCTGGGGAAATGCTACTGATGATTACAATACACGGAACCAGAAAGTTGCATTGAAAAGGATGCAGCTTGATGCCTTATTCTTTTTTACAATCCCTGGTCCTAAAATGATATGGCAATTCGGCGAACTTGGCTATGATATTTCAATTGACGCAGGAGGAAGATTAAGTGAAAAACCAGTCAAATGGGATTATTATTCCGATGAAGACAGGCACAATCTGTTTCTGATGTATAAGTTCCTCATTGGTCTCAGGAAGAATCAGCCGGCATTCAGCTCTGCAAATTATTCCGCAATGTTGACCGACCCTGTGAAAAGGCTTCAATTTTCTGACCAGACAATTAAAATAAATATACTCGGTAATTTCGGCGTGACTTCCTCCACTGTCAACCCTGCGTTCCAGCAGACCGGAAAGTGGTATGAGTATTTCACAAACGATTCAATCACAGTTACAAACCCCAGCGCCGTATTTACTTTTAAGCCCGGGGAGTACAGGCTTTACACAACAAAGAAACTGGCGCCTTCTGAACTGACCACAGGGATAATTGACAGAACTTCTGAAGAAATCGAAGACTTTGTCACAGTTTATCCAAATCCTTCAGCAGGTAATTTTAATTTCATAGTAAGAAATGAAGTTCCGACACCTGTTGCAATGACAGTTTTTGATTTTACCGGAAGAATAGTCAGAAGCCTCGTGATAAAAACTCCATCTGCTGGTAAACAGACATTCGTTTGGGACGGAAGATCCGGAGATGGATCCGAAGTTCCCGGCGGAATTTATTTTGTCCAGGTAAGGACTTCTCACAAAGTACAGTCTGTAAGGGTATTGAAAACTAACTAGGGAAACTATCTGAGTTCGATTATCATTGCTGTTTTAGGCGCAATGGTAAATGAGGAGAGATCTTGCATATCAGCCCCGGTAATGACTTCAGTACCACGGGTGAATCCACCCATGGCTTCATGATATCTTTCCTTTGTTATTGTTCTGTTCTCCTTTTCATTGTTGTTAAGAATTACCATAACAGCCTCTTTATCATTGTACCGGAAGTAGACATAAAGGTTGTTTTCGGGAATAAACTGCTTCAGCTTTCCTGAATGAATCACCTCTTTATCTTTTCTCCAGTTCAGCAGCTTTTTCGTAAAAGCGTAAGCCTCATTTTCAGTTGAACTCAGGTTCTGTCCTGTGAATGCATTTTTAGTGTCACCATCCCATCCACCCGGGAAATCCTGCCTCAGATACCCATCACCTTTGCTCTTGTCTCCTTGCATTACTATTTCTGTACCATAATAGAACTGAGGTATACCTCTTGTGGTCATGATAAATGAAAGTGCCATTTTATATATATCAAGCCTCATTCCCGTCTGGGTAAAATATCTGGTAAGGTCGTGGTTGTCAAGGAAGATCACATTACGGAATGGATCGGGATAAAGAAAATCCTGTGAAAGGACCAGATAGAGCCTTGCTACTCCGTCTGTCCAGTTATCAGGTTCATTGAATGCCCTGTGGGTAGCCAGCGACAGAGGGAAATCCGTTACCGAGGGCAGGTTTGACCTGTATCCGTCGCTGTTGACCTTGTTATACGCCCAGTAAGCTGTGGGAGCCTCCTGCTGGTACCATACCTCCCCTACTATAAAGAATCCGGGAAACTCGTCGGTGATCCTTTTCGCCCATCTCGACATCATGTTCTTCTCCGGGTAGGGATATGTGTCCATTCTTATGCCGTCGATACCAAATGTGGCGATCCACCACAGGCTGTTCTGGGTGAGGTATGTCTCAACAAGCGGGTTGCGCTGGTTAAGGTCAGGCATTGTTTTGTCAAACCAGCCCTTTTCCATAAGGTCCTCATCACCTTTTGCAGCGTATGGATCCATATATGTTGAAGCCCTGTAGTTTGTTCTTGTGAAATTGCTGAATTGATGCACCCAGTCGTTTGAGGGCAGGTCTTTCATCCACCAGTGCCCCGATCCTATATGGTTGAAAATCATGTCCATTACCAGCTTCATACCCATATTATGCGTTTTCGAGACCAGGTTTCTGAAATCCTCATTGCTTCCGTACCTTGGGTCAACACTGTAGAAGTCGGTGATCGAATATCCGTGATATGAGGATGCAGGCTGGTTGTTCTCTATGAATGGATTTAGCCAGATGCCGGTAACTCCCAGATCTTTAATATAATCAAGATGTTCGGATACACCCTTAAGGTCCCCGCCGTGCCTTCCTCCCGGATTGGTCCTGTTGACTGTTTCGAGCATTCCATCAACATTGTCGTTTGATGGATCACCGTTGGCAAAACGGTCAGGCATAAGCAGATAAATAACATCTGAAGTGTTAAAGCCTTTTACCGACCCAGCAGGATGGGCCAGTAAAGAATAGCTATATGTCATTTTCTGTTTGCCCCGTGTAAAGGTCAGTGGGATATTCCCGGGTAATGTTCCGTTGCTGATGTCCAGATTGACGAAGAGGTAATTTGGATTTTCCGTTTTGATAAGTGTTGTGACCTTAACACCAGGATAATCAGCCTTTACATCAAACGATCCGATCTCCTTTCCGTAAACCATCAGTTGCACTGAAGGTTCCTTCATTCCCGTGAACCATGAAGGTGGTTCAATATGATCGATTTTTTGTGCTGAGGCTAAGATACTAAATGAGGCTGTCAGCAAGAATACTATCAAATGTTTTTGAATCTTTTTCATAGTTTATAGATTTCTATTTTACCACGGAGTCAATTGGAGTTTATACAGAGTCGCACGGTTTTAAACCCTTATCAAAATCATAATTTGAAACCTGATAAATAATTCTTGATTAGATCACTTCATATCCCGAATTATTTTCTCCGTGTTTTACTCTGTGTGACTCAGTGTAACTTCGTGGTTTAAAGAGTTTTTTATCTAATCATCACTTTATATCCCCACGGATCAAGATCTACCTTGCCTTCTGGTGGCAGTGTCATCTTTGTACCTGAAAAATAATCAGTATACTCACCCTCAATATCCTTATTGGACGGCCGGAACGAAACAGGCTTCTTTGTAAGGTTCAGGAAAACCACAACCCTGTTACCCTCTTTTTCCCTGTAAAAGGCAAAGATCTGCTTATCCCTGCTGGTTTTGATTTTTATCATTTTCCCTCCAAAATCGCCGTTCCAGAGTGTTTTATTTTCCTTTTTCAGCTTAATAAGATCGGTATAAAACTTCGTGAGTTCACACGTATCCCATTTTATCGGATCCCTTACAAAGAATTTTAATTTCTTATCAAGGCAGGCTTCCTGTCCGTTGTAAATAAGCGGCACGCCCTGTGCGGTAAAGATCAGGGTCCCAAACATTCTCTGCGATTCACCCATCAGTGAGTCGATCGTTCCTCCCCACGAATTCTCATCATGGTTGGTCAGGAACCTGAGCCTGTAAACATTATTCGGATATGAAGCCCATTCCCTGGCAAAGTACCTGGGCATCGCGCTTGAACTGTCCCTGCCCTGTGCGATATTGACCATCAGATGGTACATCTCCCAGGCATAATTCATGTCAAATCCCTTTTCCATGAATTTTCCTGCTTCCTCATGCTCGGCAAGCATCAGTACGGGCTTAATCTTTTCGAGCTCTGTCCTTGCCCTTTCCCAGAATTCCTTTGGCGTGTTATGGGGATGATCGACTCTGAAACCGTCTGCTCCCAGGTTCAGCCAGAATTTAAAAGCTTCTATCATATAATCCTGGAGCTCTTTTTGAGTCCAGTCAAGTTGAATCACATCGGTCCAGTTGGTACCAAGAGGCGGAGTGAACTTACCGGCAGAGTCCCTGGCATACCATTCGGGATGTTCAATTGTAAGGGGATTATCCCACGAGGTATGGTTGGGCACCCAGTCGAGCAGGATATGCATTCCGAGCTCATGGGCTTTGTCGATTACACTTTTCATATCGTCGAGAGTACCGAATTCGGGATTTATATTCATATAATCCTTTACTGAATAGTAGCTTCCCAGCCCGCCTTTACGGTTCTCAATTCCGATCGGGTAAACCGGCATGAACCACAGGACATCAACTCCAAGGGCTTTCAGCCGGGGAAGATGTTTTTCAAAGCCTTTCAATGTTCCAGAATCGGTGTACTGCCGCACGTTAACTTCATACATCACTGCATTCTTTGACCATTCGGGATGTACAACCTCAGATACAAAAGGCTTGATCTCCTTCTTCTTTCCGAACAATGAACAACCTCCTATTACTGCAACAACAAGCAGCAAAACTATAATCAAACTTACAGGTATCCTTTCCATAATTTAATGTATTATTTCAATATCTTACTATTTCAATATTTAACTATTCTAATATTTCTTTATTCAAATATTTTAATATTTTTCTATTTTAATATTACATTAGTTCATCTTTTTCAACCCCTTAAACTCCTTCAACCCAACATTACCGGTACCGGTTTCTTACCCGATCCGGTTACCTCATATTCATTCCCGGAGATAATAATCTTTAAAACCTTGTCAGATAAGTTATTTATTATTACTCCTTTATGGGTCACCTTTACCTCAAACAGAACACCTCTGAACCTGGCATGGAAAGAATAAGATTCCCATTGGAAGGGGATCAGCGGATTGATCTGTACCTTGTTATCGTGGATTCGCATGCCCCCAAAGCCTTCAACAATGGCAAGCCACGTTCCGGCCATGCTGGTAATATGCAATCCGTCGCCAACCTCGTTGTTATAGTCATCGAGGTCAAGCCTTGCAGTTCTCAGGTAAAGCTCATAAGCTTTTTCGATATTACCGATCCTTGATGCCAGAATTGAATGAATGCATGCGGACAAAGATGATTCATGAACTGTCATCGGTTCATAAAAATCAAAATTTCGCTTTATAGTCTCCGTGTCATAATTATCCATAAATACATACAACCCCTGAAGCACATCTGCCTGTTTTATAAAACAGGAGCGGAGTATCCTGTCCCATGACCAGTGCTGATTAATTGGCCGCTCTTCAGGAGGGATCATCGCAGCCGGAATTAATTCCTTGTCCAGGAAGCCATCCTGCTGAAGGAACACATTCCCTGCGCTGTAAAACGGCAGGTACATATTGTCAATGATCTTCTGCCATGCACCTGTTTCTCCGTTAAAATCGAGATTCGTTTTTCTTATCAGGGCTGAATATCTGTCATGGGCCTCTTTTTTCAGCTTCTGAAGGTTACTGATTGTATATGACAATGTCCATTTTGCAATTGAATTTGTATGCCAGTTGTTATTGACATTGTTCTCATACTCGTTGGGACCTGTGACACCAAGAATCACATATTTCTTTTTATCATCCGACCATGTTGCCCGCTGGCTCCAGAACCTTGAAATACCGATCAGGAGCTCAAGTCCGTATTCAGCCATGTAATCGTAGTCGCCGGTATGCCTTATATAGTTAAAAATTGCGAAGGCGATTGCGCCATTGCGATGAATCTCCTCGAATGTGATCTCCCATTCATTATGACATTCCTCCCCGTTCATGGTTACCATGGGAAAGAGCGCAGCGCCGTTTTTGAACCCAAGCATTGCACCGTTGCGTATGCTCGCTTCAAGATGCTTGTGCCTGTACAGCAATAAGTTCCGTGAAACTTTCTGATCAGCTGTCTTCAGGAAAAATGGTAAAACGAATGCTTCTGTGTCCCAGTAGGTGCTCCCTCCGTATTTCTCGCCTGTGAAACCTTTTGGACCAATATTCAGCCGTTCATCCTTTCCCGTATAGGTCTGGTTCAGGTGGAAAATATTGAATCTGATCGCCTGCTGAGCAGCAACATCGCCCTCAATTACGACATCCGATGCTTTCCAGACCTTTTCCCATTCTTTTTTATGGGCAACAAACAATTTATCAAATCCTTCGGCTGATATTTCCTTAAGACGTTTTTTCACGTCGTTCATCAGATCACCCTTACTGTTATTAAGGCTCGAGAGAACTGAGACATATTTGAAAAGTGTAAGCTCATCGCCCGGTTTCAATCCAGCTGAAATAGTGTACGCAACATATTTTTCATGATTGGCGATTGAGGGTTTTACTGATTCGACCTTCTGATTTTTCAAAAGCCTGAATCGCATACCGGTTGCAACATGAAAATCGGTTTTAAGAGTTCTTGCTATAATAACGCCATCTTCCTGGTCAATTGACCTTGTAACCTCTTTCCAGAATTTCCTGCCATAGTTTGCATCCTCGTTCCGAACATCCGCATCGATATAAACTTTAAATTCAATCGATCCTTCAAAGTCGTCAGAATGCACTGAATATCGTATTAGCCCGGCGTCAGGCTCCGACATACTGACAAATCTCCTGGAATTAAACTCGAGGATCTTATTTTTTGAAACGGCTATTCTGAAGTTCCTTTCGAGATAGCCCTCCTTCATATTCAGGGTTCTTGTGAAAGAGATGATCTTTGCCGTTGCAAGGTCAACCGATTTTTTGTTCACTATCACATCGATGCCGATCCAGTTCGGGGCATTCAGCACTTTTGCAAAATACTCGGGATACCCGTTTTTCCACCATCCTACCTTTGTCTTATCAGGATAGTAAACACCGGCTACATAGCTACCCTTGAGGCTGTTCCCCGAATATTGCTCTTCAAAATTTGCCCTCTGACCCATATAACCATTTCCTATCGAAAAGATACTCTCCGATTCCCTGTTCACTTCAGGGTGAAATCCTTCCTCAATTATGAGCCATTCATTTTTTAAATAACAGTTATTCATGATATGATGTTTTTTCAATTTCCCTCAATTTGTTCAGGCTCATTTTATCAAGGCCGGAAACAACAATGCCGGCTTTCTTAAGCACTTTGTCTGAACCTATTCCCACGCACAGCATTCCTGCGTTATGGGCTGCTTCAATGCCTGCTGCCGCATCCTCAAACACAACACAATTATCAGGCGGTACTCCCAGCATTTTTGCAGCAGTAAGAAATACTTCAGGGTCGGGTTTTGCCTTGCTGACAATGTTCCCGTCGGCCACTGCATCAAACAGGTTTTCCATGCCGACCCTGTTGATGATCATCGGGGTATTTTTGCTTGCCGATCCAAGCGCAACCTTAATACCAGCACCCTTAAGTTCCCTGATGAATTCGAGACTCCCGGGGAGTATCTCGTCGGGTGTCATACTGCTTATGTAATCTACGTACCACTTATTCTTGAGCCCGGCATATTCTTCTTTCAGACCATCATCCAGTTTCACATTCCCAATCTCAAGGATTATCTCAAGCGAGGCCATCCTGCTTACTCCCTTAAGGCGCTCATTGTCTTTTTCAGTGAATTTTATCTTCAGCATTTCCGTAAGCCTTTTCCAGGCAAGGAAATGGTATTTTGCCGTGTCTACTAACACACCGTCGAGGTCAAAAATGCAGGCTTTGGTTCGCATTTGAAAATTATCTTTTAGCTTCATCCACATCATTGACAAACAAAATGATAACTGCAGCTATAAACATGGATATTCCGCCTGTCACAAGGGCGTAAATGCTTTCCCCGTGGAAAAGGCTTTTAACAAAAAATCCGAGAATGCTTGCCGCCATAATCTGGGGAATCACGATGAAGAAGTTAAATATCCCCATATATGTGCCCATTTTATTTGCAGGAAGAGAGCCGGTGAGAATGGCATATGGCATGGCTAGTATACTTGCCCATGCCAGACCCACACCAAGCATTGACAATATGAGTAAATTCGGGTGTCTTGAATAGTATTATCGAGATCAGTCCCAGTCCGCCCGCAGTGAGGCTGATTGAATGTGTGATCCGCCTGTTTGTATACCTGGCGATAACAGGTAGCAGAAAAGCGACAACAGCCGCAAATCCGTTGTAGACAGCAAAAAGAACTCCCACCCAGTTTGCTCCCTTGTTGTAAAGTTCGCTTGTCGGATCCTTTGTGCCGAAAATATGACTTGTAACGGCTGATGTTGTATAGATCCACATGGAAAACAGGGCAAACCATGTAAAAAACTGAACAACTGCCAGTTGCCCCATCGTTTTCGGCATCATGAACAGATCCCTGAGAACGACAACCAGCCCATTTTTTGTTTTCCCGTTTGCGATTAAAAGCCCGGTTATTACCTGAATAAATCCGAAACCTGCTATGCCTATAGATAGAATGTATAATTCCTTTTCAAGGGAATAGAATTTTATTATTAAACTGACAGCGATTCCCGCGATGATCCAGAATATGCTTCTCCTGAAAAAAGCTTTGCTTCCCAGGGATTTCTCTGTGTTCACCTCCTCCTCCGAAATATGTTTTTCCTCAGCCGAAAATTCTTTCAG
The DNA here is from genome assembly GCA_963732115.1 of uncultured Bacteroidales bacterium. Taxonomy (GTDB): domain Bacteria; phylum Bacteroidota; class Bacteroidia; order Bacteroidales; family VadinHA17; genus LD21. The sequence continues at coordinate 64,937 of CAVSYN010000018.1, forward strand.
CTCTTCAGGGGAATACTCTTTTGTCCTGATGATTGTCCACAGCACTGCCGAAATAAAAACTATTCCGCCGACATAGAATGACAGTTTAACTGAAAGAGGTATCTGGCCTGCCGGAGCAGTATTCTGAACATGGAACCAGTTTGTCATAACGTATGGCAGAACTGATGCAATTACAGCTCCGGTCCCTATAAAGAAGCTTTGTGTGGCAAACCCTGCAGTTCTTTGTTCTGATGGCAGCATATCTCCGACAAATGCCCGGAATGGCTCCATTGAAACATTAATTGATGCATCCATAATCCACAGCATTCCGGCAGCAACCCAAAGAGCCGGAGAATTTGGCATTATCAGGAGAGCCATTGACGCAAGGATCGCTCCTGTCAGAAAATAAGGCCGCCTCCGTCCCAGCCTGTTCCAGGTATTATCGCTCATATGTCCTATTATCGGCTGAATAATCAAACCGGTTACCGGTGCGGCTATCCATAGAATTGGAATGCTTTCAACTTTGGCACCCAGGGTCTCGAAAATTCTGCTGACATTTGCATTCTGCAGCGCAAAGCCAAACTGGATTCCAAGAAATCCAAAACTCATGTTCCATATCTGCCAGAAGTTAAGTTGAGGTTTTGATTTTTTCATAAAGCCTGATTTTAGTGGAAGGAACCTGCAATAAAGTTTAGGAAGAACAATCAAATTTATAGAAAAGGAATGGTAATTCAACCTCTGTATGTCATTTATTTTCACGGAGATTCACTGATTTCACTCAAATAAATCAGTTGCACATTGTTTCAAACGTTTTCTGAAATAATCTGCCGGCTTCCACCTAAAGGTGGTTTTACACGCATCTACTTTTACCTTGAAGAAAAAAACTTATTGGCAATTCTTCGAGAGGAACCAGCCTGGAGGGCTGGAAGTCTAATATCCATGGTTACATCCATGGTAGGAGGTTGGTTAAATTTCTTCAACACCGGTGGTGTTGAAGAGAATCAGGTAAATAAATACTCATCAATAAAATCAATATCATGCTCTTTTAACAATTTGATCAATTCATATTTATAAGAAAGTGTTTTATGATGTTCGTCCTGATTTTTTACATAATTAATCAGTGATTCTTTGCTCGAAATATGATAAGTAAATCCGCTATACCCAACCTGCCACCCTGGAAAATTCTGGAATAAGGATCTTTCCCTCATTATCAGAGCATAGCTTGCTTCTTTTATATCTTTTATAAGATAAGCGGGACTAATCGTTGGAGGAAGATGCGTAACAATATGAATATGATTACTTGCTCCTCCTACAATATATGAGTGACAGGCTTTCTTTTTTAGTACTCCTGCTATATATCCAAACAGGATTTCCCTATTTACAGAAGAAATGAATGGCAGATGGCCTTTACTGCCAAAAACAAACTGATATAGAAACTGAGTATAAGTTGACATATTCTCCACATTTAGCACTGGAATAAAACTATGTAAAATATATCAGATTAGCAACTTCAACCCACTCCGGGGTTGAGAAATGTATTTGGTTCCTACCCCGGATGCAACCGGGGTTATTAGACTTAAAGCCTCCGGCTTTAACAATGTACCAAACCTATTTAAATTAAAAATTATATCTCTCCATGTTATGAGAAGTGTATAATGAGTAACCCCTTAAGCAGGTTTTATGAATAATTATTGATAAGGCCATCTTTGAATTCGGCAACTCTCTAAAACTGCCCACCCGCAATTTTCTAACAGTCGGTCTTCTTTAGAAGAGGATTAGGGGCAGACAAAGTTTTTGAGGTATTAGCTATTCATGAATCATTTACTGGACGAGAGTAAACTTAAGGCTGAATCCAAAGTTGGTATTGGATGTCGGGAAGGTATTGGCAACAAAAGGATTATTCATGGTATGGTCCGCGAACAGCTGAAGATTGAAACGGTCGCTAAGGACGTAGTCGGCAGTGGCGCCAATTGTGAACCTCTTGATCCCGGCAACAGGCTGGTTAACGTCTTCAATCAGCTTGCGGGCAACCGTCTTGTCGTCCCTCATTGAAAAGTCAAGTCTTACATTCAGGTCGCTCTTGAGCACTTTCTGTCCACCGCCGGTCTTAAGGATTATCTGGACATCGTCAAACCTGTATCCGGCGCCCAGCACAATTTCGTTGATACGATTGTCGGTTATCTGATTGCCCGTAAGATTCAGCGACACTGTGCGCGATTTTCTCCATTCAAACCTGGATGTAAGGTTGCTTTTCCAGTTCATATCGACGTTGATCAGGGGGCTGAACTGCTCGCTCACCGTCACGGTGTTGATTTCGTACCGCTGGACAAAGTTCTTTTGCAAATCTCTTATGCTGCTTACGCCGTTGGCACCAATTTCATAGTTAAGGTTTGTGATATATGAGCCAATCTGGTAGACACTCCTGTACTGATGTGTTATGCTGACCGACCTGAAGACTTTCTGTATGAAGGCGAATTTCGACAATCCGTCAAAAGTGATGCGCCAGTTAGGCATCATTTTAAAAGCTGATGGGAATGTTGCAAGACCAACTTTACGAGCACTTGTTTTTGTGTATGCAGCATAAAACGCAGGAATAAGAACCTCTCTTGAAGTTTTTCCGTAGCCGTTCTTATATCCTCCTTCGATAGGAAGTCCCGTTACAGGATCCATATCAGGATCATACCCGGGATCAATTTCCTGCCTTGCCCCGGCTCTTCTGCCGGAAATGATAACCGCATTTTTCTTAAATGATTCAAAACTATTTGAGACATAATCATTCTTTTTCGAGATCTTCTCAAACGCGGTTCCCCACGAGATTATGGAGATCGAAAAGTTACCGGTAACTACCCGGTTGCGGGTGCTGTCGGGAAAATGTCCGTTAAAGTCAGCAGTGTAATAAGAACTCTCGTTTTCAAGAAATCTCCTGTCGGCATTCAGATCTATCTTCAGTCCCGGGAATGGTTCCACAATACTTCTGACCGACAAATCGAGCTTGTTATTGTAGATTGCAGGTGTATTAAGCAGAGTATCAGTTGTTAACCAGCCATTTGCCACGGCTTTGTTAAAGAAATTCCTGCTGCTGTAGCCAAGGATAAATGGCAGACCCGGCGCCAGGGTATTATTGGTTCTTGACATCCCCATGAATTTTGCTTCAGGAAGGAACCCTGGCAGGTATTGCCCCTGTGCGGTAGTATAGGTAAGACTTACAGATCTGATACCCATCAATGCGCGTATAAAGTACTCACCTGTAACAATAACAGGATTTCTTTTTTTCGGGATTCTTCCTTCTATTGTCACCTGGGCACCGTCGGCCGTTTCAGCTGAAGTGAAATTCACCCTGTTCTCGCTTATTATTTCCAGCTTGCCTTTCAGCTCAGTCCCGTCCTTCTTTACAATTTTCACCTTGACATCCCTGGTCCTCAGATTATGCACGAGAGGTCGCATTATATTGTCCCTGGAAATTAACATTGTTCCTCGTAAAGGTCACTGTCCTGAACTCAATCTTCATCCTTTGAACAGCACCTGGCTGCGTATTATTTTCGATGTTTTTAAGAAATTTCGATTTGCTGTAAAGTGTCGACAGGTTTCCGGTGGCACCCAATGTAAGCTCATTATGATTCTTTATGGAATTCCCAAGGTTTATGTTCATGCTGTCGGGGTAAAGGGCACCCGCGATCCATGAATAATCGGCACCCAGTCTTGCATTAGCATTTAACCACGAAAGCAGGGGAAGCTTATTTATCGGGAGATTGTAGGTAACATTTATATAATGATTGTATGAAGTGGTCCTTCCAAAATGCTTCAGATTTGTAAGAACCGAGTCTTTCCAGTTATCGTATTCACTCCTGTATCTCTTCCTGTCGGCCGCCCCCTCAGGCTCGTCAATTCTTGCAATATTTGTGGAGGTAAAATCGAATTTCAGCTGACGCGTGATGTCATATTTCAGGTCAAAGAGCCTGGTCCATTCAAAATCCTTCCTGAATGTCGGGGTTATGAGAAGACCTGGGTTATTTATATTCCTTGTCTTTATTTCATTATAATAGCGGGACATGTCAGTCCTGAAGGAAATGCTTTTCGGGAAGACGTAGAAATTAAAATCTTTAATGATCCTGAAGATCGGGGAATTCAGGAATTTTACGTTTTTAAAAGGCGTAATATTGGCTGGCTGGCCTTCAAAATTATAGTTTATGCCCCCTTTGTAGTTTTTCTCCAGATCTATTTCAGTCTTTGTGTTACTCCTGTAAGTTTCATTATAGGTATAGTTGACGCTGAAATTGGCAAGATCCCAAGCATGCGGCTTATCTCCCCGTTTTGTTATCCCGGCATTGTTTATTGAAATTGTCTTCCGTCTTGCGTAGTCTTCGGAAATGGCTCTTATTGAATCTCTTACATGCTTATTTTCAGCCTCATTCAGGGCATCCTTAAGAGGGATGTCAGGATCGAGGGGATTATACTGCGGCTTGATCCTTGTTTCAGAATAGCCTACATAAACAGGCAGCCGAACACCGGCTTCTTCAGGAAAGAATTTCCCAAGCTCCAGGCTTGAGGAAACATCGTATTTAAAGACCTCCTCTTTGCTCCTTTCATTTACTTTCTTGTCGATGCTGCCCCATCCGGGAGTGCTTGCCTGGCCTACAATATCAACTGTACCCAGATCGGCGAGGCGGGCCTGTAAATGTGCATTTGCGGCCCATCCTCCATTTTCAATGAAATCGCTCAGCCTCAGCTCATTCACCCATACTTCAGCTGATTTTGAAACGCCGTCATCGTTGCCGGGATTCCTGGTTTTGATGGGATTCCTTATCCCTACCATTATTACTTTTACATTGCTGAGGTTAGGATTCCCGCAAACATACACCGTGTTTGAATCGACCCTGAATGCAAAAACATCCGACAGGCTTAATGAAGATCCCTGAGCGAGCATCTGCCTGTTGCGTTCTTTTTTGGCATCCTGAAGGGCCGAAAGGTTAATAATAAACCGGTTCGCTTCGGGCCAGACAATAGCCCTGTCTTTATCGGAGTCCTTATTATATTTATCGCTCGGTGGCGTCAGCTTTAAGGGAAGTTCGTATTCATAAAAATTCGACTTGTAATCAGACCCTATCCTGATAAATGCAGTAAGCTCGTTATCTCTCAATGGCTGTCCGATAAGTGCTTCAGCATGAACTTCCATTTTCAGGGTGCGGTACTGTCTTATGTCAAGATTCACATTCCTGTAGGCTGCCCTTGCGTCTCCATCGGCAAGATCCTGCACTTTCAATACCATCGATTGTTCATCCAGTTGCCTAAGCTGCGGGTTCTGCGGGTCAACAACCCTGTCAAAACCGGGAGGCAGTACATAATTCACAGGTTTCTTACCTGCATTATCTTCAATGCTTACGGAGCTGATTTCAAAAGTAGCATCCGTAGGTTCAGGTACAGTAATTCTTTCACCTCCCTCAGAGAATGTAATATTGTATTTCCTCCATTCAGCCCTTACAAGGTTTAGCTCTGCAAAACGCATTATAACGGGCTCCTTAAAGTTCTTCATGAACATCCTCATGAATCGGATCGACTTAAAGTCGCTTATCATGCCAACCGTCTTCTGATACTCGGTTACCGGGATTTTGAACTGGTACCATTTCACTTTTGATTCCTGGCCGTTTGCAAGTTTAACAGTAGGCTCAATCTCGTCCGTTATATAATTAGATCCCACCACCATGTTTTCAGGCCGCAGGCTTACCCTGTACTGATAGTAGCTTTCTGTCTCACTGAGGGTATTGTCGCGGTTAATGTCCTCCATATCGGGAAGGGTCGATCCCGTGGTCGGGTATGATTCGGTTGACATATCCGAGGTTGGAGAGTTGCCATCCTCTCCGTTATATCTCTTGTACCTGTCAAGTATGCCGAGCTCTTTAACGTCATAATCTGTTCCCCTGAAATAGTGAAAATCATCGTTTGCCGGGTCTTTCTGTATCTCAGTATAGGCATCCGGAGCAGCCAGTGCCTGGGCCTTCTGAAGGTAGTCCGTAAAAAACGACTCCTCCTCCTGGTTTCTCAGCCCGTCGAGTCCGACATCCTGGTACTTCCTTGATTCGGAGCCGTTGTCAAATGCCTTGACAACCGATTGGACTGTAGGCACCCGGCCCCACGCCGTTGTATCAACATTCTGAAGAATGGGAGAGCCCGGCAGTCCGTTTTCAAAACTTTTTCTCGAATCGCGAAGGATATCTTCAGAAATGTTTCCAAGGTTGAAGAAAAGATCACCGCCTTCATGAGCCGGATTTTCAACGAACGGGTCCATTCGCCAGAACTCGATATACTGGATATTAGCCGTCTCAAAATCGCTTGTCAGAACTTCCCTCATAATACCACCCCATCTTGTATTCGGGTCGCTCAGCTTTCCGGCGGAAGTCATACCGCGTGAATAAGGCCCCGGATCAGCATCGAAATTGTAAGGTCCCTTTTCATCGGGGTAAAAGGCCACGTTAAGAACGGAGAGGGTTGTGGGAATTCCGCTGGTGCTTTCCCTGTTGGGGAAAATCTCATTTTCGTATATTTCCCTGACAAAATGACTGGATTGGCTTTCAGGGTGCTGCTTGATATTCGCCGGAGTTGAAGATCCGTTCCTGAGGAACAATGGATCAATAACATACCATGCAACTCTCGCTCTGTTTGTTCCGCTTGCAAGATTATTATTCAGCCTTGCTTCCGGGAATAGCTGATCCTGACCCTGGGGGATGCTTGAGATTGACCATGCATTAAACGCTTTGAGGTCCAGGGGTATCTCGCTTGATTCAAAATCATCAATGTACGAGTTCCCACGTTAGAGATTGCACGGGAGTGACCAGGAATCAGGTCAGCAAATTCACCGTTAAAGGATATGGTTGAAGGAGTTTTGGTTTCGAGAAGCGGTATTTTATCAATTAATTTTGTAAGAAGCTGTGACTCTCCTCTGTAGGATGTGTTTAAGCCCCATATAGTGTTTGATATAGGTTCCTCTCCGAAATTTACTTTCTGGGTATAAGGCCTTTCGTTAAGATGCAGTATCGTACCGCCAATGTTGAAGTTATCGGAGAACCTGTAATCAAGATGTGTGCCCAGAAGGGTCTTCGTCTGGAAGCCGAAGAACTGGTTGCTCTCAAGTGAAACCCGGATTGGCGTTTGTGATTCGATCAGCGCTCCATTGATTATCGTTACGACACCAAGGTTGTAATCGACCGTATAATCGGTGTTTTCCGTAAGTGTCACCCCGCCTGCAGTAACGATAATCGATCCTGCAGGGATGTTTGTGGCATTAAGCCTGATCTCGGAGCCAGATTGTGACATATATTGCCCGGTCATCTTGAATTTATTCTTCTCAGCCATCTGCCTTGCAATGGTCTGAGTTGAATCATAAAGCTCCTGGAATATATATTTGGCGGCAATGACGTTATCCCCTATCTGTTTCTTCAGATAGCTGCCGAAAGGCTCCGTTACCGGGAAGATTATTTTCCCCCTTCCGACCATGACCGTAACCCCGTCGATAAAGTCAAAATATCCGTCAGGCACATGATCCCTCTGTGAATTAAGGTTGTCGAGACCAAGTACCTGAAGAAGAATCTTATTTGC
>CAVSYN010000019.1:0-21135 GCA_963732115.1 uncultured Bacteroidales bacterium
GAAATAGGGATCCGCAAAGCTAACGGGGCTAAAGTCGGAGAAATAATGCTAATGCTGAATAAGGAATTTATATTCTGGGTTGTAATTGCATTCGCTGCCGGAGTCCCTGTAATGTTCATTTTAATGAAAAAATGGCTGAGTAGTTTTGCGTACAGAACTACTCTTGACTGGTGGATTTTTGTTCTGTCCGGGGTTATAGCTCTTGTAATTGCAATTATTACGGTAAGCTGGGTGAGCTGGCGGGCAGCAACCAGGAATCCTGTTGAAGCTCTGAGATATGAATAGTGGAAAAGCATTTAACTACGAACAAAGAATTTGAAAATTTGAAAATTTGAAAATGATTAAGAACATCCGCCTCGCTTTAAGAAATATCATGAAAAACAAAGGGACCAGCATTATAAATATTCTGGGTCTTGCAATCGGGATGATGGCTGTTTTACTCATCTTTCAATATATAAGGTTCGAAAAAAGCTATGACAGGTATTTTGATAATGCTGATAGGATCCAACGACTTGTTTTTTACAGGTATTACCAAACCGGGCTCGATAAAAGTGTTGGAAACAATTACTATGTTGGACAAATCGCTGCAGATAAAATTCCGGAAATCGAAAAGTTCTGCCGCTGTAAAAAAGAGACTCAGTTTGTACTGGCCGGTGAACAGATCTTCAAGGAGGAAAGAACTCTTTTTGCAGACAGTTCATTTTTTGACATTTTCTCCCATGATGTCGTTTCAGGCGATAAGAAAAGTTTTCTCAGGAGACCCGATGTGGCAGTAATAACCAGATCCACTGCATATAAGTATTTCGGTAATGAAAACCCCATCGGGAAAACCATTTACGGAGTTAACCCAGGGAAAAAGCCTGTCACAGTCCAGGGAGTTATAAAGGATGTATCAAAAAACTCACACCTGAAATTCGATATTGTAATTTCATTGTCGACTGTTACAAACAGCTCATATTGTTATACATGTAATAACACTAATACTTATTTCCTTCTTCGTAAAGGGACCGATCCTCTAAAAGTTGCAGATAAAATTACGTCTCTTGCAAAAGAGTATTTTAAATCGGCAAAGGTTGAGATAGACTATCCAATCGAATACCATCTGCAGCCAATTTCAGACATTCATTTGCACTCCAACTATCGTTTCGAATTCGAACCAAATGGAAATAATAAATATCTGTCAATTTTACTGGCAATTGCATTCTTAATACTTATAAGTGCCGGCCTGAATTATTTCAATCTTTATTCCTCAATCACCGGAAGACGGATAAGCGGAATTGGCATTAAGATCATAAACGGAGCTTCTCAAAAAGACATAGTATCAGAATTCATAACTGAAGGCCTGCTAACAGGATTTATCAGCCTGATTTTGTCATTTATTCTTTTATTTCTGTTATTCCCTTTTTTCAAGAGTTATTTAAATATTGACTTTACTCTTGAAAGCGCATTCCAGATCCGGACCTGGTTACTTCCTTCCAGCATCTTAATTTTCTTAAGCCTTGTGATCGGTCTTTTCCTGGGAATAAAAATCTATAATGTTGCACCTGTCGTTTTTTTGAAAAAGGAGATTGTTATTCGCAGCAGGAAATTCTCGCGTGTTTTTCTTCTGATAACACAATTTGTTATTGCAATAATACTGATAGGCAGCACTATAGGGGCTGTAAAACAAATCAGGTATATGCAAAAGGATGCGTTTACCATGAATATCGATCAGGTGCTCGTTGTCAGGAGACCTGTGGCAAAGGAATTCAACTCTTCCCAAACGGCCTTCCAGGAAACGCTTCTGAAGTATCCAGGTATATCTGACATAACATTTTCAACAATTTTACCAGGTGAAAAGAATGATTGGGTGAAAGGAGGCATAGCATTGAAAGGCAAGGACAGGCTTGATTATCAGTTCTTTCAGTCAGATGTGGCGCCTGGTTTTTTCAAGTTTTTCAATGTCAGGCTCCTGGCGGGAAGGCAATTCTTCAGTGATGAAACAAACTGGCTTGGCGGTGCGCGGCATCTTATTCTAAACAAAGAAGCGGCATTAGCCTTCGGAGAGGAAAATTATAAAGATGTAATTGGCCAGACATTGTTCGATTCCGATAATAAAGAGGATATTGGAGAAGTGGTTGGTATAGTCGATGGTTATTTCCAAAACTCATTGGACCAGGAAGTTAAGCCAACAATATTCAATTGCGATCAAGGCGGTTATTATATTTTCATCAGGCTCAAAAGTGCAAATGTGCAGGAGGTAATTTCAAAAGTAACAGACGAATACAAAAAGTTCTTTAAAGATCAGTACTTCGAGTACTATTTTCTTGATGATTATTTCAATACCCAGTATAAATCGCATATCCAGCTGTTCAAATGCTTTATTCTGTTCAGTGTTATGGCAGTTATTATAACAGCTCTTTCGCTTTTCGGCCTTGTGCTGATGGTTTCTGTGACCAAGACAAAAGAGATCGGAATCAGGAAGTTAAATGGAGCAAGGGTTTCTCAAATCCTTTTCATGCTTAATAAGGATATCATTGTACTTGTGACTATTGCATTTCTGATTGCGGTTCCGCTGACATGGTATTCCCTGCACAGATGGATTGAAAACTTTGCATACAGGACTGAACTCAAATGGTGGATCTTTGGAGCTGCCGGCATACTGGCCTTTGGAATTGCAATATTGACAGTTAGCCGGGTGAGCTGGAGGGCAGCAACGAGAAATCCGGTGGAGGCATTGCGATATGAATAACCTCTCCCCAAACACCCCCAAGAGGGAGGGGCTTTAAAACTAATTAGTTAAGTCCCCCTCTCTCCCGGGAGAGGGGGATTTAGGGGGTAAGGCAAGGCCTGAGAAGGGATTTGGGACGTGAGTTCATGAAAGCAGATAAGTATTTAATGGTTTACAAATGTTCTAAACAGAATTAAGGAAAAATGAAGAATCTCTTTAAATCAATAATCCGCAATTTCAGAAGGAAGCCTGCAACAAATCTGATTAATCTGGTGGGTCTGACCATAAGCCTGGCTTTGGTGATTTTTCTTTCAGCCTATTGTTACAGTGAGCTTACTACTGATAATTATCATAAGAATGGAGATAATGTCTACCTGTACCTGCCATCAGAAGACAGGATCTATACTCCCGGAGTTCTTAAGGAGAATATCGATACGAAAGTCCCGGGCGTTGAATCATCCGTTAGGATTACCGGCACATGGGAAGCACCGGTATTTCAGGCGGAAAACAGGGAACCTGTGACCTCTGACCTTCTGTTTGCTGACGAGGATTTCTTCAGGTTGTTCACATTTGATGTTCTGGAAGGGGATCCTGTCGCTGTGCTGAAAGAGCCAATGAAGGTTGTCATTACTGAAGCCCTGGCGAAAAAGTTATTTGGTCAGGAGAATGCTATCGGAAAGATCCTAAAGCTGAATAATGACAAGGAACTGACTGTCGGTGCAATAATCAGGAAGCCAGCTGCTAATTCCTGTCTTTCTTTCAGCGCTATTGCATCTATGCTCACTCAAAAAGTCGTACAGGGTGAAGATGGGGAGTACACAGAATGGGGATGGTGTGATTTTCAAACGTTCGTCCTGTTAAACAAGGGATCCGATCCCCGTGAAACAGAAAAGACTATTTTGAGTGTTTTCCCGGCAGACTTTACTAAGGATTATGGATCGGCAAAGCTGGTACCATTAAATAAGGTATACTTTTCAAAATTCATGCTGTATGGCAATGATTACCTGGTAAGCGGCGACAAAAGGAAAGTTGTCTTGCTTTTGATGGTAGCCGTGCTTGTATTGATAATCGCACTTGTCAATTTCATCAATATATCAACTTCGCAGTGGCTTGGTAAAATCAACCAGACAGGCATTCAGAAAGTGCTCGGGGCTAAACGCGTAACGATAATGATTGACATTCTTGCAGAATCATTTATTTTTTTCTTTGTCGCCCTGTTGATTGCTATCTATATTGTGAGCATTATCAAGCCTTATATTAGTGAATATACAAGTATAACATACAATCCGGAATTAACTCTCTCTCCTTTCTTTATCATCGCATCACTGGCAGGTATCCTGGTCATGAGCGTGATTTTCAGTATCATACCGGCCTTAAAAATCTCTTCATCAAAAGTCATTGACAATCTGAAACATACTGTAAAGTCAGATAATTTAAGAAATTCTTCCCGCAGTGTCCTGGTAACAGTTCAGTTTACAGTTGCCATTGTATTGATCTCCTTTACCCTTTTAGTACAAAAACAGATCAGGTTCGGAAGTACAAATCTGGGTCTTAATCAGGATAACATTATCGGGATAAAGCTGACTCCTCAACTGGACCAAAAGAAAGATGTACTCAAAAAACTGCTAAAGGATAAGCCGGCTGTAAGGGAAGTTTCCTTTACACAATATTATCCGGGCAAAGACCTTTCAAACTGGGGTGTGGAAATGGTTATGAACGGAGAAAAAAAGCCTTTGAATTTTGATACATTCAATGCCGATGCCTCATTTTTTAAAATTACAGGATTACAGCTGGCCTCCGGGCGATTTTACACGGATGATTTATCGACTGACAAGGAGAAAGTTCTGGTTAATGAAACATTTCTTATCAAGCATAATCTTACAGATCCTCTAAGCAGGAGTTTCACAATGGGCAAGCGCAGCTTTGAGATTATAGGTGTAGTCAGGGATTTTCATTTTAAACCCGTGACTCAGCCAATAGTTCCTCTTGTGATAAGAAATGAATCGTCCGCTTCATATTGCCTGGTTAGTCTGCAAACAAACAATTTCAAAGTACTCAGTAGCCTGATCCAGGACATTAAAACAGAAGTTTCACAACTTTCACCCTCGTTCCCTGTAGACATAAGTTTCTTTGATCAGGCAATAGAAAATATGTACAATTCAGAACTGCGGTTTCAGCGTACCTTTTCGCTGTTTGCCGGGTGCGCTATTGTAATTTGCTGCCTGGGAATACTGGCTATGTCTTTTTTTTCCTGCCAGAGACGGACAAAAGAAATCGGTATAAGAAAAATAAATGGCGCAAAATCATCAGAAGTAATGGTCCTGCTTAATATGGACCTTATGAAACATGTAGGTTTTGCATTCATTTTGGCGATCCCTGTTGCCTGGTTTGCAATGCATAAATGGCTGCAGGACTTCGCTTACAGAACTGAACTTAGCTGGTGGATTTTCGCGATTGCCGGATTGCTTGCTTTTGGAATTGCATTATTGACAGTCAGCCTGGTAAGCTGGAGGGCAGCTTCAAAGAATCCGGTCGAAGCATTAAGGTACGAATAATTTAAAAGTTAATACCAGGTGATCATGCTTTTACATGGAATGTTCAGGATCTTAATAAGGAATCTCAGAAATAACAGAACTATTACCTTAATAAAGATCCTTGGCCTAGCTGTAAGTGTCACTGCTGTTCTGATTATCTGGTCATATGTAATGAATGAGAACAAGTATGACAGTGGCATTCCTCAAAGTGACAGGATATACCGGCTAGATGCTCAATGGGCAAGTATGCCACCATTCATTGGTCATGTGATAAATCAGAATATGACCAGTCTGGTTAGTGCAACCAGATTATATTTCGTGACAGATGTCGGAATTCAGGTTGACAATACTCCATTCAATCTTAAGGATCTTGTTTTTGCTGATAGCAACTTTTTCTCCGTTATACCACTTAAATTAGTATCCGGGAATCCGGATGAAGGACTTGATCAGCCATATTCCCTTATCCTTTCCGAATCAATTGCTAAAAAACTGTTCGGCTCGACGGATGTAATCGGAAAGACTATAAAGTTTGAAAACCAGGTTGACTTTACAGTCACCGGCTTAATGAAAGATTGCCCTTACCTTCATCTTAAAATCGAGGTTATTGCGTCGATGGTGACGCTTGAAAAAATCAGGTATTCTGGTATCCTTCAGGCATATGACGGCTGGAGTTATCCTACATATCTATTGCTTCCTGAAGGCGCTAATGTTCCGGAATATGAGAAAAAAATAATAGAACTCCTGGCTAAATTCCGTTATGACCAGGGATTTCATCTGAAACCATTTAATGAAATATATTATTCCGCTGAATTTGAGAATGAAAGCAACACTAAACATGGCAACTTATTGTATAACAGGATACTGATAGCTGTTTCAATATTCATTTTGTTACTGGCTGCAATAAATTTCATAAATTTAACCATTGCATATGCAATTGCCCGGTCAAAGGAGGTTGGCATTAAAAAGCTCCAGGGTGCATCGCGGACACAACTGATTGTACAATTCATGTTTGAAACAGTTCTGTTTGTGCTTCTGGCAATTGCACTTTCATTCATCCTGTTATGGTTTTTCAATCCTGTACTGAACAGGCTGACAGGATTTTCAATTGTTGCTGCGGAATTCTATACCAGAAGAAATCTACTGATATTGTCCGGAGGACTTCTAATCTTTTTGGGTCTTACCGGTATATATCCCAGTTTCTATATTAGTTCGTACACAATAAACACATCACGGTCAAGGATTTCCGGTTCCCAGGGCCATATCGGGATCCGAAACGGGCTCATAATATTCCAGAACCTTGTTTCAATCACGTTGATCTGCTGTACACTTATCGCCAACCGGCAGTTTCAGTATATGAATAAAAAGGACCTGGGGTTTGACAGGAAAGATGTCGTCATTCTTAAGATAAATGCCCAGATGAAGGATCATATGGACCTCTTTAAAGAAAAACTGCTGGGACATCCTGAAATAATCAGCGTTTCTTATTCGAGCAGGATCCCAGGCAATTATTGGGGCTCATGGTGTTGTGTTAATATTGAAGGTAAAGAAAACAAGTACTTCAATAATTATGTGGATCCCGATTATCTGAGGACCCTGGGCATTAAATTGAAAGACGGTCGGAACTTCTCGGCAGATAATCCGGCAGACCAGAAAGCAACCTATATGATTAATGAAACGGCAATTAAGCTTTACGAATTAAAGAATCCTATTGGACAGGTTATAGTACCTGGTAATGGAATAAAAGGCCAGATAATTGGGATCATAAAGGATTTCCATTACCGGGGTCTGAATTATGAACAGACTCCTTTACTTCTTTTCAATACATATGAATATAAAAACTATGTAAATATTAAACTGGTAAACAGTAATATAGCTGGTGCTCTTGAAAATATCCGGTTGACATGGGAAGAGATTTGCCCCGCGTTTTCTTTCGAATATGAGTTTCTGGATGCAACATATGATCTGCAGTATAAATCTGAAAGAAAATTTGAGAGTCTTCTCTTTTCATTTGCTTTGCTGGCCCTTTTTATCGCAAGTATCGGCCTTTTCGGTCTTTCGATTTTTTCTATAGAACGCCGTACCAAGGAAATTGGAATCAGAAAGGTTAATGGCGCAACTACAACCGAAATAATGGCTATGCTTAATAAGAATATTATTAAATGGGTAATAATTGCTTTTATAATCTCCTGTCCCATTGCCTGGTATGCAATGAATAAATGGCTTCAGAATTTTGCATTCCGGACTAATATAAACTTATGGTTATTTGCGCTGGCAGGCCTGATTGCACTGGGAATTGCTTTGACAACAGTGAGCTGGCTGAGCTGGAGGGCGGCGTCAAATAATCCTGTACAGGCATTGAGGTATGAATAAAAATAATTGCTTAAATTTATAGTCAAAAACTATAGATGATAAAAAACTACCTGATCCTTACAATAAGAAATCTAAAGTCGAACAAGGGATATTTCATTATTAATCTTTTGGGATTAACAATCGGGATTACTGCTTTTATTCTGATTGTATTATGGATTAAGGCAGAAACTTCATACGACAGGTTCAACAAAAACGCTGAAAACATTTACAGGGTTGATTATCTCCTGTACGAAGAAGGAATTCTTGAACAGCATTCTGCATCAGGATCAACAGGCGTAGGAAAGGAGATAAAGAACATGTTTCCTGAAGTTGAAGGTTATACACGGTTTTATCGTACTGAAAGTCTGGTGAAATACGGCGATAAGACCTTTAAGGAAAAGAATATCCTGTATGCACAGTCATCTTTTTTTGATCTCTTTTCATTTCCGCTTGTTGATGGGAATGCGGATTCCAGTCTTCTCGCTATAAATCATGCTGTTATTACAGAGGAAACAGCCCGTAAATATTTTGGAAATGAAAATCCGATCGGGAAAATGATAACTCTTGATGGAGCAAGCGATTTTGAGGTGGCAGGAATTGTTAAATCGATACCTGAAAACTCACATTTCAAATTCGATATTCTGCTGTCATATGAGAATCTGATAAAGAGCTCGAGATACTGGGATAATTCCTGGGTGAGCGAAAGGGTCTACTCTTATATTCTTCTGACGCCCGGGGCTGATGCGAAAGCATTAGAGGCCAAATTACCTCAGATTCCTGAAGCCTTTATCGGGAAATTTATGAAGGAAGCATTCTTCCTCCTGGAATATAAACTGGTAAAACTTACTGACATCCATTTGCATTCGTCGGTCAATAACGAACTGGAGGTTAATGGCAATTACCGAAGTGTAGTCGCACTGGGTATTGTTGCCTTACTAGTACTGCTGATTGCGTTTGTTAATTATATCAATCTGGCCACATCAAGGGCAATTGAACGGGCTCATGAGGTTGGTATCCGGAAAGTAACGGGAGCATTAAAGCGGGACCTGGTTTTCCAGTTCCTGACAGAGTCGGCATTGTTAAATCTGATTGCATTGATTGTCAGCATCACAGCTATTCTTCTATTTCTGCCGTTTTTTAAGCAGATTATGCAGAGTCCGCTCCAGGCTGATTACCTGATGGTTTTGCTTTTCTTCATTCTTCTTCTGGTTTCAGGCTCATTGTTCACCGGACTTCTTCCTGCGATATACATTTCACGTTTTGCTCCCGGCCTCGTTCTGAAAGGGAAAAATCCGACAGAAGCCGGATGGTTAAGCCAGCTTAAAAACTTTCTTGTGGTTTTCCAGTTCACCATTTCCATAATTTTAATTATTGGCACAATCACTATTTTCCGTCAGGTTAATTTTATGCGCAATCACGACCTCGGATTTACCAATGGAAGGATTAATAGTCCTTGATGGCCCCAGAATACTCAGGGCGAACACATATGAATCATACATGAACACCCTCGAATCATTTAAGAATGAGATAGTGGCTCTGTCAGGGGTAAGCAGCATAACAGCTTCATCAAATGTTCCGGGGACTGAGATCAAAAATTCCCGTGTTTTCGGGATTCCGGTAGAGGGGCGTAATACGGAAAAAAGGATCGATGTATATTATATTGATAATCATTTTTTTGATACTTACGGCATGACTTTACTCTCAGGGGATAATTACAATGCATCGATAGAAGAGGAATCAAATAAAATAATAATAAATAAATCTGCGCTTCCCTACTATGGTTTTGAAGATGCAACAAGTACAGTAGGGAAGATCCTGAGGAGTGGCAAACTGGAGGTCACAATAAAAGCTATAGTAAATGATTTTAATCAGCAATCTCTTAAACAATTACCCAGTCCAATCGCATTTTTCAATCAACCGGCAAATAACTTTTATACAATCAAAGTCAATATGACAGGCATAGATCAGATTTTGCCTGAATTGGAGAAGATATGGACTTCACATTACCCCGGAAATCCATTCGATTATTTTTTCCTGGACGATTTTTACAATGAACAATACCGTGCAGACCAACGTTTCAGCGGATTATTCCTGGCTAGTTCGATACTGGCTATTATAATTGCCTGTCTGGGGCTTTCGGGTTTATCCGCCTTTGCTATCACACGGCGTACCAAGGAGATCGGCATCCGAAAAACGAATGGTGCAAGGATCCTTCAGGTTTTGATCTTGTTGAATAAAGATTTAGTAAAATGGGTCGGGTTTGCCTTTATAATAGCTGTTCCTGTTGCATTGTTTGTTATGAATAAATGGCTGGAGAACTACGCTTACAGGATTGAGCTCAGCTGGTGGATTTTTGTACTTGCCGGGGTAGTTGCCGTAGTTATTGCCATGATTACTGTAAGCTGGCAAAGCTGGAAAGCTGCCACGAGGAATCCGGTAGAGGCATTGAGATATGAATAGACTTCCTGAATTACTAAGATCCGAACTTAAAAAACCACTTCCAGGGATTGAAGTTCAACTGCAAATGGCACCACCAGATCGGTCGCTTAAAAACTTCCCACGGGTACCCCAGGCAGATGCCAGCATTGCTGCAGTTTTGATTATTCTATATCAGCATAATGATTCTATAAACACAGTATTTATTCAACGCCCTGATTATGAAGGCGTCCATAGCGGACAAATTAGTTTCCCGGGAGGAAGAAAAGAGCCGGAAGATACTGATATTATTAAGACAGCGTTACGGGAAGCTTATGAAGAGGTTGGCGTCGATCTGTCTGAAATAAGTGTGGTTGGGACACTTACTCCTTTGTTTATTCCCGTAAGTAAAACAATTGTCACACCCGTGGTAGGCTGGACAAATAACAAACCTGCATTCAAGATTCAGGAGGAGGAAGTTCTATATCTGATAGAAGGTGATCTGAAAAAAATTCTCAATCCATCAATAATCAAAATTAAACGTTTTGATATACTAGGCGAAATGCGTGATATTAAATATTTTGATTATGAAGGTCATATTATCTGGGGTGCTACGGCAATGATACTAAATGAATTACTTGCAATAATCTTAAGATCAAATCTTATTTAGCTGCAAAAAGCAAATCCTTGCCAGCATAATAATTCAGTCGCTGAATTTCTCATAAACCACAATTTCAGTCAGAGTCTTCCTTCTGGTTGAGTGTCTGTCAACATCTGCAGTATCATCAGGGTAACCCAGAGGCAGAAGTATAACCGGTTCAATATGGTCAGGCAGGTTAAGGACTTCAGCCAGTATCGACCTGTTGAAATTGCATACCCAGCAGGTGGCAAGTCCGATGCTCGTTGCAGCAAGGGTAATATGGTCAGCTGCAATTGCTGCATCAATATCGGAATGGTCCTTTCCGTCACCTCTTTTCCACGAATCTGTATGATCGGAACAAATCACAATACACATCGGAGCAGTCTTAAACCATGTCCTTGCATAACAAGTCTGTACGTTTCCGAGGTTTGTATCCCTGACAATCACAAAATAAAGGGGCTGATAGTTTGCCGCTGACGGAGCTACACGGGCTGCTTCAAGCAAATAATTCAGCTTATCGTCTTCTACCTTTTGCGTTTTGTATTTTCTGGATGAATAGCGTGATTTGGCAAGTTGAAGAAAGTCCATACAAACTGATTTGGTGATTTAGCTAATTTCTGGGAGGTAAGTAAGAAACTGGTTCATTATTATCCTGAATAAGGTTCTTGTAATGCTCATACCGGTTGAGCACTCCGTTTACGAAAGCAACAGATTCCTTTCCCTTGAAAAAGCCATTTTTAACTACAACATCATTGTAAAACCGTGGCTCGGATTTCTTTAATAACCATACTGCAACATTATCATCCCATTTATTAGGGTCCATGCCGTTCTTTTCTGCAAGCTTCATCGCATCCAGAATATGACCCGGGCCTGCATTATAAGCAGCCAGGATAAACCTGGTCCTTTCATCCGGATCAGGTATTTTCCCGATCAAAAATGGAATTAAGCCAGCCTATGTATTTTGCACCTGCCATAATGTTATTACGCGGAGACGCGGTTACATCAATGCCGAAGTGCTTCCCGGTTTCAGGCATTACCTGCATAAGACCATATGCTCCAACACGCGATTTAACGTCAGGAATGAATCTCGATTCCTCGCATATAAGTGAAGCAAGCAGGCGCCAGTCCCAATTTATTGTTTCACTGTAGGTTTTAATAATATCGTCCCAGGGAGAAATCTTTCCCGTGTTAAGCGAGTAATAGTCGCTCTTCACAATGGTGTTTGAACGTGAGTTCCTGAAATACTTTGCATAAAGCATTGCATAAGTTTGTGTATGTCTGAATGTTTTGATCCATTGATCCAATGCTGCATAGCAGTTGATCAGAGTCTTTTTTCCTGATTCCCCAGGCAAGGCTCTGAGTGAAACTTATAGCTGTAGAAACATCGATATCAGGATAATAAGTTGCGTTTACAAGTGCAACATTTTCGTCACACACTGCGTAATCGACATCGCCATTTTCAACGAGCTGGATCAATTCCTCAGATTCATATGGAACCTCAATAATGGTTATCGGTTCACCTATTTCTTCTGCAAGTGCACGGAGATGTTCTGCATGAGACGAGTTCTTCTGGACAAAAAGAGTCTTTCCTGCCAGGTCGAGCTGGTTCCGTAAAAGTTTGCTTTCCACAACCGAAGGTGTCATTGAAACCCAGTTATGAGGTTTCCGCTGGATAAGCACCTGACGGGTTTCATCAATTGGTTCGGTGAATTGAATTTCCTTCTCTCCCGATGATGTAACAGTCAGCCCAAAAGCAAGGAGATCCGCTTTGCCGGTATGCAGCATATCGAATGCGTCTTCCAGCTGATTTTCGGAAATAATCTCAAGATCAACCCCGAGATGATCGGAGAAGGATTGAAGCAGTTCAAAATGAAATCCCATGGGTTCTCCCCTGTAAACAAAATAATTTGTTGAATTAAAATCGGTTACAGCAATAAGTTTACCCCTGGCCTTTATTGAATCAAGGTCAAATGAAACAGTGTCAGTTTTATGTCTTTTTTGGGAATTATCGGAACATGAAAGTGTTACAGCTCCGACAATAGTTACAAGAATGAGTAGTTTATTTATCAAATAAATTGTTTTTGTGTAACATTAACCGGTAAATTGATTGCACAAAGATACGAAAAATTCCTAATCATAAAAAGTCCAGGCTAGCCCGTACCTGAACATCCTGATATTCATTGGGTAAGAGGGGACCATGTAGTAGTTGTAACCGCTAAATCCCGAATTGACATGGTCGAGCATAAGGAAGATCCTTGTCCGCCTCACCTTAAGGTTCAGGAAAACATTAATGAACGGATAATTACCGGTTTCTGTCATGTCCTGCCTGTAAAACCTGCCTGTGGCCGGCATATAGGCATAAGGATGGTATAGTGTATGATACATCACTTCGGCTCCGATCTGGGTATTCAGCTGCCCATTTGTTCGCCTGAAATTAAACAGATGCTCAAAATATCCTGCCGCTCTGGCAGCTGCCAGCGGCAGGTCGAGGACCTCAGAGTTGCTGCTCTTCTGGATGAGAAGGTCGGTGTTAAGATGGAATTTCCAGGCCCTGAGGTCCTTTTTTAAATAAAGCGAGGCGACGGAAAGGCCGCCGGTGTGTTGTGAGGGATATGCAGTGGTATCAAAATCAGTATAATTGTCAATTATCGCATAGTTAAGCCTTATCTCCGCATCGCGGGCAGGATAAAAGAATCTCGTTCCCAGGTCCATCCTGAACTCTTTATTAAGGTCGTTGTGCCACTCAAAATTGTTACTACCCCACTGATCATACCAGAATGAGGGTTTTCTGCTCATGATGCCTCCGGTAATATTCCAGGTGGCAATTCCTTTTTTCAAGCTGAACGATTTTGAAATGACTCCATTGAGATTGAAATCGCCCGCCCTGTATCCATTCAGGTATAATTCCCCGGTGGCTACCCACCGGAATAAGTCTCCTATATTGTTGTACAGTTTACCTAACAGGACATTATTGCTTCTCCGCCAGACAGATGTATCTGCCCGCAGTGTATCATGTGTCGGGACTATCTGGCTGTACCGGAATAACTCATTCCTGATTCCAACTCCTCCGCCAAGCCTGAACTTCCTCGTCTCATCAGTTGAAAAATCAAAGCGGATTGTATTTTTAATGCTCCTTGCTGAAAGTGAATCGAAGGTAGACACCCCGCTTATAAATGTTGTATCGTAAAATCCGGAGTCTGCAAGGTTATCTGTATATGTCCTCTTGTTATTATCGAGAATAAAGATGTGTGAGAAGGTTCCGTTTAACCTGAATGACCGCGGTTTTTCGACAGAATTGGTGTCCTTCGGGGCAGCAGTCTTTTTTCCGACAGTATAACGCTGAACGAGGAACAGATTCTGGTTTTTGGTAAAACTTAAGGCTTTGTTCAGACCTCCCAGGTTTACTGCCACATCGCGTGTCGAAAAATCCTTTAGCTGGCTTCCGTCCTTTATCCCCCCGTTCTCATTTGTGCTCATATAATTCAACCCCGCAGCAAAATAAAGTTTGTACTTTTCTCCACTGTAGGAACTGTAAAAAGTGAAATCCTTATCAATAGCTCTCTGATAATTATACTGACCCAGATTGTACACAATATCATAAATGAGGCCGAAGTTCAGGTACCTGTTAACATTCTGGGAATGCCTCACCCTGAATGTCTGTTCAGCCATTTCACGCGGTCCCCCGAATGTCCACACAAGTTCCGAGAAGGGTACCTGGGTATTCATGAAAACATATCTTTCGGGCTGGTACATCAGGGGATAATAATTGCTGTACAGGTACTTATCGGGATCGCTAACCCTGTCGAAGAAATTAATCTGATAAAATGGCAACCCGTAGCTTCCGAGAGTGGTGTTGAGCGGAGAATATTTGTCAGCCAGCCTGTAGCGGTTAAAGAGAGAGAAAACAGTATCAAAGGGTATGATCACCTCTTCGGTGAAATCGGATGACAGATTCCACTCTTTGAGGATTTTCGGCTTCAGGGTATCCTGTTTCTGTGCAGATAAACTAAATGAAATGCTAAGGATCAGTAATATTACTATAGTTTGCCTCATCAGCGGCAAATATAGGAAAATCCCTAGTCAACGTTATCGTTGAGATATGCATTATTTTCCCTGAGAACCGGTTCATCCCCGTCACCGGAGGTAAGTGTAAATTTTGAAACCTTGCTGCTGTTTTCCTTTTCCTTTGAACCAATCGACATATTCCTCCTGACATAGGCCGGGACATCTTCGAATGTATCGATATTGTCCTTAATGATCTTATTTGAGAGACCTTCCTTTTTAAAGAAGTTCTGCATCTGTTTCACCTTTTTAAGGGTAGTTTCTGGTTTCTCCTTTTCCTCAGGGTCATCCTGTCTCCGTTTCCCTCTCATCTCATTCACCTCCGAGACATTCTCAAGGTTGAAGTCAAGTTCACCCTGTATTTCATCATCAATACTTGAAATAACTGTCCGTGAGGATTTTTCATGTACTGTAAAAGTATTTTCTCCTTTATCCGGAATGACATGTGAAGGAATCAGGCTGTTTTCTGAAAGGAGCTCAACCTTCTTGGGTTTCGGGCGCTTGTAAGGGGTGAAAATACTGTTTGCCGGAAATCCTGTTGCAATTACAGTAACGCTGATGTTATCGTTAAGGCTTTCATCCTGCGACAATCCTCTGATTATCAGTGCATCTTCAGATGCAGTATCATACATGTAATCGGTTATCTCACCAAGTTCATCCATGGTCAGCTCATTGATTCCGCCGCCTGATGCGATGTTTATCAGGATGCTTTTTGCCCCTGTTATATCGTTCGAATTCAGCAGCGGCGAAGCCAGTGCATTCTCAATTGCCTTGTGCGCCCTGTTCTCACCGGCAGCCATACCCATGCCCATAATTGCCACACCTGAATTTTTCATCACAGTCTCCACATCAGCAAAGTCGACGTTAATATAGCCGGCTACAGTTATGATTTCAGCAATTCCCTTGACTGCAGTGGTCAGAATATCATCAGCTTTGGCAAATGCTGTTGATACTCCCTGATCACCATAGATCTCCCTGAGTTTCTCATTGTTGATGACAAGAAGCGAATCAACATAATCCTTAAGTTCGGTTATGCCGTCAATTGCATACCTTATCCGGATCTTACCTTCCGATTTAAAAGGAATTGTGACCACGGCAATGGTAAGCAATCCTGCATCTTTACATGCTTTTGCAATCACCGGTATAGCGCCCGTACCGGTACCGCCTCCCATTCCTGTTGTAAGGAAGACCATTTTTGTATTACCCGAAATAGCATCCATCATTTCTTCGATGTTTTCCAGTGCTGCCTGACGACCTACCTCGGGCTTGCTGCCCGCACCACGGCCTTCTGTAATCGACTCACCGATCTGAACTTTTATAGGGACAGGGCTTTTTTCAAGCGCCTGGTGGTCGGTATTGCAGACTACAAAATTGACATCCTTAATGCCTCTCTCAAACATATGGTTTACTGCGTTGTTACCGCCGCCACCTATTCCGATTACTTTTATGATTGATGATTTTTCAACCGGAAGATCAAAATTCATTAAATCGTCTGTCATTGTGTTAATTTTAAGTTGTTTACGAACAGTATTACCGAACTAACAAACCATACTTGCATTTAGTTTATTTTCTGATCTTCTACTTCAAACATATTTGAGATCATTTTCTTGATCCTTTCGGTCAGCGACACCTTTTCCTCTTCCTGTCCGACTTCTGCTTCCTCAATAAAATCCTCACCGGTTTCCTGTTCAACTTTTTCAACAACCGGTTTTCTGCGTCCTGACAAATTCTTCCTTGCGGCCTGCATTGAAGGACTTTTTGTAGGTATCGAGATAATCGAATCCCCGCATGATCAGTCCGACACTTGTTGCGAACATCGGCTGATTGATTTCATTCTGCCCTGTTCCTGTAAGGTGTTCGTTTGGCTGTCCGATCCTGACATCCAGGGCGGTTTTGAATTTCATAAGCTGCGGGAAGATGCTTCAGCATTGCACCTCCGCCGGTTATCACTATTCCGGCCGCAAGCTTATCGGCATAGCCTGAATTCTGTATCTCAAAATTCACTATGTCAATTATCTCCTCCATTCTCGACTGGATTATATAGGCCAGACTCTTAAATGAAATCTCCTTGGGTTCGCGGCCACTTATACCGGGTATTGCAACCACTTTGTCTTCAGGGGCAATATCACCAAGAGCTGAACCATACTGGATCTTAAGCTGTTCTGCATGACGATCGAGAATTGCACATCCTTCCTTAATATCTTTTGTGATCACATTTCCTCCAAACGGAATTACAGCGGTATGCCTGATTATATTATCATAGTATACCGCCAGGTCGGTCGTTCCACCGCCAATATCAACAAGGACAACTCCTGCTTCCTTTTCATCGTCCGTCAGGACAGCGTCTGCAGATGCAAGGGGTTCAAGAATCATATCCTTGCAGGAAAGATCGGCCTTCCTTATGCATTTTTCGATATTCTTTGCAGCAGCAACCTGTCCGATCACTATGTGAAAATTGGCTTCCAGCCTGCGCCGCAAATACCGATAGGGCTCTTTATACCGGTTTCATTGTCAACTGATGAAAATCTGAGGGATTACATGTATAATCTCCTCACCTATATCTACATGTATCTTGTACATGTCTTCAATGAGCTTGAAGACCTCTTCCTTCTTTATTTCATCTTCAAATGCTTCCCGCATTATGTATCCGCGGGTTTTCAGGCTTTTTATATGCTGTCCTGCGATTCCCACAAAGACCTCGGAAAACTGGATGCCTGATCGTTTCTGGACGTCTTCAACGGTCGTCTGAATGGCGTTAACAGTCTCCTCAATATTGAGAACAACGCCTCTTTTCACCCCTTTTGAAGGAGCTTTGCTGAGCCCGAGAATCTCTATTTTGCCATTCTCGTTCCTGGTACCGACAATCGCCACAATTTTTGTGGTTCCGATGTCGATTGCTGCTACATACTGTTCCTTTCTGTTCATTGTCGTAAATATGGTTTTTTCTTTATCTCCTTTTGCAAACTATCTGATCCTCTAAAGGCCAGGTTAATTGTTGAATATTTGTTCCAGCCAACCTCCGGAAGAACCTTGTCATAAAATGACTGAAGGTTCCTTAATTTTCCTTCATAGTTATCGGCAGTCCCGAGGTGCACAATGTGGTTACCCACCCTGGGTATAAGATCGATTTCGTTATTGCTGTCTACAAAGATCTGATCGATCTGGGCTGACCAGAAGTTATTCCTGTTTATGTAATTGACGAGGTAATAAATATCCTTAAGTATTGAATTCTTTAATGCTTGTATCAAGAACGCTGACGCCGTTCAGCATTGCCTGGCTGATGTTGACATTGCCGTCGACTATGTGCAGCCGAGGAGTATAGAGATTCCGTCTTCTGACCACCACTCCGTCGACATCAACATAGTAATCCCCTCCGTTTGCCGCCATTACTCTCATGATCGGAGTCCGCTGATCGGCATAAATATGAAGAGTGCCGTCTATTGAAATATACGCTTCGGCTACCTTGAGTTCCCTGTACCTGTCCATCGTATTTTCAATGTCCGACATCTTTTATCTCTCCGACTTTCCTGCCAAGAATACTTCCGTTATTGCTGTATATCGTATTCTGGATATCCCGCTTTGTAACAAAATGATACTGCGATGAATCGGCAATTGTGATCTTTATTCCGCTGCATGGTTTTGAATAAAAATAATGAGCATAGAAAGCAGGCACCACAATAAGATATAATGTCGGAATCAGAAGCAATATCTTTATAAGCCTGATCATATCCCGTAGCTTTTTTTGATCTTCTCCTCAATCGGTTCAGCAAGTTTGTCAATGTCGCCCGCGCCGATCGTTACAAGTACATCGAGCTCCTTGATGTTCAGTCCGTCAGGTATATCTTCCATTTTCATCATTCTCTTTCGCCGTAACCTCATCCTGGTCGTAAATAATTTCGGATGTGATGCCGGGAACTGGTTTTTCGCGTGCCGGATATATTGGCAGAAGAATTGCTTCATCAAGCTTATCCAGTATTGCTGCAAATCCTTCAGCATGATCGCGTGTACGTGGAAAAAAGGTGAGGCTGAAAAATACCGGTGATCCTCCTTCCCATGAAATATTCCCTTACGGAAGTTATAAATGCCCTGATCTCCTCCGGATGATGCGCATAATCATCAATATATGCAAGCCCCGGAAGATTAATTCTGATATCAAATCGCCTCCTTACTCCCTGGAAAAAGATTATCGATTTCCTTATCTCCTGTTCGGTTACGCCGCAATTCATTGCAACTGCAATTGCTGCAGTGAGGTTTTCAATATTTATTATTCCCGGAAAAGGAAAATGAAGGTCCCTCAGCAGCTCATCCGGTGTTTGCAGGTTGAAGCTGTAATAATCGCAAAAACGCTTTATCCCGAATGATCTGTAATCAGATTCCTCGTCAGCTCCATAGGTGTACGCAACAACGCCTTCCGGAACTTTTATAAGTTTCTTTATTTTGTTGTTGATAAACAGCTTGCCGCCTTTCCTGATCTTTGAGCAGAATATATTGTAGGCATCAATCATTGTCTGATGATCGCCATAGATGTCGAGATGGTCCGGATCGACCGATGTCACAACTGCCATCTGTGGATCAAGCTTGTGAAATGATCTGTCAAATTCATCGGCTTCTATCACTGTATATTTTCCGTTCCCGGTCAGGAGATTGGAATTATAATTTTTCGAGATTCCGCCAAGGAAAGCCGAGCAGTCAACGTGCGACTGCTTAAGAAGGTGAGCCGTCATCGTCGAAACTGTTGTTTTGCCATGCGTACCGGATACTGCAATTGTTTCGGTATGTGATGAAATTTCACCCAGGACCTCAGATCTCTTTGACATCCTGAAACCGTTATCCCTGAAGAATGAAAAGATCTGATTATCAGATGGAATAGCCGGAGTGTAAACTATCAGGACTTTGTTTTTGTCAGCACTATTCCTGAAAAATGCTGGAATGTTTCCGGCATTGTCCTCGTATGTAATTTCGCATCCCCTGGCCCTGGAGAGGAACCTGGTAAGACCAGATTCAGTCCTGTCGTAACCTGCTATGGTCTTTTCTTTGCCGGCAAAATACTGGGCAAGGGCGCTCATCCCGATGCCACCAATACCGATAAAATAAAATCCTTCTATGTTCTTGAGGTCAGTCATCTTTCAGCAAGCTTAAGGACTTCTTCAGCTATGCGCATATCTGCATCGCGCTCTGCCATCTTTGAAATATTTTCAGAGAGTATTTGTTTCTTTTTGCTGTCCGAAGCAAGGCTTATTGCCTCGCTTACAAGGACTTCTCCGGCTTTATCATCAGGTACCATGATTGCAGCATTCCTGCCTGCCAGAGCCCGGGCATTCTTTGTCTGGTGATCCTCAGCCACGTTCGGAGAAGGCACCAGTATTGCAGGTTTTCCAACGAGGCACAATTCAGAGATTGTTCCCGCCCCTGATCTGGAAACAATAACATCGGCTGCAGAATAGGCATAATCCATCCGGTCGATGAAAGGATTTATTGAAATCTTATCATAAAATGAATCAGGTACTGACTTCCTGATTTCTTCAAAATATATCTTTCCGGTCTGCCATAACCACTGGCAACCCGATCCTGCCATTATTTCAATATTATCTGAGAGAGCTTTATTTATGCTTCCGGCTCCAAGCGATCCACCAAGGATCAGGACAACCGGTATACCGGATTTGAGATTGAAAAATCTCAGAGCTTCCTCCCTAAGATCCTCCAGATTGTCAAAATTCTGACGCACCGGATTCCCTGTTTTGATTATTTTTTCGACTGGAAAATATCTTTCCATATTATCATAAGCCACACAAATGACCGATGCATTTTTTGCAAGCAATTTATTGGTGACACCTGCAGAACTGTTTTGTTCCTGGATAAGGACCGGTATTCCCATCCTGGCTGATTGTTTCAGCACCGGACCGCTCGCATAGCCACCAACTCCGATAACTACATCAGGATTGAAATCCTTGATTGTCCTCGTTGCCAGCCTAAGGCTTTTGACCAGCCTGAAAAGAACCGGGAAATTCTTGAATATGTTTTTCCGGTTGAATCCTGCGACAGGCAGTCCCACTATTTTGTAACCTGCGGCCGGGACTTTTTCCATTTCCATTCTTCCTTCAGCTCCGACAAAGAGGATCTCGATATCCGGATCTATTTTCCGCAAAGCATTCGCGATCGAAATCGCCGGGAAAATGTGCCCCCCGGTTCCTCCTCCGCTTATAATTACCTTTTTATGCATTTGCAGGTCCATATATCTTTTCTCCTTCATCGATTTTTTCCTCTTCAGGCAGCTCCTCCTGTTTCATTCTGGCATTTACAACCCGGCTAACGCTCAGAATGG
This sequence comes from uncultured Bacteroidales bacterium, assembly GCA_963732115.1. Lineage (GTDB taxonomy): Bacteria > Bacteroidota > Bacteroidia > Bacteroidales > VadinHA17 > LD21. The sequence continues at coordinate 21,033 of CAVSYN010000019.1, forward strand.
CTCCAATCGAAAAGCTTATTACAAGTACAGAGGTCCTTCCCCAGCTTACCATTGGCAGAGTTTGCCCGGTAACGGGAAGCAATACGGTACCGGTCAGCAGTAA
>CAVSYN010000020.1:0-41825 GCA_963732115.1 uncultured Bacteroidales bacterium
GGTCTCCTGCCCCAAAGGCCCGGGGAGCTTGATGCTGATGCTGTTAATGGTGTTTACAGTACCGATCTGCCAGACTGGGATAAGGCAAATGGAGTAATTTTCGTCGGTGATAAAGGTAAGCTCCTTTCACGCGGGGAAGGGACAAGAACACTAAGGTTCATTCCTCAGACAAGGATTAATGATTACAGGCAACCGGCTCAAACCCTGCCACGTTCTATCGGGCATCACAAGGAATGGATCGAAGCATGTATGGGCAATGGAACAACCGAATCTGATTTCAGCTTTGCCGGGCCATTAACCGAAGCCTGTCAACTCGGAAATATCTGCCTGAGAATGGGTGGCAAGGCAATAGAATGGGATTCGGTAAACTTTAAGATTACCAATAACGAGGAAGCCAATAAGCTTCTTCACTTTGAATACCGAGATGGGTGGAGCTTGTAAAGGTTTCCGGACTTTCCATCATTCATTCTCAGCGATAACGGCATTATGTATATTGCTGTGTTCACTCGATCTTTCCCGGATATGCGAACTCTGATTCAACAATAGTATGGGTGGGTACCTGGAGTACTGCACCACAGCTTGTGGAACCAGGTAATATGCCTCCTGAACCGGGTTTGAACAACAATACATTGCGACAGGTGATCCGCGTTTCAATTGGTGGAGATAATTTGCGGGTTAGATTCTCAAATGAATTCAGCACCAGCCCCGTTACAATGAGAGCAGTACAAATTGCTGTCTCAACCGGAGGTAGTGCAATTGATGTATCTACAATTAAAGAATTGAAATTTAACGGTAAGTCGGAGGTTACCATGGATCCGGGTGTTGCGATTACTTCAGATCCGGTTTCGTTCGATCTGGACCCGAGGATGGATGTAGCTATCACAATTTGCTTTGGACAGACATCTTCGGATGTGACCGGCCATCCGGGGTCGCGCACCACTTCGTACCTGCTTACCGGAAACAAGACTTCAGCGATTGATTTTACAGGTTCTGTCCTGACAGATCATTGGTATATCATAAACGGGATCGATGTAAAAGCACCGGGATCCGCAGCTGCTGTTGCAATTCTTGGCAACTCCATTACTGATGGACGTGGTTCAGGTACAAACAGGCAAAACAGATGGCCGGATATACTGGCAGAGCGTCTTCTGAAAAATCAATGTACCCGGCAGGTAGCTGTTCTCAACCTGGGTCTGGGTGGTAATTGCGTGCTTCGGAATTGTCTGGGGCCTTCAGCCCTTGACCGGTTTGAGCGGGACATCCTCAAACAGCAAAGTGTACGCTGGTTAATCATACTGGAAGGGATCAATGATATTGGTCAGACAGGGGATAGTGCTGCTGCATCTCAGGTTGCTATTAATCTGATTGCTGCCTACGGGAAGATGATTGATAATGCTCATGCTGAAGGCATCCTGGTTTACGGTGCTACCCTTTCGCCCTTTGGTAAATCATTTTACTATACTGACTATCGTGAAGCAGCCCGGGATACAGTCAATGAATGGATTCGTAACAGTGGCCGTTTTGATGCTGTTATTGATTTCGATAAAGCGTTGCGAAACCCGGAGGATAGTTTAACCATCCTGCCTGCAGCTCATTCTGGCGATTTTCTACACCCTGATGAGACAGGATACAAAATGATGGGGGAGGTCATTGATTTGAAATTGTTTGAATGATATCCCGCCTTTACAGGTAAATCAGTTTTGCGGTTGTACGGTTGTGCCGGTCTTTTTAGGTTTTCAAAATCTCTGTGGATCTCTGAGAATCTCTGCGGAACTCAGTGTTAGTTCTTTATTAGGAATAACCCACCCCCACCCCTCCCGGGAGGGGATCTGGAATTACATAACCTGCAAAAACCGCATAACTTTAAAGACTTTGAAGACTTTAAGGACTTTCGACTCTGAGAATCTCTGCGGAACTCAGTATAAGTTCTTTATTAGGAATAACCCACCCCCACCCCTCCCGGGAGGGGATCTCAAATACATAACCTGCAAAAACCGCATAACTTTAAAGACTTTGAAGACTTTAAGGACTTTCGACTCTGAGAATCTCTGCGGAACTCAGTATAAGTTCTTTATTACGAATAACCCACCCCCACCCCTCCCGGGAGGGGATCTCAAATACATAACCTGCAAAAACCGCATAACTTTAAAGACTTTGAAGACTTTAAGGACTTTCGACTCTGAGAATCTCTGCGGAACTCAGTATAAGTTCTTTATTACGAATAACCCACCCCCACCCCTCCCGGGAGGGGATCTCACTTTAAGGACTTTCGACTTTATCGACTTACAGATTTTCGACCGGAGGCAATTACATTATCCGGTATTTTCTCTGCAGAGCTTATAAGTATTACTGGATTAGCGAGATATACAGCTCTTAAATATCCGGTAAATTTCGAATGAAATTTTTTTTACTGTTTGAATTAAAACATAATTCATTATATTAGGCTCCTGAACCATTTCAGCAGGACTATAATTAACAATTAACATTATGTTACTCCATCAGCAATTTGTTCGTATGGCAAAGAAACATGCCAAAAAACTGGCTGTTATTGATAAAACCACAGGAAGATATGTTACTTATTCAAGGGCTTTAATTGGCGCTCTGATACTGAGTTCAAAATTTAAGGAGTACGATGGGGGATTCATTGGCATTATGATCCCAACTTCTGCAGGTTGTGCACTGGCTACAGTTGGAGCATTGATGAGTGGCAGGATACCGGTAATGATAAATTATTCAACACGGGCTGCAGAGAGCGCAAAGTATGCACAAAAGAAATGTAAATTCAAAACAATTATTACTTCCAGAGCATTACTGGAAAAAATCAGTTGTCCGGTAATTGACGGTATGATAATGATTGAGGATATAATGGCAGGTGTCACCACAGGTGATAAGCTTAAGGCGGCTTTAAAAACCAAGCTTCCTGTTAATATGATCCTTAAAAGCATTCATAAAGGAGATGAAAACGACACTGCTGCAATCCTATTTACCAGCGGGAGTGAAAAAGATCCGAAAGCAGTTCAGCTGACCCATCTTAATATTGCTTCAAACATTGTAAATTTTGGCGGCTATGTGAAATTATCTGAATCAGATATTATTCTGGCAAATCTTGTTTTCTTCCATATTTTTGGTTTAACAGTAAATCTCTGGGTGCCATTTTATTACGGTATGACTATGGTGGCTTATGCTAATCCGCTTGATTTTCAGACTATCAGTAAGATTGCACGTGATGAAAAACCAACATTAATGGTCGGTACTCCAAGTTTCTTCTGGGGCTATCTGCAGAAATCGGACCCCGGGGATTTCAAAACTGTCAGGTTGATGGTGGCAGGAGCAGATAAATGTCCGGATGCCCTGAGGGAAGGATACAGGAATAAGCATGGAGTAATACTGCTTGAGGGTTATGGAGCTACCGAGACATCTCCTGTTATTTCGGTTAATTCGCATGAGTTCAACCGACCCGGCAGTACCGGAAAAGTGATCCCGGGCGTTCAGGTAAGGCTTGTGAATTTTGAAACCGGTGAAGAGTGCAAAACCAGGGAAGTCGGTAAGATATTTGTAAAAGGGGACTCTGTAATGAAAGGCTATTATGATGATCCCGAGCTTACTGCTGATGCCCTGGTTGACGGCTGGTATAATACAGGTGATATGGGATTCTTCGATGAAGATGGCTTTCTCTGGCATGCCGGGCGGTTTAAGAGATTTGCAAAGATCGGAGGGGAGATGGTCTCTCTGGTTAAGGTAGAGAATACACTGGAGAAGCTTCTTCCGGCGGGAGTATCCTGTTGTGTTGTCGAAGTGTCGGATGAAAAAAAGGGATCATATATTGTAGCAACCGTCTCGATGGAGGTAAACAAGACAGAAATACTCAGGAAGATGATGGATGAGTTACCCGTTATTGCACTTCCGAGGCAGTTTATAGTTATTAAGGAACTACCTATGATGAGCACAGGGAAAATAGATTTCCGCAGTGTTACAAAAATAGTCCAGGGGATATTGAACGATTCCGGCTCCGGGCAGTAGATTTTATATTACAAATTACCACACGATCACACAGTAAGTACCTCAGTTGCGGATTTTCTCCCGATTGCATCTACTGCGACAACTTTGAATTCCTTCCCCGATTGGATTTCATAGATAAAAGGATCTCTGGAAACCTGCGGAAGATGCCGGACTGTTCCAATGATCTTGCCGTCGCTTTCTATTTCATAATGTGCAATTGGTTCATCACCTGCATAGCTGGTATCCCATGATAGTTTTACTCCATCGGACTTGATGAGTCTTGCATTTCCCGGAGGAGTTAAACCTGTGTCAGCCAGCTGAAAATAATTTGTTTCCCCGTTACGTGCCCGCGCACCTATCTTTTCAAGTTCACGTCTTTCAGTTTCATTCAGTGCATCAGGTTTAATCTGCGCTGCATAGTAGTTCCGGACAAGCTGACATTTAAGCGGATTATCATTTATCTGACCTGTACCTATTATGAGTGTATGTATACCCGGAGTGGTAAGTACATATTCGATCAGGGGTTTACTTGGAACCGATTCAGTTCCTATTATTCTGACCACATCATCAGGTTTGTTTGACCATCCGGGTTCTTTGGTATACATTGTTCCATCGGAAAACACCTTCATGGCTATCATTCCCATGTTCCTGGCCTGTGCGACAGGGATTACATTGTATTGCATATTAAGGTAGCGCCGGTCATTCACGTTGATCGAAACCAGCATACCATCCAGAAGATCCCATTTGTCGCGCTGAATCATATCCATCATTGCAGGAGCATTGTTATGTCCTGAAAATCCCAGATGCCTTACCAGCTTTTCATTTTTAGGATTCAGTCCGGTAATGTTGGTGCCATCCCTGTAGTCGCGAAGAGCAACCAGGGCGCCAAAATTTTCATTTATATCAAGTGGGTGTTTCAAGACCTTTGTACACCACATCAACCTCTTCGAAATTTGTAAGATTATGTATAAGTATCATGTTTACGTAAGCTCCTTCAGGATAGCTTCCGTCATCGTTTCCAAACATCTGTGAAAGGGAGCGTTTCAGATCAGCCACAGCTCCTTCCCCGTGATCCCCGTCCGTACTGTTCCGGACGTTGTCAAGTGCAGGATAATTTCCTTTTGCCCAGCGAACCATTGTCTTGGTTGTCAGGAAAATGGAATCCCTGAGCTTCTGGTCGTAACCTTTTTGTCCCGGAACCAGATTAAGCTTCCGGAAGGCTTTTCCATAGTTCTTCTGACTGGGGCCATATGCATTTGAGGTATCGTAATAATTGATTCCCAGATCAAAAGCTTTTAATATGATGTCAACAGGTTCAATGCCATCCGGGGTCCACATCAGTGAACCTTGTCCACCAAGCCCTATTGTGGTAACATCGAAATTGATTCGTCCTAAACGTCGTTTCATAGGAGCAGGAATGACGGTTGAAGTGCAGGAAAGGGCAGGTATCAATGAAACACCAGCTGCAGCTGCTGCTGAAAGTCTCATAAATTCGCGTCGCGTGAGTTTGGATCTTGTTTTATTTGAAGCCATTTCAGAATAAGTTTAGATAAGATTAAGAACTGAATACAAATCTAAGAAAACAAGCTTTATATGTGAATGAAATTCTATCTTGCAATAAAGATTACCGGTTAAAGTTACGAAATACTGAATAATGTTTACAGCTGTCAGCTATCAGCTGTCAGCGGTCAGCTATCAGCTATCAGCGTATTCAAAGCTTTTTCGCCCATACAGTTTTTATATTAACAAACTCCCTTATACCCTGGATAGCCAGTTCCCTGCCGAAACCCGAATGCCTGGTTCCGCCAAATGGTAACCGCGGATCGGATTTAACCATGCCATTGATGAATACCGCACCATCGTGAAATTCACGGGCAAGGTCATAAGCTTTGTCGAGGTCTTGAGTGAAAAGCGAGACTCCGAGACCAAAATTTGTCTTGCTGGCGATCTTTATCGCTTCTGTTGTATTATCAGAAATATATACCGGTGCTACCGGACCAAATACTTCTTCATCGAACAGAGGCATGCCGGGAGTCACATCAAGACGACTGCGGGCTGGTAAAATGCTTTGTTACGGATACCTCCCGCAACCAGCCTGGCACCCATTGCAACTGATCTGACAACCTGGTCCTCAACTCTTACTGCCTGCCCGATGCTGGCAAGAGGCCCGATATCCGTATCCTCTTCCATCGGATTGCCTGTTTTCAATTTCCTGATCCCATCAAGGAACAGATCCAGAAACTCATCGCTTATTTTTCTGTCCAGGATAAACCGCTTTGCGGCTATACAGCTCTGTCCCGCATTCTGAAAACGTGCCTTTATCCCGATCTCGGCAGCCTTCCGGATATTTGCATCTTCAAGAACGACAAATGCATTGCTTCCCCCGAGTTCAAGAAGACATTTCTTCAGCACACTGCCGGCAGCTTCGGCTACTTTTTGTCCGGCAGATTCGCTTCCGGTAAGGGAAACGGCCCTTATACAATCATGTTTAATTATTTTATCCATCCTGCCTGATCCTGTTACAAGATTCCGGAATACTGAGGGTGGAAATCCTGCCCGGGTAAAGAGGCATTCAATATTCCGGGCGCATATCTGAACATTCGAAGCATGCTTAAGCAGCACGGTATTCCCTGCCATAAGAGTGGGTATGGCAAAACGGAACACCTGCCAGAATGGAAAATTCCAGGGCATGATTCCCAGGATGGTTCCGATAGGTTCAAAAGCAACATAGCTGATGTCTGCATCGGTTTCTGCAGGTTCCGGGCTGAGAAAGCGTCTGGCATTTTTTGCATAATACTCGCAGACCAGTGCACATTTTTCAACCTCTGCCCTGGACTCTTTCAGAGGTTTCCCCATTTCAAGGGTGATGGATCCGGCATACTCATTTATATTACTCCGCAGCAGCGCAGCAGCTTTTTCCATGAGAGATCCCCGGTATTCAAAGCCAGTTCTTTTCCATGTTTCAAACGCTTCACCGGATTCTGTCAGCACCTTTTCCGCCATCTCATCCGATATCTCTTCAAATTCTTCTATTACCCCGTTTGTATAAGGATTAATGCTCTTCAGGATCATATAGAATAATTAATTAGTGTTCACCTAAATTAACAAAATATACAGCAATTGTACTCTCAAAGCCGTCTTTAATATAATGGTTACAGGCTGAAGGAATGTAACCCGGACCAGTTTTCATCGTCAAAGGGAAAGAAGTTTGTATTTAACGTAGATTGAAAAATATAAAAACCCTGATTACCATGATAAAAAGTTACTTTCTTACGGCATTCAGGAATATATTGAAGCACAGAAACTTTTCCATTATCAATATTTTCGGACTATCGATAAGCATGGCCGTGTGCATGCTTATTATTTTAGTCGTTCAGGATCAACTTTCTTATGATAACTTTCATAAGAATCGCGAACGTATATACAGAATTCAATCGAAAGATAATCTTAGCAAGATAGCAATAAGTAAATATGCAACAACCACCTGGCCTCTTGCAAAGGAGTTGAAAGACAATTATCCGTTCGTGGAGAATGTTGTTGCTTTGTATAACAATTTTAATGGAGAAGGTATCTGTGATGAAAAAAGATTTCAGGTTTCAGGTTTCTTTGCAACTTCTTCATTCTTCAATCTTTTTAATTTCAAATTAAAGAACAACCCGGGATCAAATCCTCTTGACGAACCTAATTCAATAGTTTTAACAGAGGAGGTGGCAAACAAATTTTTTGGTGATAATGACCCTGTCGGGAAAGTAATAATTTTCGAGAGATATGGTAACTTAAAAGTAACCGGTGTCATTCCCAAAATGGAGCAAAAATCTCATATTCAGTTCGAAGCCCTGATATCGGCTGCAACGCTGCCGGTTCTGGAAAAAGAGAATAAGATTGCGGATATTACTGATAACTGGGAAGAATTTGGCTCAAGCTTTGTGTACATACTGCTTAATGAAAATGCCAGGCAAAGTGATCTTGACACTGCACTGGTAAAAATAGGGAAACTAAAATATCCTGAAAACGGGAAAGTAAATATTTCATTTTACAGTACTCCGATTTCGAAGATAGTTCCGGGACCATTGCTTGCAAATGAAAACGGTGTATTCCTGCCGAAGGCATTTGTAATCTTCTTTGCAGGACTTGCAATTGTAATTATGCTTTCGGCAGCTTTCAATTATACAAGCCTTTCAATTGCACGATCTCTCATGAGGGCAAAAGAATACGGAATACGAAAATCCTTTGGAGCGTCAAGAGGTCAGCTTGTCTCACAGATTCTGACAGAAGCAATTATCCTTGCATTGATCTCGCTTTTCTTTGCATTTATAATTCTTCAGTTACTTGTTCCGGCATTTTCAGGAATGAGATTTATGACAGAGTTGAAGATTGATCCGCATCAGAATCTTATAACTTACCTGGCCTACTCCATCTTTGCCCTTACCACCGGGTTACTTGCCGGCCTGATTCCTGCAATGTATGTATCATCTATAAATCCTGTTAAAGTATTTAAAGCCTCTTCAAACATCAGGTTGTTAAAGAGAGTTACCTTCAGAAAGATACTCCTTGTGGCCCAGTACACTTTCTCTATTATTTTTATAATATCAATTATCCTGTTATACAGACAGATGAGCTTTATGTTAAACAGTGAGCTGGGTTTCGACAAAGATGTTGTCTATGACATCCGGCTTAATGGCCAGCAGTTCTCCAAGGTTAAGGATCAATTCAGCCAGTTGCCGGAGGTTGCCTCAATTTCGGCAGGATCTCATATTCCGGGGATCGGCAATTACTGGGGTACCGACATAAAAATCAAACCTGAAGATGAATCATACGATGCTGCCTATTTTTCTGTCGATCCAAACTACCTCAGTACTATGGGGATAAAAATTATTGCCGGTGAAGATTTTCCAAAAGATCCGACCACTAATACCAGTTTGGTAGTTATAAACAGAAAGGCAGTTGAGTATTTTAAATTTAAATCTTTGCAGGATGCGGTAGGACAAAACATATTAATTTATGATACTGTGCCTGTCAGGGTCATAGGTGTGGTTGATAATTATAAATATGTTGCACTGTTTCTGCCTCTTAAACCGCTTATCCTGAGGATGAATCCTGAGCAATACAGAATCGCAGTTCTCAGGATCAATTCACAGGACAGGGAAGCCACCCTGGCTAAATTTAAAGAGTGTCTGGACTTCAATTGATCCATATCATGATCTTGACGGCTCATTCCTTGAGTATCAGATAAAGGATTACTACGGCCTGTTTGGAGATGTTTTATATACAGTCGGCTTTGCAACAATACTGGCAATTGTTGTAGCATGTCTTGGACTTTTTGGAATGGCGACTTACAGCATTCAGACAAGGCTGAAAGAGGTTGGCGTCAGAAAGGTTTTTGGTTCACAATCACAAAGTGTTGCACTGCTCATTGGCAGGACATTTATTATCATGCTGATAATTGCCGCTGTTATAGCTGCTCCGCTTGCATATTTAATAAATTCAACCTGGCTTAAGTTTCTTGCTTTCCATGTTACATTTGGTGCAGGAACTCTCTTCGCCGGTATTATGATTGTGTTTATAATAGGTATTTTGACAGTTCTTTCTCAAACTCTTAAAGCTGCCAACTCAAATCCTGTTGATATTCTTAAATATGAGTAGGAAGCGTTGACGTGAATTTCTGTCACGGATAGTCAATTTAACTTAACTACAAGCACTTAACACCGGCAAAAGATAATCGATTTACTCATTTACTCATTCCTTAATGTATCAGCCGGATTTAGATTGGCAGCCCTGAGAGTATGAAAAACTAATGTAAATACTGCAATCATAACAATAACGAGAACTGTCAAGAGAAAATAAGATGGATTTAACTCAACATGATATGCATATGAATGCAACCATTGTTTAATAATATAGTATCCAGCCGGTAACGCAACAACTGAAGCTATTAAAATGAGTTTACCAAAATCCATCTGAAGCATGAACAAAACACTGGTTGCAGTTGCCCCATAAGCTTTCCTCAGGCCTATCTCCTTACGTTTTCTTCGGATTGTAAAGGCAGTAAGACTGAAGAGTCCGATGCATGATATAACTATGCTGAGAAAAGTAGCTGCATTTATGAGCGTGCTTAATCTTTTCTCCTCATCATAATATCTGTCAACCTCCTGATCAAGGAATATATGGTTTGCAGGAAATCCCGGAGTACTCTTATTTACGAGATCAGCAATATTATCGACAATCTTTGAATGATTTCCGGGTTCAATCTTTACAAAAATCCTTTTTATCCACCAGTCCTTATCCTTATAAATAAACACAGGAAGAATCTCATCTTTCAGTTTGTGAAAATGGAAATCTTTAACAACACCTGTAATTGTATATCTGACATCACCCAACCATATAAATTTGCCGAGCGGCTCTTGCATTTCCATCTTTTTTACGGCTGTTTCATTAATAATTACTTCACTACCAGTTGAAGCGGTATTAAATTTATTCCCTTCAGTGAGCTTAATATCAAAAAAATCCAGGTACCTGTCATCCACCTGCATTAAATGAAATTTTAAAGATCTCCCTGAGATATTTCCATCCCATTTATTTAATGTACTGAAGTTGCCCATATTTACAGGAACATTACCCCCAAGGGCAACCTTATTTACACCGGGTATTGCCTCAATCTCTGCTGCAATTACATCTACCTTATCCGGACTGGTTTGAGGATAGATAACCATTACCCCGTCTTTATCAAAACCAAGATCACTTTGCTTCATAAAGCTTATTTGTCTGTTCATGACAAGGATGCAGAAAATAAAAATAATTGATAGTACAAACTGTGTGACAACCAGTATTTTCCTCAAACCGGAACCTTGTATGGTATCTCCCGGCGATGGTTTGATCACCTTCACCGGGTTAAAAGAGGAAAGAATAAGTGCGGGATACATACCGGCTATTAGTCCGGTAATGAATGCCAGAGCAAAATAGATACTTACATTCCTTAATGAAAACAGGTTTGACAGCTCGAGTTCCAATCCGCTGACTTTAATAAAAACAGGAAACACGAGAATGACTATAATTAAGGCAGCGATGGTTGCCAGAAAGGTCTGTAAAAGTGATTCCCCGAACAGATGCATAACAAGATTAGTCCTGCTGGCCCCGATTACCTTCCTGATGCCTATTTCTTTGGCCCTCTCTGCAGCAAAGGCGGTCGACAGGTTAACAAAGTTGATACAGGCAATCAGCAGAATCACAAACCCGATAACAGCGAATAATATAACCCTGGTTATTGGTCCTTTGTCCGACGAAGGGTAAATTACAGATTCAAATCCCGGATCACGATACATGTAAAGTCTGGTAAGGGGATTTATGAAAAGTGTTGCTGAAGCATTATTGCTTTTTGTCTTCAAATAACCTGAGATCTTATTATTGAACTGTTCAGCATCAGTCCTTTCTTTCAGCAAAACGTAAGTAATATAGTCAAACTGGTTCCATCTGTCAAACTTATTGTCGCCTTTTTGCAGTAATGAAAAAGATATCAGGTAATCAATTTTCAGATGTGTATTTGACGGAGAGTTTTCTATAACGCCTGAAACAGTCAGAGGATCGACATTGTTAAGCAGGATGGATTTTCCAACAGGATCTTTCCCCCCAAATAAAACATCTGCTATATGTCTTGATATAACCACTTCTGAAGGACCAACAAGCAAACCCGAAGGGTCACCTGAGATTACTTTTGTTGAGAAAATATTGAAATATGAATTGGTTGTATAATAAAGATTCTTAGCAGTATACAACTTGTCATCAACCTTCACCACATCCTGGTAACCTGATTTCAGTTTTACAGCATTCTCAACCTCGGGAAAATCATTTAGAATTGATTCTGCTGCCGGGGCAGGAGCAACGGTCCAAACGAACGGAGTACCTGAAAAATTTAACAGTGATTCAACACGATAAATCCTTGCGGCATTATTAAAATACCTGTCATAACTGAATTCATGACTGATCCAGATTGCAATGTATATGACACTGGCCAGTCCGAGCGCCAGTCCTGAAACATTTAATAATACTAATCCATTGAATCTGTGAAAGGGCCTGAAAAATATTGAAGTTCTATTCTCCCTCATATCTGTTTTTAAAAGTATATAAAATTTCAATAATGACTTTTAATATGAAATTTTGCTGCATGGGGAAACATACTTATTAACTTCAATTACTGGTACTATAAATTTTCCAGATATTATAAGTGAGTTTGATCGAATGGATATTGCAATGCGTCCCTGAACGACAAAACCAGCGAGATCAATGATTTGTGGGGTTATGCCTTTTGCCTGTCGCCCTTAACACCTTATCTTGCAGCCTTTCCAAAGCATGGAGATACCTGCAGAAATGGATCAGAGCCTGAGCTCAGTCTGCTCGTTTAATGCCGACATAGTAAAGGTCGAAAAGACCATATCCGCCCGGACGATTTGAGGAGAAGATCATAAGGTCATTCAGAAATCCTTCTTCCTTCGTGGAAACGACAACCGGGCGGTATTCGTCGTATTCGGTATTGATATCACTTCCGAAATTAGCCGGCGCTGACCACTTCCCTTCCTTATAGACCGAGTAATACAGGTCAAATCCGCCATAACCCCCATCCCTGTTCGATGTAAATACCATCATGTTTCCGCAGATAAAAGGACACTTGTCGTCGGCACTGCTGCTGATGAGGTCAACTTTACTTAAAGTGACAGCCGTTGACTGGTCGATCAGCATGTCCTTGTCACTTGCAGCGCGCCAGATATCATAATTGCCGTTATGGTCCGACATGAAATAACAAGTCTCCTGTTGATCCGCCTCGCTATCATGAATGGTAAGATAACCCTCATCAGATTGTGTATTTATTGCTGTCAGCGGTACCGGATCACCAGCAGGTACAAAATCTTGATCATCATTGGTGTAATAACAGCAATAAATGTCGCTGCTCCCGTTTATATCGGTTGAATAAAAGAAGCGGTTCACACCTGTGCCTTTTTTCCACATAGGCGGGAAATCCAGGTCATGGGTAAAATAAGGTCCAAGCTCATTATACGGGCTGTTGATAGTGTCGAGGACGGAGTAGTTCCTTGCATAAGCTGTCATTTCAAACTCTCCAGTCAGAAGGTTCGCCTCGATCCTCCCTTCATATCCTGTAAGGTCAAACTGTTGTCCGTATGAGTACCTGTTTGTTGAAAAGATCAGGGAAAAATGTTTCCAGTTCCAGATTATATCAAGGTCAGAGTTGTAATCATCATACGTTGAATTGACGGAAGTGAAGTTCACAGGAACAGGCGGGATGATGCCCCCATCGAAATTCAGCCGCTGGTCGTTACAAGAAACCAGCAAGACCAGCTGGAATAAAATAACTGCTTTTGTCTTCATCTATAGACTGATTACAGGTTCATTACAAATCCGGCATTAATGTTCATATATCTGACCGGAAGGAAGAAAGACTTACCAAGGCCGGTATCGTCACGGAAATCCGGTCCGGTGAAATTAAGACTGTAGTTAAAGGATATCCCATACTTCTCTGTCAGCCAGTAATGGACTTTCAGTCCCATATTACCTGCAAGGTTCCAGTCGCTGTTTTTACTGACTGTATTTATCTCTCCAAGCTTTGAATTGGTTACTACAAGGTCGGGATGCACACTCATCGCTATGCCCATCCGGCAGACAATGAGCGCCTCGGTATGACTGGTTTCGGGTATTTTCAGGATAAAACCCAGCACTCCGGTCAGTACCTGGTAGTTGCCTGCAGACACTGTATTCTCTCCATAGCCTGCCAGGATGCGGTCATATTCAGCCTGGTAAGCTTTCTCCCTGAAAAAGAAAGATGCATAGCCTATGCCTGTTGTTAATCCGAAAAACCTGTTTAAATATCCCAGCAGGTCAATCTCCATATTCATACCTGGTGAGGCAAAACCAGCATAGGATGTCATTGTTCTGGCTGCGAATTCGGCATAGGGTAAAGAGCATCCCGCATTAACGCCAAAGATGGTCTTCCTGCTATATTCCTGGGAGTAGAGAAGGTTTAATCCCATCAGGAAAAACAGGAGGGTTATTGCTGCCTTTTGCATGACAAACGTCTTAAATAATGCCGGTTACGATTCCAGGTTTAATGTTATTGCCACAAGAATCGTGCTAGATTATTGTTGTCCTCACCGCGTCCCCGGCCTTGCTTGTTGCTGATGATCAGTATTAGATCAGGCCCTCACCACAGATCCTCTTTCCGGCCTCATTGATGCCTTCTTCATTTTATCGAGGAATGAAGATCTCAGTCCTTCACTCATAAGGGCCCTTTTTACGGGTGTCAGCCTCAGGAATCCTCCCACGATCCCTTTCATCATCTTCTGAGATAATTTTTCAGGATCACCGAAAATCTGATGCTGAAGGGTTCCACGCTCAAGACACTGCAGAATGATGCGTTCGAATGTTGTTTCAGGATGAATGACTCTCTTTTTACGCTTTATTAATTTCAGGGATCCCGTCTTTGTACATTTCAGGGAACAGACTCCGCAGCCGATACAGATCTCCGTATTTATCAGCGGTACTTTCTTTTTGTTTTTCTCCGGATCTTCTGCCCCGGTCATTTCAATTGCGCTGATCGGGCATGCTTTTGAACATTTCCCGCATCCTTCGCAGGTTTCTATATTGACGTTTGCTATATAGCTGGAGGTAACAACCGAATTCGGATACCCGAATTTGCTCAGACCGAGCAAAACGTTGCAGCAGCAGCCGCAGCACTGGCACAGGAATGAAACATTCTTTTGTACATTATCGCAGCTGAATACAAGTCCCGCTTCCTTTGATCTTTCTATACTTTCCAGGACCTCGCCCTTTGATGCATTTCTGGCAAAATTATGCCTGACCATAAAATCCACCGGACCTCCGAATGATATGCAGGTCTCTAAAGGAATATCACATTTTTTTTCGCCTGCATGGAGTTTTTCATGCCGGCAGGAGCACAATCCGATGGCAAACTTCTGATTTGATTCCACTATCGGGGTGATCCTTTCATATTCGAGTACTTCAGTATAAGCTGTTTCTAGTATAGAGCCCTCGTGCGGCATGGTCCTCAGCGGAGAGATCTGCTGACCACTTCCAAAATTGACCTCAATTAACCTTTCATCATTCATGTACTCATTAAAGAGCTTTGCAAGCTTCTTCAAATCAGCACCATCACCTGTTCTCATCATCGTAAACTCAAAAATGCCGATAAACATTGGAGAAGGCACGTAAAAGTATCTGTCTCCAAGCCACGCATCGATGACCAATCCCTTATTAGATAAGCTTTCCAGCAATGGGTTCAGCCTGCTCCTTTCGATTCCTGTAGCTTTTTCTATTTTATCGGCGGGAGATAACTTATATGGCATTCTTACAACCAATTCTGCTTCATCAGGGGAATAGAGCTCCTTTAAAATGCTATACAGGATTGCATTCTTATTGATCCGTACATAGAGATTATCAATTTTATCTCCAAGGCTCTTATAAATATCCTTTCCGGCCAGGTGTCCCATAATGTTTAAATAATGATTAAAAGAATAAAATATGCTGAATACGGGTAATAAACAACGTACTTCGTAAAGCTAATGAATCAAAGTTCGATGTGAAGTTACATCACCAAAAAGAGGAAGTCAATTTTTTTTAAGCTGAAGCTGAAATAAGTAATATGGAGCCGGCATCCCGTCTACCCCCTTTTTGCAAGGCTCGAATTATGGGTAAAGGGACTCTCGCAGAGGATAGTCAGGGGAGGGAAATCACTGGCCGGAAAATACCTGGGACTTGTCCTGGCATTTATTGTCTGCCTTACGATACTGTGCTGTTTCTATGCGAGAATGTGGTACCATATCGACCTGTCCAGGATAATCCTGAGGGGAGAGGCAGGAAATTATCTGTAAAGAGCAGGCGACAGTAAAGCGGCGTGGGGTGTGGAGCGTGGAGCGTGGAGAATCAAGTTCGTTTTTCACCTAAGGTTTATCTTTGCCCCATGTAAGTACGATCACAATTCCGGTCAGACCAAAGACAACAGCACTGACAATAATATCAACAAATATCGGAGCAAAGGTACCGAACATTGTTGTCATTGACCAGAATGAAAAATCGTTCATGCCTGTAAAAAGAGCTCCGAAAATTGCTCCCTTTATCAGTCCGTCCGTTATTTTACCGGCTTTTGACCAGTAAAGTATAAGAGTAAGGAACAGTGCGGCAATCAAGGTCGCTGCCACCATTGACCACCAGATCATATCACCCTGCGGCCTGTTGAGACTTTGATTCGAATTGGCTGTATAGTAACTCATAAGGAGAATCCCGTATACAAGCCAGCCCAGGAGGAAATAAAAGATCCCTCCGAAGATTGTACCTCTTAAGATTTTCATATTCAGGATTTTCAAGGTTAAATAAAACAATTTACGACAATTCTCTGTAATATGACCTGTTTTGAACCGGAAAAGTTCGATTCATCAGGTTAGTGCCCCACGCCCCTTGCCCTCTGCGCTCATGCAGGACTTATCTGGAGTCGGTTTTTCGAAACTCCAGTAAGTTACCCGGCTGACATTCAAGTGCCTGGCAGATTGCATCAAGAGTTGAGAGTTTAATCGCTTTTGCCTTGCCTCTCTTTAAAACCGAGAGGTTCGATACAGTTATGCCAACCAGATCCGAAAGCTCATTTAATTTCATTTTCCGCTTTGCAAGCATCACATCCAGATTAATTATAATTGCCATCTTTTTAACATTATTTGCAGCAAAAATAATAAATATGTATTGTATTACAATAAATATTATACCCATGTTAATAATTAATTTACCTGAGACGATATGATGTTTAAACTCCCAGAAACCTTAAAACCGTAAGACTTCAGAACCGAAAAACCGCAAAACTGCAGAACTGGTGAACAATTACAGCCATCAGCAACGAGCCATGAGACTTGACGTTAAGCTATACGCACTTACGGCAATCTAATCCGCCTAATTTGATCAAAGTATCAGGTTTTTACATTAACAAAATGATTGCCTGTTACGTCGATAAAATTTGCATAAAATATTTTATATTTGATAAGCATTTCCATTGAAATCTGTTTTTAGCAGATTATGTGCTAGTCCTGAAATGTTAGAAAATAATAATAAAGTTTAGTTATAACTAAACTATTATGCGTATTTTTGTGTTAAAGAGAATAGAACAGGTCAAAGGCAAAATCAGTTTTTACAAACTTGAAATTGATAAGAAATGTGACTTTGACGAGTTCTGCGAATTGCTTGAAAAGAAAAGAGACGGGTCTAAGCTCAGATCGATTTATGCAATCATGGATTCTATCTCAAATTTGAATCGTTTGCCAGCAACAAAATTCAGAGAGATAGAAGGTCGTCCCTCAGGGGACAGCGTAAAGGAATATGAGATTAAGAAGAAACCTTACAGAGTTTATTTATTTAAAGATCATGAAGGAAATATCATTGTTCTTGGATCGACTAAAACCAGACAGAAAAGAGATATAAAGAGATTCAGGGAAATTAAAAATGAATATATAAAAAGTAAAATCAAATGATTACCAGGGAAGATCTTATTAAAAGCAGCGAATACTGGATTGAAACGATTCAGAATAAAGTATTCAACGATTTTACAGAATACATTGAGAAAAAAAACATTTCAAACAAGAGCATTGGCGAGAGCCTTGGATTATCAAAAGGAAGAGTTTCTCAAATCCTCAGCGGTGAGAAACTTAACTTCCGCATTGATACACTTGTTAAGTTATGTCTTGCAATTGAGCGTATACCGGATTTCAGGCTGATTGATGTTGAGGATTTTGTTGCTAAAGACAGGCTTTCAACCGATTCAATAGTATTTTTTAATTCCGTAAGTTACTCTGGCCCGATGCTTAAAGTACTTAAATACAGGCCCGATAATCTCACAAGACTATTTATAATGAGTCCGGATGAGGCATTTGAAATGATTGAAAAACCTTACTCACAGAACGAGCTTACAGATGAAACAAAAGCTGCTTAAAGTGGAAGCAAAAGGATTTCAATATGGACTGCATTTAATAAAAAAACTAACCTCGTATCTGAATTCTCCCGATTCTCTGGAGATTAAGAAACTGGATGAGGAGAAAATTTCTATCCGGAAAAGCTTCAAGATGAGCTTTAATTATGCCAACGGTATTCTTACAATTAAAATTATAATAGATTTTTTATGCCGTGCAGAGAATCCTGAACCCTTAAAACTCTTTGGAACAACTGTTCAGTGTGATTTTAAGCTCCTCGAATTTGAGGAAATACTGAAAAAGAATGAAAAAGACCTGGTTAATATCCCCGATGATTTGCTGATTACCCTTTTAAGTGTCAGCTATTCTACTGCAAGAGGTATTCTTGCAGCACAGACAGCCGGTACAGATTATTCCAATTTTTTTCTTCCTCTGGTAAATGTTTCCGAATTCAAAACAATGTTGAAGACTATTGGAGAAGAACCTAAAGAGAATAACCAGGACAAATCTTATTAATACAGATTTCAGCTTTTGCCCTGAGCCCGGCTTTAACTTTAGTAATTCAATTTCAGGAGCATAGAGTGATTATTAAAGATGACAATCGGGTGGGTGCGTCATTGCCGGAAATAAGACTCAGGTGTTCTGAAATATTTTTACCAGCTCGATTCCCTCAGCTTTACCCAGGTTCCGCGAGTAATTCTTGTCAGCCTGGTTGTTCCAGTGCTCGTGAACACCAAGGCTTTCGGGAATTGGTACACCATCACCATTCGGTGCGTAGGTAATCCCTGCAGGCCAGTTTCCGGAATCGGCTGCCTGGTGCAGATAGTCATCCACGCCAGTCGCATAGATATGTGGAACATTATGTTCAGAGTATGAGAACTCGGTCCTTAGAAAATCAAACGCCACCGATTCTATTGCAACCGGATCGAGTGACACCAATAGCGATGAACTCCAGTGATTGTTAAAGGGCGGCATTAAGAATTTAACGGGAAGTCCGTTCCAATCCTTACCTGACCAAAGAGCGTCAAGTATGTAGAAAAGATTCTTGTCACCGGTAAATTTATTACCCATGATATCGACCAGCACCCTGTAATTACCATAACCCTTGCTGTTCAGCCCGGCATGGAGGTGTGCAGCACTGCTTCTTGTCTGGGTTCCGAAATGATTTTTAGCGCAAAGGGTGATCCCGGCGATCCCATGTCCTTTCATGGCCGGGAGGTTGATCAGGTATTCGGCATCTTCCAGCACCGTATAGATCTTATCCGATCCCGCATTACGCATAACAGATTTTCGGTCCGAGTAGAAGATCAGGTCTTTACTGGTTTCACCGGAAAGTACTCTTCCATGCGTGGCGCCGAAGCTTGAAAGATAATTGACATCAGGGAACTCATCATGGTATTTAATGTATTCATCCTGATAAATATTCCTCATTGCATCTCCCAGATAAATGCATTTCTGGGGCACACCTGCCACCTTAACAAGCTGCCTGAGCATTGATAAGACTATCTGTGGTGATGTTTCGCATGCCAGAGGTAAAGGTTTATCCGCGAGTCTCCTGTATTCAGGGTCCATTCCACCCGAAGCAGTGGTCCTGTTCAGCTTAATATATATCTTTTCTCCTTTCAGGTATGGAACGCTTCCTTTGCCAAGCTTCAGATTCCGATATCTGAACACTGCATCCCAGGCCTCACCTGTTTTTCCCCTGCCCGTAATTGAACAAAGACCGGCTATGAGCATCTGATCAACAGCTTCCTGGCTGGTATTTTTATCCTGGAACCATGCATCATAATTTACTGCAGGTGTTTGTTCCGATACAGGTTTATTGGCACAACCGGGGTTTGTGGATGAAGGATTCCATACCCAGCTTACTCTGCCCGGAATGATACCCTGTCCTTTCCCCATTGGCAGGTTGGGAGTGTAAGTGTTATCTGTTCCCTGAGCTTTAAGAGCGGAAAGGAACAAGCCCAGTTGAACCGGTGCAATAATAAGGCTTTTCAAAGCCGTGCGTCTGCTGATCTTATTTACTCCCGGTCTTGCCGTTGAACCAGGAACGGATATTTTTGTGGCAGATTTGTCCTTTTCCATTTTTGCAGAGTTATTAAATTTGATTTCTCATAATAGCCCCAAATTCCTGGCATATCTGACTGCTTCATTTGTGTTGGCAGCTTTTATCTTTTCAAGAATATTCTGCCGGTGATTATTAACAGTATTAACACTTATAAAAAGCTTATCGGCGATTTCCTTGCTTATAAAGCCTTTTGAGACTAAACCAAGAACTTCCAATTCCCGTGCTGACAGACTTTGCCAGGTATTTTCCTTGTCATCTTCATTAAATAAATAGTACTTACCATTTCGTAAGTTAATTACCCTGCGGTTAACCTTTTCAAATTTTTCATTTTCGGGCAACATATCTGAAAGCGATAAACCAAGCCAGATCTTTCCACTTCGGGTCAGTTCCAACGTCACAATTTGTTGAACAAAATGGAAATATTTTCCCTGGGATCCCAGCCGGAAATTAAAAATTGTTTTATAATCTTTCTTTTCCTCCACCGGTAAATTAAAGCTGAATTCGAAGACTTTCTTATAGGTATCAAGCACAACAGGTCCGTCATCAGGATGCATTATAGAAATATAATATGCCAGTCCGTATGTTTTAGCTTCCTGTATGTCAACTTTTACCTGTTCCCTGTACTTTGATCTGATGGTGATAAATTCTTTTCTGTACAGATCAAATACTGCTATTGAACTGTTTTCAACCTCGGCCATTCTTTCCAGGAGTGCTATACTGTTTTCGACAGTCCTGTAATCCGGGATTTCACTTGCGAAGTCCTGTTGAGATAAGACTCTGATCGATCGAGTCTTTTATAGATTTGATTTCCATAAAGAATGATGATAATTCACTATTGCTGACAATATCTCAACAGGTTAATTTTGTCGTCAAAGCAATTAGTTCAGTATTACAAAATTAAAAATAATTGTTAAAAAGGAGGGAAATAAAATGAATCAAACTATTGACGAGTTTTTCAATATCAAAAACTCAGAAAAACAATGGAAGAGTATATACATTCTTGGAGGTATTGCGACCATTATTGCTTTAACTGGTATATCGCTTGATGTTGTTTTAGGCAACATCCTGGTTGGAGACTTATCTGCTCTGCCACAAACGGCAATTGAAAGATACATCCAGTTTCATGAAAACAAGTTCCTGGGCTTGTATAATCTTGATATTTTGAATGTTATTAATCAGATGATTTTAATCCCGGCATTTTTAGCACTATATGCCGCCCACTGTGATGTTAACAAGCCTTTCGGATTTTTAGCATTAATGGTATTTCTCTTCGGATCTGTTATCATGGTAGCAAATAACACAGCTTTACCCATGCTGGAACTAAGCGACAAGTATTTTTCAACATCAGTTGAATCTCAAAAAACTTTGTATGCTGCTGCAGGTGAATCAATGCTTGCACTGGGGGCACATGGCAGTCCCGGAATATTTCTGGGTTTTTTCATTCCTAACATAGCATATCTTATAATGTCAGTTGTAATGTTAAAAGGTAAAGTATTCAGCAAAACAAATTCATGGATTGGAATTATCGGCAGTATATTAATGCTGCTGTATGTAATACTGGTCAACTTTGGTACGGGAGTGGAAAAGATGGCAACCGCATTTGCAATGCCCGGAGGGCTTTTACTAATGGTTTGGATGATAATGTTTACAATAAGTTTATTCAAACTCGGTCATGTCAGTTCAAAAGAAGTAAGCTTATAAATAACCTCCACCTGGTCGCATAGTCTCTTGATATAAGTGATCTGGTCTGTACTGGTGTTGGTTTATATAAAAAGTATGTTAAAAATAGGAGATTTTTCTGACCGCAGGGCTCATTTCACCGATTCTTGAAGCTGAATATTTAAAAGCAAAATCAAAACTTTCAGTTGTTGTCGCAAGGAATACAGATTAGGGTTAAAGAAAAATGAACGCATTCGTGGGATGATAGGTATTGGCTATCCAAAGTTTAAATTTAAAAACAAAGTGGAAGGGAAAAAAATGAGTATTCAATGGAATGGCATACGATAGTCTTCTCACCCCGACTTCGCCTCCGAAGTGCTGCTTTAGCAGTACGAAGGAGGGCTTTTTACTTCGGAGTGCTTCGTCGGGCAATGCCCGACTGAGTAAATTAGATTGCCTTGTAAATCAAATATTTACGAAGCCATTTTATTTCAGGATAAAGATTAACTACAGGATATATCTTTAAGATCACAATCTGTGACCTTAAAATTTGATCTAATCAACTAGTTATTTTTAACGCAGCGAGCGTTCAAATTCAAATGTACAAAATAAGTATATAAAAACAAAGTGATAAATTAAATCGAAAGGCTAAAAAACCAGTTTAATCTGGGTGAAAAAGTTTGCACAACCGCACAACCGCATAACCGCATACCCGCATAACCTCATAACCGCACAACCTCATAACCGCACAACCGCATAACCGCATAACCGCACAACCGCATAACCGCATAACCGCCTTAATGCCTTTACGCCTTTTTCACATCGCCCATCGCCTATAATACATCATAAATAATACATTTCTTTTCAGCCGTCAGTTATCAGCCGTCAGCTATCAGCTTTCAGCTTTCAGCTTTTGCCTTGCGCCCTGTGCCCTGCGCCCTGTGCCCTGTGCCCTGCGCTTTTTTATCGCCTGTTGCATGTCGGCTGTCGCCTGTAATACATCATATATAATACGTAGACCTGCCTAACCGTGGAACCACATGACTGGGTCATCTGGCACAGCCTGAATATGTTATCGTTCATTCCTTTTCCTGACCGGTTTTAAATCCAATTCTTCTTCTTTCCCTGAATTCCGATTCTTCTTCGTGCCCTTGTTCAAGTTGCCGCAGGTATTCAAAGACCAGGGCAATCTTTTCACCCTGTTCAGTAAAGGCCATCGGATAATACCTGCTGCCACCTCTGTTTGAGGTCGCAATTTGCGACCTCAAATAGTCTGATTCATTTCTATTGAGAACGAACATGAAGTCTTCCGGGAACCTTTTGAGATTCCTTTTAACCTGTTCTTTAAGCCTCTTGGTTTCAATTCCATACAGATCAGCAAGATCCCTGTCAATCATTACCTTGATACCCCTTATAACAAATATTTTATTTTTTATAGCTTCATCAGGTAGTATCTGCAATCCTTTCATGTTTCCAATTTTAACTGGTTACCTTTAAAATAAATTAAATTGATTTCACAAATTGTGATTTCCAATTCAAGAGATGCTCAAAATATAATTTATTTGACGCAGCGAGCGTTCAAATTCAAATGTACAAAATAAGTATATAAAAACAAAGTGATAAATTAAATCGAAAGGCTAAAAAACCAGTTTAATCTGGGTGAAAAAGTTTGCACAACCGCATAACAGCACAACCGCATAACCGCATAACCGCACAACCGCATAACCGCACAACCGCACAACCTCATAACCGCATAACCGCATAACCGTAAGCCTTAATGCCGTTACGCCTTTTTCACCTCGCCCATCGTCTATAATACATCATAAATAATACATTGCTTTTAAGCTGTCAGCTATCAGCTATCAGCTGTCAGCCTGTGCTGCGTGCCCAGCTTTCGCTTTCCTCCGGTAAGCTACAGCTGGCAAAGCCTGTGCCCCGTGCCCTGCACTCTCCCGCTCTTTTTATTCCGGGATTCGGGTTACGGTTGAAACATCAATGCTGTATAACGAATTTTGAGTGGTTGCAAAGAGAGTATTACCATCCCTGCCTCCGAAAGTTATCGATATCGGACGTTCCGGAAGATTTATCCTGTTGATCTCTTTACCACTTTTATCGTATACGAAAATCTGACCTTCGGCAATATACAGGTTACCATCCTTATCGACAGCTGTGCTGTATCCGCCTCTTGAATGAACTTCTTTCACATCTGAAAGCTTACCATTGACTCCAACAACCAGCCGTACAGTTCTTTCCGGTATTTCGTCTGAAACATAAAATGGCTGTCCCATTATAGCAGCTGAAAGTGCTGCACATCGTCCGATATCATAAGTTTCCGGAATAATAGTTACTCCATCGGGAGCCATAAAAGCTGAATCGGGATAGTTTACAACAGCCTGATTAAAATCAGCGTGGTATCTGCTTGAAGGGTAATAAGCTTTACTGATATTTTTCAAATCACGGGTAGCAACCCTTGGCATCGGTTTAAAGGTTTCATCCGGATCTTCCGGATCAATAGAATAGGGATACGCAGCCCAGCCGCTGTTACCAAATGCGCTGAAACTTGCATTATCATCCGGCAGCCTCTTTACTGTCTCCTGTCTGCCTCCAACCATATAACCTGGTTGAGGGTCGTACCTGGTAACTACCAGGAGGTTATCTTTTGTGTCGGTTGCAAGTACGAAAGGCTGCCTTGGGTAATCAGCTATAATTGATAGCGCTGTTTGTTTCAGCCGACCATTTGTATATCCTTTTTTTCAGGTATTCGCAGAAATAGACATTGCCCTTGCTGTCGCTGGTTATGCCGGTGGCAAAATCAAATCCCGATATCAGTCTTTTAACATTTCCGGACTGATTGCCCTGGCTCAGGTTACCGGTTTCTTTACCTGTGATGATCAGCCTGGCATATTCCCATGGATATACGGGCAGTTCCTTATTTACATCGTAAACTGTAAACTCTGTAACTACCAGCTTTTGTGTGTAGTTCTTAACATTATGGAACTCAATGTTTTCACAATTCCATATTCTCATACCAAATCGTTTGGGTGTAGTTACCCTGATCACTCTGTAAAACCAGAGATTGCCGAAAAGTATGTTTCTGCAATTGGAAAGGTCCACCATCACACATTCTTTTCCTTCGCGGCTCTCCTCTTCCATCTGGAATGCATATATCTTCCAGTCAGAAACATTTTCAAACCTTGCCTCATTACGAACATGATGTTCAAGCGAAATCGCATACATCCTGCCAGGGGTGGATGTGTTGCTGATATAAAGTCCGTTAGTGGCATAAGTATTGGCTGACCAGATATCCTTAAACGTACCTCCACCGTTATTTGTCACCCAGAGGCTCCAGAACTGGTTGTCCCATGCCAGGTCAGGTCCCTGTTCTGCAACCGGGTTTGCCGGTGAGCTGATATTCGTTTGTCTGTTTGAGCCGAACGTCTGATTATCAGCGCCGGCGGCCTGTGGAGCAGGTCTGCGCATTGTCCCGTGTCCGCCAACGAACTTGACATCATTCATATATGATTTTTCTCCGGCCATCCATTTACATCCAACTGCACGATAATTAATGCCTCCTGTACACAAACCGATACCGTTAAGGATATCGTCACCCCCCTTTGAGGATTCAATGATCGGTTTCGGACCTCCGAAGCCGCTGAAAGCAGGTTCGCTCTCAGCAAGAATAAACTGTGTGGCCATCGGGTGAAGCCCGATAAGCTTTGTCCCGGGTCTCATCTTAACAGTCCGGGTAAAATGATACCAGCCCTGGGGGACATAGATGACAGTGTATTTATCAATTGCATCCTGGAAGGCTTTGGTATCGTCTGTCGTACCATCACCTTTTGCACCAAGTTCCTTTATATTTACCCAGCTATTCATGGGTGGCAGGGCTGGAATGTCTTTCTCAAGCTTAAGGGGGAATTGCTGCAGAGGCTCAATATTGCTTATGGTTTTAAATTCTGAATTGGCAGCCATGTCATCCATAACCAGTCCGAAAGTAAATTCTTTCACCTTATAAGTAGTGAGGGTTGTTTCTGTTTTTCTGCCACTCTGGCGGAATTTTACCAGAACCGGAACATTTCTGCAATCTATGTTCAGCAGGCTCACCTGGGTCTGGGGATCTTCTGCTTTGGAGATTATCACACCGGCTTCCCTGATATTCTCCAAAAGACAGTTTTCCATGTAGAGACGGTCAATGCTGTTTTCCCTTATCTCAACAGCAACCGGGACATTCTTTACGTGCATATGCACAAGGACATATCCGGTCATGAAGCACCGGATCGCTGCCTTCCGCTGCCCCTCAAAATAAGTATCGATCACCGCAACAGGCCAGCTTGGAGAAGTCTGCCCGCTTATTATACCATAATCACCACCAAGGAATATAAGGTCCTCCATTTCATTTCCGACTTCGGATATACCCGCTTTCCCCCTGCCAATCTTAAAAACTGCATGACTGATAAATCCGTGCTGGGCGAAATGGCTTCGAATAGCAATAGCAGCCGGATTGCCATCTTCTATTCTGAAGTCGATATTGGAAAGAGCGCTGTAGAAAGTGCCTGCTCCTGCATCACGCGGCTCTCTTCCTTCAGTAACTATCCCGCCGGTAAAATAGATCATATATTTCCCGGGATATCTGCTGAGAGAATCCCTCACCTGGTATCCCGGTGTGTTTTTGCCCAGTATAATTTCCGGACGATTCGCTCCGTAGCCAATGAGGCGTATTGACCCGGGAATATATATTGTCCTGCTTATCCGGTACTTACCCTCCGGTATAAAAAGTATTCCAAAATTTTTCTCAGTTTTTACCTGATTGATGGCTGCCTGAAGGGCGTCGGAAACATCCATTTTGCCATCGGCTTTGATGTTATACTTCTCCGGTGTAAAATAAAATGCTTCCTGATCATTCGGCTTTTGGGTATAAACAGAAGTACCGGCCGGAATTACTGAACCGGATAAAGTTGCCGTAAAAGCAATTATACAAATAACGAGCAGGTTGTGCTTTAACATTGGTACCGGATATTATAAAATCATTGTGATAAGTGCTTCAGCCGGACTTCTTAGTTTTACTGCTTTCCCATCCACCCATAGCTGAAGTATGTTTTCAGTATTTTTAAGATTGAGAATAACCACAGCAATTTTTCCGTCAGTATTGATAAATGCAGTGGCGATAAAATCATCACTCGATGAAGTGCATGCGATCCTCCTGGCGCCGGGCTTTATAAATCTTGAAAAATGGCCAAAAGTATAATGCGGTGGATTGAATGTAACTTCTCCTGTTTTTAAATCTGCAGTAATAATATTTGATTTGAATGATGAGGGTACTCCACCCGCATGACGGGGTCCTCCGGTCTGGTCGAGAAGCATATTCCAGAAAGTGTAGCCGTTGCACCAGTTATTCAGATCAATGATCATATTCTTCGCGATACGGATTGCGGAGTTCCACGATCCATCCATTCCGGCTTCGGTGTACAAAAGTTTTTTATCGGGGAAAGCATCATGCACCAGGCGGACATTATCAAAATGATCGCCCACATACCAGTGAAATGCTGTTCCCCAGATATATTTTGATGCTTCCGGATCTTCATAGGCTGCTTCAGCTCTCTGATACATTATTCCACGATTATGATCCCAGATCATGATTTTAGTATCACCCAATCCGTTTTTTTTCAGAGTCGGACCGAGATAATCGCGTACAAAGTCCTTTTCTTCATTTGCCGTATATATACATGATTCCCAGACCTGGGTTGCCATGGCTTCGTTCTGAACTGTCAGACCCCATACAGGAATTCCGGCTGATTTATATGCTTTAATATATCTGACAAAATAGTCTGCCCAGGTCTGTGAATACTCCGGTTTCAGCTTTCCCCCATGAAGCATTTCATTGTTTGTTTTCATCCAGGCAGGAGGACTCCACGGAGAAGCATAAATCCTGATGTTCCCTTTTGCAGTTTCCAGTGCTCTTTTGATCAGGGGAATTCTGTACTTTTCATCATGTGCGATACTGAAATTTTTAAGGTCTTTATCACCGGCAACATCATCATAGGTGTACATTTCGTCGGAATAATCAGAACTATGAATGGTTGTACGGCACAATGTGTATCCATTACCTTCTGCCGGGTCAAAGTTTGCCTTCAGGAACTTTTCCTGAGATTCCTCTGGCAGTTTTGAAAAAGTAACTGCAGAAGCATCTGTAAATGCTCCGCCAAAACCCTCAATGGTCTGAAAAGTTTTATCGACATCGATCATGATTGTCGGATAATTTTCATCTGGTTGTTCAAGCGGTTCAAAAGGACTGAATCCGCGGTTAGTCAGAAGTTGTTCCGGAGCTCTGGAAGTAATAAAGATCTGAGCTTCTTTAAAATCTCTTTTCTGACTATAAGATTGGGTAATACAGAGAAATAAAAAAGCTGCCGTAAAAAGGAAATGTAAAAATTTACCTTCATAGCTGGTTGTTTTTGTTTTCATTGGTCATATTATTACAGGGTATCTTAAAAACATGGCTGTATCTGTATCGATGTCTGTAAATAACGGGTCAATATCAAATTTAATCCGCCTTCGCATAAAGCTTTGGCGGACGCGAAGTATAGGTCTAATTCCTCGGCGCATAAACCATTCTTTGAGTCCAGAACTTGCTCTGGGGTTCATACCATTTGATTAAATATACATACACATGTACTGACCCCCTCTGATAGCTATGTAATTCTTCACAATTTAAGTAACATTTTCGCATGATGCATTATATATGTGGAATCAGGTTCAGTTTAAACTGGTTTCATTACATTGATATTCGGTCTTTCCGCTCTCCTCTTCCATCAATCTCCTCATTCCTCTTCCCCACGCCCCCCGCTCCACGCCCTGCGCTCCCTGCCCCCTGCCCCCTGCTCTTTGCTCCCCGCCCTGACATCGCCTATCGTCTATAATACATAATACATTTTATGCTTACCTTTAGTGGACATATAAATAGCAGGTGCAAATTTCATAAACTTCACGACATTAGATACAAATATTTTCCTATTGTCATGAATTTAGTCCGTCATTAATATGAATCTTGAAGAAACTCATCGACAAGAATTACGTTCTGCTATGCTCTTGCTTGAAAATCCAGGTATTGCAGCTAAAATTACCAGTCTGGTCGGAATGCCGATCAAAAAAGGATTAGAATTACTTCCCAGAAATTGGAATGAAAAAATTGAAAAAGTAACACAAATAGCATTAATGAAAGCTGCAGATGCGGCAATATTCACTATGAAAAAAGCCCCCGGAGAAGAGCCATCTAACCGGTGGCATAAACTCGGAGTAGCTTTAACCGGAGGGATTGGCGGTTTTTTGGGTCTGCCAGCTTTGACAATCGAACTCCCGGTGTCAACTACAATTATGTTAAGGTCAATTGCAGAAATCGCAAGATCAGAAGGAGAGACAGTAAATGATTATGGCACCAAATTAGCTTGTTTGGAAGTGTTTGCTTTAGGTGGTAAAAATAAATCGGATGATAATGCCGAAAGTGGTTATTTTATAGTGCGGGCAGCTTTAGCAAAATCGGTTGCTGAAGCGGCAGAGTTTGCAGCAACAAGATCTATAGCAGAAGAAGGTGCGCCGGCATTAGTAAGATTCATAATTAATATTGCTCAGCGATTCAGTATTCAGGTTACAGAAAAAGCAGCTGCACAGGCCATTCCTGCGATTGGAGCTGCAGGAGGAGCAATTATTAATACCATATTTATTGATCATTTCCAGGATATGGCCAAAGGGCATTTCACAGTACGACGGTTAGAAAAAATTTATGGTAAAGAAATTATTAAGGCAGCTTATG
This sequence comes from uncultured Bacteroidales bacterium, assembly GCA_963732115.1. Classification (GTDB taxonomy): domain Bacteria; phylum Bacteroidota; class Bacteroidia; order Bacteroidales; family VadinHA17; genus LD21. Next base: position 29,501 of record CAVSYN010000020.1, read on the forward strand.
AAGAATTAATTAAACTGGAAACTGCATAACTGCCTTCATGCCTTCATGCCGTCGCGCCGTCCTGCATTTGTACGCATGTTCAAGAAACTGTCAGATTATCATCTTCCTCACCCAGAGTCTGAAAAACGGATCATTGAAATTGTATTCATCGGCATTTTTTGAAAGAATACCCTCTTTGAGCAATCTTTGAATTGATCTTTGTGTGGAAGAGACAGGATATAAATGAAACCTTTCGGAAAAATCAGAAGTATATATGTTCTTGTTTTCCTGGCTTACTGCAACCATGACTCTCTGCTGGTGCGCTGTAAGTTCTTCATATTGCTTCATGAAATAGTCATTCTGGTTCCTGATGATTTTATCTATTGCTTTATCAAGTATAAGCTGATCCAGGGTCGAATGATTTTCATTTGCCTCTTCCCAGGCCCCGGAGGCAAGGTATTGAACGTAATGCGGGATTGCTTCGCAAGTTTCTATTATTTTGCCGGCAATTCCTGCATTATATTTTATTCTTGTTTTTTTAAATCCATTTTCAAGATATCCGGCCAGGATTCCTGAAGGGATTTTCTTCAGTTCATACAGCTTTCCGAACTGATAAAATGCCCTGTTCTTGTGAGTAAAAATATTTAAAAGCATATGCATTTTTGATCCCATAAAAACATAACTGACTTTTGTATGGTGTATCAGTGCAGCTCGCATCTCTTTTTCAAAATTTTCTCCATTGAGCTTCCCAATATCCTGGAATTCATCAAATACCACTATCCATGGCTTTTTATCTGCAAGTCTCTGTGGAAGATCAAATATTTCAGTCAGATCCTCTTTCCCTTCACTATCGTCAAATCTGACACTTATGTTTGGCAAACCCTGATTATCGAGAGATACGACAGGTCTGACTTTTTTTGTCAAAGCTGATAATTTATTTAGAGCCTTCTCCCATGAAGACATCTGCTTTATTAATTCTGCATAGTATAATTCTGCAAATCTCCGTCGGGAACTCACTTTAAAAAAGTCGATATAAACAGTCTGGAATCCTTCTTCCCGCAAATTCTTCAGCAGTTTAAGGACAAGTGATGTCTTCCCATAACGGCGTGGTGAATAGACCACGAGACTCTGTCCTGATTTTAACCACGTTGTGAAGTCTTTCATTTCCTGTTCCCTGTCGACAAAATAGGGGTCGTCGACAGCTATACCATATCGAAAAGGATTATTCATTGATATTAGATTTTAGTATATAGCAAAATTACGCAAAATTGCATAACGCAGTATTGCGTAATTAACTTTCTTTCTTTATTAGCTTGTTTTGCCCTGTGCCCAGAGCCCTGAGCCCGGCGTTCCACGCCATTATGTTGTCTTGCAGTCGTGCGGTCGTGCGGTCTTGCGGTCGTGCGGTCGTGCGGTCAAAACTACGAGTTTAAGGTTCCCGGGATTACAGCCAGCTTTTTGAAGTTCTCTTTCAAGATAAGCCCATTTGGCAGGAATACCGTTATCGATCAGAATATAATTAGTATCAGATTGCAGAAGATAGCAATTGACACCACCAAAATTAATAGTCGTAATCTTTATATCCATGCTCGTTTGTCTGTAAGTTATGTTAACCTGTTTATTTCTCATAATAGCCCTAAATTCCTGGCATATCTGATCGCTTCATTTGTGTTGACAGCTTTTATCTTTTCAAGAATATTCTGTCTGTGATTATTAACAGTATTAACACTTATAAAAAGCTTATCAGCGATTTCTTTGCTTATAAAGCCTTTTGAGACTAAACCAAGAACCTCCAGTTCTCTCGCTGACAGACTTTGCCAGGTATTTTCTTTGTCATCTTCATTAAATAAATAGTACTTACCATTTCGTAAGTTAATTACCCTGCGGTTGACCTTTTCAAATTTTTCATTTTCGGGCAACATATCTGAAAGCGATAAGCCAAGCCAGATCTTTCCACTGCCAGTCAGTTCTAACACCACAATTTGTTGAACAAAATGGAAATATTTTCCCTGGGATCCCAATCGGAAATTAAAAATTGTTTTATAATCTTTCTTTTCCTCCACCGGTAAATTAAAGCTGAATTCGAAAACTTTCTTATAGGTATCAAGCACAACAGGTCCGTCATCAGGATGCATTATAGAAATATAATATGCTAATCCGTATGTTTTAGCTTCCTGCATATCAACTTTTACCTGATCCTTGTATTTAGATCTGATGGTGATAAATTCTTTTTTGTACAGATCAAAAACTGCTATTGAGCTGTTTTCAACCTCAGCCATTCTTTCCAGTAGTGCGATACTGTTCTCAACAGTCCTGTAATCCGGAATTTCATTGCTGAAGTCTTGTTGAGATAAGACACTATCGATTGAGTCTTTTATAGTTTTGAGTTCCATTAAGAATGATGATAATTCACTATTGCTGACTATATCTCACCAGGTTAATTTTGTCGTCAGTAAGTGGTTCACAATTACAAATTTAAAAATAATTGTTAAAAAGGAGGAAAATAAAATGAATCAAACTATTGACGAGTTTTTCCATATCAAAAACTCAGAAAAACAATGGAACGACATTTATACTTTGGGAGGTATCGCTACCTTTCTTGCATTAACAGGAATATCGCTGGATATCATTATAAGCACAATCAATGGAGGAGACTTGTCCGCTCTTCCGCAAACAGCAATTGACAGGTTTGCTCAGTTTCATGAAAATAAGTTTCTAGGCTTATATCATCTTGATTTGATGAATATAATCATTCAGTTGATATTAATTCCTGCTTATTTTGCACTTTATGCAGTTCATCGCAATGTTAACAATGCTTATGGACTTTTATCATTAATAGTATTTCTTTTCGGATCACTAATTATGGTTGCAAACAATACTGCCTTACCTATGCTTGAACTAAGCAATAAATTCAATTCCACAACAATTGAGTCGCAAAAAGTTTTATATGCTGCAGCCGGAGAATCTTTGCTTGTGCAGGGGGCACATGGTAGTCCGGGAATATTTCTGGGTTTTTTCATTCCTAACATAGCAAACCTTATAATGTCAGTTGTAATGTTAAAAGGTAAAGTATTCAGCAAAACAAACTCATGGATTGGAATTATCGGCAGTATATTAATGCTGCTGTATGTAATATTGGTCAACTTTGGTACGGGAGTAGAAAAAATGGCAACCGCATTTGCCATGCCAGGCGGGCTTTTACTTATGGTTTGGATGATAATGTTTATGATAAGTTTATTCAAACTCGGTCATGTCAGCTCAAAAGAAGAAAGCTTATAAATAACTTCCCCCTGGTCCCACAGTCTCTTCATTTCAGTGATCTGGTCTGTTCTGGTGTTGGTTTATATAAAGAGTATGCTAAAAATAGGAGAGTATTAAAATGGTTATAATTAACAAGGGAAAATGTAATGGATGTAAAATATGTACAAACATTTGCCATGAACATTGTATGGATATTGAAAATAACCTGATTACTATTAGATATAATCAATGTAGTACCTGCGGTCAATGTATCGCCATCTGCCCATACCAAGCTTTAACCTGGGATAATGTTCAACCCTCTGCATTTAATAAAGAAGTACTGCCTTCTGATAAACAGGTTGATGAATTATTGAAAGAGAGACGAACAATACGAGATTTTTCTGACCGTAAGATTGATAAAATACTACTCGAGGAAATTATAAATTACGGGATATATGCACCGGCGCATAGCTTTGATTTTAGAGCAATTATAGTAGACGATGATAAGATAAAAGATCTGATCGATAAAATCCTCATGCAAGTTACATTCAGGATATACAATTTAATCAGATTCGTTATACTACAAAAAATCGCAAGGCTCATTTCACCGGTTCTTGAAGCTGAATATTTAAAAGCAAAATCAAAACTTTCAGTTGTTGTCGAAAGGAATACAGTATTTCCTTCCTTTCCTTCAGCATTCATTTTAATCATTGCGGATAAAAGAGTGCCACTTTCTTTGGAGAGTGCCCAATATGCATTATATAATATAAGTATATATTCTCAGACTAAAGGATTAGGATGTCGAAATCTGGTAGGTAACCAGGGAATACTTAATAAGAATAAATCTTTTAGAAAAACATTAGGGTTAAAGAAAAATGAACGTATCTGTGGGATGATAGGTCTTGGCTATCCAAAGTTTAAATTTAAAAACAAAGTGGAAGGGAAAAAAATGAGTATTCAATGGAATGACATACAAAATTGATACGTTAATAAGTGCAACCAGGATACGGAAGCACACTCCCCGGAAGTCCGTCCTTACTGACTGTAAGGAGCGTCAGGACACTCTTTTCACACTGACTTCGAGGATGTCTCAAAGGCCTTTTCTTACCCCCATACCCCCCAAGGGGGGTTTTTAAAGTATCTGTATATCAATAAGTCCCCCCTGGATGATTCAGGAGTAAGTCCCGAAAGAAGGGCTTTTGAGACAGCCTCTTCGTGCACCTGCGCTGAAGCTTCAGCGCAAGCGTACGAGCGGGGCCCAGAGATTCATATTTTTCTTTTATCTGGTTGGGATATAATATTTTCTTAAATTTGCTACAAAATAAACTAGATACAGCACAGCACAATAAACTAGATATTGCGCAACACAATAAACTAGATATTGCGCAACACAATAAACCTAGATATAGGTTAGGATCTCAAGGAATACTATTAATAGATGGAGGATTAAAAATGCCAACACCGGCAGAAAAACTAGCAGAATCGCTTGAAGAATTAAGAAAGATTCGGAGTGAAGATGGGATTACTGCAATTCAAGCCAGCAGTCTTTCCCGGACACATCGTGAAAGATTACTTGAGAATGGATTCATTCAGGAAGTTATTAAAGGTTGGTATATTCCCTGTCGTCCGGGCACTAAACCTGGAGATACAACTTCCTGGTATACTAATTTCTGGAAATTCTGTTCGGATTATCTAAATAACAGATTTTCTGGTAGATGGTGTTTGTCCCCTGAACAATCTATATCAATACATTCGGGAAATTGGATAGTCCCAAAACAGCTCCTGGTAAGGTCTCCAAAAGCACATAATAATCTGACAAATCTGCTTCATGGAACTTCAATCCTGGAAATAACACTAAACATACCTCGGAAGCATGATATATATGTAAAAAATGGTGTCAATATTTATTCATTAACAATGGCACTAATCTCATGCTCAGAGAGCTTCTATGTACAATCTCCGAGTGATATCCGGGCTGCTTTATTATTGATTCAGGATTCATCAGAAATCCTGAATCCGCTTCTTGATGGTGGACATTCTTTAATTGCCGGAAGACTGGCCGGAGCTTTCAGAAATATTAAAAGATCAAAAATTGCAGACGATATAATCAATACTATGAAGTCAGCTGGATACGATGTACGTGAAAAGGATCCATTTGATGATAAACTTCCGATAATGTTGTCTGAAAGAGATAAATCTCCTGTTGCACTCCGTATAAAAATTATGTGGCAACAGATGAGGAAAATTGTAATTGAGAACTTCCCTGAAGCTCCAGGTTCAGTAAAGGATATTTCAGAATATTTGAAAAAAGTTGAGGATCTCTATAAGCTTGATGCATATCATTCATTATCAATCGAAGGATACAAAGTTTCAGTCGAACTAATAGAAAAAGTAAGAAATGGGAATTGGGACCCAATTGGTTCAAAAGAGGATATTGAACATAAAAATGCCCTTGCTGCCAGAGGATACTGGCAAGCTTTTCAGAAAGTGAAAGAAAGTATCCGGAAGATTCTTACAGGCCAAAATCCGGGAGCAATAATCTATAGTGACCATGGTTCATGGTTTCGGGAATTGTTTGCACCAGGCGTTACCGCAGGGATTTTAAAACCTTCTGATCTTGCAGGGTATAGAAATAATGATGTTTTTATCAGTCAGTCACGTCATGTTCCACCAGATCCGGATTCAGTTCGTGATGCAATGTCAACGCTATTTGAACTATTTGAGGAAGAAACGGAACCTTCTGTAAAGGCTGTGCTTGGACATTTCTTTTTTGTATATATTCATCCATACCCGGACGGAAATGGCAGGATTGCAAGGTTTTTAATGAATACAATGCTTGCATCCGGAGGTTATCCATGGACGGTAATTCCTGTAGATAAAAGAGAGAATTACATGGCTGCCCTTGAAAAGGCCAGTGTAGATCAGGATATTTGTGTTTTTGCTGCTTTTATTGCCAATCTTACTAAAGAACAAATGAAGAAAGAGTCTTCCTTTAATATCAGGAATTCTTAATTTTCACCCCGACTTCGGCCTCCGAAGCTTAAGCGAAGGAAGGCCCCACGCCCCATGCCATTAAATTGTCATGCAGGTCATGCAGGTCGTGCGGTCGTTCGGTCGTGCGGTCTTGCGGGCTTGCAGTCCTCCTCTCAGAACCTGCATAACTGCATAACCGCATAACTACAAAACCGATTGTATTGACCACATTTAGCCGGTCAGATTACAATGATAATACTTATCTGGACATCAAGGAATTAACTCTACTTTGGAGAAATTATTCCCTTTAAGCTTTTATGCAGAATTTCTAAAATCAGGAAATAATTCCCCTGACTTTTATTTGCAGAGCTGATCATAGACGAATACATGCAGAGCAACATCATCCCATTTTATTTTCTGATCCTGAAAGGTTTCAAGCATTTTAGGACAGTCCGAATAAAGCTCTTCAAAATTCTTTGCATAACTGCCTTTCTTTACCTGTACAGCCTTTTCTCCGTTTTTAACAAAAAGATACGCCCTGTCTTCACCACCTGTCACTCTAAGCCCGCCCACACTTAAGCCACCGGTTTTCGCTCCAGGTTCTGCAAAAACCTTTATTTTAGAGTCAAACCCGGGGTTTATTAACTGAAGGAGCCTGCGGGTATCAGTTTTCTTAGGGGTCAGTGCAGTTTCAAATATTATGTAATCACGGTTTACTATCTGGCTGAAGTCAGATTTGACCATTTCCTTTATTGAACTGCTAGCCTCAGAAATCATAAACAATTTCATTAATCCTGTTGTTTTTACTCTCAGGGAGGTAACCTGCTCCGGAACAAATCTGGCTTTCTCACCGTTCTCCTGTTTAACAGAGATTTTAGAAAATCCGTTATTAACAAAAGTTCCGCCAACGAATTTCCCTTGTATCTCTTCACCCGATTCCAGTTTCAGGACACAATCATTGTTATAAAAAGTTGAAAGGCTCTGCTCGTCGATAGCTTCAACAAATCCCTGGCTAAAAGCATTAGGTGTAACAAATAATGCAAAAGCAGCCATGTAAACGGTTAGTCTTGTTTTCATAGAGTCTGTTTTATGGTTTAGAAACTCAAATCCGGAATGTTAGAATTGTATTTAAATTATTATTATAGAAACAAATAGACTGCTAAGTCGGATTTACTTCTGTTTTCCCCCGGTTGTATTACTGCCAGGTTTCATTGGATAGAAAACGTCCCTTAATAATGAGTTCAGGAATGTGTCATAGTAGAAATGGTTTTTTTCTATTAACCATGGATACCTCATCAAATCATAATTATAGCCTTTGGCAAAAGAAGGGCTTCCGGCAATATTTGCTTTTGTTATATTTAGAGGAATGACTATTCTGTAATAGGGATTCCCGGCAGCTAAATTTTCTGTATTTTTTTTAGTACTACCGAATAAAGTGAAGTTATTATTTAAGTAGCTAAAATATTTAGCTGTATCAATCATATTCAATCCCGATCTCCGTGTATTAATCATTTGCGGGGACCCCCAGATGATCAGGTTGTTCAGAACAAAAAGACTACTCCTGCCATAACTTGTATCCAATTGAAGAAATAACTTTTGCTGAAATTCTTTTACCTGCTGAGAACTTATCTTTTGAGATTCCTGTGCTAAAACGGGTATCGCTGCCAGAAAGGCTATTATACTGATACAAATTCCTCTCATGGTCATGAAATGAGTGAATTAATATCCAGTTCTACTATCTTATGTCAAATTTATGAATAGATCCAACACAAAACAAATTAATTTACAATAGGGATGAAACCAGTGATTCACTCCAAAACAATGGAATGATGCTTAACAGACAGAAGAAAACGGGGAAAGTAACCTGGACATCGCCTGTAATACATAATTAATTGTCTTGCAGTCGTGCGGTCGTGCGGTCTTGCGGTCAAAACTGCAAAACAGCATAAACAATCGTCACGCCTTCACGCCGTCACGCCTTCACGCCGTCATATTGTCATGCAAGTCATGCGGCCAAAACTTGCAGAACTTAATAACCTTGCTGTCACGTAATATTTGACGAACATCCCCGTTCTGCAAGGGTGGAACGGCACAAAACCACCTGTTATGAATTCAACTTATCGTTATCTGGTCATAATAGCAATGACATTCCTGGTCTTTAACAAGACAGTGGCACAAAAAGCCAATTTTGAAACCAATAACGGCATGACAATCGGATTTGGCCTTGGTGCAGCCTGTCAGCAGTCGGACATTGCAAACTCAAAAGGCGGCGGATTCGACTTTACCCTGGGAAGTTATTTATATAAAAAGGAGAATGCATTTTTATCCGTGGACTGGAAATTCCGTTTCCTTGCGGGTGAGAATATGGCTCATGATCACAGGATAAATACAGACGGCACATTCAGCAATATCCGTTACAGATTTTTCGACTACGACCTTGAGCTGGGACTCACACTCAACCGCCTCAGGGAAAGAACACGATTGGTAATTACAGGTTTTGCCGGTGCGGGAATTACTCATGGTATAACCAGCACCGACCTGCTCGATGAAAGCGGAAATCCATATGATTACAGCGTCATCGATCCTAACCTGGGAAGGAAACAGGTACTTACGGATCTTATAAATCTGACCGACGGGAATTACGAAACTAAACTTACTGGCAGGGCTGCAGTTATGCCAACAGCCGGTATATATCTCGGTTATCAGTTTTCTCGCAGTTTCTCAATGGGATTGGAACATAAAATAAACTTCTCTCTTACCGAGAATAACAGTTTCTCAGGGATTGATATTGATAACAATATTGTATCAGGTTCACGAAAAGACAGGAACCATTATACATCACTCAGCTTCAGATGGATAATCGGAGGCGGATCATCAGGTTCAGGCAGGGGGAGAAGCTATACAGTAATAAACCCGCCTGTAACAGTTTATAATCCACCGGTAACAGAGAGAACTGTAACCAATCCTCCACCTGTAATTATGTTGCCACCTCCTCTGGTCGAAATAATTATTCCTTCAGGCAACACCTATTCAACTACCGAAGGAAGACTTGAGATTACAGCCAGGACCAGGAATGTGAAGGACAAACAGGATATTCAGGTTGTTTTGAATAACAGAAACATAGAGTTCGATTATAATCAGTTTTATGGAAATGTAAGATCAACAATAACACTTGCAGAAGGTAAAAACACCCTCATAATAACCGGTTCAAACGAAGCAGGAAGAAGCAGTGATGATGTGGCCATTATTTACAATAAACCCGTGACCGTAGTTGCTCCCATGGTAAAATTTATTGACCCTGCCTTCCCTGTGACTGTTAACACAAACTTCCTTTCAATAACTGTTCAGACAAGAAATGTCAAAGAATGGCAGGACGTGACAGTGAATGTAAACGGAATTAACTTCGAAAATTTCAATTTCAGCACCGGGGGGATCGTGTCCACCACCATACCTTTGAAAGAAGGTGCCAACAGGGTCCAGGTAACAGGGAAGAACCAGGCCGGATCTGTTTCAGATTTTGCAACTATCACGTATACAAAACCTGTTAAAGTAATTCCTCCCACGATCAATATTCCGAATCCCGATACCAGCTCATTCAACACAAAACCGCTCCAGGAGACCAAACCCTGTCCAGCACCTCTTGTGAAAATGATTGAACCCGCACAGAATGAGGTAACAACTGAATATCCATCTTTTACAATCAGGGCAGAGATCAGCAACGTTGTTACCAGGGAACAGTTGTCTGTTACATTAAATAACAGTCCAGTTACCGGTTTTAACTTTAATGGCAACGAAATAGCTTATGTTGCCTCCCTTGTTCCGGGAATAAACTCTTACGTCATTTCTGCCACCAATAATTGTGGTACACAAAAAATAAACTATTCTATCTTTTACAAACCAGCAGAGGTTATTGTTGAAAAACCCTGTCCCAAACCAAATATAAATTTCAGCGTTACGGTCATTAACAGGGAAGATGCCACTCATGAGCTGAAAGGAACTGTCAGCAATGTGAAAGACAGGAGCGACATAACATTCACCATAAATGACAGCCCGTTCGAAGGATTTACCTATCTTCCTAACACAGGAGAAATCAGTTCGGTATTTAAATTCAATCCCGGTTCATATACCATCAGGGTTGCTGTTAAGAATGATTGCGGGGCAGACAGCAAAACATCTTCAGTTTCTGTTCAGCAGCCATGTGTTCCTCCACAGGTCACATTTAACCTGGCAGCTGTTAACAGGGCAGATGCCACTCATGAGCTGAAAGGATCTGTCAGCAATGTGAAAAACAGGAGCGACATAACATTCACTATAAATGACAGCCCGTTCGAAGGATTTACCTATCTTCCGAATACAGGAGAAATCAGTTCGGTATTTAAATTCAATCCCGGTTCATATACCATCAGGGTTGTTGTTAAGAATGATTGCGGTCAGGACACACATTCAGGAACAGCGGTGATAGAAGAGGAAAAACCATGCGGGATCAGAATTAATCCCGGGAATTCCTCGTGGGAATTCTGCATGGTTACACCGGCGGGCACGATCACAAGAGACACATTGACAAATAGTAACTTCAGGTATTCAGGTCCGGCCAGCAGTCTGTACTTTAAGCCTATAGCGGGAGGAGGCGATGCTGTTGTGCAAGGTACGCCATACACTATCCGGCCCGGACAGTATTATCTTTTTACAGGAAACCTGACAGTCACGGTCAGCACAAATAATCCGGGATCGATGGGGCAATGGTCGGTATGTATCATTGCCGATAAGGCGCCTCTGTCAGGCAATGGAAGCAACAGACCAAAGAGTCCATGCGAAGAGGAGGGGGAGAAGGGGAAGCCAAAGAAGAACGATGTGGGTAAGGATAACTTATAGGATAGTATAGATACATTGTCATGCGGTCTGCGGCGTGCGGTCGTGCGGTCGTGCGGTCGTGCAGTCCTGCGGTCTTGCAGATCCCTGGGGGGGGACAAAAACCCCCGTTAGATCTGGGCAAGCTGTGACAACTGCGTCATCCGAAGCGTTCCCTGGAGGCTGAACAACTTACCCATTGTCCGTGTCAGGTACAGTTGTGTTTAATCTAACAATGATTTGATGTCAGATTTAAGAGCAGGAATTTTGTTTTTTATTATCTGCCAGACTTCTTCAGCGTCAATCCCGAAATAATCGTGAGCAACAATGTTCCTAAATCCTTTGATTTTTGTCCAATCAATTTCGGAGTGTTTCTTTTTGAATTCGTTTGATAGTTTATCAACCATTTCCCCAATAACCACAAAATTCATCATTGTCGCATCAAAGTTTCGATAATCATTGTTAAAGTCATCAGCAGATTTAATCCCGGATGTGTATTCGATGATCCTGTCAGCAGCTTCAAGAATTGATTCTAAACAGTGTTGGTCCTTCATCAGCATAGACAGTCTCTTTTAAGATGGAACTTTTTATTCTGGGTTTGATATATTTCTCACGGCAGATGTCCACATCAATTGCAAGTTGAATTCTGAAAAATTCTTTAAGCTGTATTTTAAGGTCATAGAGATCCTGTGTGTTTTCTTCAAATTCAACCAGCAGATCAATGTCGCTATCCGGATTTTGTTCCCCACGGGCATAAGAGCCAAACAATCCAATTCGGACAATATGATAATTGTCCCGGAATAACTTTTTATTCTGAGATAGAAATGTCAATATTTGGTCTCTGGTTTTCATTTGATCACAAAGTTATAAAAAATGTGCATATTTCTCGTACGTCTCTGAATATGTCACGCCGCACGCCGTCACGCTTTCACGCCTTCACGCCGTCACTGTTATATTGTCGTGCGGTCGTGCGGTCTTGCAGTCGTGCGGTCGTGCGGTCTTTGACTTTAAGGACTTTACAGACTTTCGACTCTTCCATCAGGTATGAGTTATGATCCATAAACTGCAGATCCACAAAACCGTATAACTGTAACTATCAGCTGTCAGCAATCAGCCATAAGCTTTCAGCCATTTTACCCTGAGCCCTGCGCCCTGAGCCCTGTGCCCGGCGCTCCCCGCGGTCATGCCTTCACACCGTTATATTGTCGTGCGGTCTCGCGGTCTTGCAGTCTTGCGGTCAAAACTGCAAAACAGCATAAACAACCGTTACGCCTTCACGCCGTCT
>CAVSYN010000021.1:0-58397 GCA_963732115.1 uncultured Bacteroidales bacterium
TCTTCAAGATGAACAAACCAGGAATAAGTTAGCTGAAAAGGCGTACGATTTTTATATAAATGAATTTAGTCTAAAAGTAAATTCTGAGCGTTTATTAGCAGCTTATCAGGCTATAATTGATAAAAACAAAGCAGGAAAATAAATGGAATACAAAATTCCCCTTTTTGATTTAAATTTTGATGAAGCTGAGGAGAAGGCCGTAATTGATACATTACGAAGCAAATGGATTTCAACGGGACCAAAAACTCTTGAATTTGAAAGGGAATTTTCATCAATGCTAGATGTACCTTATGCTATTGCTTTGTCAAATTGTACAGTTGCATTGCATCTGGCTATGATTCTTTCGGATGTCAAAGAAGGAGATGAAGTAATTTGTCCCTCATTAACTTTTGTCGCTACTGTAAACGCCATAAGATATGTAAAGGCAATTCCGGTCTTTGCTGATATTAAAAGCTTTGATGATCTAACAATTGATGCGGAAGAAATTGAAAAGAAAATAACAGAAAAAACAAAAGCTATTGTTGTAATGCACTATGGTGGTTTTGCCTGCGAAATGGATAAAATTATGACACTCGCCTCTATATATAGTCTTAAAGTAATTGAAGATGCGTGTCATGGACCGCTATCTGAGTACAAAGGTAAGAAGGTTGGAACGATCGGTGACATTGGATGCTTTAGTTTCTTTTCAATAAAAATATAAGTACTGGTGAAGGGGGAATGTTGGTTACAAATAATCCGGTATATTGTGAAAAGGCCAGATTGTTACGTTCACACGGTATGACATCGCTCTCGTATGAAAGAGCCAAGGGGCATTCTACTAATTATGATGTAATTGAATTGGGTTATAACTACAGGATCGATGATATTAGGTCATCCATAGGCATTGTTCAAATTCGGAAATTAGAAAATGATCTAAAACAAAGAGCGGAATTGAGAAACTATTATTTGGAAAAACTTTCTGGTATTAAAGAGATCATTATTCCATTTAAAGAGCGCATTTACTTTTCATCAAATTATATTTTTCCAATTGTACTCAAGGATTCTTCAATCAAAAAAGAGATAATGTTAGAACTAAATTGGCTGAGGCCGGCATACAGACAAGCATACATTATCCAGCGGTGCATCGGTTTACTATTTATCAGGATTTTTATCGTGAATTAGTAAAAACTGATTATGTTGCTGACAACCTGATAACATTGCCATTATATTCAAATTTACTGGAATCAGATATTGATTTCGTAGCCAATACTCTTTCAGAAATTTTGTATGAGTAAGAACATATTAGTTTTTGGTTGTGGCGAACTACAGGAATCGATAATAAAAAATGCCAAAGCTCTCGGACATTTTGTTGTTGGCATTGATATTAGCTCTAATGCTAGTAGGGCGAGATTATTGTGATGAATTTCAAGTGGTGGGGGAGGATGATTTCGAAGGAACGTGTAGGATTAGTTGAAAAATACAAAATAAGTAGTATTGTTACTGCAGCCACCGATAAGCCACTTGTCATGATGTCGGAGATAGCAGAAAAATATGCGTTTACTTTCCCTAAGATTGAATCGATCTTCAAACAACAAATAAGTATTTCTTTAAAAAGGTCTTGATTAAAAATTCACTTCCTACCGCTAAATCTTATCTTATCAACGGCAATTTTGTTTTGAGAGAAGAATAATGAAATATCATTTCCGTTGATAGTAAAACCAGTAGATAGTTCAGGGAGCAGAGGGGTTGTTTATTGCAAGAATGAAATAGAATTGATTGATGGTATCAATCAAGCGATGAACTATTCAAAAACTAAGAAAGTATTAGTTGAAGAATATATTGCAGGGAGAAGAATATAGTATTGAAAGTCTGATTTACAAAAAGACAGCTTTCCATTATTCAGATTACGGAAAAGACAACTACAGATCCACCTTATTGCGTTGAATTGGAACATTTTCAGCCAGCTCGAGATTGAACCGGGACTATATAGAAAAATTGAGGATATTTTAGATGGAATGGTTTCTGCATTGGATTTAGATAATTGCGCTTGTCATACGGAACTTAAAAGTATATAATTCTACTACCATGCATTATTGAAAATGGTGCAAGACTTGGCGGGGATTATATTACCTCTGTCTTAACCCACTTGTCCACTGGGAGTTAATATGGAGAGGGAACTATCAGGATCTCTTTAGGCGAAGAATTCTTGTGTCCGGAACCAAATTGTGATTCCTCTTATATAAAGTATTTCAATCTTCCCTGAAGGTACCGTTGATTTCGAGGACGATTTCCTTGAAGATATCAGTCATAAGAATTTGATACAGATAAGTTTTAATTTGAAAAGAGGTCAGAAAGTCCCTTCAATCACTAACAGTCTGGATAGATATGGATTTATTATATTAAAAGGTAAAAACAGAGACGAGATTATAATGGATATGAATTATATATATAATAAAATCATAGAAAAGATTAAAGTCACAGTTTAATATTTGATTTAAGTATAAGTAATCATTCATTATAAAAACTTAAATACCAAGGATTTATATTTCAAAAACATTATTAATGAAAATTTGAAATCAAATGATTTGGAATTCAGACGATAAAGAAAAAATCATTAAGAATTATCAGAATCAGTTTAATAAATTTGGAGTGAATCCAAGTTCTTTATTTATACCAGGGCGTAAACAAAATGTTAGGTTTAATGTAATCAAAGAAATTGGTATTAAAAATAACGATAGCATTTTAGACGTCGGATGCGGCTTTGGGGATTTATTTGCATTCTTAAAAGAAACCATCAATTATGATGGCAGATATAAGGGAATAGATATAACACCTGAATTTATTGAAGTTTGCAGAAGCCGTTATCCAAATGAAGACTTTAAGGTACTGGATATTTTGCATGATGAAATAACAGATATTTGGGATTATGTTGTTTTGACTGGTACGCTTAATATTAAAATAGGAGAGGGCCATGCTGATTTCGTAAAAAAAATGCTTGCCAAAATGTTTGCATTGTCGAAGAATAGGTACGTCGAGTAGATTTTGTGAGCAATTATGGGGATGATCGTTATGAATATATTTATAGGGCAGATCCTGTTGAGATATTCAATTTTTGCAAAACATTAACCAAAAGAGTTTGTCTTAGGTACGACTATATGCCATACGAATTTACGGTTTACCTGTACCATGATGATTCTGTTACAAAAGACAATATTTTTACTCAATATCAATTTCCAGAAATAATCAAATATGAAATCAACAAGAAATAAAATTTCCTTTTAACCTTTATATAAAATAAAAGAATTGACTTGTTTCACAACAATTAATTGATTTTGATGACAATTTAAAGCACTTTCAATGAAATATTCTAAATCCATTTCAGAACGGTTTATTCAGAATGAATATAGTATACTGCAGTCTTTAAAGAAAATGGATCAAGTAAATAAGAAACTACTTTTAGTTTTCGATGAAAAAGAATTTTGTGGTGTATTAAGTATCGGTGATATTCAGAAAGCAATCATAGCCAATATTCCGATAGATACTCAGATTAAAGAAATTATGAGGAAGGATTTCGTGTTTGCGAAAAACACGGATGATAAAGAAACTATAATAAAACTGATGCATAAGTATAGAATAGAATGTATGCCTGTCTTAGATCCACAAAATAACTTGATTTCTGCATACCTTTGGGATGACATATTTGCCAATATTAAAATTAATGAAACACCCAGGCTTGATCTACCTGTTGTCATTATGGCAGGGGGGGTCGGAATTAGATTAAGACCGCTGACAAATATATTGCCTAAGCCTTTAATCCCAATTGGAGATAAAACAATCATAGAACTTATTATGGATAAATTCTGCGATGCAGGGTGTAATTCATTCTTTATTTCTATTAACTACAAAGCGGAAATGATAAGGAGCTATTTGTCATTATTGACAAAACAATTCTTACAAGATTTCATTTCTCCATGAGAAGAAGCCTTTAGGAACTGCTGGTAGTTTACATCTTCTGAAAAATAAAATAAATACACCATTCTTTGTATCAAATTGTGATATTTTGATCGATCAGGAAATATCTGATATTTTTGATTATCATGTTACTGCAAAAAATGAAATGACGGTTGTAGCTGCCATAAAAAATTATTCGATTCCATATGGAATATTAGAAACTAAAAAAAATGGACTCCTCCAGTCTATAACTGAAAAACCTGAACTTACATTCAAAATAAACACTGGCTTGTACATATTGGAGCCTCACTTAATAAATGAAATTCCGGAAAATGAGATTTATCATATCACCTCATTAATCAATAATTTGCAAAAAGAAAAACGAAAAGTAGGTGTTTTTCCGGTAAGTGAAAAATCGTGGAGAGATATTGGCGAGTTGAACGAGTATCAGAAGCTTTTAAAATAGATGCCTTTTCCTCAAGAATTTAACACTCAAACTACTAAGCAAATAACTATAATCAGCTTAATAGCCCTGCTTTTAGGCCATTTAATGATTACGACCTATGTACCTAACCTGGCTTTAAACCTTTTTGGTTTAATAATTACATCCGGTTTTATTTTTTATAACACTCTAAGGAAAAATGATTTGTTTGCATTTGTGATGGTGATCTACTTTTGTAGTTTTTTCCCTTATCTTTTAGCTAAAGGGAGGCGGATTTAATTTGGTAACTATCGTTTGTGTAGGATTATTTCTTAATTTCTAAAAGAAAATTTCCTGTCGAGTCGAAGTTAGAGATAATTGGTTTAAAGTGTTTGTCGGATTATTTGTTCTCAGTTCTTTCTTGGATGGATTTTTAATTATACTGGGAAAGTATGGATTTTGTTTATAGCTTTTTGACATTTTTTGGGATCATCTTTATTCTTCTTATATCAAGTAGCTTAGCTATTACTGTTGAACGGATCAAAGTATTTGTGCAACTGAATATCATTTTAATAGTATATTCAACTATTGGGAGCATTAATAAATACTTTGCTATCATTACATTCGAAACTCCTATGATGCCTGTGTCGGTGGCACAAAAGGACCTTTTCAGGGAGGGGGGACTATGGGAATTTCACCTTTCTATGGAGAATATAGTATGGTACTGATGATACTTTTTGTGGTTTTTTTTATGCTTAGTAGAAAATCCATTATTAATAGAATTACATTATTTGCAGCAGCATTCATTGCCTTTATAAATATCTTCATGTCTATATCTCGTTCTGTATTTTTACTTTCATTGGTGGATTATCAATGATTTTCATTTTTCAATTTAAGTTATATGCAGTAAGAATTCAAAATCAGATTTCTACAAATAGCATTCTTAGTACTTTTTGGATTTTCTAGTATGCTAATAGTAAATAGGTTAGGATTAGGTTATGTTTTTACCAGATTAGATGAAATTCAAGAGGTCAATAAAAGTGCCGGAGGAGTCTCGGTCGATCGTATCCTTGAAGGCAGTGCATTTAACAGAGAAACAGCTTTTACAATAGCCAAAGAACGGTATAAAAGTAAAGAAAGTTGGTTTATTGGATATGGATGGGGTTTAACAAAGAATAACCGAGATGCCTTTTTCGTCAATCCCAAAATTTTAAGGACGTCTCCCCATTCTCAGATATTTGCCATTCTGTTTTTATTTGGATGGATTGGCCTTTTTGCCTACTATGGCATGATCTTTAAGAATTATCCAAAAATCATATAGAACAATTAGCAATAAAAATATGGATCATATAATAAGGATGTTTGCATTTTTCTTTATTATTTCATTCTGTTTATTTACTCTTAATGAAATTAAAGCGGATAGTCTATATTCAGCGGGCTATTTTGCAGTTACTATTATTTGGATGGGTTTAGCGTATTCAACTAATAATTCTATTTATCATCAAGTTCTCAAAGATGATAAACACACTTTGCACTAAGCCAGGCAATAAAATCTTTTACTGAATTTCCGGTATAAACTATACCAATAAATCATGCTACAAAAACTAAAAGAGTCGTGTACATTTGGGAGGTTAATGAATTTCTTGAAATGCTTTTAAAAGGGGAATTAGCAAGAATTATTAAGTAACTTGTGCAACGAAATAAGAAAATAGTTTTAATTACTTATGGCAATTTCCCTTACGGAGGAGCCAGTGCAAATTTATCTAGACTTTTTGCATTAGGGTTAGCAGATCAAAATTGTGATATTAATGTAATTATGCCTACTGGCAATTATTACGGCAATAATGTTGAGCATGAAAATATTAGACAAGGACATATTGAAGGTGTCTTTTTTAAGCATTTGGGTTTTATTAATCACCCAAAAAATTATATTGGAAAGCTTTTAGATAATATTTGTGGTTTGATATTACCAATCTTTTATTTAATCGAAAAAGCTGCAAAAAACGAACTGGATGTTATTATTATTTATGATACTACATTTCTTAAAACCATGTTCTTTAAAATTACAAAGAGCGTTCTTAGGAAAAAGCTGGTGATTATTTTACCTGAGTTTTATGAAAAGCCTGCCAGTAAGTTTGTATCTCTACCTTTGTTAAAATGGTATAGTTTCTTTTAGGGATAAGGTATGTATGTAAAGTATGCTGATGGTATAATAGTACTTTCAACATATCTTAGAGACTACATTAAATATAAAGTAAAATATAAAAAGAATATTTTACTTATGCCAAACCTAACTGATCCTAAAGAATTTGAATTAAAGGATATTAAGCCACATTTTTATGGTAGAATTACTATAGGTTATGTAGGAACGCCTACTAGGAAGGATGGAATATTGGATTTGATTAATAGCTTCAGTTTGTTGAATAAAAAATATTCCAATACACATTTATTGATAATCGGGGATTTGACAAACGGAAAAACCCTAATCCCCAGTTTAGAAAAACTTGCAAAAGAGCTTTCCATTGATAAAAATGTAACATTTACAGGATTGATTTCAAATAATAAAATTCCGGAACTTCTTAATTCATGTCAGATCTTGGCTTTAACAAGACCTAATGGAATATCAGCTGAAGCTGGGTTTCCAACTAAATTAGGAGAGTATTTTGCATGTAAAAAGCCTGTCGTAATTACTAAAGTTGGTGATATGTCAAAATATTTTCAAAATGAAGAACATGTTATTTTGGTAGAACCCGAGAATATTAGGAGTCTATTGTTGGTGGTTTTGAAACATTAATAGCAGATTCTAAACTTTGTGAAAAATTAGGTCTTAATGCTTATAATTGGATGGATGAGAATTTAAACTACGTTAATCAATCTAAAAGAATCTCAGAATTTATTGATAAATCGGTATTTTACTAGTCCCTTTTAAGGAGCAAATGAATTTCAAATGAAAATTCTGCTTATCGTAAAATTATCTGATAACAATCTTAATTGCTTGGTGCAACCCCTTATAATGGCAGACTGGGTTGATCATATTTATATTCTTAGAGATAAAAGTGCAGACATTATATCGAGATAAAATTACTTTTATTACAGATTATGGTACCAATCAAAAGGGAAGCTCAGACATTTATATAGATTAAGGAAGGGATTTAGAATTTGCAGGAAATACAAGATAGATATTAGTGGCTGGTGTCCTAATTTATCCGCATGGATACATTGGCCGAATAATAAGTTCTTTCAAGAAGATTGCCTTACATACATATTACAATTGCTGGTCAACGGGAATTCTGGCTTTTTGGAAGATTAATGGAGTTAATTAATCTCTTTGTGTTTAAAAAGTCCAAAACCATTACGGTAACTGGTAAAAAGACCCAATCATATTTACTGGCAAAAGGTTATGATTTTAATAAGGTTGTGATTTTGCCCAACGTTATTGACATGAATAAATACCAAGACTTTAACAAACACCGCGAATATGATATTATTTCTGTTTCAAGTTTAGATAAGAATAAAAACTTATCACTTCTTTTAAAAGCAATTGCAATAATTAAAAGTACCAAGAAGATTAAAGCCTTGTAGTCGGAGATGGGCCGTAGTTTCATAATCTTATTGATGAATCTAAAAGCGCTGGGAATTAATAAAAATATTCTCTTTAAAGGATGGGTGAAGATGACGGCAAGAAAATAGATTTTTATAACAGTAGTAAAATTTTTGTGTTGTGTTCAAAAGGGGAAGGATTTCCATTGGCTTTGCTTTGAAGGAATGGCATGTGCTGTGTCAGTTGTTACAGATGTTGGTGATATTACTGATGTTCGTTCCAAGTGAGATAAATGGGTACTTATATAAAGACAATATTGATGAAAACGAACTTGCGTCTATGATTGAGTTACTTAGAAGTAATCCTGGAAGAATCAGTAGGTTATCTGCAAAAGCAAGAGAAATAAGGAACAAATTCTCATTTGAGAAAGTGTCAAATATTTCGGGACGAGACCTTAAAGAATTAGATTATGTCATTATTTAATATCTCGTGAATGATCAAGGAATTTCAGAATGTTCATCTTCTAAAGGTATATGTATATCAGGGCTGATAATATTTATGAAGCTTTACCTAAACAATTATTCTCTATCATTTCACCAGGCGATACTGTTGTTTTAAAACCAAATTGGGTTCTAGAGGAACACCAATATCGAAAAGGAGAATGGGAACAAGTAATAACGAATCCGGCCATTATAACTGCTGTATTACGAATTGTTGTTGATTATCTTGAAAACAGGGGTCATATTATTATTGCTGATGGACCGGAGCTGAATGCTGACTTTGATAAAATTCTCTCCCTACCAACCGCTGGAGGAGTGGAAAGCAATCACGCAGAGTCAGCACAGCATTATCCCTCCAAATTATCGACCTTCGTGAGGAATTATATATACAAAACAAGAATGTTACGATCAAAAAGTTAAAACTTTCCGGTGATCCTAAAGGAAAAGTGGTAGCAAATTTATCTGAACAAAACAGCGAGTTTTTCGGCCATAAAAAATCAGACAAGGTTATTTTGGCGCTGGATCTGATATAAGGGAAACCAACAGCGCACATGATGGTCACACAAACTTGTACAGTGTCTCTCGCTCAGTGATAGAGGCAGATGTTCTTATAAACCTTCCGAAATTAAAAACCCATAAGAAAGGCGGGTATAACCGTGTTCTCTGAAGAACCTGGTTGGTATTAATACGTATCGTAATTATCTTCCACACAATTCTATAGGAACACCAGTCTGAAGGGGGAGATCAGTTTCCTACATTCTAAAGCCAAATCACGCGTTGAAAGTACGCTTATGCCATTTATTCATCAGAATATTCTTAAAGATCCTTTCTTGGCTAAATTTTTTAGTCCAGTCATGGGGTTAGGAAAATTGTTTTTCGGTAATAATCAGGAAACTATATCGTGGCGGTTCCTGGTTTGGAAATGATACACTATGGAGAATGGTTCTGGATATAAATAAAGTTCTCTTTTATGTAAACACTGATGGTACATTAAGAGACAGTGTGATTCCAAATATGAAAAAGTATATAGTATAGTAGATGGCATTGTAGCCGGAGAAGGCAACGGCCCAAAGCTCCTGATGCTATTAATGTGGGTTACATTATTGCCGGATTGAATCCGGTTGCTGTTGATGCAGTTTGTGCCCGTTTGATGGACTTTGATCCTGAGAAGATTCCTTCAATTAATAATGCTTTTCGAATTGAAAACTTTCCTTTGGTTAACTTCAAAATAGGAGATATTAAAATTCTGTCTCAGGAGAAAGAGTATTTACTTTCCAATTTCCCTTCTTCACTGGTAATAAATTTCAAGCCTCATCAGGGATGGATTGGACATATTGAGCGTGTTAATAATTGATAGTATCTAAATGAGTTTGTCAAATTTTATTTCAGAGAGTTTTATTCTTCCAATTCATGATATTGTTACCAGGCAATCAGTTTATAAGCACTCTTCATTTTTTAATGAATAGTCAGTTTTGGACACGAGAACAGATTAATAGCTACCAGATTGTAAAATTGAGACAACTCATCCAACATGCTGTTTCATAATGTCCCTTTTTATCAGGAGAACTTTTTCCCAGGCTTAGGATTGAAGGCCTGGAGACATTCAGAAATTGGAATGATTTACATAAAATACCAATTCTCCACAAAGCAACATTTTATAAAAGAGGGGATTGAATGTTTACTTCCACTCGGATTTCAAAAAGAAACAGAATTCAAAGTAGTTCGAGTGGATCAACTGGTGAGCCATTGTTTTATTATAGAACAAGAGATGCTTATTCAATGAATCTGGCTGCTAGCTTAAGAGGTTGGTATTGGATGGGCTACAGATTAGGGGATAAATACATTAAGCTAAGTCAAAATCCAAGAAAAACCCCTATAAAAAGACTTCAGGATAAAATGAGCCGGAATCTATATCTGGCCTCAAATCCATTGATTGATAGTAATTTTGACTTTATTCTGAAAGAAATAGAACGTTATAAACCAAAGATAATAAGATGTTATCCTGATCCGTTGCTTTTTTTAGCCCGGTACAAACAAAACCATCAGGAGTTCAGTTTCAGACCATTAGCTTTGACTACCACCGGCAATACTCTTTATTCCGAAACCAGGGAAGAGATTGAGGCTGCATTTGGTTGTAAAATATTCGATTCATACAACTGTGAAGGGAATTCGACTGTTTTTGAATGTCCTACACATACTTGTTATCACTCTAGCTGAAGAATATGGCATTTCAGAAGTATTAGATGAGAATGGATCTCCAATTAAAATCGGTGTTGGGCGCTTAATTAGTACTGATCTTTGGAATTTCGCACATCCTTTTATTCGTTATGATACTCAAGATCTTGTTGAAGTTTCTGCAAGAGCCTTGCTCTTGCGGCAGGGAGCATCTTCGAATTAATAGAATAATTGGTCGTGACAATGATGTTTTAGTTGCACCTAATGGTCGTAAATTTATTGTTCACAATTTTACAGGTTTCTTTCATAGTGATCTGAAAGATTTAAAAAGATCCGTCGATCAATTTCAGGTAGTACATTTAAAAAATGGCAATCTGCTATTTCGTATTGTTATTAATAGTAATTATGATCAAAGTGTAAAAGAGTTTATCGTAAACTTTTGGAAAAGAGAGTTTCACGCACCGGTTAAAGTTGAAATTTCAGAATCAATTCCATTAAGTAATTCCGGGAAAAGAAAATTCGTATTATCTGAAAAGTGAGAATATTATTCTATTTTGGCCATCCGACTCAATATTTATTCTTAAAAAATTCAATCCATTTATTAAGAGAAAAAGGGATTAAATGCGAAATATTAATCAAAACAAAAGATATTTTAGAAAAACTGCTTATTGAAAATAATGAATCCTACACCAATATTTTAACAGAAGGACGGAATTCAAGTAGAATAGGGATTTTAATGGGTTTATTTAAAAGGGATTTTCGTTTATTTAAACTGGTTAAGAACAAAAACTACGATCTTTTTATCGGCACAGATCCTTGCCTTTCGCATGTTGGATTTTTTAAAAGAGTTCCTGTAATCACAGTACTTGAAGACGATATTAATGTCATTCCGGACCTTGCACGAATCACTTTCCCATTTACCTCTCTTGATACTTTGCCCAGACGGTTGCAGGTCAGGAAAGTATGAAAAGAAGACAATTCATTATAAGGGATTTATGAAGCTTGCTTACCTTCACCCGAATCGTTTTATAAAAAAAGCTGCAATTCTTAAGCAACCTTTTTTTTTAATAAGAGTATCGAAGCTGTGATGCTTTTCACGATTCGGGAATTAAAGGTTTTACTGTTCCTCTTATAAAAAGAATAGTAACCCTACTTGAAAAAAAGGATCGGTGTACGTCTCTTCTGAGGGAGCGCTTAATGAGTCGTTAAAACCTTATGAATTAAACATAAATCCAGCTGATATGCAACAAGTATTGGCCAATTCTTCTTTGCTGATAAGCGACAGCCAGTCGATGACAATGGAAGCTGCTATGCTGGGTATTCCATCCATACGATTCAGTGATTTTGCTGGTAAGATAAGTGTTCTTGAAGAACTTGAACACGTTTATGGCCTGACATATGGAATACCAACAAGTTCCCCTGAAAAACTTTTTGATAAGATCACAGAACTTTTATCGCTTCCTGACCTGGAAAAGGAATTTGCTACTAAGCGTCAAAAAATGTTGCAAGATAAGATTGATGTAACTGCATTTATGGTCTGGTTTATTGAAAATTACCCTGAAAGTGGTCGGATAATGAGGGAGAATCCGGAATATCAAAATAGATTTAAGTAGCGATACAATTTCAGAAAGACTTAAATATGAAATTGTGGATTTAGAACAAGGTGATCATGGGTTTTAGGAATATTATAAATACTATATGCGTCTGAGTCAGAAGTTATTCAGTACATTTTCTGGGCCGGTTATTCCCTGGTCCTTATCACTGCATTTCTTCCAATTGCCGGAAGCCTTGACAAAATTAAACTCGGACCTGTACATTTTCAAATTCGCCTCGATCACCTTTTCCACCTTACAGTTTATTTCCTGATTTGTATGTATTTCCTTTTTGGACGACTGAAAGGGATTACCTTGTTCGAAAAGAACTCACTTAGGAAAATTTGTTGTGCTTATCTTACTTCTGGCAATAGTTACTGAAGTTGTTCAGCTCTGGGTGCCGGAAAGGACGTTTAATGTGTTTGATCTGGTATCAAATGTGTCCGGGTAGGAATTGGGGTGGGGGCAATTAGAGTGGCGGGGAGGAAGTAAAAAGTGATTGGAAATTAGTGATTAGTAAGTCAATGTATTATGTATGATGTATTATAGGCGATGTAAAAAAGGGTTAACGGCATGAAGGTATGACGGCGTTAGGGCTTTCAGTAAAGGCTACGACCTGAGTAAGGGAGAGACTAAGAGAATGGGCAAGAGGCAAAGAGCTTTTTGCCTTTTTTTGTTTTTATAAGGCCAGAGATCCCGGCTAATTTTAAGACTGATTTTGTACCATACAATATTTGTATTATCTTTAAAAATAAAAAGATGGATCTTAATGTTGGAAAACCTGTGACGGGGGAGGAGACTATTGGCCGGAAGGGAGAGTAATGAGATAATTCAGACGATTAAAGCAGGTCAGAGTGTCGCGCTTATTGCTCCCAGACGTTTTGGCAAGACATCAATTATGATGGAGGTATTGAACAGGTTGGCCGTGAAGAGTTCTTTACCGGGAGTGTTGATATTTTTACAGTTCCTGATATTGATCAGCTTGCTTACGAAATAACAAACCAGGTACTGAAGAACCGGAAGCTTGATGAAGCCCTGAACAAGCTTAAGACAAATCTTGGGGAAATACTTACAAATATCAGGTTCAGAAAGGAAATAGAAGGTGCTGAATTTATTCTGAGTTTTGGAAAACCAGGAAAGGATCCCTGGGAACAGTTAAAATCCTCATTGAACTTCATTGAATCATTTGCTCTGAAATATAATAAGAAAATCTGCATTGCCTTTGATGAATTTGGAGATACTGAAAAACTGGATGGGATAGAAATCATAAAGTTATTCAGGAGTATTATTCAATACCAGAAACAGTCCGTTTTCATTTTCAGCGGCAGTTATGAATCTGTTATGCATAAACTATTTGTCTCCAGCAAATCCCCGTTCTTCAGAATGGTTAAGATAATTGAACCCGGATTTCTTGAAAAGTCTGATCTTAGTAAATTCGCGGAAAAGAAGTTTAGGGAATTGGGTATTTCGTATAAGAACAGTGATATTGTTAAAGGAGTTGAATTTACAAAGGGACATCCGTACTATATCCGTTTATTTATTCAGGAGTTTTATTTTCAGTTTTTACGAGAGCAGAAACCTGTTGATACAGAGGTCATTTTTAAGAACATGCTTCTGTCAGAGAATAATTACCTTGAGAAACTCTGGGATGAGATTTCGGGGAAAAAAGAGACCAGAAGGATAATTATTAAGATAATAGAAACAGGAAAGCCTTATACGGGAATTGAAAACAGAAGTTTTAATATCTCAAGAGCAATTAATGAGCTTTCAGGAAAGGGCATTATTTTTTCGGAAGGATCAACGTATTATGTTTCAGATCCCTTGCTTGAGAAGTTTATAAAAGAGAGGATCCTGAAATACCGGATCAACTAAAGTTAAAAAGTATAATCTTGTAATAGTACATAAACAGTATCATACAAAATACGTACTATAATTAAACATCACGTCCTTGGCCTGTCACCACCGTCATGCCTTCAAGCCTTCACGCCTTCAAGCCTTCACGCCTTCATGCCGCCACGCCCTCACACCGCACGCCGCATGCCGCGTCCTGCTTTACAATCTTCTGACGTTCGTGGAAATACCCCGGAATGCAATAATAATCCGGTCATCCATCCGTTAATATCTAACCTGGCAACAGGATGCCTATAGAAAACATTTTTACTCATTAATGAAAAACTTTTTAGCCCCGGAGCCGAATCCGCGGGGTTGAGTTATTATAGGCAACCTAAACAACCTGACATGGATAACGTCAATTCTTCGTGAATGAAAAAATATTTATATCTGAAGAGCAAGAAAGATTTTTTCTCTGTATTTCACTTTCTATTTTATCATTAGCAGCTTTAATTGGCACAACCGGTTTGGGTACCAGGCACCACCTTCGTTCGTACAACAGGTCCATTACCATACCTGTAAATTATCGGTATCAATTGACTGGAACGAGTATATTTATGTTTGTGTACTTATAATTCTGATGTTCCTTGTGCATGCTTATGCAAGTACAAGGTCAGAGCTTTAGCTGGACCTGCAGTATTGGCTAATGTAGCACCATGGAGTAATATCCTATTGCAGCTGGGAATTAGATACTAATACTTGCAAACTATCTTGATTTATCAACTCAAATACTTTCATACAATTTTTATTGTTGCAGAAAGTATCTGGAGGTGTTCTTCAGGCTACTCCCATTAAGACTTTATCGCAACAACTCTCCCCTGTCCCAAAATCCAGCTCTTCACATTTTTCGGAAACCTTGGTGAATGTGTAAACATTGGCGCACAGGGAATGTTCCAGGTAGCGCCACTTGGGAGTGTTGCCAACAGGAGTTCTTAAAGGTACCACATGGACTGTTGACTGGGGAGATGGATCTCCAATATGGAATTATACTTCGGCTGCTGATAATGATCTTCCACCAGTTCAGATACATAATTTTACCTCAGTAACAGAATGTGCTTACCAGGGAACATGGATTGTAAAAAATCCCTGTAATGAGTTTCTGGCCGGAACATCAATATTTGTTGTTCATGGCCGTGATATTCCTGCAGACGGGGATGGTCTTCTGCGAATGGAAGAAACCTCAACTCATACTCCCGATATTATTTACCTCTGCGAAGGTGTTTCCCATACTATTACAGTTACAGATATAAGCACATGGAACTGCCAGAATCCTAACGTTCCTTCTCCTCTTAATCCGGCAGATTATGACAACGACAAGCCCCGTACTCTCCAGTTCGTTTATGGAGAGACTCCTGCAGGAGCAGTAATGAATACAATAACAGGCAATGTAATAATCGGAGGAGTCAATATTGCCAATGCAGCCAACGGTTATGTCGGACCGGTTATCACTCCTGTAAATCCGCCCAATCCGAATACAGTTTCAGAAACAATTATGATCCCTGCCACTGCAACAGTTGGTCAGCGGTTCTATGTTTACCTGAAAAACTGGAACAAGTGTAATCCATATCTGGGAAATCCAAACATTGGTTATGAGTATGAGGATTTTATAATTGAGATAATCGATGCTCCACCGGCACCTATCGTTGTTACTCCTCTGAACTATTGTTTCGGAGCTGTACCTGCCACAATCAGCTGCAACACCCAACCTTCCGGGAAATACAATCAACTGGTATGCCGATGCAGGACTTACAACACTGCTCTTTACAGGAACAACATACGCACATGGCCAGACTGCAGCAGGAACATATAATTACTGGGTCACCGAGACAAACGGTGTCAAACGGCTGTGAAGGACCTGCAGCGCAGATAACAATGAATATTTATGCTGTTATAACAAACAATAATGTCGCTGCAACCCAGACAATCTGTTATAACACTGCTCCTGCCGGTCTTACAGGAACAGCTCCCGCCGGAGGAACAGGCGTTTACACATACCAGTGGCAGAACTCTGCAGATAATGTCACTTTTAATAACATAGGAGGTGCTACAGGGGCCAATTATGCTCCGCCTGCACTTACTGCAACAACATGGTACCGTAGAATAGTAAATTCAGGACCATGCGCGAATATCAGCGGATCAATCCAGATAACTGTTTATACCAACCTTACTCCGGGTACAATCCAGTCGGCACAATCGATCTGTTACAATACAGCGCCTGCACAGCTTACCCAGGCTACAGCTCCAACAGGAGGAACAGGAGCCTATACATACCAGTGGCAGGATTCGCCTGATAATGTTACATTTACAAATATAGGAGGTGCTACAGCTTCCAGCTATTCACCACCTGTTTTAACTGCAAACAGGTATTACAGGACGAAGAGTTACCAGCGGAGCATGCGGTACGGTAAACAGCCCATCAATACTTATCACTGTTTATGCCGATCTGACACCGGGCAGCGTCGGGAGCGCCCAGACTATCTGTTACAACACAGCTCCCGCCCAGCTTACACAGCTCACTGCACCCACCGGAGGACCCGGTGGTTATGCTTATCAGTGGCAAAGTTCTCCCGACAACGCCACATGGTCAAATATAGGCGGGGCAACAGCTGCAACATACAGTCCGCCGGCACTCACTGCCAGCACCTATTACAGGCGCAGGGTCACAAGCGGTGCCTGTGCACAGGTTTACAGCGCTTCAGTACTTATTACCGTTTAGGGCCCAGCTTGCAGCCTGGTACAATAGGAACAGCACAATCAATATGCTATAATACTGCACCGGCAGCATTGACTCAGCTTACAGCTCCAACCGGAGGTACAGGAGTTTATACGTACCAGTGGCAGGATTCACCTGATAATGTCACGTTTAACAATATTGGCGGTGCAACAGGCGTCGGCTACGCTCCGCCTGTACTTACTGCAACAAGATATTACAGGCGAAACGTAACAAGCGGTACATGCGGAACGGTAAGCAGTGCATCAGTTACAATCACTGTTTACGGAAACCTTACTGCAGGTACAGTTCAATCAGCTCAAACGATTTGCTACAATACAGCTCCTGCACAGCTTACCCAGGCTACAGCACCTACGGGAGGAACAGGAGCCTATACCTACCAGTGGCAGGATTCACCGGATAATGTAACATTTTACAAATATCGGAGGCGCTACAGCCTCCAGCTATTCACCTCCTGCACTAACGGCAAACAGGTATTACAGGCGAAGAGTAACAAGCGGAACCTGCGGAACAGTAAACAGCGCTTCAATACTCATTACAGTTTATGCAAACCTCACAGCCGGTACTGTAGGCTCACCTCAGACTATCTGCTTTAACACTGTCCCGGCTGCGCTTACGCAACTTACTGCTCCTTCGGGAGGTACCGGCGTCTATACATACCAGTGGCAGAATTCTCCGGATAATGTAACATTCAATAATATAGGCGGAGCAACGGGTGTTGGCTACGCTCCTCCCGCGCTGACAACTGCTACATATTACAGACGGAATGTAACCAGCGGAACCTGCGGTACTGTAAGCAGTCCTTCTGTACTTATCGGTATCAACCCATTGCCAGCACCTTCAATTTCTGGTGAGACAAGTCCTTGTTTGAATACTACAAAGACTTATACAACTGCACTGGTTGGAGGACATACTTATCTCTGGATCGTCGCGAATGGGACAATATCGGGTCCGGCAACAAATAACAGCGTTAATATACAATGGAATATTGCGGCAGGCCCCGGATCAATGCGAGTGACCGAAACAATTACAGCAACAGGATGTTCCTTGCAGACTCCGTTATATAATGTAACTGTAACCCCTGCAGCTCCGGCAGCGGCAGGACCAATAACAGGCCTGGCAAACGTTTGTTACGGCCAGTCGGGGGTTAATTATTCAATCACTGCAGTTGCAAATGCATCCAATTATGTATGGACAGTACCAGCAGGACTGACAATTGTTTCAGGACAGGGTACAATTGCAATTGTAGTTGATTTTGCACCCGGTGCAGTGTCCCCCAGAACTATTTCGGTTTATCCCGAAAACGGCTGCGGTGCCGGTGGCACTTCATCAATCAATGTCAATATTTACAACCAGTTAACTTCAGGTACCATTGGTACTGCCCAATCGATCTGCTATAATACCATACCAGCTGCTTTGACGCAGCTTACAGCACCAACAGGTGGTCCGGGTGGATATACATATCAGTGGCAGAGTTCGCCCGATAACGCAACATGGAATAATATCGGAGGCGCAACAGGCGTCGGCTACGCTCCGCCTGCATCTTACTGCGAGCACATATTATCGACGCCAGGTTACAAGCGGTACATGCGGAACAGTAAGCACTGCATCAATTCTGATAACCGTTTATGGTAATCTCACTTCCGGTACTATAGGTACAGCACAGACAATCTGTTATAATACAATTCCTGCTCCCTTGACAGAATTAACAGCACCAACGGGTGGTCCGGGCGGCTACACTTACCAGTGGCAGGATTCGCCCGATAATATCACATTTACAAATATCGGTGGAGCTACTGCATCGGGCTATACTCCTCCTGCACTCACTGCCAGCAAATACTACAGACGGCGGGTTACAAGCGGAACATGCGGAACTGTTAATAGTGCATCTATTCTGATAACTGTTTACGGAAACCTTACAGCAGGAACAATCGGTACATCCCAGTCGATTTGCTACAACACAGCGCCTGCTGCCCTAACCCAGCTCACAGCACCTACCGGAGGTACCGGAGTTTATACTTACCAGTGGCAGGATTCACCCGATAATGTAACCTTTAACAATATTGCGGGTGCTACAGGCGTCGGCTTTGCTCCGCCTGTACTTACTGCAACCACTTACTACAGGAGAAATGTGACAAGCGGAACCTGCGGTACTGTAGCCAGTGCATCAATTACAATTACTGTTTACGGGAACCTTACAGCAGGTACAATCGGTACAGCACAATCAATCTGTTATAACACTGCCCCGGCAGCTTTAACACAACTGACAGCCCCTTCAGGCGGCACAGGAGTATACACTTATCAATGGCAGAATTCTCCTGATAACGCGACATGGAATAACATCGGAGGAGCGACGGGGGTCGGCTACGCTCCGCCCGTGCTTAGTGCAAACACATATTACCGCCGCCAGGTTACAAGCGGAACATGCGGAACAGTGAATAGTGCATCCGTGTTGATTACTGTTTATGGAAACCTGACAGCAGGCACAATAGGAACTGCACAGACAATCTGTTATAATACTGTTCCTGCCCCATTGACAGAACTCACAGCACCAACCGGAGGTCCCGGAGGATATACTTATCAGTGGCAAAGCTCACCTGATAATGCAACCTGGACAAGCATCGGAGGCGCAACTGGGGTCGGCTTCGCTCCCCCCGTACTTACAGCAAACACCTATTACAGGCGCCAGGTTACAAGCGGAGCTTGTGGAACCGTTAACAGCGGCTCAATTCTCATTACAGTTTATGGCAATCTTACTGCAGGCACTATTGGAACTGCACAATCGATATGTTATAATACTGCACCGGCGGCTTTAACAGAACTGACAGCCCCTTCTGGAGGAACGGGTGCCTATACATACCAGTGGCAAAGCTCACCGGATAATATATCCTGGACCTCAATCGGAGGCGCAACGGGAGCCGGCTATGCTCCGTCTGCACTATCTTCAAGTACATATTACAGGCGACAGGTGACCAGCGGATCGTGCGGAACCGTAAGTTCTGCTTCAATCCTTATAACCGTCTACGGAAACCTTACATCAGGATCAATAGGGTCAAATCAATCGATTTGCTATAATACTGTTCCGGCAGTCCTTACAGAGTTAACAGCCCCGACCGGCGGTCCTGGCGGGTATACTTACCAATGGCAGAGTTCTCCCGATAACGCAACATGGAATAATATCGGAGGAGCAACGGGGGTCGGCTTCGCTCCCCCCGTGCTTACTGCAAGCACATACTACAGACGCCAGGTTACAAGCGGAACATGTGGAACAGTCAGTTCTGCTTCAATCCTCATAACAGTTTACGGCAATCTTACTCCGGGAACAATCGGTTCAAATCAATCAATCTGCTTTAATACTGCCCCGGCAGCATTTACAAATATTGCCAGTCCTGCAGGTGGTACAGGCCTTACTTACCAGTGGCAGAAGAGTCCCGCAGGAATGGGCGCCTGGGTTAATATTCCGGGAGCCACAGCTCTCACGTATACTGAACCTGCACTTCTTATAGCAAGCACTGATTACAGACGGGTTACAACTTCTGCTTCAGGCTGCGGAACTGTCAATTCAAATGTTATTACCGTAACGGTTAAACAATTACCGGCAATTACCGCAGGCCAGAATCCTTCGACCTGCTCGGGTATTCCGCTTAGTTACCAGATACTTCTGAATAATTTTGTAAATCCGGGCGATAATGTAACCTTCACATGGCCGGCTCCTGTACACAGTGCAGGAGTCACCGGTGGTACCGCCAGAGCTGTCGGTACATCAGCTAATTTAACTGATACATATACAAATATGACAGGTGGTATAGGTACTGTAACCTATACTGTAACACCTGTAAAAGACGGATGCACGGGACCTGCTGTAAATGTAGTTGTGAGTGTTCGTTCGGAGCCGATTCTCGATCCGGGACTTAACATGACTGTCTGCAGCAGCTCCCCCACAGGTCTTTTGCTCAGGGAGGCTCCCGGTAGTGCCGTACCGACACATTATAATATTATCAGTATGGCAATGGGCGGAGGTCTTATTGCAGATGGATCAAATGCCATAGTACCAAACGCTATCTCACCTGCCAATTACCTTTCGGCAGATAAATTCACCAACATGACCGGGGTTGATAAGACTGTGACCTACAGAGTTCAGCCTGTTGTTGCTCCTGATTGTTTCGGGGCTCCGGTTGATGTAGTCATTACCATCCGTCCTCAGCCGGTCATTGTACCAGGCCAGGTTAAAACTGTATGCTCGGGAGTGCCAATAGGAAAAGAGATCTTCCTTCTTCCTGCAAACACTCCTGCAGGGACTCTCTTCAACTGGAATCTGCCTTTAATGTCGGATGCATCCGTTCAGGGAACTGCAGGTGTCAATGTTGCTGCAGATCCTGCAGGAACAATTCACATCAATGATGCAATCAATAATTTTTCTTCAGCACCGATAACGGCGACATATACAGTCACACCAATAAGCCAGTTCGGATGCGCCGGGACTGCAGTTCCGGTGATCATTACAATAAACCAGGAACCTATTCCGCAGCCGATCTCAGGCCGTGTGAATCTTTGCGTGGGTGATAAGAATATTGTCTATAACGTCAATCCTGTAGGCGGTTCATCATTCCACTGGACTGTCGATCCTGCAGTAGGGACAAAAACATTTGACTTCAATACAAATGCGATCCTTATTGATGCTGCCCTTGTTGCCGGATCAGGAAATATTTCAGTTTATGAAACTAATTCACTTGGATGTTCAGGCGATCTCTCAAATCTGGCAGTTCAGGTTTATACCCAGCCGGCTCCTGAAAACATAGCCGGTGATCCAGTTGTATGTGCATTGAGCACTCATTCTTACAGTGTTACAAACAGGGTTGGCTCAGTTTACAACTGGACAGTACCGGGCGGAGCAGCGATTATCGGTGATCCCTCGGCAAGCACTATCCAGGTCATCTTTGGCAATGTGGGAGGAACGATACTTGTTCGCGAGACCAATATAGCGGGTTGTGTTACCAACCATAATCCATTCGCGGTTACAGTCAATCCATTGCCGACTGCAATAATCAGCAATGGCGGCAATATGTGCGACGGAGGAACAAGACCTCTTAATGTGGCATTTACACGGAACTGCTCCGTTCGATTTCACTTATGCGATAAATGGCGTTCCTCAGACACCAATATCAACCAGCAGTAATCCTTATACTATAAATGCCACACTGGCAGGAACTTATACTATCGTAAATATAACTGACAACACCGGATGTACAAATACCGGTTCAGGCAGCGCCACTATAACTTATTTCCCGAAACCTACAGGTATTATAAGCGGCGGAGGAGAACTGTGCCGTGGTAGTTCGCTTACGCTCACTATGACCTTTACGGGAGTAGCTCCCTACACTTTTACTTATACAGACGGAACCACTCCGGTCACAATAACAGCTCATCCGACAAATGTTTATACTGTCAGTGTATCCCCCGTTGTAAATTCAACATATACACTTACTTCACTTACCGATTTCAATAACTGTACTGGAGTGCTTTCCGGTTCAGCAATAATTAATGTTAATCAGCCGCCTTCACTTTCTCTCACCGGGACCAACCTGATCTGTTACAACGTTAACACAGGTGCTGTGGATATGACAATTTCAGGGGGAACTCCACCTTTTGGAATATCATGGACAGGTCCCGACGGGTTTACAGCCCCTACCGAAGATATTTCAGGTCTGAAAGCAGGATATTATGCTGTGGCAGTAATCGATTCAAAAGGCTGTACTGCAACAGGGAATATTACTCTTACACAGCCAGCACAGTTGGCAGGAGCACTTGGCAATACAAATGTAACATGCTTTGGTGCAAACGACGGGACCATTACAATATCAGGAGCCACGGGAGGGACAGGTACCTACGGATATACAATAAACGGAGGTACAACATGGGTTGGATCGGGCACATTTACAGGCCTTGCTCCGGGAACATATAATGTACAGATAAGGGATGCAGTCAATCCGACATGCATTCTTGTGCTTAATCCGGCATTGGTCATTACACAACCCGCTGTGCTCAGTGCGACGATGACGAAAACAGACGTTACCTGTTTCGGTGCAAATAATGGTTCAATAATAATTTCAGGTCCGGCAGGTGGTTCCGGTACATACCAGTATACTATAAATGGAGGAACAACATGGGTCGGGTCAGGTAATTTCACGAACCTTGTGCCTGGAACTTATAATGTTCAAATACGCGATGCAATCAATACTGCCTGCGTAATAATTCTTAATCCGGCTTTGGTTGTAACAGAACCCGTCGCACTCAGTGCGACGCTACTTAGCACAAATATTACCTGCTTCGGTTCGACAGACGGTACAATTACAATCTCAGCTCCGGCCGGAGGTCATGGAACCTATGAATACAGTATCAATGGCGGTGGTTCATGGCAGGCAGGCGGCAATTATACAGGCTTAACACCGGGTACTTATAATGTTCAGATCCGTGATGCTGCCTATACAGGCTGTTATATTGTACTGAACAACTCACTCGTATTAACCCAGCCTTCAGTTCTTACTGCATCGCTTGCTTCAACAAATGTCACATGCAACGCTGCAAATGACGGCACAATAAGTATAACTGGTGCCTCAGGCGGTTTCGGAACATATGAATATACGATAAACGGGGGAACAACCTGGGTTGCTTCAGGATTGTTCACCAATGTTGCACCCGGCATTTATGACGTAAGGATCAGAGATGCAGCCCATACGGCATGCGTTATAATCCTCAATGCAGGATTGCAGATCACCGAACCTGCTGCATTGATGGCCATGGTAATTGACGCCGATATTACATGTTTCGGAGCCAATAATGGGGTTATTACTATAACAAATTCAGCCGGCGGTTACGGAACATATCAATACAGCGATAACGGAGGATACAACATGGCAGGATTCACCTGTCTTCTCCTCACTTCCTGCCGGTTCGTACGATGTAAGGATAAGAGATAAGGCGCATCAGGCTTGCGTTGTAATATTAAATCCTGCTGTTCTTATAACTGAACCGGCTGCTCTCAATGCGACGCTGAATAGCACAAATGTTACATGTCATGGTGCAAATGACGGAACAATAATAATATCCTCACCGGCAGGTGGTTACGGATCATATCAATATAGCATAAACGGCGGTGCTTCATGGCAGGGATCCGGTAATTTCACCGGACTAACGCCAGGCACATACAACGTGCGGATGAGGGATGCCCTGAATCCGGCATGTATGATAATATTAAATCCTGCATTGGTAATAACCGAACCGGCACAGTTGGCAGGAGCAGTTGGCAAGACAAATGTAACATGTTTTAGTGCAGTTGATGGAACTATAACAATAAGCGGCGCTGCAGGAGGTTACGGTACTTATGAATATACAATTGACGGCGGTGCAACCTGGCATGCTTCAGGCAATTTCACTGCACTTAACCCTGGATTCTATAATGTCAAAATCAGGGATGCTGCTCAAATAACATGCATATTTACTATTAATGCTTCGCTCCAGATAACTGAGCCGGCAGTATTATCAGCCAATGTTGCAAGAACGAATGTAACATGCTTTGGTGCAAATGACGGAACCATAACAATTACCAATCCGCTTGGCGGCTACGGCACTTACGAATACAGCATCAATGGAGGAGGAACCTGGCAGGCATCAGGTAACTTTACGAATCTTGCACCGGCAACCTATAATGTTCAGATAAGGGATGCAGCTCATCCGGCATGTATCATGATCCTTAATGGTGCACTGGTCATAACAGAGCCGGCACAGTTGGCAGCAACAGTTGGCAATACAAATGTCACGTGTTTTGGTGCCAGTAATGGTATTATCACAATAACCTCACCAACAGGTGGATACGGTACGTTTGAATACTCAATTAATGGAGGCACAACCTGGTCGCCAATAGGTAATTTCACGGGCCTGGCTCCGGGGACGTATGACGTGAGAATGCGTGATGCAGCTCATACTTCATGTACACTTGTCCTTAATCCTGCACTGGCTGTTACCCAGCCTGCAGTACTTAATGCAACCGTGGCAAGTACAGCCGTAACATGTTACGGTTCTACTGATGGCACGATCACCATTACTAATCCGACTGGCGGTTATGGAACTTACGAATATACTGTGAACGGAGGCGGGGCATGGCAGGCATCAGGAAGCTTTACCGGGCTTGGTCCCGGGACATATAATGTTCAGATAAGGGATGCAGCCCACACAGGTTGTATAATTGTCCTGAACAATGCTCTGGCTATTACACAGCCTGCAGTTCTGAAAGCCACGGTAACACCGACAATGATTACATGCAATGGTGCAAATGATGGTATAATCAATATAACAGCACCTTCCGGAGGTTCCGGCACCTTTGAATACAGCATTAATGGAGGAACTTCATGGCAGGCTTCCGGAACATTTAACGGACTTGCCCCGGCCAATTATGATGTACGGATAAGGGATGCGGCCAATCCTGTATGCGAGGTAGTTCTTAATCCAGGTGTTTCAATTACTGAACCTGCAGTCCTGAGCGCTATTATATCTTCAACCGATGTAACCTGTTTTGGAGCAAATAACGGAGTAATAACAATCACGAATCCGTTAGGCGGATACGGGACATTTGAATACAGCATTAACGGGGGTACAACCTGGCAACTGACAGGAAACTTCCCTGCTCTTGCTCCGGGTTCTTACGATGTCAGAATAAGGGACAGGGCACATATAACATGTGTGGTAATCCTTAATCCGGCATTGGTAATTACGGAGCCGGCACAATTGGCAGCAGCAGTTGGCAAAACAGATGTTACATGCTTTGGTGCCAATGATGGAACAATAACAATTACAAATCCGCTGGGTGGTTACGGCACTTATGCTTATACTATAAATGGAGGTGCATCATGGCAGACAACCGGAACTTTCAATAATCTGGCACCCGGAACGTACAATGTCAGGATAAGAGATGCTGCTTATATTACATGTGAGATCGTTCTTAATCCTGCACTGGTTATTACGCAGCCTGCAAAGTTGGCAGCGGCAGTTGGCAGTACAAATATCACATGTTTTGGTGCAAATGATGGGACAATTACAATTACCAATCCAACAGGTGGATACGGAACATACGAATACAGTATCAACGGAGGTGCCAACTGGCAGGCCGGCGGTAACTTTGCTGCGCTTGGTCCGGGCTTCTACAATGTTCAGATAAGGGACGCAGCCCATCCAGCGTGCATAGTAACTTTGAACGGATCACTGAGAATAACAGAACCCGCAATGCTTGGTGCAGCTCTGCAAAGCTTTAATGTGACTTGCAATGGTGCTAATGATGGCAGGATAACCATTTCCGGCCCGACAGGAGGATATGGGACCTATGAATACTCAGTCACAGGAGGAGCTTCCTGGCAGGCATCAGGGAATTTCACAGGACTTACACCTGGAAGTTATAATGTTCAGATCAGGGATGCCGCACATACAGGATGTATAATTGTACTTAATCCTGCACTGGTAATAACCGAACCGGCTATCTTATCAGCGTACCGTAACACAGTACCGATGTTACATGTTTCGGCGCCAACAATGGCATAATATCTATTACCGGGGCTGCAGGCGGATATGGTACTTATGAGTACACGATAAACGGAGGGACCAGCTGGTCAGGTTTGAATAACTTCACCAGCCTTGCACCCGGAACCTATGATGTCAGGATCAGGGATGCTTCTCATACGGGATGCACGGTAACACTGAATCCGGCACTCATAATAACTCAACCGGCCATTCTCCATGCTGATATTGCAAAAGCTGATGTTACCTGTTACGGTGGCAGCGACGGATCGATTACTATAAGCAATCCGACCGGCGGCTATGGAACTTATGAATATTCTGTTAACGGAGGAGGGGCATGGCAGGCATCTGGTCTCTTTACGGCGCTTGTACCTGGGAATTATAATGTCCAGATCAGGGATGCTGCACATATCACGTGTGTAATAGTCCTGAATAATTCCCTGCAGATAACACAGCCGGGTGTTCTGAATGCTGTTGTTACACCGACAATGGTCACCTGTAACGGTGCCAATGACGGAATTATAACAATTACAGCACCTACCGGCGGTTATGGTACTTATGAGTATTCAATCGATGGAGGTGCAACATGGTCAGGTTCTGGAACCTTTAACAACCTGCAACCAGCAACATATGATGTAAGGATCAGGGATGCTTCGCATATAGGTTGCTTTATTGTATTAAACCCGCAACTGACAATTACCGAACCGGCACAGTTGGCAGCAGCAGTTGGCAAAACAGATATTACATGTTTCGGGGCAAATAATGGTATAATCTCAATTACCAGCCCGACCGGCGGGTATGGAACATATGAATACAGCGACAATGGAGGGGCAACATGGCAGGTTTCAGGTACATTCTCATCACTGATTCCGGGCTCTTACGATGTAAGAATCAGGGACAGGGCCCATACAGGATGTTTTGTTGTGCTGAATCCGGCTCTGGTAATTACCCAGCCTCCTGCACTTTCGGCAACAGTTACACCAACAATGGTAACATGTAACGGCTCTAATGATGGCATAATTACCATAACCAACCCTCTTGGAGGATATGGTACATACCAGTACACAATTAACGGAGGAGCTACATGGCAGGCTTCCGGTACTTTCAATTTCCTTGCTCCCGGCACATATAATGTCAGGATAAGGGATGCCGCTAATATTACATGTGAAAGTGTGCTTGATCCGGCACTGGTTATTACACAACCAGCAAAGTTGGCAGGAACAGTTGGCAATACAAATGTTACATGTTTTGGAGCAAATGATGGAACAATCTCAATCACTGCACCTACTGGAGGTTATGGCACATATGAATATACAATTGACGGAGGAACGACATGGCTGGCATCCGGAAGCTTTGCAGCACTTGCACCCGGATTCTATAATGTTCAGATAAGGGATGCCGCACATACAACTTGTGTTGTTATCCTGAACGGTTCGCTCAGAATAACTGAACCTCCTGCACTTACAGCTAATGTCAACAGAAGCAATGTCACATGTAACGGGGCAAATGATGGAACGATAACCATAACATCACCAACCGGAGGATCCGGTACATACGAATACAGTATTTCCGGCGGTACTTCATGGCAGGCTTCTGGCAGCTTCACAGGACTGGTTCCCGGAAGTTACAATGTGCAGATTCGGGATGCATGCTCATACAGGATGTATTGTCGTTCTGAATCCTGCACTTGTAATCACTGAACCTGCCCAGTTGGCAGCAGCAGTTGGCAATATAAATGTGACGTGTTTTGGAGCCAATGATGGAACAATATCTATCACAAATCCGACAGGAGGTTACGGAACTTACCAGTATACTGTGAACGGAGGAACCACATGGCAGGGATTTGGCAATTTTGTAAATCTTGCCCCCGGAACTTACGATGTAAGGATCAGGGATGCTGCCAACCCGACCTGTGTTGTGACTCTCAATCCGGCACTTGTAATTACACAGCCTGCAGTTCTTGCCGCAAATATTGCCAGTACGAATGTTACCTGCTTTGGTGGCAACGATGGCACTATTACCATAAGCGGTGCAACGGGAGGTTACGGAACATATGAATTCAGTATAAATGGCGGTGGTTCATGGCAGGCTTCAGGAAGCTTTGCAGGACCTGACACCCGGATCGTATAATATACTTATCAGGGATGCTGCACATACAGGATGTATTATCGTCCTGAACAATGCATATATCATTACCCAGCCGGGCATGCTGTCGGCAACAGTAACCAAAACGGATGTTTCATGCCACGGTAATAATGATGGGACGATAACTATATCTTCGCCCGACAGGAGGTTATGGTACCTATGAATACTCGATCAACGGAGGTACCTCATGGCAGGCTTCAGGCAACTTTGTAAACCTTGTTCCCGGAACTTACAATATCAGGATCCGTGATGCTGCACATACAGCATGTTCGGTAATCCTCTATCCTAACCTGGTGATCACAGAACCGATTGCCCTTTCAATGTCATCGACAGGGGATGTAGTCCTCGACTGTTTCGGAGACATGGACGGAATGGGCACTTTCTTTGCATCAGGCGGGACAATGCCATACACTTTCCTGGTTGTTTCCAATACAACCGGAGGTACAATTGCTGCTCCGGGATTCAATTCCCAGACATTCTTCAATGCCGGTGCAGGTTCAATTACTGTCAGTGTTGTCGATTTCAACGGGTGTTCAGCCCAGGCAACCATAAATATCACCCAGCCGGCTGCGCTGAATCCAGGAAGCATAGCAGCTGACCAGGTTGTGTGTTATGGTGATAGTCCTGCCATGCTGACGGAAAGCTCGGTACCGACAGGAGGCCCCGGCGCTTATATCTTCCAGTGGCAATCGTCGACAAACATTGGCGGGCCATTTATAAATATTGCAGGAGCTAATCTGAACGAGTATACTCCACCGGCAGGTGCAACCTATACCCTGTATTACAGAAGGATGGTTACATCAGGAACCTGTATGCCGGTCTACAGCAATGTTGTCGGGGTGATTGTCAATCCTCGTCCTGTTGCCTTGCTTACGGGCGGAGAGACAATCTGTCCGGGACAAAGCTCAATAATAAGGGTTAACATTCTCGCAGGTACAGCTCCGTTCACAGTCGAAATTGCCAATCATGGCATAGTAAACAATTATGTCAGCGGAACAGACATTGTAGTAATGCCTGCAGCAACGACTACTTACAGCTTAATTAGGGTAAGGGATGCCAATAACTGCGAGGTGGTTAGTCCTTCTCCAAATCTCAACGGAACCGCAACAGTTGTTGTGAGCGCTCTGCCATCAATTGTATCGTTTACGCCTTCACCGGCAGTGTGTGAATTTACTCTGGCAAAATTCATTGTAGCAGCTGCAGGGAACAATCTGACGTACCAGTGGTATGTAAATGAAGGATCAGGATTCAATCCTGCAGTGGACGGCGGTACTTATTTTGGTGCAATGACTCCCACACTTCAGATATTCAATACCGTCAGGACAATGAACGGTTATATATATCATGTTGTGGTTTCAGCTTGCGGCACAGATGTAACTTCAGCTGATGCTGTGTTCACAGTCAATACGGCTCCGGAAATAACACTTCATCCTAAAGATTCGACCATTTGTCTTGGCAATAATGCCATTATGGAAGCTGATGCTACAGGAACCAATGTAACATGGAAATGGTATGTTAATAAAGGTGCGGGATTTGTACTTTCAGTTGATGATGCCAACTTCAGCGGTTCAGCAACGAGGACACTTACGATTACCAATGCTCAGGCTTCATTTAATAACTGGGTATTCAGGGCAGTAGCAACCGGAATTTGCGGTGCACCTGTAAATACAAATTTTGCAGTGCTCAGGGTTATTAATCCACCGGTTGTAACGCTTCAGCCGTCAGCAAAGACAATCTGTGAAAATGGTTCTACTTCCTTCCTTGGAAACGGAACCGGATATAATTCACTCCAGTGGCAGTTATTCTCAGGGGGCGTATGGACAAACCTTACAGATAATGCAATTTATATAGGCACCAATACCCAACAGCTGGCTATATTGAATGCGCCTGTTGCATTTAATGGCAACCAGTACCGGCTGGCATTGATATCAGCCTGTACAACAACGTATTCAAACGCTGCAACTCTCACAGTTAATGCAAATCCTGTTGTTGACTTCAGTGCTGTTGATCCTATAGCCAGCCTGTGGCGGTGTTCCCATAGTGATTAATGGAAATCCGACCGGCGGTTCCGGTGTTTACACTCAGCACCGCTGGACAGGAGATGTCGGTCCGCTGAACAATTACTTTGTCCAGTCACCGACCTTCAATTCTCTTGATTTCGGGAACCTATAACCTTAACTACAGGGTAACCGACAACCATGGCTGTACTTCAAATGATGATGTTGCTGTGACAGTCGACAGTCCGGATGCACAGTTTACCCAGGATGCTGACTATGGTTGCACACCTTTACCTGTTACATTTACAAAGGATATGACCGGAATTTCAAAATGGTGGTGGGATTTCGGCGATGGTTCGCCTCTCGATTCACTTAATGCAAATCCTGTTCATAATTTTGTAAACAGTGTTGCCGGCTCGATAGAGTATTTCAATGTTAAATTAAGAGTCAGATCGACTGGTGGTTGCTTTGCCGATTTCACTTCGACAATCACTGTTTATCCGGAAGTGGATGCAACTTTCACACCTAATGTAACTGTAATCTGCAGCGGCAATTCAATAACCTTTACTGCATTACCTGGTGCCACCAGGTACTTCTGGGAATATGGCGACGGAGCTTCAGGTTATGCAACCAACATATCAAATCACCTGTTCATTAATCTGACAGCAAATCCTATTGTTCGAACAGTCAGACTAACAACAACTTCATTCTATAATTGTGTTGATGTCAAGACGTTTGATATTACGGTTATGCCTGTACCGATACCGCAGTTCACTGCTGTGCCTGTAACCCAGGTATTCAACGCCGGCGGTAATCCGGTTACATTCACAAATACTACGAATCCCGGCACATGGACATGGGTCTGGAAGTTCGGCGATAACGGAACCTCGACAGCGATGAATCCGGTTCACAACTATACAAATGTCGGAACCTATTCTGTTACACTTATTGCAAGCAATGCTAACTGTTCTGACAGTGTTAAGCACAGTGTAAGTGTTGTTCCGCCGGCACCGGTTGCCAACTTCGATTCAATTCCATCGGGATGTTCACCTTTATATGTCAATATTAACAATACATCGCTTAATACTGCTGTGCCAGGTACAACCTATCAATGGGATTTCGGAGACGGAAGCCATTCGACAGCAAAGAATCCGACATATACTTACTTCACACCGGGTACCTACAGGATTGAGCTTGTAGTTACTGGTCCCGGAGGCACTTCTATGAAATCGCAGGTTGTGAATGCGTATGCTTCACCCAAAGCTTATTTCGAGGTTACGCCTCCAATGGTTTATGTGAATGATGAAAGAATAAGATGTTTCAACCTGCAGTCAGGGTGCCACATCGTACCTGTGGGACTTCGGTGACGGAGATACTTCAAAGGTCAAGGAACCTTACCACCGTTATATGGAAGAAGGAGAATATGATATCACATTGTGGGCATACTCGGATAATGGTTGTACTGATATGTATAAGCTGGCTCCTGCGGTAACGGTTATGCCTGTTGGTGAGCTTAGGTTCTCGACAGTCTTCACGCCGAACAAGACAGGTCCGATTGAGCTTTCTGATCTTCCTACTGGTGGAGTTGAAGTTGACCAGTTCTTCTTCCCGCCAATACGTCAGAAGGTGCTGAAATACAAGCTCCAGATCTTTA
This sequence comes from uncultured Bacteroidales bacterium, assembly GCA_963732115.1. Classification (GTDB taxonomy): domain Bacteria; phylum Bacteroidota; class Bacteroidia; order Bacteroidales; family VadinHA17; genus LD21. The sequence goes on from CAVSYN010000021.1 coordinate 32,141, forward strand.
ACAGATGGGGAGTGCTGATCTTCCAGAGTGACAACATAAATGTCCCATGGAACGGTTACTACAAGGGTAAGCTGTGCCAGCAGGGAGTTTATGTATGGTATGTCGAAGGCAAGTATGCCGATGGCAAGCCGTTCAAGATGGTGGGGAATGTGACGTTGTTGCAATGAACGGCGGCAGGCTGAAGGCTACAGGTAAATCTGAAAAGAGCCCGTTGATGAGACGGGCTTTTTCTTTAAAATGGTACGGGGTACGGGGTACGAGGTCCGGGGAAGGCAGGATAAGGGATCAATACTAATCCACTCCGGCTTTTTCTCTATATTGAATTAGTTTTCTGAGTTTTGCAGATAAGGTGTTAATTTTTAATAAAAGATTCTCGAAAATATCATGTTCGAGATACTCAATTTCAAAAGCGATGGTTATTTGAGTCATCAGCTCTGCCAGAGATCCTTTTGAAATATAAAAATAGTTAATGCCCTTTTTGTTCCTTCCGGATTCTTCTCCTTCAGCAATATTGGAAGGAACGCTTACAGCAGCTCTTCTTATCTGATCTCTCAGACCAAAATCTTTCGAGATTAATCCGATATTTGTTACTTTGTAGATTGTTACAGCAAGGTTTTTTGCTTCAGTCCACACTTCAAGATGTTCAAAATTTCCCATGATTGTAAAGTTATTAGTTAGCACTTGATAAATACAGCAGCACTAAAATAGGATTAAATCCTATGGGATCAAAAAATTTTTTCCTCGTACCCCGGACCAAATCTGTTTTCCTCATACCCCGAACCTCGCACCTCACACCATATTATGGTCTAAGTTCAGTACCGGGAAAATACTGAAATTAATTAATTTCTTCCCCGTACCCCGAACCTCGTACCCCATACCATTATATTATATATGCTCAGTGAAATCAAATTTTTTTGAGAATTTTTTAAAAATAATTGAGATTTTCCTTTTTTCTGGCCCCGGGCTTTTTTAATATTGTTGTTGCAATAGATTTCTGAAAAAGGTAGGGAGTGGGGTTTTTGATCGTCTGCTTAATAAAAGAGAGCAAGTGAAAGATAAAAAACTCACATATAATCAAGGACTTATCAGGTATATGGTGATCGTAGATTATTCTAAATCCTGTATAGTTTAATGTGGATTGAACATTTAACATGTTTAGTGGAATAAACATAATGTCTCACTGCATTTAAAACCTCGTGCCTATGGAAAAGAACTGACGCTACGCACCGGGGGAAAAAAGCAGTCCATCCCCCGGACCTGAAAGCCGGACTGCAAGAAAATAAAATAACAACTGGGCTTATAACCCGCATGTTCAATTTAAAAATCACATTTAAAAATGAAAAACCTAATTTATGCTTTAGCAATTTGCTTCTTAGTGGCAGGTTGTGAAAAATATGAATCCGGTCAGATAAATCATGATCCGGTCAGCAAAAGACTGCTTAGCGGACCTGAGCAGATACTTAAACAAAACCTTGATCAGGCTGCAAAGATCATTGCCGATGTAATTCAGGATGATGCAGTGATGGGAGAGATGAGAATCCTCTCCGTTGAAAACAGAACTTTTTACAGCTTGCCTTTTAAAGATCTTCTGGATGAAACAAAGAGTGGGGGCAGTTCGTTTAAAAACCTCAGGGAGAAGTTTCTGGATGAATGTACTGCAGTAGAATCCAAAGGCGGCTGGAGCGATCTGGCGAACTACCTGGCAAAGAATGACTGCTATATTTATTGTCCGTATCCATCGAACTTCTATCCGAAAGGAACAAATTCCTTTACCGTGGCAGCGCATCCGATTGATAATGATATCGAAAATGTCGGATACCGTTTTGAAGGCAAAAAGATGAAGGAAGTAAAAGTAAATGAAGATTATGCCGACAAAAACCAGGTGATACTCATAATGCCTAAGGATGAAGACAATGATGATCTTATTGGATCAGTAATGAAAGAAATTCCTCAAGCAAAAACGGATCCAGTTTATGAAGTTAGGATTGGAAAGGTGAGATGTGCTGACTATTGCGGTGGCTTATTTGAGGGTGAATTGGAATTAAGGTTATCAAGAGGATATCCGGAATATAATATTGACAACAGGAGCAGTAAACGGGAAATTTACAACAGTAATACCAATAAAATATCCAAGATCATATGCTAAAGCAGCAATAAATGACTATACAGTTCATTCAGAAGGAGGGTGGTATACAGTTAATCAACCTTGGGATACAAATTGGAAAACAGAAAAAATTCAGCAATGTATGATGACATATGAATATGACTCTGTAAAAGAATCAACGATAGGTGCATCTGTTGGATATAAAAAAGATGACCTTAGTCCAACAGTAACTGCTTCTATTAAAGGCCACTTATAGTGGAGATTTTTTAGGTTTAGTTGAATGGGATAGGGATTGGTTTTATCAGTACAAATACAAATCCAGGTTATTATGATGAAGTAAAAGATGGATGGACAGTAAGAAAAACATGTCCTGAATTCAAGCTGACTACTCCTGCTCGGACAATCTATTAGAATAATTAATCATCTGATCCATCCCTTTGATTAAAAAACTTAAAGGGATGGATTTAATAAGAAAAGAAATGAAAACTCCTTTAACCAAGTACGTAATTTTCTTGATACTTTTTTGCAGTCAGTCCATTTTCCTAAAAGGGAATGATACCATAAACTATAGCATTTCACTTAAACTATTATATTGATCTTTCTGATACTTATGGTGGAGGAAATTTATTCTCAGGTGAATTTACAATTTCCAGATCATGGTACGGGGGAAAAATGATCGTTTGGTCATTTTCAGTCTCAATATTCATTTTTATTTAAAGTTCCATATGAGGAAATTAATCAAACACTTGAAATTCCTGTTCAAGAAATGTGCTTTTATGCAAATTGGTTCCATATCCGGATTTATAAGGCCAATTCAAAAAAAATGGATCACAACGGATATTGTTCTTGGAGCTGTGTTAGGCAAAGCTAAAAGCTTTTATCTTAAAGGTATAGATTATGAATATAATATTAATGAGAACAGGTTTACTTATTTATTTAAAGATTATCAATTAGCTAAAGAAGAATCATTTTGGATATCAGGTTGGGGTAGATGTTTCATTTTATTTTTCAAGAAGAATAGGGTTACAACTTAATGCAAGAATTCAGGATTTAAGTAATGGTGGAACTTTCTTTTTTGTAGGTTCAGGTCTAAATTTCAGACTTTAATACTGATTACTATGAGAAATATTATTATTTGTTTTTTCATTTTAGGAGCAGTTTCATGTTAAAACTTTTTCACAGGAAAATCGGTTCACAATCCGGTCAGGTGCAGGATATTATATGGATGTATTCACAACATATGATGGTCCGATCATCTGGCTGGAGGGTGGATATAAGCTCAATACAGGATTTAGCATAAATGGAAGGATATCAATGGCTTCACTTGACTGGACTATCAGAGAAGGAGTATTTAAGGATTACAAAACAATAGCCCTGAGACAAATGGCAGATTTAACTTTCACGAGACCTTTTATCTTAAAAGGACAGCATTTTCTGGAACCGGGTATAGGATTCAAGCTTAAAAGAGAGTTTTTTCTTAAGCCAGATGTTACAATTATTCAGAATTCAGGTAATTATTACTTGTTAACTTCTTATAGTGATGTTTTTTATGAAATCGGCTTCACAATCTGCCTTGATTATTATTATCAATTCCAGAATAATTTCTATTTAGGATTACGTGCAGATTCAAATGTTATCTGGGCGCTTGGCTTTGAAGGGTTGACATTTTCGCCAATATTGGGTTTTCGATTTTAAGCTGATTCAATATATGATACACAAACAAAACCGTGCAACTCAGTACAGACTCAGTTCAACTCCGTGGTTAAGAAAAAATAATTTAACACGGAGTTACACAGGGTTTATCCCGGAGTTACGCTGTTTTTTTGATTAAATATCTTTTTAAGATCTCGCTAAATAGAAACAAATATGCCATTATTACATCAGGAACTCACAAGTTCTATTTTAAAATGTGCATATAAAGTCCATAGTGCTTTAGGACCTGGTTTGTTGGAATCCGCGTATGAAGAATGTCTTCATTATGAGCTTGAGAAAATTAACCTTAACGTCTGTAAACAGAAACCAATGCCCCTTATTTATGAAGAAAAGAAACTTGATGTTGGTTTCAGAGTTGATCTTTTTGTTGATGATAAAGTAATCATAGAGGTTAAATCTGTCGACGCGCTTAATTCTATACACCTTGCTCAACTGATGACTTAATCAACTCCGTGCAATTCAGTGAAAACTCCGTGATCCCGATCCGCAATCTGGCGGGCGGGACCGTGGTTAAATATTAGCTTCTCTTTTATCCCAAAATATTTCAGTACATGTTTTAATCACCTCAGTCAAAATATTATTGTACTGGAATCAGTTATATATGAAACCAGTATGTTATGAAGAAATATATATATCTGGTCATTTCTATCGTATTTGCCATTTCTTGCGACAATAAACCATCTAAAAATCAACTGCTTGAAGCAAAGATCGACGGCCAGATCTATTCCTTCAATGGTTCTGCAGTAAAATATACCGATTATGTTAATAATGTTAAGACCGCGTACGACTATCAGGTTTTCAATCATGACATGCATTCATTCCTCCTGGAAGCCTACGACGTGACATTCACAAAAACCACTTTCCCTTTTCCAGAGTTCAGCGCACAATATACTGTTCAGCTGGAAGGCGGTCAGTCGAAAACCTATCAGGCTGTATCGGGGCAGTTCAGGATCCTAGGACAGGAACAGGGAAATCTCAGGGGTGAGTTTTACTTTAAGGCAAAAAATATACTGAATGCCTCCGATTCGGTGATGGTAACTGACGGATATTTTGATATCTGGCTTCAACAAAGTGATCGTATTTTTCCTTAGTGTCTTTCCCAGCCTTATCTTTTTCTTTTAACCACTGAGTTACACTGTGTTTCACGGAGGAACACTGTTTTTAGCCGTTGCGCCATTGCGCCTTTATGCCTTTGTGCCATTAATACATCAAAAAAATGTCCCCGGAAGTAATCAGCACAACTCCCGGGGACTGCAGGCCAGGGCGACCCGTCCGCTCACACATGGAGCAGTAATCAAGCACTCAGGGTATTGCAGCGAGAAATGCCTGACAGGATTGAAATGGAAAATCTTGCAGTATTAATAATATTTGTTGTCATTAATATATGTTTTACCAGATTGACTAAACTTTATATTCTGACCCTCCTCCCTCATTTCGCTTACAAGCCTTTTTACGGATCTTTCACCTATTCCAAACCTGTTGGCTAAATCAGCAGGAGAACCGGTACTTTTTAAGTCAGCCAGTTTGAGAATTCTGACTTTCAGATTTTCTCTGTTAATATGTGACATATTTCTCGAAATTTTTGTATTGGACATCTGTTCAGACAATTAAATATAATTATTATCCTCTTAATTGCCAAATATTTTAGGAAAATTATTATGCTTTTTTCCGAAAAAATTTAGAATGGAAGGCAATTGGGAAAATATTGCTCGATTTAGTACTTTTTTGACAGGTGTTTCAGGAATCTGAAATTTTGAAAATGGGTAAAAAAGGCAAAAGAAAGCAAAAAAGGAGGCATTTCACCACAGAGGGAACGGAGTTTCACTGAGTAAGTCATGGAGTCTTCCACTCCGGAGGAGGGGATTTAACATGAGCTACCTCGTACCTCGCACCTCGGACCCCACACCATCATAAATCGTCCATAATCCAAAATGCCTTACTCAGCCTTAAACCTGCTGCTCTGTTTCGTGTACATATTATAGTACATGCCCCGGTGTTTCATCAGTTCATCATGGGTTCCTGATTCCTTTATTGTTCCGTTATCAAGAACGATGATCCTGTCAGCTAATGTTACGTTGGTAAAGCGATGAGTGATCAGGATTGATGTGCGTCCCTTTACAAGCTCACGGAATTTACTGAAAATCTCATATTCGGTGTCTGCATCAAGGGAGCTTGAAGGCTCATCAAGGATCAGAACAGGAGCCTCCCTGAAGAGTGCCCTGGCAAGTGCAATTTTCTGCCATTCACCCCAGCTGAGTTCCCTGCTGTCGTCGAAAAGATTCCCTATAACGGTATTGTATCCTTTTGGAAGTTTGTTTAATAGATCATCAACGCCTGCTGATGAAGCTGCCTTTCTTAATTTCCCGCGATCATCACCTGTTTCAATATTGCCCATCCTGATATTCTCCCCGGCGGTGAGGTTATAAAGCATAAAGTCCTGGAAAACGACCGAAAAAAGTTTTCTGTATTTCTCAGGCTCCATGTTCCTGATGTCAGTGGCATCATATATGACCGATCCTGAATCGGGATCATAAAGACGTGTTAGCAGTCTGACAAGTGTACTTTTCCCTGCTCCGTTTGGCCCGACGAGGGCAATGATTTCTCCCTTTTTTATTTTAAAGGAAACCTGGCTCACTGATGGCTGTTGGTTTCCGGGATATGTGAAAGACAGGTTCTCGACAGCGATTTCATTTTTGAGATCACCCGGAACCGAAACCGGAGGTAATGCAACAACACTTTCCTTAAGATTCAGGAACTCAAAGGTGTCGCCAATGAATAAACCATCCTCATACAGGCTTGCCAGTGAACTGAAGAGATCCTTAATATAGGTCATGCCCTGGCGGAAAGCCAGCAGGAACATGGCCATCTGACCCAGGGTTAACTTGCCGCTTATCGTCTGGCGGGCGATGAAAATAAGAAGGAAAAGAATTGCAAGTGCCTTGACGATATCAGAGATCATTTCAATTAAAGTCCTTTTCCTTATAATTTCAATTTCTTCCTCCTTCTGTTTAAAGAACGATTTCCTGAACAGGGAAATGAAATAATCTCCGAGTCCGAATAACCTTATTTCCCGCGATGGCCTGTCACCTGTGAGCAGCCAGTTGAAATAAGCTGACTTCCTTTCCTCAGGGGTTTGTTCCCTCTGGAAGTTATAAAGGATCCCTGCATAATGCAGCCTGAGCCAGATACCCGGAATATTTACCACAACCAGGAGAACGGCAATTCCCCAGTGCAGGGTCAGAAGCAGTCCGGCCATCAGAATAAGTGACAGAAGTCCGCGGAACATGGAAATCAGATTGTTGAGGATGCTATTGGGGCGCCATGGAGCTTCAGAAGTTGCCCGCGATAAGACAATCATAATACCCTGGATGCTCGAAATTAATAAGATCGAGCCTGACAGCCTTTGAATGAAGAAGCCCGTACATGTGAGCTTCAAGCTTCATCGATTGTTTTTTGCGGACAAAATTTCCAAAATCAGTCGAGATCTCATCCAGAAAATAGACAAGTACCACAGCTATAATCATCCAGATGATGCTTCCTGAGGGTCCGCCCGGTGACGAGGAGACTTCTGTGGTTATTTTATCGATCAGGAGCTTGATCAGGTAGACCAGGGCAAGCGGAAGAAAGCTCTGGAAAACTGAGATAATAAGATTCACGGTTGCCCATCCCGGGGCACTTTCCCATACCAGCTTAAGAGATTTCCTGAAGAGCCTGATTTTTCCTTTCATAAAAACTTCCTAAATCCTTTTAATTCCCCTTACGGGAGTTTCACAAAGCCTTTTCCACAGAGTTTCACGGAGTTAAAAACAGTGTCACTCCGTGTCAACTCCGTGCGACTCCGTGGTTAAAAAGCTTTTTTAATCCTGTAAAATTGCAAAATAATCCTTACCAAGAAATCTGTTAAGGAATAATTTGGCTTTTTATTCATGAAAGTATTGGCCGGTACGGTCTTTCCTTCAGGATATTCAACCTTAACCACCCTTCCTGCTATCTGTTCAAAATAAACCGGTTCATCCTCTCCAAGACTGCTGTCGCCCCGTGTAACGAAATATTTCAGGTTTTCTAACTCATAAACCCTGACGAACCTGTGCACAACAAATCCTGTTTCCTTTTTCCAGGCGATGATCTCGCCAGGCACAAGCACTGAATAAGGTTCAATAGGTTCAATATAGATCACTGACCCGGGCCTGATGGAAGGATACATACTGTAACCTTCAGCCTTTACCCTGATTGTCTTTCCTTCAGCAAGGAGCCTGAAACCTATCTCTTTTAAAACAGTATGAGAAAGGTGGTTTTTACTCATTCCTGAGGATATATTCGATTATGCTCCTGTCGGGTTTAAAAGAAAGAGTTGCCACCGGGATCTTTGAACACATCATGGATACTGAACCCAGGAACCGGGCAATCATGTCGGGGCTGTAGTTGTGCTGTATGCAATTTGAAATTACCTGGCTTACTGAAGATGCTTCCCTTGCCGGGGTCATATTATTCTCATCGCCATGCTCAATAAGGAAGATTTTATCTATCGGAGCATTACGTGGTACGTCATTTTTATATACAGGTGTGTTGAACATCCGGTACACACCGCCAATATTTCTGATGATTAGCCTGTCATCATGGATTACCAGGGCGCCTATATTGTCCCAGAGCATCGCAATTGTGGTCTTTCCTTTTCCTGAAACTCCGCTGAACAGATATCCTTTGCCATTGTAAAAGACTCCTGACGCATGGATCATAATATCTTCATTTATTGCTGTCAGGTAGTAGAGAACAAGTCCGTCGAGCGGATATTCCAGAGGATCGGTTTCGTGGCCGGCATTTTCGATCCACAGGTCCCACTCCCTGAGCGCAGGGGAAAACCTGAGTGTTGCTTTCTTTCTGGATGGAGAATCTGGGAAACTGGTAATCAGCAGCATGTCCCCACCCTGTTTATAAACGCTCCAGAAATTCTCACTTTTGTTGACTTTATATCCGTTTATTTCAACAAAATATGGAGCAACAAATAACCTTTCGGCATCTTCGTCCGGCTTCAGGCTTCCGCGATGAACCCTGATACGTATATCAAATCCGTGTTCCTCAGTAATATTCTTCCGGAAACGCTGCGAAGGAACAAGTTCCAGTCCCTCATCCGACGATTCAATACGAATGTTATAGCCGGCAATATTAAGAGTATAGCTTCTCATTCTTATGTGTGGTTCTGGCTGTCTCCACAAGGGATAATAACCAAGGCAGCTTTCTTTATAACAAATCGTGTTTTGCACTCCTCAGAGCTTTTTATTTCAATTAGAGAAACGACTCTGAAGGATAACGTCTTTTTTGTATAGATATTATATTAGGTGTTGATGATGAGATAATTACTCATATTATTTATAAAAGAGAAGACATCTTTCGAAGCTGAATCATAATCGATATCATATTCCTCAGTCAAACGGTTGATAATTTCTTCAACGCTTTTCCTGCCATCGATAAGCTCCCAGATGAATGCTCCTGTCTCATTCAGGGTATAAACACTGTTCATATCTGCAATATTATTTGCAATAGGAACAAGCACATATTCGTTTCCGGTTTTTCTTGTTACAATATTTGGTGAATGTGAAGGGACTGATTTTAAATCTGTCATATAAATCTGATTATATGTCAAATGTAGTAAAATTTTAGAGTTCATTTTTTTACCTTCGCAAAAACTAAAATTTATGAGCAAGAAGGGTAAAGGGAAGAAGAAGCAGGAATTTCAAGAGAATCAATTACTGAACAAATACAGGCATTTCTGTCCAAAGATCCGCAGCAGGCATTTAATTACAGGCAGATATCAAAACGACTTAATATTAATGATCCGTCAGAGAAACAGGTGGTTTCTGAAGTATTAAAAGAGCTTGCCGCAAAAGGAACTCTTCATGAGGTCTACCCCGGAAAATACAAATCGAAGACTTCAACAAGGGGTACATTTACAGGTACTGTTGACCTTACAAGAATGGGTTATGGATTTATCAAATCAGATGATATTGAGGATGATGTATTTGTTGCAGCGAAGAATCTTAAGACTGCCCTTCACGGCGATAAGGTAAAAGTATTGCTTTATGCAAAACGGAAAGGTGCCAGACCGGAAGGAGAAGTCGTTGAGATCCTTGAAAGATGGAGAACTTCATTTGTTGGAACTGTTGAGGTGATGCCCAGCTTTGCATTCCTTATTCCTGATAATAAGAACATGCCTTTTGATCTGTTCATCCCGTCAGCTAAACTTAATGGAGCAAAGCAGGGACAGAAGGCAGTTGCCAGGGTCATTGACTGGAATTCCAAATCAAAAAATCCGGTTGCGGAAATAATCGAGGTGCTTGGCGAACCCGGCCTGCATGAAACGGAGATGCATGCAATTCTTGCAGAGTTTGAACTGCCGTATCATTTTACTGAAGAGGTAGAGAAGGATGCTGAAAAAATAAGCAGTGAAATTACCCAAGGGGATGTAAAGGAACGCAGGGATTTCCGTGATGTTCCCACCTTCACAATTGACCCTGAAGATGCCCAGGATTTTGATGATGCCCTGTCATTGCAGCTGCTTGAAAATGGCAACTGGGAGGTTGGCGTACATATTGCAGATGTAACCCATTATGTCAAACCGGGATCTCTTACAGAAGCTGAGGCAAAACAGCGGGCAACATCAGTCTACCTGGTCGACAGGGTTGTTCCGATGCTCCCCGAACGCCTGTCAAATAATATTTGTTCCCTGGGCCCATCGGAGGATAAGCTTACATATTCTGCCGTCTTTGAGCTGAATGAAAAGTCTGAAGTCCTTAATGAATGGTTTGGAAGAACCATAATCAATTCCGATAAAAGATTTTCTTATAATAAGGCTCAGGAGGTAATTGATACAGGTGAAGGCGATATGAAGGACCAGCTTGTTCTTCTTAACAAGCTTGCCCAGCAGTTAAGGGAGAAAAGATTTTCCAAAGGCGCCTTTTTCTTTGAAAAAACAGAAGTTCAGTTTGATCTTGATGAGGAAGGGAAACCGATAGGAATCAGGTTCCGTGATATGGGCACAGCAAATCAGCTTGTTGAGGAGTTTATGCTTCTGGCAAACAGAAGGGTTGCTGAGTTTGTCGGGAAGAAACTGAGGGGAAAGACGTTCGTTTACAGGATCCATGACAAACCTGATCCGGAGAAGATCAGCAATTTCAGGCATTTTATTACCAGGTTCGGTTATAAGCTGACGGAAGATATAAACAGCCTTCCGAAAGCTATGAGCAAGCTGATGAAGGATGTAGCCGGCCGGAACGAACAGAATATTATCGAAACCATTGCCCTGAGATCGATGGCAAAAGCTGTGTATTCAACAAACAATATAGGACATTACGGGCTTGCATTTAAGCATTACACCCATTTCACTTCTCCAATACGACGATACCCTGATATGATGGTTCACAGGCTCCTTACTGCCTATCTTGAAAAGGAAGACCCCGGAAGCCAGGATAAATATGAAAAGCTGTGCGATCATTCATCAAAAATGGAGCGTCTTGCCACCGAGGCCGAAAGAGCTTCGATCCGGTACAAGCAGGTGGAATTTATGAGTGAAAAGACAGGACAGGTTTTCAAAGGAGTTATCTCTGGCGTGACCGAATGGGGTATTTATGTTGAAATAATAGAAAATCAGTGTGAAGGGATGGTAAGTGTCAGGGACCTTACTGACGATTTTTATGAGTATGATGAGGAGAACTACTGCCTGAAAGGGAGGAGTACAGGTAATCTTTATACTTTAGGAGACAGGGTGGATGTTGAAGTTGTTAAGGCTGATCTTCAGAAAAAACAATTGGATTATAAGATCGTTTGATAGATTCACCTTGTTTCCTGACCTCAATCCAGGAATATCCTGATTTAAAGTAAGATTTATTAACCACTGAGTTACGTGGAGTTAAATACTGAGTTAACACGGAGTACTTCACTTCATTATTTAAACCGTGTAACTCTGTGAAACCTCAGTGTAACCCCGTCGTTAATGGATTTTTATTTGACTTTTACCCCTCTTCTCAATATAATCGTTTTCGATTATTTTAAGCAATTCTTTAGCCGCCGACTCCCTTGGAATATTTTTCAGCACCGGAACAGTTCCCCGGTATATTGTAACTTTTCCGGTGCCCGTCCCGACAAATCCGTAATCCGCACCAGCCATCTCACCCGGCCCGTTTACAATACACCCCATTACAGCTATCTTTAATCCGGTCAGGTGACCTGTTACAGCCTTAACCTCTTTAACTGCTTCCTGAAGATCGAATCTGGTACGTCCGCAGGTTGGACACGAAAGATAGGTTGTCCGGGTAATCCTGGCTTCCGATTCCTGTAAAATGGAAAAGCAGATTTTTTTCAGGTAATCGCCCGTAAGTTTCCCTTTATTGGAAATACACAATCCATCGGCCTGTTTGGTGATAAAATATTTCCCAAGTAATGCTGCGGCATCAATGGCAAGTTTATCAGGATCGTCTTCAGAAAAAACCGGATTCAGGATTAATTTGTTCCGCGACCGGAGAGAGATCGCCGGACCGGACCCTGCGTCAAAAGTCGTGACCTTTCCAACATACGTTTTGCCGTTTTCTGAGATAAACCTCTCTTTTTCATAGCTTAATACTTCGGGTTTATAGAAAATGTCTCTTTTTTTGAATTCAAGCTCCTTTGATGGAATTGAAATACGTCCCCCGGATCCGGCCAGGAAATGTAATATTTCTTTTGCGACAGGTATCTCATTTTCAGGTGCTTCCGAAAGCGACACCCTTATTGTATCGCCAATCCCTTCGGAAAGCAAAGTTCCTATACCAGCAGCAGATCTTATTCTTCCGTCCTCGCCTTCTCCTGCCTCGGTGACCCCGAGGTGCAAGGGGTAGGTAAATCCCTCTGCTTTCATCATTTTAACAAGGGCCCTGGTTGCCCTGACCATTACTGCTGTGTCGGACGACTTCATTGAAAGGACGAGCCTGTGGAAATTCTCAGCCCTGAAGATCCGGATAAATTCCATTGCCGAAACAGCCATACCCTCAGGTGTATTGCCATACCTGGTCATGATCCTGTCGGATAATGAGCCATGATTTACTCCAATTCTAACTGCAGTATTGTTTGATTGACAGATCTTTATAAGAGGGAGCAGTCTTGAGTGTATTCTTTCAAGCTCTTCGCTGTATTCCTTTTCAGTAAACCTGACTTTTATAAACGTGGCTCTTTTGTCTGCGTAATTGCCCGGATTGATCCTTACCTTTTCCACAAGCCTCGCCGCAACTTCGGCTGCCGCCGGATTAAAATGAATGTCTGCAATCAGAGGAGTATCGAAACCTGCTTTCCGGAGATCAGATTTTATGTTTGCCAGGTTTTCCGCTTCCCTGACACCCTGAGCTGTCAGCCGTACAAAATCTGCACCTGCTTTAATTATCCTGATACACTGGGCTACCGATGCCTTTGTATCCAAAGTGTCGGTGTTGGTCATCGACTGAATGCGTACAGGGAAGGTGCCTCCGAGGGGGATGGAGCCGATTGTTACTGGATGTGATATATATGGTTGACGAGACATTTTTATGTATTATAGGCGATGTATTATAGGCGAAATATCAATAAACCGGCATAACTGGCAGAACCTGCATAACAAGCATAACACACATCGCGTATCGTCAATAATACATAATACATAATACATCCTACTCCCTCTCCCAGCTCACCCCATCCTTCAGATCCTTCAATACCACCCCGGCCTTTTTAAGCTCCTGCCTGATCCTGTCGGAGGTGGAGAAGTCCTTATTGTTTTTGGCATCCTGCCTCAGGCCGACAATTATCTTAATGAGGTCGTCTGTAAGCTTTTCATCCGCACCGCCTTCAGATTCATCTTTAAGTCCCATAATTTCAAAAACAAATGTATCAAAAAGCATTTTCAGTGAGTCCAGATCGGAACTGCTAAGCTTTTCAGTGCCATCACTTGCTGAATTTATATATTTTACTCCTTCAAAGAGGTGAGAGAGCAACACAGGACTGTTAAGATCATCATCCATAGCTTCATAGCATTTTTTGCTAAGTTCGCTTATGTCTACCGTCGACTGGTCAGACGGCTTAAGTTTTTTCAGGGTCTCAATACCTTTCATGAGTCTCTGGAATCCTTTCTCAGCTGCCTTAAGAGCCTCATTCGAGAAATCAACGGTGCTGCGATAGTGAGCCTGAAGAATAAAGAATCTGACAGTCATGGGACTGTATGCCTGGTCAAGCACCGGATGCTTGCCGCTGAAAAGCTGATCCAATGTGATGAAATTACCGAGCGAACGGGCCATTTTCTGACCGTTAATGGTAATCATGTTGTTGTGCATCCAGTATCTCACCGATTCTTTTCCGAGAGCTGCAGTTGACTGGGCAATCTCACATTCATGGTGAGGAAACTGGAGATCCATTCCACCGCCGTGTATATCAAATACTTCACCAAGGTATTTAACACTCATCACTGAACACTCCAGATGCCAGCCCGGATAACCTTCACTCCATTCCGACGGCCATTTCATAAGATGTTCAGGTGTGGCCTTCTTCCAGAGTGCAAAATCAAACGGGTTATGTTTTTCATCCTGCCCTTCAAGTTCACGTGTATTGGCCTGAAGTTCTTCAAGAACTCGCCCGGAAAGCTTTCCGTATTTATATTTTTTGCTGTACTTCAGGACATCAAAATAAACCGAACCGTTAACTTCATAAGCATATCCGTTCCTGATAAGTTGCTTTATGAATTCCTGCTGTTCAATTATATGTCCCGAAGCTCTCGGTTCGATGGAAGGTCTCAGGGTATTAAGCTGTTCCATATTTCTGTGGAAGGTATTCATATAATGCTGAACCACTTCCATCGGTTCAAGATGTTCAATCCTTGCAGTTTTTTCGATCTTATCCTCACCATCATCAGCATCATTTTCGAGGTGACCGACATCAGTAATATTCCGGACATATCTTACTTTAAATCCGAGATGCATCAGGTAACGATATAGCAGGTCAAAAGTAATATTAGGCCTTGCATGGCCAAGATGAGTATCGCTGTAAACGGTTGGTCCGCAAACATATAAGCCCACAAATGGCGGATGAAGCGGTTTAAATATTTCTTTCTGCCTTGTAAGGCTGTTATAGATCGTTAGAAGGTTTTGCATCTGAAGTCTGATATATAAAGCAAAAATAGTTTAAAAATTGTATAATGCTCTCAAACACGCTTTCTGTCCACATGTACTCACCCCCTTCTTTTCCCCCTCTCTGCTTCGCAACGAGGGGGAATGTGCTATCATGTAAGGTTTTATGCCCCCTCTTTGCGAAGCAGAGAGGGGGTTGGGGGTGAGTACATGATATCACATTTTGGATTTCTAAATATTCTTCTTATATTTGCTCCCGCAAATCAAATATTCCTTCCATTAAAGGGTGTTTGGTTTTTATTAAGAAGGGCGGAGAGATTAGGCTCTGAGAAACCCTGGCAACCAACCCTGATTAAGTCAGAGAACGGTGCCAAAACCTAATCCCGGCTAAACGGGAGATGATAAAAATTAAAACAGAAGCAATGAATTCATTTCATTTGACCCACAACAATTTCATCATGCCGCTCGTGCCTATGCGCATGCGCAGATAACGATCCTTTCCCGGAAATAATCACTTTTTAATTTATTAACGGATCATAGGAAATACGCGATCTTATCGCGTTATGATCACATATAATATTATTAATCAATTGAATATACAATAATCATGAGAAAAATAAATTTTGAAACACTTCAGATACACGCCGGACATCAACCTGATAAAGAAACATTATCACGGGCCGTTCCACTCTACCAGACTTCATCATATGTCTTTAAAAACGCAAAGCATGCCGCCGATCTTTTCGCTCTTACAGAGGCAGGGAATATCTACACAAGAATAAATAATCCCACAACCGAAGTTTTTGAAAAAAGAGCCGCGGCTCTTGAAGGCGGAGTCGCAGCACTGGCTGTTTCATCGGGACATGCGGCGCAGTTCATCGCTCTTACAACCATCATGAGAAAGGGAGATAATTTTGTCAGCTCTCCTTTTCTCTATGGCGGTACCTTCAATCAATTCAAGGTCACTTTACCAAAATTTGGAATTGAAGCGCGTTTTTCAAGCGACCTTAATCCGTCATCATTTGAGCAATTGATAGATGAAAATACCAAAGCGATATATGTCGAAACAATTGGCAATCCCGGATTCAACATACCGGATTTTGAAGCATTTTCAAAACTCGCAGTAAAACACGGCCTGCCGCTTGTTGTCGACAATACATTCGGTGCGTGCGGCTATCTGTGCAGGCCGATCGAGTATGGAGCAAACATTATTGTGGAATCGGCCACCAAATGGATCGGAGGCCATGGTACCAGCATTGGCGGATTAATAATTGATGCAGGCAATTTTAACTGGAGCAACGGGAATTTTCCTGCCTTTACCGAGCCGTCTGAGGGCTACCACGGGTATATTTTCGGGGATCTGTTCTCGCAGTCTTCTCCATCGGGCAATATAGCCTTCATTGTTAAGGCGAGGGTGGAAGGATTGAGGGATATCGGACCTGCAATAAGTCCGTTTAACTCATTTCTTCTTCTTCAGGGACTTGAAACGCTATCCCTGAGGATGGAGAGACATATCCGGAACACCCTGGCTCTTGCAGAATGGCTGAAAGATCAGCCATGTGTTGAGAAAGTTAATTACCCCGGACTGAAAGATAATCCTCATCATGATCTTGCTGAAAAATACCTTCCAAGGGGAGCGGGCGGTGTACTGAGCTTTGTACTTAAGGCAGAAAGATCAAAAGCTGCAAAACTTGTCGAATACCTTGAACTGGTGAGCCATCTGGCAAATGTCGGAGATGCAAAGACCCTTATAATTCAGCCGGCAACTACCACTCATTCACAACTTTCGGAAGAAGAGCAGCTGGCAGTTGGAATTGAACCCGGACTATTCAGGGTTTCAGTGGGGATAGAACACATTGATGATATAATATATGATTTTGAGCAGGCATTCAGACAAGTAATATGAAGACACTAAAATTTGAAAACCAGTTTAAGACTGAGACAGAGGCGATAATTCCGGGGCTTGAGATTGCCTATAACACCTATGGGACGCTTAACGGTGATGCTGATAATGTGATATGGATATGTCATGCACTTACTGCAAACTCAGACGTTGAAGCATGGTGGCCCGGAATGGTGGGAGAGGGATTACTCTTTGACACGCGCCAGTTCTTTATTGTCTGTGCCAATGTTCTTGGCTCCTGTTACGGAACTACCGGACCTGCATCGTTAGATCCGGAAACAGGCAGGCCATGGCTGAGAAATTTCCCGCTGATAACAGTGCGCGACCTGGTTAATGTTCATGAAATACTCAGGAACCATCTTGGGATCAGGAAGATACATACTATTATTGGTGCATCCATCGGTGGTTATCAGGCTCTTGAATATTCAATTATGTATCCTGACCTGATTCAACGGCTTGTTTTACTGGCTTCCGGGGCAAAGCAGACACCCTGGGCACTGGCTTTCAGCGAATCGATGCGGCTTGCAATGGAAGCTGATCAGACCTTTTCTGATGGGGATCCCGAGGGCGGAAAAAAGGGACTAAAGGCTGCCCGATCGATTGCACTTATCAGTTACAGGACGGTTGCTGCATACAATCAGACCCAGAAGGAGGATGACGATGAAAAGCTGACTTCCTTCAAGGCAGCTACTTACCAGGCTTACCAGGGAGATAAACTGGTAAGCAGGTTTAATCCTTATTCTTACTGGTGCCTTACCTGCCTCTCCGATACCCATAATATCGGAAGGAACAGAGGAGGAGTGATCAGTGCGCTTAAAATTATAAAGGCAGAAGTGCTGTGCGTAGGTATAAAATCAGATCTTCTTTTTCCGACTGAAGAACAGAAGTTGATTGCATCAAACACCGGAAATGCAGAATATGCAGAGATAGACTCATTTTACGGCCATGATGGATTTCTTATTGAGACCGACCTGGTTACTGATGTCGTTCGCAAATTCTGGAATAAATCAATTAAAAGTTAAAGAGATGACCAGAGAAAAGTTAAGAATAGGTTTATTCGGCTATGGATGTGTTGGCCAGGGATTGCATGATGTTCTGAACAGCAGCACCGGTTTCAAAGCCGACATTGTAAAGATCTGCGTAAAGGACCGTAATAAAAAGAGAAGAATCCCATTGTCGAATTTCACATACGATAAAAATGACATTCTTAATGATCCTTCGATAAACCTCGTTGTGGAGCTTATTGATGATGCCAATGAGGCTTTCAATATTGTTTCAGCTGCAATGAAAAGCGGAAAAAATGTGGTGACTGCCAACAAGGTAATGGTAGCAAATCATTTCAGGGAGCTTGTTGACCTCCAGGATAAGTACAAGGTGTCGCTGCTGTACGAAGCTTCAGCAGGTGCAAGCATTCCGATAATCAGAAACCTCGAGGAATACTATGATAATGAGCTTCTTCACTCACTTCGCGGGATCCTTAATGGTACAACAAATTATGTTCTTACAAAAATGCATAATGAAGGCATGGACTATTCTGTTGCATTGAAAGAAGCACAGTCGCTGGGTTTTGCAGAGTCGGATCCGACTCTTGATGTTGAAGGCTGGGATGCCAAGTATAAGCTCTGTATTATAACAGGCCATGCTTATGGTCTTTTCCTTAAGCCTGAAGAGGTATTTCATTACGGAATAAGTAAAATATCAACCTTTGATATCAGGTATGCAAAAGAGAAAGGCTATAAAATTAAGCTTGTACCTTTTGTTGGCAAGACGAATGAAAACACGATTACAAGTTTTGTACTTCCGCGCTTTATTTCTTCTGATAAATATTTATATAATGTTGATAACGAATATAATGGAGTAATAACTGAAGCTGCGTTTGCCGACAAACAATTCTTTAGCGGTAAGGGAGCAGGAGGTCATGCTACCGGGAGCGCCGTTCTTTCCGATATCTCTGCAAACTCATACGGTTACAGATATGAATATAAAAAGTACCAGCAGGGAACGGTATCAAATTATACCAGGAATTTTAAGCTGGAAGTTTATCTGAGGTATAAAAATGAAAAGGACCGGAAATTGTTTGGATTTAAGGAAGTCTCGGAATACTTTAGCAGTAAATTATATAAATATGTGATTGGAGTTGTGAATCTTGAAACTCTTTATGCGTTAAAGGAACAATTGCGCAGTATGGATGTTTTTATTGTAAATACTGGAAGAAAAATCCACTCCCCAACCCCCCTGAAGGGGGACTTGAAATTATTAACTAAAAACATACCAGCTTGAACCAGAAACTTGAAAATATTATCCGGGAGCGTATTCTCGTCCTCGACGGAGCAATGGGGACAATGATCCAGAAGTATCGGCTTCAGGAAAAGGATTTCCGCGGGGAGATGTTTAAAGATCATCCAGGGTCGCTTAAAGGCAACAACGATCTGCTGTCGATTACGAAACCCGAAGTGATATTGGAGATCCACAGGCAATACCTTGAAGCAGGGGCTGATCTCATAACCACTAACACCTTCAATGCGAACCGGATATCAATGTCCGACTACGGAATGGAAGAGCAGGTTTATGAAATGAATTTCCAGTCGGCCAGGCTGGCCGCTCAGGCAATTACGGAATTTGAAAAATCTGATAAACCTGAAGCCCATTTCATTATCGGGACCCTGGGACCAACAAACCGCACTGCGTCAATGTCATCCGATGTCAATGATCCCGGTGCCAGGAAGGTCACATTTGACCAGCTGGTTGAAGCATATTCGGAACAGGCCAGAGGTCTGATCGACGGCGGTGTCGATATACTCCTTGTTGAAACAATATTTGATGTCCTGAATTGCAAAGCTGCTCTTTATGCGATAGACTCAGTATTTGAAGAAAAAAGACTGAGACTTCCCGTCATGGCTTCAGGAACTATCACTGACGCCAGCGGAAGGACGCTGACCGGCCAGACGCTTGAAGCATTCCTTATTTCTGTTTCACATTTCCCATTATTCAGCATAGGATTGAACTGTGCTTTGGGTGCTGAACAGCTAAGGCCATTTGTTGAGGAGTTGTCCGCGAAAGCCGGATTCTGGGTTTCTGCCCATCCTAATGCTGGATTGCCCAATCAGTTCGGCGAATATGACCAGTCAGCTGAATTCATGGCCTCTATTGCAGAAGATTTTATGAAAGAGGGATGGGTGAATATCATCGGTGGCTGCTGCGGAACAACGCCGCAGCATATCAAAAAGCTTGCTGAAAAAGCTAAGCTTTATGGTCCAAGAATAAAACCTGAAATCACAAAGTACACCAGGCTCAGCGGACTTGAAGCATTGGTAATCACACCTGAGACCAACTTTGTTAATATTGGTGAACGTACTAACGTCTCAGGTTCTATAAAATTTGCCCGCCTTATCAGGGAGGAAAAATACGGCGAGGCGCTGGCAATTGCCAGGAACCAGGTGGAAGGAGGAGCCCAGATTATCGATATATGCATGGACGAAGCAATGCTGGATTCCGAAAAGGCTATGGTAAAATTCGTCAACCTTGTCATGTCGGAACCTGATATTGCGAAGCTTCCCCTGATGATAGATTCCTCAAGGTGGAATGTAATTGAATCGGCATTGAAATGCATTCAGGGTAAATCAGTTGTGAATTCAATAAGCCTTAAGGAAGGTGAAGAAGTCTTTCTGGATCATGCCCGCAAAGTAAGAAAATATGGGGCAGCGGCTGTTGTCATGCTGTTTGATGAGAAAGGCCAGGCTGATACCTATGAAAAAAGAACTGCTGTTGCCGAGAGGTCATATCGTCTTCTTATTGATAAAGCAGGATTCCCTCCTGAGGATATAATAATTGATCCCAATGTTCTGGCTATTGCGACTGGGATCGAGGAGCATAATAATTATGCAGTTAACTTCATCGATACAACCAAATGGATCAAAAAGAATTTGCCTTATGCCAAAGTAAGCGGTGGAATCAGCAATCTTTCATTCTCGTTTCGGGGCAATGATAAGGTGCGCGAGGCAATACATTCGGTTTTCCTGTATTATGCCATAAGAGCAGGTTTGGATATGGGCATTGTAAATCCTGGCATGTTGCAGGTATACACTGAGATTCAGCCCGACCTTCTTGCTCTTACTGAGGACGTGGTTTTAAATAAAGGGAGGGATGGAACCGAAAGACTGGTGAAATTTGCAGAAAGCCTGAAAAATGAAGGGAAAAAAGAGGAAAAAGCCGATGAATGGCGCTCACTTCCTGTTCTCGAACGCATCAGGCATTCACTTAAGCGGGGCATTGACGAATTCATTTCTCAGGATGTAGAAGAGGCGAGGCCGACCTTTAATCGTTCCATTGAACTTATTGAAGGCCCGCTGATGGCCGGAATGAACGAGGTAGGGGACCTTTTTGGATCGGGAAAGATGTTCCTCCCACAGGTGGTTAAGAGCGCCAGGGTGATGAAAAAAGCTGTGGCAGTTCTTGCACCATACATTGAAAAGGAGAGTGAAGGAGAGGAAAAGAAGTCAGCAGGAAAGATAGTTATGGCTACTGTAAAAGGGGACGTGCATGATATCGGTAAAAACATCGTGGGGGTTGTGCTGGCATGCAATAATTACCAGGTTATTGATCTGGGAGTAATGGTACCCGCAGAAAAGATTATCGACACTGCAGTAAATGAAAAAGCTGATTTTATAGGTCTGAGCGGATTGATTACTCCTTCGCTTGAAGAGATGGTGCACGTTGCTTCGGAAATGCAGCGGAGAAAGATTGAAGTGCCCCTGCTTATCGGAGGTGCAACAACTTCGGAGATCCATGCCGCAGTGAAGATTGCACCTGCTTATTCAAAAACCGTTGTGCATGTGAAAGATGCATCAAAAGCTGCAGGAGTACTTTCCTCGCTTCTTGCTGCCGATAACACTTCCTATGTAAATTCTGTCAGGGAAAAATATAAAAAGATCAGGGACGATCATAATGCCCGGCACACAGTGAGTTCTTTACTGCCGATAGAGGAGGCAAGAAGGAACAGGCTTATTACAGACTGGACTTCGCTGAAAATGCATGAACCAGACAAGCCAGGCCTCCAGCTGATCAAAGAGTTTGATCTGAAAGAACTTAAAAAATACATCGATTGGACATTCTTCTTTTATGCCTGGAAAGTAAACGGAAAGTACCCGGCTGTCTTTGATGATCCCGTTAAAGGGGAAGAGGCAAAATCATTATTTAATGATGCACAAAAGTTGCTTGAAGAAATAACTGCAGATGAGCTAATTAAGGCTAACGGGGTATTTGGCCTTTATCCGGCAGTTTCTGACGGGGATGATGTAAAGGTATTGTCAGATCATGACAGGAATGATGTCAGGGCAGTTTTCAGGTTCCTTAGAAACCAGGAACGCAAAGAGACCGGAGCTCCCAATCTATCACTTTCCGATTACATTGCTCCCGGATCGGCCGGGCTGAAAGATTATATCGGAGCATTTGTTGTGACAGCAGCCATCAGCAGGCATGCTGCAGAAAAATACAAGGATGATGATTATTCATGGATCATGATCAAAATACTGAGCGACCGGATGGCAGAGGCCGCAGCAGAATATCTTCATAAGCTGATCCGTAAGGAATATTGGGGTTACGCTGCTGATGAAGATCTGAGCGTGGAGGATCTGCTCAGGATCCGTTATAAGGGTATCAGACCGGCTCCCGGTTATCCCGCATGCCCCGATCACACTGAAAAACGTATTATCTTTGACCTTCTGGACGCGGAAAAACTGACCGGCGCCGGACTGACTGAAAATTTTGCAATGACACCACCGGCTGCAGTGAGCGGTTATATTTTTTCTCATCCTGAATCAACCTATTTTAACGTAGGCCGTATTGGACAGGACCAGCTGGCAGATTATGCAAAGCGTAAAAACATGTCTGTCGAAGAAGCTGCAAGATGGCTTGCCCCAAATTTATGAAACCGGTACTATGAGTGTGATAGATAAGATCAATAACGCAAAAGGTCCGTTGTTCACTTTTGAATTGCTTCCGCCCCTCAAAGGGCATAGCATTGAAAGGGTTTATGCAACTATTGACAGACTTATGGAGTTTAGTCCTGCATATATAAATTTTACCACTCACCGCAATGAAATAGTTTACCATGAACGGTCTGACGGCCTGCTTGAAAAAAGAGTTGTCAGAAAACGGCCTGGAACTATCGCTCTTGCAGCCGCAGTAAAATATAAATACAACATCCCGGTTGTACCGCATTTGCTGTGCGGAGGTTTTTCAAAGGAGGAAACTGAAAATGTGCTTATTGAGATGAATTTCCTCGGGATTGATGATGTGCTTGCCCTCAGGGGAGATCCCCAAAAAGGAAGCCGTACATTTATTCCGGAAAAGGATGGTCATTTGCACACATGGGAACTGGTTCAGCAGATTGCAAATATGAACAAAGGAAAGTATCTTGAGGAGACGCTTGAAGATGCCACTCCGACAAGATTTTGTATCGGAGTTGCCGGATATCCCGAAAAGCATTTTGAAGCTCCCAACCGGCAGCTTGATATGGAGAACCTTAAGCTTAAGACTGGTTCGGGAGCAAGCTATGTTGTTACGCAGATGTTCTTCGATAACCTGAAGTTTTTCAGTTTCAGGGATGAATGCAGGAATTTCGGTATCACGGTTCCGATAATTCCGGGTTTAAAACCTATTTCAGCCCTGAATGATATAAACCTTCTTCCACAGACTTTTCATATTGATGTTCCTCATGAACTGGTACTTGCTCTTCAAAAATGCAAAACCGACAGTGATGCCAGGGAAGTAGGGATAGAATGGGCTGCCATGCAGTCGAAAGAGCTGATCAGGGAAGGAGTTCCCGGAATTCATTATTACACACTTGGAAGATCTGATAATATTGCGAGGATCGTGAAGGCAGCCTTCTAACCTTTTTATAATTTGAAGGCTTTTTTGATCTTATCTACATAATCCAGCTTTTCCCACGCGAAGAATTCTACCTTTTTTCTGTAGACCTTTTTCCCGTTGCCATTAACTGATACCGGCTTGGTGCCCGGAACCTCGTAATAAACCTCCACAGTCTTTTCTGAATAGTCACGTCCGAAATGACCATATACGGAAGTCGCCAAAAAAACAGGATTCTTCAGTCCGAAACGCTGAATTATTGAATAGGGACGCAAATCAAACAGATCATTGAGCTTTGCTGCGATTTCACCATCATGAATAACGTTGCCTTTTGCATCTTTCACTTTTCCAGTGCCGAACGTGTTTACATTCAACCCGACAGGCCTGGCAACGCCGATGGCATAAGCTACCTGGATCATAGCCCGATCGCAAACTCCCGCTGCAACAAGGTTCTTGGCAATATGACGTGCAGCGTAAGCTGCCGACCTGTCGACCTTTGATGAATCTTTTCCTGAAAAGGCTCCGCCACCATGAGCGCCATGACCGCCATATGTGTCAACTATGATTTTCCGGCCCGTAAGGCCTGTATCTCCGTGAGGCCCGCCTATCACAAACTTGCCTGTTGGATTAACAAGGAGCTTAAGATCAGCCTTAAAAAGTTTCTGAATTCTCGCAGGTAAAGTCTTCTTAACACGGGGGATTAATATTTTCTGCAAGTCTTCCGTGATTTTTTTCTGCATTTCTTTTTCAGCCGATTTTTCGGAGTTATGTGATTTGTTTTTTGGCTGTATGAATTCATCGTGCTGGGTGCTGATAACTATTGTATCAATACGCAAGGGTTTGTTGCTATCATCATATTCAATTGTAACCTGCGATTTGCTATCGGGCCGGAGGTATTTCATTTGTTTACCCTCTCGCCTTATGGCTGCGAGTTCCTGGAGAAGTCTATGTGCCAGTTCTATGCTTAAGGGCATATAGTTGTCCATCTCGCGGCAGGCATAGCCGAACATCATGCCCTGGTCGCCTGCACCCTGGTCCTCAGGTTTTTCACGGACAACCCCCTGGCGGATGTCGCTCGATTGCTCGTGAATCGTTGAAATTACCCCGCACGAATCGCAGTCAAATCGGTATTCGGCTTTTGTGTAACCTATATTCCGGATAACCCTTCTCGCAGTTTCCTGTACATCCACCCATCCTTCTGTGCGAACTTCCCCGCCGCAAAGGACAAGTCCGGTAGTAACAAAGGTTTCACAGGCGACCTTTGATTCCGGGTCCCAGCGAAGGAACTCATCAAGTAATGCATCTGAAATCTGGTCGGCAACCTTATCGGGGTGTCCTTCAGAAACAGATTCGGAAGTAAATAAATATCCCATTATTTTAAATTTAAGATTTAAAAACCAGTAAAAGATGGATGTTTGAATGATTGGAATAAAGGAAGTATTGGCATTTTAGCATTTTTTCCTGTGGTTGCAATCAGCTCAAATTTCTCCACCAGATTCTGATCTGCAAAGGAAATAAAAAAAACCGAGAAAACAAAACTACTTATTGCCTGTGAGATGCCTGAATATTTCTTCGAGGTTGCTTTCCTTTTTCTGAAGTGAAAGTACGGTGAGATTATTATTTACAGCGAAAGAAAATATTTCAGGTCTGATATCCTGATCTCCTGAGGATTCCAGCAGCCATGCGTTCCCGGCCACTTTTTTTACAGAGTCCACAAAGGGCAGTTCCCGGAGGATCTTTTCATCAACCTCCCTGTCAAACTCGACGCTTATTACCTGCTTTGGTTGTTTAATCCGTGAATAGATATTTTTCTTCTCATCATCAGCAACGATGATACCTTTGTCAATGATTATCACCCTGTCGCAAATTGCTTCGACTTCCTGCATGATATGAGTTGACAGCATAACTGTTTTTTCCTTTCCGGCATCCCGGATAAGATTCCTGATTTCAACGATCTGGTTTGGATCAAGCCCTGAAGTGGCTTCATCAAGAATAAGTATTTCAGGATTATGGATAAGCGCCTGGGCAAGACCGACTCTCTGCCTGTAGCCTTTGGAAAGGGAACCGATTTTCTTCTTTTGTTCAGGTGCAAGCCCCGTCATCTCAATAATATTGTCAATCTGTTTTTTGTGCGTCGAATCCGTCTTATACAATGACGCAACAAAACCAAGGTATTCCCTAATGTACATTTCGGGATAAAGCGGATTGTTTTCAGGGAGATATCCGATTTTCTTTTTAACCTCATTGGAATCATCCCCGATCTCCACACCGTTTATCATGACGGTTCCCGAGGAGGCAGGAATAAAACCGGTGATAATCTTCATCATAGTAGTCTTACCAGCACCGTTTGGGCCGAGAAAGCCAACTATTTCCCCTGTCCTGATCTCAAAGGACACGTTATCGAGCGCTTTCTGTTCCCCATAATACCTGGTAACACCCTGAACTACAATTGACATAGATTAAATATTCGATAAGATTAATGAGTACGAAGATAGTATTTAGGGATATCTTTTACAAAGCTGCTATAAATGCAAAAAATAACCTTTAAAAGATTTG